>CAWCSJ010000029.1:0-34829 GCA_963798185.1 uncultured Acidobacteriaceae bacterium
GACGAATTAATGCCAGCCATGGCGCTGGAGGATTATTCCCAATGGAAGCTGGACGAGTTGCGCCGGGCCGTCGACAAATTGACCGACACCACGGCCACGACTAAAGGAGTGAAGTATCGGGTGCCCAAGAGGCGCTTGTCGTTTGGCCAGGCGTTGCAGTTGTATGCCATGACGCTTGCGCTGGTTCGGATGGAGACGAAATGGGCCGACAAGGCCGATGCCCCGCCTCCAGACATGGTTGACTTCACCAACCGTCTTCGGCATCAACTGCCGCGGCAGATTCCCGACGGTGAGACGGTGTCGCTGCTTCTCTATCTCCCCGCCAGCATTGACGAACCGCTCGCCAGGGGGGAGTTTGAGGAAAGGGCCGACGTGGTCGTAATCAAGAGAAACGGTACGACCTTCGAGGTGGAGCAGTTCCCGGTGTACCTGACCGTTGACCAGAAGGAATGGAATCCGTCGTGGATTGAGCAGTCAGATATCGTCAGCGACGCGACCCTGGCCGCACGAAAATACGATCACGACTGGACCAGGCTGGACGGCCCGTACTTATGGCCTCGGCCGGACCAACTGAACGGTGAAGTCGTGTATCGGGCCACGGTCAAATTTCAGGCGGGCGAGATTGTAATTGAGGCAGAAAGAACGATTGAGCGCCGGAGGGCGGTGAAGCGAGCGGACCGTCCTGCGGATTACGATCCCGCGAAAATGACGGCATTCAATCCCAGTGGGGATGCAGCCGCCGTCGCCGTTGGCCCCCTGTTCGTTGAACCTACCAGCTTGGCACAGCAGTTCTACGGTTTGAAGTGGCCGACCCCTCATTTCTCGAATGCGTTTCGGGCATGGTGTACCTACGGGCGCTCAACGACTGGCCGGACCGAAGACGGGAGAACCTGGGTGGTGGTTGGTGATGAGACTCCGCGCGCGGGGACTGCAAGTCCGAGTTCGCCGGTGTCCGCCGGAACTCCGCAAGCGGCATTTGCCACCCCGCAACAGCACCAGCAGTGAATGCCGGTCGTCGAATTACTGCGCCATCGGAACTTTGATGATCTTCTTCTGGATGGCATAAGTGACAAGTTGCGCTTTGTTGTGGATGTCGAGCTTGCGCATCAGGTTAAACTTGTGCGCCTCGACCGTCTTCACGCTTAATCCCAGCAGCACTGCGATCTCTTTTACCGAATTACCTTCGGCCAGCAGCTTCAGGATCTCGCGTTCGCGCGGCGTCAGCGTAGACATGCGCGGCCGCATCCTTGCGTCTTTCACTCGCGCGCGGAAATCCTCCACCAGCTTGCCCAGCACCCGTGAGCTCATGTACTTGCCGCCTTTGTACACGTCACGGACGGCACTCACCAACTGTTGCGCCGGGGTGTCCTTCAACACGTATCCCGCCGCGCCCACTTCCAGACACTGCACCAGATAATCTTCATCCTCGTACATGGTCAGGAAAATGATTTTGCTCTCGGGCCGAATCTTCTTGATCTGGCGCGCCGCCTCAAACGGCGACAGGCCGGGCATTCCGATATCGATCAGCACCACATCCGGTCGCAACTCGCGGGCTTTCTCTACGGCGTCGCCCGCGTCGGGCGATTCGCCGACCACTTCGAAATCGCTTTCGCTCTCCAGCAGTCGACGCACCCCCTGCCGGAACAACGTATGATCGTCCACCAGCACACATCTGATTTTCGGCATTCTTAACCCCTTAGGCTCCTTGCGCCACGGCCCCGGCAGTTTCGTTGCTCATCGGCAACCCGCGGTCGGACCCGAATAGAGTCCCCGCGATAGGCGCATTTACTTCGATGCGAGTTCCCCTGCCTCGCGCAGAGGTCACCTTCATCTTTCCTCCAATGTTTCCGATGCGTTCGTGCATCCCGGCGAGTCCGAACGTCCGCCGGCCGGCGGCTTTCGACTTGGCTGGCATGCCTATGCCGTCATCCTCGACCAGCAAGCGAACGAAGTCTCCTTCACGGGTCATCTCGATGGTCACAGTACTGGCGCCGGCATGTTTGGCGACGTTATGCAACGCCTCCTGCACTACGCGATAGACCGCCGTCTCCACAATTGCCGGCAAGCGGCCGAACTCCGGGGAGACCGTGACCCGCGCCTTCACCCCGCTGCTCTTGGCCAGGTCTTTGGCTGCTTTGCGGACCGCCGCGATCAGGCCGAGTTCTTGCAGCACCAGCGGCGACAGCCGGCCGATAATGCGCCGGATGCCTTCGATCGTCCGGTCAACCACCTCGAGAGTTTCGCGTATCTTGGCACGCGCCGAGCGCGTTCCCACGCTGCCCTCGAGCATTCCCAGGTAAAGCCGAATCACCATGAGGGCTTGTCCGGTTTCGTCGTGCAACTCACGGCTGATGCGCTTGCGCTCTTCTTCCTGTGCCCGCAGCAGATGGCCGGAAAGTTCGGCGATGCGCGTTTCGCGTTCGCGCAATGCGTCCGTCATGCCGGCACGATCGATGGCCAACGCCGAGCGGTCGGCAATGGCCCGCAGCAATTCGCGTTCGGTAGGCAGCCACTCACGCGGAGTGGAGAATCCGATCAACAGCACTCCGATGACGCTCTCACTGGACTTTAAGGGCACTCCCCAAAGGGCTTTTGCCTTGCCCCGCAGCAGGGGATTCAGTGCACCGTGGGATGTGGTCAGGTCCGGTAAAATCCCCGGCTCGCCCGTCTCGGCGATGGCGCCGGAGAAACCGTGGCCCACCGCGATAGCGAGGGTCGGATCCTCAAGGTCCTCACCGAAACCCACCTGGGCTTGCACTCTGAGCACCTGCTGCTCTGGTTCTTTCAGCAGGATCAATCCCACCGACGCATTAAACGTTTGGGCGGTGATGTTCAGAACACGCTCCAGCAGAGCATTCAAGTTGCGCGCCGAAAGTTCGGCATCGAGGACCGACAATAGCGCTTCCGACTCGCTTTTCTGAGCATCGAAGTATGCCCCCGACACCGCTACATAGCTGGCCCACGAGAGCGTTTCCATGGCGGCCACAGCTTCCGCCAACCGGTGTGGGGGAAAGAGTCTTTCGAGATAGGGATCAATGAGTTGCTGGTAAATCTCCAGCGACCGAGAGACGACTCGGGCGTTGACTTTCAGTTTTGCCAGGCGCTTTCCGAAATGCTGCAGGCTGTCATAAAACGCGGCAAAGTCAGTCTGCGAGAAGATGGAGAAGCCCGTGCCGATCGTTAACCGCTCCAGGGCTGCCATGGCCCGGCCATCGCAATCGAATTCGCCGAACATCCGGTGCCGCCATGCCGCCGTGATCTCTGCGAAGTAGGGTTGCAAGCTGCGAGTCACCTCGACCACTACCTCGCGAGATGTTTCTTTGATGGGCAGCAAAGGAGACATGGCATTCCCCGGCAATAAAGACGTTGATGCGGTGGAACTTACGGCAGGATGGCAGTACTAACTGATTAACCTGTGACCACCGAATTACGGTATCGTAACAGTTTTTCGCGATTAGCAACTAATTATTATGCTGTTTGATAATAGCATTACTACATATACGAACCAAGCGACAGTCACGGGAAATAAAGCTCACCACAGAGCACAGAGGTACAGAAAAAAGGGTTCTTCTTACCAGGGAGGCATGGAGATCACAGAGTTTCTGTCGGTCCCTTCTTCTCCGTACCCTCCGTGTTCTCCGTGGTGACAAATTTGTTGTTCGCGCCTCATGCAGATATAGGGTGACAGCGATCCGTCGCCGGCGGTTGTGCCGGCAGGACAGGCTTGCGAGCCTGTCCGTCCATGACGACAGCGCCAGACGCGCTGCCATATGCGGCGCATCCGCCGGGATGGACCGGCTTGTCACCTGCGACTGCCTGCGATCGGGGTGGTCCTCGCGCAGCAGGCGCGCATGCAGAAAAATTTCGCTCAGCGCGTCCAGAGCTTCCGCCGTGCGAATATTTACCCACGTTCTGCTGGCGCGCAGCATGTGGGCCACTTCTTCCCGTGAGAAAGAGTACAGAGCGATCAGGGTGATCATCTCGGCGTGCGGCTCGCTGAGTCGTGCAAAACAGAGTTCGACATCGCGTACGAAGACGGCCTGGTCTTCAAAACTGGGAATGGCATGGTGAGAGACACGGGCGCGGAAAAATTCTCGCCCCAGCAGCGAGGGAAGCCTTCCCAGTTGCGAGGAAATCTCGAAGAAGTGCCGCATGATGGCAAAGGTCTGCCCGCGGTAACACAAAATTTCCGGCCGAGGATCGAGTTCATCGCACTCTTCGAAAGCTGACTGAGCGGCGTCGAAAAGCGCTAACTGCGAAGGCGAGGAGTGGAGACGCTTCATTGCAGCCTCCCTAATGGCAATTGCGACGGGGTAGCAGCGGGCAATATGGGGGCCGCGACTGATTTTGCGCGTGGCCTGTGCAACAGCAGACGCGCGCGCCCGGCATGGTTGCGCAGCGAGTAGTTGGCCAGCATTTGTTCACACGGTTCGCAATAGGTTTCGCCAGATGCGGAGCGGCGCAATCGCAACGAGCCGCAGCGTTCACAGTATTTGAGTTCGTAGGTGGAGAGTTGCATTGGATGGCTCCTTAATTTCGTCTTGCCCTAAAAATGAAGAGCCCTGCGGCAGAGCGGTTTCGCTCTGCACACAGGGCTCGTTTAAGTTACGATGACCTGCTGGCGTTTAGTTGGTAAAGTACAAAACGTGATGCTGGCAGCGGCGCACTGGCTGATATCCCTGGGTTCGACGGAAATTCCTGGCTGCGTCCCTGCCGTTTGTTTTCAAGGTATCATCCGCTCATCTTGCCGGCGGCTGAAGTAACCCTCTTCGTATCCCGACTTCAGAATGCATCCGTTTTTTACCATTACGCTGAGTCTTCCCGAGAAGCGCAGGTTACGCAGGAGCTTCTCCGTGGCCGCTGAAAGCAGCTCGGCCTCCCTGATTTTGCGCCGCAACTCGGCGAAGGTCCTTTCCTCACCGTTCGTCGTGTGTCTCCATCATCGGTTCATTTACCTCGGCCAGAACCGCAGAACCTTTCGACGCTTCGACTGTGGCATAGGGGAATCTGCACAGTCAACAGGTTTATTGCTCAATGAATATTACTAAAGTACAGGTATAGCTCTCAGAAAAATACAATTGCGATAACACGACAAGGAGTTGCATGCGACTCCACGAATTGCAGGACAAGCTGCGCGCGCACATCCGGGCCCGAATCGAACGAGGGGAAATGACCGGAAGCAGGTTGTCGCGTGCCGCCGGATTTCAGCAAGGCCATCTTTCCAACTTTCTCAATGCCCGCCGCGGTCTCAGCCTGGAATCCATGGACCGCCTGCTCGAGAGCTTGAACCTCAGCGTGCTGGACTTGGCAGACCTCAAGGAGATCGAGCAGCAGGTGTCGTTCCCAGCCGGGCGAGTCGAGAAAGTGGGCCTGGTGAGTGGGGAGCAAGCCGCCCGCCTGCCGCGCTTCACGGGGGCGCAGGTGCGCGAAAGCCGCAGTTTCAGCAAGTCATTTCTGCACCGGCTAAAGGCGAACGACACCGGCAATCGCGGCGACTGGATGCGCTTCGTGCTTCTCAAACTTGGCGCCAGGACGGCTGCGGGCATGTTTCCGCACATCGCTGCCAGCGCCATTGTCCTGGTAGATCGCCACTACAATTCCTTGCAGCCGTACCGCCGTTTCAGGCCAAACATCTACGCTGTGCAAGCCGGGCCCCGCTCGCTGATTGGCTACGTCTCAGTTTCCGGCGATCAATTGGTGTTGCGTCCGCAGAACCCGCAGCATCCTGTGGAACTGGTTCGCATGGAGCGCGGCAGAAGCTATCACGACTATATCGTCGGCCGAGTGTGCCACGTTGGCTTCGAGGTATGACGCCCGGCTCTCTGCTATGATTCTTGCCCGTCGGCGCTGTAAGCCGGCGTACAAGGAGGCCAGCACTTATGGAAGAACACGGGCTTGCTAACGCAATCATGCGTCGCAACGAAGACATTGCGCTCGACATGATGAAATTCATTGCCGTCACCACCGGATATGGGAAGACCGGCTCGCCGGAGGCTGGCTTCAAGGGCGGCACAGTTTCAAAAGCCGAGGACTATGCCCAGCATCTGCTGGATCTGTTTGGGCAATGCCTGGCAGCGGTGCAAGGGAAGAAATAGGGCGAGACACAAACTCATGGACCGGAGCAGCTGCTCCGGTTTTCTTTTGGAATGGATTGGAGGCCCATTCCTTCGCGTGTCTTTGGCTAAACTGTGGGAATTGAACAATCACGCCGGCAGGTGATTCCCGTCACTGCCGAGGCCGGACCACAGGACGACCATCAAGCTGACGAGGTGCGCGATGGAAAACCTGGATCCGAAGTTCCACGAAGAGACCCTCAGCATTCATCAGGAACACGAGGACCTGGTGACGCAGCTAGACCAAATGGATGCCGCCCTGGACCAGATGGTCTGCTACGCAGAGGTTTTCACCGATCTCGCCACCGCCAACCAGGCGGTGAGCCGCGGCAAATGGCTGGCGGAGTGGCTCCCCCGGCACCACGAGCACGAAGAGACCACAGTGCTGGAGACCATCGCAAGGATGAGTCCCGAGCTGGCTTCGTTCGCCCGCGAGATGCAGCGCCAGCACAACGAAATGCGGGTGCGGCTGGAAAGTTTCCGCGACCGGATGGCGCAACTGAGCCAGAGCCGCGACCTGGGAAATGCCGTCAATCAGTTGAAGAAAGACGGCACGGACCTTACTCGCATGATGCGGCTGCACATGGCTGCGGAAGAGAAAAAGTTCGGCAGCCTGGAGAACTGAGGGAAGCTTACATGCAGATATAGGGTGACAGCGATCCGTCGCCGGCGGTTGTGCCGGCAGGACAGGCTTGCGAGCCTGTCCGTCCATGACGACAGCGCCAGACGCGCTGCCATATGCGGCTGCATCCGCCGGGATGGACCGGCTTGTCACCTGCGACTGCCTGCGATCGGGGTGGTCCTCGCGCAGCAGGCGCGCATGCAGAAAAATTTCGCTCAGCGCGTCCAGAGCTTCCGCCGTGCGAATATTTACCCACGTTCTGCTGGCGCGCAGCATGTGGGCCACTTCTTCCCGTGAGAAAGAGTACAGAGCGATCAGGGTGATCATCTCGGCGTGCGGCTCGCTGAGTCGTGCAAAACAGAGTTCGACATCGCGTACGAAGACGGCCTGGTCTTCAAAACTGGGAATGGCATGGTGAGAGATACGGGCGCGGAAAAATTCTCGCCCCAGCAGCGAGGGAAGCCTTCCCAGTTGCGAGGAAATCTCGAAGAAGTGCCGCATGATGGCAAAGGTCTGCCCGCGGTAACACAAAATCTCCGGCCGAGGATCGAGTTCATCGCACTCTTCGAAAGCTGACTGAGCGGCGTCGAAAAGCGCTAACTGCGAAGGCGAGGAGTGGAGACGCTTCATTGCAGCCTCCCTAATGGCAATTGCGACGGGGTAGCAGCGGGCAATATGGGGGCCGCGACTGATTTTGCGCGTGGCCTGTGCAACAGCAGACGCGCGCGCCCGGCATGGTTGCGCAGCGAGTAGTTGGCCAGCGTTTGTTCACACGGTTCGCAATAGGTTTCGCCAGATGCGGAGCGGCGCAATCGCAACGAGCCGCAGCGTTCACAGTATTTGAGTTCGTAGGTGGAGAGTTGCATTGGATGGCTCCTTAAGTTCGTCTTGCCCTAAAAATGAAGAGCCCTGCGGCAGAGCGGTTTCGCTCTGCACACAGGGCTCGTTTAAGTTACGATGACCTGCTGGCGTTTAGTTGGTAAAGTACAAAACGTGATGCTGGCAGCGGCGCACTCTCTGACATTCCTGGGTGCTACAAAAATTCCCCACTGCGTCCCTGCCGTTTGTTTTCAAGGTATCATCCGCTCATCTTGCTGGCGGCTGAAGTAACCCTCTTCGTATCCCGACTTCAGAATGCATCCGTTTTTTACCACTACGCTGAGTCTTCCCGAGAAGCGCAGATTACGCAGGAGCTTCTCCGTGGCTGCTGAAAGCAGCTCGACCTCCCTGATTTTGCGCCGCAACTCGGCGAAGGTTCTTTCCTCACCGTTCGCGTGTGTCTCCATCATCGGTTCATTTACCTCGGCCAGAACCGCAGAACCTTTCGACCCCTCGACTGTGGCATAGGGGAATCTGCACAGTCAACAGGTTTATTGCTCAATGAATATTACTAAAGTACATGTATAGCTCTCAGAAAAATACAATTGCGATAACACGACAAGGAGTTGCATGCGACTCCACGATTTGCAGGACAAGCTGCGCGCGCACATCCGGGCCCGAATCGAACGAGGGGAAATGACCGGAAGCAGGTTGTCGCGTGCCGCCGGATTTCAGCAAGGCCATCTTTCCAACTTTCTCAATGCCCGCCGCGGCCTCAGCCTGGAATCCATGGACCGCCTGCTCGAGAGCTTGGACCTCAGCGTGCTGGACCTGGCAGACCTCAAGGAGATCGAGCAGCAGGTGTCGTTCCCAGCCGGGCGAGTCGAGAAAGTGGGCCTGGTGAGTGGGGAGCAAGCCGCCCGCCTGCCGCGCTTCACGGGGGCGCAGGTGCGCGAAAGCCGCAGTTTCAGCAAGTCATTTCTGCACCGGCTAAAGGCGAACGACACCGGCAATCGCGGCGACTGGATGCGCTTCGTGCTTCTCAAACTTGGCGCCAGGACGGCTGCGGGCATGTTTCCGCACATCGCTGCCAGCGCCATTGTCCTGGTCGATCGCCACTACAATTCCTTGCAGCCGTACCGCCGTTTCAGGCCAAACATCTACGCTGTGCAAGCCGGGCCCCGCTCGCTGATTGGCTACGTCTCAGTTTCCGGCGATCAATTGGTGTTGCGTCCGCAGAACCCGCAGCATCCTGTGGAACTGGTTCGCATGGAGCGCGGCAGAAGCTATCACGACTATATCGTCGGCCGAGTGTGCCACGTTGACTTCGAGGTATGACGCCCGGCTCTCTGCTATGATTCTTGCCCGTCGGCGCTGTAAGCCGGCGTACAAGGAGGCCAGCACTTATGGAAGAACACGGGCTTGCTAACGCAATCATGCGTCGCAACGAAGACATTGCGCTCGACATGATGAAATTCATCGCCGTCACCACCGGATATGGGAAGACCGGCTCGCCGGAGGCTGGCTTCAAGGGCGGCACAGTTTCAAAAGCCGAGGACTATGCCCAGCATCTGCTGGATCTGTTTGGGCAATGCCTGGCAGCGGTGCAAGGGAAGAAATAGGCGAGTCACAAACTCATGGACCGGAGCAGCTGCTCCGGTTTTCTTTTTAGAGTGGATTGGAGGCCCATTCTCCGCCTGTCTCTCGCTAAACTGTGGGAATTGAACCATCACGCCGGCAGGTGATTTCCGTCACTGCCGAGGCCGGCCCACAGGACGACCATTCAAACTGACGAGGTGTGCGATGGAAAACCTGGATCCGAAGTTCCACGAAGAGACCCTCAGCATTCATCAGGAACACGAGGACCTGGTGACGCAGCTGGACCAAATGGATGCCGCCCTGGACCAGATGGTCTGCTACGCAGAGGTTTTCACCGATCTCGCCACCGCCAACCAGGCGGTGAGCCGTGGCAAATGGCTGGCGGAGTGGCTCCCCCGGCACCACGAGCACGAAGAGACCACAGTGCTGGAGACCATCGCAAGGATGAGTCCCGAGCTGGCCTCGTTCGCCCGCGAGATGCAGCGCCAGCACAACGAAATGCGGGTGCGGCTGGAGAGTTTCCGCGATCGAATGGCACACCTGAGCCAGAGCCGCGACATGGAAAATGCCGTCAATCAGTTGAAGAAAGACGGAACGGACCTTACTCGCATGATGCGCCTGCACATGGCTGCGGAAGAGAAAAAATTCGGCAGCCTGGAGAACTGACGGCGAAGCTTAGAAGCAGCGAGGCTCGGACCCATCCAATATCCACAAGTTTTTCCGTTAGCTGCCAACCCAACTACTGGAACAGGCGAAAGTCATCCGGCGCGCGTTGGAGCTGACCCAGGAAGAATTTGCGGACCGCTATCACATTCCGCTTGGCACCCTACGGTTGGGAACAGGGGCGGTCGGAACCCGATCGGCCGACGCGGGCTTATCTAACCCTCATTGCGCGTGATCCCGAGCATGTGAACCACACCTTGAATCCAAAGGCGGGCTAAAGAGAGTTTGCTCAACGCGAGCGAACTCAGCTCGGCGCAGTCCACCAAGTCCACTCGAACCAACCAGGCTGACCATCCTGACCAGCCGTGGCGTATAGGCCCTTCCTTCAACCGATCCGTCCTCGCGCTGAAAATAGAAAGCCAGAATATTTTCTCGCCCATCAAAGGGAATTCCCAACAGGCTCAAGTTTCTTCCCGGGCAGGCCGATAAACACATTGGCACCGTAGAGCGTGGCTGCTGAAGTAATCGCCGTCGCTACTGCCTCTGTCAGTTGCGATCGGTTTCCGCAGCAGGCCTGGCGGTGTTAGGGACTGCGCAGCAGCAGGGCTGCGACGTGGTCTGCCAGATCAATTGAGTCGGGTGAATGCCCGCATGGGAGGTTACATGATGTGGAAGCTTCTAGTGAATCTGGGCCGGGACGAGTCCGGTCAGGACCTGATCGAGTACGCACTTATCGCCGCCTTGATTGCTCTTGGCGCCGTGACCAGCATGAAGAGCGTTTCCAACGCGATCGGAAGCGAGTTTTCAAAGATTGCCGCCGCGCTCTCGTAGCTCAGGATGAAAGCGGCAGCAGTTGGCAGTGCGTTTGCGGCCATCGCGACCCAACTCAACCACTCTCCCGCCTCGACGCGCACGGGCGGGAAACCTTAGCTCGTTATGGCCATCAACCGGCTGGGCTGTGCGGTGGTGGAGTTGCTGGTCACCGCACAACCCGGTTTTTGCAGGAGCGGGTGTCGCCACGACTCTTTGTAGCGACCTGCTGAGAGCAATGCTATGAATCCTCGCCGACTGCTTATCGCCCTTTCCGCTGCCTTGTTGCTTCCCGGCGCCCTTACCTATTTTCTTACCCGCCGGATCAATCGAAGGACTGGGGACCGTCCCGCAAACCATGCAGAAATATGTAGCCGCGTCGCGGCCATTGCCGGCTGGCGAGCTGCTTAAGCCCGAAAACCTCACCTTGGTGGAGTGGCCGGCGAAGGTGCCTCTGGCAGGCGCCTTTACCAGGATTGAGGACGTCTCCGGCCGGGCCGTGATCTACCCGGTGGCCGCACAGCAACCGCTGCTTGCAGGGTATCTGGCGGTTGCAGGCTCAGGAATAGGTCTGACGGTCAAGATCCCCGAGGGCATGCGGGCCGCATCGGTCCGCTGCGATGAAATCATAGGCGTGGCCGGATTTCTGTTTCCCGGCTCGCATGTCGATGTGCTGGTCACTTTCCACAATGACGCAGATGGAACTTCCGGTACCTAAATCGTTCTACAGGATGTCGAAGTTCTCACCGTAGGACAAAACATAGAGCCGGAGCCGGGCGGAAAAGCGGAAAAGGTTGACGTGGTGACCTTGCTGCTAAAGCCACAGGACGCACAAAAGCTGGTGTTGGCGACTACCCAGGGCACCATTCACTTCGTGCTGCGCAGCGGGGCCGATCGCGGGCGTGTGCCCGCAGTGCCGGTGCGGGTCGGCGAAATCGCGGGCGCGGTACGCCCCCCGAATACGACACCAGCCGCGCGTGTCCATGCAGCCGCGAAACCCTCCTACGAGGTGGAAATCTTCAAGGGCGATAAACGGGCCACGATGAAGTTCGAGTGACAGCATGGATGCGACAACAAGACATGCAGGTCTGCGAATCATACCGATCGCCCCGGCAGCGAACCACCAGCAATTCCTGTATGGCGGGGCCCCTGCTGGCGAACCCAGGATTCGATCAAGCGCGAAAGAAAATAACGCCCGCAGCGCCGTCTGCCGATAAGCATTAGTGAAGGAGTGCGGCTTGAGCTCGGTAACTCCCCATACCGAGGGTGGAAGTCTATGCCTGATCACGGTTGGACTCGACCCGGAAGCAACCCAGACCGTAAGACAAGCGGCCATGCAGGAAAGCGTCAAGTTTATCAGCGCCTTCCCCGATTACCTGCAAAACGTGTCGCCGGCACAACTGGAGGAACAAATGCAAGGGGCAGAGGCTCTGGTGTGCCTGATTGATTTCGACAAAAACAAGGACATGGCAGTGCAGGCTGCCACCAACCTGCAGCCATTGCTCAACGGCCGGACGGCGCTGATCGCCCTCTCCGGAGATGAGAATCCCGGCCACATTCTGGAAGCGATGCGCGCGGGTTGCAACGAGTATCTGACCAAGCCTTTGCAGGAATGGCAACTGTCGAGCTGCCTGCAAAAACTGCGGGCGCGCTGGCTGTCCTCCCCGGTCCACCCGCCCCGAACCGCGGGCCAGGTGCTGGTGTTCCTGGGCGTAAGAGGCGGGGCGGGAAGCACCACCGCAGCGGTCCACCTGGGGACGTTCCTGGCCCGGCGGCACGGGCAGAAGGTGCTCATCCTGGACTTGCATCCCCACCTCGGACACGTGGCGCTGCTGTTGGGAATGAGCTCGCACCGCTACAACTTCCACGAGCTGCTGCGCAATGTCGCGCGACTCGACCTTACGCTGCTGAACAGCTATGTTGCCCACCATTCCAGTGGCGTGGATGTGCTGCTGTCGCCCGACTCGCTGAGCGAAACCGATCTCATCTCGGCCGATGCGCTGGGGCAGGCGATCCGGTTTCTGGTCAACGTTTATCAGTACGTGCTGATCGACTGCCCCGGTGGTCTGGCCGAGTTGAACCAGACCACCATTGCCTGCTGCAACCAACTTTTCCTGTTGGCGACGCCGGAGGTCCCGGCCTTGCGGGACCTGGCCCGTTATGTGGACCGCTTGCTGGAATGGTATGTGCCGCCGGAGAAACTGAAAGTGGTCATCAATCACTATGATTCCGACTGCACCGTGACGCTGGAGCAGATCGAGAAGGCCATCTGCCATCCGGTGTCGATCGCTCTATCCACCAGCTCAGGGGACCTGAGGCGGGCGGTGGAGCTAGGCGAGCCGATCGCAGCGGAGAAGAGATCGGAGTTTGCCAGCCAGATTAAGAACTGGGCGGCCGCGCTGGCTCCGGAAGAGGCCGCCCAAACCGAAACCAAACGCAGATTTGCATTTTGGAATTAACTTGGCGTGGAAAACACACGCTAGAGGAAAGATGCCATGGCCGAATCGGTTTTGAACCTTCCCGTTCTGCCCCGGCCGCTGATTGAGCGGCGGGACCGTGATTCGCAAATCCTCTCCAAGGGCGCGCAAGACCTGAAGTCCACCATCCACCGCCAATTAATCAACCGCCTGGACCTGGATAAATTAATGCTGCTGCCGGATGGACGCACGCGCTTGCAATTGCTGGGCATCATTCGCGAGCTGATTGGCCAGCAGGAGGTCCCGCTCAGCGCCCTGGAATGCGACGCCCTGGCCCGCGAGGTGATGGATGAAGTTTTTGGTTTTGGCCCTCTGGAACCTCTGCTGCAGGACCCCACGGTCAACGACATTCTGGTGAACACCTACAAGACTGTCTATGTCGAACGCAACGGCGTGCTGGAGGAGACTTCGGTGGTATTCAAGGACAACGTCCACCTGATGCACATCATTGACAAGATCGTCTCCGGGGTAGGGCGCAGGGTGGATGAATCCTCACCTATGGTGGATGCACGTCTGCCCGACGGCTCGCGCGTCAATGTGATTGTGCCGCCGCTGGCCATCGATGGCCCAATTGTTTCCATACGCCGGTTCGGTTCCTCGCCGCTCACCGCACAAGACCTGATCGCCAAGGGCGCCTATACCAGGGAAATGCTCGAGGTCCTGAACAAGGCGGTGAAGGCCAGGCTGAACATCGTGGTGTCGGGGGGAACAGGCGCCGGCAAGACCACCCTGCTGAATGTTCTTTCCGGCTTTATCTCGGAACGGGAACGCATCGTCACCATCGAGGACTCGGCGGAGTTGCAATTGCGGCAGAGACATGTCGTCCGCCTGGAGTGCCGGCCACCCAACGTGGAAGGCAAAGGCGGCGTTCACCAGCGGGAGTTGGTCATCAACGCCCTGCGTATGCGTCCGGACCGCATCGTCATTGGAGAAGTGCGGGGCGGGGAGGCGCTCGACATGTTGCAGGCCATGAACACCGGGCACGACGGGTCGATTACCACGGTTCACGCCAACAGCCCGCGCGACGCTCTCTCCCGGGTCGAAACCATGGCGCTGATGGCCAACCTCAGCCTGCCGGAGAAGGCCTTGCGGCAACAGATCTCCTCTGCCATTCACATTATTGTGCAGGTCTCGCGCATGAGCGATGGCACCCGGCGCGTGACCCACATTACCGAGGTGACCGGGACCAGCGGCGACATCATCAGTCTGCAGGACATCTTCCTTTTCGAAAAAAAAGGACTGGGACCCAACGGCAAAGTGCTGGGCCGTTTCCGTTCCACCGGTATCGTTCCCAAGTTTGCCGAGAAACTGAAGGATGCAGGCATCCCGTTCGAGATGAACCTGCTTGAGGTGTCACAAGAGGTGTAAGGGAGAGCTCTGATGGCCGTTGCCTTATTGCTATTTGTCTTCTTTGCCGGGGTGACGTTTGGTGTCGTCATGCTCTTCACCCGCCCCTCGGCCACCGCTCGTGTGGTGCAGCGCCGTCTGGCGGGAGTGCGGGCGGCGGGCAACCCAGGTGTGGTTGGTGAGAACGGGCCCGCGGAGTTCCTCAAAGAGACCATCCTGAGCGAAATCAATTGGCTGAACCAGGTGCTGGAACGTTGGGGTATGGCGCACAAAATATCTGTGCTGCTGATCCAGGCCGAAAGTTCCTGGAGTGTGAGCACGGTCCTGCTGGCTACTGGAGTTCTCGGCCTGATGGGGTTCTCGATCGCACGTTTCTGGCTCGGGGACGTCATTCCTGGAGTGGTGGCTGGGATCCTGGCCGCCTCGCTTCCGGTTCTGGCGTTGCGGGCCAAGGGAGCCCGCCGGCTGAGGAAATTTAACCAGAAGCTGCCCGACGCTCTTGACCTGATGGCCCGCGCATTGCGAGCCGGCCATTCGGTTGCCGCAGCTATCGAGATTGTCGCGCAGGAGGGGGGCGAGCCCCTGCGCTCTGAATTCCGGGAGGTCTACAAGCAACAAAGCTTTGGTCTGCCCCAGCGGGACGCGTTGCTGCAACTGGGGCGCCGGGTGGCTTCGGCCGACTTGCACATTGTGATCACGGCCATGCTGGTGCAAAAGGAGACTGGAGGAAACCTGGTGGATATCCTGGAGCGGACTACAGCGGTGTTGCGCGATCGCATGCGCATTCAGGGCGAGCTGCGGGTCCGCACGGCGCAAGGAAGGCTGACTGGCTGGATCCTGTGCCTGCTGCCGGTGGCCATGTTCTTTCTGCTGAATGCCGCTAATCCCGGTTACGCCGATGTGCTGGTGCATGACCCGGTAGGGCGAAAGCTGACCTATACCGGCATTGTCATGATGGCGCTGGGCGGATTGATGATCCGCAAAATCGTCAGGATCAAGGTGTGAGCCATGACATTTGTACAAATTCTCGGTTTGCAGTTGGCAGCTTTTTTTGCTACCGCGCTGGTGGTGGTCTGGTTTATGACCCGGCCGACCTCGGCCGCCAAGCGTGTTTTAGGGATGGCCCGCGTACTGCCGGCTCCAGCGGAGAGGCGGCGCGCAGTTCCCAGCAAGGTACAAGGGCATCTGCTGCGAGGACTGCACTTCGTGGGCGCGCGTCTGGGAATTACTACCGGCGAAAAGCTGCGCAAACGCTTCGTGGCCGCCGGGCTGCGGAGTCAGAGCAGCATCGATATCTATGTTGCGGTGCGGCTGCTTGCGCCGATCGCGGTGCTGGTGTTTTGGAGCTTCTTCCGCGATGTTACTTTTTTTTGGATCACCGTAATGTTGGGGGCGGCCTATCTTGGCCCTGACATGTGGCTAAAGAACGTGACCCGGAGGCGCCGGGAGCAAATCCGCCTCGGGCTGCCGGATGCCGTGGACCTGATGGTGGTCTGTGTCGATGCCGGACTCGGAATTGACCAGGCACTGTTGCGGACCGGAGAGGAGTTGGGCAGCAGCCATCCCGTGCTTTCCGAAGAATTGGTGCAGATCAATCTGGAGCAGCGGGCAGGCAAGCCGCGCACTGATGCCTGGCGCGATATGGCCGATAGAACTCAGTTGGAGTCGGTAAAAGGTTTCGCGAACATGCTGGCCCAGTCAGACCGGTTTGGTACTCCGATTTCGAAAGCGCTCAGCGTCTTCGCCGATGGTCTGCGGAAGCAGCGCAGCCAGCAGGCAGAGGAAATAGCGGCCAAGAGCACGGTCAAGCTGATGTTCCCGCTGGTCCTGTTCATCTTTCCCAGCATGTTCATTGTTTTGCTCGGTCCGGCGGTGCTGCTTATGTCGCGCAACCTGGGAACGCTGGGCGGTAATTAGTTATGCCGAGAGGACCTGCAAGCTGCTGGAAGGTGCGGAGCCGTAGGACGGAAAGCGGTGAGATCGCAATCTTAACCAGAAAGGAGACGAAATGGACAGCTCAACGATTATTCGTGTGGTGTCAGGGGCGCTTTTCCTGGTGGTCCTGGCGATCCTGATTTGGCGCAGGAAGAGAACCGCCTAGCCGCAGTCATCAGCCGTACTCATAGTAGGAGGCGGAGCCCCGTGGCTCGGAACCCAAGCAGGAGGCGCCTTTGGGCGTGAGCAATGTGGTGAGCACACAAGTCGCAGCAACGCAATCCGGCATCTGTCTGGTCACCGTGTGCCTGGACCCGCAAACCATAGCTGACGTCTCGCGGGTGGCGGCACAGCTGCTGGGAGCATCCTTCTGCGGCAATATGCCCGACTACCTGCCGCGGAACCGTGATGTCGATCTGCTGAAAGCGATGCAGCAGTCCGAGGGATGCTTGTGCGTTATCAATGCCGACCTCGATCGGGACCTGGCCATGGAAACGGCTACGTCTTTGCAGCAGTTGATGGGGGAACGTGTCCAGTTGATCGCTCTCTCCGCCCGGTCAGATACCGATCTTGTCTTGGACGCAATGCGTGCCGGCTGTACCGAGTATCTGGAGAATCCGCTGAATTCTGACCACTTCAACGAATCGCTGTTGCGTCTGCGGCGCCGTTGGGCGGCGGCCCGCTCCGCCAAACCGGGCCACGTCATAGCTTTTCTGGGAGTGCGAGGAGGGGCGGGAACGACCACCCTCGCGGTTCACCTGGCGACGTTCCTGGCGCAGGTGTGCAGCAAGAAGGTCCTGGTGGTGGACGAGCATCGCCAACTGGGGCATGTTGGACTGTATCTCGGCCTGCCCGCGGCGCAGTATCATTTTTATGATTTGGCCCGCAACATTGAGCGGGTCGATGCGGACCTCCTGAGTGGTTTTGTCGAGCACGACGTGCACGGGGTCGATGTCCTGCCCGGCCCGGACGGGCTGTACGGATTTACCGACGTGCCGCTCAGCTCAATCCAGCAGACTCTTCGCTATCTGCGCGGAAGCTACGAATACGTAGTCATCGACTGTTGCCACGGGGTAGGCAATGCGAATGAGGCCACCATTGCAGAATGCGATCAGCTTTACCTGGTCGCTACCCCCGACGTGCCGGCGTTGCGCGACCTGTCACGCTACGTCGACAACCTACTGCAGTACAACTTCCCGCCAGGCAAAATAAATATAGTCATCAATCGCTTCCGTTCCCAGGGAGAAGTGACTCTGGACGGGATTGCCAAGGCGGTGAGGCTGCCGGTGGCGCTGACGATGCCTAACAGTTCCGTGGAATTGATCAACGCCATGAACACCGGCAAGCCGATAGTGCCCGCCTCGCGTTCCGACTTTGCCAAGCAATTGCGGAAGTGGGCCACCAGCCTGGGGGGCCCGCGACGGAAAATGGCACCGCTACCAAACGAGGGTTTGCGTTCTGGAAAGGATGATTGCCCGCGCAACTGCCGGTGCCTGACAAACATGCTGATGATCGCCACGCCGGTTCGCCAACCCGGCGACGTCGCTGCTAGAATATCGGTTTCAACAGCCTCGGTTGCTAAGCAGCACTCCCAAAGATTGGCGATCAGGACAAAGCCCTGGCGCGACGCTATAGCCTAGCGTCGTCTATGAGTTCTAATGAATTACATCTGGGATGACCAGTTTCATCTTTACCTGAGCAAAACCCCGGGCGAATTCTCCTATTCCGACGGGGCTGAAGTGGAAGAGCGCCTGCTTCGCGTGGTTTCGAACACGAAAGACCGCAGTACTTTTTCGCAGGAATTAGCACAACACATTTGCGATTGGCCTACTGAATACTACTTCAGCCGATTTCGTCACTGCCTGGTGCGGCCGCTGGACTTGCGGTCGGGCGATAGAGTTCTGGAACTGGGATGCGGTTGCGGCGCCATCACCCGTTTTGTCGGCGAGATTGGCGCGAACGTCGTTGCAGTCGAAGGCAGCCTGATGCGGGCGCGTGTCGCCGCGGAGCGCTGCCGGGACCTTGCCAATGTGCGCGTCGTGGTAGACGACCTTCTGCAATTTGAAACCGATGAACGATTCGATTGCATACTACTGGTCGGAGTGCTCGAATATGCGGGCTTGTTCTCAGGCAGCAAGAAGCCGTTTGAACACTATCTGCAGGGGGTATCCCGTCTTCTCGCGCCCTCCGGCCGGGTGGTTATCGCGATTGAGAATAAAGTAGGGTTGAAGTATTTCAACGGCTGTGGCGAAGACCACGTTGGTATTCCATACTTCGGAGTTCAAGATCTGTACGAGGCTAAGACCGCTCGCACCTTTGGCCGGCAAGAGTTGATCGCACTGCTATCCACATCTGGACTATCCCAGCTTCGGTTCTATTATCCTTTTCCGGACTATAAGCTGCCGTCTGTCATTCTCTCTGAGAACGCATTAACAGATCCCGGATTTGATGTCATCGATTTGCTGGCCCGCTGTCATGCACGCGACTATGCGGGCTCGCCTTATCGTGGCTTCGACGAAGCGTTGGCTTTCTCAGTGTTGCACACCAATGGCTTGCTTGCCGACTTGAGCAACTCATTTCTCGTAATTGCGACACCCGACCCTGAACCGCCAAAGCCTACGGAACTTGCGTTTGCATGGTCGGTAAATCGCGCGCCTGAATTTTGTACGCAAACGACCTTCGTGCGGGATGGATCTGGAATAAGGGTGCTGAAGGAGTCCCTGACACCATCGGCCAAAGGTAGTCGTCGTATGGTGCATGAGGGCATGACAATTACGCATCAGGTGTCTGAATCGGTGTATCAGCCGGGGCGGCAATTATTGTGGAACCTGTTGCGAGCACGTGCAGCGGGCGGTGATGTGGAATCCATCGTTGAAGGGCTTCGGCCGTGGATGGAATTCTTGCTGGAGCACGCTCGAATATCGCCGGCAACAGTTGCGGATGTTTCGGACGCATCGCTAGAACTATCCTCGTATGTGCTTTCGGGCGAGTTTCTGGACTGCACCCCTTTCAACCTTCTCAATGTAGATGGCAAGCTTGTGCCCATTGATGAGGAGTGGCAAAGCGACAACGAGATTAGTTTAGGGTGGGTGATTACTCGCGGCCTCCTATGGTCGCTGCCTGTCGGCATGTCCTCGAGCGAAGCCGCGCCATCGCTGTTCGAGTTAATTGTGGCGCTCTGCGGTAGCTTTGAACTAGCGGCGTCGGAGCAGGACGTGGAAATCTGGCTCGGCCGGGAAGCGGAATTCCAAAAGCTCGTCACTGGCCGGCCCTGCGAACCACTGACTACGGGAAGAAGATTTCGCAGCCTGCGACCCTTTGTAAGCGAGATTTCGAGCCTGAAACGGTTGTTAGGTCAACATGAGCAGCAGGTTGCCGGCCTGACGATAGATGTTAGCAATCTTAGAAGTACATTAAGTGAACGAGAGTCCAGTCTGGACCAACTGAGAGTAATTAACAGTTCGCTGAGCGTGGAGTTGACCAAGCGCAACGAGCAGCTCAACGGTGTTCTTCAATCGGCAGGATGGAAATTAACCGCTCCCTTGCGCGCTTTGGGAAGACTGCGGCCACACTCATTTCATGAAGACCGTCAAGGTAAGCGGGACGCACAGCTCATCGCGCAGTCCAGTCTTTTTGATGTTGAGTGGTATTTGTCGCAAAATCCCGATGTCGGGACACAAGCCACCGATCCAATTACCCACTATCTTCAGTACGGCGCCTTCGAAGGGCGAGACCCAAGCCCGGCCTTCAGCAGTAAGTGGTATCTGGAAAACAACTCGGATGTTCGAACGGCTGGTGCTAACCCTCTAATTCATTACTTGCGCTTCGGCGCCGACGAAGGCCGCAGACCATTGCCGCCTGACGGCGCTACAACTTTCAAACAAAGTGTGGCTGACGCCCAGAGAGAATGGGACAACCTAGGTCGTAGCCGGCTCCAGCAAGTGTTGCAGAGCGGCGAGCGAATACTATTTCCGGAAAGCGACAGCCCGATTGTTTCCATTGTCCTCGTTTTCTACAACAAAGCCCATCTTTCAGTGTTATGTCTTGATTCCATACTTCAAAATGCCGACGTTTCTTATGAAGTCGTGATTGTTGATAATTGCTCCGTTGACGAGACTCATAGCCTATTGGAGCAGATTGATGCGGCGACTATCATCAGGAACCCAGCCAATCTTGGGTTTGGCGATGCGTGCACACAAGGGGCAGGGCAGGCGGTCGGCAAATATATTTGCTTTCTGAATAATGATGCCTTATTGCAGCCGCACGCGCTTTCATCGGCTTTGGCAAACTTTGGCGAAGATCAAAGTGTGGGTGTGGTTGGAGGTAAGATCCTGCTGGCCAATGGCGATCTACAAGAGGCCGGAAGCATGATCTGGTCAGATGGAAGCGCATTGGGATACGGGCGGGGAGACGATCCTAACCTACCCCAATATGAGTTTCGACGGCCGGTAGATTACTGTTCCGGGGCATTTCTGGTTACGAGGCGGTCTCTTTTTATTCAGTTAGGTGGCTTTAACCGCATCTTCAGTCCTGCTTACTATGAAGACGCCGATTACTGCATGCAGGTTTGGGAAGCTGGCTATAGTGTCCTCTATGAGCCTACCTCTGTCATTCGGCACTACGAATCCGCCTCGTCGGAGGGAAACGAAGCAGCCAAGCCGGCAATGGCGATCAATCAGCAGAAATTTCGGGAAAAATGGAATGCCCAGCTTCTTAAGCATATGCCCTATTCACCAGCCAATATACAACGCGCTCGCATCTCAGCAAGTTACGACAGACTCAACATACTCTACATAGAGGACCAAGTACCCCACCGCCATCTAGGTTCAGGCTTTCCTCGCAGCAATGAAATACTGTGCCATCTTGTGAAGCGGGGTTATTGTGTCACCTGCGCTTCCTTTACATCTCGCCTGCTGGAGAATGAGTACGGTGACATCCCACGCGAAGTGGAGTTATTAGACGGCATCTCACAACGTAAACGGCTATTTCGGGAGTACGTCCCTAACAGTGACATCGTGTGGGTGAGCCGTCCGCACAATATGGAAGCTTTTTTGAAGGAAAGGGTCGGCAATGACAGTTCCAGGAGCGCGCTGCTAATTTACGATGCGGAAGCAATTTTTTCGGAGCGTGATTGGCGACAAGTGGAGATGCTGGGCAGCGAGATTTCATCCGACGTCAAGTCGGCATGGCTGGACCGAGAGTTGGCTTTGGCGAGGGCGGCTGATGCTGTCGTGGTGGTATCGGAGCGGGACCGCGAGACCATGGTGTCGGGAGGAGTCCACCAGGTGTCGATAATCGGCCATCGAGTATGCGCTAACCCGACAGCCGCGGCATTTCTCAATCGGCGCACGTTCCTGTTCGTGGGGGCTATGCACGGTGCGGACAGCCCCAATATGGACTCCATGCGGTATTTCTGCGGTTCAATCTGGCCGGTGGTTCGCAAAGTGACGGGTGCCGAGTTGATCATCGCCGGCTACGGGGCCGACACTGCCTTGAGCGATTGCCAGGCCGATGGGATTCGCATTCCCGGCCGGCAGGATGACTTGACCTCGCTCTATAACCAGGCTCGCGTGTTTGTGGTGCCGACGCGATACGCGGCGGGAATTCCTTACAAAGCGCACGAGGCGGCATCTTTTGGTGTTCCTCTTGTTGTATCGAACCTGATTGGAGAGCAACTCGGATGGTTGGATGGGAAAGAATGTCTCGTGGCAGGCACCCCTATCGCTTTTGCTGAGGCGTGCTGTCGTTTGTACCGGGATGAAAATCTTTGGCAACAATTACGCCGCAACGCCCTCACGCGTGTCATCCAAGATCTAAGCGACGAGGTTTTCGGCAACGCGGTCGCCTCCGTAACAAGCAATCTGAGACATAAGGGAGAACCACATTGGAAGATGCTGCAGCATTAAGTGTCGGCGATTGGCTGAAGGCGCAAATTGAGTCCGAAGCATACTGGTTTCACCGGATAGAGCTACCTGGCGGCCTGGTTACTCCAGGGTGGAATGATGCAAAGACCGACAAACTTCCGCATTTTGGTTTGCCCGACGATATGACTGGTTTGCGAGTGTTAGATATCGGACACGCAGAAGGCTTCTTTTCTTTTGAAGCAGAACGCAGAGGAGCTGCCGAAGTGGTTGCTATTGAGAATTATCCTCCGATGGCGCGCAAGTTTCAGATTTGCCGGGCTGCCTTGGGTTCACATGTCCAATCGTATCTGGCAAGTGTCTACGATATAAGCCCAAGGACGTTTGGCACGTTTGATTTGGTGATGTTCTTCGGAGTTTTATACCATCTTCGCCATCCGCTTCTGGCGCTGGAAAAAATCCATGCGGTATGTACCGGGACAGTGCTGATGCAAACCGCTATGTGCAAGAACACGAGGGACCAACCCATGGCGGAATTTCATCCTTTTGGGATCAAGAGCGGTCCAACAGATAATCCCAGCTACGATCCGACGTGTTTTTGGTTTCCTAATCCTGCCTGCTGCACAGCCATGCTGGAGCACGTCGGATTCAAGGAAGTGAAGCGCATTTCACCACGCGCTCGAGGGGGAGGAATCTTCAGCGGTAAGGCGGCATTGCAAGCGAAGGGGGAGGCTCCGCTCGAAATAACAGCCCCGTGGTCGTAGGTCCTGTAGTGATCTCTTATTTATCGCGGACTATTCGATTCGCCAGATGCTTGCGAACCGGCGGTCATTTGGACTTCATTGCCAGCGGCTACCAAGTCGGCCACATTGGCGACATGTGGATGTCTTATAGTCCTCAATACCACCCAAGCCAGCGATAGAAGTCCCACCACTAATGAAGTCAGATACATACGGAACACGTTGATTAGAACCGGAACGTTCGTCTGGAGGGTCCAGTTACGGACCATGAACGACTGCGGCAGACACAATGGTCGCAGGTCGATGCTCTTCCACTGGGGCGCGTCCGCTGGAGGTGTCCAGACCCAGATGTGCCAGGGTTTCCACATCACCGGGGCGGCGCCGCCGTGGAACCAGACCCGGAACAGACGAGCGTTGAATTCGATGTGATTCCAGACGTTGTCGCCGTTAATCCACTCATAGGTATTTTGGCCGGCATTAGTCATGGCAATGCCCAGCACGCCGTAATAGTAGAAGGCGCCCAGGAATGAGATGACCACTCCCACCAATATCAGGGGTATGAGGGCCCCCTCTCGCGACCATCGGAAACGGGGCCATGCCGCGCCGATGCACAGCAGCAGGGGAGCAATGGCGACATGCATATAGCGGCATCCCCAAACCTCGTCGGTAGGAGAGCGCAAGATCGAAATTAAGCCAAGCGTGCACGCGATTAGGAGCAGGCTGTAAATCACAATCTCACGGTGGGTGCGAAATGCGCGCGGAACCGCATAGATGCCGGCTAGCAGCACTGGCGCGTAAACGAAGAGTCCTTTTGTGGGCGAGCCGAAAACCCCAATCGCATTGGAAAAAACATGAAGCGCGGAATGGGTTGTCCAGGATCGCAAACTATTTGCGCCGCCACCCAGAGGCTTCCAATAGAAATTGCGTCCCCAAGCGCCTAACGCCCAAACGCCTCCAATCACTACTACGACGGCGAGCACTTGTGTGCGTCGCAAGCGCCAGTCGTCTCGAAACTGAACATATAGCAAGTACGCAATGGCCGGCCACAAAATGATTCCGGTGGACTTCACGGTCAAGGCAAGGCCGCAGATTACCGCAAACAGCAGTAATTTCGGCCAACTGCGTAGCTTCCGATCGGCTAGCGCCAAATAGCCGGCTAGAAGTACAAAAAAAGACTGCTTCGTTTCCAAACCGATATAGGCATAAGGCCACAGCATGGTTCCAAATGCACCGGCGAATGCCAGCAGCAGGCTCATGCCAGGAGAACATAGCTTGCGGAGCCAAAGATAAAGGATAGTTACCAACGCAGCGGTCAGCAGCGGCGGCTGAAACGACAGCATGAAATCCGGTGACACCAGAAACTGGCCAAGGCCGATGAATGGAAGATCAAACATTATCGGAACCGGGCCATGGCGAGTCCACAGCATAGGTGGGCGGGGCAGGCCTTTAAGCAATGCACTTCCGATCGCAATCATCCGTGCGCCGGAATCGATTTCTTCGCCAGTGTAACCTTGACCCCCAATGCTGCCTGGAGATAAAGACAAGTAGAATCCGAACAATCCAAGGAACAGGAGAGCTGCCGTCTTACGCGTTGAGTTGAACCAACTCCACATGTTACGCAGTGCCGGCATCAGGTACTTGAGCCTTTCCAACCATTTGCCATCCCCAGGGGGAAGAGTTAAGGTTCAGGCGAAACAATCTGTGAAACACGGCCATAGCGAGCAGCGCAGACTGTGACGGCGAAGCATGCTGGCGTGCGCTAACGTCTTCAATCAGCTTTTCTCCGCGGAGCACTATCACGCAGCGATAGAGATTGAAGAATGGGAAACCTGCTCCGGTGATTCGCTCTGGAATGTACCCTGCCTCGCGAAACAGCTTTTCAATGTCAGCCGGCTGGAAATGTTTGCGATGGCCAATGTGTTTGTCGAAGGCCGACATCGGGCCGCCGGGAGCAGTGACCACTAGCTTGCATCCGGGAGCCATATAGTCGCGAGCACTCCGCAGTAATTGAAGTGGGTTGTCGACATGTTCGATGACCTCAGAACACACCGCGTGCGTAGCCCAGCCACGCAGTTCTTCGGGAGCGGTGACTTGCTCAAGCAGGTTGCACTGCACGAATCGGGCGTCCGCGATCTTGCGCCGGGAGATTTCCACTCCGGATTGGCTTAATTCGAGTCCTACTATCTCAGCCTTGGGAAATGCGGCGCGGACAGCCGCCGCCATATCTCCTTGACCACTGCCGACGTCGAGGAGGCGAACGCCTGTCCCAGCGTCAGTCAGTCCCAGAAGTGAAAAAATCACCCTTCGGCGGTATGCTTGGGCAGGGTTCTCTTCGACAGCCTGGTTGTACTCATCCCAATGGCGGTCCCAATCGTCATGACTTGCTGACGTCATGTTCTTTTCCGATCGGTTCACAGTCTTCCCGCTTGCAAATCGGGCAGCATCGCCAGCATAGAGTCCCGCAAGGCCTGGCGTGTACCGGCGCGACAGGTCCAACCAAGGCGACGAATGCGATCGGTGTTGAGCCTCACGATGGGCACGTCGCCCTTCCAGCCACGATTGCCCCCGGTGTATTCGAACTGCACCTGCCTTGGATCCAGACCCGCGCATTCCGCCGCCAAATGCGCGATCTCCGTCACTGTAATGTAATCGCCCGTCGCAACATTATAGACGGCGAATCGTGTTGGGGAGCATTGCGCAGCCAATAGCACGGCCTCCACCACGTCGCGGACATGAATGTATGACTTACTTTGGGTGCCATCGCCCAGAATGCGCAAGATACGTGGATTCTTCAGCAGTTGGCGCAGGAAATCGAAGCCTACGCCATGGGTCTGGCGTGGCCCCACCACATTGCCGAAACGGAAGACGCGGCCGGTGAAGTCGAACATGTGGCAATAGGAACTGATGAGAGCTTCGCCCGCCAACTTGCTGGCTCCATAGGTTGAGATCGGAATCATCGGAGCATAATCTTCGCCTGCTTCTGTCTCTCCCAAGTCGCCGTACACTCCGCTGCCCGAAGCGTAGAGAATGGTTGTGGCACTCGACAGACGCATGGCCTCGACGACATTGTTAGTGAGATAGGTGCCTTCGCGGAAGTCGATGTCGGGCTCAGTGGCGGCGCGCGCGATGTCGGGGTTGGAAGCCAGATGGATCACGGTATCGTGTCCGCGCATGGCTGCCGCTAGCTGACCTGCATCCTTCACATCGGCGCGCACGACGTTGAAACGCGGATCATGACGATGTTCCTGGTAGTGCCATTCGCGTCCAGAGGAAAAATTGTCATAGAGCGTCACCGCCTCTACCGTCGGATCAGACAACAAACGATCGGTGAAGTGACTGCCAATAAATCCGGCTCCTCCTACAAGGAAGTAGCGCTTCAGAGCATTGTGTTCTGGTGTCATGAAAGGTTCTCGAGGCGTCATTCCAGCCTAGCATGTCTGTGTGCCCTGAGCGCTTGTTTCTGGAATGCTAAGATGGAGGTTCCGTTCTCTGGCTCCGGAAGTCTCCATGCCGAACAAGAATGTTTCCCAATGGTTAAGCACATCGCCGCTGCTATCGGTGCCGCGGCGTGCCACCTGGCGCGCAATCAACTGGCTGCTTGCTCAGCGCAACATGACAGCGGTTCCGGCAACCGAAAACTCCTGGCGGTCCGAAGACTACCGTTTGATCCAGCGGGTAAGCGCCGAAACCGACATGCTGCTGCTGCGGGACGAGGCTTACCAGATACTTTCCTGCACCCGCGCCACCATGAAGATACCCGGTGACATCGCTGAAGTCGGTGTCTATCGAGGCGGATCGGCCCGCCTCATGTGTGAGGCGCGAGGAAGCCGGACGCTGAACCTATTCGACACCTTCGAAGGCTTGCCGAGCACCGGCTCAGTGGATTCTCGCTTTGCCGGCGGCCAATACGCGGCCTCGTTCGAGGCGGTACAAAACTACCTCGCAGCATTTCCGGATATCAAAATCTATAAGGGGCTATTTCCTCAAACCAGCGGACCAATTGCGGATAAGCAGTTCTCCTTTGTGCATCTGGATGTTGACCTTTACCAACCCACCCACGATTCTCTTGAGTTTTTCTATCCCAGGATCAACCCGGGAGGAATGTTCCTAATCCACGACTACCTATGGGCGGATGGTGTTCGCAAAGCAGTACAGGAATTCTTCGCGAGCCGGCCTGAGCCGATACTGGAACTTGCGGGCGCCTACTGCGGAATAGTTAAGCTCTAATCTCGCTCAATGCCAATCGGCGATGCCACGCACGTTCGGTCAGACCTTGCAAACAGCGAACAACCCTATTCCAAACTTGTAGCGGTAGCAACGAATCTGACTGGGCAGGAACCCGGCTTGCACCAATAGTGGCCAGAAATCGCGGAGATCGTAATACATCTTGTGATCGTCCATTTCATCGGTTGCCGAAGGGCTGGTCTTTAGCCGAAACGCCGCAAGCTCCAGAAACCATTTTCCACGCCAGGTCGGCACACTAAGTAGGCAGGTGCCACCCGGGGCGAGGATGCGACGAAGTTCCTTGAGCGCCGCCAGAGGGTCCCACACATGCTCCAAGACCGAGATGCACATCGCCAAGTCCTGCGATTGCGATTCCACAGCAGCCAAAACACCAGGAAGATAGCCTTCCAGCGCCCGCACTTTCGCATGAGCTTTTAGATCGGGAGAGAGCGTCACGTCAGCTAGTACGGCCGATTGGACTTTGTCCAGGATGGTACGCGCAAACATGGCGTTATAACCACATCCAGCATCAGCTATCCGGAGGTTGCGGAAATCCTTAACATTGCGCCGCAACTCGCGTCCCGAAAGCCAGACCCCCAGGCGATCCACGAAATTAAGCGAATAGCGTTCGCCGAGCGCCTCTTTGCGCAATGGTTCAGTCTCTTGTGGAGTACTTAGGTTTGACATAAAGTGCAGCAGCGTGCAGGAGCAACGTAAATGCGTAATTAATACATGCGACACTAATCAGCAACAGCCCAAATACTGCAAGGTGGCTTAGGCGGAACAAGGCCTCGCGGGGAAGGCGGAAGCCGGCCTTCCAATACTGGACCACCAGAGGCGAAACAAACGCCAGCCCCGCTAGAAACATGACTACGCTAAAGGCTAGAGAGCGTGTGTAGCTAAAGAACCCAAGCCATCGTTTGGTCGCTTTGCCGGAGTAGTCGTAAAGAACCTGGGCGACGCATCCGCAGTACACGAATTGCAGGCCAAAAATCGATAAAGCCAGGCCGAGCAACATCCAGTGTAGCGAAAAAGTAATGGGGCCGACAGTCAGAGGACCAGCCGCCAGAGGGACGCACAATAAAAGACCCAGGACGAGTAGGACGATGCCTGGCTTCAGGACGAAGAAGTCCGCACCGTTCACCAACATGGCACGCAAATTTATCCAGCCAGCCTGCCACGGAGAGAACCAACCGCTGCGCTTGTGATGGCTTAGACGGCCCTCAGAGTCTTTATAGAAGCGTACTGGCACTTCGGCGGTCTTAAGGTCCATGTGCACGGACTTCAACACCATCTCCGAGGCGTACTCCCACGACTGCGACTGCAAGTCCATCCGGCGCAAAGCCGGCAGGGAGATTCCGCGCATTCCGCAGTGGATGTCGGAGAAGCGGCTGCCGTAGAGCAGATTGAGCAGCATGGTGGTAAATGGTGTGCCGAAGTAGCGATGCAGCGCTGGCATAGACCCCGGCTCTATGTAGCCGCGAAAGCGCGATCCCATCACGTATTCGTACCCATCGCGGAACTTGGCAACAAATGGTTCCAGATCACGAAAATCATAGGTGCAGTCGGCGTCGCCCATCAGAACGGAGTCGCCGCGAATAAATGGAATGGCATCGATATAGGCGCGACCCAGTCCCCGCTTAGGCGCCTTCAACACGCGAGCGCCTTGCGCCAGCGCCACCTCAGCCGTCGCATCTGTGGAGCTGTCGATGATGAGGACCTCGCCCCGGACGTTGGCGCGGCGCAGCCCTTCCTGGCACCAGTTTACGAATTGCCCGATGGTCAGTTCTTCGTTCAGAGCGGGAATGACGATTGACAGCTCTGGCTCGGCGACATCATTGGCGGGAACCAACAGTCGGAGATCGCTGTCGTTTACTTCTGGCTCTGAAAGTGAACTACTGACCATGTATGAACTGCCGATCATAAGACTTGACTACAACTGGTAGCCCGATTTGGCCGCGTCGGTGTGGAACATCAGCACAGTTTCGAGCGAATAGTCGTCGAGATTTTTTCCGACCGTCTTGAGCTTCGAGAGCACACTGTCCGTCGCGGTGATGATGTGGCATCCAATATCGTTGGCCTGGAAAATATTCAACAGCTCTCGCGGGCTGGCCCATAGCAACTCGACATTGGGATAGGCCGAGACCAATTCCACAGCGGTCGCCATCAGCGGAACTGGGTCCTGACCCGTATCGGCGATCCTGCCCGCGAACACCGAAACCACACCCGGCGCTCCACCGCCTAGCGCCGCGGAGGCGTCCCGCACTTGATCCAATGTCAGAATGGCGGTGACGTTGACTTTTACTCCTGAATGCGCCAGCCGGTGTACCAACTCCATCGAGGACTGGCGGCGCGTATTGGTGACAGGAATCTTGACGTAAACATTTTCTGCCCACCTGGCAATCTTGTGCGCCTGCCTTTCCATCTCGCAAAACTCGTCAGCGAAAACCTCGAACGAAATCGGCCGCTCGGTGACTATTTCCAACACCTCATGCGCGAAGGCCTCGTAGTCCTTCACGCCGGCAGCACGCATCAACGTGGGATTAGTAGTAAAACCGCTGATCAGCGGATTGGCTTGCGCTGCCTGGATCTGCGCGCGGTCTGCCCCGTCGGCGAACAGTTTGATCTTCAACTCGGAGAGGCTTCTCATGACGGCTCCCCCGTTTTCAGGATCCAGTCAACCGCCTCGGGCAGAGATCGCACGCGAGCAGCGGGGGCCGATGCGGGAGCTTGTTCGTTGTAGCCGTGGTCAATCCAGATGGTCGTGCAGCCCGCATTCGTTCCGGCATCCACGTCACGCCAGCGATCGCCGATCAGGTAGCTGCGGCCCAGGTCAATTCCATACTGCTGGGCGGCGCGCGTAACCAGGCCTGGTCGCGGCTTACGGCAGTCGCAGTCATCTTTGTCGTCGTGGAAACACATGAGCACGTCATCGAGTGGCAACTCTGCACGCAGGCGGCGGGTCATCTGTTCCACTGTGTCACGCTTCTGAACTCCACGAGCGACGTCGGGCTGATTGCTAACTACGAGCAGAAGGAAATCACGTTCCTTGAGTCGGGCCAGTGCCTCGGCGGTTCCCGGAGGTATCCGCAGCTCCGCGAGTTGCGTAGGACCGAAGGGCTTGCCATCCCGGACCAGGGCCTCGTTCAACACGCCGTCACGATCCAGAAAAACAGCGCGGCGCAGTGGTCGGGACACTAGAGATTCCCACTTCGTGGCGTTCTGTTGCAGCGCGGGATGCGAGACCAGCAGGTGCCAGACGATGGCTTGAAAAGCCTCAGCATGCGGCGTGGTGCGATCCGGGTGGATCGTCGGGATAATCACGCAGGCATCGGCCACGCGTGCCGTATAGCCACCATCCCGGCCGACGATTCCGAGAATGGTTGCGCCCACGGACCGGGCGTAGTCGAGCGCCGCAACGATATTGGGGCTTACGTTTCGCTCGACGCTGCCGCCGCCCACCGAGAAGACCAGGACGGCATCTTGCGACCTAAGATGGCTGGTGCGCAGCCACGCCGCGAAGACGGTCGGCCAGCCTTCGTCGTTGACGCGAGCCGTTAGTTCCGACACATTGTCGGTCGGCGCGTAGGTCTCAATTCCAACAAGTTTGCGGAAGTCATTTACCGCATGGGAAGCGTTGGCGGCACTGCCACCGACGCCCAGAATGAACAAGCGGCCGGAACGGTCGCGAACTCCAACCAGAGAAGCGACCACCTTTTCGATGGCTGCGGTATCCAGGCGCCGTGCAATTTCTTCCACCTCAGCAAGAAAGGAGACCGAAAACACCGAGGTGTTATCTATCTTCGACATCATGTACAGTCTTTGAGCTTAACATAACTGCGCAGGTCATTATGACAGCAGACAGCACTAAGAAGGTGCTCGATCCGGTGCACTTGCTGCCTTTAGAAACTCCTCAGTGTCCCGCAATCCATGGGGAGAACCGATCTCATAAAACCGCTGATGCACTTCGAAAGCTGCCAAATTCCCGGCTTGAAGCAAGTCCTGGTAAAGGGTGGCGAGGTCGCGTGCCTGACCCGCAGGAAGCGCCTGGAATACGCTGCGGTGAAAGGCGCCCAGACCATAGTCGATGTGGTGCATGGCATGGGTGCGATTGCGCTTGTCGTATTGCAGAATCCGGTCGCCGTCGTATTCAACGTTGCTGGTATCGTACAGACCCTCGTTGCGATACACAGTCATGAGCCCAGGAAGGCCGCGGTTGTGGAATGCCTTCTCCACGGCCGCGTAATCGCAGGGGAGATAGGAATCGCCGTAGAGCACGAAGAACCGCTCCGGCAACAGCGGCAAAGCCTGGCGAATTGCCCCGGCAGTTCCCAGCAGAGCGGGGCCATCGAAGGAGTAATCGATTCTTATTCCCAACTCCGCACCGTCTTGAAAGCGCTGCTGAATGCTCTCGCCCAGGTGACCGACCAGAAGCACCACCCGCCGGATGCCGCTGCGCTTGAGGAGTTGGAGTTGGTGCCATAGGAATGGATGGCCGGCAACTTCGATCAAAGCCTTGGGAATGCGTTCGGTCAGCGGACGCAGACGCGTCGCCAAGCCTCCCGCCAGAATGACGGCGGGCATGAGTTCCACGGATTGGCTCATGGGTTGCCTATTCGTGCGAGATGACGCGGGTGCCTTCAAAATCGAATCGGAACCTGACTTCCTTGAGTCCCTGCTCGCGCATGGCATGGCGCAGGCGTGCCTTATCTCCGGCATAAAACATCAAAAATCCCCCTCCCCCGGCGCCAATCAGCTTGCCGCCAAGAGCACCGTTCGCCATGGCGCAATCGTACCATTGGTTGATCTGAACACTGCTCATGCCCGCGCTGCGCTCCTTCTTGCGCTCCCAGTGGGCGTTCATCAGCCGCCCGAATTCTGCCAACTCACCATTTTCCAGGGCCCGCTTGCTGCGCAGGGCCAATTCCTTTATGAAGTGAAGGTTGTCGGTCATTTCCGCGTCGGCCACTTTGCTCTTGTCATCCTGCTCTTTCAAGATCGCGGAGGCTGAACGCGAGTAGCCGGTAAAGAACAACAGCAGGTTGTCCTCGAGGTTGAACAAGGTCTCTTCCGAAATGGTAAGAGGCCACGCCTTCACCTTGCCGTCTTTGCTGAATTCGAAACAGGTGATGCCGCCGTAAGCCGCAATGTATTGGTCCTGCTTGCCGATCGGCTCCCGCAGAATGTCGATCTCGACACGACAGGCTTGCTCCGCAAGTTGATCGGGATGGATGAGGTTCTTCTTGTAAGCGTGCAGTGCTTTCAAGAGTGCAGTGGTGAAGCTGCCGGAGGAACCGAGGCCCGTCCCCGCCGGGATGTCTGCCATGCTGGTAATTTCGAGATTGCGTGCTTGTATGCCCACCTCCCGCAGGGCTTCGCGGATTATGGGATGCTGGATTTCCTCGATCGAGGAAACTTCTTCAAGGTGGGAATACTTGAGCAGAAAACCATCGACAAAACGAGGGTGAACATTGATGTAAACGTACTTATCGATGGCTCCGGCGATTAAGAAGCCTCCGTGTTCGCAGGAGTAGGAAGGCAGGTCCGTACCTCCTCCGCCCAACGAAACCCGCAACGGTGAACGTGTGATGATCATGGCTCACTGTATTCCGAAAAACCTGGCAGTTCGTAAAGTGCATTGTATCGGGATCGCACGAAATCGTAAGGGGAACTTCAGCACTGGTTCATCCCGGCGCATGTTTTGTTATACTTAATTGCCTCTACGTTTCTGCTTGGACGCCGTGATGCTCACCGCATCCGGTCGGTGTGCGGAAGTGGTGAAATTGGCAGACACACCATCTTGAGGGGGTGGCGCCGAAAGGCATGGGGGTTCAAGTCCCCCCTTCCGCACCATGCGCCCAAGCAAGCGCTGGTGGAGCACCCCAAAAACGGATATTCCGGAGAGCGGCGTACCAGACGGACACCCACACTGGTTTGCGCGATACTTTCGCCCTCGAGTGTTTGCTGATAGGCGGGGACATTAAGGACGTCTCCATGATGCTCGGGCACGCCAGCGTAGCCATCACCGACAAGCACTATCTGCCGTAGGTGCGGGCTACGCACGGTGATGGAAGACGCCCCCTCAGCTATCGAGGAGATCGCTCCCCATGACCCCGACTATGGCTAGTTTCTGATGAGTTAGAACAATGATCCGTCGACCACATTCGGAGACGTTCAAAGAGTACTGCGGCTCACCGAGCGGATCACGAAACACATCAGACATTGAGAAGCTTCCTGCAACGGAGCCACCATGCCATCCACGAAGTTTATTGCATGTCTCTTGAGCATGCTTAGCGCCTGCGCCTTGGCAAAACCAACTTTCGCACAGACCTCTGCGCAGAAACGCATCGTCATTGCCGCGAGCGCGGTGCTCGATGGCAAGGGCCAGGTGCTGCACGACACGCGCATTGTGGTTGAGGGCTCGAAGATAATTGCGATGGACCCGAAGGCCAGCCCGGTGGACTATGACCTGCGCGGACTGACTGTGTTGCCTGGCTGGATTGACGCCCACGTGCACATCACGTGGAGTTTCGGCAAGGACGGGAAAAATGCGGGGATGGGTGGGACCACTCCGGATGACACCTATCGAGCTGCGTCGAATGCCTGGGTAACCCTCATGGCGGGTTTTACGACCGTGCAAAGCGTGGGCTCGCCGAACGACATTCCACTTCGCGATGCCATCGCGAAAGGAGTGCTTCCTGGTCCGCGTATCCTTACCGCGGTCGAGCCGCTTACCCAGCAGGGCGAGAAGGCCGGCACGCCGGAGGAAATCCGGGCGTTTGTGCGGAAGCAGAAGGAAGCTGGCGCGGACCTGATCAAGATATTCGCATCACAATCCATCCGCCAAGGCGGTGGACTGACTCTTTCGCAAGAGCAACTGAACGCCGCCTGTGACGAAGCCAAGAAGCAGGGGCTGCGCACGCTGGTCCACGCCTACAAAGATGCCGTCCGCGCCGCAACTCTCGCCGGATGCACCGAGGTCGAGCACGGCACGCTGGCTACGGACGACGACTTGAAATTGATGGCGGAAAAAGGCACTTACTTTGATCCCCAGGCCGGACTGGTCATTGAGAACTACCTGCTGAACAAGGAAAAATTTCTCGGCACACCCGGCTATACAGAGGAAGGATTCGCTGCGATGGAGAAAATCCTTTCGATGAACCACGAGCTGGTGCAACGCGCAGTGAAAACTCCCGGACTGAAGATTGTTTTCGGCACCGATGCCTTGGCCGGCTCGCATGGGCGCAACGCCGAGGAATTCATTGACCGTGTGCGTGACGGCGGTGTCGAGCCGATGGCGGCGATGATCTCCGCCAACTCCCTGGGCGCGGAAGCGCTTGGCATGGCGGATCAGATCGGCTCCATCGCGCCCGGCCTGCAAGCCGACATCATCGCGCTCGATGGGGACCCATTGAAAGACATCACGGCCGTTCGCCGCGTCGTCTTCGTAATGAAGGGCGGCATCGTTTACAAGAACGTCGCGCGTGAGGCGATTCCGGCTTATGCAGGCGTCCAGCCTTGATTCGACCTCTGAGTCGGTTTGTCTAGAATGAAGGCATCAAGGACCATGCCTTTGCGAGACGGCTTCAGATAGGAACGGATGTTGCAGACCATTCGCA
>CAWCSJ010000030.1:0-31040 GCA_963798185.1 uncultured Acidobacteriaceae bacterium
GGAGGCTTGGCTATTAAATTAGGGTGAAATTGTGGGCTTCGCCGCAGCGAGGGAGCAGCGCTTTCAGCATCGGATAACGCTGAAGAAGATATTGGTGGAAGTCCCCTGCTTCAGCAGGGGGAACAACAACTCGATCTAAAATCGGGCTTTAGCCTTGGGCCTTTTTATCCGGGCGTTCAAAAGCTTAACTTAATCCGCGCATAAATGCGGGGCTTCCACCAGAACTCTATTCGCCCTACTTCGCGCTCTTCTGCTGGCGCTTCAGGTCTTCGATGAACATCTGCTCCATCGGCTTATCGTAGCTGCGCAGCACGTGGCGGACGCTGTGCCCGCTCACCAGATGGCAAACTTCCTCAGCGAGGTTCTTCGCGTGGTCGCCGGCACGCTCCAACGACTGCGTCATAAACAGCACGTGAAAGCTCTCCTGCCGCTGAGCGCCATCGTGGTTTTCAATGTGCCGCATGAAAATAAGATTGCGCAGCCGGTCGAGCTCTGCATCGGAACGCAGCACCGTCAGCGCCCGATTGAGATCGCGTTCGCTGAAAGCATCGTGCACATCGCCCAGCATTTTCTCCAGCCGTGACGCCATCACAGTGAGATCGCGGATGTCCTGCAGCTCGATGCGGCTGCCCACGGCGGCGGCGCGGTTGCTGCAGTTCAGCAGCAGATCGCCGATCCGCTCTAGATCAATGATGAACTTGAGACATGCCAGCAGCTCGCGGGCATGCTCTTCGTCCACCTTGGTAATGATCGAGGTCACGCCCTGATCGATGAGACGATCGAGGGTGTCGAGTTCCTTCTCGCGCTCGCGCACCCCTTCCGACAGAGATGGCACGCCGGTGGCGATGCCCTCGGCAACAATGCCGGCTGCGATTCGGGCCAGGCGACAGGCCTGCAAGGTCTGTTCCCGCAGCTCGGTGCACATCGTATCTGGGGTCGGCGGGATTAATTCGGTGGAACTCATGGTCAGATAACTTGATGCTACACCCGACACCTCTGCCCCGATCCGATGGTTCGGCATCAGCGGGCAAGTGTGCAGGCTATACCAGACAGGCTAAACGGCGATTGTGAATTCTTGATGAAACCTAGGTAAAGTTCGCTTGAATTCATCGGCGGGGCGCGTTGAAATTGCTGGTTGGACCAGCCCGCCGATCCCGTTCGGAAGGGGCCAGGCTTCCGGTGCGCCGTTCCTGGCCAATTAGTTTTGTCATCACGAACCGACTTTAGTCGGTGAGGGATCTGCTGTTTCCCAGAATTGCTCCAACTCAAACAAAAAAGCAGATTCCTCGCTTCGCTCGTAATGACAATTTCAGGAAGAAGGCCCACCGAACACGTTCGCTCAATCCGCGCGCCGCTCTAGGCCTCGACTGGCGCAGGCTGCCGCGGCAAGGTGAAGTAGAACGTGGAGCCGTGATTCAGTTCGCTCTCCACATGAATCGTCCCCGAGTGCGCGCGCACCACATGTTTCGCAATCGCCAATCCCAGGCCGGTGCCTCCCGATTCCTGCGATCGCGCTTTGTCCACCCGGTAAAAGCGTTCGAACAACCGGGGCAAGTGTTCGCTGGAGATGCCCGACCCGAAATCGCGCACGTAAAATTGCACGCCGTCCTCGGTCTCGCACGCCCCGACCAGCACCTTCCCGCCTCCATACTTCAGCGCGTTATCAATTAAGTTGGAGAGCACCTGGTGAATGGCGTCGCGATCAACCGCCACGGCGGAGGTTGCGGTGTTCATCAACGACAGCTCGATGCCGCGGCTGTCGGCGCGGTCCTTGAATGTCTGCACCGCATCTTCCAGCAATTCGCCCGGTGTGGCCGGTTGCAGATTGAGTTTTTGTTCGCCCGACTCCACCCGCGCCAGCACCAGCAAGTCCTCGGTGAGCCGGGCCATGCGCATGGCATTCTTGCGGATAATCTCCAGAAAATCGTGCACACTCCCACCCAGATCCGGGTTGTCGAGCAGAGTTTCGGAATAGCCCTGAATGGAAGTCAGCGGAGTGCGCAGCTCGTGCGAGACATTGGCAATGAAGTCGCGCCGGGTTTTTTCCACTCTCTCCACTTCCGTCTGGTCGTGCAGCACCGCAACCGCGCCGCCTCCGGGCATAGGGGCAGCGGTAACGTCGAAGATGCGTCCCGAGAAAATCTTGGCGGCATTGGCCACGCTCACATCACGCTTCTCCAGCGCATATTCCACCGCGGTCAGGATCTCGGGGTCGCGCAACGATTGCACCAGCGGCGCCCCCAAGCGCAGCCCTCCGGGCAGCAGACGCTCCATGCGCTGGTTGGCCCACAGCACGCGTCCATCCTGCGCCACCGCAATCACCGCCTCTTGCATCGAGTTCAACAGCGCTTCCAGGGTCTGACGGCTGTTCTCCAGGGCGCGGAACCCGTCTTCTAATTTTCGCGCGGTTTTATCCAGCGCAGAGGCGACGTGCGCAATTTCGTCAGTGGACTCCTCCTGAATGCGCGCCGAAAGATCGCCGGTGGCCACACGCTCGGCAAAGTCGGTGATCCGGACCAGCCTGCGGCTGATGGAATAGGTCGCGCCAATGGCCAGCAACATCGCCAGGAGCGCCGCCACCAGCGCTGCTCCCACCAGGTCACGGCCGATGCGGCGATTGGCCTCTCGGATTTCCGACAGGGGATAGGCCAGCCGCACCGCCCCGCCGGGAACCGGCGCCGCCACATACAACAATTCCACTCCAATGGTGTGGCTCAGGCGGGTCGAACTTCCCACCTGGCCGTGCAACGCGGCGACGAACTCCGGCCGCGTGGCATGATTTTCCATCTGGTCGGCATTGGCCTCGGAGTCGGCCAGCACCTTGCCGGAGGAGTCAATGATTGTCACCCGAGCGCCTGCGGCGTCGGCAGCCTGCCCGGCGATTTCTCCGAGCGATGACGGAGGGGCTTGCTGCACGCGGGAAGCGAACATCAGGGTCTTCTGCCGCAACGAGGTCTCAATCTCGCTGCGCAGCATTCCTATCCACGCATGGCGCACCAGCACCGCCATGGTGAGGCTGCAGGCGACGATGATCAGCAGCGCCGCCACATATAACTTCAAAAAAATCCGGCTCTTCACGAATGGCTCGTTACGACTTGGGAATCTCGAAGCGGTAGCCCGCCCCGCGTACTGTCCTAAGATAGCGCGGCTCGTCGGGATTCTCTTCTATTTTCTCGCGGATGCGGCGCACATACACGTCCACCGAGCGCGGGGTGACGTAGTGCGTGTCGCGCCAGACCGCGTCCAGCAGTTGGTCGCGCGTAAACACCCGGCTAGGATGGCGGGCCAGAAATTCGAGTAGCCGGAACTCGGTCGCCGTGGTCTGCGTCAACTTTCCACGCACCGTCAAGGTCATGGCGCCGCTGTCAATCTCGATATCGCCGGCCTTCACAATTGCCGGCGCCAGAGGACGCTCAAATCGCCGCAGCACGGCCCGCACTCGCGCCACCAGTTCGCGCGGGCTGAACGGTTTCAGAACATAGTCGTCGGCGCCCAGTTCCAGCCCCATCACCCGGTCGGCCTCGCTGGTCTTGGCGGTCAGGAAGATCACCGGAACCATGGCCAGCGACGAGGTCTGGCGAATGCGGCGGCAAAGCTCCAGTCCGTCTCCGCCGGGAACCATGATGTCGAGGAGGAAAAGCGCCGGAGCTTGCTTCTCCGCTTCCGCGATCACGCCCGCGGTTGCAGCAAACGTGCGGACACCATACCCGGCGGACTCCAGGTGGTGGCTCACCAGCCGTGAAATGTCCGTGTCATCTTCCACGGCAAAGATGGTTTGCTTCACGGCTGTATTGTAGCCGACGTTAGGCGAGGGACTGTCATGTGTCGGAATCACAACCCTACAGTCACATAAGTCTGTTACAGGATGATGAAACCCGAGGCCGCTGTACCTGCATCGGCACGGCGCAATGCGGACCGGTCAAAGGCCGCGGGAGAAGTTTTCTTGGTGGAAGCCCCCGCATTTATGCGGGGGAATAGGTTGGCCCTGATCACGCGCTTTAGCGCTGGGGCTACCACCTAGGGATACGTGGCCCACGCGCGTGTCAGATAATCGGTCATGGTGAGCGAAAGCAACAGAAAGAGAAAGAACATCGCGGCGACCACCGTCACCATGGTCAATTTCGGGCTGTACCGCAGATGCATGAAGAACAGCACCACCAGCGTCCCCTTGAAGGTCGCGATGGCCAGCGCGATCACAATGTTCATGGGCCCAATATCGACAAATGACACCAGCACCGTGGTCAGCGTCATGACCATCAGGATGGCCCAGATGGCCACGTAGAGTTTCGCCGGCGCAATGTGTCCGACTGAGCCCGTTTCTTCCTTGTGTTCTGCGTGTGCCATGCGTTCCTCGTCAACCGCCGTGTTTCTTGCTGATCAGGTAGAGCAGTGGGAAAAGATAAATCCACACCAAATCGACAAAGTGCCAGTACAATCCCACATTTTCCACCGGATTGTAGTAGTGGGGCGTGTACGCTCCCGCCAGGCCTGCAATCACCAGCCACGCCACCAGGCCGATGCCGATCACCATGTGCAGCGCGTGCAATCCGGTCATTGCCCAGTACAACGAGAAGTAAATCTGGGTATGCTGGGGATCGCTCGCCGGATGCGCCGGGTCCCCCGTCTCAAAATGGAAGGTCGGTCCGGGGAACTCGTTGTGCACCCAGTGCTCGTGGTACTCAACCGCCTTGATGCCCAGAAATCCGAAACCGAAGACGATAGTGATCAGCAGCAGGATGACCATCAGCTTGGGTTTGCCCATCTGCGCCGCCCGCACCCCCATCGCCATGCTCAGCGAACTGCAAATCAGCACCGCCGTATTGATCGCGCCCAGAAGGATATTCATCTTCTGGCTGCCCTCAACGAACGCCTGGTAGTACGAAGTGCGATAAACCAGGTAGGCGCAGAACAGCCCGCCGAAGAACATGATTTCCGTCAGCAGGAACATCCACATCCCGAAGGAAGAGGTCTCCCGCTGCTGCTCCATGTCGGCAAAGTGGTGCTGCAGCGCCCGCTCAGCGACCTGAATATCGCCTATATCACTGGTGGCCAACGCTGATCTCCTCTTGCGGCTGATGTTCGTAGTCGTAAGCCTCCCAAGTCACAACTGGGGTCTCGTCAAAGTTGTTGGTCGGCGGAGGCGACGGCGTCATCCACTCCAGCCCTACCGCGTTCCAGGGATTCGGACCGGCGTCCTGCCCGTAACGCAGCGACCACACGAAATAAATCATGGGCAAGACATAGCCCACGGCCAGGATCGATGCGCCCGCTGTGGACAGCACGTTCAGCACCTGGAATTCCGGCGGATACGCGTGATAGCGGCGCGGCGAGCCCATGTATCCAAGAATGAACTGCGGAAAGAAGGTGGTGTTGAAGCCCACAAAAACCAGCAGCGCCGACAATTTTGCCCAGGCCTCGGGATACAGTTTGCCGGTCATCTTGGGCCACCAGAAGTGCAGCCCCGCCATGTAGGCCATCACCATGCCGCCCACCATCACGTAATGGAAGTGCGCCACCACAAAGTAGGTATCCGTGACGTGCACGTCGATGCCCAGCGACGCCAGAAATACTCCCGTCAGTCCGCCGACGGTGAACAATCCGATGAACCCGAAGGCGTACAGCATGGGCGTGTTGTAGCTGATCGATCCCTTGTACATGGTCGCGGTCCAGTTAAAGATCTTGACCGCCGACGGGATGGCAACCAGGTAGCTCAACAGCGAGAACACCAGGGCCGCATACACCGAGATTCCGGCGACGAACATATGGTGCGCCCAGACCAGGAAGCCAAGCACCGCAATCGCGATCGAGGCCAGCGCCACAAACTCGTAACCGAAAGCGCGCTTGCGCGAGAAGCAAGTGACGACCTCGCTGATCACTCCCATGCCGGGAAGAATCATGATGTAGACGGCAGGATGCGAATAGAACCAAAACAAATGCTGGAACAGCAGCGGATCGCCGCCCAGCGCCGGATTGAAAACTCCGATGTGGAAGGCCCTTTCCAGTGCCACCAGCAGCAAGGTGATGGCGATGACCGGCGTGCCCAGCACCATAATCACGGCAGCTGCGTAGTTCGACCAGCAGAACAGCGGCAGGCGGCGCCACGTCAGACCGGGCGCGCGCATGCGGTGAATGGTAACGATGAAGTTCAGCCCGGTCAGGATCGACGAGAAGCCGGTGATGAAAATACCGATGGCCGCTCCAATCACATGCGTGTTGGAGTAGGTGGTGCTGAACGGAGTGTAAAAAGTCCAGCCGGTGTCCACGCCGCCGGTGACCATGGCGACCAGCGCGGTGGCGGCGCCCGCTATATACAGATACCAGCTCAGCAAGTTCACCCGTGGAAACGCCAGGTCCTTGGCGCCCACCATCAGGGGCACCAGGAAGTTGCCCAGCACGGCCGGCACCGACGGGATCAGGAAGAAGAACACCATCACGATGCCGTGCATGGTGAATAGTTTGTTGTAGGTGTCGGACGAGACCAGGTCACCGGCCGGCGTCAGCAGCTCCAGCCGGATCATCATGGCGAAGAAACCGCCCAGCCAGAACATGGCGGTAATCGAGATGAGGTACAGGATCGCGATCCGCTTATGATCGGTGGTCAGCAGCCACGACTTGATGCCGTAGTTCGAATTCAGGTAGTTCTCGCGCTCGACAGTCTGTACGGCGGTTGCCATGTCACACCTTTAGAGTCTGATGCCTCATTGCACGTTCGACGGACTTGGAGCGGACGAAACATCGCTCGTCGCTCCTTTTTGTTGTGATTGCGCCAGCGATTTGACGTAGGCCACCAGCGCCATCAAATTTTCTTCTGAAACCTGCCCTTGGTAAGTCGGCATGATGGGCTGATAGCCTGCGACCACCTTGGCGCCCGGATTCAGAATGGACTCGCGAATATAGTTCTCGTCGGCGACGACGGTCCGCCCGTCACCCAGCTTCACCTGCGTGCCGAACAGGCCCTCCAGGTTGGGACCGGGTCCCTGAGTATCGGAGCGGTGACAGGTCGCGCATCCCAGTTGCTGGAAAACCTGCTGCCCGTTGGCCGACAGCGTTGCCACAGAGCCTCCCGTGCCGCTGTTCATCCACGCCTGGTACTCGTCGGGTGGCATCACGATCACCTGGCCGATCATGGCGGAGTGGTTGGTGCCGCAATATTCGGCGCAGAATAAGTGATACGTCCCAACTTTGGTGGGACGGAACCAGGTGGTGGTGTAGCGGCCGGGAAGCACATCGGCCTTGATGCGGAACGCCGGCACGAAGAAGCTGTGGATGGCGTCCTGCGAACTCATAATCATCTTGACATCGCGCCCCAGTGGCACGTGCAGCTGGTTGATGTCGCGCTGCCCGTCTTCGTATTCGAACTTCCACATCCACTGCTTGGCGACGACGTAAACCTCCATCGCTCCCTTCGGCGGGCGGGCCTCCTGGAAGTAGATGAGCGAGCCCCAGGCGAAGAAGATCATGCAGATTCCCAGGGGAATCAGCGTCCACGCCAGTTCTAGCGGCAACGAGCCCTCAATCGGCACCGGGTGCGGATGGACCGAGCGGCGATACTTGACCGAGAAGTAAAAGATCGCCGCAAAAATCAGCAGCGAGAAGAACGCCGACACCGCGATCAGCAGAAAATAAAGTCCGTCCACCTGCCAAGCCAGCGCCGAGGCACGCTCCGGAAAAAGTGGGAGGTTCTTCCACATATCTATCGGGCCCGTCCTGTTCCGTTTTTGCCGCCGTGCGACTCCCGCTTAAACATCACGATGAGGAAGCCGCCGAGCAGCAGCATGGTCGCGGCCCCAGCCAGCCGCATGATATTGGTCACCACCGCGCCGTAACGCCCGGTCTTGGGATCGTAGTGATAGCAGTACAGCGTCACCTGGTCCACCAGCGTGCCGATCTTGTCGCGCGAGGCCTCGATCAGGCCGAGGCGAATGTCTTTCGGAGAAAATTCAATTCCGTAGTAATACTGGGCAATCTTGCCGGCCGGGGTCACAACCATGATTCCCGCGGCGTGAATATACTGTCCGCTGGCCGGGTCGCGCCGGTAATGAAAGCCCACCGCGTCGGCCAGTTGCTTGATCTGGGGCTGCTGGCCAGTGAGGAAATGCCAACCTTCACCGTTGGTCTTCTGCTCCAGATGCTCGTTCATGCGCGCAATGTAGATCTGCTTTTTCTCCGCCGCATCTTTGGGAGTCTCATCCGGATTGAAGCTGACCGATACCACCTCGTATTCGTTCCCTGGAGTAAACCGCAGCACCCCGAGCGCGCTGGCCTCGCTGGCTAGTTCCTCCCCGCACAACATGGGGCAGGTGTAATACACCAGGTTCAACAGGACCGGCCGTCCCGCCTTGAAGTAGTCGCCCAGTTGCACCGTCTTGCCCGTCTCATCTTTGAATTGCAGATTGAGCGGTATTTGCTGGTCGAGCCGCTGCTCGATGCCGACGTTCGACAAGTCGGCTGGGCTGACCTGGGATGCGGCGCTCGTGCTCTTGTCCTGGAAAGAAGACGGCGGCTGCGCCAGCGCGAAGGCGCCCGCCGTAAGCAGCACTGCCAGTACTTTCGAGATTTCCTGCAACCAACGTTTCACTGCGTTACCTTTACCCTTTGTCATCGACGACCAAGCCCGCCATCTCTCCTGTTTGTCATCCCGACCGAGCCCGCCGCGGGCGAGCGGAGGGACCTGCTGTTCTGCCGTCCCCACGGGACTCGGCTCTGCTTCCGGCTCACCCAGCACTCCGCCTGCGGCTTCGTGCTGGGCTAGACTATTTCGCGCCTGCGGCGCTCCGCTTTGAATGGGCACGGCTTCAGCCGTGCCGTTAACCCCCCACTTAAAGCTTGGGCTTTAGCCCCTGAGGTCCGATATCACTTCTTGCCTGGACCCGCCGGCGCCATCGCACTACCTTGCCCCTCGCCGCCGCCCACCTCCGGCGGAGGCGCACGCGGACGCACCGGCAAACCTCGTTCCTCAATCAGCTTCATAGCTTGCGAAATTGGTATATGGACCGCCCCACTCTGGTCCATGAATGCTTGCGGCGGATCCAGTGTCGCCTGCTCAGTGCTCAAGAACTTCTGCATATCACCCGCATCGTTCGTTTGCAGGCGCGGTTCCGGGAAGACCATCACGTCTTCCGGCGGATTGTTCTGCAGCACCGACCGCGGGACCGTCCCCGGCGCAGGCCTTTGCGTGCTCATCATTGGATTCGGCGCCGGCTGTACGAACAGCGCATCGCTCTTGGCCATAAAGCGGAACATTCCCCACAGCACCAGCTCGATAAAAACACCGGCCACCAGAAGTCCCAGCAGGAACAGCAGAATTCCCTTCGCGCTTAAGTCAGCGCGCTCGTAGTCAACCTCGGGATTCCGCAGGGGATCGTAATTGCTATCTTCAGTGGCCATGGGACCTCTGGTGCAACAAGCTCGGTATCTGCGGCTCATACAGCGGCAACAACGGCCGCTGCCGCAGGTTGTAGAAGAAGTACGTCAGCCACAGCCCGCCCACGGCCAGTGGCGCCACGACATACCAGATGCTCAGATAAAAGTGTCCTTGGGCGTGGGCGAAGTTGGGCACCACGTACCAGTAGATGTCCACCACGCGCATGAACATCAGGAACAAGGCCAGCCCGATCAGGCGGCGGCCGGCGCGTTTGCGCTCGCGCGACAGCAGCAGCGCGAAGGGCAGCGCAAAGTGGAACAGAATGATGATCAGCGCCACCACGCCCCATCCTCCGCGGATGCGGTGCAGGTACCAGCTGATTTCGTCCGGCAGATTGCCCGCCCAGATGATGAGCCACTGCGAGAACGAGAAGTAGGCGAACAACATCACGAATGCCAGCATCAGCTTGCCGATATCGTGGAACTGCATCGGCTTGATGATTTCGCGGAACGGGCTGTAACGCGTAAACAGTGTCAGCATCACCACGCCAAACGCCAGCGCCGACAAGCCTTGCCCGGCGATGAAGATGAGCCCGTAGATCGTGGAGCCCCACTGCGGATCGAGCGACATTACCCAGTCCACCACAGCAAACGACAGCGTCAGGGCATAGATCACCAGGCCAATCCCGCTCAGGCCCTGGAAGCGGATCCACGTGCCCGCCGGCAGGGGTTGGTCCTGTTGGTCGCCACGTCGGATCAGCGTGAAGGCAATCCCTATCCAGATGGCGAAGTAGAGAATCCAGCGGGCAATCCAGCCGGTCAGGCCCGAGGTGTGCAGATACCAGCTGTTGCGCGCGGTAAGCGACGGGTCGTTCATCCACGCGTAGAGGTGGTGCCGTCCGAATAGGATGGGCAGAAACAAAATGAACATCAGCGGAAGACATTTGGCGGCCGCTTCGAATACCCGCCGCAGCACCAGGCCCCACAGTCCGCCGGAAAGATACTGCACCATCAGCAAAGCGAAGCAGCCGAGGCTGAGACCCAGCCAAAAAATGTAGCCGATCAGGTAGCCGCGCAGGACCTGCTCTAACTGCTCGCGCGAGATAACTGCGCCAATAATGCACAAAATGGCGCCCACCGCGCCGGTCATCATCCAGCGCTTCTGCCACGTTGCCGCGGGGGCTGGGACAGCGAAGTCAGCGGCTCTGAGCTGATTAGTCGGTTGACTCATGGCTTAGCTTCGCCTCCGTTGGCCGGAGAAGCGGCGGTGCTGGCCCCTTGCGTATCGTATGGCGGCGAAATCATAACGCCTGTAGGCGGCTGTTTGGCGATCTGCTGGCCCGCAGGAACATCGGCCTCGGTAGCGTGCTGGCTCAACTGCAACGCCCGAATGTAAGCCGCGATCGCCCAGCGGTCCGCCGGCGTGACTTGCTGTGCGTAGTCAGGCATAGCGCCGTAGCCGTTGGTCATAACGTCGAAGAAGTAGCCGATCGGGGCCTTCCGCAGGCGCTCGGTGTTGTACGAAGGCGGATGCCTGAAGCCGCGCTGCACAATCATGCCGTTGCCGTCGCCAAGCTCCGAGTGGCACGGCGAACAGTAGATGTTGAAGCGCTGTTGTCCGCGCGCCATCACCTCGTCGGTAACCGGAAATGGCATGTAATCGCCATCGTTGCTGCCGATTTTGCCGGTGTAGAAGTACGTGTCTGCGTCCAGATGCCCCCGCGCCACCGTACCCGAGATGATGGGCCGCGCCGAGCGCTTATCGGCGTAAAAATCGTTTTCGCGCAGCGGCCGGTAGTACGGCTGGTTCTGCATGTCTTCTCGGCAGCCCGAAAGCAATAACAACGCCGACGCCAGCAAGGTGTACACCGCCGTCTTGCGCACCGCGGACCGGTTTCCGGAGCGCTGAATTGCAGCCGTTGCCCCGAGTTCGAATTTCGCCAGCCGATTAATGGGGCACCTCCGAAATCGACACCGGCTTCAAGCTCTCCATGAATCGCGGCGTGTCCACCAGATCGAACTGGGGATCAGCGGCTTCCACGCACAGGAAAAATTTGTCGCGAGTGACCGCGGAAAAGCGGTCAACATTGAACAGCGGATGATACGGCATGGGCAGACCGTTCAACGCGAACATGCCGAATACACCGGACAGTCCCGCGAACAGAATGGTCAGCTCGAAGGTCGGAACAATAAACGCCGGCCACGAATCGTACGGCTTGCCGCCGATGTTGAGCGGATAAGAAATCACGTTGATCCAGTACTGCAGGCCAAAGCCCGACAGACCACCCAGCAGTCCTCCCAGCAACACGATCAGCGGCACCCGGCTCTTGTGGAAGCCGAGGGCCTCGCTGGCTTCCTCGATGGGAAACGGGCTATAGGCATCCATCTTGCGGTAACCGGCGGCATAGGCGGCCTTGGTCGCGTACACCAGATCGGTGGGCGTATCGAACTCGGCCAGAATGCCGTAAATGGGAGGCGACAGCGTTGCGTGGCTCATTTCGCTTCCACCTCCGACTCCGGCAGCAGTTGCCGCATTTCGAAGATCGAGATGGCCGGCATGATGCGAATAAAGATAAAGATGGCCGCGGTGAAGAAGCCGAGTGTGCCCGCCAGCACCGCGTAGTCCCAGCGCGTCGGCACATAATGCCCCCACGACGACGGCAGGAAGTCGCGACTGAGGCTGGTGACGATAATGATGAACCGCTCCAGCCACATGCCCACCAAAACCACTAGCGAGATCAGGAACAGCCATCTGGTATTGGCGCGAATCTTCGGTACCCAAAGGATCTGCGGCAGAACTATGTTAAAGAGAATCAACGACCAGTAGAAGACTGCATAAGGGCCGAACCAGCGGTTCTGCATCATGAAGCGTTCGTAAGTGGAACCACTGTAGAACGCGATGAAGGCCTCGAAGACATAACCGTAGGCAACAATCAAACCCGTAGCCAGCATGATCTTGGCTGAGTTCTGCAGATGCCGCATGGTGATCATGCCTTCAAGGTGATAGAAGTGCCGGATGGGAATGGCCAGCACCAGCACCATGGCGAAACCGGAATAAATTGCGCCCGCCACAAAGTAAGGCGGGAAAATGGTGGTGTGCCAGCCGGGAACGATGGCGATGGCAAAATCGAAGCTGACCACGGTGTGCACGGAGAGCACCAGCGGCGTCGCAATGCCTGCCAGCAGAATGTACAGGGCCTCGTAACGCTTCCAATGACGCGCCGAACCGCGCCAGCCCAGCCCCAGAATTCCGTAAATCTTCTTGGTCAAAGGATGGTGGGCCTTCTCGCGCATGGTGGCAAAGTCAGGAACCAGACCCACGTACCAGAAAACCGCCGAGATAGTAGCGTACGTCGATACAGCGAAGACGTCCCACACCAGCGGGCTGCGGAATTGCGGCCACACGCCCATGCTGCTGGGATAGGGAAACATCCAGTACGCCAGCCACGGACGGCCCATGTGCAACAGCGGGAACATGCCCGCGCAAGCCACGGCAAACAGCGTCATCGCCTCGGCGAATCGATTGATGGAATTGCGCCAGGTTTGTTTCAACAGCAGCAAAATGGCCGAGATCAGCGTGCCAGCGTGACCGATACCGATCCACCAGACGAAATTGATGATGGCGAAGCCCCACGCTACCGGGATTTCAATGCCCCAGATTCCCACGCCCACCAGAAACAGGTACGTGATCGCCGCCATCAGCAGAGCCACCAGACCCATGCCGATAGCCAGGCCACCCAACCAGCCGAAGCCGATCGGCCGCTCCAGCACGACATCGGCAATGGTGTCGGTGACCGAACCGAAGGTTTGTCCGGGTCCTAATACCGGTGGCTCATCCGGCCAGGGCACGTCCATCAAAGCGGTTTTTTCCTCTGGTCCCTGTTGCATCGCTAACTGGGCTCCGACTGCTCAAGTTCAGGGTTCGGGTTCTGCACCACCGCCATATACGAGGTGCGCGGGCGCGTGTTCAGGTCTTCCAGCAGGTTGTAATTGCGCTGCTGCGCTTTGATTTTCGACACGCGGCTGTTGGGGTCGTTCAAATCTCCAAACACGATAGCGCCCGCCGGACAAGCCTGCTGGCAGGCGGTGATGACTTCGCCGTCGCGCACCTTGCGGTTTTCCTTTTCCGCCGTGATGCGCCCGTGCGTGATGCGCTGCACGCAGTACGTACACTTCTCCATGACGCCGCGGCTGCGCACGCTGACTTCGGGATTGCGCATCATCTTGAACTGCGGCGTCTCAAAATCCTGGAACAGCAGGAAGTTGAAGCGGCGCACCTTGTACGGACAGTTGTTGGAGCAATACCTGGTCCCGACGCAGCGGTTGTACACCATATCGTTCAGGCCTTCAGTGCTGTGCACCGTAGCGCCGACCGGGCAAACCACTTCGCACGGCGCGTTCTCGCATTGCTGGCACGGGACCGGCTGGTAGTACACCGACGGATTCTCCGTGCCGCCTTCGTAATACACGTCCACGCGTAACCATTGCATCTGCCGGCCGCGCATGGTCTGTTCCTTGCCGACCACGGGAATATTGTTCTCCGCCTGACAAGCTACGATGCAGGTTTTGCAGCCGATGCACGAGTTCATGTCGATGGTCATGCCCCATTTCAACTCCGTGTACTGGTAGTTGTAGTAGAGCGTCATCTCCGGCGGTGGCGACTCGATGCCTTCGTGCGCGAAGTCGGGGTTCTTGATGAAATCCTGCAAGGTCGCCTTGCGAATGATGTGCCGGTTGCTGAGCGGCTCCGTGCCCTTCGGCAGGTCGGAATAGTCGATGTACTGGAAGCCCTGCGGGTGCGCGAACCCGTATCCCGCGCCGACTTTGCTGATCTTGGCCGTCGCCATCCACGCTGCATCGCTGGTGCGAATCTGGTAAAAGTCGAATCCCACATTGTTGCCGACGCGGCCTGCCTTAGTGCGTCCATAGCCGAGAAACACCGTGATGGAATTGTCGGGATGTCCAGGCTGCGGCCAGATCGGGCCTTTCTGCTTGCGTCCATTGACCTCGATCTCAACCAGGTCGCCGGTATCGAGCCCCTGTTTCTTAGCGGTATTGGGGCTCATCAGTACCGCATTGTCCCAGCAGAGATTCGTGATGGGCTTCGGGGTCTCCTGCAGCCAGCCGTTGTTGGCGCGGCTGCCGTCATAGATGAGCGGATCGCGACGGAACATGACCTCCATGGCTTCGCCGCTGCTGGCATTGTTGCTCGGCGGTATGTTGCCGCCCTTGGCAGAAATGCCTTTCGCAGGCAGCGCTGTGTTGGCGATGAAGCCATCGTTCAGCGCCTTGCGCCACTGGGTCTCGAAATTGCCACCCGGCACTTTGTCCTGCCAGTACTTGCGAATGATGTCGTAGCCCGTGCTCTCCGCCGAACCGGCCAGCAAACCGGCGAATTCATATTCGCTCTTGCCGTTGTAAAGCGGCGCGATGAGTGGCTGCACGATGCTGCATGTCCCGTCGAAGGCCCGGCCGTCTCCCCACTCTTCCAGATAATGCGTGGCGTTGATGTGCCAGTGCACATGTTCGCTGGTCTCGTCTTGATACAAACTGTGCTGCATGCGCAGGGGGACCTGGTTCATGGCGGCGAGGAAGTCGAAATCCGCAGGCGCATCATAAACCGGATTCGCTCCCATGATGACCAGCAGATCGACTTTGCCCGACTTCATTTCGCCGGCCAGTTCTTTCAACGCTGCGGTCTGGTCTTGCGGCTTGGCTTCGACCGGATCGGTGTACAGCACGGTGTTGCCCGCCGCACCCAGCGCCTGATTCATGGCGTGCGCCAGCGCATGCACCGCCGGCGGCTGATTGTCCCCGGGAATCACCACTGCGGCGCCACGGTGCGCCTGCAGATCTTTCACCAGCGCGGCAACGAACTTCTGGTGCTCGGGTTTCGCCGAGCCTCCGCCACCAGCGCCGAGTCCCGCCGCGATCGCTCTCGCCAGTTCTTCCACCTCCGACGCCCGCACCGGCAGCCGATGGTCGGCCTTCCCCGCGGTATTGGTGGGTGTGCTCTCAATGGCGTAGAAGCGCGACATCTTTTCTTTGAGGTCGGGATTGCGTCGCGCCGCAAACGATCGCGCGTAATAGAGAAATCCGGGAAAGCCGCTGGAAAGAAAATCGCCGTCGAGACTCAGAATGATGTCGGCTTTTTCCAGGTTGTAGCGCGTTTCCACGTACTGCCCGAACGCCAGCTTGGCTCCCGCGCGAACGTTGTCGCGATTCAACGGTTCGTACTGCACCCACTTCGACTCGGGATAGGACGCCTGCACCTGGTCCATCAACGAAGCCATGGTTGGCGAGCCGATGGTGTGGCTCAAAATTCGCAGGCCTCTACCCTTTATCGCTCTTTGCGAATTCAGCGCGCCTTTCAGGGTCAGGCTGAATCCGCTCCAGGTATTCATTTCGCCGCGGTAGGTAATGATCTGCGAGCGGTCGGGATCGTACATGTCGAGGATCGACGCCTGCACGAACACATCGCTTCCGCCCAGACCAGCCGGATGCTCCGGATTTCCGTCCACCTTGGTCGGGCGGCCTTCGTGGCTCTCCACCAGCACCGGTGCTGCATACGCGCCAAACGGCATGGCACTGGCAAAAAACAACGGCTTGCCTAGGACGATTTCCTCGGGCTGCCGCACATACGGCACGATGGGTTCCAGCGGTTGCTTCACGCACGCCGACAATCCCGCCAAGGCCAGCGAGGCGCTCATCAGCTTCATGAAGTCGCGGCGCGAAGTGCCCTCAGGCCACACCGAGGCCTGCCGCGGGAACTCCCGGTGCAACATCTCATAAAAGCCGTCGGTCTGGGCCAATTCCTCCAGGCAGCGCCAATACTGCGGACCGCTTTTGGCGCCCGCGAGCTTGTGCTGGATCTGCACCAGCTCCAGTTTGCTGGGACAGACGGCCTCAGATTTTTTCGAGCTCTCTTTTTCCATCTTCTAATTTTCAGTTTCGAGTTTCGAGTGTCCAGTTTCCAGTTGTCGGCCTGCTTTGCTTGCAACTCGAAACTCATCTCCTAACGGTGACACGTACTGCAACTGGTAATGCCCTCAATGCTGCGTACGTTGTAGCGGTGCTTCAACTCATTGCCCAGGGCAATCTGATCGGTGAAAACAGCGCCATCGTCCAGCTTCACCGGATTCTGCGAACTGGGCGGTTCGTAACGCATGTTGAATACCTGATCGCGCGGCCGCAGAAACTTTTCCGGCGCGCGATGACAGTTCAAACACCATTCCATCTGCAGCGAGTTAGCCGCATACGTCAGCGGCATCTTGTCCACCGGCCCGTGGCAACTCACACAGCCAACACCCTTATTGACATGAATGCTGTGGTCGAAATAAACGAAGTCAGGAAGATCGTTGACCCGGGTCCAGATCAGCGACTGGCCGCTGCGGTAGCTTTCGCGCACCGGTTCCAGCATGGGCGCGTTGGTCCAGATCTGCGAGTGACAGTTCATGCAGGTCTTGGTGGGGGGAATGCCCGCGAAACTGGAATTCTCCACCGAGGTGTGGCAGTAACGGCAGTCGATTCCGTCGCCGCTCACGTGGTGCTGGTGGCTGAACGGCACGGGTTGCGCCTGCGCGACGTTCTGGTAGGTGGCGTACGGCGAGCGCTGCACCTCCAGCGCTGCCCACAGCAATACCGACACGACCACCACCACTCCAATGATCGACGCCCGGGCAATTGTGTTCGCGCTGCGATGGAAGACTTGGGCCATTGGTGAAGCTTTCCAGTGTCGCGGGTTCGGGAGCCGCTTACCCCTGCGGCGCTCAATTTCGTGCGGTACTGCATGAAGCGCTTCTCAGGTTGATGTGACGTGCATCACCCAAGCGAGTGATTATAGCAAGGTGGGTTCATGCTTGTGCAAGTGCCCGCGCGCATCGCGCAGAAATAATTTTCGGCAGCGCGCACTCAAAGTTTGCGACTGCGACGCAAGAATCGCTGCGACCCGCATAAAACAAGGTTTCGCACCATCTCCCGAATCGGGAACCATTCGGGGCTGGTTTCGGTATGATGTCTTCCACTGCCGCGAACCAAATGAAGTTGCGACACAGTCTCTGAAGCTCCGCGTCGTGGTTGACCGGTGGCGGCACTCACTGAAGCCGTGCCCTGACACAAAGCAAGAACACCTTCATAAGGCGATATGGTTGTTTGCTGATTGCTGATTGCTGATTGCTGAGTGCTGAGTTCTGATTGCTAATTGCTAATCACTGCTCCTCTCCCCAACGTCCGCAGCAACAGCATCGCCAGCACATACGCTCCCGCGCCACAGGCCAGCGTGACATTCAATCCGAACTGAATGGCAATCACCATCGCCAGCACCGATCCCAGCACGCTCGACGCGGCGTTCATCGCCCATGCCCATTCCACCGCGCCGTGTTTGGCCGCGCCAGAATCCTGCGACGACAGCGCGCGCAGCCCGCTGGGAAATGGCATGCCCATCGCGAATCCCACGGGAACCAGCAGCAGCGCGCTGAGCATCAGCTTCACCGCAAACGGTAACCCGACCAACGCTCCCAACAGAGGTGGCAGCGCGAAAACATAGATAGCCAGCGCGGCCACGACGAACGCCATCGCCGATGCCACTCGCGTCGGCTCTGCAAACCATCGCCGCGACAGCACGCTTCCCAATCCGCTCGACAGCAGCATCAGGAAAATCACCACCGTCAGTGCGTACGTCGGGTTCCCCAGAAACAATACGAAGCGCTGAATGAACGCAATCTCCACCAGGATGTATCCCAATCCGATGGCGATGAAATACACCAGGCGAGTGCTGCGGCCCTGCCGCGCCTGCGACGACAGCAGCAGCGGGAGCACCAGAAATACGATGACCGCAGCCACCGAAATAACCAACACCAGCCCCAGAATCGCGATTCCCAGGTTCACTTTCCAGTCGATGCCGCCACGGTCCTGTCCGCCGAATACCTGACCGGGTTTCAGGGTGAAGAAGAAAAACGGCGCGTTATCGGTGACCGGCGAAACGTTAAACGCATAGTGCGCCGAGAAGCGGCGCGCGTCCTGGCTGCGAATCAAATTCGCGAACGCGGGATGTGCCATGCCCGGGGTATCCGCGGTAGTCGGCAGATAAAGCACGTGCAGGTTCAAGTTCGCATCCGCGGGCGTTTCGCCCTGGATATGATTCAGCACCGCCTTCTGCTCGGCGAGCGTGAACGGCGACTTCTTCGCCAGCACCAGCACCGGGCGCCCATCCACATTCAACTCGCCATCGCTGATGACGATGAAATTCTGCGTGCTATCGGTGACGCCGACTTCGCGCAGCGCCTCCATGGCCTGCGAAACCACCCGCAAGGCCTCGCGCGGCTGGGTAAATTCCCAGCGCGTGATGGCGATCATGCCGTCCGGCTTCAGGTGCTCGAAGTATTCGCGAAAAGCCTCGACCGTGTACAGGTTGTTTTCGCTGAGCGCGAACGCCCCGGCCGCGGTTGATGCCCACGTGTCCACCAGTGTCATCTGCACCACGTCATAGCGATCGCGGCTGTTGCGCACAAACGAGCGTCCATCGCTGACGTGCATGTGCACCTCGGGAATCTGGTAGAGGTGATGCGCGTAATCGGCAAATTCCCCGCGCATGATGTCGTTGGCGATGATGGGGTTGATCTCGATGCCGGTGACGCTGGGGCTGCCGTTGGCGACCGCGCGCAGCACATCCACTCCACCGCCCGGGCCGATGATGGCGAAATCTCCGCGCGGCCGCAGCGCGTTGGCCATCGAAGACGCCGCCGACATCAGATTGCGGCGGTAAGCCTCGTCCCAATGATAGGGGTCCGAATTCATGACGTAGGTGCTGGCGTCGGCGTCGATGACAATCGCCTTGGCGTCGCCCCACTTGTCCACCTCGACGCGCGACAGCGCATTCCACTTGGCGTAGAGCGGCGTCTCGCGCCTCATGCCCTTGGCATACACGATGTCGATGAGCTTGCCGCGAAAGTTCGCGACAATCAGCACCTGCAACGCCAGCGCCAGAAGCGCGGGAATTCGCCGGCTTCGCCTATCGCCCCACGCCACGCCCGCCGCCGCCACTGCCACCGCGGCGAACAGAATCGTGTTGGGCCCGCCAATAAAGTTCAGCAGCGGAACTAGCGCCAGGCAGGCCAGCGACCCTCCCAGCAGGTCGGCGCCATAGAGTTGGGTAATCCGCGCGGGATGCCGCGCAAACACCAGCGAAAACAGCAGTCCCGTGATGAAGAAAGGAACCGCCGAAGCCAGGTACAGCACCGTAAGATGGCGGAAGTTCCCCCAGTCGAGGTGCAGCGCCACCTGGCTGTGCAGCACGATTTCCAGCACGGCAACGATGACCGCTGCATTGGCCGCGCACAACCACGCCCCCAGTTGACCCACGCCCCAGCGTTCCAGCCACTCGCGCCGCAGATAGGCGAAGACGGCGCCTGCGCCCAGTCCCAGCAGCGCAATTGAGATCGCCAGAAAGGCGAAGTGGTAGAACAGCACCACCGAGAACAGGCGCGTGAGTCCCAATTCCAGCAGCAAAGCGGAAAAGCTCATCAGCCCGATTGCCAGCGCAGCGCCGCGGGGCGAGACCGCAGCCTCCGCCTCGACCTCGATGGCTGGTTCAGTTGTTCCCATCATGAAGACTTGAGATTACTACGAATGGCGCCGCCCATTCGGGGGTCAATGCATTATGAAAGAGCGCCCCGCGTCAGAAGTCGAAGCCGCATGTGACGCCGCCTGACCTTGCCCGCGAAAAACGTATCCCTTAGCTGAGTGATTAACATCAGTTAAGGGAGATGAAGATGACGAAGGCAAGACGGGCACGATACACGCTGGCGTTCAAGCAGGAGGCGGTGCGGTTGGTGGAGTCGGGCCAGAGCATAGCCGCGGCGGCACGCAGCCTGGGGATGGTGGATCAGACACTGTTCAACTGGGTCAAGGCCTCACGGGAGGGCAAGCTGAAGGGGGCTGACAGCGCTTCGAAGGTGAGCGCCGAGCAGATGGAGATCAGCCGTTTGCGGGCGGAGTTGGCGCGGGTCAAGATGGAGCGCGACATCCTGGAAAAAGCGACGGCGTACTTCGCGAAAGGCCAGAAATGAAGTACGCCTTTATTTACCGGAACAAGCGGGTGTGGCCGATCAGCGTGCAATGCCGGGTTCTACGCGTGAGCGTGGCTGGCTATCATGAACACTTTGTCCGCCGGCGAGAGATGGTTCAGCGTCGCCACTTGAGGGAAGAGGCACTGCTGGTTCATATCCGTGCCGTGTTTGCAGAGAAGCGGGGAGCGTACGGTTGGCCGCGCCTCTGGCGGGAGTTGCGGGCCCAGGGCATCCGCGTAGGCAAGCTGCGGGTGCAACGAGTGATGCAGCGGAACGGCATCCGGGCACGCGGCAAGCGCCGTTTCCGGATCACCACCACCGACAGCCGGCACGGTCTGCCGATTGCACCCAACCTTCTGGATCGCAACTTCACCGCGGCGGCACCGAATCAGGTCTGGGTCGGCGATGTAACCTACAGTACGCCCAGCCAACGTAGCCCGCCTTTATGGAGGTGCGTTGCTTGAGCATGTCTGGAATGCAGTGCTCGATGATTTTGCCATAAAGAGCCTGCCTTTTCTCTGCTGCGAGAGAAAATGAGCCGAAGCGGCGGTGACTTACCGACACTGGTAAGGTGACGAAGTCCGCGGGACACGGGGTTTGCGGCGAAGCGATTACGCCAAGATGAACCTCTAGGCTGAGCATGGGACGGTTGAGGAAGACAAACCTGTTGAAACGCATCTGAGGGTTGAAACGTCACCCCTGCCAACATCGCTTAACAGGCAGGACGCGGATTGTCGCCGAACGTAAAGCTTGGGTTCGGTGACGCGAGTGACGACTGGATATGTAGGCTGGTCGGCAGGGAGCCACGGGGAGCGCGCAGCTAGACCGTGACGTTCGCGACAACTTGCAACAGGCAAGGATAAAGACTGCGACAGGCAACCTCGCCCATGTGTTGAGTCCAGCATGTGAACTGGGGAGGGCCTGCACGGATGCTAAGGAAGTGTGCCTCCGATGATGTGCAGGCTGACGGAGCCTCCGTAGTAGTCCGCGGCCGGGAAAGCCGGTCACATGGCGAAGGGAGGCAGTTGAAGTGGCTTGCTTGGTGAACTAACTGACTAAAGTGAGGTGAAGACCTTTGATAATCAGTGAAATGCAAAGCAAGCTGGCGACGTGGTCGATGGAGAACAGAGAGCGCAAGTTTGATCGACTCCTGAGACTGATTGCCGACAGGAACTGGCTGAGTGAAGCGGCGCGCATCACGCTGGCATCCAGCGGAGCGCGTACACCGGGTGTGGACGGAGTCGACAAGCGCATGATGGAAGCGAAACTCCAGCATGAGCTGACGACAATACGCGAGGAGCTGTTGGCGGGATCATATGATCCGCAGCCTGCGCGTCGCGTGTATATTCCGAAAGCAAATGGAAAGCTCAGGCCACTTGGTATCCCGAGTCTGCGGGATCGAATCGTGCAACGTGCAATGCTGATGGTGATGGAACCGATCTGGGAGAGCGACTTTCACTCGGCCTCCTATGGCTTTCGGCCTGCACGTAGCGTACACCACGCGATTCGCACGGTGAGGCTTCAACTACAGGACGGAGATGAACGCAGTACTGCCGGACGCTGGGTTATCGAGGGCGACCTCGCCAGCTACTTCGACACTGTTCATCATTGCCTGTTGTTAAAGGGAATCCGTAAGCGCGTTGCCGATCAGCGCTTCCTTAACTTGCTCTGGAAGTTCATCAAGGCGGGTTGCGTTGATCGTGGTTTGTTTTGTGCCGCGAGCGAAGGTGTTCCTCAAGGGGGTGGGATTTCACCGCTTCTATCCAACATCATGTTGCATGAGTTCGATGTGTGGATGGAGAGGAATTACCTGAGCAAGAAGGTACGAAAAGATCGGTGGGCGTGGAACTTCGCGATTCTCAAGCAGCGTCCGATTGCTGTACGAGAACACCGGCAATGGAAACCTGCAATCTCTTACTGCCGGTACGCGGATGATTGTGCGCCACGAAGGCGCGAAGGAGGGTTAATGTAAGCGAGAAACTTCTTCTTCAAGCTTTGCTGCACGAGAGATGAGAGTAGGCCTCTCGAACTCGCATTACAGGATGTGGGTTCAAACCACCGGAAGCTGCTTCGGCACAATGGCCGAGGTGGTGAGCGTTTCGGCAAAAGGCAGGACTTGATCCTGTCAGGTGAGGGTCGAGGAGACGAGCGCAAGCGAACCGCTGATGACCTGTCGAAAGCGTAGGGACGACGTCAGAACCAGAGGGGAGTCGTTAATCTGGGATAAGTCTGGGGGGAACCTGTTTACTGCCCAGTCGGCGTCCGGCACGAAGGCGGCGTGAACTCGGTTCAGGCTCTTGTGTGGAACGTGGGAACCTGCACACCGATGCCAAGGGAGAGACTCAAGCGGCCGACCCGTAAGAGTCAGAGTACCGAAGCGGAGTGCAGGGGCGGAGTCGCGTGTAGTAGTGAGGAAGGTCCTGTAACGGGACTGGAGCGAAGGCGCGACATCGTTCAGCTTTAACGAATGGTCAACCGGCAACGGGAGGAGCCCTTTGGATAAAGCAAAGTCGTGGAGCATTCCAAAGCTTTCTGTTTGGGATGCCTATAAGCGGGTAAAGGCGAATCGGGGTGCAGCCGGAGTCGACGATCAGACGATCGAAGAGTTTGAAAGGGACTTGGCAAACAATCTCTACAAGCTCTGGAATCGGATGTCGTCGGGCAGTTACTTCCCGCCGCCGGTGAAGCGCGTGAACATCGAGAAGCGAGGAGGCGGAATCAGACCACTGGGAATTCCCACGGTTTCCGACAGAATCGCCCAAGCGGTGGTCAAGGGGTATCTCGAGCCGGAACTGGAGAAGCACTTCCATCCCGACTCCTATGGGTACAGACCTAGGAAATCGGCATTGGATGCGGTTGGAGTTGCGCGAGAGCGCTGCTGGCGTTACGCCTGGGTGCTCGACCTCGACATAAAATCCTATTTCGATACGATTTCTCACGAACTGCTTCTCCGGGCGGTGCGAAAGCATACCGACTGTCCTTGGGTGTTGCTCTATATTGAGCGGTGGCTCAAAGCTCCTGTTCAGCTGGAAGATGGCACCCTTGAACCCCGAGAAAGAGGAACGCCACAAGGTTCAGTGATTTCACCCTTGTTGAGCAACTTGTTCCTTCATTACACGTTCGATCGGTGGATGGTTCGGAATTATCCGGACATTCGCTTCGAGCGGTTCGCCGACGACGCTCTCTGCCATTGTGGTAGTGAGGCGCAGGCGAAGATCCTCAAGGAAGCGCTTGAAAAGCGCTTTGCTGAATGCGGACTGCAGCTTCATCCTGAAAAGACGAAGGTCGTCTACTGCAAGGATGATGATCGGCGGGGAAACTCAAAGAATGAATCATTCGATTTCCTGGGCTATAGCTTTCGAGCCAGAAGATCGAAGAATCGTTTTGGCAAGTTCTTCGTCAATTTCAGCCCGGCTGTTAGCAACGCTGCGACGAAAGCGATTCGAGAGGAAATTCGCAGGTGGCAGTTGCGTTGTCGTATTGATCGGTGGATAGACGATTTGGCACGTATGTTCAACCCCGTCATTCGCGGTTGGATTACCTACTACGGTCGCTACTACAAGTCAGCACTTTATCCGACATTTCGCTATCTGGACCAATGCCTGGCGTACTGGGCGATGGCGAAATACAAGCGCTTAAGACGACACCGGCGAAGAGCAGAGCATTGGGTCAGCAAGGCAGCTTCAAGAGACCCACGGCTATTTGCTCATTGGCCGTTGTTACATCGGGCGTTGACTGGGCGATAAGAGCCGGATGAGCGGAGACGTTCAAGTCCGGAATCTGTGAGCGCCTGGGGGTGCAACTCCCCCGGGCGACTCGACTTGTGATCGTTGTCAAAGGAACTCGGGAGCACGCTGAAGCAGTACGCGAAGCGTGCAGAGGTTTCCTTGAAGGCGAGTTGAAGCTCACACTGAATATGGAGAAGACCCATATCACACATGTGAACGACGGCTTCGTGTTCCTCGGTCACCGCGTTATTCGCAAGCGCGGACCACGTGGCCGCATGCGGCCCGTGACGACAATCCCGTGGGAAAAGTATCGGGGCTTTGCCGAGCGGCTGGTCAAGCAACTGTCAGGCAATTACAGCGTGAACCGGATGGATCTGATGGAGAGTCTGAACCGACAACTTGCCGGGTGGGCGGCTTTCTATCAATACACCGACTACACAGCAACCATGTTCAGAAAAGTGGACCGGACCGTCTTCTGGAAACTGGGCTATTGGCTTGCGCGCAAGTATCGGCGTAGCTTTAGGTCGCTGATGCGCGACCATGTCCGGCGTCCAGAGCTGGAACGTGCCAAGACATGGGTACTGAAGGGCCAAAACAGTCGGGGACGGTATGGAGAGGTGGCGCTTCGGCGTCTCATCACCAGCCGCAAAGGGCGTTTCACTTGGCGTACGCCATCCGAGAACCCTTACATCCTGCGCGATGAAACCCGCAAAATCATCGAATCGCGCTATGCTGACGTCACCTTTGCTATGAGCAACACTTGAACGGAGAGCCGGATGCGCTGAGAGGTGCATGTCCGGTTGTGTGTCCAGCAAAGGCTGGCATGTTCAGCAGGAGATAAACCTGCCGGGGCAAAAGTCAGAGGCCCCGTAGCTTGGATAGCAGGGAAGAGGGAAACCGAATTTCTGAAGCCTATCGACGATCGTCTCCTTGGGAGACGTGCGAGTTATCGGGCCGTAATGAAGATGAACGTGGATGTGGCCTCGAAAATGAGAATCTCCGAAGGCCGAGCCCGCAACCGAGAGGGCGAAGGCAGCATGGACAGCCGAAATCTGACCGATGCGGCTGGCTCACTTCGGCGGGGTGGAAGCGACGGCACGATGACAAGGACATGCTAAGCAACTGGAGAAGCCCTCCTCGCCCCAGTGCGAAATCGCTGGAGCAAGGTAGGCCCTATAACCGGCGAACCCGGGAAGGGGGCTGAAGGCGAGAGGGTGGCGGATGGGTCCGCAGTAGCGATGAAGCCGGGTAATGCCGGTGGAGCGAAGGGGCCCTGCTGTTTGCAATGGTTCCAACAAGACGGGAGGCAAGGGTGGATGATAAACACACCCAGTAGTTTGCAGGACCTGAGGAGGAACCTATACGTCAAGGCGAAGGCTGAACCGTCGTGGCGTTTCTGGGGTTTGTACGTCCATATTTGCAAGATGGAGACGCTACGCGAGGCGTATACGTTGGCCAGGAAGAACAACGGCGCTCCGGGAGTTGACGGGGTGACGTTCGAGGTCATCGAGGCGCAAGGCGTGGAGAAGTACCTTGAGCAGATACAGGGCGAACTGATTGATCGTACTTATGTGCCGCTACGGTCACGGCGGCGGGAGATACCGAAGGACGGAGGAAAAGTTCGCGTCCTGTCGATCCCCGCTATCCGGGACAGAGTGGTGCAAGGTGCGCTCAAGCTCATAATGGAGCCGGTGTTCGAAGCGGACTTTCAACCAGGGTCGTATGGCTATCGTCCCAAACGCACCGCACATGAGGCGGTGCATCGAGTAGCAACGGCAATCGTTCAGTGGAAGACCCGCGTGATAGATCTGGATTTACGAGCATACTTCGACACAGTCAGACATCATCTGCTGCTGGAAAAAGTTGCGCGCCGGATCAATGACGACGAGGTGATGCGTCTGCTGAAGTTGATGTTGACGGTATCGGGCAAACAAGGCGTCCCGCAAGGCGGGGTGATTTCGCCGCTGCTCAGTAACATCTATCTCACCGAGGTGGATCGAATGCTGGAGCGAGCGAAAGAAACCACGCGTAACGGAAAGTACACCTACGTCGAGTATGCCCGCTTCGCTGACGATCTTGTCGTGCTCATCGATGCTCACCCGCGCAATGCGTGGCTGCTGGGGGCGGTGAACAAGCGACTTCGGGAAGAGTTTGCCAAACTACAAGTCGAGATCAATGAAGAGAAGAGTCGCATCGTGAACTTGGACCGCGCAGAAAGCTTCGGCTTTCTGGGGTTCGATTTCCGGCGCCTGCGCAGTATGGAACGGCAGGTGTGGCGAGCGCACTACACGCCGAAGATGAAGAAACGCACGGCGCTATTGCGTAAGCTCAAGGATGTGTTCCGGCGATACCAGTCCCAGCCGGTGGATCGGGTAGTCCAACTGATCAACCCGGTGCTGCGGGGCTGGGTGAACTACTTCGCCGTCGGACACTCCAGCGAATGCTTCAGCTTCATCAAAGACTGGGTAGAAAAGAAAACTCGGCGTCACATGGGGCGATCCCGGAATCGGCGCGGCTTCGGTTGGAAGAGGTGGAGTAGGCGCTGGCTGTACGAGGAACTCAAATTGTTTAATGGTTACCGGGTTCGTCGTGCAATTGTGCCGAAAGCGCTCCCAGCGTGATAGGTCTCATAACCCCTAGCATGAAGCAAACAGGAAAGCGCAGTGCGGGAAAACCGCACGCTGCGTTTGACGTGGCGGGAGCTGGAAACGTGACCATGGTTGCCGGACTGCGGTCCATAGCGAAAGCGATGGAATTACCACCGACGCCTACCGTGCGCGCGCCTGCTCCCGACCCTACCGGGGAGGAGAGACAGGGAGATAGCTTTGACTACGCCCTGTCTCTTACTCCACTCGCAACCGACGAAGGCTGGCTGTTTCTGGCTGTGGTCATGGATCTGTTCAGCCGCCGCATCGTAGGTTGGTCGCTGCGGGAGCAGATCACCAGCGAGATCGTCATCGATGCCCTGCGGATGGCTTGGTTCCTGCGCTGCCCGGACCGCGAGGCCGGACTGATCTTTCACAGCGATCGAGGCAGCCAGTATGCCAGCTACGAGTTCGCCAAGCTGCTGCAAGAGTGCGGGATTACGCCCTCGATGAGTCGTAAAGGCAACTGCTGGGATAACGCCTGCAGCGAGACGTTGTTCGGATCACTCAAGGTAGAACGGTTGCATGGTCAGCATTTTGAAACACGTCGCCAGGGCAAAGAGGAAGCCCTTGACTGGCTGCACTGGTATAACCAAACAAGACTGCACTCGACCCTGAATTACGTCAGCCCGATGCAGTTCGAACAAGACTCGGCGTTGAGCGCGGCAGCAAACGCGAACTGAACGCACCGGCAACCAAAGCAGGCTATGGAAAAGCAGGAAAGCAAAAAGCGCTTTCCAACTTTCCCACAGCCACGACGACTACGAAGTACATTCAGTTATGGGATACGGATTCTAGGGGCAAGGCCAGCCTTCGCTCCGCTCCGCTGGGTTCCGCTCCGCTACGGCGGCGCTAAAGGGGGCGGGAGCTTCTGGGAAGGATCGTTGCGGCCATCGGACTCAGGATGGTTAACGTCGATTTCTAAGATGGTGGTCCCCGGAGAATGGCACTTTACCTTGAGGGAAAGATACCCGTTGATGCGAATGACCTTTCCCTCAAGGAGGCAACTGCAATGAGTCGCGACATCAAGTATATCGGCTTAGCCTGCATTATGCACGAAGCTCTGCGCCGCCTAAGAGTAGCGATGGAAAGTAGACGGTAATCCGGCAGTTGGGTTGATCGGGCGAAAGGTTTGAAGAGTTCTGGGCTGCTTGAGGTGTAGTTGCCGTGCCGAAGAGACAAGAAGAGACAAGGGTGCCGCAACCGTTGCTGACGGGAGATATTTCGGTTGAGTTCGTGATTCCTACGAGAGGCTAGCCGGTTGCCGCGCTGAGCGCCAGGGCGACTCGACGGAAGGCGGGTAGAAACGGGAAGCAAGCGGGCAGATGGACGACGACGCGTCGTACCGAGACCAAGACCCGAGCACCCAGCTTCAGCAGTCGTTCGCGCAACATGCAAACTTGAGCACGGGCACAAGCGGTACCGGCAGCCCGCAAGCGCAACTCCTGCATCAAGACGTACGCCGCGGCGGTGAGTAGGACGCGAAACTGGTTGGCCCAGAAGCTGGTGCAACTGGTGCGGTCGATGTCGAGGTCATGCAATTCCTTAATGCGATTTTCAACGTCACCGCGCTGGCAGTAAACATGCTCGTAAATCCACTGTGGACTTTGTTTCATGTTGGTAATGACAAAACGAGGATTGTCTCTGGGTTCTTTGTCGGCAGCGCGGACGACCTCGGCTTTGATGATGACGCGGCGCAGGCGTGGCCACTTCCCGGCCTGGTAGCGGACATCCCCGTAAATATGTTCGGTCTTTCCGCTGCGCCGCGAGAGTTGGCGCGCTCGTCGCATTCCGGTTTCAGCGACCCGCTTCAACACGGAATTCTTGGCCATCGCGACGACATATTCGAGTCCGGGCTGGGCGTCCAGAAACTCGAGCACCGCAGGATGCGCGAAACCGCCATCCAGGCGTATACGAATCTGTACTCCCGGAAGATGGTGACGAATCATCCTCACCAAACGCCGCAGCAGGGCGACCGCGCCCACCGCGGCCGTCACGTTGCCGGGCCGTAACACCGCGGCGCAGAGATACTGTTCGGCTTCGTCGTTGAAGCTGACAAAACCCATCACTGGCAGGTAGCACCAGGTATCGTAATGACCGTTGAAGAACGACAACTGCTGCGCGCCGTGCGTGGGATCGTCGGTCGGGTCCAGATCGAGGGTGACGCGATAGGCGCGATGACGCAGCCGCTTGGCGTGACGCCGGATTACGCTGTCGGCCAGGAACTCGCCCGCACGATAGAGTTCCTTGACCCCAACCCCGTTCTCGAAACGCGACAACGTCGGCTGCGAAGCCAGCTCGCGACCCTGCGATCGGATCGCGGTCCAGAAGCAGTTTGTGAATCGGATCCCCGGACAAGCGGGCCGAGTCGTTGGCGTCCGGGTAACCGCAGGCGATCGAGAACACGCGTTGCCCCACCAACTCGCGTAACGAATGATCGACCTTGCCAGCTTGCCGCTCGTCTCGAAGGCAGGAGGCTAGTCCAGCTACCAATCCATAGTGGCGATCGGCGGCCTTCAGCAGCAGAGCTCCACCGTCGGAACTCCCCTCTCGCTGATCGAACTGGGCCACTACAGGCTTGCGAAAAATTCCTGGGAACAACAAACACTGTGTTGTGCTATCTTCAGACATTCAGAAGCCTCTTTTGTTGCCGCAAACAGGTCTAGACAACATGTTTGTAACAGAGGAGGCTTTTGTTGTCTTCAAATATATGAATAAGCGGTAGATGTTCACAAGGAAGCGATTGTGATCGCCGTCCTGAATGGCAGTGGGAAGCTGGTGATGGAGTCCGTGGTGGAAACCAAAGCCAGCAGCCTTCTGCAGTTTCTTAACGGTCTGCGTGGCGAGCTGCACGTGACGTGGGAAGAAGGGACCTGGGCGGCCTGGCTGTACGATGTGCTCAAGCCCCACGTACAGGAAGTTCTGGTCTGCAATCCGCGCCGGAATGCCCTGTTAAAGGAGGGCAGCAAGAGTGACAAGGTGGATGCGCGCAAGCTGGCCGAGTTGTTGCGCACCGGCATGCTACGACCGGTCTATCACGGAGAACATGGACTCCGGACGCTGCGCGAGTTGGCGCGCAGTTATCAGACCATCAGCAAAGACCTGACGCGGGTGATGAATCGACTGAAGGCCCTCTATCGAGGTTGGGGCATTGCCTGTGGCGGTACCCAGGTTTACAGCTTGCGCTATCGAGAGGAATGGTTGAACAAGATCCCACACGCCGGCGTGCGCCGCCGAGCGGAGCTGCTGCATGAACAGCTGGACGGATTGCAGGTCTTGCGGCGCAACGTGCGACCCGAGTTCCTGGCGGAGAGCCGGAAACATAAGGCGGCGAAACTGCTGCTCCAGATCCCCTGCATCGGCCCGATTCGAGCCGGTCTGTTGGTCGCGCTGATCCAGACCCCGCACCGGTTCCGGAGCAAGCGGCAACTATGGACCTACCGTGGTCTGGGCATGGAGACGCACGACAGTGCGCCATACCGCTTTGTCGGCGGACAACTGCAACGCTCCAAGAAACCCCAGCAGCTGCGTGGTCTGAATCAGAATCACAACCATGAGATGAAACATATCTTTAAGGGAGTGGCCACCAGAGCCAGCTGTGGTGTGGGACCGTTCCACGATTTCTACGCAGCGTTGCTAGCCAAGGGGATGAAACCGGAGATGGCTCGTCTCACACTGGCGCGCAAGATCGCGGCCATTACTTTGACACTTTGGAAGAAGGAGGAACGCTTCGACGCCGAACAACTGAAAGCGCAAGCAGCTTGAGTGTCTTCACAGAACCCAGGTGATCTCCCAGGTTTTCATGCCTCGGTGGTGGCCAATCGGTTCGTGCGACGCTCGGGTTCGAGGGAAAGTATCGATACACTCATTAGGCGCTCTGTGTGCTGTCGTTCAGCACCGAGTCTCCGGGTCAATCCTATGCTCCCTCGGATAACCCAACAAAGCTGTAGGCCTCGAGTCTCACATAGGATGATGGTTGGCACTTAAGCCAACGCTTCGCTTGCGTAGCTTCGAGAACCGAATGGCGTCGAGCGCCACTGCTGCATGAAACCGTCGAGTTGGGACAGGCAACTGGGGTTGGCCTCGCCGCTAGAATTTGCGGCGGGCCAAAGCAGCCAACATCAAAACCCCTCCGCTAAGGAGACGGGGCTGGATGCAAGTCACCAGATCCGCATCTCCCCAGAGGGGAGAGGGAAGAATTTTTTCTTGACATCCTCTTTCATAGGATGAGTGTTATG
>CAWCSJ010000031.1:0-298768 GCA_963798185.1 uncultured Acidobacteriaceae bacterium
GGTATCGTGTTTCACTTCGGCCCTCACCTGGGCAACCAGTTACGTAGAGGCCGAGCCACGAGCCTAGTTCGCCCGGCGCGTCACCGCAATAATCTCTTTACTCGTCGGCGAGAACTGCGTGCGGTCCCAATCTCCGTACCACTCAATCGCTGCAAGACCGGCTTTCTCCAACAGGCGAGACAAGTGTTGCTGGTCAACAAAGCGGATACGGTTACGCCCCGCGCGCCGCCCTCCGCGATCCAGCAAGTCATAATGCTCGCCGATGATCACAATGCCGCTGGCCGGATCGACCTGGGCGTCATCGGCTTGGGCGTCATAAAACAACGACACCCGGCCATGCTGGGGCGACTGGACCGTGCGCGCAGAGTGCTCCGGTGTCCACCGCAGCCATGCTTCAGCAGCCGGGTTCCGCGTCTCGAAAACAAACCTTCCCTCAGCTCTGAGATGGTGCGCAGCCGTTCGCAGCACCGCGACTGCATCATCGTCGGTCAGCAGTTGCTGGAACGCGTGGCCGGTCATGTAAATGAAATTAAATTGTTGCGGAAGGCGCAGGCTCTGTCCGTCTGAGTGAATCCAACTGACCTTCTCGCCACCGGGCCGCGCCCGCGCGACCCGCAGCATGGCTTCGGCCGGATCAACACCCGTCACGTCGAGGTTTTTCGCTGCCAGACTACAGGCCAGCATGCCGGTCCCGCAGCCCAAGTCGAGCACCGGCCCGCCACACCGAACGGCTTGCTCAACATAGAAGTCGTCGCTGACCGACCACCCATTGAGGCAGTCATACAGCGACGCAAAGAACTCTTCCTCAAACACATCGGCCGGCATAGGTTGCTCCGTCAGGTAACTCCAGCATTGCCTCTGGCTGCTCACTTAATCTTCTTGATGTGGATTTCCTGTCCGTCGGCGTCCTGATACGTGTAGCCGGTCACATGGCCCTGCGCGTCACGGGTAAATTTGTCGATTCCGAGCTCACTCCTGAGGAAGAACGAATCAGCGCCCAGCGGGAGATATTCCTCGACCTCACTACCCGACTGCGTCCACAGTTTGCCGTCTTTCACCGAGATGGTCTCCACGTCATCCAGGGGACGCCACTCGTATTGGCCGGCATAATCTTTGTAAACGCTGGTATCGACGGCGACCGGCTTTCGAAAATTGGTTGGGATTTTTACCCATTGCCGGGCAATCAGAAGCCAGTTGCCATTTTGCTTGATATAAGTTTCCGTCATCCGTATTTCGCTGACGATGTCGGAGTCGGTGAACTGCTCGTGGTTCGTGTAGCGAAGGTTCAGCACTGCCGTATCGCCGTACACGTGGACAACGTAGTCGCGCGGGTTGGTCGAGTGGTCATATTCGGTGGGAAGCTTTCCGACCCTCGCCATCAGCTGGGCCTTGGTTCGAACCGACCCACTATCAGTGCTAAATATGCAATCATCCGCGACATAGCGAGAATAAGCTGCCTGGTCCCGTTTATTGCTGGCTTCCGTCCGTGCTTCGTGAGCGTTGATCACTTCTTGTTGGGCGGGCGAGAGCTTCGGCTGGTCAACAGCGTAGATCATGCCCGATAGACAGAGTGCAACCAAAAGGCAGCGAAAAAATCCCATAGTGGTGTCCCCCTGGAGCGAACGGCAGGAACTAAAAAATCGGCGACATCTTACTCTATGGCGTGGCTCTGGCGCGCAGCCGGGATGGGGGAACTGGGATGACGGTTACAATCACGATTTCACTCTTTGGCTCTCAATGAGCGCTCTGGCGATGCCCCTCCAGCTTTGCGAAACGCCCAGTGCCGAAGGTTTCGCTACGGTGTGATCTCCCAGATGACGCCGTACGAGTTCCCACATCCTTGGGTGGTACCGTAAAGATGACCATCCGGCGCGACTGTCACGGACCCGCTCGGATTGCAGCCATCACTTCCACCTGCGAAGTCGTAGAGCGTCGTCTGCACCCAGGAACCATTTTGGGGTACTAGCTTGAAGACGGAGCCGAATCCGTGCGCGCCGTCCGTTTCGGTAGTGCCATAAAGATTGCCAGCAGCGTCGCTAGTCAGGTTGCTGAACGCGCCCAAACCCTGGCCGCCTAAAGGTGAAAATCTTCCGATGATACTGGATCTCCATTGGCCTCCCGAGGTGGCCAGCTGAAATATAGTACCGCCGTTGCCCGGACCGCCGGACAATGTCGCCCCGTACACGTTTCCAAGCTGATCGAGGATCACACTAGCGTAAGGAGAGCTGCCTTCGTTCGCTAGGTCGTATTGCTTCGCGATTACCCATCCCGATTGGGACGGCGACAGCTCGTATGCCGTTCCATTGCCTTGTGCGCCGCCTCGGACGGTCGTGCCATAGAGGTCCCCCTGAGAATCGAAAACCACACCGGATTGTGGCTCAACTCCATCGCCCATTCCGTCGAAGCTGTGAAGAACGCTCTCTTGCCATCCTCCACCGGAGTGAGTCAGTTGGTAGACCGCTCCTGAGCCGTGATCGCCACCGCCGCCCGTCGTACCGTAGATGTTTCCAGAATGGTCGAATATCAGCTGCCCATAGGCTGGGTTGGCGCCATCCTGTCCTCCGGTGAAGCGGTAGAGCGCCGTTTTGGTCCAAGGGCACCGAACCGACTGACAGGCCCTCAACGGTGGCTGTAACTGGTAGACTGTCCCACAACCCATTCCTGCCGGGCACCCCGGATTACCGCCGAGTGAAGTTGTTCCGTACAAAATGCCATCGGGGCCGATCACAACGCTCGCTCCGGGGTAGGCCCCATCGCTGCCACCCTGAAACGTATAGGAGGGGGCGAGGATCCAGGCTGAGTTCCTCCGTACAAGTTTGAAGACAATGCCGGAGCCGGCAAAGCCGGGCTGTGCCCCGCCGTAAGAGGTGGTGCCGTATAGGTTCCCTGCTTGATCCATGACCATCGTCGCATTGGGAGTGGAACCGTCTGCCGCACCACTGAAGGTGTGGATGACACGAAATGTTTGTCCTGACGCCGCCGCCGCGGAACCCAGCGCCGCCGCCAGCGCAAGGCCCAACACAAACATCCGGCACACACTTACCAGTTGCACATCTGACGACCTCATGGAATCCTCCTGTGGGGTCATGACAGATTAGCTAATTTCGAAAAGTTGTCAAGAAATTTAGTAGTGTATGAAATCAGACACTACCAGAAATTACCGTCGATCCTCAGGCTTAGGCGATGCTGCATTACGACGCCGAATAACAGAAAGAACGCTGTGCAGAATTTCATCAAGTGGGCAGATTCAAACCTTTGGCGAGATCGCCATCAACTCGTGCATAGAGCTAATCTTACGGGCGTCAAGATACGCTGACGGGATTGTTGGCGATAACAGCCATTGCACAAGCAATCCTGAAGCCCGCACGGACCTCGACGAGTATCGCTTGCGCAATGGCAATCCTCTACGCAACATACCTCTTGCGATTAGAGCCTATGTCCGTCAACTATCCCGATAGCTTACTTGCTGGTGGTATTGACCATGGGAATCACCGCGGACAACTGCAGGTTGATCAGCAGGTCGATACGACGATCGATCTGGTACCACAATGCGGTCTTCTTCGCCGAGATGACCCCTTCAAATACCGGAACGTACTTCATGCGCAATGCCAGAAGCTGCTCGTCAACCGCGTTCGCTCTCTTCATGTAATCCTGCGCCTGCGCATCGGTCATGGTGTTGTAGTTCGCGGCGTACTCTTTAATTACCGCCCACCGTTCGTCATTGGGCTTGATGGCGGCCAGCCGGTATTGGTCAAAAATTGGCCAAAACTTGGTGGCCTCGTCGGCGGTGAGGGTCATGTTCTCTGCCATGATCTGCTTGCGCGTAGCGCGCAGGTTCGTCCGAAGCATCTCGATGTCCTGGTCCTTGATGTTGTTCGACTGTGCGTCCGCTGCCGGAGCGCTTTGTGCCGCGCCCTGCTGGCCCATGAGGGACACGCTGCCCACAAACAACGCGATGACCAAAACCAGAACTGATACGAAGCTCTTCTTCATGATCCATTCTCCCGTTCAGACTTCAAAGTAGTGTGTCTCTTCAGCTCTGACATTTCACTCTGATTGCGCCGGCTTGGCAACTGTCGCTTGGGACAGGTGGGGGTGATCCTCGGAGAGAGCGAAAGCCGGCTGGGCGGAAATCACGGCCGGAAGTCAGGTGTTCGCAGACTGGTCACTCGGCTGTGAGTCCCACGTCACTGACAAGATAATCGCTCTGAGTCCAAACTTGAGATGGTCGTCAAGTATCCTCCCTTACCACTGTCAACCAAACGCCATCACGCCGGGGGTACGATTATGTTTTTGCAGCGGGCGCAATTCTTGTCGGCCATTTTACTTGTTCTGGTTGTCGAGCTTGGCTGCGGCAGCGGACACGAATCCAGCATCGGACAACAACAGCAGCAGCCCGCAGATTTCGCCTACGTACTCAACAACAACCCGATTGGCAACTCGGCTTCGACCACACTTCGCGTCTCTGACGACAGCGTCGTGCGAACTGAAAGCGCGGGAATCGGCTCGGTGTCAGAGGTGATCTCAGGCACGAATGCCAGCGAACTGTTCATCGCGAACAACGGCGATGACTCGGTCACCGAATACTCGCTGATCGTGTCGCCGAGTCCAGTCAAGATCAGCTTGCCTTCGGGAGCGCATCCCGTGGCTCTGGCCTCAACCACAAGTAACACGGTTTTCAGCCTGAATTCGGGGACAACTGCCGGCTGTCCCGCTGTAGGCTCGGTCAGCGCGATCGATACCGCAGCGTTGACTGTGGTGAGCACCACGTGTGTCGGTCAGGCTGACTTTGCGAGACCCTCAGCAATTGCACAGCTCCCCAACGGCGGCAAGCTGTACGTCGTTGCCGATGCGTTCATCGAGGTACTTGATCCTACTGGGTCAACCGTGCTCACCACCATTGGTCCTGACATTGTGTCTCCGTGGTCCCCGAACGCCATCAGACCCAGCCTCGACGGAAGCTGTGTTTTCGTGCTGGACAAGACCCGGACCTTTGGCCGCCCGCACTCCGGCGGAATCTGGATCATAACCACCTCCAGCGACACGCTGAGCTCATTCCCGATAGGCGGGGGCTACCCTGACTTTTCGGTTTTGGATACGCACCTGAATCGTCTTTACGTGGCCGACAGCACGTCAAATACGGTCAGTGTGTTCGATGCTTCGAAGGTGAACTTGGCGAACAACCCGGCAATGCCAACCCTGGCCACGGTGAATGTCGGATCGGGCCCGGTGGGAGTGGCCGCCCTTCCAGACGGGACGAAGTTCTATGTCGCCAACGGAGGCTCCAATGATGTCACGGTGGTTGACGCGTCGAGCTTTCAGGTCCTGACCACGGTGACGGTGGGACAGGGGCCGGCGTTCATCCAGTCAGAGCCTACGTCATCCAAGATTTACGTTGCCGACCAGAAGAGCAGCGACGTGACCATCATTGCCACATCCGGCGATACGATCTCTGCCACCATCAACTCGCCGCCACAGGACCCGACCTGCACCAGCAGCTGCGCGCTGCAGACGCCAGTGGTGATCGTCGCGCATTAATTCCACCCAGTTCGCGTCCCCTGCCGGACGAACTTCCGAGAAATGCCCACTCACCGCCCTACTTCTGGCTGACCGCCGGCGCGACCAACACGGCCGGGTGCGAAAGCTTGCCGGCGACCTGCCGAAACGCCAGAACCCACGCGATGGCTTTACAATGATTGTCATTGCTAGCCTACAACCGAACCCCGGCCCTATGCCATCCATCGTAAAAATCGATCCGCGGCGGCGCATTGTCTTGTCCACGTTCTATGGCGACGTCACCGACGAACAACTGATGGTGCATCGCTCGGCCATCGCGGCTGACCGTTTCTTCGATCCCGGTTTCGCCGAGATCGTCGATTTCAGCGGCGCCAGCATGCCTCTGTTCTCGCAACAGGCCTTGTCAAAACTGGCCAAGAGCAAAAGTCTTTTCGACCCTTCGGTGCCACACGTGATCATCGCGCCCCACGACACATCGTTTGCGATGGCGCTCGGCTATCAGCAACTGGCAAAGGATTCGCGCGCCAACCTGTTCGTGGTGCGTTCGCTGGCTGAAGCCCATGACCTGCTGAAGCAGCACGGATACAGCGGCGAACCCTGACGGCGCGCCCGGCCTACGGCTCGGTCACCAGTTCTTCATCCTCGAATGCTTTTTCTTCCACGCTGCCGCCGGTGAGGGCGAACGAGCGCGTCAGTTGGGCTTTGCCTCTTTCAACGCTGGTGATGACGTAGGAGCAGCCCAGCCAAAACGCCTGCTCCAGGTCGGTGGGCGACCAACGCGCGGGATGATCGGGATGCGAGTGATAGAAGCCGACAATGTCGAGTCCGCGGGGCCGCGCGTCGCGCTGGATGCGCACCATCTCGACCGGATCAATCTCGTAGCGATCGGCGGCCGAGTCGGTCCGCAGGTTGCGGCAGCGCGCGCTCGCGCTCACGATGCGGGTGTTGCCCTCGACCGTGCCCAATAGCGCGCCACAACATTCGTTGGGATAGGTCTCTTCGCCGTGGCGGCGAATTTCGTCGTAAACGGCCTGGCTGAGTTTCAACATGCTCGTCGTTTTTTCTATCACGGGCTAGTGCGGGGCCCGCGTTGAGCGGCTAACCATAAGCGTGGGCTTAGCCGCTGAGGTCGATGTTCGGGTAGTGCGGGCCTTCAGGCCCGCGTTCAGCGGCTAATCATACGCGTCGGCTTTAGCCGCGGTACTTCAATCTTAAACTGCGCAAAACATGTCCGGTTAGGTGATTCCGGCAGGAACCGGATTTGCCGTTAGGCTGTGCAGTGTGCGACAGTGTGAGTCTCTCGGACGCCGCCGCGCGATTTTTGTTTCGCGCTTCAGGGCAACTTGAACACGGCGGTACGGTATCGCATTCGGTTAAGCAATGGCGGGCCGCCCACGAGAGCATTCTGGAAGGTTGTTGCTGAAGATGACGAAGAAGATCAAAGCGAAGTCGTACGAAGAAGTCGTGCAGTGGTTTCGTGATCACGGATTCGACGTACTGGAAGCTCCCGGCGCAGCCACCCGGGTATTTCTGAAGAAGTACCATTGCTCGGCGGCCATCGAGCGCACCGAAGACGGAGCCGTCAAGATTTTCGCCTACCCGGGCTATCTGCTCAATGGCGAGATCGCAAAACTGGTCGATCATGGCTACCAGAAAGTCTGGAAGACCACCAAGGCCGAATATCCCGCCACCGCCGAACAGCTCAAGGCCCTGCATCAGTTCACCGAGGAACTGACGGAAGGCATGGGCGGCATCACTCTCTACAATGAGGGGCTGGGCACCGTAAGCGAATCGTATATGTATGATCGCGTGCGCGGCCGCGATCTGCCGGAAGCGGAGCGTCCCCAACGCCCCTGGCAAGGTACGACCGGCAAAAAGCGCGCCTAGACTCGCGTCACCCCAGCTTGCTTGAAGTTCGGCGTTACCTGTTGCAAAATCGCCATATCTCACGTAATCTGCACCGCGCACGCATCGTTCACCTTTGGCGGCGGCCCACACGGCAAGAAATTCGGTCACCGCCTCTTATCGCCGCGTTTCGTTGCATGCGCGATGTCTGCCGGTTTCTTCAGGTTGTAAGACCTCTGAGAATAATCCAATCTCCCTGCTGCAAACCCGAGGGCTGAAATTCGCAATCCAACAATGTGAGGGCGAATTCCCCGGACGCCCCACGGATTCCACGAGAGGACACAAAGGCCATGAAGAAACTCGGAATTTTACTGATGTTATTGGCGCTGGGCACATTCACGGTGCTGGCGCAGGACAATGGCAGCAACACCAGCAGCGACAATTCTGCTTCGCAGACCACCACGACAACGACGACCACCGCGGCCAACAACTCAACCGATCCTAACAACAGTGCCAACGCTCAGGACTCGCAGCATCAGGCCCGCAACGATGCGGCGAACCAGGACAGGGACGCTGCCGACCAGGAGAAGTCGGACGCCAGAAATGAAGGCACCAAGGCCTCCGAGGACCGCGACAAAGTTCTGGCGCGGCTGGACGACGCTTCCAAGATCCTCAACGAATTGCTGAATACGCCCGACAAGGGCATTCCCGACAAGGTGTTCGCCAGCGCCAAGTGCGTCGCCGTGATTCCTTCGATGGTGAAGGGTGGCTTCGTGTTTGGCGCCGAGCATGGCCGTGGCGTGGCGACCTGCCGCACCGACAATGGCAACTGGAGCGCACCCGCGTTCTTCGTGATTACCGGTGGAAGCTGGGGCGCGCAGATCGGGGTCGAGTCCGCCGACCTGGTGTTGCTGATCATGAACGATCGCGGCATGCAGGACCTGCTGAGCTCCAAGTTTAAGCTGGGCGCAAACGGCGCCGTGGCGGCGGGTCCCGTAGGCCGTGACGCCGAGGCGTCCACCGATTGGAAGATGAAGGCCGAAGTGCTGACCTACTCGCGCACGCGCGGTCTTTTCGCCGGACTGACGCTGGACGGCGCGGTCGTTAAGCCCGATGAGAGCTCGACGGTCGCCCTCTACGGACGCAACGTCGGCTTCCGCGAGGTGCTGCTGGGACACGTGAGGCCGCCGGCCGCGGCTGATCACTTCCTGGCAACGGTGCGACGCTCCAAGTCCGAGGCCCAGGCCGAGGCGCACTAAACCACTTTGTAGTTTTGTAGTCGCGACGCAGCGGTGGGCTTGGGCCCACCGTTTTTTTGCTTGTCATCCTGCCCGAGCGTAGCGAGTCGAAGGACCTGCGGTTATGTTTACTGACAACCGACAACTGTTTTGTCACACCGAGCGGGCTTTAGCCCGCAAGGGATGTGCTTTTCTCCAAACCCGAGGTCCCTCCGTGGCTAAAGCCACCGCTAAAGGAGAATGGCGCGGCACGGCTGAAGCCGTGCCCTTTCACAAACCAAAAATCCCAGCCATGCCCTTTCAAAAACTAAAATTCCAAGCCGCGCCCTCTCACAAACCAAAAATTCCAACCATGCCCTTTCAAAAACTAAAATTCCAAGCCGTGCCCTTTCACAAACCAAAAATCCCAACCGCGCCAACTCCGCTACACTGCTGCGAGCGGAGGTGCAGATGTCGAAGCTGGTTCTTATATTCGCCGCGATGGTGCTGTCAGCAATTGTTCCGCTGCAGGCGCAGGTCCATACCCCGGACGCTGAGCAGGCAATTCAGGCGGTCCTGCAATCGCAAGTGGACGCCTGGAACCATCGCGATCTGGAACGCTTCATGAACGGCTACTGGCACTCGCCCGAGCTGACATTTTTCTCCGGCACCGCGGAGACGAAGGGCTGGGAGCCAACTCTGGCGCGCTATCGGCGCAGCTATCAAGCGGAGGGCCGCGCTATGGGGACATTATCGTTCAGCGATTTGCAGGTGCAGTTACTGGGCCCCGAAGCGGCCTTCGTGCGCGGGAAGTTTCAGCTCGCCATGCCCGACGGCAAACAGCCGCATGGCATCTTCACGCTCGTCTTGCGCAAGTTTCCCGAGGGCTGGCGGATCATCCATGACCACACCTGCGGGGAGTAGGGCCTGGCATCGTATGCGGGAATCCCTCAGTTCCGCTGTTTGGTTTGTCATCACGAACGGCCTTCAGGCCGTGAGGGATCTGCTGTTTCCTAAACGGTCGTCCTATGTCAATAAGAGCAGATTCCTCGCTTCGCTCGTAATGACAATTCAGAAATGGCCTGGAGGCCCTGAAGCGCCGCACAACCCGGACCGTTTCGGGTGTAAAATTCACCTAGGTACAGGCGGTATCCCCAGCGGGGAACTGCACTGGAGGCATCGTGAGTATTACCACCGGCGACTTCCGCTCGAAGATCACCTCTTTTACCCTTCTGGAAAAAAAACAGCACAGGGAAATCATCACCGTTCTCACTGCCTACGACTATCCCAGCGCGCGGCTGGTGGATGAGGCCGGCATCGACATGGTCCTGGTCGGCGACTCGCTCGGCATGGTCATGCTGGGCTATGAAAATACTTTGCCGGTCACCATGCAAGAGATGCTGCACCACACGCGTGCCGTCCGGCGCGGCGTCAAACGAGCATTTCTGGTGGCTGACATGCCTTTCGCTTCGTACCACGTGACCGCGCGCGACGCTCTGCAAAATGCGGCGCGCTTTATCAAAGCTGGCGCCGAGGCGGTGAAAATCGAAGGCGGCGAGAAGCGCGCCCGCCTAGTCGAGCGCATGGTCGAGGCGGAAATTCCCGTGGTCGGCCACATTGGACTGACGCCGCAATCGCTGCACGCCATGGGCGGCTACAAAGTGCAGGGCAAGACCCTGAAAGCCGTCGAGCAACTGATGCACGACGCGCTCGCGCTGGAGCGGGCCGGCGCATGTTGCATCGTGCTGGAAGGCATTCCGCGCGAAGTTGCGGGCATGATCACACGCGAGCTGGAGGTGCCGACCATCGGCATTGGCGCCGGCCCCGAGTGCGACGGGCAGGTGCTGGTCTTCCACGACCTGCTGGGGCTGACGTTTGCGCCACCGGCCAAGTTTGTCCGCCGCTATGCCGACGTGGGCTCGGTGATTAGCAACGCGCTGGCCGCTTTCAAAGAGGATGTGAAGTCGGAGAGCTATCCGTCCGACTCTGAGTCCTACCACCTGCCCAAGGAGACGCTTTCGGCTTTGCAGGCAATTGCAGAACGCAAGCGAGCTGTGCAACTGTAAGCTATGCAGTCGTTGCGCATCGTAATTTTGCTGGTCATGACGCTGAGCCTGGTCGCCCTGACTTCCGGCCAGACGACGTCCGGCCAAAAGCCGGCCGGACAGAAAGCATCTACAGCGTCCGCTCAATCCCCGGCACACAAACCCGTTGTAAAAAAACGCTACTGCCATCCTGATGGAAGCTTCTGCTTTAAGTATCCGGGCTCGTGGATCGTGCTGGGCGAAGTTTTCGACGGCAATGGCGTGGTGGTAGCGCCTCCGCAGAAGCTGGACAAGGCGCTATGGGACGGAATCACGGTCGCCATGATTGTGCCGGAGCCCGAAGGCGATGAAGAGCCCGCGAGCGTGGACGTCATCATCGAGCAGACGTCGCAGAGTATGCGCAAGGGCGGGCAGGGATTCGAAACCTTGCAGCGCCAGCACCGCACCGTGGACCATCAGCCGGCCCAGATGCTGAAGGTCCGCTATCACGAGAAGGCGACCGACCGCGACTGGGTCGAAGAGGTGGTCATTATTCAGGGGCCTGATGAGGAGATGTATTCCGTCGCGCTGAAGTGTTCGCCGGAAAATCTGGCGCGCCTGCAGCCGGTATTTGCGAGTGTGCTGGATAGCTGGGTGCTGCCGGATGCGGAACCTCCGGCCGGAGCGGAGGACGAGAGTGCGCCCAAGCAGGCTGCACCACCTCCAAAAGCGCCACCGCCGGATCACTAAAGCTATTTCGCAACGGTATAGGGTAGAGCACCGCTTTGCGGTGCAATTAAGATTCGGAACTACGCTGGCTTTACGGCCGCGGCAAAGCTTTGGAGAAGTCTTGGTGGGAGCCCCCTGCTTCAGCAGGGGGAAGCTGGACTTCAGTCCAGCGAGGAACGAGTCGATTTTTGGAGTGGGCTTTACCCTGGCATTTTCCCGGCGCTAAAGCGCGTGAAAAAGACCAACTTCTTCCCGGAGCGCTAAAGCGCTCCTTCCCCCGCATGAATGCGGGGGCTCCCGGAGGATTTCGGAACATCCGCTATCGCATCGCAAGGTCATAGATGATGCGCGCCGATGTAACGTCGGGCGTTTTCCTTATGGAGTGTGGTATCGGGTAGAGCCGGACAAATCCATCGTCATAGCCTGCCTTCATCACAAGCGAATTCGTAAACTTGCTAGGGCGCGCGCCAAGCGAGGGTCACGTCTCTAACTGCCCGAGCAAGAGTGAGCTAAGTGAGTCGCCGCTCTGACGCCCTCCTCAAGCTTCCCTTTAAACCGGCCGATGTAATGACTGGCACCTGCGCAGGGCAGAATTCCTCTGCCCTTGGCTGGAGCAGCCACAGGCTGTTGCTGGCCTGGCGCACTTGTGCTTGTCGTGGTGCATTTCCGCGGCGGTGTTGGGTTGGAAAACCTGCGCCGGACGGTTCAGGAGGAATCATCTGATGAAGAAAACACTATTGTTGATGGCAATCCTAATGGCCGCCACGCTGGCGGTCAGCGCCCAGGACATGCCTCGCTTTGAAATGTTCGGGGGGTATTCTTACCTCAACGTGGGCTCTTCTAATGCGGGCTCTTCGCAGCAAAAAGGCTTTGGCCTGAACGGCTGGAACGCCCAGGCAAACGTCAACCTTACCAGCTGGCTAGGAGCTACGGCCGACTTCGGCGGCTCTTATGGGTCTCCGTTCGCAGTGTCGATTCACAATTACAGCTATATGTTTGGGCCGACGCTGAGCTATCGGGCGCAGCACGTAGTTCCGTTTGCTCATGCGCTGTTTGGCGGCGGCCATGTCAGCGGCTCGAAGGGCGGCGTAGGGTCGTCCCAAAACGCGGTTGCCATGGCCGTCGGCGGTGGCCTGGATATTCCGTTTAAGGGGCACTTCGGGGTGCGCGTGGCGCAAGTGGATTGGATGCGGACGCAGTACTTCAAAACCAATCAGAACAACGTGCGAGTATCAACTGGAGTGATGTTTAACTTCTGAAGTAGGTAGGTGAGGATAAGTCGGCAATGAGGCGCACGTCTCTGTCGTGCGCCTTATTTTCTTTTGCATTGACGGCCTACGCTCGCCTTTACCCCGGTGGCCAGGTCAAATCACGCCCGCCCAGCAGATGCAGGTGCAGGTGGAAAACCGACTGCCCCGAGCGCGGTCCCACGTTGTACACGGTGCGGTATCCATCCTCGATGCCACGCTCGCGGCCGATCTTGGCCGCGATAAGCTGGCAGTAGCCGAGGATCTCGGCGTCTTCGGGCGTGGCTTCCTTCAATCCGGCCACGTGCCGCTTGGGAATGATGAGCACGTGGGTCGGCGCTTTGGGGTTGCTGTCTTCGAAGACAAAAACCTTGTCGTCTTCGTACACCTTCTTGGTGGGAATCTTCCCGGCAATGATTTTGCAAAAAAGGCAGTCGTCCATAAAGGTTGCTTCCTAACTGGCACTCGATCGTAGCAATCGTGCTAGACAGAATCCATGGCCGGGGCTACGGAATGATGACGAGCCGCGCCCGCGATTCTCGCTCCCAAGCGATTTCGACGTCGGTAAGTGGCACTGACTCGGTTTGGATGCGAAGCTCTCCACTTGCGACGCGCGACAGTACCTGATGATAGGCGTCGAGCAGTTTGTCGAGCGAAGGTGCGGCGCCCGAACCACCGCCTAGAATCTCCAGCCCCGAGCTGCGCAAAGCCGCAGCGGAAAGCGAGATAGTTGGGCCGGCGCTTTCGCCAACTTGAACCAGTCGAATTCTTCCCGAAGCAGGAGCAAAATCGCTGCGTGTGATTGCAGATAGCAATGCCTCCGTCGGGGGCCCCCATAGATAGTCGATGATGACGTTGAATCCCGCATCACCAGCTTCGCGAGTGAAGGCATCGACCAGCTTTTTAGCGGGCCGCTCGAGCGATATGGTCGAGTCGGCCCCCAAATCTCGGAGGGTATTCAACACCAATTCGTCGCGTCCTGCTGCGACAACACGCCTGGCCCCCACGAGCTTGGCTATCTGTGTTGCAAGTCTGCCAGTGGTGCCCGTCGCGCCCAGGACCAGGACGTGGTCGCCTTTAGCCAGTTTCGCGCGCTCCAACAGCGTGAGCCAGGCCGATACACCGGGGTTGACGATGGCCGCGGCACTGACGTCGTCAACGTTGTCTGGCAGCGGCCAGCAGCGGGAACGGGCTACAACGGTGCGCTGCGCCATCGCACCATAGGGCTGTCGCGGCGCAGCAAAGAATACACGGGCACCATCCTCAAGCGTGCCCACTCCGTCGAGTCCACACACAACCGGCAGCTCACGAAAACTGGCATAGTGTGAGCCACTGGCCATCTGTTTGTCGACGGGTTTCAGGGCCGCGGCACGGACGTGGACAACAACCTCTCCATCGCCCGGAATGGGCTCGGGAAATGGCTCACACCGGGGCGGCTTGCCAAGAGTGCGCAATACTGCGCCATTCATTAGCGATGTCCTCTGCGAGTCAGTATTCATCTTTTTGCGGCAATCGAAAACCTGCAGGTAGCTGGAACCTGCTTATTCCCTCTGCTCTTTCCTCCGCAACTGCAAATACCCTCGAATTAACTCGTCCAAGTCTCCATCCAGTACACGGTCCACGTCGCCGATCTCGACTCGCGTTCGCAGGTCCTTTACCATGCGATAGGGCTGAAGCACGTACGACCGTATCTGCGACCCGAAGTCGATGTCGAGCTTGGAATCCTCGATGCCCTTGGTGACCGCGCGCTTCTTCTCCAGTTCGTACTCGTAGAGGCGCGAGCGCAGAATGCTCATCGCCCGCTCGCGGTTCTTGTGCTGCGAGCGTTCGTTCTGGCAGGCGACCACGATTCCGGTGGGAATATGCGTAATCCGCACCGCCGAATCGGTGGTGTTGACATGCTGCCCGCCCTTGCCGCCGGAGCGATAGGTATCAGTGCGAATATCTTCCGGCTTGATGTTGATCTCGATGGTCTCGTCAATTTCCGGCGAGACATAGACGCTGGCGAACGAGGTGTGCCGGCGCTTGGCCTGGTCGAAGGGCGAGATGCGGACCAGGCGGTGCACGCCGATTTCACTGGCCAGCAGCCCATAGGCATACTCGCCGTTGACGCCGAAGGTCGCCGACTTGATGCCCGCCTCGTCGCCCGGCTGATACTCGTAGAGTTGCGTGGAGAAACCCTGGCGCTCGGCCCAACGCAGATACATGCGCATCAGCATCTCGGCCCAATCCTGCGATTCGGTGCCGCCGGCGCCGGGATGAATGGTCACGATGGCGCTGCGCTCGTCATTTTCGCCGGAGAGCAGAGTCTCGGTTTCGAGCTTCTCGACCAGGCCGCGGAGCGCATCCACTTCGCGCCGCAGCTCGGAGGAGACGTTTTCCCCTTCCCGCGCCAGATCGAAGTAAGCGGTGATGTCGCTGGAACGCCGCGCCAGTTCGGCTTCCGTGGCAAGCAAGCTGTCCAGGCGCTTCTTCTCGCGCATTACCAGTTGTGATTTTTCAGGGTTCGACCAGAGCGTGGGATCGGAGGTTTGCTTTTCGATCTCGCTCAGTTTCTCGCGCAGCTTGGGCGCGTCAAAGATACTCCTGTAGATCGCGCACCTTGTCGCGCAGCGCTGCGTATTCCTGTTCTAATTCTTCAACCATGTGGGGTCCGCTTTTCGCTCTCGCTGTGAGCTCTTAGTCCGCTGCGTTTTTATCCGTAAAAAGTGCTGCCATTGTTACTTTTTGTTCTTGCCTTTGATTCTCTGTGTTCTCCGTGCCTCAGTGGTGAAGAGGATTCTTTCACGCGGCCGGTGGCCGCACCATGGCGCCCGGCACGAAGGCGCGCAACAGCAGTCCCAGCAAGGTGATTATCGCACACGTCACCGGGAACCAATCGCCGTGACGAGTGTAAAAGGTGGTGGCTTCCTCCAGAGAATACGCCGCCTGCAACTGGATGCGTTGATTGCGGGGGGCTTCGGCCACCACCCGCCCCAGCGGATCAATCACCGCGGTGATGCCGGTGTTGGTATCGCGCAGCAGCCAGCGATAATTTTCCACCGCGCGCATGCGTGCCTGGTTCAAGTGCTGCCACGAAGCACCGCCTTCACCGTACCAGCCGTCGTTCGAGATGTTCACGAACAATTCAGCGCCGTTCTTGGCGAATTGGCGGACTTCGTTGGGGAAGATCGACTCGTAACAGATAAACGTGCCAATCCTGGTGTCGCCGACTTGCAACGGAAGGCGTGACGTGCCGCGGGCGAAGGTCCCGACCTGGTGGGTGAGGCCGCTGGCAAAGCTGAACAGTCTCTCGAACGGGACATACTCGCCGAAGGGGACGAGGTGGATTTTGTCGTAACGCGCCGTCCAGGCGCCATCCGGCGCAATCACGGCTGCCGAGTTGTAGATATCAGGCTGACGGTTGGGCTCGCCCGTGTGCTCGATGCCCAACGAACCGGCGATGATGTAGGAATTCGTCGTGCGGGCCACGTTGGCGATAGTGCTGCGCACATGCAGGTCGGTCACAAAAAATGGCGCCGGCGATTCGGGCCAGAGGATCAATCCTGGCGTGCCGGGCTTGTTATGCTGCGGCGGTACACTAAGCGCCGCTAACGAGTCGAGCGTTTGGGTAAGATAGTCGAGCGTCCACACTCCGGAATCGAGAATGGGAACGTCTGCCTGCACCAGGGTCGCGCCATCGCTTGCCGGAAGGGCCGGGGGTTTTACCAATTTGCCGGCGTGTAGCGCGATGGCCGCTCCCAGCGCCGCCGTCAGCAACACCTTGCGCCGCGCATGCGGCACCAGAAAGGCAGCCGCGACCGCGGTATTCACCAGCACAATCTCGAATGAGAGGCCGTACACGCCGGTGAAGGTGGCGACCCGCGAGAGTGGAACATTGTCAATCTGCGTAGTGCCCAGCAGGTCCCAGGGGAATCCCGTGATGTAGGTGCGCGCCAGCTCAATGCCAACCCAGATGAATGGCGTAAACACCAGCGCCCGCAAGCTGAATCCATTGCGGCGCGCGGCGATCAGGGCGAGCAGGAACCCAAATAACCCGTGATACAAAGCCAGGTACAGGGCGTACATCAACAACAAGATAAGCGAGGTTGCAACCGGGATTCCGCCGTACACGTGCATTACATAGAAGACCCAATAGCAGCTGCCGAGATACCAGATGACGCCGCTGACATAGCCGAGCAGGAAGCCTTGCCACGCCGTCGCGGGCGCCAGAAAGAGTCCGCCATCGGCGAGCGCCAGGGTCACATCTTGCTCGCAGCATTTCAGGATGGCATAGATCAACGGGGCGAGCGATACCCAACTCAGCAGATAGAGTGCGGGCTTGGGGAAGATCAGCACCTGGAGAACGCCTGACGCGCAGGCGAAGATCCAGGCTTTCGGCCGGATTCTTCTCACTCACCGAGTTTAGCAAAGGAAGATGAAGCGAAGCTGAAAGTAGGCAGTCGCTGGAACGCCGGAAAAGCTCCTCCTGCGAGAAACAACATGGCTTATGGCCCGCTTTTCTCCCTTCTTACTTAAGTGTCCACAGATTTTCTCGCAAAAATCTAGGCATCTATTTCGGAGCTCCTTTCATCCAACGCGCCAATTGGGGTGAGGTGTCAGGGTGGTCGTCCGATCACGTCAACCGGCGCGATTGGTGCGGCGCGTCGAAAGCCGTTTCGCCGCAGCAGCAGACTTGTGTCCAACCAGTGCTGGAACGCGGCCTCTTTTCCTCGTGTTGCCTGGGCGCCGCTGTCGGCTTCTGTTCAAGCTTGTTGGCCGCATCGCCGATAACTCATTTGTGCACAAGTCCGTAATGATTGTGGGGTTAATGCTGGCTTTGAGCGCGGTCATGCTGGCAGGAATCGGCGAATGGGCGGCGGAGGAATCCGGTAATTCAGCGGCCGATTCACCATCCTCCAGCGCCTCACTTCGTGGTTCGGCGACCGATATCGCAAGTCGCGCGGCTGCGGTTAAGCCCATGGACCTGCTTCCGCCGGGAAGCTATTCTGCTGCGGCTACCCCGGGATATACAGTGAGCCGCACAGTGCCCGAAGTCAGGCTGGAGTTTACTGTGGCCGACGAACAAGGGCGCTTGCTGCGTGATCTTTCCGCAGACGACCTTCGCATCCTGGACAATCGAGTGCCGGTGGAACATTTTAACGACTTTGCGCGCGAGGAAAATCTCCCCTTGCGGCTGGGAATCGTGCTGGACAGCAGCGATTCCATGAAGCGCGCACTGCCGGAGGAGAAGGCGGCGGCGCTCAATTTTCTGGACCGGATTCTGCGGCCGCAAAGCGATCGCGCCTTCGTGATGGGATTCGGCGGCGAAGTCCGCATCTGGCAGGCTCCGACCTCCGATCGGGCGCAGCTGATGGATGCCGTGAGCCGGTTGCATCAGCCAGGGTGGGGCACCAGTTTTTATGATGCGCTGTATGAGGCCTGTAACGAGCACCTGTCGCATCATGACGTCAGCCTGGTGCATCGGGTCATCGTCGCGGTAAGCGATGGCGACGACACTCAAAGCTTCCATGCGCTGCGCGATGTGGTCGCCATTGCGCTGCGCGCCGAGGTCCAGATCTACACTCTGGCCCTGCATGACAGGAAGCAAGCGCCCGGCAATTACGCAGTGTTGCAACGCCTGGCTGAGCTGACGGGCGGCCGCTTCTATGTGGCGCAATCCAGCAAGGACTTCGACGGGACATTCGCGGAGATTGAGCAGGAGCTACGCACCCAGTATTTTGTATCTTTCGTGCCGAAGGAACCAACGCCGGGATTCCACGCCTTGCAATTGCAGGTGCGCGTCCCCGAAAAAACCCAGGTCCATTCCCGCCAGGGATACTACGCGCTGCCGCAGTAATCGGCGAACTCCTTGCGCGATCCGATTTCGACAACCTGTGTGCGAAGTCGCTACTCCGGATCGTGCCAACCGCCGATGTCGGCGGCTAACTCGCGCGAGTCCGGCGGACCCCATGTTCCCGGCTCGTAGATTTCGGTGGGGCAGCAGTCGCCGAGAATGGGATCGACAATTGCCCAAGCCGCCTCGACCGCATCTTGCCGCACAAATAGCAACTGGTCGCCCTTCATGGCGTCAGTAAGCAGGCGTTCATACGCATCCATCTCATCGCTGGCGGTGTATTTCACGGCTGTCAGCTCGACGGGCATGGGTACCATAAGCGGCCCAGGCCGCTTCACGCGCCCGCCCAGGCTCAGCTCAATATCGGGGCCGAGCCGAAAGCGGTAATAGTTACGCCCGTCGGCGCCCATCTTGCTGAGCGGCGGCTTGCGCAATTTCACGAACACTTCGGTTGCGGTGATGGGCAATCGCTTGCCCGCACGGATCAGAAACGGAACTCCAGCCCAGCGCCACGAATCGATCTCCAGGCGCAGCGCCGCAAAGGTTTCCACGTCGGATGTGGGCGAGACGCCGGGCTCGTCGCGATAGCCGCGAAACTGTCCGCGAACGATGTGGGCCGGGCTGAGCGGCGGAATTGTGCGGAAGATTTTTACCTGTTCGTCGCGCACTGAGTCCACGTACATCGTCGTAGGCGGCTCCATGGCCAGGAACGCGACCACCTGCAGCATGTGGTTCTGCACTACATCGCGAATGGCGCCCGCCTCTTCGTAGAACTTTCCGCGGCCTTCCACGCCGAACGATTCGGCCATGGTGATCTGCACACTGTGCACGTAGTTACGGTTCCAGATGGGCTCCAGAAAGCTGTTGGCAAAGCGAAAGATGAGCAGGTTCTCGACCGCTTCTTTGCCCAGGTAGTGATCGATGCGAAAGATGCGCTCTTCAGGGAAAGCCTGGTGCAACGTCTCATTCAGCTTGCGGGCCGACAAAAGATCACGGCCGAAGGGCTTCTCCAGAATGACCCGCGCGTTCTCTGCGCAGCCCGACTTTGCCAACCCTTGTACCACGACTGAAAACATGCTGGGCGGAATCGCCAGGTAATGCGTGGGCAATTTCGCGTTGCCCAGTTTGGCGCGCAGGGTGGTGTAGGTCTTATCGTCGTTGTAATCGCCGTCGATATAGTCCATCAGCTGGCATAGCTTTTGGAAGGCTTCTTCGTCCACTCCCCCGCCGTACTTCGTCAGGCTGTCTTTGGCGCGTTCGCGCAATTGCTCAAGTGTCCAGCCGGACTTGGACACGCCGATCACCGGCACGTTGAGGGCGCCGTGCTTCACCATGCTTTGCAGGGCGGGAAAAATTTTCTTGTGGGCCAAGTCGCCGGTGGCGCCGAAAAAAACGAACGCGTCGGAAATTAACGGTGCCATGAGGCTCCTCTCGCCGGGGATACAAAATGAGATCAACCGGAAATGCGCTTAGGTTGACCCATCAATGCGCCCGCAACAGTTTATCTGGCAAGCGGCGGAAACGGTAGTTGGCTATATCTGGTTAGGTGAATGACCGGTGAATAGGGCCATCAATCGAGGCTGCCCTGCTCGATCACCACATTCTCGCGGACGATCAGACGATGGGCGGCCATCTCTCGCAGTTTGGGAAGGACCCGGGTTACATGCTCATCGGTATCGACGAAGGTAATCACCACCGGCAAGTCACCTCCCGCCTCCACCAGATGGGCCGTGTGCACCGTACCCCGGCCTTGGAAGCCTGCGACGGAGTGAAAGACCACGGCGCCGGCAACGTTTTCGGCCCGGAGATACTTCAAGACCTCCAGGTGTAGCGGGCGATGATGCCAGGAATCGCCCTCCGTGAGATACATGGTTACCTGTACAGCCATAGGAGTTGCCATTCTACAACCCCCGCGCGATGGCTGCGCCCGCGACAATGGCGGCCAGGCAGAGCGCGTTACTGGCGACAATGTTTACCGCCATCAGCGTCCATTGCCCCTGCTCGAGGTAGGCGAACGTCTCGAAGGCATAGCTGGAAAATGTTGTGTAGGAGCCGCAAAATCCGATGGCCACCAGCAGGCGCCAGCGCGGGTCAAGCAGCATGCGTTCCCCGGCCAGGACCAGGAAGAACCCCAGCACCAGGCTGCCGGTCACGTTGATGAGAAGGGTGCCGTAGGGAAAGGTCGTTGAGAAAACGCGGGCGATGTACCCGCTGAGAAAGTAACGCGCGCTGGCACCTGCAACCGCGCCTAAGGCGATCCACAAATAGTTCACGATGGAGTTCTCCAGCTTACTTGGTAGGAGTTATCAGCCCGCGGGCGGTTAACGGCGAACTCCATCGCCACGAGGCAGTTTAACCTGAGGGCCTCTTTCACCTCAAGCAAGTTCGCTTGCCTTGCGGTCGCGGCGAATCGGCGCGAGGCTGCTGTACCATAGAAACGGCCCTGATGAGTTCTCCCAGCCCAATCCTTCACTCCAGCGAGCGGGTGCTCGAATTCGATCAGCTGCGTCAGTTGCTGGCCATTTATACCGGCTCGCCGCTCGGACACGAACGGGTAATGCAGCTCACGCCGTCGCGTGACCGCCAATGGATCGAACGCCAGCAGCAACTGGTTGCGGAGGTGCGCGGATATTTGCGCGCCGGTGGCCGTTTCGATTTTCATGGCCTGCTCGATCCCACGACGCTGGTAAACAAGTCGCGCATCCGGGGCGCTGCTTTGGAGATCACCGAGATTCGCGACCTTCTGCTGGTGGCCGACCGCGCTGCTGAGTGGCGTGAGATCGCGCTGCACCCGCCGCTGCCGGTCGAGGGCAAGTGGCTGGCAATCGCGGAGCTTTCCCAGACGCTGGCCGATTTCACTCAGCTTTTGCGTTACTTCCGAAACAAAATCCTGCCCGACGGCACGCTCGACGATAAGGCTTCGCCCGAGCTGGCACGAATTCGCCGCGAGATGGAAAAGCAGAAACGGGCCATCCAGGAGTCGCTGCGCTCTTATCTGCGGCGGCTTTCCGAGGACGGCGCAGTTCAGGAAGAGCTGGTGACCATTCGCGGCGAGCGCTTCGTGATTCCGGTGAAGGTGGAACAGCGACGTCGGGTGCAAGGCGTCGCCCACGGCGCTTCGTCCAGCGGACAAACGGTATTTATTGAGCCGCTGGAGACCATCGAGCAGAACAACGACCTGGTGCGGTTGCTGGAAGATGAGCAGGCGGAAATCCATCGCATTCTGCTGGAGATGACGGCGCGGCTGGGCGAACATGCCGACGACCTCAGCAACGCGGTGTACGTTCTTGCCGAACTTGAGTTGCAATTCGCCAAGGCGCGTTTTGCCGAGGACTATGACTGCGTAGCCGTGAAGTTCCTTACGAACGGGGATGCCGAACCGGAACCGTCACCATCCGGCGTATCGCCAGCCACTGAATCACCGGCCGATGGGTCATCGGACACAACCTCGGGGAATGCTTTTGTGCTGCGTGACGCGCGGCATCCGCTGCTCGAGCGGACGCTGAAGGGGCGCGGCGTTGCCGTCGTGCCGCTTACTGTTGAGCTTGATGCAGAGCACCGCCAGCTCGTCATCAGCGGACCCAATACCGGGGGAAAAACCGTGGCGCTGAAGACCGTTGGACTGCTGGCGCTGATGGCGCAGTCGGGCCTTCCGCTTCCGGCCGGGCGCGCCGAGCTGCCCATTTTCGATTCGGTGTTTGCCGACATCGGCGACTACCAGTCCATTGAGCAAAACCTCTCGACATTCTCGGCGCACGTTACCAACATCGACCTGATTTCGCACCAGGCGACCGCGCATTCGCTGGTTCTGCTCGATGAGTTGGGCTCGGCAACAGATCCAGAAGAGGGTGCAGCGCTGGCGGTCGCTATCGCCGACCACTTCCGCCGTGCGGCATGCATTAGCATCGTCTCCACGCACCACACTGCGCTCAAAGTTTATGCGGCCAACACCCCCGGCGTACTCAACGCGGCGGTGGGCTTCGATGAAAACACATTTGCTCCAACGTTCGAGCTGCGCATCGGCGTGCCGGGCGCGTCGGCAGGTATCAACATCGCGCAAAAATTGGGGTTGAATTCCGAGATCGTCACCCAGGCGCGGCAGCGAATGACCTCACAGGCCCAGGACATTTCGCGTTTCCTCGACCGGCTGCATTCGGAGCTGCGGCAAATAGATGTGGAGCGCAATGAGCTTGGCGCACGCGAGCAGGAGTTGACACGCGAGCGCCAGCATCTCGCCGTTGAGGGCCGCAAGGAGCAGCGTGAAAAGCTGCGCGAGATGGAGAAGAAGCTGGAAAGCGTTTTACGCGATTTCGAGTACCGCGCGCGCGAAACCGTCAACGCCGTGCAGGACCGCGCGCAGGCGTTGAAGCTATCGAAAGACGCCGAGCGCCGCATTGCCAAGATGCGGCGCGAATTCCGCGAGCAATTCGATTCCACGGTGGTGGCGCACTCGACCGGCGCCGACAGCGGCGATCCGCACGCGCAGCAGCATGTGGTTAAGCAGGTCAGCATTGGCGATACTGTGCGGCTGAAGTCGCTCGGCCGCGACGCCAAAGTGCTGCGCCATTTCGACGATGACAGCTTCGAAGTAGCGGTTGGGCCGATGAAGATGAAGGTGGCGCGCGATGACTTTGCCAGCGTGGTCGCGCGTGCCGGAATTAATCCCGTCGAATCCGCGCGCGCCCGCGGCATCAACGTTACCCTGGCGCACGAAGACGACAGCGTGGCCACCGAGATTAACGTGATCGGCCAGACCGTGGACGAAGCCACTCGCGCCGTGGAAAAGTTTGTGGACCGCGCATTCCTGGCCGGCGCCGTACGTGTCCGCGTGGTGCATGGCAGCGGTATGGGAATCCTGCGCAAGGCGCTCCGCCAATACCTGCAAAGTCACCCGCACGTCGCCAAGGTGTCCGAGCCTCCCCAGAACGAAGGCGGCGGCGGGGCGACGGTGGCAGAGTTGAGAACGTGAATTGCGCGGTTCGCTTTTCGCTATTCGCCTTTCGCCAGAAGCTTATATCCGTCACTCACGGGTTGTTGTTGCGAACTGCCACTTGAGGTTGCATCTAAGAGCGAATTGCGAAAAGCGAGAAGCGAAGAGCGAAGAGCGAATAGCGAATTGCGAAACGCGGCTTCCTTGCGCTCCGCCTTACGCCTCTCTAGACTAATTCCAGCGATGAGCAGCTTCGGCAAAACCTTGAAAGGCTATTTTTGGTGGACCTGGCCGCGGGGCAACATCCATTACGATGTCATGGTTACGCTCATCCTCGCCTTCATCTTCCTGACCCCGCTGTGGATCAATTTCCGCGACAAACCGCAGGAGCGGCCCCCGCATCAAACTGAAGTCATCGTACAACCGGAGGGAGACGGCTTCCTCTATAAAGTGGATGCGGCGGCGGTCAAGACCGGCAGTGATGCGGACATTAGGGAGTCGCTGAGACGTGTCATTGAACCGGTCGCGGGAGATATAACCATCGACCGATATGAAGCGGTGCTCGACGGTAAACACAATGTCATTGCGTACAAAGTTTGGGGACATCGCTGATCGCGGGCCAAGTCCCGGCGAATGCGCCTGAAGAACTTCGCCGAACCAATATGAAGACATTGACAAGCATTGCCGCGTTGGGATGGATTCTGTGTTGCGCGGCGGCTGGTTTGCAGGCACAAAGCCTGGAAGCGACCTTGGCCTCCATGGACCAGGCGGCGGCAAACTTTCGCACCGCACAGTGCGATTTTGTCTGGGACCAGTATCAGAAGGTGGTTAACGATCACGACTTTCAAAAGGGCACGATGTACTTTCGCCGCCAGGGCACTGAAGTGCAAATGGCCGCCGACATCACCTCGCCCGACAAGAAGTACATTCTCTTCACCGGAAATCTGGTCAGCGTGTATCAGCCCTCGATCGATCAGGTCACCGAATACAGCCCCGGCAAGAACAAGGCCGATTTCGAAAGTTTTCTGTTACTGGGTTTCGGCGGCCGCGGGCACGACTTGGAGAAATCGTTCGACGTGAGCTATGCCGGAATGGAGCAGGTGGACGGCGTGAACACCGACAAGCTCGAACTGACGCCCAAGTCGCAAAAGGTGAAGAGCATGTTCCAGACGATCACGCTGTGGATCGATCCGGCGCGGGGCGTGAGCGTGCAGCAGAGGTTCTCCGAACCCTCAGGCGACTATCGTGTGGCCAAGTACAGCAATATTCAAATCAACCGCAAGATCCCAGGCGACGTCTTCAGGCTGAAGACAACTGGCCATACCAAAGTCATCCGCCCGAACGGATAGGAAAGGCAGGGCCTGAGGGAAGCCCAAGTCATTGTGCGACTGCCCCGCGCTAGTCAGTCTGTCTAGGCGCACCTAGGTTTATTGTGTAGATTTTCATGTTTCCGCTCGATTCCTCTTGGAACCAAATCTGCCCGCGCCCGATCATCACGCCCTGACCATTAGCAAATAGGCACGTGGGAGATTGAGACCGAATCGCATGCCTCACGTCCGGAGTCAGAATCGAAGGATATTTCCGAATTAGATCGGCGGGCGTCGAAATCTCATTAGCATGGCTTCCGTCGAGTACATGAAGCGGATAATGGACAAGCGAGGCAAATTGTATCTTGTTGTTAGTCTCAACAACCCGTTGCAGTCTAACAAGAAACGCCTTGGCCTGAGATCCGAATACCGGCCCCCAAGCATTGTCAACCGTGCTGTTTCCGCAAGGTGGGCTACCTTGCGCCTTGCAGACTGCGTGCGGCCCTGATGCAATCAAAAGCGCAAGCGTCAGCCAGCCAGTCGCGTTCAATACGCGCAATAGGTTATGGGTCCGAATAACATGCACTTGTTTCTACCCTGCTTGTCAGGCTGGCCCAGATACACAACGATGTGTGCTGGCGCTTCGCTAAACCTCCGACGGCATGAACGTCGCATCGGCGACCTTGCCCAGCCCGTGCCGGCGATCGTTGGTCGGGTTTCTCCAGTTCACCTGCGGCATGAACAACGATGTGTCGATCCGGTCGCGGTAGGCGATCGCAATATTGATCAGCGAATCCAGCAGAGCGTCGGAAAGAAAGTGTGGCTGCAGACCAAGATCGATCAGCTTGGAATTCTTCGCATTGTAGTAATGCGCCTCGGCTTCCACCCGCGGGTCGGGCAGGTGGTCGATCTCAACCTTTAATCCAAGTTTTCCGGCCGCCGTTTGCACCATGCGGGCAAGGTCCAGCACCGTGAACTGCTCGGTGAACTGGTTGAACACACGAAATTCGCCGCGCTCCGCGGGATGCTGGCAGGCGATTTCTACGCAACGGATGGTGTCACGAATGTCCAGAAATCCGCGCGTCTGGCCTCCGGTACCGTACACCGTCAGCGGATGGCCGACCGCGGCTTCGGCGCAGAATCGATTCAGCGCCGTACCGAAAACCTCGTCGTAATCAAAACGATTGATGAGCGCTTCATCGAGTGCGCTTTCGTCCGACACGGTACCGTACACCACACCCTGGTTCAGGTCGGTCGCGCGCAATCCCCACGCCTTGCACGTGAACATGATGTTGTCGCTGTCGTGCACCTTCGAAAGGTGATAGAAGGAGCCAGGCTGCTTGGGATAAGGCAGCACATCGCTGCGCCCGTTGTGTTCAATCTTTATGTAACCCTCTTCGATGTCGATATTGGGAGTGCCGTATTCGCCCATGGTTCCCAGCTTGATCAAGTGGCAATCGGGCCGAAGCTCGCGCAAGGCGAACAGCAGATTCAGGGTCCCGGCAACGTTGTTGATTTGGGTGAAGACGGCGTGCCGGCGATCAATCATAGAGTAGGGCGCCGACCGCTGCTCGGCGAAGTGGACGACCGCTTCTGGCTCAAATTCCTTGATGGCGAAGGCCAGGGATTCGTAATCCATCATGTCGCCGACGAAGAGTTCGATGGTCTTGCCGGTAAGTTGCTTCCATACTTTCAGACGTTCCGGCAACGCACGGATGGGTGTCAGGGTCTGCACGCCCAGTTCGTAATCCCACTGGCGGCGCGCAAAACTGTCGAAGATGGCAACCGTGTGCCCCTGCTTGGATAAATACAAGGCTGTTGCCCAGCCGCAGTAACCGTCGCCTCCGAGCACGGCAATCCTCATTCGTCCTCCTCAGAACTACTCAAACACTTCAGCCATGACGCGTGAAGGGTTCCACGCAGTCGGCCTGTTTCAGCTGCAAGATTTAAGACCGCTTACTTAACTTTACCAAATAATCTCTAAAATCTCCTGATTGGATGCGCCATCAAGAGATCGGCTAGACCGGCATACTAACGCCCGCAGGAGATAACAGTTGGGCCGCCGCAGACTTAACCGGCGCCTGAATGCACCATTTCTTCATCCACAGAAACAGGATCGTCAAGCCCCAGAGGTGATAGCCGATATTGATACGTTTTTCCAGATGATCGCGCAAAGACCTTTCGACCGCATCGGCATTAAAAACTTCCGGATGCTCCGAGAGTCCATCATGCAAGGTATCCACCACGAGCGATCGGAGAGGACCACGGACCCATTCGTGCGCTGGAATGTCGAAGCCAATCTTCTTCCTCTTCACCACCGATTGCGGCAGCTTGTTCCGCATGAGTTCCTTCAACACAAACTTCTGCTGCGAGCCTCGAATCTTAAGCGACGCCGGTAAGGTCGCGGCGAATTCGACAATGCGGTGATCCAGAAAAGGTGGGCGCAACTCCACGGCATGGGCCATGCTCATGCGGTCCGATTTCACCAGGATGTCATCCGGCAAGTAGTACTTCTGATCGAACCACAGGTAAGCGCCCAGGTCCTCTTTCGTGGTGCGCAGCATTTCTCGCAACTCGACGAGGATCTTCTCCAGCGCAGCCGGCAGTCTTGGCGACACCAAACCGCTCTTCTCGGCATCGGAAAATGTGCCGTTCCAATAGACGTGGGCGCGCTCCGGCGGCATCAGGCTGCCTTCCAGCAAGCGTTTGAGCTTGTATTCAAAGCTTATCTTGTCATTGGAAACCGGCCATAAGCGCAACGCAGCCAGCAGTAGTTCAACAATTGCCGGTGGCAGTTTGCGAAAATAGCGGGCGAAGTCATTGGCTCTGTAGGTTAGGTATCCGCCAAACAATTCGTCAGCGCCTTCGCCGCTCAGCGCGACCGTTGTCCTGGTTTTGCAGAGCTTGGAAAGAAACCAGACCGGCAGCGCGCCGGCATCGGCGCTGGGTTCATCCGAGTAATAAGCAAATTCCTCGATAGCACCCTGCAAATCCATTTCGGGGTTGAGGTCAAGCTGCTCGTGCTCGGTCCCATATTCCGCAACCACCCGCTGGATGTAACTGCTCTCGTCGAAACTACGCCCCCGAAACGAAATCGAGAAGGTCTTCAGCCGTGAGGTAAACGCCTGCGAGGCGTAGTGAAGGATCGTCGAAGAGTCGATGCCGCCGCTCAGCCACACTCCCAAAGGGACATCGGAGAGCAGATGTTCGCGGACCGACTGCTGCAGAAGAAAGTCGAGCTCCTCGCACGCCGATGCCAGGCTGCGCGCCTTTGGTGTCTGATCGGGCAAGCGCCAATACGCCTCACTCGACACTTTGCCGTCGCGCCACTCCAGCCAATGTCCCGGCATGAGCTTCTCGATTCCGTCCACCAGCGTCCACGGTGCTGGAACGTAATTCAGCGACAGGTAGCAGTCCAGGCCGGCCAGGCTTAAGCGGCGTTCGATCTCGGGATGTTCGAGGATTGCCTTCAGCTCCGAGCCGAAAAATATTTCTTCGCCGCGATGGGCAATGTAGAGCGGCTTGATGCCCACACGATCGCGCGCCAACACCAGCCTGCGCATGGAATTGGTCCACAGCGCCACTGCAAACATGCCCCGCAACCGGCGGAAACACTGCGTGTCCCATTCCAGAAAGGCACGCAGAACCGTCTCGGTATCGCAGTGCGTATGAAAACGATGGCCCAGTTTCTCTAACTCGGCGCGCACTTCGAAGTGGTTATAAATCTCTCCGTTGAAGACGATGACCATGTCACCATCTTCGGTCGTGATGGGCTGATCGCCGTGTTCGAGATCAAGGATTTTCAGCCGCGTCGCGCCCAGCGAGCATATCTGGGATTGGTAAACCCCAAGCTGGTCAGGCCCGCGGTGGATCAAGGTAGAAGTGGCGTTCCGAATGCGATCCGGAGGTGGAGACCAATCTTTATGAGTGAAACCAACAATGCCGCACAAATCGATCAGTCCCTCGATACCGAACAGTCGGCCTGACGCTAGCCGTCGTCTTGAACAAATCTGATGGCGTTCCGGCAAGCTGGCTTAGGCAGTGTCCATCTCCCAGAGATGGGAGTTTTCCCCAAGGCCGATACTCAAGGATAGCATTCCTTAGGATGCCCGGGACGCTAACCACCCAGGGTCGATTGATATACGATATGGATATGCCTCTTTACGCGTGGAGCGCCTGAACGCAGCCAATGGAACATCCCAAACGACTGCATTTCAAAACCTTCATTATGATTTTAATCATGGTTCTTGCCGGCCCTTTGGGCAATGTTCTACTCGGCAAGGGCATGAAGCAGATGGGACAGGTGCATCTTTGGCCCCCGGCGGAACTGCTGCACGCCTTCACGCGCGTCATAACCTCTCCCACGATATGGCTCGGAATTGCTTCCCAGTTGGTGTTTTTCGCGGCCTACATGATTGTTCTGTCCTGGGCTGACTATAGCTACGTGCAACCCGCCTCTTCCATTTCCTACGCTGTCGTAGCGCTGTTGGCCTCGACGTGGTTGGGCGAATTCGTACCCACCACGCGCTGGATCGGTATTGCGGTGATTTGTATTGGAGTGTTGCTTGTCGGCCAAACCCATCCCAGCACCACGGAGAACAGCTAGCCGTGTTTGAATTCCTCCTCCTGATGTTTTTCGTTGTCGTCTTCGGGACCGTGGGCGAAATATTTGTGTCGCGCGCGATGAAGGAGCATGGCGAGGTGAAAGACTTTCGTCCGCGAGCACTCATCGCGGTGATCGTCCGCGCTTTGCGTAGCCGCTGGATGTGGTTGGGTGTGGCGATGATGGCGATTGCGTTTTTCTCGCTGCTTGCGGTATTTTCCGTTGCCAACGTAAGCTTTGTCGTACCCGTGACCGCCCTGAGTTACGTGGTGGGCGCCCTGGGAGGCAGGTTTTTCCTGGGAGAACGGGTCAACGTGCAGCGTTGGATCGGCATTCTTCTGGTTGGTGCCGGTGTGGTGCTGGTGCTCATCGGCAGGAGATAGTGGTTTATGCCCCGCCCCGCGAAAGTGCGGACCATCTCGTGGACCGTGTCACCCAAAAGCACGCTCGTCTTGCGAGAGATTCTTTCGATCGCGGTAAATTCGTTTCGCGCCGACAAAGTGCGCGCCACCATGACCGCCTTGGGGATGGTGATCGGCACCTTCTCGCTGGTGCTGGTTGTGACCATTGCCCTCACCGGCAAACAGTACGTCCTGAATGAGGTCCAAAACATCGGCGCCAACCTCATCTGGGCCGAGTACGCGGGGCCGGCCAATGGCGGCGCCTCCACCGGTACGGCAGATTATCTGACCGTGGACGACATGATTGCGGTGGAACAGCAGGTGCCCGGCGTGCAAGCCGCTTCGCCTGTGGTTAATCTGCATGTTCCGATACTGGTCGGCAATGGCCAGCAACGTGACATGTTGGTCCTTGGTGTCGATCCCGTGTATGTAACGGTGCGCCGCATCATTGTTAGTTCAGGCAGGTTTTTCGACCAGCAGGATTCGCAGTCCCATCAGAAGGTCGCCGTGGTCACGGAAACCTTTGCTAACCAGCAATACGGCGGAGTCCAGTTCGCGCCGGGACACGAAATCAGCATCCAGGGACTGCCGTTTGTTGTGATCGGCGCCTTCCGCGAGAGCGTTGAGACGTTCGGCCAGTCGGAAATACAAGACGACACCATCCTTATTCCTTATTCGGTGGCGCGCTATTTGACCGACACCAACGCGGTCAACCAGATTTATTTTTCTATGTCGGATGGCAGCAGCGTCCCGATGGCTACGGACCGAATTCTTGCGGTGCTGAAGTCGCGGCATCGGGCTGAGTCGGTTTACACCGTCGGCAACCTCACCCAGGTACTAAGTTTGGTGGGAAAGACCGCGAATGCGCTCACCATTGTTCTCTTGCTGTTTGCGACCATAACCCTGGTCGCCGGGGGCGTAGGGATTATGAACATCATGCTCGCCACCGTCAGCGCCCGTATTCGAGAAATCGGTATTCGCAAGGCGGTCGGGGCTACGCGCCGCGAAATCGAACTGCAGTTTCTTTCCGAGGCGGTCATGATCTCATTGATCGGTGGCACCATCGGCACCCTCGCCGGGCTGGCGCTTCCCATTTCACTGTGGATCTTCACTGAGCACAGGCTTCCGGTCTCCGGGCTGTCCGCGGTGATCGCGATGGTAGTTTCCTGCCTCATCGGTGTCACCTTTGGCACCCTGCCCGCCAAGAATGCGTCGCGATTAGATCCGGTGGAATCGCTGAGACACGAATAATTGAACCGTCATCCCAAGCGACGAGCGGAGCGAGGAGTCGAAAAATCCCTGGGTGACGACCAGCATTCCTACTTCCGCTCCCCACTCTTTGGCTGGTTGTAGGTCAGGCCCTTGGTTTCAAACATGGTGGGTGGGAAGCCGTTGTTGTAGGTCGCGGATGTAACAAAGCGTTGCCCGCTCATTTCACCGTTACGCTGTCGCACCACGCTGAGCGGCGTCTGAATACCCTGGATTAGACGGTAGTTGCTGAAAATTTCCGCGTCCTCGTCGAACTGCCGATCGAGCGGATCGCGGTAGCTGTAGGTCTTCTTCACCGGCAAGTGGGAGCGCGGATCGACCGACAAGGTCACGCTGTCGTTGGTGGAATTCAGGATGGTGACCTGATCGACAAGCTGCTGCTCTACCATTGCGGTGCCGGTGTACAGGATCGTAGTGTCCGATGCTGGTAGCCATTGGCGAATGATCCAATCCAGCGAATGATCGCGGCGACGCAGATAGTCCTGCAACTGTTTCGGGTCCTGTGTCGCAGTGCCTTTGTAGGTGATCTCGAATCCCTTGTCGCCAATATTGAGTTCGATGACGTCACGTTGCTTAGTCAGCTCGATCCGTTCTTTGTCGGGATATTCCCAAAACCGCCAGAACTCGAGGCCTTGGCCACTGGGCTGCCCGTGATAGAAGGAATAGGCACGGCCCTCGCTCTTCATGTCGCGCACATTGAGATAGGCATCGCCGCCCAGCGCTTTAATCATGGCGGTCAGGACCTGGGAAGCCTTCTGTACGCTGGGATCTTTGGTGGAAGCGAAGTGAGCTGTGGGCCACGCGGCCGGGGCGGCCGCAGTCTGTGCGGGTGACGCTGGCGCCGGAGCCGTCTGAGCGAAGACAGACGCCGTTAGCAGGATAAAGGAGATGAGAGTCGGAGGCTTACGCATGGTTAAGGGCTGCCGATGAGTATACCTCTCGCAACTACTGGCGCTTCCACAATCAATCGCCTATGAGAAGCAGATCATTCCTGCTGGGCATTGAAAAGGGGCCTGGCCATCTCTTCCGGGGATGCCGACTCCGGGTGCTCCGCTTTGAAGCGCATAGCTGCGGTAATCCGGGTGCGTCCGCTGGGATGATCAAAGAAGATGAACTCCTCCACCGGCCCCGGGTCAAGTTTGCGATATTCCCCCAGCATCAGATCTACGTTGGCCTCGCCATCAGGTTGTCGAGCAGAATTCAGGCCGTACATGTCGGCCTCGAACTCCATGTTGCGACTGATCGTGTTAGTCACCGGCGTCATCAGAAAGAAATAAACCGACAACCCAATTACCGCCAGCGGCAACACCGCTACGTCGGTTATCCCCCGGAGGCCCCACGTCTCTCCCCAGCGCGCAAGGCCAAAGTTGATGAACCAGTTCAGGAAGGCAAACCCGATCACGATCACGACCCCGAACATGACCAGTCCCTTGTATTCGTGGTTGAGAACGTAGTGGCCCATCTCGTGTCCCATGGTAGTCTCAATCTCCGGCAGGGTGCACCGCTTCAGGAGATTGTCGTTCAACGAAATACGCTGCGTCCCGCCGAAGCCGCTGACGTTGGCGCTAACCCGGTTCGACTGGCGGGAAGCGTCGAACTCGTACACGTCGGTTGCGGGAATTCCGTTCGCACGCGCCATGCTGAGGATTGGATCCTTGATATGGGGATCTTGTAATTTCGTGTACTTGTTAAATAAGGGCGCGATGTAAACCGGGGCGATTAGGCTGACGAATGCCAGAAAAATCAGCATTACGACCGCTCCCCACACCCACCAGCTTCTCCCCAGGCGCCGCACCAACCCGAAGAGCGGAACCATTAAGACCGCGCCCAGTACCACGGCAACCATCAGCCCAACCGCCTGGTCCCGCATCCACGGCCCGAATGTCTGATTCAGGAGCGCATACTTGCGCTCGCGGAAATAGCTTTCGTACACGGTGAGCGGAAACGTGAGCACAAATGCGACCATAACGAATTGCACCCAGTAAAGCGCCGTCTGGAGTGAACGAAAGCGGGTAATACGCTCGGCCAAATCACGCATGCGCGCTGACCATCGGAACTTGAGCAGGACCCACATTACGAAGACGGTCGAGAGAAAATCCCACAAGAGTAGCCAATAGCCACCCTCGAAATATGCGTTGGAGCGGGCCCGTTCTGCGGGAGGCATCTTCGCCAGATATGCATCAACGGCTGCGTTGACGTCGAATGGTTCCGACGTGGCATGCTGATCAGCAACCGGCGGCGTGGTCGCAGACTCTCCGCCGGCGCTCTGCGCCGTCGCGATGGCCGTGAGGACACTACACAGCAGTACGAACTGCAAGACATATCTCATTACGCGAACCATCTGTCCTCCCATTGGAGTCGTGGCATATTTTTTCCGTCAGGTGACTCCCAGCATAAACCTACGAAGTAAACCACGGCTAGGAAGGGAGGCTGGCGAACGGCCGCGCCAGTCACTTCCACTTATGTCGACAATCAGGACGCGCACGGCGCACAATGGGCAATTGTGGCTGGGCCGGTATGTATGGCAGACCGCCAGGAGCTTTTCCGATGAGAAATCGTTTCACCATGTCGCGAACCGCCGGGAGGGATGTGCAACGAGGTCGTTTTCGCAGTCAGCAAGGAAATTTCGGATGGCTTGCCCTCCTCCTTCTGTTCGCGTTCTTTGCTTTCGCCGCCGATAAGCCCTCCGAGATAAAGGGCGGCAACGGAATTATCCTTCCCCCGCCGCCTGCAACGGAAGCCAAGCCTGTGACCGATAACATTCACGGAACCACTCTCACCGATCCCTATCGCTGGCTGGAGGATGCGAAAAGCCCGGCGACCCGCGCTTGGATCGACGAACAGATGGAATACACCGAACTCTACCTTTCGCAGGTGAAAATCCGCCCTGAGATCGCCTCTGAACTCACCAAACTCGAACGCGTCGAGAGCTACAGTATCCCAATCGAGCGCGGTGGCAATTACTTTTTCAAGAAGCGGCTGGCGGACGAGGACCAGGGATCGATCTATGTGCGACGCGGATTGCACGGTCGGGATGATCGGCTGGTCGATGCGACGAAACTGAGCGCCGACCAGAACACGTCGGTGCAGATCAATGACATCTCCAAGGATGGCACGGTGCTGGTTTACGGAATTCGTTACGGCGGCGCCGATGAACAGTCGGTCCACATTCTCGATGTCGCGAAGAACCAGGAACTGGGCTTTCTACCCTCCGCGCGTTATTCCGGCATCCAACTCAGCCCGGATAAGCAGGGACTCTACTACGCGCGCTTCGATCCCACAGGATCGCTTGTCTTCTACCACAAGCTCGGATCGCACGCTACCAGTGATGAGCTCATTTTCGGCAAGAGCTTCGCAGGTGAGACCTTTGGCCCCATGGAACTCATCAGCGCGCAGATTACTGAGAACGAGAGTTACCTGATGATCGCCGTCTGGCACGGCGTTCCGCCCAAGCGTGTCGATATCTATTTGAAAGATCTGCGTCAGCCGGAGTCGCCGATTCGCCCGGTCATCCATGGAATCGACAGCCGTTTCGCCCCGGTGAACTACGGCGATGATCTCTACGTGCTTACCGACTACGCAGCGCCGAACTATCGCGTGATCAAGGTACAGATCGCCGAGCCGCAACCGATGCACTGGACCAACATCGTGCGCGAGGGGAAGGACGTCATCTCCGGCATTTCAATTGTCGGTGGAAAACTCTTCGTCACCGGCTTGCATGACGTAGTAACCGAAACGCGAATTTTCACCCTCGAGGGAAAGCCGGCCGGACAAATCCTGTATCCGACCCTCGGCGCAGCCACCGAATTGAGCGGCCGTGCCGATACCAACGAGGGTTTCTACAGCTTCGAGTCCTTCATCATTCCGCCGACCATTTATCACTACGACGTCAAGAGCGGCAAAACCGAAGTCTTTGCGAGGCCAACCGTGCCCTTCGCTTCCGATCAATACGAAGTGAAGCAGGTTTTCTACACATCGAAGGACGGCACGCGCGTGCCCATGTTCATCTCGTCGAAGAAAGGCGGGAAGCAAAATGGCAACACGCCCACCCTGATGTTCGCCTATGGCGGGTTCCGAGTAAACTTGACCCCGGCGTGGAACCCCGAATACGCCTGGTGGATGGAGCAAGGCGGCTTTTATGCGCAGCCCAATCTGCGCGGCGGCGGCGAGTACGGCGAGAAGTGGCACCAGGCGGGAATGTTCGAACACAAGCAGAACGTCTTCGACGACTTCTTCGCCGCGGCCCAGTATTTGATTGACGAGAAGTACACCTCGCCCGAGCGGCTTGCCATTCGCGGACGCTCCAACGGCGGCCTGTTGATGGGCGTGGCCATGACTCAGCACCCGGAGATGTTCGGCGCCATCTGGTGCGGCTATCCGCTGCTCGATATGATGCGCTTCCAGAACTTTCTCGTAGGCAAGTGGTGGACCACAGAATACGGGTCAGCCGATAACCCCGAGGAGTTCCCCTTCTTGCTGAAGTATTCGCCCTATCAGAACGTGAAAGCGGGCACAAAGTTTCCTGCGATCATGTTCAACACTGGCGACAGCGATACGCGCGTTGATCCTCTGCACGCGCGCAAAATGACCGCCCTCCTGCAAGCTGATGACGCCAGCGACCGGCCCATCCTGTTGCACTATCAAACGGTAAGCGGCCATAGCGCAGGGGTCTCGATCGCGCAGGCCATCAAAGACACCGCAGATGAGTTGGCGTTCTTGTGGAATGAAGTGAGTAGAAAATAAGTTGACCTTCTCAGATGATTACTTCTCGCGGCGCACGTTAGTCAGCCGCCACGGCTTTTGGCCGTAGTGCTCGACCTCCAGGTCACCCTTCTTGTTAAACTTGACCTTGCATGCCCCAGACAGCAAGCCTGAACCATTGCCGTCCTTATCCACGTTGAGAATGACAATTCCGATAGGGTAGTCCCGCGACCGGGTGCCGTTGGCAAGCTCGCCAAAAGAAATCGGGCGATTGGTCGCCATCGTGATGTGCGAACCGCCATTCTTATCTGAATGCACACGGACGATGCGGAAGCCGGTGCCCACAGAGCCCGTGGGAGCGACCCGGCCCAGGTCCTGGGCCTTCTCCAGAGCACTTACCAGTCCGTCCTGGCCCTTGCTCTTAAGCGTGGCCGCAAATTCTTGCTCGTCCTGGTCGCTGGTGGTGCCCGTGAGATAGATCGTGACACCAAAGCTCTTACCGGCAGCGGCGCCGGCCTGGCCCATGGCGGTTGCAGAGAATTGTGCCGGCAACGCTACTTGGGCGGCAGCGCTGGAGGTGATGCTTACGGAAAACAAGGCTGCGGCAGTCAACAGCCAAACTCGACCTATGAGCGATTGCACTTTCATCTTTTCCACCTCACCTTAAAATTGTTCAACACTGACTCATTTAAGACAGGACTTACACTTTAGCTGAAAGGTGAGCAATTATGTATCCGATCCCTATCGATATTGCTGCGCTTCAAGGGTGAAAATTGCGCTCTTCGGCCACTGCGCGTCGCCGATCATGATTTTCGTCTGCCTCGCATCCGCGATGCCCATCGTCTGCAGCGGCACGCGCACTTCGAAGAAGTGGTCGCCAACCTGAATCAACGGATTGGGATCTGTGCCCGCCCATGCCTGGAAGATCATCTGGTCGGGGCGGCGCTCCAGCATGAGGTCATACGCTACGTAAGGCCGATGACTGTTGGCGCGGCCATCCTTATCGAACGTCGCCTGGTCTCCGATGTTCGCGGCAGTGTGCAACACGAACTCGCCAACACCGGAAACGTTGACTTTCATCACCGGCCATCCCATCGGCGGCTTGTCCGACGTGCTGCCGGGGGCAGGCATCGGCGTCGGCAACTCGATCCGAACATACAAAAACGACTCATCGTAAGTTGCCCGCACCTGAAAGCCTTGCCTGGCCGCACCCGCCTTATCGAACGCCGCTGCGACGTTCTGCCACGGCTCCCCCGCGCGCTCGAAGGCTCCGGCGGCCGGCGGAACCATGGCATAAACCGATTCTGCGGGATACGCCTTATCGCTAAGAACAAAGTCCTTGATCTTCCAGCGCCCGTCTTGCTTGACGAAACGCATGTTCCAGAATGCGTCTTTGGCGTATTGTCCGAGCAAAACCGCCTCGTCTCCCCGCACGAAAACCTTGGACGACGTGTAATGCACATCGGGCTGCGGCTGCAGCTGGGCCCCCAGTTTCTCCGCTTGCGACTGCGATTCGCGCGACCACAACCCGACGAAGGTTTTCGCGTCGCCGCTTTGCACAGCCTTCTCCATTTGCTTGTACACGGCGAGGACCTGGTCCTCAGGACTCTGCGCCTCAGGACGCTGCGCCTGGCACCCGATCATGCAGATAAAGAAGATCAAGACACTGGCGAGAGTTCGCATGGGCTGGATGATACCAGAGCAGGCAAACCAACTCCCTCTGCCCGTGCGTCACCGACCCCTATGATCTGCGTCACAGCACCTAGGGTTGACCGCAAATCACAATGAGTTATTACACGCCGAGGTGAGCGCATGGCAACTACTGTGTCGAAAGTGCATTCCGAGACCCTGCGTACGCTGCCCGACGACAACGTCCGGCAGATTTTGTGGCATTTTGCCGACCGCTATGACTTGCAGATGGTGGTGCAGTCGGCGCGCGAGGTGGCACGCGGCCCGGTGGCGCGCCTGGTCTCTGAGGGCTCCCGCGGCACCCACGACTGGACCAGCAAGAAAGCCGAATTGCTCGAGGCCTTCGATCAGTCTGGGATCACCGCCGTCTTCATGGATCCAGAGCACGGCGGTTACCTGACCGGACCCAAGAATCTTGCGCTGGCCTTGATCGCCTTTGAGCTGGCTTGGGTGGATGCCGGCGCTGCCACGTGCAGCCTGGCGGGATGCCTGGCGCTGGCGCCGATCCACGAGCGTGGTACGCCGGAACAGCGCGCGCATTACATGGCATTGGCCGCACCTCCCGCACCCGGAGAAGTTCGCCAAACCTATCGCGGAGCGTTCTGTCTCACCGAACCGATTCCCTACGTTGGCGTGGATACCGGCATGTTAAGCGGCAAAGTTCGCGTCACCGAATGGGCGGACGGCCAGGAGCCGCTTCTGCACGTGGAGAAGCGCGGCCGCTTCATCACCAACATGGGCTTCGCCAACTTTGTTACTGCGGCGGTCGATTCCGGCGATGATCGCATCAAAGGCTCGTGCATGGTGATCATAGAGGAGAGCGATCCCGGCGTGTTTGATCGCGGTATCCCCACTCGCAAGCTGGTGCACCAACTTTCCTCCACCTGCGATCCCATCTTCAATGTGCACGTGCCGGCCAGCCGTATTGTCGGCGGATACACCATCAAAGACGGCACCATCATTCCCAACTACAGCCACAGTGACGTCATCGAAGCGGTCTTTAAGCGCACGCGAGTCACGGTCGCGCTGATGACGTCGGCAAAACTACTATCGGCCGTCGAGCCCATCATCCGCTATCAGCGCGGGCGTTTTCGCGGCTCCGAGCAAGCCAAGCCGGGCATGCTTCGTTACCAACTCGGCCTGCAGCAGCGGCAGGACGCTCTGCACCGGCTGGCGAACCTGTGGGCGATCGGCGAAGCCGGCGCTGCTCTCGGATTTGCGGCGGCGCGGTTGTACGACGAACTGGATCCGCTGGAGCGCGAGAAAGACGCGATCCTCGCAGCCAAAGGAATTCGCGGCGGCAAAGCCGAGGTCAAGTTTTTCCGCGACGTGGATCAATCGGCGCTTGCGCTCGTGCGTTTTGAGGCGATGCCCGAAGAAAAACGCAATCGCGAAGCCTACGACCCCCTGAAGAACGATCGGCTGGTGGAGTTCGCCTTAAAAGATGCGGTGGCCAATGTGCTCTGTCCGGCGGCTAAGTTGTGGAACACCGGCACCGGCGCAAATTCCATGCGCGAGGCACTGAGCCTGATGGGCGGCTATGGAATCACCGAAGACTGCCCTGGCTTCCTCGCCTACAAGTGGATGGACTCGCAACTCGAGGCTACTTACGAAGGGCCAGAGGCTGTACAGCGTCGCAATCTCAGCGTCACCATGACCAACGAGTTGTTCCTCGCGCAGTTCCAGCAATGGATCGCCGAGATGCGACGGGTTGCCGAGCACCGTCCGGGAACGGGTGCGTGCACGCTCGCTACTGCCATGCAGTTATGGCTGTGGACCTATCGCCACCTGCGGGTCACGACCGACGCTTATGGTGGAGCGCTGTACCAGAGCGCTCGCCAGGGCGTGACTTTTCCGTTGGCCGACGCGCTGGGATGGTTGCTGGCTTCTCGTCAGCAGACTCTGGACCTGATCGAACTGGAAGCCAAGGGTCCCGAAAATCCGGTGCTATCGGAAGGATTGGACAAGCACGCTCGATTTCTTTACCGACCTTTGCCACATACAATCGGCGCGGGCTGCCGGAGAAGTGGGACGCATTTGCGCTGAACTGGTCTTTGGATACAACCGCCATCCGGCATGGGATGAAGAAGGATACAAAGGTTGCTATCAGAGCGAGGAATTGGACTCACTGGAAGGCTTGATCCCAGGCATCGCGTCGTGTGCGACCGACGTTGTGGGAACAAACGGAAGCCATCCCATGAAGGCCGGCCCGTGCGCATCGTGTCAGGGGTTAGAAGGATTTCAGCGACTGCGTTCAAAGTTGGATGGCTGCTTGACTGGCGCGCAACTGGCGAAGGACCGGCTTGCCGAGTCGCTGTCGAAGGTGATGATTCCGGAAGCGCTGGATTACCCGCGATAGAGCGGCGGCCGTTCGAGGTTCGTTTAGAGAGTATTCGGTTTTGAAGGGGCACAGCTTTAGCTGTGCCGTTCAGCTCGAAACCTAAGTGGGCTTTTAGCCCCTGAGGGAACTCGGTTTTCAAGTCAGAACGCAGGAGCAGGTTTAGGCGGCCCACCGCGGGCTAAAGCCCATTCTGAATAGATAAAGGATCATGCGGCGCACCTAAAGGTGCGCCCCTTCAAAACCACATTGAGACTGCGCTCTTCAAAAGAAGTACAGAGGACATTGCTTGAGCACTGCTGAACAACCCGAAATCGAGCGTGCGACCATTGACGTTGACATTGCCTGTGTCGGCTTTGGGCCGGCCACGGGCGGTTTCCTCACAACGCTGTCACGCCAACTGCTGAACGACGACGGCAGTCCTGCGATTGAAAGCAAGGCCGCGCCCGGCATGCCGCTGCAGGTCATCTGCTATGAGCGCGCCGACGACATTGGCTTTGGCGTCTCCGGCGTAGTCACGCGCGCGCGCGGGATTCGCACCAGCTTTCCTGATCTGGACCCTACTCAAATTCCCATGGCCGCTGCGGTGGCCAACGAGAAGGTCGTGTACCTGCTCGATCCCGTGGGCGCCAGCCGGCGCTCTCGCGCGCTGCGGGCCGGCGATCACTGCCTGCGCACATTCAGCAGGATTCTTGGGGTCGCTAATGACGCCTTCGAACTGCCTTACACGCCGAGCTTCCTTCACAAGAAAGACGGGCTGGTGCTTTCCATCGGTCAGTTCAACCAGTGGGTCGGCTCGCAATTAATGTCGAGCGGCGCGGTGCAAATCTGGCCGGGAATGCCGGTCGAAAAAGCGCTCATCGAAGATGGCAAGGTCTTGGGCGTGCGCCTGCTCGATCAGGGCGTGGACCGTGACGGAAATCCGCAGCCCGGCTTCACCGCGGGAATGGACATACGTGCGGCACTTACGGTCATCGGAGATGGGCCCGTCGGAGCCATCAGTCATGACCTCGACGAGCGCCTGGGAACGCCACCGGGCAACGAAGTCCGCGAGTGGGCGCTGGGCATGAAGTTCGTCGTTGAGCTTCGCCCCGAACTGAATCTCGAACCGGGCACGGTCTTCCATACCTTCGGCTTTCCGGAACCGGAGATATTCGGCTTCTTCTATGTTCATCCCGGAGGTGTGGCGTCAGTCGGTATCTTTGTTCCGTCGTGGTTCGATTGCCCAACCCGCACGGTGTACCGCTACCTGCAGCACTACATTCAGCACCCTTATCTGTGGCGCTACCTGCAAGGCGGCAAGCTGCGCTCGTGGGGCGCGAAGTCTCTGCAGGAATCGGGCAAACGCGGCGAGCCTTATCTGGTGGGCGACGGTTACGCGCGGATCGGTGAGTCCTCCGGCAGTACTAATGTGCTCACGGGCTCGGGCGTGGACGAGGCTTGGACATCGGGCGTGCAACTAGCCGAAGGCGTGCTGGAGTTGTTGCGAGCCGGCAAGTCGTTCACTCGCGAAAATCTGACGCAGGCTTATGAAGCCCGGCGGCGAGCGAGTTGGCTGGAACGCGAGGCGCGCATCGCGGAGAAATCGCGTGATGGCTTCCAAAGCGGCGTCGTCACCGGATTGATTGGCATGGCCCTGGCTGCATTCACCAATGGGCGGCTCTCGTTAGGCAGCCATCCGTCCAAGCCGTGCGAAGCGATCGTGTCGCCAGAGCAGTTTTACCGTGGCAAGCTCCAGCCTCCGCAGATCGAGAGCATCCAGCATCAGTGCCACATCAGCAGCACTTCGCTCCACGATTCGTTGATGGACGCCTGCGGCTGGCCCGCGATCGCTCATAATGGTTCGTTGTTGGTATCGCATCAGGACGTGCTCCTGATGGGCGGCAAAGTCCAGGCGCCCGCGGGATATGCCGACCACGTTCACTTCCGCGACCTGGAAGTGTGCGGGCGCTGCGGAACCAAGCTGTGCGTAGAGATGTGTTCCGGACAGGCAATCACGCGAAGCCTGGAAGGGCCGCCGAATTTCGATCGTGAGAAATGCGTTTTCTGCGGCGCGTGCATGTGGAACTGCCCGGAGAGCGTCGATGGACGCCCGAACTTGCAATTCCGGGCGGGCGCAGGCGGGCTGCACTCGGCGGAGAACTAACCCCAAACTGGAAATCAAAGATGACCAATCCCTATCACGTTGTAGTTTGCGCCAGCGTTGTTCCCGATCCGTTGCAAACGCTGGAACCAATCAATGGACCAACTGGACCGGCGCTGAAAAACGAGATGATGTTGCCCGCGATCCTCGATCCGTGGGCTTCGCACGCGCTCTACGAAGGCGCCAACCTGGTGAAGCACGTCACCGGCAGCAAGCTTTGGCTGGTCAGCATGGCGCCCAAAGCCAAGCTGCAGCAGGTGATGATGACGGTCGCGCAAAAAGTTCCGCTGCAACTGGTAGCCGTGGACGGCCCATCCAGTGGCTTCGCCGACGCGCATCAGACGGCACACACACTGGCGGCGGCGGTTCAAGGCATCGCCGGCATCGATCTGTCGCGACTACTCTTGTTTGGAGGATGGGAATCCGCCAGCCGCAGCGCAGGCGTGACTTTGCAGCTCATCGGCGAGGAACTCGGCATTGTTGACCAGTTCCAAGGAGTGGACGCAATCACTCCCAAGGAAGACGGCTCGTTCGAAGTGCTGGAACGCATTGAAGGCGCCCGTCACCAGGTTTCGTGGTGCGCCGGAGCGCCGGCGGTGTTGGGATGGGCGACGGGAAATCTCGGCGAACCGCGTAACGATCCGCAGGTCGGCATGGCGAACATGCGCACCATCATGCCGGCGTTACAGCGGGCAACGCCTGCCGCTATTTCGCCTGATGGACTGCGCTACAGCGACGTCGCCACGCCCAAGCAGCAGCGCCAGACACGAATCGTAAAAGATCTTTCGGCCGAAGACATCGCTCGCGAAATCATGCAGTGGATCACACAGGAGTAGCAAAGAATATGGATAGCATTCTTTTCCTGGCGCAAACCGAAGAAGACGGCACGCTCGGCAAGGCCGCGCTGGAAGCGCTCGGCGCCGCAGTGGAGCTAAACCGGGCATTGGGGGGAACCTTCGCCGCCGCACTTTACGGAGCCAAGGCTCAGCCGGCTGCCGATGCCATCGCCAACTGTGGGGCGTCGCGGTTCCTCGCTGTCGCCGGAGAAGAGTTCGCGACCGCGCGCTACGCAACCGATGCCGCCGCTTGCGAAGCCCTGATACGCGCCTCGCAGGCGACCATTGTCATCACCGCCGCCACCTCACGGTCGTCGCGTGTCATGGCGGGCGTCACTCACCGCCTGCGCGGATGCGTGGACACACATGTCACCGGACTCTCTGCCGATTCGGGCGCTGTGACCTTGACGCGCTGGTTCTATCGCCAGCGCATAGAGGCCTCACTAACTCGCACCCAGCGTCCCTGGGTCGTGCTGCTTGATCCGGGTGCGCACGCTGCTTTCGAAGGGCAAGGCGCGAGTGGCTCGGTCAACCCGGAATTAATTAAAGTGCCGGTGACCGACAGTCTGAGCCGCACCACAGTCCGCGGTACCATCACTCCACCCGCTGACCAGCAAACCATTCGCCCTGACGCCAAGCTGCTGTTCGTCGCGGGCGCTGGGTGGACCAAGAAACAGAAAGATGGCCAAACCCACGTTCCTGAAGCCGAAACCATCATTGTGGATTTCCTGCATAAGTCCAAAGCATCGCTGGGCAGCAGCAAGTCCCTGGTCGAGATCACCGGCGAGAACCAAACAGCGTTGCGCTTCATGAGCCACCTCAACCAGGTGGGACAGACCGGGTCCACGCCGCGGCATCCCAAAGGACTTTCCACGTGCTGCCATGGCGAAGAGCCGCACACCGTCGGTTGGCGATTCATCGGCGAGCGGCGTGCCATCAACCTCGATCCCAATTGCGGATGGGCGCGCGGCAAGGCTGACGTCTTGTATGTGGCCGACGCCTTCGAGGTGATGTCGAAGTTGAATGCGCTTTTGGGTTCCTGAGTAGAAGTTTTCAGCTTCCTATTGCCGCAGCAACATCGCCACGCGCGGAAAGACGAAATGCCCGGCAGCATCGTCGATGACGTTGATCTGGCACGTGTAGAAGCCTGGCTTCAACTCCGAGAGTGGCACGTCCAACTGGAAAACGGCCGCATGCCGGCTGGGAACACTGATTTCCTGGACCTCGGTCAGCGACGTCTCGTAAGCCTTTACGTCGCCTTTGAAGAAGGCGACGTTACTTAGGAGCCGCACCGCGCTTTTCGCATCAGGGTTGGGGCGGATATTGGGCGTTCCATTCCTGCCATTCGCAACTGCGGCAGGGGCGCTCGCACTGCGCGCCGGATCGTAGACTTCGTAATAGAAATACAAGTGCTGCCCGGTGGAAAACACTCGCGTCACGCTGGGCACAATTTCCGAACCGTTACGAATCAGCGGGTCATTCGCATCGTGCTTTCCAACGGGATGAATCTGGTTGGCCATCACGATGGAACTCATTTTCAGCGGCGTCGACTTGAGATCGGGAACCGTAAAATCAGCCTCAAATGCTCCCATGCGCCCGCCCTGATTTTCGCGTACCACAAACTTAGGTGATATTTCCCCGGCGCTAGGATGAGGCCGCCGTCGTACTGCACGTTCTTGCGCTGCACTTCATTCGCGGTGTTCACCGCGAGTTTCACGGTGTCACGAATACCACCTGCGGGGAGTTTTTTCTCGTCCGTCACCAGCCCGAGCACATCGAGCGTCGCCTTGTCTTGATCACCGGTTCGGCTGAATGGAATCTCAGAGCCGGGAACGATGAGCGAAATCGGCACATAGTACTTGCTGTCGGCGAGCCGGAAGTACCCGGTCGCAAGATAAAGCGGCAGATCGGTGCTAGGCAAGTCAGAGGCGAGCTCTTCCTGTAGCTGGCGCTCACGGTCTTCTTTGTTGGAGTGCTTGAAATCGGCGGCTGCGTAGTAGCCTTTGCGATATTCCAGCTTTACGCCAGGCCGGTTGACTCGCACCGTGATGCGCCGGAACTTTCCATCGCGCGCCAGATTGGTGCTGTGATAGCCCAGCAGGTAGTAGAGAGAAGTGTCGTCCTGCACCCCGCGAAAGACCTTGCTAAAGTCGTTGGAATCAAGATAAGCGCGGCCTCCCGTGTCGGCAGCCAACGAGACCAGCGTCTCCTGGGTGGTGAAGTTGGAATTCAAAGCGTTGAGCGTTGCCTGGCCAGAGTACGGCGACTTTCCGCGCAGGCTGGCGTTCTGCGCCTCACCACCGGCAGGAAGCGCTTGCAAACCGCGAATGTCCATCGTGTAAATGGCCATGTTCGCCAGCACCGCCGCGTTGGTGGCTGCACGCAGCTCCGATTCATTCTCGATGCCGGTGCGGTCCATGCCGCTGGAAAAATAGATGAGCGCTTTCTTTTGCGGCACGCTGGCCACCTGTTGCGCGATGGTGCGCAGCGCCTGCAATCGGCGATCGGTGTTGAAGATGTTGTATTCCGTGTCGTCCACGGTGAAGGAATTGCCATTGTCGGCGGTTCCTTCGGTTGTACCCGTGCTGCCTTCCCCGAAGCCTGCGCCCGCGCCAAGGTTGAAGCCCTCCAAAACCTTCTTCAGTTTTGCGCGGTCAGAAGTGAAATCCTGATTCACCGTGATGGTGTTGCCGAGCGACACGATCGACACCAAATCTGCGGGCTCCATCTGTTTATCGAGGTAATTCTGGGCCGCCTGCGCAGAACGCTCAATCTCATCGGGTTGCATGGCCGACAAATCGAAGAACAGGATGATGAGACGCCTGTCCTTGATGATCTGCTCTCCTGCCGCGGTTGCGGAGTCTGGATTGGCCGCCGTAGAGCGCGCCTTCTTCGGCGTCGAACTCAGCAGGTTCACGTCCTGGGTCGGCAGGGTAGGCGTGTTCTCCATGTTCTCAATGTCGAAGCTGGACACCTTCTGCGGCTTGTTGTCTTCCAAGACGGTGAAGTCCTCCGGCTTCAAGTCGCGAACCAGGTTCCCACTCTTGTCCCGGACAGAAATATCCACCAGTACCAGTTCCGATTCCGCTTTGAAGGTGTAACCCGGCTGCTGAGCAAACGCCCGGCCGGGACATAGCAATGCGCCAGCGACGATCAAGGCCACCAGCTTCTGCAACACGAGTTGGGAGCTTTGCAACATACATTTTCTAGAATCTGAACCGGGCCGTCATCAGCACCGAGCGCATGGCGCCAACCGACACCACCCGTCCGAAGGTTGGCGAGTTTAGCATCGTGTCGATACTGGTATACACCGGATGGTTGAAGACATTCGTAGCCGACATTCGCACCTCAAACATGCGCGATTCTCTGAGTGGAAAGACCTTGGTCATCGCCATATCGAACACGACTTCTCCGGGCCCTTCGATGCTGTTGCGGCGGGCATCGCCGTACTGCCCAAGCGGAGGAGTGACAAACGCGGCGGTATTGAACCATTCCGCGATGCTGGGATCAGAAAGGCTGACTAACTGGCCGGTGACGTTTGGCCGCAAAGTTCCGTTCACGCCGCTGTTCACATCGCCAAACGATCCCAGGATGCGGGGCGTGAAAGGAAATCCTGACGCAATGGTCCAGTCACCGCTCCATTGCCAGTTGCCCAGCACGTCGCGCCCGATGCCTGGCTGGTTCAGCCAGCGCTTCTCGTGACCGAACGGTAATTCCCACAAGTAATCGGCGATGAACTTGTTGCGCTGGTCGAAGCTGGAAAGTCCATATTCGGCCCTCAGGTTGAACGGGTTCTGCGCCACCCGAGTCTGTCCAGTAATAGTGCCGGTGGGGCTGACCAACGCCGAACCTGCGCCAATGGTTGAAGCGTTGTCAAGGGACTTCGACCACGTGTAAGTACCGCCCAGAGCGATCCCATGAGCCAGCCGCTTACGCAGGCGAACCGTGCCCGCATTCGCGTTTGAGTCCGCTACCGAATCTTCATAGTAGAACGCCGGCACGGTAGGAACGAGCAGCCCGAGAGGCGTCCGGTTGGGCGCGTCCAACAGATCGAGGTGCGTTCCTTTCGTCCCAGTGTAATCAAGGTTCAACACCAGTGTCGGTGTGATGGTCTGCTGGATGTCGAGGTTCCAGATCTGCACGTAGCCAAGTGGATAATTCACATTGATGGCGTAGTTGTTCGTGACGGTGTTCAGCGGCGGAGGCGGAAATCCGTTTTGCAGTGTCAAGTGTGTATTCTGCGACTCCACGTTGGTCTGGGTGATGGAAAACGGCGGCTGGAACGCCAGGTCCTGCGCAATATTGGAGTAGGCGGTAGTGTTGTAATTGATGCCATAACCGGCACGCACAACGGTGTCTTTCAAAGCCTTCCACGCGATACCCATGCGCGGCGCGAAATTGTTGTGGTCGGGATTCACCAGCGTGATCGGGTAAGCAGTTCCGGTCAGTGGACCGACCTGGCCAGGCAACACTGGGGCGACGGCGGCCAGCCCAGGCGCGATATTTAAGTTGACCATTCGATTATTGATCTCGCTGAATGGCGATACATATTCGTATCGCAAACCGATGTTGAAGGTCAGGTTGCTGCGAACCCGCCATTCGTCCTGCCCGTACAGGTCCCACGAATTGCCCCGGAAATGATATCCGTAGACGCTGCCGCCGTACTGCACCGACGTCTGCTGCGGCAGGCCCAGCAGGAAGTCGGCAAAGTCGAAACCAGTCCCTGCAACCGGAGTGCCTCCTATGAACTCGGATGTATTCAGTCCAGTGAAGACGAAGCTGCCGCGCGGATTGCTGGAGGTTTCGGTATTGACCTCCAGGCGCCGGAAATCTCCACCCCATCGCAGCGTGTGCTTCTTATGGACGTAGATCATCTGGTCCGTGAACGACACGGTTTGATTGCGATCCGAGACTGGGTTGGTGTCTTGAAGACTGCCAAAATGAGAGAAAGAAAGATTGGGCAAGCCCCAATCGAGGGGATTCTGCGAAACTCCCGTGATGCCCAGCAGGCCTGTGATATCGGTATTGAAGGCGTAAAGATTGTTCGATTTGATGGTGCTGCGGTTATAGTCAACGCGGAAACTATTGATCAGGCGGCCGAAACTGCGGACGTATCCGACCGGCACATCGTACCCATGAGTGCTGGTCATTCCGCCGATGCTGGGGTAAGGGTCGGTTAGGTTCTGGTCAGACTCGTGATAGTGGAAGCCGATGTTTAGATTGTTCTGCGGGCCACGATTACGGCCGCGTCCGGCTCCGGAAGACGAGCCGCCCAGTGCCTGATTCAGGCGAATGTTGAAATCATTGCTGTCATTCTTCGCCGCCGTAACGTAACGGAAGTTCTGAAACTGGCCAGGCACGTTGGGCAGTGGAATGTATGCCAGCAAACCTTTCGCCGCGGAATTGATCATGCCCTGAGGAATCGTTGCGTTGGCAAACGGAAGCCCCGTTGCCGGATCGAATATCTGCACCGGCGCACCGTTCACCAGCGTTTGCGAAAAATTGCCGCTGCGCTCCTGCAAGGTTGGCACGGTAGAAAAAAAGCTGTACGGGGTGTCACCTAACGTGCCGTTGTAATGCAGAAAGAAGAAGGTTTTCGAGCCGTTGTAGATGTGCGGAATAATTAGTGGACCGCCGATGGCCGCGCCAAACCGCTGCTGCAGATATGCAGGATTGATGGCCGGCTGGCTGGTCAGCGAAAATGGCGCGGCGTTCAGTGCGGCGTCGTTGGCGGAATAATAGATTGTGCCATGCGGCTGATTCGTGTTCGTGCCGCGCCCTCCCATCCGCATGGGCCCTCCGCCTCCGCCACCGCGGCCTCCCGGTCCGCCGAATCCGCCGCCCATTGGTCCACCCGCCGCGCTGGTGATCCCGCCGGTCTGCCCATCTTGCTGGTAGCGCGAGCGCAGCTCATCCGCACTCATCCCAGCCAGACTCGGCGAGTTCGAACCAGAAACTGCCACCGACTCGGTCGCGACGGTGGGCGGCACACCCGGAACCGGCATGCCGGAAGGCGTAACCGAGTCACTGCCATTCGCTGCCGGTTCTCCACCCGCCTCACCTTGCGACACCGACAACGCCTGGAATCCCCGGTTGCCCATTCCCGAGTTCGTAGTTCTTCCCTGCATGTTCCCTTGCCTGGATTGTGAGTGAGACAGCAGAACGATCTCGAGGTCAACGCGAGGGTTCGGGTTCGAGGAACCAACTGTCACATGCGCCACGGCTGTGGCGAACGCCGCCATCTGGACTTGCACCACATATTCGCCATCGCCAGGCAAAGCGAGGGTGTAGCTGCCATTGAGCTGGGTCCAGCCCACGACCTTCTGCCCGCCGGCACGATTGCTGGCGGTCACGGTGGCCCCGGGAACAGGCGTGTTGCCGGATTTCACCACGCCTTGAAGCGTTCGACTCTCAGCCATTGGAGCCGCGGCTTGGCTCCAGGAACAACAACAGCAGATTACGACAGCCGCAACTGAGAGAAGAACCGTCCTCCCGCTCAAGATAGATTTCTCTCCTGCCGGAACGAAATGACCAGGAGTCCCATGACCGCCTCAATATGCCGGGCCTTATTTCCCCGTTCCACAGAAATACTCCCACGAGGCGGGCACCAATTTCCGCAGGTGAGGACCGCGTCGAGATCGAAGGTCAACTTTCTACTCAATATAACTATTCATGCAAATCAGCTGAGTAGTTCCGTAAGAAAAGTGCAGAAGCACCAAACAACACTGGCAGCCTCGCGCGGAGATCGCTGGCGCGCGGCTTTCGTGCTCTTGATCACCAATCGAAACCGCACGACCTGTTCCACCTTGGCTCGTACAGAGACGGCATGGCTGAAGGTCGCCACGTCTGGCTCCGTTGAGCAGGTCAGAAGTTTGGAGACAGAAGTGTCGGCACGCGCCGGGTTGCTCGTTGGCCGGCACCGGGGTCGATCCAACGTCTTCTCGGGAACGCCGAGACCACGGGGTGCCCGTTATTGTGGTGAGTCACCGCGTTCTACATGTGCCGCTCGTTGAGCGGAATCACTAGGACTTTCCTAATGTGTTGTATTCCCAACGTCGTACACCCGCCGAATGCTCAGCGGACTCGAGAGCGAGGAATTGTCATAGCGCGAAACCACGATGAGCTGCTTGCCGTCAGAGCCGGTCTGGTAGGTTTCCGTGAGTTTCCCGGAATGCATTTTCGTCTCTGCGATTAGCGCGTCACCCTGCCACTCCGTTTTGGTTGAGATCTTCTTTCCATTCTCATCTTTTTCGTCGTGCTTCTTGCCGTCAGGATAAAGGGTGCGCGTATGTTCAGAATCACTGATGACGATCTGATCGTCACGCTGGCTGATGGTGAGAGATTTCGGATTCGTGGCTAATTGATCCCACTCCTGACCGCTTACCCCTCCGCCCGGATTCCCCATGCTGCCGGGACGGCCCATCCCGCCGCTGCCCATTCCACCACGCCCCATGCCACCGCCTCCTGGATAGCCACTGCCGCCCGGATAACCACTGCCTCCCGGGTAACCACCGCCTCCTGGGTAGTTCCCTCCACCCGGATGGCCCCCGCCGCCGTTTCCGCGCTGGCTGCTCTGCTGCGCCTGTTGTACCTTTTGCTGCGCATCATCGCTCTGGTCCGAGTTGAAGTTCCAGTTACCGCTTATTGCAGCCTTGTCTCCAGCGTGCGCCATCCCAACCAGCGCCGCCAGGAGACAACACACTGCAAGCGGAATCCCCACCCCCATCGCAACCCTACTAACCCACTTCATTTCGCAGTCTCCTTTTTTGCGCTCCCCGCATGGGAGAAAATCATATGCCCGCCGCTGCTGATCACGACAGTACGAAACAATCAGAAAGGGCCCGCTGCGGTTTTCAACCGCAACACCAGGTCAGTCATATTGCAACCCGCTCTACGCAACTTGTCGTGGACCTGCCCAGCACCAGGACGATCAACCAAGCGGATGAGTTAGCCCGCGCGCCGGGCGTGACCTAGTCAACCCCATGGGCAATGGTAAGTTGTGCGCGGTCGGCAGGATTGATTGTGAAGGCCGGGAAGCATAGAAGTGCCTGGGCTTCGACGCCCAGTTCGGCACTCGGTGCGCTCTCGGTCGGAATGACAGGGCGAGGGAAGCCGGGGCCTTGCCATTTTCCGTAGCAACTGTGCTACCGAATCCCCGCCCTGGCTGTCTAAAACGACAGGGGCGAGCGGGGCGGCAAAACCTCGTCTGCTTTCCGTCGTCCCACGGAACTAAACCCGGGTCCCACACGTACCAATCCATAGAACAGAATCCTACCCGGTAGGGGAGGCAGCAGTGGCCAACGGCAAAAATAAGAGAAAGCGCTGGATCATTATTTCGATCGTCGCGGCGGCGGTCCTGGTATTGGTGATCGTCGCGGTGGCAGCAACCCGCGGAGGCACCAAGATCGACCCCACCAAGCTGGCAAAGGTGGAAAAGGGCGATCTCGCCAAAAGCGTAGTGGCGACCGGCAAAGTCACGCCCATCACCAAGGTAGAGATCAAGTCGAAAGCCAGCGGCATCGTCAAAAAGCTCTACGTGGACACGGGCGACAAGGTGAAACAAGGCCAACTGCTGGCGGAACTCGACAAGATCGAGATTGAAGCCCAGGTCAGCTCCGGACGTGCCCAACTGCTCTCCTCCGACGCCAACCTGAAGGGCGCCGAAGCCGATCTGAAGCGCGCCGAGGTCGATGCTCAGGGTGTGGATATTCCCACCTTGCAGCGGGCTTACGAACGCGCCCAGGAAATGTCGAAAGACGGCGTGGTGTCGCAATCGACCCTTGACGACTCGCAGCGCAGCTACATCATGGCGGTCAACAAGCGCGATCTCGCCCGCGCGCAATACACAGTCAACAAAGCCAAGGTGGCGCAGGCCCAGGCCCAGGTGAAAAAAGACCAGGCCAGCCTGAACCAGCTTGAAGAACAGCTCAGCTACACCACCATCACCGCCCCGATTGACGGCGTGGTGCTGTCGCGCGATGTCGAAGTCGGCGACGCAGTCAGCTCCATCCTGGTTTTAGGTTCGGGCGCCACTCTCGTCATGACGCTCGGCGACACCAGCGAGGTGTATGTCAAGGGCAAGGTGGACGAGAGCGACATCGGCAAGGTGTATCTCGGGCAGCCGGCCCGCATCCGCGTGGAGACCTTCAAGGACAAGACCTTCACCGGACACGTGACCAAGATTTCTCCGATGGGCGTGGAGAAAGACAACGTGACCACATTCGAAGTGCGGGTCTCCATCAATAATCCCGGCGGCGAACTGAAAGCGGAGATGACCGCCAACGCGGAGATCATCCTCGACGAGCACAAGAATGTGCTGATGATTCCCGAAGGCGCCATCCTGTACGACAAAGACAAGAAAGCATCTGTGAACGTGCCCGATCCGAAGGGCAAGGATGGAATGCGCAAGGTCGCCATCAACATCGGCATCTCCAACGGCGCCAAGACCGAGGTCCTGTCGGGGCTGACCACAGATCAGCAGGTTGTTCTACAGCAATAGCGCGGGTTAACGCTTTCTGGGCTGCCAGCAATGGCAGCCCGATTTCTGTAACGCAGTCACTTCAACATCCCGGCGAGGCAATTATGAAAAAGCATTGCACTGCCCTTTTTCTTACTCTCCTGTTGGCTCCGGCGCTGCTGCACGCCCGCGCCGAAGGTCACTTTGACCGCACGCTGAATGTCTCCGGAACGGTCAGCCTCGATGTCACTACCGGTTCGGGCGGCATCATCATCAAAGCTGGCGGCACCGACAAAGTCGTCGTTCATGCCAAGGTGCAATCCAGCAACGATTGGTTCTCCAACGCTGAAAGCGCGGTGCAGGCCGTCGAATCGAATCCCCCGATTCAACAAAACGGCAACAGCATTCGCATCGGCTACAACTTGCCTGAGGATGTGCGACGGCATGTTGCCATCAGCTACGAGATCACCGTGCCGGCCGATACGACGGTGCAGGCTCACAGTGGCTCCGGCGATGTTGGCGTCGAAGGTGTGCGCGCCGAGGTGCAGGCCCAAACTGGGTCGGGTGAGATTCGGGTACGCGACGTCGGAGGCCGGTCGCGCCTGCACACGGGAAGTGGAAGTATCCGCGCCGAGAACACCGCCGCCCCGTTTTACGCGCATACCGGCAGCGGTGACATTGAAGCCGATCTCACCGGCTCGGGCGATGTCGATGTGGAAACCGGTTCCGGGGGAATCCACCTGCGGGGCGTGAAGGGCGGTTTACGCTCCCGCAGCGGTAGCGGCGAACTCAGTGCCGACGGCAGCGTGGGCGGTCCCTGGAACTTGCATACCGGCTCGGGATCCGTTCGTCTGGCGATTGGTTCGGGCAGCGGCTTCAATCTGAACGTCCACACCGGCTCCGGCTCGATCCACTCCGATCTGCCAATTACCGTGCAAGGCTCTTTGGGCCGGCACGAATTGAAAGGTACGGTGCGTGGCGGCGGCCCCGAAGTTGAAGTTTCTACCGGCTCGGGCGACGTGGATATACGGTAGGGAGATAAGACTAAAGCGTACATCGTAGAGCCACCTTTCCTGGTGGCTTTTTTTAGAAATTCCCAAACTGAATAAGGTCAATCCCGTTGATCAGGCGATGCATTTTCCTGGTTCCCAAACGAGCATAAATGATGCATTCTATTCACAACTAGCCCCCTAAATTATGAATTGGCCGCCCTCTATGATGATGTTCACCAGATGGCAAGTCGCCCTTGCCGTTTGTCTGGCCTTGTTGTACTCCGGCGCTGTTCGTGTTCAAGCACAGGCAATCGCAGCCATTCCCAGCGACCCGTCTGAGCTGTCCCTGCCGCCAATTGGACGGTCATCCAGTTCCTTGAACATCCCGATTGATCCGGACCGAACGCCTGCTGCGTCGGGAACTGGCATGATTGCGGTGGCCCCACCTCCTCAATCGGAACGGGGAATAGCGTGGTCTCATTTGTTGGAGAGCTCACTACTGTTCCTGACGATCGAACATGTGTTTCGCTATACCACCGAATCAGGGACCCGTGATGCCTTCCACACGGCTTTTTGGCCTGGTTATTTCGATTCGGTGCAGAGCCTCCACGGATGGGCTGACGGTGACCCGTTCCTGGTTAACTACGTCGGGCACCCCATGCAAGGCGCGGTGGCGGGGTTCATGTGGCAGCATAACGATCGGGCCTATCGGACCGTGGAATTCGGCAAGAACAGCCGATACTGGAAAGGAAAGCTCCGGGGAGCTGCTTTCTCGTACATTTACAGTCTCCAGTTCGAGATCGGCCCACTCAGTGAAGCATCGCTCGGGCATATTCAGGGCCTGTATCCCCAGCAAGGCTTTGTTGACCAGGTCATCACGCCGACAGTCGGAGTAGGCTGGACCATTGCTGAGGACTCTCTGGATCGCTACGTCATCCGGTCTATCGAATCCCGCACGAACAATCCTTACGTTCGTTTGCTCGTCCGCGGTGGGCTGAACCCAGCTCGCTCTTTTGCAAATGTGATGAACCGTGAGCTTCCCTGGCATCGCGACGACCGCCCAGGCGTCTTCAAGCCGTATTCGCAGGCGGCGGTGAAAAGCTTTATGGAGCGAGCTACCGAGAGCAGCGTGGCACATCCTCCGCCTGGCGTTGCCCCTTTTGAATTCACGATGACTCCCAACTACCGGGCGTATGTGGGGAGTGACGCGAAGGGATCTTGCATCGGCGGCGGAGGTACGGCGGCGTTTCGCGTTGCCTCCGAGTGGCAGATTGTGGTGGACGTCAATGGTTGCAAGATGCTGGACCTTCCAACCAATCTCAGCGGGGATTCACTGAGCTACATGGTCGGGCCTCGCTGGACACCCTCGACGACCGGCCGCTGGAATACGCACGTGCAGTTCCTGGTTGGCGGCGCCAGTCTCACCCAGGAAAGACTATTCCCCGAAGAACGAGCCGCAATTATGGCCACCGACCCACCACCCGACCTGAGAAATTCTCTTCATCATCTTTACACCAAGGATTGGAATACCAGCGGGTTCGCGATCGCGGCCGGAACCGGAGTCGACTACAAGATCAATAACGCACTGGCCTTGCGGGTGGCCAGTCTGGAGTATTCACATTCCTGGACGCAATCTCTGAATGGCGTCAACTATCAGAATGGGCTACAGCTTACCAGTGGGTTAGTCTTGCGCATGGGGACTTGGTAAGCGGCGGACGGGCTTGACTCCGGCCGTCGCTACGAATACTTTGCCAGTGCATGTCCGACACGCGCATTGTCACTTTCACCACCGACTTCGGACTGAGCGATCCGTTCGTAGGCATCATGCACGGCGTGGTGCTCAACATCCATCCTGAAGCCTCCCTCGTTGACATCAGTCACGCCGTCGCTTCCTATGACGTGTTCGACGGCGCGTGGACGATCGCGCAGGCGTACCGGTTTTTTCCGCCTCGCACCGTGCACGTTGTGGTCGTCGATCCCGGCGTTGGTGGCATGCGCCGGCCCATCATCGTGGAAACCGACGATTACGTTTTCGTCGCGCCCGACAACGGTGTGCTGTCGCTGGTCGAAATGCGCGAACCGAAATTCACCGTGCGTCACGTCACCGCCGAACGCTACTTCCTGCAGCCCGTAAGCCAGACCTTTCATGGGCGCGATGTCTTCTCGCCGGTGGCAGGATGGCTGAGCAAAGGGGTTGCGCCCGCGGAGTTCGGTCCCGAAATTTCCGATTACGTCCGCCTCTCGCTGCCCATCGTGGAGCGCATCGGCGAAACCAGCCTGAGGGGCCTGGTGCTGAAAGTGGACAAGTTCGGCAACCTCATCACCAACATCAGCGAGCAGGACGCGCCGGCCTTGTTCGCCCCTACGCCGCCGGCGGTGACCATCCTGATTGCGGGCCAGACGATTACGCGCGTATGCCATTCTTACTCCGAAGGTGCGGAGGACGAGTTTTTCGCCATCGTTGGCAGCTCGGGCTATCTGGAGATCGCGGCCAGGCAGGCGTCGGCTGCCCAGAAGCTCGCGGCAGGGGCGGGAACACCGGTGGGCGTGGCGTTCGGGGCTTAGAGCGGCTTGGCGGTTTCGTGCTTCCGATAGCGCAACTTCATAAACAGCAATGGCGCACTCAAACAGAAAGTGACTGCATTCGGCAAGATGATAGGCAGCGAATGGATCATGAAGCCGTAACCCACCCACAGCAACAGCCCCACATTCAGGCTGATCAACATCATCAGGGAAAGATCGCCGACGGACTTGCTGCGGAACGAATGCAAGGCCTGCGGAAGATATGCCAGCGTGCACAGCGTACCCGCGGCAAAACCGGTTAATGACACCAGGAACATGCACCAGCGTACCATCGGCGCGGCGCTCGGAAGCTGAGAACGCTATCCGATCTTGAGCACGATCTTGCCGTAGTTGGCGCGCTGCAGCATCAGACGGTGCGCCTCGCCCGCCTGCTCCATCGGCAACACATGCCCGATTTCGGGATGCAGCTTGCCCTGTTCAATCCATGGCTGCATGGCTAGCAGGCTGCGGCCGATCAACTCCTGGTTTTTAGCCAGGACGCTGAGCCACAGGCCGTGAGCGCTGAGACTCTTCGCCATCATCACACCGGTATCGAACTGGTGCCGCTGTCCGGTCGCGGTGCCGTAGATGATGACCCGCCCAAACGGCCGGCAGCAGCGCAGGCTCTTGGCCGCATGCTCGCCTCCCAGCATCTCGAAAACTGCGTCCACACCTTCGCCATTGGTTAGCTCCTGAATGCGCTGCTCGTAATCCGTCTCGCGGTAGTTGATGCCGTGGTCCAGTCCGAGCTGCTTCGCCCGTTGCAGTTTTTCTTCCGACGACGCCGTTCCGTAAGTTTCAATATTCAGCAACTTTCCAATCTGAATGGCCGCAGTGCCCACGCCGCCGCCGGCGGCGTGGATGAGCACCCGGCGTCGCTGCTGGTCGTGGCGAAGGACCGGTTCCATCGCATCGGGTGTGAGTCCGGCCTTCCAGTAAGCCAGATAAGCGGTCAGGAAGGCCACCGGGAATGCGGCCGACTGCTCCGAACTCCAACCCTTGGGCTGGGGCCAAAGAAACTTAGGATTGATGGCGATTTTCTCGGCGGCGCCGCCGTATTGCGTGTAACCCATCACGCGCTCGCCGGTCGATTCCACTACTCCGGCGAATTCGCGCCCGGAAATAAACGGCGGTGGCGGAGTTCCGCTATAAGACCCGCGAGTTGACATGGTATCGGCAAAGTTGATGCCGACAGCTTCCACGCACACAATCACCTCACCCGCTTTGGGTTGCGGATCGGGCACGTCACGAACTTCGAGAACTTCGGGACCACCGGAACGAGTGACGACGACAGCTTTCATAGGTTTGATTCTACGATGCGGGTGGCGGTCCTGGCGGTGACGAATGGCGTGAAGGCAGGTACTACGCAGGCACGGCCATGAAATCCAGCGCCCGCGCGATGTAGTGCTTCAGCTCCCGGCGATGCACTACGGCGTCGAGCATGCCGTGTTGCAGCAGGAATTCACTGCGCTGGAAACCTTCGGGCAGCTTCTGGCGGATGGTCTGCTCAATAACGCGCGGCCCGGCAAAGCCGATCAGCGCGCCCGGCTCGGCGATGTTCAGGTCGCCCAGCATGGCAAAGGAAGCGGTCACGCCTCCGGTGGTGGGATCGGTCATCACCGAGATGTAAGGGACCTTGGCGTCGTCCATGCGGGCCAGTGCAGCGGAGATTTTAGCCAGCTGCATCAGGCTGACCACGCCTTCCATCATGCGCGCGCCGCCGGAAGCGGAAACCACGATCAGCGGGACCTTCTCGGAGGTGGCTTTCTCGATGGCGCGAGTAATCATCTCTCCCACGACCGCTCCCATGGAGCCGCCGATGAAAGCATATTCCATCGCGCTGACGATGATCGGCTTGCCGTTGAGCATGCCGCGCGCGTTGATGACCGCGTCGTTCAGCCCGGTATCGCGTTGCGAGCGCCGCAGCCGGTCGGCGTAGGACTTCAGGTCGGTGAACTTCAGCGGATCGGTGGAGACGATATTGCCGTCAGTCATCTCGTATTTGCCGTCGTCCAGCAGATACGAGAGCCGGGTGCGCGCGTCAATGCGGAAATGGCGCTCGCATTTCGGACAGACATGGAGATTCTGATCCAGGTCTTTCTTCCAGATGATCTGGCGGCACTGATCGCACTTGACCCAGAGGCCTTCGGTCTTTACGCGCTTCTCGCCCGAAGTGTCCAGCTCACCATGTTCCCGTTTAAACCATGCCATAGTTAATCTTTGTATTCTATGATTTCGCCGGGCTGCTCTCCGGCAATGCAGCCTTAACTTGTTCGACCGCCAATTGAGGGTCAGCAACTTCCACGATCAGCTCATCGTAACGTTCGTCGTGCAACTCAATGACGACCGTGTTTTCGGGATTGTGCACGTCCCAAAAGACCCGCTTGCCGTGCTGATAAAACGTTCCGGCGGTCAGCACACCGGGGACGCTGGTTCCCGGCATTCTGATCCCGTGCCACCAACCGCGGGCAATCGAAGGATCGGCCCGAATCCCGGCAATGTGCCGCAGCGGGATTGCAAGCGAACTCTTCAGCGCCCAGAGTTGGTCCATTCCACGGACGTGCAGCTCGAGATTGCCACTCGCGATGGATAGCTCAACCATTCAGGTAAGGATTTAGTGTAGCCGACAGAGAGAGCGGTTGTCGCGCTAAAGAAACTCCGAACCAGGCGGCTGTGATACCGGTGCCTATCTGGTTGTAGTCATGGTAAGGAATCCGACTCTCAGCCAGTCGCCCTGCTTCGCGCGTGCCATGTTCCAAGTGACTGCGTTGAGCCAGGATCGCGTAGAGGCCAACCCGGGTCCACTCTCGACCCTGCAGATCGAGCTTTAACCCTTGTGCTGGAAAAGCTCCAGAAGATCAGGCCACCGCAACGGATGCCCTAATTGAAAATAAACATGCTCCGAGATTCAGATGTCGATGTATAGTCCGAAGCTACTTCAGAAAAGAAATAGTTTTACTCTGCTTCCTTTTCAGTCTGTTCCTTCTGCCAAGTGTGCTTTGGAACTGGCCCAGCTTGGAGGGCGGTAAGAGCACCGGGCGACATTCGTAACTCCGCACTCGTTTGTAAAAATCTGGGAAGACCGTAGCTGGATCTATGAGGCGTCGACTCTGCTGTGGGGGAATTGCAATCGTGTCCCTGGTTCTGTCTATGACAGCCCAGACAACCGGCGGCAACGCCGTGCCAACAATCGCTGCAACAACAACCGCTGCAACAACAATCGCTGCAACAACAACCGCTGCAACAACATCCGCTCAGGTACGCGACTGGCTAGTTTGCGCCGCCGTAGCGCAATTCGTGGGTAGCCGGCGCGCACAGTGCTAGTCATATCGACGAGATTTGGTTAAAGTGTTGCCCTGCGCTTTGTGGGGGGTGAACGATGTTCTGTACCAAGTCTCGTGTGTGCCTGCTGGTCTGCGTCTGCGTGTTATGCGCCGCGCCGGCGCTGGCCCAAGATGATGACATGCATGCCCATCATCACGATGCTGCCGAGCAGCTGGGCAAGGTTTCGTTTCCTATCTCGTGCCAGCCTGGGTCTCAGAAACTCTTCGAGCGGGGTGTCGCTCTGCTCCATTCTTTCGAGTATGAAGAGGCGGAGCAGCAGTTTGCCGAAATCGTCAAGAATGATCCTTCGTGCGCCATGGCCCATTGGGGCATCGGCATGAGCTTGTTCCATCAGATCTGGGAGCGTCCCCCGGAGTCCACGCTAAAACGCGGCCAGCAGGAAATCGAGAAGGCGCAGAAGATCGGCGCGAAAACCGAGCGCGAGCGGGACTACATTGCTGCTTTGGCCGTCTTCTACCATGATCCTACTTCGAATAACTACCTGCAGCGGGCCACCGCATACTCGGACGCGATGGCAAAACTTTACCAGCGATACCCCACGGACCTGGAAGCTGGCGCGTTCTATGCGCTGTCTCTACTGGCGGCCGAGCCCCCGAACGACACGTCGCTTGCCAATAGAAAGAAGGCAGTCGCAGTGCTCAATCCGATATTCCTGCAAGAACCCGATCATCCCGGATTAGCGCACTACATTATTCACGCCAGCGATAACCCGCAAATGGCGCCCATGGCCCTCGATGCCGCACGGCGCTACGCGGAAATTGCGCCGTCGTCCGCCCATGCCGTCCACATGCCGTCGCATATTTTTGCGCGGCTTGGGCTCTGGCAGGAAGACATCCAGGCGAACCTGAAGTCGGTGGCCCTGACCCAGCAGTCCGGCGCCATGTACATGCATGGACACGAACTGCATGCCATGCACTTTCTTCTTTATGCCTATCTGCAGACAGGACAAGACGAAGCCGCCAGGCAGGTGTTGGAGCAAGCCAAGCAGATCATAGCCACGGCGCCCACCAACGGTGACAATTCCGGAATGCTGGAATACTACGGCTTCGCCGCAGCGCACTTTCCTGCGCTCTACGATTTAGAGACCCGTCACTGGACCGACGCTGCGGCACTCCAGCCGGCGGCGAACGCCCCGCCGTACCTGCAGAGAATCACCTGGTGGGCCTGTACCATCGCTTCAGCGCGTATGGGCGATGTGGAAGCGACTCGCCGCAATGCGCAGAAATTCGACACAGCGGAAGCCGCCACTCGCAAGTCGAAGGATGCTTACGTGCTCGATGGGCCGAATTCGATGCGCGGCGAAGTACACGCCTGGCTGGCCTTTGCCGAGAAGCAGAACGATGAGGCCCTGCGGCAGATGCGCCAGGTCGCAGATACGCAAGACCAAATGGGCAAGGCAGAAGTCGACATTCCTGCGCGAGAAATGCTGGCCGACATGCTGCTGCAGCTCAACCGGCCGCAGGAAGCCTTAGTGGAATATGAGAAGTCAATGAAAATTGACCCCAACCGCTTCAACGAACTCGCCGGCGCGGCGCGGGCCGCCGAACTGGCCCATGAACCGGCAAAGGCGAGCGCTTACTACGCGCAACTGCTTAAGAACTGTGACAACGGAGCCCATTCTGACCGGCCGGAATTACGCAACGCCAAGATGGTGATGGCGAAGAACGAGCCGTAGCGCCCAGACTACGTTCGTCCGTTGCCGGCTGTCGAAAATCAGTAACCCGATCCTGCCGTAGAGCTGTGTCCGTCCCGCTGAATCCGCCGGATAGGTGTATATTCACACGCTGAAAGATTTGCAGGAAAATTCCGACAGGGGGATTTCAATCATGAGCCGTGCCTTCGGTTTGGTGAATATCCGCGCGCTTTTTATTTTCGCAATGGCCGCATTCCTTCCCGCGCTCGCCGTATCTCAAAGCTCGGGGCCGCTTTCCACCGAAGCCCTGATGAGCAAGCTTAAATGGCGTTCGGTTGGCCCCTACATTGGCGGCCGCGTAGTCACCGTGACTGGCGTTCCCGGAAATCCCAACCTGTTTTACGCGGGCGCGGTCGGGGGCGGCGTCTGGCGAAGCACCGACGAGGGTGTCGAATGGCAAAACATTTCTGATGGCAAGCTGCCGGGGCCCAGTGCCAGCATCGGCGCAATAGCCGTAGCGCCGTCCGATCCCAAGACCCTTTATGTGGGTACCGGCGAAGCCGATATTCGCAACGACATGATCCCCGGCAATGGGGTTTTCAAATCCACCGATGCCGGCAAGACCTGGCAGTATGCCGGTCTGCGCGACACCCACTCGATCAGCGTTATCCGGGTGCATCCTGGCGATCCGAATGTTGTTTACGCAGCTTCCATGGGACATGTGTTCGCTCCCAATCCCGACCGTGGAGTTTTCAAGTCCACCGATGGCGGCAAGTCGTGGCAGAAGGTCCTCTTCGTTGACGGCAATACCGGGGCAATTGACCTTGTCATGGACGCCAGTCATCCCGACGTACTGTACGCCGCGATGTGGCAGGCTGTCCGCACCCCGTGGAATCTTTCCAGCGGCGGTCCCGGCAGCGGCATTTATAAAACTACCGACGGGGGCGCGCACTGGACCAATATCACGCGCAATCCGGGTTTGCCGCAGACAATTCTGGGACACATTGGCGTGTCCATTGTGGCCGGCAAACCGGACGTGGTGTACGCCATTATTCAGGCCAAGGACGGCGGCGTGTTCCGCTCCGATGACGCGGGCGCAACCTGGAAGCTGGTCAACAATGACATGATGCTGCGGCAACGCGCCTTTTATTACATGGCCATTTACGCCGACCCCAAGGACCCCAACACGGTTTACGCTCCCCAGGTGGACGCCCTGTTTGTGTCGCATGATGGCGGCAAAACCTTCAAGAAGCTAAAAACGCCGCACGGCGACAATCATGTGGTGTGGATCAACCCCGACGATACCCGCATTTTGCTTGAGGGCAACGATGGCGGCGCCACGGTCTCCACCGATGGCGGCAATACCTGGAGCACCGAGCACAACCAGCCGACGGGGCAGTTCTACCACGTCAATCTCGACGATCAGTTTCCGTATCACATCTACGGCGCGCAGCAGGACGAAGGTTCGTTTGAAGGACCCAGCGCCAGCGCCGGCGGAGTGATTCCCTTTGGCGACTGGCGGCGCGTCGCCTACGGCGAGAGCACCTATACCGTGCCGCAGCCCGGAGATCCCAACATCACCTACGGCAGCGGCTACTACAGCATCTTCGTGAAACATGATCTGCGCACCGACGAACTGCAAAGCATCACTCCGTGGCCGCATTATCAGGAAGGTGCATCGTCGGGCGAGCTCAAGTACCGCTTCGGCTGGACGCATCCCATTCTGTTTTCGCCGGCCAATCCCAAGGAACTGCTTATCGCGGCGCAGGTGGTGTTCAAGAGTGACGACTACGGCAATACCTGGAGTCAAATTTCTCCCGACCTCACACGCAACGAGCCGAACACCGAGCTGCCCAGCGGCGGTCCGATAGATCTGGATCAATCAGGAGCGGAAATTTATCCTCTGGTTTCAGCGCTCGCGGTGTCGCCCCTGGATGAAAACTTGATTTGGGCCGGGTCCGATGATGGCCTTGCCCACGTGACTACGGACGGCGGGAAAAATTGGCAGAAGGTGACTCCGCCGGGGCTGCCCGAGTCGTGGATCAGTTGCATTGAGCCCTCCCACACCGACAAACAAACGGCCTATCTGACGGCCCGCCGATACATGTGGGATGACTTCAAGCCGTACGTTTTCGAGACGACCGACTTGGGCAAGCACTGGACACCGATCACCACCGGCTTGCCCGAGGACGAATTTGTATTCGACATCCGCCAGGACCCGAAGGATCCCAAACTGCTGTTCCTCGGCACTCGCAGTACCGTGTATTTCAGCCTTGACGGCGCCGCTCATTGGCAGCCGCTCACGCTGAACCTGCCCGTCACCCAGGTGCGCGACATCGCCATCAATTCACGCCAGGGCAATGTGGTTCTGGCCACTCACGGCCGCGCATTCTGGGTGCTCGATAATCTGACGGTCCTCGAGCAACTAACCAAGAACCCCACGGTGCAATCCAACGTGGCGTTCCTGTTCGCGCCGCAACAGGCATGGCTGACTCATGCTTACGGTGTTCCCAGCCCCGAAAGAAGACGTCCACCCGATGCTGGCTATAACCCGCCGTTCGGCGCAACCGTCTTCTTCCACCTTCCTCAGGATTACGACGGCAAGACTCCGGCGACTCTCCAGTTCACCGATGCGCAGGGAAAAGTGATTCGCTCACTCACGCTTCATCTCGCAACCGAAAAGGAGCGGAAGGACAAGCAGAAGGAAGAGGGCAAAGAGCCGCAGACCGGAGAGCAGGCTAGCATGCATCAGGAGAACCCTCCCGCTGACGAGGACAGCAATAAGAGTACGGACCAGCTGATTCGGGAGAGAGAAACGAAGCTCGGTGCGGTTGAGCCCGGGATGAATCGGCTGCAATGGGACATGCGCTACCCGTATGCGGAAGAGGTGACCGGCTACCATGCTCCCATTGCGGCGGGCGGTCTGGATGATTCGGTCGAGGGGCCCGTCGTCGTGCCCGGCACCTATCAGGTGGTGCTCGATTACGGGGGACAGAAAACGCAACAGAACTTTATGGTTTCGCTCGATCCGCGGCTTCATGCCACTCAGCAGGACCTGGCCGCGCACTTGGAGTTAGATCTGCAGATTCACGCCGACATCGACTCGCTGGTTAGGGCCATCAACCGGGCGCTGGCGGCGCGCGACAAACTGCAAAAGGCCGTTGCCGACCACACTGCTACCGAGGCGCAGGCCGCAGCTCTGGCTGCTCTCAGCCGCGACATCGACAGCGTGGCGCAGATGTCCATGAAATCCAGCGAAGGCAGCCTGCTCTTTGAGACGAAACTGCGCGATCATCTCGCGTACCTGGCGGCCGATATTGACCTGTCCTACACTCGACCGACGGCAGCACACTACGCCGTCTTTCGCCAACTCGATCAGCAGGCCAAGGACGCGGAGAAAAAGCTGGAGGCTGAGGCCGCCGAAGCCGACAAATTGGCTGGCGCTGGCGGCCTGGGCGGACTGCACTAATTGATGTGACAACCGGCTTGATCTGATTCGGCCCGCGAAGATTCAGTCTGCGGGTTGCGACTTGGTTCGGGCCGCTTTCTTCTTGGCCTTGGCGAATTCCACGCTGGCGAGGGTCTTCCGTGCCAGGTGCGATTCAGCCAACGCGCTGCCGTTCTCCATGCAGCAAGGCTTTCCGGGGAGAGCGCCGCAGGTCGGACACGCAACATCTCGGGCTTTATCGTTCATGGTAATAGTGTATGCCAGTGCCCGTACCAACCGGCTTCACGCATCAATTCCGTACTTTGCTGACAGGAAACTCCGCAGTTTTGCCGGAACGGTTTGCGCTATTTCCTGCCAGGTACAGATTCTTAGTTTGGTTCGCAGCTCAACCGGTTTCACACACTTCATGACGGCGTACCAGGCAGCGGTCAGATCGGGCCTGCGGGCGTCAACCACGACGCAGAAGGAACATTGCAGTGCATAGGCCGCGAGTACATTTCTCAGAAGCTGGTAGGAGAGATAATGTTCGCCCGTCTGCGGCAGGTGGCGCCGGTCGAACACGGCGGAGAAATCACGATAGGTTGCAAGAACGTTTTTTCTGGCGCTCTGAAAGTTGCCCTCGGTGAGTTTCGCCTCAACCAAAAGATTTCCCAGCCGCAGATCAACTTCCGTGCGATCAAATTTGCGGTCTGCAAGGGGAACGCGGGCCTTGAATCCAAAACAGGGCGATACGCCCGCCTCCGCGCCCAGCAGCGCTAAAATCCCGCCATCGCGTAACACTCCGGGATAGCAGAAAACATTCATCAGCAGGGCATCGGAGCTGGTACAGGAATCAAGCTCCCTCCAGCGTCCCTGTTCACGCGCCGGCAGAGATCGCTTGGCTTGCGTGTGGACCTTTGCCAGGCGACTGCTCCACGAGGGTTCTGCCAGTATCGCCTTGTAGCTTCCGGCCACGAAGTTGCCATGTCGTGATTCGTTTTCGTAGGGCGCAAAGCACACGATCGCGGCTTCACCGTAGCTGAGACAATGCGGCAGTCCTCCCGCTTGAGCGTACTTCGAGGCACGCTCGGCCAGCTCTCGACGAAGCTCCGCAGCAAAATTCATGGCAGCTATTCGGCCGGCTTCAGTGGGCGCCGGACGGGCCGTAGCCTTTCAGTTCTCGCAACACCATCGTCGCCAACTGCACCGACTCGTAGATTGTGTGTTTGAGCCTGGGACTGGGTTTGATCTCTTCTCCGCGCAAACGGACCGCGGCGATGATGCAGGCGGCGATCAACAACGCTCCGCGTTCCCGGTCTTCCGGCATGGATGTATGGTAGGCGAAGAAATAGCGAAACGTCAATCGGTTTGGTGGGGCAAGAGTTGGCCGGAGTTAAACTACTTTTTGGTAGCTTTGGCGGCGGCAGGTTTCGTCTTGGCGTCGTCCGTCGCCACCAGACCACGGGTTTTAATGCGCATCTTTTGACGCGCCTTGCGCAGGCGATGCTCGCGGGATTTGTCCCCATTGCGAAACGACATTGGTAGTACCTCTGTTGCGATGCTACAGCATTTAACGAAACCTGTCGCAGGGCCTGGCTCCAGGCGGTCGCAGCCTGAGAAGCCGCGCTCGCCGGAGCCTTTCAATTCAGAAACTGCTCTAGAACGTACGGTCTACCGACACCTGGGCACTGCCCCATTGCTGTGCAACATCTTCGGCCTTGACGGTGATGGTGTGGTCTCCCATGGCGATCGCAATCCACGCCTGGAATGACGGCGCACCCGCGACTGTCTTCACCAAGACACCGTCCACGAAAACCTGGTACTGGGTGATCGCGCCGTTCGGGCTGGAAGCATTCGCGATGAGACCCGCAACTGGGCCAACGTGTTGGCCATTGTAGGGGCTGGGGATGTGTACGGTCGGTGCGCCGCCCAGGTTATTGAAGGGCACCGAACTGGACATATGGTTGGCGATGCTGGGCTTGCCCACCGCTTGGACGAACATTTGGTAGGTTCCCGGAGGAAAATCAAAAGTCGAGAGATCGAGTGCGTGAGTGCCGACCGGATAGTCGCCCAGTGACATCAGGTTCTGCCCGTCAACGGAAATGTAAGCGGTGTAGTGGTCCAGCGTCGATTCGTCAGCCACCTGCCAATTCAACATGTGTCCGGAGACGCTCGCCGAGATACTGAGACAGTTGTCGATCCCCGTCTGGATCTCCGTTCCCTCTTCGTAATCGTGCCAGGTGACGACCTGCACGGCATCCAGTCTGCCGGTGAAGCCGCGAATGGTGGACCAGGAATCGAGCCAGGTCTTGCCGCACAGTTGTTGAATGTGACGGCCACCCGGAGGCGCCCAACTGGCGACGATATCGTTGAAGCCCTTCCAGGTGGAAGCCCAGTTTTTCATCGCAGGATGTTGACTGGCGATCTGCAGAAAGTACTGCGTATAGTCCAGGCCTTCGTAACCCTGCTGCAGCGGGTCCTTCGGAGACAGCCAGCCGAATGCGCCGATGGTATAAGGACTGGTAAACGCGCCGGCATTCTCGAAGATCCACTCTAGATCGGAATTGTTGCTGCGAATCGTATTCCAATTGATGTTGTACGCTTCCATCCCAAACTGCGTGACGATCGTCTTGCCATCGCTGTTTTTGATCGCCATGTGGGAACTGAAATAGCCCCGCGAGCGAGCGTAAGCGATGGTGTTCAACAGTGCCTGGGTGGCAGAGCAACCGGGATAGCACGAAAACCACTTTATGGCGCCTTGATCGATCATCAAAGCAAACGTCAGCCTGTCTTGTTGTGCCAGTTGCGATGCCAGGACCTGGGTGGCGCCATCTTCGTAACTGCCCGGCCCATACCAGTCAACCAGAACGCCGTCAAACCCGCGGCTGTTCAGGTCTGTTATCTCCTTCGCAACCTGGTTCGGGTCCTGGGAGCTGTACCCGATGTTGGGATGGGTCCCGTGCACCCAATAGGGAATATAGGTGGTGTAAACCTTGGCTCCCTGCTGCGAGGGCGAGAGCAACGTGTGGACATCAACTTTGCTGATGTTACTGGCGCGTAGATCACCATTGTCGACGCACTGTCCGTTGGTGACAGTTGTAATCTCGCATCCCGGAAATGAATTCGCTGCGGCAGTGTTGTTTCCGGTCTGCGCAGCCAAGGTAGTGTTGGGAACGATCTGTTCAGCCTGGATTGTGAAAGGGAACAAAAAAGCAAACAAGAAAATAGTGCGGATCTTGAACATCAGAGCACTCCGTACGCATGGTTTTCGCCTACCGCCAAGCGTCTGTATCGGGCCCCTGGGAAGACCTGTTATTAGACAGCGCGAGTATAGGGCGACATAAGGTGATCGCATCCCCCGTCAATCCCTCAACTGCCTTTAGTTTTTTTACTTAGTTTTCTAAGCAGGTTCGAAACAACGGCTAAGGTAATGCCCCGAGCCGAGTGAGGGATTAGGTTGGCTGGAAGACGCAGGTATCGTCAGAGAAAACACGCAGACCTGCAGCAAGTAAAACGCAAGGCGGCGGTTACTTCTGCCGCTGGGAAGCGCCACAGCGTCGGCTGGCACGACGAGAGCCTCGGTTTCTTGCCCGGGACCGCGCTGCAGCCTTCAGTTGCTCAATCTCAGAAAACTGATTCGCTGACATTTCCTGTATCAGTTCCATGATTGTCTTCTGCTTGGTCTCGCCAATCTGTATGAGTTGCATGCAGCCAACAATAGAGGAAGTGGAAAGCTGCCACATCCCCTTTTGGTTGCAGACACCCTACAACCTACGTCTGACCATTTACAGCCTCTCGGTTCCCCGCGGTGCTAGAATTCAGGCACCATAACACCTCCAATCATGCTTTCTGAGCAATAAAGCATGTATGAACAGCCATTATCGTGTGCGCCAATGGTCAAACCGGCCTGCCTGCTGCAAGCTATGAACTGGTTGCGCTCGCCGGCTTCATGGGCGCCGGTAAAACCACCATTGGACGCACTCTCGCAAATCTTCTGCGCTGGTCGTTCTTCGACCTGGATTGCGAAATTGAGTTGCGCCACCAGCTGCTGGTCCACGAGATATTCCAGCAGCGCGGTGAGTCCGGTTTTCGCGCGATTGAAACCGACTGCCTGCGATTGGTCCTGCAACAGCCTCCCGGTCCAACAGTGATTGCGCTGGGCGGGGGGACATTTGTCCAATCGACGAACGCAGAACTATTACGAAGCCGCCGGGCTCGGGTCGTTTTCCTGGAAACTGACGTCGAAGAACTGCTCCGCCGGTGCGAGGCCGCCGGCCACCACTTACCACCGCACCCACGACCACTGGTTACGACGCCCGAAGCCTTTCGCCTCCTCTACGCCCAACGCCTGCCGTTCTACCGCACCGCCGATCTCACGGTGAACGCCAACGGCAAAGCCGTCGAAGAACTGGCCCAGGAAATCGTCCGTGAGTTGGGCCTGTCGCAACGTTCGCGCTGACCCGTTCATCATCGCTGGCTACCTCGCCCGGTTCCTGATAACTTTGTCTTTCATCGCCATGACTCGGCAGAAGATTCCCGTCGGAATTCTTGGCGCGACCGGCGTTGTCGGCCAGCGTTTCATACAGTTACTCGAAGCCCATCCATGGTTCGAAGTTGCGTGGCTGGCCGCGTCTGATCGCTCCGCTGGACAAGCCTATGGGGAAGCGGTGCGCTGGCGTTTGAAGACCCCCATCCCTGAGCGGGTACTCCGGATGAAGGTATCGAACGCCACGCCCGACGGTGCGCCACGCGTCATCTTCGCCGCGCTTGATGCGGGCATTGCACGCGAGATGGAGCCGCGGTTTGCCGCCGCCGGTTGCGCTGTGGTCAGCAACTCCAGCGCCTTCCGGATGCAGGTGAACGTTCCCCTGGTGGTACCCGAGGTGAACGCCGGACACATTGCCTTGATCGAGAAACAATGCTGGCGCATGCAGTCGGGCGGCTACATCGTTACCAATCCCAACTGCTCGGCGATTGGATTGGTGGTGGCCCTGGCGCCGCTGCATCAGAAATTCGGCATCGAATCGCTGTTCGTTACCACCATGCAGGCGGTCAGCGGCGCGGGCTATCCCGGCGTAGCGTCCCTCGACATTCTCGGCAACGTCATTCCCTACATCGCCAAGGAAGAAGAAAAGATGGAGGAGGAGACCCGCAAACTGCTCGGCCAATTGGCTGGCGATCGGGTCGAGCCGGCAACCTTCCGCATGACCGCGCACTGCAATCGCGTTGCGGTCGAAGATGGCCACACCGAATCCGTGTCGGTGAAGTTGAGCAAGAAGGCCGGGCCGGAAGAGCTGATTGCGGCATTCACTGAGTTCCGCTCCACTCCGCAGGAGTTGAAATTGCCGCTGGCGCCGGCGCAACCGGTGTTCTACGATGCCACACCCGACCGTCCGCAGCCGCGCTTCGATGTGGACCGCGGCAACGGCATGACCGTGAGCGTGGGGCGGCTTCGCCCCTGCGGCGTGCTCGACTATAAATTCACCGTGCTGTCGCACAACACCATTCGCGGCGCCGCCGGGGCCGCTCTGCTCAACGCCGAATTGCTCAAGGTGCAGGGCTTCCTGTCGTGAGGCGCAGGCTTCCACTTACCTCGCCGGCGGTGAGACCGTGATCGTCATGAAGTTCGGCGGCACGTCGGTGGAAGATGCTGCCGCCATCGATCGCGTCGCCAGCATTGTCAAATCACGCTTGCCGGAGCGGCCGTTCGTGGTGGTGAGCGCCATGGCCAAAGTCACGGACCAGCTGCTCGCTATGGCCGACGCTGCCGGCCGGGGCGAACGTGAGAAAGCACTCGATATTTGCCGCCATCTCCGCGAGCGCCATTATCTGGTGGCCGGAGAGCTGCTCGGCACCGGCCTGCACACCGAACTGCACAGTGAGTTGGGAGAGCAGTTTGATTCGCTCGACGAGTTGTTGCGAGGAATTGCCGCCGTCGGTGAGCTCACGCCGCGTACTTCCGACTATGTGGTTTCGTTCGGTGAGCGGCTGTCGAGCATGATCGCAACCGCCGCTTTTCTTGCTCGCGGGATCCCGGCAACTTTGGTCGATGCGCGGCAAGTCATGATCACCGACTCGCAACACAGCCGCGCCGTGCCCCAGGCCGAAGAGGTCAACGATCGTCTGCAAAATCGCGTTAAGCCGCTGCTGGAGCGGGGTCACGTGCCGATCATGGGCGGTTTTATTGGCGCAACCCGCGAAGGCATTCCCACCACAATCGGTCGCGGCGGCTCTGATTTTTCCGCCGCTCTCGTCGGCGCAGGTTTGAATGCCGATCGCATCGAAATATGGACGGACGTGGATGGGATGAAAACCACCGATCCTCGTATCTGTCCTGACGCGCGTCGCATCAGGGTCATCAGCTTCGAAGAAGCCGCCGAGTTGGCCTATTTCGGCGCCAAGGTTCTGCATCCGGCGACCGTACTTCCTGCAGTCGAGAAGAACATCCCGGTGCTGGTGCTGAACTCGCGTAACCCGGCGAACGAGGGCACGCGCATCGTGTCGAGGGCCCCCCGCTCGCATTCCCTGTTCAAGGCAATCGCAGCGAAAAACCGCATCACCATTGTCGAAATTGTTGCCGCGCGCATGCTCATGGCCCATGGCTTTCTGGCCAAAGTCTTCGAGGTTTTCGCCCGCCACCGTTGCGCAGTTGACGTTGTCTCAACCTCAGAAGTCAGCATTTCTCTCACGGTCGATTCCAACGAAGCCATTCCGCAGATCGCTGCCGACCTCGAGCAACTCGCCTTCGTGAAGTACTCGGGCCGCAAAGCCATCGTTTGCATCGTGGGCGAGAACCTGCGCGACACGCCCGGAGTTGCGGCGCAGGTCTTTGCCGCCGTCGGCGACATCAACGTGCGCATGATCTCGCAGGGCGCATCAGAGATTAACCTGACCTTTGTGATCGACGAAGCCGACGTGCCGGAAGCGGTGCGGCGATTGCATGCCAAGTTCTTTGCTGAGGTCGATCCCGAGGTGTTCGATTGAGCGCCCCGCTTAATCTGCTGGTATTGGGATGCGGCAAGACCGGGTCGCTGGTCACCGCCGTCGCGCAAGAGCGTGGACACCAGGTGCAAAGCATCCATGCCGACATCAATCAAAATGCTGCGTGGCTCACCCCCGAGCATCTGCGCGACGTTGATGTGGTGATCGACTTCACCGCGCCCGGTGCGGTGGTCGCGAATATCGAGGCTTGTCTGCGCTCGCACAAAGCCATGGTGGTGGGAACGACTGGATGGCATGGCGAACTTGATCGCGTCCAGAAGGCCGTCGAGCAAGCCGGTACTGGCTTTGTCTATGGCGCAAACTTCTCCTATGGTGTGAACCTGTTCTTTCAGATCGTGCAGGCGGCAGCGCCTGCCTTGTCGCACCACTACCGCGGACATATCACCGAGCGGCACCACATTCACAAGAAAGATGCACCGTCTGGCACCGCCGCAGCCCTGCAACGATTGCTGGAGCAGGCATCGGGGGAACGCGTCGAGATTACCTCCGAGCGTGAAGGCGATGTCACTGGCACGCACACGTTGGAGCTGACCTCATCGGGCGATCGCATTGTGCTCACGCACGAAGCCACATCACGCCGCACCTTTGCCGAGGGCGCAGTGTTGGCAGCTGAGTGGATCGCTAGCAGAACCGGCTTCTACGACTTCAAAGACATCTTCGCGCAGCTCTGAGGCACTTCCTTCACCACAGAGACACAGAGACACAGAGGAATTCTCTGTTCTTCTAAAAAAGACCCCGTGTTCGCCGTGCCCATGTGGATCACAGACACAGCTCTTCCGATTAGGTAAGATTTTTGGACGAAGACTTAAGGTGATAGCTAATGGCCGAGGAATGTCCAAAGTGCGGTTTTTCGGTTCCCTCTATAAGACTTGCTGAGCATGTTAGCCGTTGCAAGGCTACGCAGAAGCTGACTGGCAGCTCCGGCATGGCGGCGAGGCGTCGCCGAGGGGCCCGAATCACTACCGCGGAGCTTGAATCACGCAGAGTCGCCGAGTATTACCAGCAACTCTGGAAGAAGGAAGACGAAGACCTCGACGACATTCTTCGAGAGCAAGGCCGCAAGCCGAAACTGAGAAGTCCCGGCCCTTACTCGCCGGGCAAATCGGTTGCGGCACCCAGCAGTGACACCCCAGCTCGCGAGAAGGAGATCGCTGCCATGAAGGCGCGGATTGCCGAGTTAGAAGGCATTCTTCGCAACCGCAGCGGAACCTAGGGTCTGTAGATTGTCGGCTTCGGCGCCGGATGGATGCCGCCGGGCGGCTCAAGTTTAAGGCGGGTATTTCTCCGTGTTCTCCGTGGTGAAAAAATTCTTCTCTGTGCCTCGGTGTCTCTGTGGTGAATCCCGTTTTTGGATTATCCTGCTGACATGAAACTGCATGGATGCGGTACTGCCTTGGTCACTCCCTTCAAACTGGATGGAACCCTCGATGAAACAGCGCTGCGCGGACTGGTGCGCTGGCAGGTGGAATCCGGCATCGACTTTCTTGTCCCGTGCGGCACCACCGGTGAAACGCCGACGCTGTCGCACGAGGAATGGCTGCGTGTCGTCGATCTGACGATTGAGACCGCCGAGGGCCGTGTGCCTATCATGGCGGGCGCCACCTCGAACAACACCCGCGAAGCCGTAGCCAAGGCGAAGGAAATCTCGGCGCGTCCCGGAGTCGATTACGTCCTTACCGCGACGCCGTACTACAACAAACCCACGCAAGAAGGTGTTTACGAGCATTTCAAGGCCATTGCAGAGGCCTCGGAAAAGCCGCTGATCCTGTACAACATTGCCGGACGCACCGGGACCAACATCGAGACCGGAACTTTGCTCCGGCTGGCACAGATTCCGAATATCGCCGGAGTGAAGGAGGCGAGCGGAAATATCTCGCAGATTGCCGAGGTGTGCGCCGCGGTGCCGCAAGATTTCCTGGTTTTTTCTGGCGACGACGCCATCACGCTGGCGGTGATCGGACTTGGCGGGGTGGGAATCATCTCCGTGGTCGCCAACGAAATCCCCACGGAGATGGGCGCGATGACACGCGCGGCTCTAAGCAACAAGTGGGACACTGCCCGGCTGCTCTTCCGTAGATATTTGCCGCTGATGCAGGCGAATTTTATCGAGTCGAATCCCGGCCCGGCGAAAGCTGTGCTGGCCATGATGGGCCGCATCGAGGAGGTCTATCGGCTGCCGCTGGTGCCGATGAAGAAAGAAAATCGCGCTCGGCTGGAAAAAGTGGCAGCGGAAGCTGGCCTGTTACAACCGCAACCGGTTACGCGCTGAGCATTCGGTGGTTGGGATTTTGAGTTGTCATCACGAACGGCATTCATGCCGTGAGGGATCTGCTTTTCTCTAATCGTCGTTCGAAACACAAATGAAAGCAGATTCCTCGCTGCGCTCGTAATGACAACTTCGGAGCGTCTGCTCATTCCCCCTTCATCTTCTCTTTAACGGTATGGGCCAGTTTTTCGATTTCCTCAGCTTTCTTGATGACTTCGACCGACAGTGTATTCTCGTTGGTCTTGTCAACGTATTGCTTTAGCTCAGTGGCCAGGCTGAGCAACTTGTCGGTGTCCTTCTTTATGTCCTCCTGGCGTTGCAGGTTTCGCTTTTTAGCCATGTCGCGCTTCTGTTGAGCGGTCCAAACGTCCTCATCGCGGCTTCGCTGACCCGAACGGGAAGAGGCGTCACCTGGAGGTGGGGCGGACTGATTGTCGCTTTGCGCCCAACCGGCGATTCCACAAGCGCAGAAGAGCGTGGCGGCAAGGATGGCAAGCGTTATCGGCCTGCGCACAAGGGCGGATAAATAGTTCATAAGTATCGAGAATTATATTCCGCGCCCTGGCTGCGATGGGAGGAGGCAACGTTGCCGCTTGTGCCATCATCCGCTACTCTAATCTCGACTAAGAATCGAGGAGAAAGTCGCTACCCGTGCTCCGGTCTTTGCCAGTCATGATGATATTTCCCCACCGGCTCTTCGACGTGCTCAGCGGTTGGGGTGACGACACCTTTGATTTCGTGCGCCACCAAGTACCGCGCATCATCGGCGTCCTGATTATTGCGCTCGTCCTCACCCGGCTGCTCAAGATTGCGTCGCGGCATTTGGGGGGGTTGAGCAACCGTGCAGGACTGCCCTCCGCCATCAGGGCACAGCAGATTCGGACGTTATCGAGCATCGTTTACAGCGTCGGTGTATTCATCATCATGTTCCTGGCAGCGCTGCAGGTCCTGCCGCTGCTGGGCATCAACATGGGACCGCTGCTGGCCAGTGCCGGTATTGCCGGCCTGGCCATCGGATTTGGAGCGCAGTCCCTGGTCCACGACTTCATCAACGGCTTCTTCATTCTGGTCGAGAACCAATACGACATCGGCGATACCGTCAAGCTTGCCGGCGTGCAGGGTGTGGTTGAGGACATGAGCTTGCGCCGCACCGTGTTGCGCGACGACAACGGCAGCGTGCATACCGTGCGCAATGGGCAGATCACCCTGGTGACCAATCTGACGCGCGACTGGGCGCAGTTGGCGATGCTGATTTCCGTGGCCTACGACGCCGATAGCGATCAGGTGATCAGCCTGCTGCAGGAAGTTGCCGAGGAAGTGGCCAACGACCCCCGCTTTGCCGAGATGATCGTCGCCAAACCTGAAGTGCCCGGTATCGAGAAGGTAAGCGGTAGCGAAGTGGAGTACCTGCTGCTGGTGAAGACGCGGCCGGGAATGCAGTATCCCGTTAGCCGTGAACTGCGGCGGCGGATCAAGATGGCGTTCGAGAAAAACCACATCGAGCCGGGCAATCCCAACCGCTTGTATGTAGTGGACGCGCCTAAGCCAAACTGACCTATTTCGGCGGGCTACCTAAGCCCGCCCATTTTTCCAGCAGTGCCAGCGTCGCCGCGTAATCCAAATCGTCCCAGCCTTCTTCGCTCGACAACTCGTAAATCTCGTCCACGGTTTCCAGCGCCGGCAACTTGACGCGGATCTCCTTGGCGGTGTCGAGCATGAGGTGAATGTCTTTGTGCATCAGGCGGAGGGGAAAATTCGGTGAGTAATCGCGCCGCAACACGAACGGCGCCTTGTAATCCACTACGCCTGATCGCACCATCGATGCCTGGATCAGTTCGATGAGTTTGTGCGGATCGACACCCAGTTTGGAAGACAGCACGAACGCTTCAGCGAAACCCTCGTAGATGAGGGCGATCATCAGGTTCATGCTGATCTTCGCTGCCTGTCCTTTGCCAGTGTCACCCATGTGAATGACCAGCTTGCCCATTACTTTGAACAGGGGCTGAAGCGCTTCGACGACTTCCGCCGCGCCGCCAACCATGAAGATAAGTTGCCCGCTCTCTGCGCCGATCTTCGAGCCCGTAATCGGAGCGTCCACCCAATGAACGCCGCGCGCATTCACCCGTTCGGCAAAGCGCACGGTCGCCGATGGCGAGATGGTGCTGGAATCGACAATGATCACGCCTTCGCGCAGTGACTGCTCGACGCCGTCTTCGGCGAAGACAACGCGCTCGACCGCCGCCGTGTCAGCCACGCATATCCAAACCACTTCAGCGTCTTTGGCCGCGTCGGCGGGAGAGACCGCGGTGGTGGCGCCGTCGAGGTGCTGCCGGGCGCTGCGATTCCACACCGACACCTCGTGTCCTGCGGCGACCAGTTTGGAGGCCATTGGCCGTCCCATAATGCCCAAGCCAAGAAAGGCGATTTTCATCCGTGCGTCTTCTTTCCGCGGTTCCCGCGCTTCAGCAAAGTGGCGCTTGCCGGTAAAAGGAACCAAACAGTTGATTTAAGCTGAGTAACTGGCTAAGGTCAAGCAAAGGTCGAAGCTGAGGCGACGTCTCCGCATCGCCAGTCCCCTGCCTAGCGTCTAATAACTAACTCCATGTTAGGAATCACAATCCGGCGCAAGGCCAGGCAGTTTGGAACTTTGGTGCGCCGCTCAGCCATGACCCGCCGCACTGGCGTCACTCGTAAAGCTGTACTCGCCCGTCGCGGCGAGTTAGGCGTGACTTTCATCGGACATTCCAGCTTCTTGCTCCAGATCGGAGGCAAGAACATTCTGGTTGATCCCAACTTCGCCCGCTGGATTTTCGTTCTCAAGCGGCTGCGCCGTCCGGGACTGCGACTGCGCGAGTTGCCGCCGATCGACGCGGTGCTGGTTTCGCATGCGCACTTCGACCATCTGCACCGGCCGTCGCTGCGCGCCATCGCGTGGCTCACGCGACGCAAGACGGGCAAGCGGCCGGCGATTATCGTGCCGAGGCACGTTCGCGATTTAGTCAGCGACCTCGGCTATGGACGCGTCATTGAGTTGGATTGGTGGCAAAGCGTCGAGCTTGGCAACGTGGAGATTACGCACGTTCCGTCGCGGCACTGGGGCGCGCGCATCGTGCGCGACGTGCATCGCGGCTATGGCGGATACGTCATGCGTTCCGGAAAGCAATCGATTTATCACGCGGGCGACACCGCATATTTCGACGGCTTTCGCGAGATAGGCGAGCGCCTCAAGCCTGAAGTTGCGTTGCTCCCCATCGGCGCCTACCATCCCGATTCCTTTCGCCGGGTGCACACCAGTCCGGAAGACGCGGTGCAGGCGTTCCTGGACCTGGGCGCGCGCTGGATGGTTCCCATGCACTACGGCACGTTTCGTCTCTCGTATGAACCAGTGGACGAGCCGGTCGCACGCCTGAAGGCCGACGCCAAACGCCGCGGCATAGAAAAGAATATTTGTGTGCTCGAAGAGGGCCTGACCAGGTTTCTCGACTGAGAAACGGCCGCGTCGCCTCGTGAAAGCTGGTGCCGCCGTTGTCCTTAATTTTGCTTCCGCATCGTTCAGGTAGAATTGGGTGCCTAGCCAACCTCGGGGACACCTGAATTGGGACAGCCGCTCGCCGCATCGTCACCACAACTTCAACACCGAGGCGTCGCTACAGCGCTGCTCGCTCTGCTTTTTTTGGCAGCCCTTTTCTCTCGAGATCCTCACACTTTTCTTCGGGCGCAGTTTTGGGCCGAAGACGGTTCCACCTTCTATCAGCAGGCGCATGAGTTGGGATTCATCCCCACACTGATTATTCCCTATGCTGGATATCTGCATCTGTTTCCGCGATTGGTGGCGGGAGTGTCGCTGTTGCTGCCGTTTTCGCTCGCGCCCCTAATATTTAGTCTCGCGTCGGTCATAGTGCGCTGCCTTCCCGCAATTTATCTTTGCAGTCCGCGAATGCAACAGCTGGGCCCTCTGAAGTTGAGGGTACTGCTGGCAGCTCTTTACATCGGCGTTCCCAATGTTGCCAAGGTCCACGGAAACCTTGCCAACACGCAGTGGCATCTGGCGGTGCTCAGTTTCCTGGTCCTGATAGCGCCTCCTCCACGATCAATTGTGGCGAAGGTATTCGATGTCAGCGCGCTGGTCCTGGGGGCCCTGACCGGACCGTTTGGTGTGCTGCTTTTGCCGGTTGCGCTTATGGTTGCCGCGGTCCGCCGCGAACGTTGGCGGATCGGACAGATTGCTATTTTGTCTGTCGGCGCCTTGATTCAGGGGACCATGTTGCTGCTCTACGGCAGGCCACACACGCAGGGAGGACTGGGCGTTTCCTTGTCGCGCCTCTGCCGGATGTTGGCGTTCCAGATTTTGGTTCCGGTGTTTCGGGGGACGAACCCCAGCGCGGAATTTGCGCAACGGCCCCGGTTATTGTTGGTTCTGAGTTATGTGCTCACTGCATTCGGACTGACGGTACTGATGTACGTCTTCGTACGCGGCAGCCTGGAAATTCGCTGCATGCTGGTGTTCGCTGCCGTGGTGCTGGCTGCGTCATTGGCCTCGCCTCTGGCAACCCCCAACGGCCTGCAATGGGAGGCGCTACAGGAGCCAGGATCGACCCATCGATATTGGTATCTTCCGGAGTTAGCGGTGGCAGCAGCCGTCGTATGGATCGCAAGCGCGTCGCGCCATCGGCTTCTGCGCATTGCCGGCGCTGTTGCCGTGTGCATCATACTCATGACCGATGCGGCCTATTGGCGATTGCCTCCGCTGCCTGATATGCATTTTGAGACATACGCAGCTGCCTTCCAGGCGTTGCCGGTTGGCTCTGCCATGCGGATCCCGATTAATCCTGCCGGCTGGTTTGTCGAGCTCACGAAGACCAGGCGAGACGGAATGGCCCACAGCGCTGGCGATGGCAAATAACCGGGCCACACAAAGTGTGTCATCCTGAGCAGAGGGCGCCCTGGGTGGCCGACGGGGTCGAAGGACCCCTATCGCTGTAACGAATCTTGATTCTCAACGGCAATAAGTTTTGAGGAGACTCTGTGAGAAAAATTGCTTTCGCGCTAATAATGGCGTTTCTGCTGCCGTGCGTCGCGGTGGCCGCTGACGTGTATCAGACTGGCAAGGTCGTGAAGTGGGAGAAGTCCACCTATCCGCTAAAGAAAAACAAAGTTGGGCAGTGGATCGTGTACTACATCCAGGCCGACACAACTACGTATGAGATCGCCCGCAAGAAAGAAACCAAGCCGAAGATGCAGCCTGGCGACACGGTTCAGATTGAGCTAAAGGGAAACAAGGCGACCGTGATTAACGCGCAGGGCCACAAGGAGCAATATCAGGTGGTCGGCCAGGCGCAAAGTCCGGCACAGTAGGAAGCCTTCAGCACTTAGCCTTCAGCCTGTAAGGTTTTGGCGAAGAGCCAAAGGCGAACAGCAAACAGCGGCTCCTAATCCAGCGCCTGCCCCAGATCCGCAATCAGATCCTCGACATCCTCGATCCCCACCGAAATCCGCACCATCCCGTCGGTGAGTCCGATCGCCTTTCTGCCCTTCTCGCCTATCGCCGCGTGGGTCATGCTCGCGGGATGCGAGATCAGCGTTTCGACTCCGCCCAGCGACTCGCCCATCGTGCACACGCGAACGCGCTTCAGCAACCGCTTGGCATTATTGAGCGAGCCGGTCTCAAATGTAATCATCGAACCGAAGCCCGACATCTGCCGGCACGCCAGCTCATACTGCGGATGGCTCGTGAGCCCCGGATAGAAGACCTGCTTCACCTTGCGATGGCCGCTGAGATAGTCGGCCATCACCCGCCCGCTCTCGTCGTGCTGTTTCATGCGAACGGCGAGCGTCTTCACGCCGCGCAACACCAGCCAACACTCGAACGGCGACATGATGGCGCCCACGGCCTTTTGAATAAACGCCAGCTTCTCTGCCTGTTCTTTTGTGGTGCAAACCAGAACGCCGCCTAGCCCGTCACTGTGGCCGTTGAGAAACTTCGTGGTCGAGTGCAGCACCAGGTCCGCGCCCAGCTTGATCGGCTGCTGAAAGTACGGCGACATGAAGGTATTGTCCACCACCACCTCGCAACCGCGCTTGTGGGCGATCGTGCTGACGGCTGCGATGTCGGTCAGCCCCATCAGCGGATTGGTGGGCGTCTCGATGTACACGTAGCGCGTGTTTTTGCGAATGGCGCGCTCCACGTTGCGCGGGTCGGTCGTGTCCACATAGGTGAATTCCAGGCCAAAATTCACCATCACCTGGTTGAACAGCCGGGGCACGCCGCCATAAAGATTGTTGGAGGCGACGATGTGGTCGCCTGACTTCATCAGCTGGCACAGCGCGCCGACGGCAGCCATTCCACTGGCAAAAACGGGCGCAGCAATGCCGCCTTCCAGCGAGGCGAGATTTTGCTCCAGGCGCGTGCGCGTGGGATTGCCGGCCCGCGAGTAATCGTAGCCTTTGGTCTTGCCCAGCTCTTCCTGGGCGTACGTGGAGGTGGCAAATATCGGAGGAGCGACGGCCCCGGTCGATGGGTCGGGATCGTTACCGACATGGATGGCGCGAGTCGAGAATCCAGCGTTCTGCTTAGACATAAGAATCTATTTCACCACAGAGGCACAGAGGCACAGAGTTCGCAAGGCTATTTCACCACGGAGAACACGGAGGGCACGGAGAAGAAATAGAAATAAGAAGATTAGAAACAAAAAATATAGAAACATGAAAACAGAAAACAAAAAACCTGGAAACAGAAACTCCGTGATCTCCGTGGCCTCCGTGTTGAAAGGAATTCCTTTCTTCTCTGTGCCTCTGTGTCTCTGTGGTTAAATTAGTGTTTTTCGTTGAAGTGGAAGATGTCTTTGGACAGATAGCGCTCAGCGGAGTCTGGAATGATGGTCGCCACGCGCTTGCCCGGACCCAGCCGTCGTGCGATTTCAATCGCGCCAAACACGGCTGCGCCGGCGCTCGACCCACCGAGTACGCCCTCCATCGCCGCCAGCTTCTTCACCATGTCGAAGGCGTCGCGATCGCAAACGGCGATAATCTCGTCCGCAAGGGAAAGATCGCAGGTCTTGGGAATGAAGCTCGCGCCAATGCCTTCCACCTCGTGCTCGCCTTTTGGCCCTCCACCCAGCACGGAGCCCTGGGTCTCGATCACGATCGCCAACGTCCGCGGATTACGCTCTTTCAGGTAACGCGCCACGCCGGTAAAGGTGCCGCCGGTGCCTGAGCCTATGACGACCGCGTCAATCTTCCCACCCATCTGCTCATACAATTCGCGCGCGGTGGTTTCGTAGTGGAAGTCGGGATTGGCCTGGTTCTCAAATTGTCCTGCGACCATCGAGTTGGGCGTCTTGGCGGAGCGCTCTTTCACGTAGCGGATGGCGCCCTCCATGCCGTCGGCGTGCGGAGTGCGCACCACCTCAGCTCCGAGCGCTTCCATCAGGGTGACTTTCTCCTGGGAAAACTTTTCCGGCACGGCCAGCACAGTCTTATATCCGCGGCCCGACGCGATCAGCGCCAGCCCAACTCCGGTATTGCCCGCCGTGGCCTCAAAGATGGTCGCGCCCGGCTTCAGCAATCCGGCCTGCTCCGCCTTGAGGATCATCCCGAGAGCGGCGCGGTCCTTGATGCTGCCGCCGGGATTCAGGTACTCGAGCTTGGCATAGACATCGGCAACATTGGGGGGAACGATTTTGCGAAGATGAAGAACGGGAGTTTCGCCGACCAGTTCGGTGATGTCTTCTGCGACTCGCAGGGAAGTCATTTCAGCAGTCTTCATGAGCACCTAATGAGGAACCGTATGAGGAACCGTCAAGCGTACGTGAATCGCAATCGGTCGGTCAATGCAGACACGGAGATTCTTCCAGAGTTTGCTCCGTGCGCTCCGTGTTGAATGATGTTGTCTACTTGGTGGCGGCTTGTTGGGTCGTCGGAGCATGCTGCTGGCCGGCGTAATACCCGCTCCGGGTGCGGACCTGTAGCTTCTTGTACCCCTTGGCATTGGCTTCTACCTTCACCGTGCGATAGCCGCCTGCGCTTTGTGGTGTGCTCGGTTTGTATCCAATGGTGTATTGGTTGCGGATATCGTGGGCGATCTGCGAGGTAATCGCCTGCACCTCGCTCAGGTCCTTGGGAAAGAACGCGACCCCGCCGGTGTCTTCCGCCATTTCGCGAAGCGCCCGCCGGGCCCGCTTGGAATGCTCTTCGCCGAGCAGCCCAATGGTGTAAATCGTCGGACCGTTCTTCTCTTCCAGGCGTCGTAAAGTCTGCTCCAGCGACTCGCGGCTGGCGTTGTCTTCGCCGTCGGTCACCACCAGCAGGACCTTCTTCTCCAGCGCGCCACTTTTCTTCAAATGATCAGAAGACGCTACCACCGCGTCGTACAGCGCGGTGCCGCCGCGCGACTCAATCCGTTCGAGCGCATCCTTCAACTTCGGAATCTTGGCCGTGTAATCCTGGTCGAGGAAGTATTCTTCGCTGAAGTTCACCACGAAGACCTGGTCCTGAGCATTGCTGGATTGGACCAGATTGATGGCGGCTGCGTTCACCGCCGGACGCTTTTCGCGCATGGAACCGGAATTATCGATGACGATCCCAATGGCAACGGGAACGTCTTCGCTACGGAACGAGGTAATCTTCTGCGGCTTGCCGTCTTCGAATACGGTGAAGTCGCTCTTGTTCAGGTTGGTGAGCAGATGATTGTGATCATCCACCACGGTGGCGTGCAGAGTGACTTCGTCAACTTCCTTCTTGAAAACAAAGACATCGCCCTGTTGCGTCTCGGGCGCTTGCCCTTGCGGCACCTGCACCGTGTTTCCCGGCTGATTCGGGAGCCTGCGGAACCGGAGCCGATTCCTGATCGCCGCTCTGGGCCGGAGCATTCGTTGCCGGCGCTGGTGCGGCGGGCGTGGTTTGCTGCCCCGTAGAATTTCCAGGTTGAGCCGACTGGGTCGGGGGATTCTGAGCGACCGCCCAGATTCCCCAAGTTAGGAGCAGTCCAGCGAGCGTGATCCAGGGGCGCCGGACTCTATTCGGAGGGTGCATAGTATCCTGTTTTGGCGTACACGTGCAGCGGTGGCAGGCCTTTTGGAGGATTTAGCTTCACTTTGATCTTCCGCCACTTGCCGTCACGTACTGGACTGGTTGGACGGTATCCGAGCACATATTGGTTGCGCAGCTCGATGCCAATCTTTGTCGCCACGTCGGCCAGTTCATTCGGATTACCGATGGTAAATGTCCGTCCGCCAGTCACTTCGGTCACATCGGTCAGCAACTCGGGTCCCTCGCGCTCTTCTGGGGTCTTAAAACCAACAGTGTCAAACAGTCCGATGCCGTAGATCTGCACGTCGGCCTCCCGGACCATCGACTTAATCTCGCCCTCGGTGTAGCGGCTGTGATTGTCCCCGCCGTCGGAGATGATGAGCAGCGCCTTGCGTTCGTAGTGCGCCCTGCGCATGCGACTCATGCCCAGGTAAATAGCATCGAGCAATGCGGTCCTGCCTTTGGGGATGGCATAAACCAGCTTGCTTTGAATGTCTTCCACCGAGGAAGTGAAATCGACCAGCACCTCGGGCTTTTCCGAGAAAGTAATCAGGAAAAACTCGTCCTGCGGATTGGCCGTGCGAAAGAATTCCACCACCGCCTCACGCGACTTGTCGATCTTGTCGCTCATCGACCCGCTGATATCGAAGATGACGCCCAACGAAATGGGCGCGTCTTCGCTGGAGAAGTGCCGGATCTGCTGCGGCTGTCCGTTGTCGGTGAGCTGAAAATTTTCTTTCTCCAACCCCGTCACCAGACGGTTCATGGGATCAGTGATGGTCACCGGGACCAGCACCAGATCTACGTCCTTCCGCAGCGGCTTGGTGTGCGTCTTGAGCGTGGGATCGACAATCACACCCGGCGGGACTGCAACTCCTGTGCTCGGAACAGGCTCGGGTTTCTTGGCTTCGTGGGGAACCAGATGTACGTTCTGATCTTCGTCTTGCGCGTAGCAGCAAACCACCAGCCAGCCGGTCAGGCAAGAAAACGCGAGTAAGAGAAGCAGGCTCTTGGCGACACGCACGAAGGGTTGGACGGGCCGTCTCGAAAAACGTTCCGGCGATTGAGCCTGAACCGAGTGAAGCGTCGGACTTGACCCCAAACCCGAACTACTGCCGCGGGCCATAGGAACCTCTGGACTTTGTGGGCTGAATCGTATCACAGCGCAGGGAGTCAGACACTCTCCCACAAGCGCTTAAGGCGAAGTGCTTGCCGTTTTTGATGTTGCTGTAGGCCTTGAGGTTTCCTTTAGTTGAACTGCTACAATCGTGGTGCCTCCCGATCCAGTTTTTTTCATACCAAATCTTGTATTTTTAGGGGAGGCGGGAGCCCTTTTATGGCAAGTATTTTTCCTTTTCAAGCTCTGCGGTATGACTCTTCGAAGGTGTCGCCTACCGATGTTGTGACCCAGCCCTACGACAAAATCACCCCTGCAATGCAGGAGCAGTATTACGCAGCCAGTCCTTACAACCTGGTGCGCGTAATTCTGGGTAAGCCGCAGCCCGGTGACAATGACCAGCAGAACGTGTACACGCGAGCTGCTGCTTCCCTGCAGCAATGGCGCGCCGAAGGTATTCTGGCCCCCGATCCACAACCCAGCCTTTATCTCTACACGCAGACTTTCAAAATTCCGGGAAGCGCTTCCGGAGCGACCGCTGAACGGCGCAGCTTTATCGCCCTTGGTCAGATCGAGGACTACGACCGCAACGTGGTCTTCCGTCATGAGCAAACGCTCAGCAAACCGAAGGCGGACCGGCTCAACTTGCTGCGGGCCACCCAGGCCCATTGTGGCCAAATTTTCATGCTCTACACCGATCCTGCCGGCGACATCGACAATGGTTTGCGGCAGAGCGGTTCGCCCACGGTGGAAGTGCGCGACCAGTACGACGTGCTGCATCGCATCTGGAAGGTTTCCGATCCTGCCGTCATTCGAACCGTGCAGGCCAAGATGGCCGACAAGAAGCTGATCATCGCCGACGGCCATCATCGCTACGAGACAGCCTTGAACTATCGCAACGAAATGCGGAAGCCGGGCACTCCAGATCTTCGCGCCCCGTTCGAACGGTTGATGATGACCTTCGTCAATATGGATGCTCCCGGACTGGTGGTCCTGCCAACTCACCGGGTGGTTTTTGGCGTGCAGGGATTTTCGATCTTCGACACCGTGGCCAAGCTGCGGGAGAATTTCGAAGTCGAGGACCTCGGCCAGCTGAACGCCGCCGCCGCAGTCGATCGGCTGCGCGACGCGGGCAAGGGAACTACCGCGATGCTGGCGGTCACCTCGCACGGCAGCTTCCTGTTGCGTTCGCGCGCCCAGCAGCACTCACAGAAACTTGAGAGACTGTCTGAGCGGCAGCGCGCCCTCGACGTCGTGCAACTTCATAAGCTGGTTCTGGAAGACGCCCTCGGAATGTCAGAGGATGACATTCGCAATCAGAAGCACCTGAAATACGTGCGCGATGCTGCCGAGGCAATCGACGAAGTACGGAGCGGCAGCGCCAACGTCGCTTTCATCATCAATCCGGTCCGCATGGACCAGATGCGCGATGTCGCCTTCGCTGGCGAAGTCCTGCCGCAAAAGTCCACTGACTTTCTATCCCAAGATGCTGAGTGGACTGACCATCTATTCGCTGCAGGAGGCGGCGCAGAGGATTGGCGTCGGGAGGGCACTAGCTTGCCGTTTTCCAGCCGCGGTCTGCGGATGGTCTTGGCGATTGCCGCCGCTTGGGTGTTGCTCTTTCCGGCGCTGGTGTCTCGCCGCGTCGTCGTCCATGCGCAACCGCCCGAACCGAACCAGCTCTCTGTCTATTCTCCCAAGACTTCTTACTCGGTGACCCTGCTCGACGTGAACGGTCACCCTTATGCGGGCTTGATTGAACTGCTGGAGCCTCTAGGCTCGGTCGATGCCCGCATCGATGGGAAGAAGTACAAGCTGCACTTTACGCCGCCAGGCGGCCGTCCTCTGGAGGTGCAATTTACCGACGGCAAAGACAAGGGTAAAGTTCGGGGAGATGGCTACAAGCTGCCCTCAAATTTCATCCTGCAGAACGGCCGCGGCTACGTTCCGCTGTCCGTAACTGGCAATATGGTTGCCAAGCTGCTCGCCAGCGATACCGAACTACACGCGGCGGCGCGCCGTCTGTTTATCGGCAACGTTCAGCTCCACTACAACCTGGAACTGCACACCGGCAATCCCTCCCGCTTGCTCGTCGGATTTCCTTCCCCGGTGAATCCATCCATCGCTACCGAACCGGGACGTGTACGCTTCACCTTCCGTCGCGAACCAATTGTCGCGAGCGGCCCTGAAAACGTGCCTTACGGCGACCCGCTCATCACGGGGGTCAGCTTCGCAGAGCACGATGGTCTGGCCGAGATTGATGTGATGGGAACGGCCCCGATGATGGCGAACTTCGCCGACGGAGGCAAGACCATCATCATCACCGGGGCTCCCGCTCCTGCACCACCGCCCGAGCCAGCACCACTTCCGCCGGAGGCTCCCACCACGCAAAACCCTGTGCCCGCGCCGCGGCCTCCCGCCGGGCCACGCTTCCTGGTGCTGATCGATCCGGCGCACGGAGGCAACGACATCGGAGCGGCCATAACCTCGTCGCTCCCGGAGAAGGACGTGGTGCTGGCGCTGGCGCGGCGGGTGCAGCATGAACTCGCCAATCGCGGCATCGCCGCCGGTCTGTTGCGCAACTCCGACGTCGCAATCACTCTCGACCAGCGTGCGACATCGGCCAACGCTGCCCGCCCCGCCCTCTACATCGCGCTCCACGCCGCCAACACCGGCCAGGGCGTTCACGTGTTCACGTCACTGCTGCCAGCGGCTAACCTGTCGCCGCAAAACTTTCTACCGTGGGACACCGCGCAGGCCGCGTTCCTGGACTTGAGCGGAATTGTGGCAGGTTCGGTGGCCGCGGAGATGGAAACTCGCAAGCTGCCTAACACCACGCTGCAGGCGCCGCTCCGTCCTATGAACAACATTGCCGCCCCGGCCATTGCGGTTGAAATCGCGCCGCCTGCCGCCGACGTTGACGAAATTGCGAGCGCGGCGTACCAGACGCAGGTGGCGCAAGCCATCGCCGCCGGCGTTGCCGCCGTGCGCGGCAAGCTGCCGCAGGTGCGCCCATGAGCCGACGTCTCCTGGTCATGTTCGCGGCGTTGGCGCTGATCGCGCTGGGCCTCACCTTCTACGCCCTGCATCTGAAGCGAAAGGTGGCCCACGATGAGCAACTTGCCGCGCAGCAGAAACAGTCGCTTGCTCCGCCCTCCAATGGGCCGCCTACTCCGGTCACGCTGTACATCGCATCCGACAGCAATGGAACTCTCCGCCGGACTCAAGTAAATGTGACCTTGCCGCCGGAGCGCACCGAACGGGACCGCGCCGTGCTGAAGGCCCTGTTCGGAGAATATCTGCAATCCTCGTCGACCCACCCGATCGGTTCCGGCGCGGATGTCCGCGACGTTTACTTGTTGGCCGATGACACCGCGGTAGTCGACACCAATGCCGCCTTCGCCGATGCGCATCCTTCGGGCGTGCTGGCCGAAGAGTTGACGGTTGCCTCCATCGTGGTCACGCTCAATGCCAATGACACCAAAATTCAGCGTGTGAAGCTGCTGGTCAACGGGCAGGAACGGGAGACGCTCGCCGGGCACGCGGACTTGCGTCGATTCTACGAAGCCAGCAACATTGGCCAGGTCGTAAAGGACATGCAGTGACCCTGCCTCGCATCGGCGTATTCGACTCGGGAGTCGGCGGCCTCACCGTGCTAAAGGCCATGGCCGAGCAGTTGCCGGCGCATTATCTCTACTTCGGAGATACGGCCCGGCTGCCGTATGGCACCAAGTCGGCGGAGACCGTCGCGCGGTACGCAATTGGAGCTACGCGCTTTCTCCAAGAGCAGAATGTCGATTTCCTGGTGATAGCGTGCAATACCGCGACTGCACTTGCTTTTCCGCTTATTCGGGAGGCGGCGCGCGTGCCCGTTGTCGGAGTGGTCGAACCCGGCGCGGCCATGGCCGCCGAGGTGAGCCAGAGCCTCTCGGCCATCGTGATCGCCACCGAAGCCACCGTCAGCAGCCACGCTTACCGCGACGCGCTCGAGCGGCATGGACTGGCGGCCCATGAAAAAGCTTGTCCGCTGTTCGTGCCGCTGGTTGAGGAAGGATGGATTGAGCATCCGGTGACCGAGCAGGTCGCGCGCATTTATCTCGGCGAGGCCCTACAGCAGGCGCCGCCGCAGGCCGATGTTCTGGTGCTCGCCTGCACTCACTATCCGCTTATTGCGCCGCTCTTGCGTCGTCTTGTGCCCAGCCACATGCAGATTGTGGATTCCGCTGAATCCACCGCGCGCGCGGTGAAAAAGATTATTGAGAAGAATGTGATGTGTCATCCTGAGCGGAGTGAGGACGCGTCAGCGACCGAACGAAGTCGAAGGACCCCTATTGATGCGAAAAACGTTGCCGAGCATCGCACCTTCCGTTTCTACGTGACCGATTCCACCGACAAATTCAAACGTCTGGCGGCGCGTTTCCTGGGCCGCCAGGTGGACCACGTCGAACATGTGGACCTGGGGGGGTAATCGCATTCTCGACACCGCCCCTCATCCCGCCCGCTGCAACATCACGACGCATTCCTTGCGGTAGAAGTGTGCTTTCCAGAACACCACAGATTGCCAATCGTGATGAAATTCTGCTCGCGTAAATTCCACTAGTTCATGAACATCTCGATCGGTCCAGACGTGGTAGTGAATGCTGTAGTCAACCCGGAGAAGGTTCTCGAGGTCGCCAGCGAACTCTGAAGTTTCGCGCTGGCGGCCCATGGCGTGCTCGACCCAGTCTTCGAAGTGGGCACGCTTGTCGAATGTATCCGGCGCGCGATCTTCAGCAATGAGGTGTTGCAAAGAAGTCCGTTGGCGCTTTTGATCGAAGGTATACCTTTTATCGGGAATTTTGAGCAACAGAACACCGCCGGGCCGAAGCACCTGATACCACTGCCGCAACGCTGCCAAGGGGAACGGCAGATGTTCCAGTACGTGACTGGCAATAATGAAGTCGAGGCTGTCGGAGCAAAATGGCAACTGCGTTGCGTCGGCCACGATATCGGGAGAAATCACAGGAGAGTTGATGTGCGCGTAATGCCGCTGCAAATCGGCAAGCGGAGTTCGGTCCACATAAAACACACGCGCTCGGTGAGGCACGGGGAACTTACGCCATAGCGCCCCGATCTCAATACCTCGCCCCTGGAAATGCCGGGCCAGCAATTTGTTCTCCACCCAACGAAGCGGAGCGCCTTTGCCCATGGAAAGACGATAGCACCGATCAGTTGCCGACCAGCTAAAGTACAATCGCGGTTTATGATCTATCGCTCCGATAATCGTTCTCCTGAGCAGATGCGGCCGGTCAACATCATCCCTGATTTCATCTCCACCGCCGAAGGTTCGTGCCTCATCGAACTTGGCAATACCCGCGTGATTTGTACCGCAACCATCGAAGACACGGTGCCGCAATTTCTGCGCAACCGCGGCAAAGGTTGGGTGACCAGTGAATACGGCATGTTGCCGCGCTCCACTTTGACCCGCACGCCGCGCGAAGCCAGCAAGGGTCGCCAGAGCGGGCGCACGCACGAGATTCAGCGGCTGATTGGCCGCTCGCTGCGCGCCGTGACCGATCTGGAGAAGCTGGGCGAGCGCACCATTTTCCTCGACTGCGACGTGATTCAGGCCGACGGTGGCACCCGCACGGCGTCCATCACCGGCGCTTTCATCGCGATGGGGCTGGCCATGCGCCGCATGATCGAGTCGGGCGCGCTGACGGTCGCGCCCATCCGCGACTACATTGCGGCCACCAGCGTTGGCATCGTGGATGGCGAGATCATGCTCGACCTCTGCTACGAAGAGGACGCGCGCGCCGACGTGGACATGAACCTGGTGATCACCGGCAGCAAGAAAATTGTCGAGGTGCAGGCCACCGCCGAACACCGTCCCTTTGACGACACCCAGTTGGCCAAGATGATGTCACTGGCGCGGAGCGGCATCGAGTCGCTCATCGTGCGCCAGCAGGCGGTGCTAGCTGGGCTGCACCTGAGACAATGATTCCGACGATGAAGAAGAAGAGAATATCCGCATCATCTCAGCGCGAAAAGCAACACCGCAGGAACGGCGGGTCTATGCCCAGGGCGAGTAGGCCGGCCGGCAGAAGTGCTGGAAACACTCGGCCGCTGACCACAAGACAGAAGCGGGACTTAGCGGCCCTGGCTGCCCTGCCAGATGATCGAATCGACACATCCGACATTCCGGAATTACCTCTACGCGCCTGGAAGGACGCCGTACGGGGCAGGTTCTATCGTCCAGTGAAGCAAGCCGTGTCGTTGCGTCTCGATGCCGACGTCATCGCTTGGCTGAAAAAACCCGGGAAGCGATATCAGACTCGAGCCAATCGCCTCCTTCGTCAGCAAATGCTTGCAGACCTGCGAAAGGCCGCTGGCCCAGGTTCGCGTCCGTCTTTTGGACGCTAACCTGGGGAATGCGCCGAGCAACAGGACCTACACCTTTCGGGCGCCGAGTGCAGTGATCCCAGGTTAGCCCAACAGAAGGGCGAACCTGGGGCACCGGGCACCGGACTTCGGCCCATGTCTTTCCAAAGTCGTCGCAGCAATCCGAAAAAATTGGTACTCACTGGTGCCCGAGGCGGCGAGGCCTCCAGAACTAAAGGCCGGGAAGGTGGCAATAGAATTCGCTATTCTGCCAGATGGGCGAGTTGCCGGGATGAAGCTGACAGGACAGTCGGGCGATGTGTCGTTTGATCGCGCCGCATGGGGCGGAATCACCGCATCGAATCCATTCGCCCCGTTGCCATCGGAGTATCACGGTCCCTACCTAGCCCTCCGATTTAATTTCTACTACAACCCGAACAAGATGCCCTCTAACGATCCCAGCAAGAACGACGATCATTACATTATTTGGTGAGCCGCGGGCTCCCGTTGAGACATGGCAGCCACTTCGCTTCGAGTGGGCCGTTGATTTAGTTTAGAATAATTCGTCTGCGGTTCGCGGGCCCAGCCGCTATTCTGCAGGGCCGAGTTCAAAATCTCTTCATACCGGGCGCGCCGCGCCTGAGGAAGGTTCTGGCATGAAACTTACTCCTGGAAAACTTGCGGGCATGAAAAACGTTTCGAACCAGCGCGGCGTTATCGCCGCCGCCGCCATGGACCAGCGCGGCTCGCTGAAGAAGGCGCTGGGCAGCTACGCCACCGATGCCGGGCTGGAAGAGTTCAAGATCAACGTCTCCGAGGTGCTGACCAAATATGCCAGCGCCATTCTGCTCGATCCCGAGTGGGGATTGCCCGCAGCCAAGCGTCGCGCCAAGGGTTCGGGCTTGCTGCTGGCATATGAAAAGACCGGCTACGACAAGACTCTGCCCGGCCGCCTGCCTGACCTGCTCGATTTGTGGTCGGTGAAGCGCCTGAAGGAAGCCGGCGCCGATTGCGTAAAAATCCTCCTCTATTACACGCCTTACGACGACCAGAAGACCAACGATCACAAGCACGCCTGGACCGAGCGCATCGGCGACGAGTGCAAAGCCAACGACATCCCATTCTTTCTCGAACTCGTCGGCTACAAGGAGGGCCTGGACGAGAAGGGGCCCGAGTTCGCGAAGCTGAAGCCCGAAGTTGTGGCCAAGTCGATGGCGGAGTTCTCCAAAGACCGCTACGGCGTGGATGTGTTGAAGGTCGAGATCCCGGTGAACCTGCAGTTCGTCGAGGGCGCCAGATCGTTCAAGGGCACCAAGGCCTACAGCAAGCAGGAGGCGCTCGATCACTATCGCGCGGCCGCCAGCGCCACGAGGAAGCCATTCATCTATCTGTCGGCGGGCGTAAGCAATTCCGAATTCATCGAGGACCTGGAGTTCGCCGCCGAATCGGGCGTGAAGTTTAATGGCGTGCTCTGCGGGCGCGCCACCTGGAAAGATGGTATCCCCATCTTCGCCGAGAAGGGCGGCGCCGCGTTCCGTGCCTGGCTCGAAGACGAAGGCGTAAAGAACATCGCCAACGTAAACAATGCGCTCAAGGCCGCGACTCCCTGGTACAGCATCTACGAAGTGGAGGAAGCGGTCGCCACAAGGTAGGGCAGATTTCTGAGTTGGCGCATCGGGGAGCAAATCTCAACCTGGATTATTCATCTTGTTTGTGCAACTTTGAAGGGGCGCGGCTTCAGCCGCGCCATAACTGTGCCGTTTGTGGCGGCTTTAGCCCGCTCTAAATCAGGCGTTTTCGGACGGCCTGAAGGCCGTCCCCTTCAAAGAACCAGACTTGATCACAGTCCCCTAGCCGCAGGGCACACGATGCCGCCGCGTCCGCAAATCTACAGCATCCATAAGAATGGAGTTGGTCTGGTGAGATCACGAGCACATATTTTTTTTACTTCGATTGCAATTGCGAGCGTTGGCGCTGTACTTTGCCGGGCCCAGAATTCCGGTTTCCGCAATGCACCTCCATCGGCCGCGGCGATGAAGAACCCCTACACCAGCGCCGCGTCCGTAGCCGCCGGCAAGAAGCTGTATTTGCTGGATTGCGCGCAGTGCCACGGCAACAATCTGCAGGGCGAAGGGCCGGCCCCGCCGCTCGACCGCGCTACCACCCAAAACGCAAAACCGGGAGAGCTGTTCTGGTTCATCACCAAAGGGAAACTCGAATCAGGCATGCCGTCGTGGGACAAGCTGCCGCAACAGCAACGCTGGCAGATTGTGACTTTTGTGCAGTCGCAAGCCAAGACAAAAGCTGAGGCGAAGTGAGCCTCCACGCCGCAGAATCATTCACCACCCTTCGACTTCGCTCAGGGCAGGCTCCGACACGGAGATCACGGAGTTTTTTTATCTTCTCGGTGATTTTCCGTGCCTCCGTGGTTGATTTTCATTGTCCGTGCCACTGCTGCGATGACGCAAAATCCGCTATAACAGAGTTGTGAGTGCAAGCAATCCTTTTTTCGCTCCCAAGACGGCCTTGATCACCGGCGCATCCAGCGGCATTGGACTGGAACTGGCGCATCTGTTCGCCCGCGATGGCTATCGTTTAGTGCTGGTGGCCCGCAGTCGCGGCGCGCTGCGTGAACTGGGCGACGACCTGCAATCGCGCTACAACGTGACCGTGCGTATCTCACCTCGGGACCTGGCGCATCCGTCCACTCCCAACGAGCTATACCAGGAATTGCAGGAAGCCGGCATCGTCCTCGACGTGCTGGTGAACAATGCCGGCTTCGGCGGCGGTGGCGCGTTTCTTTCCACCGATTGGAATAACGAAGCCGAGATGATGCAGGTGAACATGGTGGCGCTGACCCACCTGACCAAGCTGTTTCTGCCGCAGATTCGAGCGCGCGAGGGCAAACTCCTCAACGTGGCCAGCGTCGCCGCATTTCAGCCGGGGCCGTTCATGGCGGTTTATTACGCCAGCAAGGCCTACGTGCTGCATTTCACTGAAGCCCTGGCGGAAGAGCTGCGCGGTACGGGCGTCACCGTCACGTGCCTCTGTCCGGGCCCGGTAAAAACTAACTTTCAGAAGCGCGCTCATCAAGGCGACGCCAAGATGGCGGCGAGTCCCCTGGTGGTGGACGTGCGCGAGGTGGCGCGCGTCGCCTACGAAGGCATGAAGCAGGGTAAGCGCGTGGTCATCCCCGGATGGAAGAACCAGTTTGCGGTGCAAATGCTGCGCTTGTCGCCGCGCGAGATGGTGACGAAAGTTGTGCGAAAGATTCAGCAGTCGAAGTAGCGGCCGGCTGGACACATCCGTCACAGGTCGGTCTGCAGTTAATGTCCCATGTGGGACCGGCGATTGGTCTCTGAGGTTGTCATTACGAGCGAAGCGAGGAATCTGCTTTTGTTTAACGCTCGAACGTTCTCAGAAGAGAGCAGATCCCTCACGGCCTAAACGCCGTTCGTGATGACAACTCAAACACCTACGCAGGTATCTCTAGCTCAGCCCCTCCGGCAACCAGCGTTTCACCTGCTCGTGATGCGGACTCCACGCCGTCCACGCTGAACGCGCCCATTCCCACACCGCCTGCGTATGCTCGATAGCGCCGCGAGCCTTCCATACATCCAGAACGGTCTTGTCGCCCAGCGACTTTGGCGGAGTCAGCCAATGGAACAGGTCTTTTTGCCGAGTCAAGGCTGTCATGACCTTGGCTGCCGCCGCATCCGTAAAGCCACGTTCCAGAATCACGCAAAGCCGCAGCAGGTGAACGCCGACCGACTGAATGCTTTGCGGCGAGGGTGTTCCGGGATGCTGCACCGCATACGTGTCAACGGTCAGCCGGTGGATCGCCATGAACGCCGGATCAGAATACTCGCGCGCCAGCACCTCGCCGTAAATGGCCCAGCAGCCAGGCGCTGACTCCAGATAGCGGTGGGTGGGGCCGGTTTGTTCCGGCACCAGCGCTCCGCAACCGATGCAGCAGATGCGGCGTTGGGAGATGGTGGTCATAATCGGTCGAAATTTTCACCACGGAGGACACGGGCTTTTTGCTTTCTCATTTTCCCGTGACTATGGTGTTTGCTTTTCGTCTTTCGGTGAACCGCAGGTCCTTCGACTCCGGCGGCGCAGCGCCGCCTTCGCTCAGGATGACATCAAGTTCGGGCTGAATGCTGAGTGCTGAGTGCTGAGTGCTGCTTACAATCCAAACAGCTCGCGCAGGCGTTTGGTTTGTGCGCGGCTGACTGGAACCTCGGTCTGCTTCTTGTCTTCCATGCGGATCTGGTACGAGCTCTTGAACCAGGGCACGACTTCCTTAATGCGGTGGATGTTCACCAGATACGAGCGGTGCGCGCGCCAGAACATGTTTGGGTCGAGTGAATCGAGCAGCTCTTCCAACGTGCGGCAGTTCGATTGGCCTTCCATGGCGGTCGCCACCACGGTGATGATTCCGTCCTCAATCGAGGCGTAGCAAATGTCCTTCTGGTCAACCAGGAAGAGCCTGCCGCCGGACTTCAGCAGCACTTTCGCGGCCGGCGGGCGCGCCTGCTGCTCCAGCATCTTGACGATGGTGCCGATCTGGTCGCCGGGCGAGCCGGCTGCGTCCAGCTTTTGCCGGGCCCGTTCCACGGCCTTGGCCACCCGCTTCTTGTCGAACGGCTTCAGCAGGTAGTCAACGGCATTCACTTCGAACGCCTTCACGGCATACTGGTCGAAGGCGGTGGCAAACACGATCTGCGGCAGCGGCACTTTTTTGTCGATCAGCTTTTTGATCGTGCCAAAGCCGTCGAGCCCGGGCATTTGCACATCAAGGAAGACGAGTTCCGGCGCGAACTCTTTGATCAGGCTCACCGCTTCCATGCCGTTCTTGCCTTGCGCGACGACGTCCACATCCAGATCGCGCAACAGGTAGGCGAGTTCGTCACGCGCCAGCTGCTCGTCATCCACAATGACTGCCGACAATGCCATTCAATCTCCCGCTCAAGAACACTCGACTATAACTATACCGAGAGGGGGCGCGGGAACCAAACGGGGGAAACAATCCGACCACTCGGCCGATAGCGGACAGCTGAAAGCTCCCCTGTCGTACACTAATTCAAACATGGTTGTTATCTACGGTATCCATCCGGTGAGCGAGGCGCTGAAGTCGGGCGCGCGCAGTTTTGAATACGTCGGCATTGCGCGCGAGCGGCACGATCAGCGGGTGCAGCGGCTGATTGACGACTGCCGCGCCAGCGGTGTGCAAGTGCGTTTCCTGCCGCGCGAGCAACTCGACCGCACCGCCAACACCAACACTCATCAAGGCGTGATCGCGGTTACCAGCAGCAAGAAGTACGCGGACGTGGACACGCTGCTCGAACAGCGCAAGGGCGAGCATAGTTTCCTGGTCGTGCTCGACAGCGTGGAAGATCCCCACAACCTGGGGGCACTGATTCGCACTGCCGACGCAGCCGGCGCCGACGGTGTCATCATCCCTGAACGTCGCGCCGCCGGATTGACCGGCACGGCCGTCAAGGCTTCGGCCGGGGCCTCTGAGCATCTGCCGATTGCGCGCGTGACCAACATCTCACGCACCCTGGATGAGTTGAAGGAACGCAACGTGTGGACGGTGGGGCTCGACGAACGCGGGACCCAGAGTTACGACCAGGTGGACTACAACATGCACTGCGCCATCGTGCTTGGCGCGGAAGGCAAAGGCCTGCACGATCTGGTCCGCCGGCGCTGCGATTTTCTGGTCTCCATCCCCATGCTGGGCCAGGTGCCATCGCTGAATGTCTCCGTCGCCGGGGGGGTGGTGATGTATGAACTCGTAAGACAGCGCCGCTCTGCACAAGATCCCGGGAAGGCCAAATCCGTCAAATGAAGCGGTTGCCGTTACTGTTATTACTGGCGTGGGCATCTGCGCTGCCCGCGCGCGCAATTCATCGCGAGGCCTTCACCATCTCGCGCTATCAACTTGCCGTGCAAGTGAACTGCTCCGCGCATGTGGTCGCAGTCACCGGCAAGCTCACCCTGCGCAACGATTCCGCCCAGCCGCAGAAGCTGATTGCTTTGCAGGTATCGTCTTCGCTGGCGTGGAATGCCATCGCTCTCGACGACCAGCCGCTGCAGTGGCTTGGCGACAACTACACCTCCGACATCGATCACACCGGAAGCCTCTCCGAGGCGATCGTCACGTTGCCCAAGGAAGTGGCGCCGGCGGCTACGGTCACGCTCGATGTGCAATACGGTGGAACTATCACTCCAGATGCAACGCGGCTTACCCGCATGGGCGCTCCCGCCGACGTAGGGGCACGCAACGATTGGGACCAGATCAGCGATTCTTTTACTGCGGTGCGAGGACTGGGCTATGTCGCCTGGTATCCGGTGGCCATCGAAGCCGTGAGCCTGAGTGACGGCAACGCTGTATTCGACGCCATCGCGCGCTGGAAGCAGCGGCACGACCGCAGCCAGTTCGACGCTGCCTTCGAGATCGATGCGGGCGCTGGCAAGTCCGCGCGCATCGTGACCAACATGGCCGCCTCCGGCGAAGGCACGCCGCAAGTCCACCCTGACGCAGCTTCTAACCGCCTGGTAGCCAAGTTCACTTTGCCTGGCCTGGGCGAAACTGTCCCAACGTTTGTGGTCGCCGATTATGTCGAGCTGGCGAGACCTACGGTCACGCTTCAGCATCTTGCCGATCACACTGCGCTGGCCCGCGATTACGCGCTGGCCGCCGAAGCCAACGATCTGCTGCTGCACGACTGGCTGAGCGAGCCGGCTCAGCCCGCACGAATTGTCGAGCTGACCGATTCCAATGCCAATCCCTGGCAAAACGGGCCGGTGCTGTTCACGCCGCTGCGCGAGGCGCCCACCGCGACTCTACAGCTACTGCTGCTTCCGGCGCAGGTGGCCGCGCGGTTCCATTCTCCCCACGCCTGGATTCAGGACGGCATGGAGCGATTTCTGCAAACGCTTGCCGTGGAGCGCCGCAGCGGGCGACATGCGGCATTGGAATTTCTCGACGAATATCGCCAGCCCCTGGTGCAAGCTGAACCAGCGGCGCATCCCAAGGCCGGCCAATCTTCGTCAGACAGCAACGCCGCCAGCAACACTCTGCTCAACACCCATGACGAGCTCTACCTGCGCGGCAAGGCCGGCTTTGTGTTCTGGATGCTGCGCGACATGACCGGCAGCGATGCCATGCAACACGCGATTGCGGCGTATCGCGGCGGCGCCGACAAAGACCCCAGCTACTTTCAGCATCTGCTGCAAACCAGCGCCAAGCGTGATTTGGAGTGGTTCTTCGATGACTGGGTGTATCGCGATCGCGGTCTGCCGGAGTTTCACGTTGAATCGGCGTACACTCGCCCCTTGCTCAACGAGGCCAACCAAAGCTTCCTGGTGACTGCCACCATCGAAAACCGCGGCGGCGCAGGCGCCGAGGTTCCGGTTGTGATTCAGACTCCCTCGGGTGAGAGGAGTGTTCGCGTCGTAGTGAAGGCGGGGGAAAAGGGTACAGGCCGCATCGAAGTAGCCGTGCCGCCCGACAAAATTGTGGTGAATGACGGAAGCGTTCCAGAAGCTAATCTCGGCAACAACGTGTATGAGATCCCGGCCAAGCAGCCGTGACGAGAAAGCGTTCACCACAGAGGCACAGAGGAATTCTTTTTCTTAGAAAAGACAATTATTTCTGCTCTGTGTCCTCTGTGCCTCTGTGGTGAACTGCTTTTTTCAGACACTGTTATCATCTTGGGTCGCGTTCCCGCGAACACTGCTAACTTGGACTCATAAATGAGGACCGCTTGAGCTACATTCAGTTTCTCGGCGCGGCCGGCGTGGTCACCGGCTCGAAGCATTTGATTCATGTTGACAACAACGGCTCGCAACCCTTGCAGGTACTGGTGGATTGCGGCCTCTTCCAGGGGCAAAAAGAGTGGCGCGAGCGCAACTGGCAAGACCTGCCGGTGCCCGCGAACTCGATTGACGCCGTCATTCTGACCCACGCTCACCTCGACCATTCGGGCTGGATTCCGCGCCTGGTGAAGCAAGGATTTCACGGCCCCATCTACGCAACACCCGCAACCATTGATCTGTGCAGCATTCTGCTTCCAGACTCCGGGCACCTCCAGGAAGAAGACGCGGCCTACTACAACAAGACGCGAACCAGCAAACACGCGCCGGCTTTGCCGCTTTACACCATGGAAGAGGCACAGCAATGCATGACCCTCTTCCGTCCGTTGAACTTCAACGAAGCCAAGCAACTCACCGGCGCGCTCTCGTTACGGTTTGTTCGAGCTGGCCATATTCTCGGCTCCGCCATGGCGGAGATCACACTCACCTCGAGCGGTAAATTATCGAAGCTGCTATTTACCGGCGATATCGGCCGGGTACGCAACACCCAGATCGCTCCCGGCAAAGTTGTACACTCCGGTCCCACCGAGGGCGAAGATTGCGATTTGCTGGTGATGGAGAGCACCTATGGAAATCGCCCGCACCCGCACACCGATCCCCGGCCTGAACTGGCGGAACTGATCCGCAAAACCGTCCAGCGGGGCGGCAGCGTCATCGTTCCCTCGTTCGCGGTCGAGCGAACCCAGAAATTTCTGTTCCTGCTCAAGCAGTTGATGGAGACCGGACAGGTGCCGCGCGTTCCCGTGCACACCGATAGTCCGATGGCGATCAAGGCGGTGCAAATCTTCCTGAAGCACACGGAAGAATTCAACCCCGAGACCAAGACGCTAATCGAAAAATATGGCTCGCCATTGGAGTGGCCGAACTTTCATTTCGACGTCACCCAGGACGATTCCAAAAAGATCAACAATTCGAGTTCTCCTTCGATCATCGTGTCATCGAGCGGGATGGTTACCGGCGGGCGCGTGCTGCATCACCTGATGCAGCGGCTTCCCGACCCGAAGAACCTGGTACTGTTCATCGGCTTCCAGGCGCCAGGCACTCGCGGGTTCACCATCAAGAATGGCGCCCCCGAGGTGAAGATTTTCGGTGAGCAAGTTCCGATTCGCGCGCAGGTGGCGGCCCTGGAACAGTTCAGCGATCACGCCGACACTGCGGAATTGCTGGAGTGGCTGCACACTTTCAAGCGTGCGCCAAGCGAAACTTACCTCGTGCATGGTGAACCGGCGGCCGCCGCACAGTTGCGCGATGCCATGGTGAAATCCCTGGGATGGGAGGTGCACATCGCGGCCTATTGCGAGAAAGTGCAGGTTGGATAAAAGGTAGTCATCCGACAGCGTGGTCTCGATCTGTGTTATTCATTGCTTCGGTGGCTTTGAAGGGGAATGGCTTCAGCCATGCCGTTATGGTCGTGGAAAAGGTCGGGCTTTAGCCTCTGAGGGTGGGTCGCAGTTCGCCTCAACACCGAAGTCCCTTAGTGGCTAAAGCCATCCTTAAATGAGAGCAGGTTACGGCACGGCTGAAGCCGTGCCCTTTCAAGGCGAGGTATCCCGCTGATTGCGGAGCGCCGAATGCTGACTGCTAACTGTCCGCTCCTAAGCTGCGTGGATCCTGGGGTCGGCTGGCTTCGCCTCAACTCCCGCGACGGCTGCGGGACGGGGCTGCCCTTCGCGGCGCGTGCCACCGTCGCAAGCCACGCGCGCAAAAGTGATATCGAGGATGAGACCGCTGTACGCCTGGCAGAAAGCTCCGTTGATGTGCACGATCGACGCCGCTTCCTCATCACAAAGTCCAGCTTCGACCAACTGCTGAACGCCAGTTTCCATTTTTGCGGGAAGCTCGCGTGCCAGACCCGACGCACTCTCGCCAATCCGGTATTGGCAGTCGGTGAACAGTGGAGACCGCATCCACTCCTGCAACGCCCGCCCATACTCCTGGTAGAAGCCGGGCCAACGCGCCATCGCGCGATGTTCGTCAGAAATAAATGCCAGATCCAGCAAACGGCGGCGCTCATCCCAAATGCGATGGATCGGCGGCGAGGCCTCGTAGTCCTCAAGCAAACGTGGCGATGGGGCAAAAGTCGAGTGTTGCGCAGGTTCGGGTGCAATGTGCCCGTCGCCGACCGGTCCGTCAAACGCCTGCATCTGCGCGGACGCAATCAGCAACAGCAGAGGGTCGAGGTACTGGTAATAATCCAGCGCCTGCGACAGCGAAATCCCGGCGCTTCCGTTGCAAGGGGCTTCGCCGGAAGCCACGCCGCCAACGTTGAAGTAATTATGGACCCGGGTGTAGGACTCGGCGGCGAGCCGCGTGCTCAACGAAAAAAACTGGCGGGATTGTACGGCAGGGCGAAATGTCTGCCAATGAACTTCCAGGAACTCAGGATAGGTAGCGTAGGCCCGATACAGGAGTGGAACGGCGGGCACTCCCAGGCTGTGCCGGACCTCATCGAAAATTTCGCCGGTGCGAGGAGGCGCCTTAGCTTCGCTGACCAGCTTCAGGCGATTGCCTCGTCTCCACCGCATGTAAGGTTGGATGAGGCGATGGCCTTCCTTCGATGTAAGGTGAAACTGAAATTCAGGGTTCCGGGCTGTGCGATGGTGCTTCTGTTTCACTACGGTAAATCACGCTTCTGGAATGTGCGCCCTTTCCCGCGCGTCAGATAGAATCGCCTCTGGAATCGAAGCCATGGAAAAGCCCAGCATCAATAGGTTTGAAATCCTATTCGACCACGCCGAGCCATGCCTCATTTCCGATGAAGCTTATGCGCCTTACGGCAATCTCGGCTTCCCGCCGCCTCCGGCCGACCGCCCCTGGATCTACTCCAACTTTGTGCAGTCGCTGGATGGCATTACGACGTTGCTGGGAACGCATGCCTCGGGTGGCGAGATCTCGCAGTCGCAGGCAGACCGCTGGCTGATGGACCTGCTGCGCGCCCACGCCGACGCCCTGCTGCTGGGGATGAACACCTTGCTTGAGGAGCAGCGCAGTCGCGGGCCGCAGAGCCGAGGTATCGTCTTCCAGGTCGCCGATCCCAGGCTGCGGGCCTTGCGTGACCGTCTGGGCAAAGGGCGCCAGCGCAACATCTTCGTGACGCGTGCGATCAATCTCGAGCTGTCGCGGTACAAAGTGTTCGACGGCGATGTGGTGGACGCGGCAATACTCACCTCGCCAGCCGGGGCTGAACGGTTGCGCGCACCGGGTTCTCATCAGCACGTCACCATCATCGCCGCCGGCGAAGACGAGGCCTTCGACTTGCCTCGCGCCATCAGCAAACTCCGAGAGGAACTGGGCGTGAAGTATTTGTTGTGCGAAGGCGGACCAACTCTCTACGGCAGTCTGGCCCGCGCCGATCTGGTGGACGAAAAATTTATGACGGTCTCGCCAATTGAAGTGGGGCAACTCGTCCCACCCGAACAGGAACATTTGGCCAGCGAGCAAACCATCCCAGTTCTGCTGCGGCCAACCGTCTTCGGCGGACCGGGATATACCCGAGAGCACTTGACGCACTGGACCTGGCTGAGCTGCCGCAAAGCCGGCAACCACCAATTCAGTCGCTATAGGCGGAAGAGCAGGCCAGGGTCGCGGGATTAGGGACTAGTGTCTGACCCTGGGACGTAGCCCGGTCCTGCTACATGCCCGGCTTATCACTGCTCGGGGGCTGATACGGAGACTGCAAATACTTGCGCGCCTCATCGAGCGCGCTCTGCGTATTGTCGTTGGTTTGCAGGGCCTGTCGGTATTCGTTGGTGGCGCGCTCGCGCGATCCCGTGAGGTCAAAAATTTTGCCCAGCTGAATGTGGCTCCAAACCTCGGTCCAGCGCGGCTCCCCGTCTCCGTTGAGCGATTCGCGATAGGCGTTGGCGGCGGACTGATAGTTGTGCTGCAGGAAGAACACCTCAGCGATGCGATAGTGCGCCAGCGAGCTGTTCTTGTTGATGTCGAGCGCCTTCTGAAATTCCTTGAGGGCTTCGCTGAAATCACCCTGTTCCACGTCCTGCTGGCCGCGCATGATGGAGGTGCGCACCTGCAATTCCTGCGAGTTCTGCAAGACATCGTTGTTGGGGTCGATCGAGATCCGCCGCGGCTTGCCGAAGGTCTCCACCGCGTAGGCCGAGTTCGTGCCCGAAACTTCCACGCGCTTGGTTTCCGTTTTGCCGTCCGTGTCGATCCTCAACTCCACCGGCATGCGGAAAAGGTCCATGTCCTGCTGTATCTCACCGACCACGCGAAAGCCCTTCTGCGTGCGGTACACCGTATATTTGTTCTTGAACTCGGGCGCACCGGTCGAATCCAGCCATTGGGTGAAGAACCAGGTCAGCTGCTGTCCCGAAGTCTGCTCCGCGATTTTGCGAAAATCGCTGACCGACGCCGACTTGCCCGCATATTGCGTAACGAACGTCCGCATCGTCTTATCGAATGGATTGTCGCCAATCACCCAGCGCAGCATTTGCAGGATCATGCCGCCCTTGTCGGCCACCAGCGATTGAAACTCAGGCGAAAACGCATCCAGCTTGCCGACATCCGCCAGCGGAACCTGGACATAGGCCAGCGCGCCCACCGACATGTCTTTGGTCACTTCCTGAAAGCCCGCCTGACCGGCAACATGCTCCACGTAGAGCGCCTCGGAATAGCGGGCGCAGCCGTCGTTCAGCCACCAGTCATTTTTGTTGGACGGGCTCACCATGGTCCCGAACCATTGATGCGCCACGCTGTTGGCCAGCAGCCGGTAGTTCATCTTGCCGGTGAAGGCGCGCGAGGCCAGCGCTGCGATCTCCGGCGCCCAGGCCGACGGGACCGTGTCATCGGGCAACTCGACCACGTTCAGGGTGCTGCTGAACGGAGGACCATAGGTCGCGGTGTAGAAGAAAAATTCCTTTACCGCAGTGTCGGCATATTGGGTTGCGAGCGCCTTGTGTTCCGGCGTGGTGTACACCGTTACGTTCAATCCGCCTTCGTTGTTCTTGGTCGCCTGCCACTTGCCGATCAAAATGGTTCCTGGAAAGCTGGCTTTCTCTTCATAGGTGAAAGTGGCCGTCTTGTAGCCGCCCGGAACTGCCAGCTTGGTAAGCGCCTCATGAGCGGCGCCGCCCTTGCGGCTGGAAGCTTCGGTCCCAATTTCAGCGCCCGCGCCCGAACTCTGCTTGCCGCTGCCGATCACCGTGTAATCGGGAGGAACGCTGATGCTGATGGTCGAAGTAAAGCGATTGATGCCATAGCCAACCATGGGAAACCATCGGCCGGCGTAGAGCAGGTACGTTATCGGATCGCCGATGTAGGCGAGTTTCAGTCCCGGCACCGGGCTGTCGTCTCCCGACTGGACGGCGCCTTCGTATTCGAACGTCAGCGTGTCGCTCTGGCCCTTAGTCAAGCCATTCGGCAAGGAGATGCGGATGGTCGAGTCCTGGCTTACGCGCTCCACCGACAGCGACTGCCCGCTGGCATCGAGCACGGCCGTCGGACGCAGCGCATTGTGCAATTCGAAGACGGCGATGGTGATGTCGTCGAGCGCGGTAAAGCGGACGCGGGCCTGGGCCTTGATCTGATGGGTCTGTGGTGAGACCACCGCATGGATGGCGTAGTCGTTGACCTCGAGGCGCGCCTTCTCGGCGGCAAAACATGGGAAAACCAGGCTGAGGACCGTCAGCACCAGAACCACACGCACCGATCGCGCCGCGATTTGCATTTGCGAAGTTGCTCCTACTCTTTTCACTATAAATGATGAAAAACTGGCCGCAAAGCCGCACACCAACGGGTCACCATTTCTGATTTGTCATCACGAACGGCCTTGGCCGTGAGGGATCTGCTTTTTCTTCAAGCCTCAATTCAACCGGAAGCCAAAAGCAGATTCCTCGCTTCGCTCGTAATGACAATTCCGAACTTACTCACACTGACGGCCCCACCACTGCAAGTACGGCCTGGGCCGCCCGTTCGGATGCAGTGCCGCCACCATCGCTGGGACGCAAGCGCCGCCGCACCTCGCCAAAAGCGGCGATCATGGTCTCGCGCGCTTCGCCGTCGGGAATCAGTCGCTGTAGCTCGGCGCAAACCCGTTGCGGTGTGAACTCGCTCTGCACCAGTTCCGGGACCACATCACGTTCCGCGATCAGGTTCACCATGGCGAAGCGGTCCACCTTTACTAGACGGCGGCCGAGGCTCCACGTGAGCGGCGCCACCTGGTACACCATCGTGAACGGCGTCCCGATCAGGGCCGCCTCCAGCGTCGACGTGCCGCTGGCGACCGCTGCCGCCCGCGCATGCAGCAAACTCGCCTGGGCGTCGCGCGTAAACGTGATTGGCGGCCCTTGGTAGTCGCGCAACAAAGAAGCTACCCAGCCTGCGTCCAGCGTGGAAGCAACCGGTACTATGTAAACGTATTCCGGACCCAGAAGTTGCGCTGCTTCTAGCAGCGTGGGGAAGATACGCGAGACTTCGCCGCGCCGGCTGCCGGGCAGCAACGCAATCCATTGACGCGCCGGATCCAGATTGTGCTCCGCGGCAAACTGCTCCCGCGTTACCGGCGGCCGTGGCAGGTCGGCCAGCGGATGGCCGACAAACTGCGCCGCGATGCCGCGCTCCCGATAGAAGCGCTCCTCGAACGGAAAAATTACCAGCATCTTGCGGACGTATTTGCGCACCCGCTCGATGCGGCCCTGCTTCCACGCCCACAGTTGCGGGCTGACATAATAAATGACCGGCACCCCGAGCTGATGCAGCGCGCGCGCCAGCCGCAGGTTGAAATCGGGAAAGTCGATCAGCACGGCGGCGTCGGGCCGTCGCCGTTTCGCCTCGCGCACCACTTCACGGAAGCGGCGATAGATGAGCGGGATGTGCTTGACGACCTCGACGATGCCGACCTCTGCAATCTCCCGCGCGTCCACCAGAAGGTCGCAGCCGGCCGCGCGCATCTGGTCTCCGCCAACGCCAAAGAACTCCACCTCGGGCGCCGGATTCTGCTGCGCAAGCTGGCGGCGCAGAGCTTCCATGAGCTTCGCGCCGTAAACTTCGCCGGAGGCCTCTCCCGCGGAGATGAGAATTCGCACATTGGGATTATGACAGGCAGAGGCGATAATTCAGCGCCCTAGTCGTCGGCCGAGACATTCACGCCCGTCGCCGAATATTCATCGGCCGCAATCGCCGCCGGTGTCGGGATCTCCTGATCTTTGTACTGCAGCTGATACAGCTTCCAATAGATGCCGCGATTGGCCAGCAGTTGCTGGTGCGAGCCGATCTCGCGCACCTTACCTTTGTGCATCACGATGATCTTATTGGCGCGCTGAATCGTGCTCAGTCGATGCGCAATAATGATCGAGGTTCGCCCTTCCACCATGCGGGTTAGCGCGTCACGCACGCGGAACTCGGTTTCGGTGTCCACGCTCGAGGTGGCCTCATCGAGAATCAAGATTTTTGGATTGTGCGCCAACGCTCGCGCAAATGAGATGAGCTGTTTCTGCCCGGTGGAAAGCGTGCTCCCGCGCTCCCGCACTTCTTCGCCAAAGCCGCCCGGCAGCGAGCGAATGAAGTCTGCAACGTTGACCTGCTCGGCGGCGTTCTCGACCGCTTGATCTTCAATCCAATGCGAGCCCAGGCGGATGTTGTCGGCCACCGTGCCCGAGAACAGGAACGGGTCTTGCAGCACCACGCCATACCGCCGCCGCAAGTCGTTCAAGTTCATGTCGCGGATATCGATGCCGTCAACCCGGATGGCGCCTTTCTGCACGTCATAGAAACGCAGCAGCAGCGAGATGATCGTGGTCTTTCCCGCGCCAGTATGCCCGACGATGGCCACCGTCTCGCCCGGTTCTATGGTGAACGACACATCGCGCAGCACCCAGTCGTACTCCCGCGCGAGATCGCCGTTTCCTTCAACCGCGGTCTTCAGCTTCTCGCCTTTGCTGGCGGCCTCTTCCGCGGCCTGCGCCAGGGTGCGATAGGCGAACCACACGTGGTCGAACTCGATGCGCCCCGGACCGGCAGGCACCTTCGGCGACGCGGGGGTCACGATTTCCGCCGGTGTGTCCAGCAGCTTGAAGATGCGCTCGCTCGAGGCCATCGCCGACTGCAAAATGTTGTATTTCTCGCTGAGGTCCTGGATCGGCCGGAAAAAGCGTTGCGCGTATTGCATGAACGCCACCAGCACGCCCAGGGTCACCAGGTTGCGCATGACCTGGCCGCCGCCGAACCACACCACGCACGCGATGGCCGTCGCCGACAGCACTTCCACCACCGGGTAGTACACGGCGTGGGCCATGATCGCGTCTTTGTACGCGTCCATGTGCGTGCGATTGATTTTCTCGAAGCGTTGGTAGGATTCCTTCTCGCGGTTGAACAGTTGCAGCACCACGATGCCAGTCACGTGCTCTTGCAGGTAGGCGTTGATGCGCGCGATGGCGATGCGAATGCGCCGGTAGCTCTCGCGCACCTTGCGGCGAAAAATCGAAGTCGCGTAGAAAATGAGCGGCAGCACGGCGAAGGTGATCAGCGCCAGCCGCCAGTTCATGTTCAGCATGATGACCAGAATGCCCAGCAGCACGAAGATGTCTTCGAAGATGGACACCACGCCCGCGGTGAACATCTCGTTCAGCGCATCCACGTCGCTGGTGACGCGGGTGACCAGGCGCCCGACCGGATTGCGGTCGAAGAAGGCAATGTGCAGCCCCTGCAGATGGCGGAAAATCTGTGCCCGCAGATCGAACATCACCTTCTGTCCCGTCCACTGCATGATGTAGGTCTGGGTAAATTCCAGCAGAAAACTGAACAGCAGCAACCCGATGTAGATGCCCGCGATCTGCGCGATGCCGGTCAGCGGCCGCGGGCTGAGAAAGCGATCGAGCAGAGAGTGCGATTCGGTGTGGCTGGCGAGATATTTGTCGATCGCGACCTTGGTGAGATACGGGCCCAGCACGTCTGCGCCCGCCTTCAGCACGATGGCGATCAGGGCAACGATGACCTGCACCCGATAGGGCCGCAGATAACCGAGCAGCCGCTTCATCAGCCTGCTGTCATACGCCTTGCCTAATACCTCTTCGTCGTGGATGGAAGCCATGTCCCTTGTGCGATTGTAAATAACTGCCGGAAGTCATATAGACGAGAACAAGCGTCGGCAGGATGGAAAAGTTGGGGACAGAGCGAGGCGGGTTGGCTTTTGGGGCTAGAGTTTCTGGAACGATTCTGAGTGAAGACCTCACGGTTTGAAAGGGCACGGCTTCAGCCGTGCCGTAAACTGTGTCACAGCGACGGCTTTAGCCACTGAGGGACTTCGCTGACCGACGTTTGTCTGCGGTTCTCTTCACTGACAACCGACAACTGGCTACTGACAACTGTTTTGTCATGCTGAGCGAGTCGTAGGACCCTGCTTTTCCGTTTTGTCATCCTGAGCGAGGAGCGCAGCGACGAGTCGAAGGACCTGCGGTTTTCTTCACTGACAACTGGCTACTGACAACTGCTTCAGCTTATCTTCCTCAGCACCAGCGCCGAATTCTTCGACCCGAAGGCGATGCAATTACACACTGCGTGTTCGACCCCGGCGCGCCGCCCCGCTTCCGGGACGTAATCCAGATCGCACTCCGGGTCCGGCTTGTCCAGATTGATGGTCGGCGGAATCTGCCCGTGATGCATGGCGACCAGCGTCGCCGCGACGCCAGCCGCTCCGCAGGCCCCCTGGGGATGTCCAATCTGCGACTTCAGGCTCGACATCGGCGTCCGGCGCGCCTTTTCGCCCAGCGCCAATTTCAATGCGCGGGTCTCGATGCGGTCGTTCAACTGCGTGGAGGTGCCGTGCAGGTTGACGTAATCCACGGCCGCGGCGTCGATCGCTGCGTCTTCCATCGCCATCTGAATGGCGCGGGCCGGCTCTTCGCCGCACTCCTGCAAACGCACGCGATGGAAGGCCTCGCACGTCGAACCATATCCCGCAACTTCGGCCAGAATTCGCGCTCCGCGCGCCCGCGCATGTTCATACTCTTCTACCACAAACATCCACGAACCTTCGGCAACGACGAAGCCATCACGATCTGCCGAGAAGGGCCGCGATGCCCGCTCCGGCTGGTCGTTCCACGACGACGTCATGATTTTCATCAGGGTAAAGCCCTTCATGATTCCCGGCGCGATCGGCACATCCACGCCGCCGACCAGCATCGCCGGCAGAAAGCCGAACTGGATTTGCCGCAGCGCATAGCCGAACGCGTCGGTTGACGATGTACAACCGGTGGTGATGACGTGGCTCATGCCGCGCAGGCCGAAGCGCATGCTGACTTCGCTGGAGAGCGTGCCCATCGTCCCGCTGGGAATGCAGAACAGGCTCACCTGTTTTACCTTGCCGGTCAGCCACAGCCGGACCTGCTCCTCGGAAAATTCCTGGGCGCCGCCGCCCGAGCCCAGCACCACGCCGATTTCGCGTTGCTGCTCCAGCGAGAGTTTCGCTGGGTCGATGCCCGCGGCAGCGAGGGCTTCGGTGGACGCGGCCAGCGCCAGCGGCACGGCGCGCGAGACGTGCTTGCGCTCGTGCGCGTCAACCCAGGCCAGTTCGTCGAAATCCTGCACCTCGCCCGCGATCTGCACCGGCAGTTCGCTGGGATCGAAGCAGCGGATGCGCTTCACGCCGCTGGTTCCTGCGAGGACAGCGCGGCAGAAGGCGTCGTCGCCGATGCCGTTCGGGCTGACCACGCCCATGCCCGTAATGACGACGCGCTTTTTCATAGAAGAGCAACTAGCAATTAGCGATTAGCAACAACGCATTCTTTACAACATTGGCAACACAACACTCCTGCTTGTCATCACGAGCGAAGCGAGGGATCCGCTCTTGCATGGATCCGGAAAAAAGCAGATTCCTCGCGCCAAAAACAGGCGCTCGTAATGATAATTCCTAAAGCTCGATCGATCTCATCTGCCGATGTGTGCCACGATTCGGCGAATGTAAGATGCTATCACCAGTTGCTCATTCCCCCTGCTACTCTATTACTCGCAAGGCCTTTCCGCGAATCGCTTGTCACAGGGAATTTACATCTCGGTGCCGTTTTGCCGCACCAAGTGCAGCTTCTGCAACTTTGCGTCGGGCGTGTTTTCGCGGGCGCTGTTCGACCGCTATGTCGGCCAGGTCTGCGCGGAAATCGAGTCCGCAGACGACCTGGCGCGGCAACTCGGCGGACACTTGGATCGCAATGTGGACTCGATTTATCTCGGCGGAGGCACGCCGTCGATACTCGCCACCGACCAACTGCAGCGCTTCTTTCAAGCTGTCCGCGAAAATTTTAACGTCGAGCCCACGGCGGAGATTACCGTCGAGTGCGCTCCGGGCACCATCTCCGGCGAGGTTATCGACACGCTGCTTGCATGCGGCGTGAATCGCGTCAGCCTGGGCGTGCAGTCGTTTGTCGACAAGGAATCTTCCTCCGTCGGCCGACTGCACACGCGGGCCACCACGCTCGACGACATCGCGCGGCTGCGCTCGGCTGGCATCGGCAACATCAGCATTGACCTGATTGCGGGCCTGCCGCACCAGACCATGCAGAGCTGGCAGTTTTCGCTCAGCGAGACGCTCGCCACCGGCGTGCCTCACGTCAGCGTGTACATGCTTGAGGTGGATGAGGACTCGCGCCTGGGCACCGAGCTGCTCGCTGGCGGCAGCCGCTATCACGCGCACCATGTTCCCGACGACGATCGCACCGCCGACCTTTACCTCGCGGCGTGCGAGCGCCTCGCCCAGGGCGGCGTGCAGCAATACGAGATTTCAAACTTTGCGCGGCCGGTCACGCACAGCATCGGGCTGCGCGACTCGAAACATAATCTGAAGTACTGGACGCGCCAGCCGTATCTCGGCTTCGGCGTGGATGCGCATTCCATGCTGATGACGGAAGATGATTTGCGCGCCCAGGGAGTTGAGGCGGTGCGTTTTGCCACTCCGGATTCACTGGAGGAGTACTCGGTTAAAGAGTTGTCGGTTGCCAGTTGCCAGTTGTCAGTAACCGCGCGTTCGGAGGGTAATGTCGCTCCCCGCATCCAGCAGCTTCTGGCGTCGCGCACTCTGGTCAATGCGCAGGCAGCGATCGAGGAATCGTTCTTCCTGGGATTGAGGCTGAATCGCGGCGTTTCGCTGGCGGCGTTGAAGGCACAGTTCGGCGACGCGGCCATCGACAGCTACGACGCAGTGATCGCGCAACTGACAGAGGATGGTCTGCTGGAAGAGGCCAAGAATCGCCTGCGGTTGACCGCGCGCGGCAGGCTGTTGTCAAACGAGGTCTTCGTGCGCTTCCTCCACGAATCCTCCGCTACCCTAAAGCCCGGATAACTCGTCACCGTGCGCTCACACATGATCTGTCATCCTGAGCGCAGCGCCCGCTTTGTATTTCCGACTCGCCGCTTTTTGCAAGTCGGGCGGGCGCGGAGCCGAAGGACCTGCGGTTCTCATTCCGAACGCACGCTGCACGTCCGGAACCGCAGATCCCTCCGCTCCGCTACGCTCCGGTCGGGATGACAAATCAAGAGGTCTTCGGGAACTGAAACCGGAAAGCTTGAGGCAGCCAAGAGATGGGACAGCGTCCCGGCACAGCTTATGCCCTCGCCTCTGGCCGCGTCACCAACTCCGCAAACTTTGCCAAGTCAATGTTGCCGCCGCTGACCACGCACACAATCTTTCCCGGCCCGCATTTGCCGCTGAGGCCGGCGGCCACGGCACAGGCGCCCGCACCTTCACTGATGACGTGGTTGCGCTCGGCCACAATGCGCATGGCCCGGCGGGTTTCCTCCAGCGTGCAAACGATGGACCCGGCCAGCAGATGATGCGCCAGGTCCCACATGCGCGGAAACACCGACTTGCCTCCGCAGCCGTCCACAAAACTGGCCGTCCATTCGGGAAAACTCTGCGGCGATCCCGCGGCGAACGATCGCGCCAGCGGAGCCGCCGTTTCGGGCTCGGCCGCAAACACTTTGGCCTTTTGTCTGCGTGCCTTCAACGCGGCGGCGATCCCGCACGACAAGCCTCCGCCGCCGAAGGCCGCCACCACACAATCCACGTCGGGCAGGTCCTCCAGAATCTCCAGCCCGGCCGAGGCATTGCCCGCAATAAATCCGTCATCTTCGAACGGATGGATGAATGTGCCGGTCATCGCGGGATGCGCGCGCTCGGCCAGCGCCTGCCAGCACCGGTCATAGGTCGCCTTCACCACCTCTCCGCCGAGACGGCGTACCGCATCCACCTTGGCCGCCGGAGCTTCCTGGATCATCAGGATTTTGCACGGCACGCCGGCCTTGCGCGCCGCCAGCGCCACTCCCTGGGCAGCGTTGCCCGCGCTGACCGTCCAAACGCCGCGCCGCCGTTCCGCTTCCGGCAGCAGCCGGACCGCGTTATACGCTCCCCGAATTTTGAACGAGCCGATGGGCTGCAGGCACTCCAGCTTCAGATAAATTTCGGATGGGCCGTCATAGTTGAGCCGCACCAGCGGAGTGCGTATCGCCGCTTCATAGACGTGCTTACGCGCGTCGTCGATGAGCGCCGCAGGAATGTTGCGCTGTGTCATGTTGCCGATCGAATCGAGATTAGTGGCCATTGCAGAATCTCTTGCGATGAAAATTGCACCACGGAGTTACCCGGATCACGGAGAAGGCTTAATCACTTGTGACACACAATGTGGAGTCGTCGTCATCACGAGCGCCACATTTTGGCGCGAGGGATCCGCTGTTGTGTCGTGCGGGCGAAAAGCAGATCCCTCGCTTCGCTCGTGATGACAATTCAAATCTGCGTCCCTATATTCTGCGACGCTCAACCGTTAAACACTCTCTGTGCCCTCTGTGTCTCTGTGGCGAATACATTCTTCGCATCTACAGATTGGATAGACTATAACCCATGGGCACTTCCGCAGCCGACTCCAAAGCCGCCGTTCACCAGCACTCCAGTGAAGTAATTGACCTGCGCAGCGACACCTTCACCCAGCCTTCGCCCCAGATGCGCCGCGCCATGGCCGAGGCCGAGGTCGGCGATGACGTCTATGGCGAAGACCCGACCATCAACCGGCTGGAAAAGCGTGCGGCAGAGATTTTCGGCCGCGAAGCCGCGCTGTTCGTTCCCAGCGGAACCATGGGCAACCAGATCGCGATCAAGCTGCACACTCATCACGGTCAAGAGATCATCTGCGAAGCGCGCAGCCACGTCTTCGAGTACGAGATGTCGATGATGGCGCATTTCTCCGGCGTCATGCCGCGCACGGTGTGGGCTGAAGGCGGGATGGTGACCTGGGAGCAAGTCAAGCCGAACCTCAGGAGCCAGAGCTACGACGAGGCGAAGACCGGGCTGGTCTCTCTGGAGAACACGCACAACATGGGCGGGGGAACCGTCACGCCGCCAGTGATCTTCGATGACGTGTGCGATCGGACGCATGACGCTGGGCTGCCGGTGCATCTGGACGGCGCGCGTATTTTCAATGCCGCAGTCGCCCTTGGCATCCCCGTGGCACAATTGACGGCCAAGGCCGACACCGTGATGTTCTGCCTCTCCAAGGGACTGGGCGCACCCGTGGGATCGATGCTGGTGGGCAGCGCCGAGCTGATGGAGCGCGCCCGCATTTATCGCAAAGCGCTTGGCGGCGGCATGCGCCAGGCGGGCATCCTCGCGGCCGCAGGTCTTATTGCGCTGGAGCAGGGCCCGCAGAAGCTGGCCAACGATCACGCCAGCGCAAAATTTCTCGCCAAGGGATTGGCCCGGGTGCGCGGCATCAAGATCGATCCCGCCAAAGTGCACACCAATATTCTGATGTGCGAAGTCTCCGGGACCGGGATGACCTCGCAGGAGTTGGCACAGAAACTTGCCACACGAAATGTTCTGGCCAGCGGCTTCGGCCCGGAACTCATCCGTTTTGTTACCCACCTCGACATCAGCCGACAGCAGTGCGCGCAAGCGCTGGATGTCATCGCCGCAGCCTGCGGCGCCAAAGCGCACCGCGCTTAAGCGAGCAGTTGAGGCGCGGGTACGTGGCGCGCATTTCTTTGGCGGAAGCGCCGGGCCTGTGGCGCACACTTTTTTGGTGGAGGGCCCCGCATTTATGCGGGGGGAAAAGTTTGGTTTTGATCGCGCGCTTTAGCGCCGGGCACTATCCGAGATAATGGAGTTTTTTAGGTTTTATATTTATAGTTACTCCGCACAGAACATACTCCATCTCACCACCACCCCACCTCGGAGGTTGCATGAAGCGAGTCACAGGCATTGGCGGCATCTTCTTCAAAGCCAAAGACGCTCCGGCGCTACAGGCTTGGTATAAGCGGCACCTGGGAATCGATGTCCAAGGATGGGGCGGCACGGCCTTCACCTGGACTGACGGTGACGGTAACCCAGTTGCTGGATCAACCGTATGGTCTGTCGAGCGGGCAGAAGGCGGCCACTTTGCTCCCAGCACCGCATCCTTCATGGTCAACTACAGGGTGGAAGACCTTCACGGATTGGTGAAAGCCTTGCGGGAAGAAGGTTGCAACGTCCTCGAAAAGATTGACGAATCCGAGTATGGGAAGTTTGCCTGGGTCATCGATCCAGAAGGAAACAAGGTCGAGCTCTGGCAACCGCCTGCCGGCCAATGAGCAAGGTTGCAGCCCGCGACAGCAATCTGTGGCTTAACCCGCTGATCAACCGGACCTTTCCTTCGGCAGGCCGGTCGATCATGCGACTGATCCAGCAATCTCAAAAGAACAGATTCTAATCTGCGCCTGTTCGCGTTCGGCCAAAACCGTCCGCTTACGAACAGCCCCCCTTCTCTCCTGCGCCGCCACCCGCCCCTGAACCGTATCGGAATCAAGCCCTTACAACCGCGCCGGTCTGGCAGCAGGGTTGCATCTGTCCACCATGGATTGCCAAGGAGTCCGGATGCGCAGTTTTGTCGATGATCTCCGCTATGCCATTCGCCAGATGTTCAAGTCACCAGGATTCGCCGCGGTCGCGATCATCACGCTGGCCTTGGGTATCGGTGCCAACACCGCCGTCTTCAGCGTGATCGACGCCGTCATCCTGCGTCCTCTGCCTTACGACAAGCCCGAGCAGCTAATCAGCGCGCAATCTGTAAGCTCGCAAGGCTCCGCCGGCAAAGCGCTGTCTTACCCGGATTTTTTCGACTGGCGCTCCCAGAACCGCACCCTCGAACATCTGGTTTCGTACCACGACAACTCGTTCACCCTGACCGGACTGTCGCGGCCAATACATGTCGAAGGCGAGATCGTTTCCTGGGACCTGCTGCCGACGTTGGGAGTGAATGCTGAACTGGGCCGAGGCTTCACCGCCGACGAGGAAAAGCAGGGGACCAAAGTCGTGCTGATCAGCCACGCGCTGTGGGTGGATCAGTTCGGCGCCGACAGGTCGATTCTGGGCCGCACCATCAAGCTGAGCGGCGATTCGTACACCGTCATCGGGGTGATGCCGGCCTCGTTTCGCTTTCCGGTCTCCGCGCCGCAGAACGCGGTATGGAGCACGCTCGCCTTGGATGACGATCCAACCGACCCCCATCCCTCGGTAAAGGAAAGAGGATCGCATTTTCTCGACAGCATTGGAAGGATGAAGCCGGGAGTCACGGTCGCCCAGGTGCAGCAGGACCTCAAGAACATTGCCGGCAATCTCGCCAGGCAATATCCCAACTCGAACGCGCGGCGCGACTCTGCCTATGTGGAAACGGAGCTGGCGGCGCTGATCGGCGATACTCGAACGGCGCTCACCATCGTGCTGGGGGCGGTTGCTCTGGTGCTGCTGATCGCCTGCGCCAACATCGCCAATCTGCTGTTGGCGCGCATGCGCGAGCGGCAACGTGAGATCGCGGTCCGCGCCGCCCTGGGCGCAGATCGTAAACGCATCATCCGCCAACTGCTGGTCGAGAGCCTTGCCCTCAGCACCGTGGGCGGCCTGGCGGGATGCGCTCTGGCGTTCGCGGCTACGCCGGCGATGCTGGCGCTCATCGGCGACAGCGTTCCCCGGGCGGCCAATGCGGGCGTTGACCTGCGCGTGCTCGGCTTCGCCGTCTTGCTGTCGTTCGTCGCGGGACTGGTTTTCGGTATCGTCCCGGCCATCAGCGCTTCGAAGACCGACCTGGTCAGCACCTTCAAAGAAGGTGGACGCACGGAAACCTCGCATCGCGACTGGCTGCGGTCCTCGCTCATTGTTGCGCAAGTTGCGCTTGGCCTGGTGCTCACCGCGGGAGCAGGGCTGCTCATCACCAGTTTTATGCACCTCCTGCATACCGATGAGGGCTTCAATCCCGATCATCTGCTGACGTTCTTCTTTGAATTGCCCGATGCACAATACAAGCAAAACCAGAAGCGGCCCGAGTTTTATCGCAACTACTTCGAGAAAGTGCGCGCCATTCCTGGCGTGCAAGCGGCCGGCGGTGTCATGGTTCTCCCCATGACTAATGATCGAATGATCATCACCTTCGAAGATCCAGAGCACCCGGTGCCCGAAGCGCAACAATCCTTCGCCGACCTCACGCCGGCCTCGCCCGGGTACTTCGGCGTCATGCAGATCCCGGTGCTGCAAGGGCGCGATTTCGCCGACCGCGACGACGCCAAGGCGCCGCAGGTCATGATTGTCAATCGAGCCTTCGCGGATAAATTCTTTCCCGGGGAAAATGTGATTGGCAAGAAACTCAAGCCTGGGGCCGGCAACAGTCTTCCCGGTGGTCCGCCCTGGCGCGAAATCGTGGGCGTGGTGGGAAACGTCCGGCGGTCGGCGACCGAGCGCGAGATGAAACCAGCCATGTTCCTGCCGGCGTCACAAATGAACACGTGGTGCTGCATGGTCACGGTAGTTCGCACCTCGGTCGATCCGCACAGTCTGGAGCCGACCATGCGCCAGTTGGTGTCTTCGCTTGACCCTGACGTGCCGGTGACCGACGTCCACACCATGCAGGAGCTGATGTTCAGCCAGCTTTCGCAGCCGCGCTTCGCGATGGTACTGCTGGGCACCTTCGCGGGTCTTGCCATCGTGCTGACCGTGGTCGGCCTTTACGGCGTCATGACGTACTCAGTGTCCCGGCGCACGCGCGAAATCGGTGTTCGCATGGCATTGGGAGCGCGGCGTGGCATCGTGCTGAAAATGGTGTTGCGCGACGCCGCGATGCTGCTCGCCATCGGGATTGGGGTAGGCGTGGCGGCGTCGCTGATTTCGGCGTCGGTGCTGAAGAGCATGTTGTACGGGACGGGCGCGCGCAATCCACTGGTGTTGACGCTGGTATGCATCGGCGTAGCGCTGGCTGGCCTAATTGCGGCCTACATTCCGGCCTTCCGCGCGGCGTCGATTGAGCCGATGCAAGCCCTGCGCAGCGAGTGATACCCCTCTACGCTGTCATCCCGACCGAGGACTTTAGTCCGAGCGGAGGGACCTGCTTTTCTGTTTGTCATCCTGAGCGAGGAGCAAAGCGACGAGTCGAAGGATCTGCGGTTGTTGTCACTGACCACTGACCACTGACAACTGTTTCCTTACAGCTCCCGATAATTCAGCAACCCCACCCCGATCAACGCGAAGCACACCGGCCAGATCCATGAGGGAATAGCATGATCTTTCCGCGGCAGCCGAATCTCAAGCCAGCGCGCCCATCCGGCAAACACTGCCAACAGTCCCAGCGACACGTGGGTCAACTCCACCAGCAAGTTTTCTTTCACATTGGTGATGGCATGGGTGTGGGTCAGCAAAACCACTCCGCCGGCAGCACCCATTAAAGGAAAGATGAGCGCCATGCGATCGTTTTCCCAATTACGCTTGCGGACTTTCAGTTCAAACACCGCAAAGGCAATGCACACCAGTGCGGCCAGCCGGTGTTGAAATGCCTCAGGATTGGCCCAGCACTCCCAGAAGCCCTTGTAGCCAACCGGCCAGCACTCGGTATCCGCCTGCACGAAGATGAAAATGGCGATGCCGATCAACAACAGTGGCCAGTATTCCGCCCAGGCTGCCTTGCCGGTGCGGGCCAGCAGCGCCAGCAATCCCATAGCGAGCACGACCAACCCCATCCAATGATGGTTCGACTCCGACTCCATCGCCCATGCGATCTTAAGCGTCGAGAGCGGCTCGCCGTCGGCGTTGTAGGCGGCGGGTGGCTTGTTCGAACCGGCGCGATCCGCCGCCGCTTGCTCGGAGAGGCTTGCATCCGCCAGCTGCGGATAGCTAAAGCGAGGCAAGGTCGGCTTCATCCGCTCCACGATCTGGTGAAAGCTGACTGTCTCGTTGGGCTGGTCAACCGCGGGCGGTTGTGAGGTCAGCGAGGCCGCCGTCAAAATCACCGTGATCCCGATCCCCACTTCCACTTCGATGAGCCGGCGCAACCGCGGCATCACCCCATCTTTGCTGGTGCTGCGCAGCAGCAGGAAGTTGATGCCGCCCAGCAGCATCAGCGCGCCGAGCATCAACACCTTCGCCGTCACCATCACGCCGTAAGCGGTGCCCAGCACGGCTCCCCATGACGCGATATAGCGCAGGCTCATGCCCAGACCGCTGAACACAATCGCGCCCACGCAGATCAGCGCCACGCGCGAGAAGCGCTCGGTGATGTGCCACCGCGCCACTTCGTCCTTGTCGCGGAACAGTGCAAGCACCAGGAAAGGCAGCCCGCCAATCCAGACCGCCGTGGCCGCTTCGTGGATTGTGGTCAAGATAATGAGCACCGGACGGTCATCCAGGCGTGAAGCGGCGTGGTTCGTCATCACCGACGCGCCCAGCACGGTCATGGCCAGCACCGGAACCAGCCAGCGCGCGAACTTCCACCTCTGGCGGGCCACCGCATAGGTCGCCACCGCCGCCACCAGCACAATGCTCCCCGAGAGAAAAAAGTTCGCTCCGATCACGGCGCGGAAGCCGATCTCTGCCGTGGTCATCAACACGGCCGAGTTCACGTACAGGTACAGCACCTGCATCACGATCAGCCCGATGGTGCTGAAGCGCAACAGCGTCCACGAACCGGATTGCACTCGCTGGATGGATTCGGGATTGCCGGGCACGCCGCGCGAGGTCCACAGCACGAAGACGATGCCGCCCAGCAACAACGATTGGAAGACGAGCGTTCCGGCCCGGAGGACGACCGACAGGAACCCGAAAAGATCAACTAGTTGGCGCATGTGCGGCTGGACTATTTCACCGTGAAGGGAACCTCGCCGCTGCTCATGTGGCCATCCGAGGCAAGCACGTTCCACGTCAATTTGTAGGCTCCCGGTTTCAGTCCGGTGGCATTGCACTGCAAGGTGTTGGGAGCATCCTGTTTGGCGGCAAGAGTGGTTGCGGAACCATCCGACGCTGTCAGTTCCACCCGCGACCGGCTGCCGTCGATGCGCACGTTGAAACGCAAGTGGATGGGAACGTCAGGCCCGGTGACGGTGGCATGAATCTTGGGCGTTGATTCAATCAGAATGGCGTGGGCCCATGCCAAATTGGAGAGCCCAATCAGGAGCAGGAGACTTAGGAGAATCGATACCGATGGCCGCCGAAGCGCGCGAAACAATTTGCATTCCTCCCCAATTGGCGGAAGTCCAATCAACTCAAAAAGTGAGTGAACGTTTATTATGACACGCTACGACAGAGGTCTCGAAACCGTCCTCTAGCAGCACCGCGTGACCACCAGGCCGGTGTGCGGATGCATTCTCTCGAAGTGCGCCAGCATTTCATCGCCCAGCAGTGGCGCAAACTCATCCCGCTCGGCGCAACTCTCAACGCCGACAAATTCGATCGGATCGATGACTACGTTCAGATTGTTGCAAGGTGAATCGCCCGGATACCCGGTCGGGTACGCCGGCAGCAGAACGTAAGCTTTCTTCTTCTTGCCGTCCAGCGTGTATTCGCATTGCACCGAGGCACGGTCGCGCTGCACTTTGTGGACGGTAAACCTGCGCGCGGGCCGGCTGATGCGTTCCAGATGTTCGCGCAGCGTATTCACCGTCATCACGGTGGCGAGTTGATGTCGCGCAGTCAACGTGTGCATGGCGTCCCCCGTAGCGATTAACAGAATTATAGGCCATTCCAATTGCTCGAACCCTGTCGTCCCAACAGGAACCCGTGCTATTCCGCCCGCAAAATTTTCTCCACGGCGCGCTTGCGATACTCGAACGTTGACCTTAGCATGCGCTGGAATATCGCCTTCTCCAGCAACGTTCCAATCATGCCGAAGCCAACTTCGTACTCCACCACATCGCGAATGAGCGTGCCCTCACGGCCATTCATCGTCTTCGCTGCGAAGGAATGCGTGTGCTCCCAGCACCGGAACGGCCCCTGCTTCTGCATGTCGCGGAAAGAGTGGTTGAGCGAGAACTCGGTGATGAGCGCGGTCCACTTCTCGTGCAGCGGAACATGCGGCAGCGCGCGAAACTTGAAGGTGATCTCCGTGCCCACCCCGGCCATCCGCTCCACGCCCGTGGGCGCTTCACCGGCAGAAAAGCGCGGCAGAACTAGATTCAGTTTGAGCATCCGCGCACCCTGGCTGGGCGGCATGATGCGTGGAAGATTGTGGGGATCGGCGAAAAACGCGAACACCCGCGGCAGCGGCGCAGCGATCCATTGTTCGGATTCGAACCGCTGGCTCATGCCTTCTTACCTGTTTTTCCCGGAAATCGTTGCAGGGGAACCTTCCTGGTAAACCCAAATTGTTGGGCCTGGAGAACCTGACGGCTACTAGGAATTGTATTGGGTCGTCCCAGATCGCGCGGCCGAGTTGTATTGGGCCTTCCCAAAACGGGCGGCTGGCAAGAAAACCCAAATTCCTCTTGACACACAACGGTTTAGGAGTAGGATACGTCCAAAGTGGTAAGAAGTGGGATGAGGTGGTCTAGAGGTGACCCCTAGTGGGAGCAAGTTGACCGAAATGGTTCATCGCCAAAAAATGCCATGAAACCGGTTCGTAGCTGCCAAATAGGGACGTTAATGCTCACCTCCGCGGTGAAAAGCCAGCCATGGCTGGCTGAAATTTATGTTTCGCGGCACACATACAACGCGACTGGACGAAAAAGGGCGCCTCAAGGTGCCGGCGGACTTCAAGCGCCAGATCGACGAAAACTACGGCGTCCAATTCTACATCACCAGCCGCACCGGGACTGTTGCCGAAGTTTATCCCATGCAGGAATGGGAGGAGATCGAGCGCAAGCTGGCCACCGCGCCGGACTCGCATCCGGCCAAGAAGAAATTTTTGAAGGTCACCAACTTTTACGGCCAGGTGGTGGAGATGGATGGGCAAGGCCGTTTGCTGCTCCCGGCGTCACTGCGCGAAAAGGCAAATCTCAAGGGCGAGGTTGCGGTGATGGGGAGCCTCAAGCACCTTTTGGTGCGCAACGCCGAGGAGCTTCGCAAGGAAATCGCAGCGGAGCCGTTCACCGAGGACGATGACGCCAGCCTCAGCAGCTTGGGCATTTAGAGCGACGCAGGTTTTGGGTTCCATTCGCGATCTCGGAAGGGGAGTGAATGGACAACGGGTTTTCAGAAGCGAACAGCGCCCCGGGGCGCGGACATGGCGAGCGCAAACCGTTTGGCCATGTACCGGTTCTTTTAAAACTAGCGATCGAATTCCTGGCCGTACGGCGCGGCGGGACCTATATCGATGCAACCCTCGGCTTAGGCGGGCACAGTTGGGAAATCGCAAAACGCCTGGGCCCAAAGGGCCATTTGATTGGCGTCGATAAAGACCCGGCAGCGTTAGAACGGGCACGCGAGCGGTTGAGCAACCCGCCACCGGAGATGGCTTCGGAGTGGCCGAAGGTTGAGTTGGTGCATGCCTCCTTTGCGGAGGTGGCCCAGCATGTGGCGCCGGCAAGCGCCGATGGGCTGCTGGCCGACCTGGGCGTCAGTTCCATGCAATTGGAAAACGCCGCGCGTGGATTCAGTTTTCAGGCAGACGGTCCCCTTGACATGCGTATGGATACGCATTCCGGGCCGACTGCCGAACAAGTGGTAAATCGCTACGACGAGCGCGAGCTGGCCGATGCGATTTACGAATTCGGTGAGGAAAGGAGGTCGCGGAGAATCGCCAGAGCCATTGTTCGGGCGCGGCCGATTCACACCACCGCGCAACTTGCGGATGTGATTTCGGCCGCGGCCCGGCCAATGAACCAGGCTGAGCGGCGCATTCATCCGGCGACAAAAACTTTCCAGGCACTCCGAATTCTGGTGAACCGTGAATTGGAAGACCTGCAGCGGCTGCTGAGTACCGGCGCAGCGCCGCAGGTGCTTAAGCCGGGCGGCAGGTTGGTGGTCATCAGCTTTCACTCGCTGGAAGACCGCATCGTGAAAGATGCGCTGCGCGAGGGAGCGCACGCCGGTGTTTATCGCGTGCTGACCAAGAAGCCGGCGACGGCCGATGAAGAAGAAGTCGATCGCAATCCGAGGTCGCGCAGTGCGAAGCTGCGGGCAGCGGAACGGATTTGAACTTAGGTACCGGTTAGTTTCACGGTTTCGTAACTATTGAACCATCTCCGCGACCGGGACTAAGGTGCTGCGGAAAAAGCTGTGCAGAATGTGAATAACTGCGGGCCCTGTAATTCTGCTGGTGTCTGGAAAATGCAGTCGAACAAGGCCAATGACGTGAGGCCGTTCGGCAGGAGAGAGTAAATGGCAGCCGGAGTTCTTTACCCGACCATGGCGCAAGCCGGTACTTGGAATGAGCCGCCCGCCGACGAACTGCGCGGCATGTTCATTGGCACACCCGAAATTTATTTCGCCAAGCGCATCGACAACTCGCGGGTGGCAAAAGTGGCCGACCCCAAGCGCCGCCGCGAAATGATTTCGCTGGGCATCACGCTGAGTGTGCTCTTCCTCTTCGCGATGGTGTATTTGTGGCAACACTTCAGCGCCATCGAATACGGCTATCGCATTGAGCAGCTAACGGCGCAGCGGAACAGCATCACCGAATCCACTCGTGCGCTCAGCCTGGAAGAAGCGTCGTTGAAAGACCCGGCGCGAATTGACCGGCTGGCCAAACAGATTGGGATGCGGGCCCCGGCGGGCGGGCAAATGCAGCCCATGGACACGACGCTCACCGATCCATCCACTCCGGTGATGGCCCAGGCGACAGGCATCACGGTGGTCTCCTCGCTGCCGTAAAGGCGGCCGCAGACCCCTTACGAAACCGGCTCAACCAGGCACGGTGTAAGTCGAGCGGCGGTCCGCCAATGACGGACCGCCTTCTGTATGTAAGCGCCACGCAGCAGACACGATCATGAACTTCGGCAACGCCGGAGTCAAGCAGAACGGAGTAAACAGGGAATGCGGGCCAGCGCTCCCAGGACGCCAAGTCGAAGACTCTACATCTTCGCCGTGCTGCTTTTCATTTGGATATTTGCCATCTGCTTTCGCCTGGTCCGATTGCAGGTGGTGAAGTTCGGCTTCTTCGAAGATCTCGCCGAGCGGCAACGCACCCGCACGGTTCCCGTCGAACCACGGCGCGGAAATATCTACGACCGCTTTGGCCATCCCCTGGCCATGTCGATTGATGTCGATTCCGTGTTCGCCGTGCCCAGTGAAGTCCACGACAAAGAAACCACGGCGGCGATGCTCGGCAAGGTGTTGAACCTCGATCCCCAGGACATCCTGGTGCGGCTGAAGATGGCGCGCCCGTTCGTCTTCATCGCACGGCGAATTGACGCCGAAACCAGCGCCCGCATTCGCGAATTAAAGCTGCGCGGAATTGCCTTTCGCCAAGAGCCCAAGCGCTTTTATCCCAAACGCGACCTGGCGGCGCAGGTGTTGGGATATGTCGGCATGGATGGCGACGGCCTGGGCGGCCTGGAGCGCGGATTCGACGACGACCTGCGGGGCATTCCCGGCAAGGAACTGGTATCGCTCGACGCCCGCGGCAAGTGGTTCAGCCGCGTGGAGAAGCCGCCCGATCCCGGCCAGAACCTGGTGCTGACCATCGACCAGACCATCCAGTACATCGCCGAGCGCGAGCTACAGCAGGGGATGGAAGACACCAAGTCGATCGCCGGTACGGTGGTGGTGGAGAATCCGCGCACCGGCGAAATTCTGGCGCTGGCCAACCGTCCCACTTTCAATCCCAATGTGTTCAACAGCGTTCCCGCCGAGGCGCTGAAGAACCGCGCGGTCAGCGATATCTATGAGCCCGGCTCGGTGTTCAAAATTGTCACCTATTCGGCGGCGATCGAGCAGCACGTGGTGACGCCGGAAGACAAAATCGATTGCCAGCACGGCTCCATTGATGTGTTTGGAATGAAGATCCACGATCACGAGAGCCTGGGCGTGGTGACCATCGCCGAAGCGCTGGCGCATTCCAGCGACGTGGCCGCCATCAAGGTCGGCATGAAGTTGGGCGAGGAGCGGCTCTACCACTACATTCACGACTACGGCTTCGGGCAGCAGACCGGCATCGAGCTTCCCGGCGAGACCCGAGGCTTGTCGCGTCCGGTGAGCCGCTGGTCGAAGGTCTCTATCGGCGCCATCTCCATGGGGCAGGAGATTGGCGTGACCCCGCTGCAGACTATTTCGCTGGTCTCCACCATCGCCAACGACGGAGTCTATACGCCGCCGCGCATCGTGGCCGGCGAGCTGCCTCCCGACGGAACGCCCAAGCCAGTGGTGTTCCATTCTGCTCAGCAGCACCGCGTGGTTTCGACCATGACCGCCGCCCAGATGAAGAAGATGATGGAAGGCGTGGTGCTGTTCGGAACGGCGCGCAGAGCAATCCTGAACGGCTACACCGTCGCCGGCAAAACTGGTACCGCCCAGAAAGTTGATCCGGCGACCGGCGGATATTCCAAGACGAAATATGTCGCGTCGTTCATCGGATTTTCACCGGTAAACAGTCCGGCAATAACCATCGCCGTAATTCTCGACTCGCCCGTCGGACTGCATCAGGGCGGCCAGGTTTGCGCGCCGGTGTTCAAGCGCATCGCCGAGCAGGTGCTGGAATACCTGCACGTACCGCATGATGCCGACGTCAAGAACCCCATGCGAGAGAACCTGCGGGCCTCGGCGAAGGATGAGGACTTGGCCGACGAATCGTCCGATCGGCTAAGCCCGCCGCTGCAGATGGCCGAGGCGGATGCCACCAGCAATCCCGCGCCGAAGACAACTCCGCAAGCGCAAGTGGTAGGCGCGAAGGCGCCGGGGACTACCGTAGCGAGTGTTGTTCCGTCAGCTTCCGCTGCGCAGCCAACACCATCTTCAACCGGGGCGGAGATCGCGCCGGCTTCCTCGCCATCGCATCAACCTAGCGCGGCCGAGCAGGCCGCTCCACAGGGGACCGTGGTCCTCGACGTGGACAGCGGGGTGGTGGTGCCATCTTTCCTCGGCAAACCGCTGCGCTCGGCGGTGGAATCGGCCCAGCAATTTGGCTTGGAAATCAACGCGATCGGCAGCGGCATCGCGCGCCAGCAGTGGCCTGCGCCCGGCACTCATCTCTCGTCAGGACAAAAGATCACGGTGCGGTTTACGCACTAGTTGCGGCTTACAGAAGCTCAAATCCGGGAAGCCGCAGCGCTTTCCGGTCGAAGGTAACGGTGCGCGAGCAGTCGACCTGCGTATTGATCGCACCGATAAGAGCATCAGCAAACGCCCCGTGCTTCTGCTTGAGAGCTACCATGGCCAAAAACACCTCGGCTTCATGCTCTACCACGAGCAGCTCAATTTGCAGAACGCGCTCAATAGCTGCGGCGATTTCCATATGGGTGAAGCTATAGACGCTTTCAAGAACCCATGCAAACTCCGCTATAACGACGGTGCTGATGAACCCGTAATTGCGCTCCGTAAGGTGCCGTTCGATGCACTCGGCCGCCTTCCGCAACTGTGCAGGGTCGTCCTCGACGATATAACGGACCAGAATGTTTGTGTCCAACCCAATCATCTACGCGTAGCCCGTCGATAACGCTCGCTGATGGCGGTTGCGATGGCTTCGTCCATCTCCTCAAGCGAGGCATGCCTCCTGGCTTTAAGCATCCCCCGCAGGGCCGAGGCAGGAAGTTTCGGCAGTAGAAACACGGTGCCGTCCGGATGCACAAAGAACTTGACCCGGTCGCCTGGCTTAACGTGAAGATGTTCGCGGATGGCTTTGGGAATTGTGACTTGGCCCTTGCTGGTGATTGCAGATTCCATGAGCGCCCCCATTACTTTACTGAAAATGTAATACCGACTTCGGCTGCTGTCAAATGATCAGGGCGGTATCGCACCATTTGCGCCCGAACGAGAGGTTTGATAAAGTTACATGTAACCCATTCGTCTTAGGGAGCGCGAGTATGGCAACACGAACCCGATCCAAGTCATCGCGAGACAAGGTCAGAGCACATCGAGAAAAGCTGCGCCGCCAGGGGTTGCGGCCGATCCAAATTTGGGTCCCCGATGTTCGCTCGCCGGAGTTTGCACGAGAGGCGCACCGGCAGTCACTCGCGGTAGCGAAGAGTCCCCACGCTAAAGAAGATCAGGACTTCATCGATGCGATATCCGATTGGGGAGACGAGTGAAGCGTGGCGAGATTTGGACTGCTGCAGGGGCCAGGGATTACGCCGGTAAGCCACGCCCCGTTCTTATCCTGCAGGATGATCGCTTCGACGAGACCGATTCAATCACTACATGCGGACTTACCACAGATCCTGAAGGAGCCCCCTTGTTCCGGGTGCGGGTTGAGCCCGATGGTACGAATGGTCTACGAGCGCCATCCCAGGTGATGGCTGACAAAGTGACTAGCCTTGCGCGAACGAAACTTGGGATCCGTATTGGTCGGCTCACTGATGAAGACATGGTACGCGTGAACCGGGCTTTGCTGGTGTTTCTTGGAATTGCAGGTCCGCGCGCCAACCCGTAATTTCCAGACCAGCATTGACAGCCTGATACGCCGTAGATGGACTTAGCGAATCGCTAGTTCCTTACTAGGAACATCGCCCATTCCGCTCCCTCGCCTGCGCCAAGCATCGCTATAATGCGGCTAGAATGAACTTTCTCGATTTGCTGGATGGTGCCGAATATCTCGCGCAGCAAGGCAATCCGCAGATCGAAGGCCTTGACTACGACAGCCGGCGGCTGCGTCCCGGTTGGTGTTTCGTGGCCATCCACGGCGAAACCACCGACGGCAAGCGCCATATCGACGCCGCGCTCGCTGCCGGAGCCGTTGCGGTGGTCAGCGACTCCTCACCGGCGCGTTCTGATGTCGCCTGGGCGCAGGTCACACACGGTCGCCGGGCCTTGGCCCGTCTTAGCGCAAACTTCTATGGTCGCCCTGCGGACCGCCTTGCGACGACTGGAATCACCGGCACCAACGGCAAGACCACGACCGCGTTCATCCTGAATGCCATGCTGCGCGCCGCCGCACGTAAAGCTGTACTTGTGGGCACGGTGGAATATCGCATTGGCGATGAAGTCCTTCCCGCTCCCCACACCACTCCCGAGGCGCTGGAGTTGAACCAGCTTTTTGCTCGCGCGCTGGACGCAGGCTGCACCGAAGCGGTGATGGAAGTGTCTTCGCATGCTTTGCAGCAGCAGCGGGTTTACGGCGTGCCGTTCGACGTTGCCGTGTTCACCAATCTCACGCGCGACCATCTGGATTATCACGGCACCATGGAAGAGTATTTCGCTTCCAAGACGCTGCTGTTCACCGGTCTGGGCACGGAGCCGCCGCGGGTGGCAGTAATCAACGTGGAAGACGGATATGCCCCGCGCCTTATCAAAGCGCTCAGGAAGCAACAGGAGTTGATCACCTACGGCGTCAGCAGCGGCGATTTCCGCGCGAAAGATGTCAGCATCGAGCGGAACGGCACCACGTTCACCCTGGTGACCCCAACGGGTCAACATTCCATTTGGAGCCCGCTGCTGGGGCGGGTGAATGTGCTGAACCTGATTGCCGCCTCCATTGCTGCCTATGCGCGGAATGTCGATCTGAGCGTGATCGTGCAGGCGGCCGCGGAACTCGCGCAAGTGCCCGGACGCTTCGAACGAGTGGACCTCGGCCAACCCTTCACCGTGATCGTGGATTACGCCCACACCGACGACGCGCTGCGTAACCTGACCGCCGTCGCACGTGAGTTCCTGGCGCAGCGCGGAGGGCCGGGACGAGTCATCACCGTGTTCGGATGCGGCGGCGACCGCGACCGCAGCAAACGTCCGCTGATGGGCGAGGCCGCCGGCGCGGGCAGCGACCTGGTGGTGCTGACCAGCGACAATCCGCGCAGCGAGAATCCGCTCGACATTATGAACGACGCGATGCCGGGCCTGCAGCGCTCCGGCACTCGTTACAGCCTGGAGCCGGATCGCGCCAAAGCCATCGCCCTGGCCATTCACGAGGCGCAAGCCGGTGATGTCGTGCTCATCGCCGGCAAAGGACACGAGAAGATGCAGGTCTCGGCTGCGGGCGCCATCCCGTTCGACGACATCGAAGTGGCGCGACATGCGCTGCGCGCCAACGGTTACGACCTACCTCAACCCATGCAGCCAGCAACGTCATGAAGCTAAGCCTGTCGCGCGCCGCCGAATTCATGCAGGCCACCGGCGAATTTGATCACGCCGCGGTCGCCAGCGGCTATTCCATCGATTCGCGCAGTTTGCAGCCGGGAGATTTGTTCTTCGCGGTCCGCGGCGAGCGGCTGGACGGCCACGATTTTGTCGAGACTGCGCTCGCCAAAGGCGCTGTCGGTGCTGTCGTTGGCAAGGACCAGGCCGCGCGGTTCACCGCAGAAGAACCAGATTCTGGCGGTGGACGATCCCCTTCTCGCCCTGCAAACCCTCGCTGCTGCCGTGCGCCGGTTGTGGGGCAAGCCGCTGATCGCCGTCACCGGTTCAGCTGGCAAAACCACGACCAAAGAAGCCATCGCGCACGTGCTGGCCACCAAGCATCGAGTGCTGAAATCCGCAAGGCAATCTGAACAATCATTTCGGCATGCCGCTGCAACTGCTGAAGCTCGAGCCACAAGCACGAAATTGCCGTGCTCGAAATGGGGATGTCGCATGCCGGCGAGATCACCGCGCTCGCCCGGCTGGCGCAGCCGGATTGCGGTGTCGTGACCATGGTCGCGCCTGTGCACCTGGAGTTTTTTGAATCCGTCGCGGCGATCGCGCGCGCCAAGTACGAGCTCATCGAGTCGCTGCACGCGGGCGGTATCGCGATCTTGAACGCTGACGATGAGTATGTCTCGCAGTTCGGCCGCGACTTTCACGGAAAGGTCGTTACCTTCGGATTGCACAAACCGGCGGACGTCGCGGCGCGAAAGATTGAATCGCGTGGTCAGCTCGGCTCGGCGTTCGAAATTGTGGCGGATGGCGAGCACGCTTCGGCGGCGCTGCCACTGTTGGGCGAGCACAGCATCTACAATGCGCTGGCGGCAGTCGCGGTCGGATTGCAGTATGGGGTCTCGCTGCGAACCGCGGCCGAATCGCTGGCCACGCTGTCGCCCGCAGACAAGCGCGGAGAAATTCTCAGCTACGCCGGCGCGACTATCATCAACGATTGCTACAATTCCAATCCGAAGGCCCTCGACAACATGGTCCGGTCGCTGGCCCAGATTCCGGCGCGGCGGCGCATTGTAGTCGCGGGCGAAATGCTGGAACTCGGCCCCGCGGCTGATGCCATGCATCGCGCGGCGGGACAAAACATGGCGCGATGCGGGATCGACCGCCTGCTGGGAGTACGAGGATTGGCCAAGGCGATGGTGGAAGCCGCGGTCGAAGCGGGGATGAACGCCGAGTTCATCAACACGCCGCAAGAAGCCGGCGAGTGGCTGCGGCGCGAGATCAAAACTGGCGATGTAGTCTTGCTCAAGGCGTCACGCGGCGTCCGTCTGGAGCGCGCGCTGGAAGCCTGGCTCGGCAAGACGACGGACGCTGCGCAGTAGAATTTAGGGTGGAGCACCGCTTTGCGCTGTGTTGGAGCAGGAACAGGCAGCGGAGAGAGTTGTGTAAGACTTATAGGTGGAAGCCCCCGGCTTTAGCCGGGAGGAGCTGGACTTTAGTCCAGCGGAAAAGGCGTTGCGTTATAGGAATGGGCTTTAGCCCTGGACTTCAGTGGTCCCGGCGCTAAAGCGCATTGCTTGAGGCCGACTTTACCGGAGCGCTGAAGCGCTCCTTCCCCCGCATAAATGCGGGGGCTCCCACCGAGAGTTTTCAGAACGGGGAAGAATTTGCTCTATTGGTTGCTGTACCAGAAAGGTTTTCTCGTCTTTCACGTCGGCCCGTTCCGAATCTTTCGCTATTTGACCTTCCGCACGGTGTTCGCCAGCCTGACCGCGCTATTCATCGGTCTCATCATTGGCCCGGCGGTGGTCCGCCGCCTGCGTGAATTCCAGATCGGCCAGTACATTCGCGAAGACGGCCCCAAAGATCACCTGAAGAAAGCGGGCACCCCGACCATGGGCGGCTTGCTGATTGTGGTGGGCATGATTGTCCCCACTTTGCTGTGGGCCGATCTCAGCAACCGCTTCGTGTGGATTGCGGTCTTGGCGACCCTGGCGTTCGGCGCCATCGGCTTCGCCGACGATTATTTGAAGGTGGTGCATCGCCGCAATCTCGGCCTGACGGCGCGCGCCAAACTGGGCTACCAGTTTCTGGCGGCGTTTTTGATCGGCGCCATCTTCGCCGGCCTGGAAACCCATGGACTCTACTCCACGCGTTTGATCGTGCCGTTCCTCAAACACTTTCGGCCAGACCTGGTAATCAGCCGGCTGCATCACGGCTACCTTTCGCCGCTGGCGTTTCTGCCGTTTCTGGCTTTCGTGGCCATCATCATCGTGGGCTCCAGCAACGCGGTGAATCTCACCGACGGTCTCGATGGACTCGCGATTGGCTGCACCGTGATTGCTGCCGGCGCGCTCACCGTGCTCACCTACGTCAGCGGCCACGCCGTTTTTGCCGATTACCTCGAGCTATCCAAGATGCCCCAGGTTTCCGAGGTGACCATCTTCTGCGGTTCCATGGTCGGCTCCGCCATTGGATTTCTCTGGTACAACGCGCATCCTGCCGAGATTTTCATGGGCGACGTCGGCTCGCTGGCGCTGGGCGGCGCCATTGGCACGGTGGCCGTCATTATCAAGCAGGAACTCCTGCTGCCGTTTATCGGAGGCATCTTCGTGATTGAAGCGCTTTCGGTCATTCTGCAAGTGGGCTCCTACAAGCTACGCCGGAAGCGCATTTTCAAGATGGCGCCCATCCATCACCATTTCGAGCTGATGGGCTGGAGCGAGTCGAAGGTGATTGTGCGCTTCTGGATTGCCTCGCTAGTGTTTGCACTCTTTGCTCTGACCACGTTGAAGTTGCGCTAGAGGCCCGGCAAACGTGGCACAATGGCGACGCGAGCGGAATCTGTGATGGACCTCAAGGGCAAACGCGTGCTGGTGGTGGGGCTGGGCAAATCCGGCGTGGCCAGCGCTCTTTTCCTGGAGAAGCGCGGCGCGCGCGTCACCGTCTCCGACGCCAAATCACCCGATCAACTCCGTCACGAAATTCCGCTGCTGCTTGATCACGGCATCACCGTCGAAACCGGGCAGCATAGCGAGCGCACCTTTCGCGACCAGGACCTGATCGTCATCAGCCCCGGCGTACCCTTCGATGTTCCGCAACTGGTGCAGGCACGCGCTCTCGGCATTCCTGTGATCGGCGAGGTGGAACTCGCGTCGCGGTTCCTCAAAGGCCAAATCGTCGCCATCACCGGCTCCAACGGAAAGACCACAACCACCACGCTGGCTGGCGAAATTATTGCGGCCAGTGGTGGAAACGTTCTGGTCGGCGGGAATATCGGAACGCCGGCGATCACCTTCGTCGAGACTTCTACCGACGACACCTGGGTGGTCCTTGAAATCAGCAGCTTTCAGTTGGAGACCGTCGAGAGCTTTCACCCGCGCATTGCCGTGGTGTTGAACGTCACTCCCGATCATCTTGACCGGCACCATTCGTTTGAAAAGTACGCGTCGGCCAAGTCTCGTATTTTCGAGAACCAAAACGCGAATGATTTTGCGGTGCTAAACGCCGACAACCCGCCCTGCGTGGCGATGGCTGCGGCAACCAAGGCTTCGGTGTTCTGGTTCAGCCGGTTGCAGGAAGTAACGAGCGGGGCATTCGTCCGCGAAGGGCGCATAGTCTGGCGCGACAGCCATGGCGATCGCGAGATCATGCCGGCCCAGGAGATTTCGCTGAAGGGCGCGCACAATCTGGAAAATGTGCTGGCGGCAGTCTGTGTCGGAATGCTGGCCGGAGTTGAACCGGCGCAGATTCGCCGCGCGGTCTCGGAGTTCAAGGCCGTGGAGCATCGCCTGGAGTTTGTGGCTACGGTCCGTGGCGTCGAGTATTACAACGATTCCAAAGCCACCAATGTGGACGCGACCATCAAAGCGCTGGAATCGTTTCCTGGCCGCATTCACCTCATCCTTGGCGGCAAGGACAAAGGCAGCGACTACAGCGTGCTGAATGCGTTGCTCAAAGCGCGAGTGAAGCGCGTGTACACCATCGGCGCAGCGGCTGCCAAAATCGAGTCGCAGGTGCGCGGGACTGAGATCGCAAGTGTCGGCACGCTGGAGGCCGCGGTCAAACGCGCCAGCGAATCCGCCGGCGCGGGTGATGTGGTGTTGCTGGCGCCCGCCTGCGCCAGCTTCGATCAATTCGACAGCTACGAACACCGCGGCCGGACCTTCAAAGAACTGGTTGGCCAGTTGGCGGCGCGGGAACAGCAGCGCGAGCACGTGGGCAGCACGGCGCGCGGAGGCAACGAATAATGGCCAAGCGGGTCAGCGTAGATAAGTGGCTGTTCACGGTCACGTTGTTCCTGGTCTTCATCGGACTGATCATGGTCTTCAGCGCCTCGGCGGTGATGGCCAAGGAGCGCTTCGGCTCACCTTACGGATTTTTGCTGCGGCAAATGGCCTGGGCGGGCGCCGGTCTAGCGGCGATGGTCATCATCATGAACATCGACTACCGCAAATACCGACGGGCGTCGGTGGTCTTCACCTTCCTGGGATTCACCTCGCTGCTGCTGATTGCGGTTTTCCTGTTTCGTGATTCCCACAACACCCACCGCTGGATCAAGCTCGGCGGTTTCTCACTGCAACCTTCCGAGCTGGCCAAACCGGCAATCATTTTTTATCTCGCGTACTTTCTAGAGTCGCGCTGGCAGCAGATTACCGACTGGAAGAACGTGCTGCTTCCGGCCGCCGCTCCAGTACTCCTGTTCGCCTTGCTGATTGTGAAGGAGCCCGACCTCGGCACCGCGATCGCGTGCCTGGCCATCTCCGCCGCTGTGTTGTTCGTGGCGGGGATGAACATGAAATATCTGGGCTACGCTTTCGCCGCGTCGATTGTGCCTCTGTACTTTCTGGTGGTCCGCGTGCCGTGGCGTTGGGCGCGCGTGCAAGCTTTCCTCGATCCGTTTAAGGATCCCCAGGGCAAGGGCTTCCACATTATCCAGTCGATGATCGCGGTGAGCACCGGTGGCCTGGCAGGCCTGGGGCTGATGGAAGGCAAGCAAAAACTTTTCTACCTGCCCGAGCCGCATACCGATTTCATCTTCGCCGTCACCGCCGAAGAGCTGGGTCTGTGGGGCTCGCTGCTGGTGGTCACGCTGTTCGGCATCTTCTTGTGGCGCGGCATTCGTACCGCGCTTCGCACCGACGACATGTTCGGGAAATTTCTGGCGACGGGTTTCACCGCCATGGTGGTAGTGCAGGCATTGTTTAATATGAGTGTGGTGCTGGCCATGATGCCCGCGAAAGGAATTCCGCTGCCGTTCATCTCCTACGGCGGTTCTTCGCTGTTCATTACTCTGGCCAGTGTCGGAGTGCTGCTCAACATCACTCAACAGACGGACTAGCCATGCGCGTAATCCTGGCTGGAGGCGGAACCGGCGGCCATGTGATTCCCGCGCTGGCCATTGCCCAGGAGTTGCGTGCGCGTTACCACGCCGATGTGCTCTTTGTCGGCACCAAGCGTGGCATTGAGACGCGGCTGGTTCCGGCGGCGGGATTCAAGCTGCATCTTATCCAGGTGGGCGCGCTGAATCGCGTGGATCTCGCCACCCGCCTCAAGACTTTGTTCGATCTTCCCCGCGCGCTCATGGAGTCAGCGAAGCTCATCCGCGAATTTCGCCCCGATGTCATGATTGGCGTCGGCGGCTACGCCTCCGGGCCGGCGATGCTGACCGCGGCCATGATGAGCGTGCCCACCGTCGCGTTCGAGCCCAACGTCGTTCCCGGTTTCGCCAATCGCATGCTGGCTCCCATGGTGAGTGCCGCGGCGGTGCACTTCGCCGCGACCTGCCACTATTTTCGTAACTGCCATGTGACTGGCGTGCCGGTGCGGCAAGAGTTTTTCCATGTTCCCGCGCGTGCCGCATTTCATATGAAAGACGCGCGCCCCACCTTGCTGGTCTTCGGAGGCAGTCAAGGCGCCAGCGCCATCAACCAGGCCGTGCTCGAAGCTCTGCCGAAGCTGATGGAGGCGGTGCCGGGAATTCACGTCATCCATCAGACCGGCGAGCGCGATTACGTCGCCGCCCAGGCAGTTTATTTGCGCACCATGATTTCGGCGGAGGTGTCGCCTTTCATCGACGACATGCCCGGGGCTTTCGCGCGCGCCGACCTGCTGGTGTGCCGCTCCGGCGCCAGCACGGTCGCCGAAATCACCGCGGCCGGCAAGCCCGCCATCTTCGTTCCTCTGCCCACCGCCGCCGACGATCACCAGACGCAGAATGCGGCAACGCTGGCCGATGGCGGCGCCGCCCGGCTGCTGCGGCAAGCGGAATTCTCCAGCGACCGCGTGGTCAGCGAGATTGCCGAGTTGTTGCGCGACCGCCCGCGCCTGGCGGCGATGGCCGAGGCCGCCCGCCGCTTTGCCCATCCCGACGCCGCCGCTAAAATTGCCGACCTTGCGGCCCGCGCCGCTGGCGTCCGAAGCCAGCACGCTGTAGCCTAGAGGTCGCCTCGCGCATGTTTGCAAAAATCCAACGCGTCCATTTTGTGGGAATCGGCGGCATCGGCATGAGCGGTATCGCCGAAGTGCTGCTCAACCTGGGCTATAAAGTTTCGGGCTCTGACCTGAAGACTTCGCCGGTCACCCAGCGCTTGGCTGCCATGGGCGCTGTCATCTACAGCGAGCATCGCCCAGAGAATGTCGCGGGCGCTGATGTGGTCATCACCAGCTCCGCTATCGCGCGCAACAATGTTGAGGTCGCCGCCGCACACCAGCAGCACATCCCGGTCATCCAGCGCGCCGAAATGCTGGCGGAATTGATGCGCCTGAAATACGGCATCGCCGTCGCCGGCATGCATGGCAAGACCACCACCACTTCGATGATCGCGGCCGTGCTGGCTGCCGGTGGCCTCGATCCTACGGTCGTCGTCGGAGGCCGCGTGGACGCGATGGGCTCCAATGCGCGACTGGGAAAATCGCAATATCTGGTGGCCGAGGCCGACGAAAGCGATCGCTCCTTCCTGAAGCTCTCGCCGATTCTCGCCGTGGTCACCAACATTGACCGCGAGCACATGGACTGCTATCGCGACCTGGAAGACGTGGAGCAGACATTCCTGCGGTTCATGGACCTGGTGCCCTTCTACGGGATGGTGGTCGCCTGCAATGACAATGATGATCTGCGCCGGATACTGCCCGGAGTGCAACGACGGATCTTGACTTATGGAACGCACGACCAGTCCGACTTCTTGATTTCGAATGTGGGTTGCGGTCCGCGCAAGAACTCGGCGGCGCTCAGCCTGTTTCACGTCAGTTACCGCGGGCGCAACCTGGGTGAGTTCCATCTGCGTGTTCCCGGCGAACACAATGTGAGGAATGCGACCGCGGCGATTGCGGTGGGCATCGGGCTTGACGTGCCGGTCCAGGACATTCGGCGAGGCCTGGAAAACTTCGACGGCGTAGATCGCCGCTTTCAGATGCTGGGCAGCGCTGGTGGGGTTACCGTGGTGGACGATTATGGGCACCATCCCACGGAAATTCGCGCCACCCTGGCGGCCGCGCGACAGTGCGGCTTCGGCAAGGTGCATGTCATCTTTCAGCCCCACCGCTACAGCCGCACGCAACTGCTGCTCGACGAATTTTCCATCGCATTCCGCGACGCCGATTCGGTCATCGTGCTCGACATCTATCCGGCCAGCGAGCCGCCTATCCCGGGAATTACCGGCGAGATGCTGGCGAACCGCATCACCGAAGTTGGCGGGCAGGAGGCGCTCTATGTCCCGTCGTTCGCCGAAGCGGTGAAGCTGGCCACGGCTGCAGCCACGCCGGGCGACATGATTCTCACGCTGGGCGCGGGTAGCGTCTCGCATCTCGGGCCGCAGCTGCTGGAGGAACTGCGGAGCCGCGCCGCGGAACCCGTCGGCTAGATGTTGTTCAGGGTTGCCGTATCGATTTCACGGGGGACTACGGCTTCGACCGTTTTGGAAAAACTCCACGCAAAGCTTTGGTTGGTGGGAGCCCCCGCATTTATGCGGGGGAAGGAGCGCTTCAGCGCTCCGGAAGAGCTCAAACTTCAATCATGCGCTTTAGCGCTGGATCGGGAATCCCGGGGCTAAAGCCCACATTTAGATCGAGAGCTTTTCCGCTGGACTAAAGTCCAGCTCCCCCCTGCTGAAGCAGGGGGCTCCCACCAATTAGCCGCAAGAGTTTTAGAGATACGCCCTCTGGTCACGCTGCATAAAGCGATACCTGTGAGGATTCGATATTGCGTCGGATGTAGGGATTCCGCACGGCCGAGGCCTCGACTAGGTCGACTTTACGGTGGAACAAGCGTTCCAGTTCCTTCAGGAGGCCAAAGTAGGAGCTGGCATGCTCGTCGGGCGACATGGGCGCAAACTCAACGACGAAATCGAGATCGCTAGCCGCCGCGTCAAAGTCGTCGCGAGTGGCGGAGCCGAATAATCCCAAGCTGAGCACACCAAATCGCGGACAAATGCGTGCCAACTCTTCCATGCGGTCCTCGATTAGGTCAACCATAGTGCTCAAATCATAACGTAATCGGACGCTTCTGCGCAGGGCACCGCCAATCCAGATTCCCGCCATTCCCTGCGCACGTTTACTCTTCTGGTTCAACTTCGCCGGTGAATCTTCCGCTTCTGATTCTCTCTTTCCGCAAGCTCAGCGAAAACAGTTATAGTGAGGCGAATAGCCGAAGTCTTGGGCGTTTCATCCGGTTTTCATGGCTCGGAAAAGCTCATCCACACTCCCGGACGACGAACTAGAAGCGCGGGTCAGCGATGCCGCTGTGCGCTCGCGCAGCTACGATGAATCGCCGCTCGACGCCCGCATGCTCGACCTCGATGACGAGGCCGAGTCGCCATTCTTGCGCGGACAGAAGCGCGTACCCGTGCGCCGGGGAGCGCTGCCCCGCAAGGCCGCTGGCCGTCTCAAGCTCGGACTTATTCTCGTCCTGGTGCTGGGGGGCATCGCTTTAATCGGGCTCACGCTGCACCAGTACGCCACGCGGTCGTGGCGCTTCCGCATCGATTCCAGCGACAACATTCATGTCTCCGGGAACAGCAACGTCAGCCGCTCGCAGGTAATGGACGTAATGGCGAGCGACATTAATCGCAACATCTTTTTTGTGCCGCTGGAGTTGCGCAAGAACCAGTTGGAGCAGATTCCCTGGGTGCAATCGGCTGCGGTAATGCGGCTGCTGCCCGACCGCCTGAAGATTGTTGTCAAAGAGCGCACGCCGGTCGCCTTCGTGCAGGTGAATTCGCACATCGAGCTGATTGACGCGCACGGCGTCATCATGGATCTTCCCCAGGCCCAGGCGGTGAAATATTCCTTCCCCGTCGTGGTCGAAATGCCCGAGACCGAGCCGGTCTCGACCCGCGCCGCACGCATGAAGATGTACGTGCAGCTCATCAAGGAGCTCGATGGCGGGGGCGCACATTATTCGCGCGACCTGAGCGATGTCGATCTTTCCGATCCGGAGGACGTGAAGGTCACCGTCACCGATCCGAAAGGAGCGGTGCTGGTGCATCTGGGAACGTCGAACTTTCTGGAACGCTTCAAAATCTACGTTGCCCACGTGCAGGATTGGAGACATCAATTTCAGAGGCTGGAATCGGTGGATTTGCGTTTTGACCACCAGGTGATCGTGAATCCCGACTCCGCAGGCACCAACCCCAAGAGCGTTCCTGAGCCGCAGAGCGCGGACAGTACGACTAACCCCGCCACTCCTGCCGCAGCAGCGCAAAGCAAACCGGCGGTGAAACACAAGACCAAGAAGCATCGGTAATCATGGGAAGTCAAACCGAAAACCTGCTCACCGTAATCGACGTCGGTAGCGCCAAGACGTGCGTTATCGTCGCCGAAGTCAATGACTATGCCTTGCGTTATCGCGGGCACGGCATCGCCGATTCGCGCGGCATGCGCAAGGGCGTGATCGCCGATCTCGACAAGGCGGTTGACACCATCCGCAAAGCCGTCGAGGACGCCGAGAACGTGGCGCAAGCTCCCGTGGAGCACGCCGTGGTCGGAGTGGCCGGCTCGCACATCCGCGGCGTCAACAGTCATGGCGGCATCGTGCTGGGACCGCGTTCGCGCGAGATTACCCGCGAAGACGTGCGCCAGGCGGTGGAAAAGGCGCGCAGCATCGCCATGCCGGACGATCGCGAAGCCCTGCATCTGCTGCCGCAGGAATTCATCCTCGATGGACAGGGCGGGGTACACGATCCTGCCGGGCTTATGGGCCGTAAGCTCGAAGTCCGCGTCCATGTGGTGACCGCGGGAACCACCGCGACCCAGAACGTGGTGTCGGCCATGAACCGCGCCGGCATCCACGTCAACGACACCGTCTTCGAAGCGCTGGCCTGCGCCGACTCGGTGTTGCAAACCGATGAGCGCGAACTGGGCGTTTGCCTGGTTGATATTGGGGCGGGTTCGAGCAGCCTTATCGTGTACTACGAGGGTGTCGTGATTCATACCGGTGCCATTCCCATCGGCGGCGATCATTTCACCAACGACGTGGGGGTTGGCTTCCGCACGCCGATTCCTGATGCCGAGAACATCAAGAAGATGTTTGGCTGCGCCATCGTCACGCGCATTCCCGAGGGCAATGAGATCGAAGTGCCGTCGGTGGGCGATCGTCCTTCGCGTCTGCTGCAGCAGCGCATGCTGGGCGAAATTCTGGAGCCGCGAGCTCGCGAGTTGATGGAATTGCTGCGCGATCACCTCCGGCAGGCCGGCGTTTACGATTTGCTGGGCGCGGGACTGGTTTTTACCGGCGGCGGCTCGCGGCTGAACGCGCTGCTTGAAGTGGCGGATGGAATTTTGCGCCGGCCGGTGCGGCTTGGCTATCCGGTGCCCATCGCGAAGCTGCCATCCAGCTTGCTGGAGCCGGAATTTTCCACGGCCATTGGCATGGTGCTTTATGGACATCGCGCGCGGCAGGCGCGCATGAATATCGACCGGGGACTGGGAGCAAAACTGAAAGCCTTGTTCGCCCGGCAAAACGCGTGAGTTTGTAGTATATCTTTTTTGGTATATTAGGTATGAGTTGGACAGTCGAGACGCTGAACCAAACGGTTGACGCGGAAGTCGACTCATTGCCTGAGGACATGCGCGCAAGGCTGGCGCGGATCACGCAACTTATCGAGGAAAAGGGGCTGGAGCGTGTGGGTGAACCGCACGTAAAACATATCGAGGGCCGCGTATGGGAAATGCGGTTGAAGGGCCGCAGTGGGATCTCCCGGGCACTGTATGTGACAGCAGCAAACCGCCGCGCTGTCATTGTGAGGGTTTTCACCAAGAAGACGAACAAGACACCGCGACGCGAGATCGAGCTAGCTCTGACACGCGCGAAATCGGTTGAATGATGGAGGTTAGCAATGGCGCGTATATCCGAGTTGCATAAGAAATGGATGAAGGACCCAAAATACCAGAAGGCGTACCGAGCGCTGGAGGAAGAGTTTGTCCTGGCATCCGCCGTGATCGATGCGCGGAACCGCGCCGGCTTGACGCAGCAGCAGCTGGCCCGAAAGATGGGGACGACGCAACCCGTCGTCGCCCGGTTGGAAAGTGGGGGCACACGTCCCTCGATGCGCACGCTCGAGCGCCTGGCGAAGGCTACCGGATCACGCTTGCTGATTAGCTTTCAGCCGCGTGAAGGGAAGATGCCAGCAAGGTGAGGTCAGTTCTCGGTGAGTGTAGGGAGTGCAGCAAATTCGATAAGTTACGCGAATTGCTGAAATCAATCCACGATCGATCCAGTTGGACGCATAGGGAGTAGAGATGATCGAAGATTTCAACGACAAGAGCCAGCCCGAAAACGACATTCGCATTCACTTCAACGAAGAGCTGCTGAACTCCGCGAAGATCAAGGTGATTGGCGTCGGCGGTGGTGGCGGCAACGCCGTCAATCGCATGATCGAATCGCATCTGGAAGGCGTGGAATTCGTGGTGGCCAACACCGATCTGCAGGCACTGAAACTGTCGAACGCGCCGGTGAAGATCCAGCTCGGCGTCAAGCTGACCAACGGCCTGGGCGCGGGCGCCAATCCCGACGTCGGCCGCAAGGCGGCCTTGGAAGATGCCGACAAAATCATTGAAGCGCTCGAAGGCGCCGACATGGTGTTCGTCACCACCGGTCTGGGCGGCGGCACCGGCACGGGCGCGGCTCCGATCATCGCATCGCTCGCCAGCGAAATGGGCGCGCTCACGGTCGCGGTCGTGACCAAGCCCTTCGCCTTCGAAGGCAAACGCCGCCAGAACCAGGCGGAGCGCGGCTTGCAGGAGTTGATCGATTCCGTTGACACCACCGTCGTCATCCCCAACGAAAAGCTGCTGGCAGTCGCCAAGGACGCAGGTTTCTTCGAGTCGTTCCGAGTCGCCGACGACATTCTGCGCCAGGCGGTGCAGGGCATCTCCGACATCATCACCATTCCCGGCATCATCAATCGCGACTTCGCCGACGTGAAGACCATCATGGCGGGCATGGGCTATGCCGTGATGGGCACGGCCACCGCGCGGGGCGAAGGCCGCGCCACGCTGGCGGCGCAGGCGGCGATTGCATCGCCTCTGCTCGAGGCCGGCGCCATCGACGGCGCGCGCGGCATCCTCATCAACATCACCGGCTCCAGTTCGCTGCGGCTGGCGGAAGTGAACGAGGCCTCGACCATCATCCAGAGCGCCGCGCATGAGGACGCCAACATCATTTTCGGCGCCGTGCTCGACGAGAAGATGAAGGACGAAGTGAAGATCACCGTCATCGCGACCGGCTTCAAGGATGTTTCCCGGCGCGCGACGGTTCCCGTAGCTGACGTGGTGCACCACGCGCGTTCGGCCGCGGCCAGCGTTAACGCGACCTACGAAGTGTCGGCCATGCGGGAGCCGCAACCCGGCAGGCCGCCGGAGACCGAATCGCAGCGTGCGGCGGAGCGGGCGCGCGTGCCGTACATTCCCGACAATCTCGACGATATTGATTCCGAAATCGTCCGCCACGCTCAGCCGATGGACGAGGCACAGATGCAGGCGCGGGCCGCGGCTGCCGGCCGTGACGAGCCGCCCTCGATTGAGACCGTGAGCAGCAGTGTCAACATCAGCTATGACTCGGATGACCTGGAGATTCCGGCCTTCCTGCGCAAGCGGGCGGAGCAGTAATCAGTAGTCAGTAGTCAGTTGCTGGTTGTCAGTATTGCGTCAGGGCACGGCTTCAGCCGTGCCGCAAGAGCTTGTCATCACGAGCGGGCGAAACAGGGCCCCCGACAAGCGCCGTTTTTGCGCTTGGTGGGGTAAAGTTTAGCCCGCGAGGGATCTGCTTTTCAGCCGTCAGCCGTCAGCCGTCAGCCCTCAGTTCTCAACGTTGTCGTCCTGAACGAGGAGCGGAGCGATGAGTCGAAGGCCCCCTATATTGCACGAACCGATTTTTTGCTAATCACTATCCATTAATCACCATCCGCTGCCCTTGTCATCCCGACTGAGGACTTTAGTCCGAGCGGAGGGACCTGCTGTTTGTCTCCCGGTTAACCCCCGATTTACACAGACCCACACAGCTTTTCCTGACTTTTCATTCCTGAACCGGTTCGTTCCCATTGCACGCTGCCCCGCCCCGCATTACATTCAAACTCGTGACCACCCCAACCGACCTATGCCCCATCTGCGGCGGTACCGGATGGCAGACCCTCGAGCGCGGCAAAGAGCGCGAAGCGGTGCGCTGCGAATGCCGTGTGCGCGACCGCGGCGATCGCCTGCTGGCGGCCGCGCAAATCCCCGCGCGTTACCAGCACTGCGAGCTTTCAAACTTCAATGTTGAAGGTGAACGGGAGCCTTTGCAGGAAGCTCTGCGGGTGTCGACACAATTCATCGAGAACTATCCGGTGGAGAAAAAAGGATTGCTTTTTCTCGGCCGCCCTGGCGTTGGTAAGACGCATCTAGGCATTGCCATCTTGAAGGGCCTGGTCGGAAAAGGAATCCCGTGCCGGTTCGTAGACTATCGAGAGCTCCTCAAAGAGGTTCAGCACAGTTACAATCAGGCAGTTCAAACCACGGAACTGGATCTGCTCCAGCCGGTCCTCCAGACTGAGGTGGTACTCCTCGATGAACTCGGAGCCATCAGGACATCCCAATGGGTTTGGGACACTGTGGCGCATATCTTGAATAATCGGTACAGTGAAAACAGGACGACGCTGATCACAACGAATTTCGACGACAGAGCCGAGATATCTCTTGAAGAAGAAGAGCGCGGTGAGCACTTCACAGAGAGCGAGCGCGCAATGCGCGGTGAAACACTAGCGGATAGGATTGGCGGGGCGATGTGGTCGCGGCTGCATGAAATGTGCAAGCCAGTCGACATGATTGCACCCGATTACCGGAGACGTTTTCACTCATCACGCCTCGTGAGAAAGCGCATGAGCGTGAAGTCACACAAAGGCGAAGCCCCACCTACGCAGGAATAGGGGCCCTTCGACTCGCGGCAAAACCCGCCGCTCGCTCAGGGTGACAGGCGCTTTGGTTTCTAGCTTTGGTTTCTTGCTTTGGTTTCTCGGTGCCCTCCGTGTCTCCGTGGTGAAATACAATCTCTTGGTGGCACCGCACCGCCTCGAATTCGCTCCCGACCGCGACACTGACCTCTTCGCCGCCGTGCCGGCGAGTGCGGCGGTGTTTCTGCTGCGCGGTGAGGATGAGGCCGGCGAGCCCTACATCAGCAAGACTTCGAACCTGCGCCGCCGCTTGCAACGGCTGCTCGGCCTCGCCGATGGACAAAGCCGCAAGCTCAATCTGCGCGAGCGCGTTCGCTGCGTCGAATGGACAGCCACCGGCTCCGACTTTGAAGCGTCGTTTCTGGTCTACCAGACCTTGCGTCGCGAATTCCCCAAGACCTACGATAAGCGTCTGCGCCTGCGTTTCGCCCCTCTGGTCAAGCTGATTCTCGACAATCCTTACCCGCGCGCGATGGTGACCACGCGCATTGCCGGGGCTGAAGCCCGAATGCTGAAGCGCGAAATATTCACCGGGCTAAAGCCCGGTGCTTCCACCAGCCCAGAGCCCGGTGCTTCCGCCAGCCTAGAGCCCGGTGCTTCCACCGGCCCGCGAGGCAACTCGCAATATTTTGGTCCGTTTGCGACCCGCGTTGCCGCGGAGAAGTTTGCCAACGACGCGCTCGACCTGTTCAAAATGCGCCGCTGCACCTTCGACCTGGAGCCCGATCCGGTATTTCCCGGCTGCATTTATTCCGAGATGAAGATGTGCCTGGCGCCATGCTTCAAAGGCTGCACCGACGAGGAGTACGCGACCGAAGTGGGCCGGGTGCAGCAGTTTTTCGAGACCGGCGGCCGCTCGCTGGTGCGCGAGATCGAGCGGCAGCGCGACGACGCCTCCACCCATCTCGACTTCGAAGCCGCCGCCGCATTGCATACGCGTCTGGAGAAGGTGAAGGCGGCACGCGCGCAGTTACCCGACATTGTGCGGCGTCTCGAGGAACTGAATGGCGTGATGGTGCAGCCGTCGGCCGACCGCGAATCGGTGGCGCTCTTTAAGATTGCCGGCGGCGCCATCTGCGCCCCAGTCAGTCTCAACGTCGGCCAGCCAACCGGCGCGGCACAACTCGTCGCCAAGCCGCAGTCCATGGAGTCGCGCATCACCGAGGCGCTGGCGGCGGTCGAAGTCCGCAAGCCGCGGTCGGCGCTGGAGCGGATGGAGCACCTCGCGCTGCTGCGGCGCTGGTACTACCGCACCATCAAGACGGGGGAATTATTTCTGGCCGAAAATGGCGAGCTGCCGATGCGGCGCGTGGTGCGCGGCGTGTCGCGCGTCTTTCGCGGCGAGAAGCCTACCGGCGACCTCAGCGAAACCGCCGGAGACTACTGGAAGTTCCGCGCTCGCGAAGCCGGCCTGCCGGAGAGCTAGCAATTAGCCGTTAGCAGTTAGTTCAAATCTCTTGTCATCCTGGGCGACGAGCGTAGCGAGGAGTCGAAGGACCCCTATCGCTGGAGAAATTCTCGCGGCCATAGTGATCCTTCGACTCCGCTCCCTGTGGTCGCTGCGCTCAGGATGACAAACACACGCAATCGTGCCCTAATCCCCGGCGAGCGACGGCGCGCTACTTTCCGGCATTGGCGATTTCGTAGTCCACCATCGACTTCACCGCGTCGTAGGGAACATTGTTGCTGAAGCCCACGATTCTGCGGCCACCCACGAAGAAGGTGGGCGTACTGGTGATATTCACTTTCTCGCCCAGGGCCTGCGCATCCGCAATTCGCTTCGCGGTTTCCGGCTTGGCCGCGCAGGCGGCCATGGCGTCGGGATCGCCGCCCGCATCTTTCACGTAGCCTTTCAGCATCGTGTCCACGTTCTGCTCGTTGATTTCTCCCTGATGCTCATAGACCGTGGCAATGAACTTTATGGCGGCGTCATTATTTGCCCGGCCCATGCAATCCACGTACTCGGCGGCCTTCAGCGCCCATTTGTGAATCTGAGTGAGCGGAAAATTTACGAATACCAGCCGGGCCTTGGGCTCGTCTTGCATCAGCTTGATGATGTTCGGCTGCGCGGCCTTGCACGCCGGACACTCCAGATCGCCGAACTCAACAATGGTCAGGGCGGCATCCTTTGGCCCTTGCGACGGCCCGTCGGCTGCCTTGAGAATCTCGCGGTCCATACCAAACGGATCGGTCCCAAACGGCACCAGGTCGCCGGTAAAGGCGTGCTTCTGATCAGCGGTCACATAGATTCGCGTCGCCTGCTGGCCCTGTGGCGTGTTGAAGATCACGGTGGCCTGGGAAAGGCCAGTCGCCTCCGACGGTTTGATATCCACCACCTTCCAGGTCAAATCCTGGTTCCAGCCGAACATGTGCTTAAGAAAAGCGTTGAAGGTGGCTTCCGTGGGCAGCGGTCCCGAATTGGCGGGTGCGGCAGAAGCGCTCTTGGCAGCGGGGTTCGAGGTGCTCGCGGGCGTTTGCTGAGCGCAGAGGCTGGCGCAGGCCAGAAAGATCATTATCAATACGACAGTGCAACGGTTCATGGGTTCCTTATCTTGTCTAAATCAAATGTTAAAGCGAATGTGCAATAGTAAAGTTACATCTCCATCTTGGCGGCGATGGGATAGCGGCGTCCAAAGCCGAATGCCTTGGCGGAAATCTTCAAGCCCGGAGCCGCTTGCTGACGCTTGTACTCGCTCTTATCCACCATGAGGACCACTTTTCGCACCAGTTCCAGCGGGTAGCCGTGCTGCGCGGCGATTTCATCCGCAGGCCGGTTGTCTTCCACGTAGTCTTCCAGAATTGTATCCAGAACTTCGTAGGGCGGCAGCGAATCGCTGTCTTTCTGATCAGGCCGCAATTCCGCCGACGGAGGCTTTTCCAGGGTCGAGGCCGGAATCACCGGCGAGCGCGAATTCACGTAGCGCGCCAGGCGGTACACCAGGGTTTTGGGCACGTCGGAGATGACCGCGAGTCCGCCGCACATGTCGCCGTAAAGTGTGCAGTAGCCGACGGCAATTTCCGACTTATTTCCGGTGGTCAGCAACAGCGCGCCAAACTTGTTCGACATCGCCATCAGCAACGATCCACGAATGCGCGCTTGAATATTCTCTTCCGTCACGTCCTGCGGCCGGCCGGCGAAGGTGGGCTTCAGGGAATTCAGATAGCACCCGAAAATGTCGCTGATGGGCACCCGGTCAAACGAGATGCCGAGGTTGCGGGCCAACGTCACCGAGTCCTCCACGCTGCCGGCGGAAGAATACGGTCCCGGCATGCCCACCCCGATGACGTTCCCGGCTCCGAGCGCATCCACCGCAATGCAGGCTGTGAGCGCCGAATCGATACCGCCGCTCAGCCCCAGCACAACCTGGCGAAAGCCGCACTTGTGCACATAATCGCGCGTGCCCAACACCAGCGCGGAATAAGCGCTCGCCTCCAGCCCTTCCTCGGCAGCGTGCACATCGCCCGTAAGCGACTCGCTGTCGAAGCAAACCAGGTCCTCGGCGAACGACTTGGCCTGCGCGATCAGCTGGCCGTCAGGCCCCAGAGCGAAGCTCGATCCGTCGAACACCAGGCTGTCGTTGCCGCCAATCTGATTCACCACCGCAACCGGAATGCGATAGTGCCGGGCAATCGCGGCCAGCATGTCGCGCCGCAGTTCGAGTTTGTGAAGGTAAAACGGCGATGCGGAAATGTTCAGCAGGATTTGTCCACCCGCGCCGATCAAGTCCTCTACCGGATCCACTCCATACAGTTGGCGGTCCCAGAAATTCTTGTCGTTCCAGGCGTCCTCGCAGACCGTGAGCGCCAGTTGCTTGCCGTCGAGTGGCAGCAGTTGCTGGCGATCGGCGGGCGCAAAGTTGCGCATCTCGTCGAACACGTCGTAGCTGGGCAGCAGCCGTTTCGATTGGATGGCGGCAATCTTGCCATCACGCAGCAGTGCTGCCGAGTTCATCACCGACTTGCCGGTAGCGGACTTGGCCGGAGTGACCAGACCGCAAATCACGGCAATGCCCTGCGTGGCAGCGGCGATCGCCTCCGCGGTTTTCCGGTTGCGCTCCACAAACCAGGGGCGCTCTACCAGATCGCGCGGCGGATAGCCACACACGCTCAGCTCGGGAAAAAGAATGAGATCGACGCCCGCGCTGCGGGCCCGGCGGGCGTACTCGATGATTTTTGCAGAATTGCCGGCGAAATCGCCGACCGTGGTATTAATCTGCCCGAGCGCAATCCTCACCTTAACAGTGTAAAGGGGCGCGACTGGGGCTGCCAAATGGACTGCACATCAAGAACTCGGGGCCCAGAGCTGCGGCGGATCGGGTCCCCCGTTAGGCACTGGATACGGTGTCGTACGCGGCGGCCCGCTGGTCTGGGTCCCTGGTGGGTCCCCCGGATACGTCTCTTCTTCTCCCGGCCGGCGCAAAGTGGGAGCGTTAGCCGGTTTTGCTGCCGGCTTCTTCTCGGCAACTTCCGTACTGGCCGCGGGGAGTTCCACTTCCTTTTCCGTACGCACAATCTTCTCGCCACCCACCTGCATAATTTCTAAGCGCGCCACCACCGCGCCCTGGAAACGCACAAACTCAACCTCCTGGGGCGGCTCGCCGTAAATCCATTCTTCGTAATCCTGGCCCTTGTCGTCTTTGTCGCGGATTTTCTTAGCCGGCCGGCCTTTGGCATAGATGACCATGTCGCGATCCATGCCCACCAGCACTTTGTGGTTCTTGATGGCCTCCTGCACGATGGGCGGCAGGGTTTTCGCGTACGCCTCAGCCTGATTGAGCGCCTTGAAATCGAACACCGGAGACAACATGTCGCGCACTTGTTCGCCGGTCAACTCGGGCACATACTTGTCGAACTCAAGCGTCACCTGCGAGCCCTTGGCCTCGAGGCTCTTGGGAGCCCCTCCCACCGGAGCGCCGGCACCCCCAATGCTCGGCTGAATGTGCTGATACCACTTCTCTTTCTTCTTCGATCCACCGTTGATTTCCAGGACGATTGCGTTGGGCTTGATGAGCACGTTCGAAATTACAACGCGGTCGCCGACTCGGGCCGCCAGTCCGTGCAGCGAGACCAATTCCGTAACCTGCGAGTCGCCGGGAGTCACCACTCCATTCTTGATGCGCAATCCCTTTTCGCCCATGGGGAACATGCGGCGCGCAAAAACGCGCTCGGCCGTTAGATCGCGGATCACCAGCAGGCGAGTTTGCGGGGTCATTTTTTCGGTGGAGACTTTGGCCGGCGCTTTGGCGTCATCGGCAAATGCGAACATCGCCGGCAGCACAAGTGCCGTAGCGATTAGGGAGAAACTTTTACGGCTCATGGGAAACCCCAGATTTGCTCAAATTATATGCTCATCCCGCCGTCGATACACTAGGGTTGGATGCCCGAAATGTGGTCGCGGTATTCCGCCGGCGTGGGGGTGGCGGGCCGTATGCGGGATAACGCGGAAACCCTCAGATCTGCGTGGCCCTCGGGTAGCTCCGGGAGGACGCTGGCGAATCGCTTTAGCAGGGCGCTCTGTTGATCCGAGATGAAAACCCCCCAGATGGCGGGTCTAGAAGTTGATGGAATGCCGTGATCGTCGTCGCTAGCTTTCTCTCTCCCGACTTAGCGATCAACCTCGAAACAGTACAGTTCGGAAGCGAGCCCTCGCATCGCTAAGGCGTACTCTCCGGGAGCAAGCGGTCGGTCGGGCGTGATGCGATAGGAGTTAGCACCATATTCCTCGAAGCGAATCGCTACCGCTCCCTCCTCCGGATTTGATGTTGCCGAAGCACCGAAAACGGAGCCGTGGCCTTGCGTCATCACGAAGTCGCGGCGATCTTTCGATGCCTTCAACGCCCGCAGTTCGAACCGCGACACCGGGTCGATAGGGGCACGTCCACGTACAATGAATTGCGCGGTGCCAGCGATTCGCACTGGCGAGTGGCCTGGCTTGAACTCGGTGGTCATCTTCACAGAGGCATAGCCCGGAAATACCTTCGCTTTACTGTGGAATGTGACGGTCTGGCGCTCCAGTTCGATTAGTTTGCCGTTAGCGTCCAAGGCGTAAAAACTGTTCATGTACTGCGGTTCGGCGACGGCAACGGCCACGCTTGGGTTGCTCTGGGCTCCCAGAGTACCAACCACAACAAATGCGGCAAAACTCAACAGGATCATCAGAAGTAACGCTAAGACTTTCGTTTCTCTCATCAACCCGTTTATAGAATCCAAGGTCGAGGGCCGTCTGTGACCTCCGTCACCTGAGTTGGTCAGCGCTGAGCAACACAGAATTAGGGCGCTAGGGTTGGATGCCCGAAACGTTGTCGCGCTATTCCGCGGGGGGCGGCAGCGGGACCGGATTGGCGAGAGACGCCAGCGGTAATTTCCAGACCACCATGACTCCTATCAAGATGACGACAACCGCCGTGGCGCTGGCTTCCAGTCCATAATTGCCGCCGGTGAGCCACGCCGGCCCGGTCGCGGTGGTCCGCACCACCACATTGAACAGCCGCAAGCCACTGACCGGCAGGCCGAAAAGCACGCCCAGAGCGAAGTTCCAGCCAAAGTGAATTCCCCAAGTCAGCCACAGCGCTCGGGTTCGCAGGTACGAAATCGCCAGCAGCACTCCGATCAGGATGGTATTCAGCAGTCCCCATAGACTGGCGCCGGGATTGGCCAGATGGACGGCCCCAAACAGCACCGAGAAGGCCATGATCGCGCCGACGGCCCCGGTGCCCTGCACCAGATGCTGAAAAGGATAGCCGCGAAACATCAACTCCTCGGCGAGTGCCCCAGCCAGAAGAATCAACAGCACCGCCCCCAGTCTCGGCAGGGTGTGCAAGCTAAGCCGAAATCGGGTGCTGGTGTGCCCCCAAACAATGATGGGAACAATTGCCAGCGCCGTCAGTCCGAATCCGAGAGTGCAGCCAATGGCGAATTGCTTGAGCCAGCCCTTGGCACGCGGCAACCCCATGGCCGCAATGCGGTGGTCTTCTACGTGGTCGGCGACGGTCAGCATCCACACATACAACGCAATCAGGAGTAACGCCACCAGAGGACGAAAAATGAGTTCGAAAAGCAGGACGTGATCGCCGGCTATGGCTCCGGCAACGTACAGCGCCGCCAGAAATGCCAGCACTGAAAGTAACGCTGACCCCAGCGACGCCCAGACTGGATGGAGACGTCCGGCGCTGGTATTGAGCATGGCTAGACCTTGACCGGCTTCCGCTTCGGCGCCGCGAGAAACGTCAATCCGCGGCGCGCGACGGAAAAACTCAGCGGTTGACCGCCATGATTGCGAATCGCATCCTCGACCTTCTGGCGCGAGCCCGGTTCGATGAAGACGATGACGCAGCCGCCGCCACCGGCGCCGCAAACTTTGGCGGCGCGTGCGCCCGTCCGCCGGGCCGCGGCGATCAGCTTCTCGATAAGCGGCGTGCTGATTCCGGGCGCGTTGGTCCGCCGCAGCTTCCATTCCTCGCGTATCAGGCGCTCCACGTCGTCCCATTGCGCGTCCGCCAGCGCGCAATACATAGCCTGCGCTATGCGCGAGATTTCCGCAAAGTTGTGGATGACGCGCCGGTTGCCATCGATGTGCTGCTTGAATACCTCCCAGTTGTTGATGCCCGACCGCCGCGGCGCTCCCGTGTAAAACAGAACGAACCGCCGATCGATCTCGTCGAGTGAAACCGGAATTGCCTCGCGGCGGACTCCGTCAGGCCCGAGATGCACCGCGCTTACCCCGCCATACATCGCTGGATAATAGTCCTGGCAGCCGGTAGGCACGCGGATCAGTTGCGCCTCGACATTCTGCGCAATCACGCGAATCTGCTCCAGCGGAATCTTGCGTCCGACCAAACGCGCCAGTGCCGCGGTGGTGGCAATCATCAGCGCCGACGAGCCGGAGATGCCCGCGCCTGCCGGTGATTCCGAATTCGTCTCCAGCGTGAAACCCGCGTCCGGCTTGAAGAAGCGGACCAGATGGGCGGCTAACGGATGCTTATAAGTTTTCGCGGCCAGTAATTCGTCAAGGCCGGCAAACCGCTCGTGCCGCCCAGTGTCTTGCGAGCGCAAAACAATTTCGCGTCCGCCCCGCGGACTGATTCTGCAACTGGTCAGGATGTTGAGAGCTACGTTCACGCTCACTGCCCCGGGATGGAAAAGATAGAGCGGCCAGATGTCGAGCGTCCCGCCCGCGAGATCGGCGCGACACGGCGCGGTGGTAACGATCTCGTCGCGGTCCAGCGGGAACCGGGATACGGAACTGGTTTTCATAGAGCGACTTGTCCGCCGCAGGTGGGCCAATTTGACGGGACAGCCATTGTAGCGCGCCGAAGAGTGTAGTTGCAGAATGGTGTATCCGCACTACCAACCCTAATATCCTCGCCGAATTGCCCCGATAGATTGCAGCAGTCACAGCTCGTGATACGTGATCAACTCCACTCCCCGGCGCTGCACCATCTCTTTGGCTTCGGGCGAAGTCAGCAGCGCCAGTTCACGCTCGCGCGACTCGCGCAGCCGGGTGTCAACCTTGTCAAGATCAGCATCGTTGTAGCCGGGATGGCAGACGAACTCCCAGGTTCCTTCCGGAATGCTGTCCACGACGGTGGTGAACAGTTTCAGGTCGAGACATCCGGTGACCAGCACGGCTAGCGATCCGTCGGTCGAGCGCAGGCCATGGGCCTCAACCTCGCGGCGAAATCTGCTGGCAAAGTTGCGCAACACGTTCAGCTCGGCGAAGCGTCGCCACAATTTGCGCTTTTGCAGCAAATCCACGATCGGCATCGGCCACACCCGGCCAAAAGGATTGCGCACGGCGGCAACGCCGCACTGCCGCGCGGCTCGCAGCAGCGGCTTCAGCACCGCAGGAAACATGTGGGCGTGCTTGTGAGTATCGAAATGCGAGGGCCGCACCCCCGCCGATTGCAGTCGCTCGATCTGCGCCACCGCTTCGGCTTCGATCTCAGCTGGGTTGAGCTTGTGGCGGAAAGAAGCCAGGACGAAATCATTAATCTTGACGCGAAACTGGCGCGCGCCGTTCTGCGCTCCCGGTTGCAACAGACTGGCTACGCGGTCCGCCGGCAACACCGGTTCGCCATCGAGCAATACCACGTGACAGCCAACGCTGAAACGTGTCCCGCTCGCCGTCAGCGAGCGCGCCTGGCTGGCTGCGTCCTCGAAAGCTCCCGCGTTTGCCATCAGCGTGGATGAGGTCACAATCCCGCGCGCTTGCGCCTCGACGATGGCGCGATTCACACCCGCGGTGAGACCGAAATCGTCGGCGTTGACGATGAGCCTGCGCACCGCATCAGTGTAGCAGTGGAATTCAGGGGAGCGGCGCACAACGCAGGCGCCGATCCACCGCGGTTTGCTCCTGGATCGGTGGCGGCTGGGTGGAGTATGCTTTCTAAGCCTTGCCGAAAAACCCTGCGGAAGAGTTTCGGGTGGAAGCCCCCTGCTTTAGCAGGGGGAGCTGGACTTCAGTCCAGCGGAAAAGCATTCGATTTTGAAATGGGCTTTAGCCCTGGTGATCCCAGCGCTAAAGCGCGTCACAGAAAGACAAACTTTTCCGGAGCGCTAAAGCGCTCCTTCCCCCGCATAAATGCGGGGGCTCCCACCACGCTGCCGATCTTAATACCACGTGTATCCCAACATGAATTGCAGTGACGCATTGATGCCGGGATTGTGATTGCCGATCGAAGCATTGGACAGGTGGTAGGCCTTCAGAGACACGTCCCAGGAGCGTCGATCTCCGCGGAAAATCTGCGCGCCAATTTCCGGCCCGCTAGTGAAGTTGACCGTTGCGGTGCCCGGTAGCGGCAGGTCGCGGGTGCTGAACAGCACGCCGCCCACCGCCGCAAAATACGGCGCAACCTTGCACGGCTTGGTGAAGTTCCACTTGAAAACGACCGGATCGATTCCGGCAGCGTACTGGTGGCCGATAATCCAGTATTCGTCCAGCGGAATGATGTCTCCGGCCAACTCGAAAGTGCCGCGGAGAAAGCCGCTGCCATGTTCGTTGGTCATCACCCGGCCAATACGGACGCCGAGGAGGAAATTCTGCCCGCTGGGTGAGCTGGCGACCGAGGTACCGCCTCCGATGAATACACCCTTGTTCCAGCCAGGATGACGGAGCGCGTCAACCGGGCTATCGGTCGGAACTTGCGCCAGCAACGGCGCGGCGGCGAGGCAGCAGAACAGCACAAGACGAATGGCTTTCTTCATTGGGTTCCTAAGAGTATTGCAAAAGCTATCAGGTTTCGGTTCCATCACGCAAACCAATCCTGCCGAAGGCCGGCGGAAGTCGGCCACCTGGTACGAGCCCTGCTTCAGCAAGGGAAGCAAGACTTGGGATTGACGCTCCCATATGGAATTGTCATTACGAGCGAAGCGAGGAATCTGCTTTTGTTAGCGTCGGCACGGCTGTTGAGGAAACAGCAGATCCCTCACGGCCTAAAGGCCGTTCGTGATGACAAATCGAAATCGAGCAACAAGGCATATTCCGTCATGAACTCTGGGGATCGATCGCCTTCAGCAGCCGGAAATAGCGTCGCGCCTTGTGTACATCTTTGCCGATCTGATCGCGCAATGCCTCAACCGACGGAAATTTGATCTCCGGCCGCAGCCGCTGCAGGAAAATCAGTTCCAACTCCGTGTCCGGCAATAATTCGATGGGATGGAAGTTCAGCAGGTGGCTCTCGATGGCGAACGAGTCCGGCCCAAAGGTTGGCCGGTTCCCCACGTTGGTTACCGCCTCAAAACATTCGCCCCCAACGCGCAGCCACGTGATGTACACCCCGATGGCGGGGACCAGCTCGTCGTAACGCGCCAGGTTCACCGTCGGCACGGTGTATTGGCGCCCATAGCCTCGTCCGCGCCCGGGATTTGAGAAGATGCTGAAGGGCCGTCCGAGCAGCGCGCGCGCTTTCGGCATTTTTCCTTCGGTGATCAGCTTGCGAATCTCCGTGCTGGAGACATGATGCCCCCGCAACACCTGTTCGGGGTAAATGGTCGCGGTGAAACCAAACTCTTTGCCCAGATCGGCCAGCGTGTTCACGTTGCCTTGCGCTTTATGGCCGAAGTGGAAGTTGTAACCCTCGTGCACCTCGCGTGCGTGCAGCACATCCACCAGCACCGTCTTGGCGAAGTCGCCTGCCGGCATCATCGAGAGATCTCGCGTAAACGGCAACACCAGCACGGCATCCACGCGGGTCTGTTGCAGCAGGCGCAGCTTGATCGGTAAAGGCGTCAGCAGCTTGGGTGCGACATCGGGACGCAGAACGCGGTAGGGATGCGGCTCGAAGGTCACCACCACGGCCTGCCCGCCAAGCGCGTGGGCGCGGTCGGCCATCAGCCGCACCACCTCCTGATGGGCGCGGTGCACGCCGTCAAAATTGCCCACGCTGACCACCGTGGGACCAAGGTTGGACGGCACTTCATCGAGGCTGCGGAATACTTGCATGTGGGCCGTTGTCCTAGAGGTCGAACTCGAGTTTCAGGCCGTCGTGCGCCAGGCGCACGTTGGCGGGCAGCGCCGCATTGGTTTCTTGATGCGGCAGGTCGTGCGAGATGTGCGTAAAATACGCCCGCTTCGGCTGCAGCCGCTCCACCAGTTTCAGAGAATTCTCTACCGTCGAGTGCGTGGGATGAGGATGGTGCCGCAGCGCATCGAGAAATAGGATGTCGAGCCCTTGCAACTGTTCCATCGACTTGTCCGGGATGCTGCTGAAGTCGGTGAGATACGCCGCCGAGCCGAAACGATACGCTTCGATCGGAACGTCGCCATGGTTTACCTCGAGCGGAGTGAACGTGGTTCCGAACAGGTCCACTGGCCCATTGACCGCGCGCAGCTCGACTTGCGCCAGACCGCCATACTTGTAATCGGCGTCGAAGATGTAACGGAAAACGCTGCGCAGAGTCTGCGCCGTGGCATCGCTGGCGTAAAGAGGAATTTTTCCGCCTCCGGTCACGCGAGGAAAGCTAAGCGGCCGCACATCGTCGAGCCCCAGAATGTGATCGGCATGGCCGTGGGTGTAAAGCACAGCGTCAATTTTGCGAATGCCTTCGCGGAGGGCCTGCTCGCGAAAGTCGGGCGTGGTGTCGATGAGCACGGTGTGCCCGTCCCACTGCACCATGACCGAGGGGCGCGTGCGGCGGTCATGCGGATCGGCCGACGTGCACACCTGGCAGTCGCATCCGATGGTGGGCACACCCATCGAGGTGCCGCTGCCCAGGACGGTGAGCACGGCTTTCATCAGGGCTTGTGGTCCCCGGCCGGCGGACCCTGCGGCGGATGCGTAAGCAAGTTGGTGACTTCCAGGTAAGCCATGCGCAATTCGTACAACACGTTCTGCAGCATGTTCTGCTCGGCCGGCGTCAGGTTGCCCTTGGTCTTGTCCTGCAAAATGGACAGTGTGTCGATGGTTTGCCGGGCGCCCAACAGATCCACCTCGGGCTTCACGCCTTGCGGCGCCGCCAAGCCAAGCTGCATCAGCGCGCTCATGTAAACCGAGGCGACGAATTTTTCGAACGTCATCTCGAAGTCTTGCGGGCGATGCGGCTGTCCCTGCTTGCGCATCTCCTTCTCGATGCTGGCGTCGATCTCGCGGGTTGACTCACGGTAAGCCGCGGCGGATTCGTGCTGTTCCTGCGCGCTGGGCCCCTGGGGAGCAGCTTCTCCCTCGGTCACAATGGTTGATGTTGGCGGCGCGCTGGATGGCGCCGGTTGATGTTGCGCCGCACGTTGCTCATTGACCAGTCGCTGCGCTTCGGCTTTCTCGCGCTCCCGTTCGGCGCGGCGTTCTTCGTCTTCCACCACGTCCTGGCGCAACTCGCCATCGGTGCTGAATAGGCGACGATCGGTAACTACGAATTCAGGTTTCTTCTCTTTTTCGGCCATAGGTTTTTACTCGCTGAATGGAAGGCTTTGCACGGTGGCGGTCTGCTCGCCAATCTGCACCGTAGCCCCGGGAGGCCCGGCCTCGCGCCGCATATACCCTAGCGCCAGTGTCCGCTCGCCACTGGGAAATGGAACCCGCGCCGCGCTGGTCACCTCTCCTACATCCTTGTCGTTGGCGCGGACTTTGGTTCCCGCCGCCGGAGGCTCAGCCGCCGGAGTTCTCTGCACTTCGAAGCCGGTAAACATGCGATGCACGTTGCCCCGCGAGCGAATGCGCTCCACGATCTCCTGCCCGATATAGCAGCCCTTGGCAAAGTTCAACGCGTGCTGCTGACCTGTCTCCTGCGGCAAGTCGCGTTCCCGAAGATCAACTCCAAAGCGCGGCACTCCTCGAACTATGCGATACAGTTCGAGCGCCTCGCTGCCCACGGGCATGGCCCCGGCCGCGACCAGCGCGTCCCAAATGGCGTCTGCATTCTCGGCGGCAAACCAGATCTCGAACCCATCCATCTGCGGTAGCGGGCTGCGTGCCACCGAGATGCCGATGTCGCGCCACACCGCGTCGATCACCTGTCCAGCCTCGAGTTGCGAGACGTCAAGACCAGCCGCAGCCAAAATCTCGCGCGACTTTGATATTGGGCCCGCAACGCCGATGGCGGTCAGCTTGTCGCTGATGTCGGCGACCTCCACGTCGTCCATGATGATGTAACGGTCAAATATCTCGGCGATCGTCGGCGCCTGCTCTCGGTCGGTCGTGACCAGCAGGTAGTCGCCGCGATTGTAGGCAACCAAGTCTCCCTGAATGCGCCCCTGCGCGCTCAGGATGAAGTTGTACACGCCGTGCCCCGGCACAAGGTCGCGCACATTGTTCGTGACCATGCCATTCAGCCAACGCACGCGGTCCTCTCCCGCCAGTACCAGCTTGGCCTGCCAGCTCAAGTCGAGGACGGCGCAGCCTTGGAGCAGCCCGCGAAATTCGCCGGCGGTATCGCCAAAATTCGCCGGAGTTTCCGCCCCGCGATACATACCCAGACGCGCGCCGCTGGCCGCAAGCTTATCTTGAAAGGTGATAACACTCATACCGAATCTTTGATTATAGCGAAGGGTGGGAAGGTGCACTCAGGTGCCGCTGTCAGCTCTCAGCTATCGGCTGTCAGCTTCAGCGCGGGCAGGTTTAAACGGACCTGCGGACAACATCGTGTTCTGCCGGATATTTTCCCCGGGGATTTTTCCGGAGACGAATGAGAGGTTGGCTGAAAGCTGATGGCTGACGGCTGATAGCTCAGTCCCGAGTGCTACTATTTTCCCGTGCCTGCCAATAAACGCATCGCCGTAATTCCCGGAGACGGTATCGGCAAAGAGGTCGTCCCCCAGGCTCTCGACGTGGTTCGCGCCAGCGCAGCGCCGGTCGAGTTCACTAGCTTTGATTGGGGCGCCGACCGCTACCTCATCGACGGCACTACCGTTCCGCCAGACGGCTTTCAGATGCTGGCCCGCGACTTCGACGCAATCTTTGTCGGCGCGCTGGGCGATCCGCGCGTGCCCACCAATATTCACGCCAAGGAAATTCTGCTCGGCATGCGCTTCAAGATGGATTTGTACGCGAACGTGCGTCCGGTACGCCTGCTCGATGCCTCGCTGTGTCCCCTGAAGAACGCTTCGCCCGACGACATCAACTTCACGGTGATTCGCGAGAACACCGAAGGCGTTTACATGGACATGGGCGGCAACTTCAAATTCGGCACCCCCGATGAAGTCGCCACGCAAGAGGACATCAACACCCGCAAAGGGGTAGAGCGTATCATTCGTTTCGCTTTCGAATACGCCCGCGCCAATGGCCGCAAGAAGGTCATGATGTCCGACAAGTCCAACGTGATGACCTACGCCGGCGGCCTATGGCAGCGCGTCTTCAAGGAAGTGGCAAAGGAATATTCCGGCATCCAGACGCAGCACATGTACGTGGACGCGCTCTGCCTGCAGATGGTGCGCGAGCCGCGCTCACTCGACGTCATCGTCACCAACAACATGTTCGGAGACATCGTCACCGACCTCGCGGCCGCGCTGCAGGGCGGACTCGGCATGGCGGCCAGCGGAAATATTCATCCCGGCCGCACCTCCATGTTCGAACCCGTGCACGGCTCGGCCCCGCCCATCGCGGGAAAAAACATTGCTAACCCCATGGGCTCAATTCTGACCGCAGCGATGATGCTGGCGCACCTGGGCCTGAACGCCGAAGCGCAGAAGATCGAGGGCGCGGTGCTGGATGCAGTTCGTCAGCAGAAGACGACGGTTGACGTCGGCGGCCCGCTCGGCACCCGCGAGTGCGCGCAGTGGATTGCGGAGCGGGTGGCGAAGTAGTTGCGATTGTTATACTGCCCTATTCATGCTCAAGGACACCCTCGAACAAGGCCGGACCGTTACCGACGAAACTCTGGAGCGCCTGCTCCCACCAGCTTCGCAGTATCCCCCGTCGATTCATGAAGCCATGCGGCACAGCGTTTTTGCGGGAGGCAAACGCCTGCGCCCGATTTTATGCATGGAAGCCGCGCAAATGATCGCTGGGTGCGTTCCCGAGGGCGTGGACGAACTGGGCGCGGCGCTGGAGATGCTGCACACCTACTCGCTCATCCACGACGACCTTCCCGCGCTCGACAATGATGACCTGCGCCGCGGCCGCCCCACCTGCCACAAGGCCTTCGGCGAGGCCACCGCCATCCTTGCCGGTGACGCGCTGCAAACTTACGCCTACGAAGTGCTGGCGAAGCTGCAGTGCCCGGCGGAGGCGCGCGTCGCCATCATCGCCGAGGTTGCGCGCGACACGGGCACCATCGACGGCATGATCGGCGGCCAGGTCATGGACCTCGCGGCCCAACACCTCCATCCCGACGCGAAGACGCTGGAGTACATCCATCGCTCCAAAACCGGCGCGCTGCTGACGGCAAGCGTGGTCACCGGCGGCATCTATGGGGGCGCGAATGAAACGCAGCTTCAGAACCTGCGTGCCTTCGGCCAGAACATTGGGCTGGCGTTTCAGATTGTGGACGACGTTCTGGACGTGACCCAGACTTCGGAGCAGTTGGGCAAGACTGCCGGTAAGGACAGCGCGACCGAGAAAGCAACCTATCCCGCGCTGTTCGGCATTGAGGCCTCGCTCCAGAAGGCCGATGAATTAGTCGCCGCCGCCGATGCTGCGTTGGATTCATTCGGCGCCCGCGCCGCCACGCTGCGCGAAATCGCGAAGTTTTTGGTGGAGAGGAAGAAGTGACCCAAGCACGACTTACCCTAAGCATCCCAGGGATTGACTAGCGGTACACCGGCATCTTCGAAATGCGCGGTGTTGCGGGTCGCCAGGGTGGCATGACGGGACAGCGCTATGCCAGCAATCATCGTGTCACGCAGATCGCGGGGACGGCCGCGATGGTGGCGACTTGCCATCAACTCAGCGGCACGCTGCGCCTCATCGGCGTCTAACGATGCTATCCTTCCTTCCACCCTTTCCAGGACGAGCTGAAGAATGTAGGTCAGCTTGCTCCGGCGCTTGCCGGGCTGTAAAAGTTCTATTCCGAAATGAAGTTCGAATATTGTGATTGACGTCGTCCACAGCGATGCCTGGGGTTGCTGGTCTAACCAGCGCGAGACCTTTTCGTCGGGCTCATCCTTCATGAGCGCTGATAAGACATTGCTGTCCAGAAGAATCATTCGTCGAATTTCACCGGTTCAATCGCATATCCGCGCAATTCAGGGATCTCGAAGTTGAAGCCTTTGCCCTTGAACAAAGAACTGATAGCCGTTCCGAGTCCCACCTCGGGCTTCACTTCTTCCTTGCTCGCATTGCGGAGTATCTCCCTGACCTCCTCCTCCATGCTGCGACCATGTTTGGCCGCCCGGTGCTGTAGCCGCTGCTTAACGCTGTTCTCCAGGTTGCGAACAATTAGCTGGGCCATCGACTCCTCCGTGTTGATATCATGATATCACATCAGATAGACTGCACCGGCACAGCCATCAAATCCTCCATCAGCCCAACCTCCTTCTGCACGAAGGGCTCGGCGTAGCGGACGCCCGCAAGCATGCCATAGAAGCCGGCCATGGCGGCCAGGCGCTCGCGAATCTCGGCCTGCGGCGGAAACAGTCCCTTACCCTCCGCCTGGTCCTGATACTGCGACCTGTACGCCATCAGGGCGGCGAAGCGCGCGTCAAACTGCTCGGAGATATCCACCACGAACGACGGCCGCACGTCCGCGTAGAGGCTGGCATAGACAATCTTGAAAGGGCGATGCGGCGCAAGAGAACTCAACGTCTGCAAAGCCTGGGCAGGAAGGTCCGCGGTCGCGCCGGTGTGCCCCAGCTTCGTCAGCCCCGCGAGGAATGAAGCTTCATAGCCCAGCACCGACGCCGTGGCATGATCAGGATGCCGCGCCTGCCAATAAGGCAGAATCAGCACGCGCGGTCGCAGCTCGCGGATGACAATTGCGACCTTGATCCGGTTGGCGAAGGTGTTCTCGACGCGGCCGTCGGGAATATCGAGCGCTCGTCGCCAGCTTACTTTCAGAATTTGCGCGGCCTCGCCGGCCTCGCGCGTGCGGTCGTCAACGCTGCCGCGCGTGCCCATCTCGCCCTGCGTCAGGTCGAGGATGGCCGTGCGGTTTCCGCGCACCGCCATCTTCAGCAGCGTGCCGCCGCAGGTCTGCTCCACGTCGTCGCGATGCGCGGCGATGGCCAAGATGTCGCAATGTGACGCGTCCGGCATAAACTCAGAGCCGCAGGGCCACGGCCACACCGTCGCGCAGCGGAACAATCGTGGTGAACCAGTCCTTCGATGAGTACAGCAACCGATTGAACTCCACCACGCCCTTGGCGTACTGGTCAGGCTCGGCGCTGTTCACCAACTCCGGATTGCCCGCAGCGTACGCTACTTCGCCACTCCACAAAGCATTGTCGGTGATGAACAGCCCACCTTTGCGCACTCGCGCCGCTGCCATATTGAACACGCGCGGATAATCATGCTTGTCCACATCGTTGAATACGATGTCGAACTGCTCTTTGCGCTCCGATAGGACCTCCAGCGCATCGCCCACGTGCACCTGAATGCGGTCGGCTACGCCCGCCTGCTCGAAGTAGCGGCGCGCCTCATCGGCGTTCTGGCGGCTGCCATCGGTGTAATGCACCTTGCCGCCTTCACCCACCGCCTTGGCCCACCAGATGGTGGAATAGCCAATCGCCGAACCCAGCTCGAAAACCGCCTTCGCGTTGATCAGCCGCGCGTATTGATAGAACAGGCGGCCGACCGCCGGCCCCACGATCGGAATGTCGCGCGCTTTCGCCTGCCGCTCCATCTCCTGCAAAACCGGCTCGCGCTCGGGAAGCATGGCATAGAGATATTTTTCCACGCGTTCATCGGTAAAGCTTTTCATCGCCGTTCCTCAGCTCAGGGTTTGCCCAGGCGTCATTTCGATGACCTCCGGCCCGTCCTTGCCCAGGTATCTTTTCAGATGTTCAGGACGGCCGGTCAGCAGTGGAAACGTCGCAAAGTGCATCGGGATGACGGTTTTGGGCTGCAGTAGCTTGCAAGCGTACGCCGCCTCGCGTGGGCTCATGGTGAAGTGGTCGCCGATGGGCAACATCGCAATCTCGGGCTCGTAGAGGTCGTGGATGATCTGCATGTCGCTGAACACAGCGGTGTCGCCGCCATGATAGAGCTTCACTCCGCCGGGCAGCTCCAGCACATAGCCGCAAGCCTCGCCGCCGTACACAATGCTGCCATCGTCGTCCTGAATGCCGCAGGAATGCACGGCGTGCGTCATCGTGATCTTAATGCCTTCGACCGTCTGCGTTCCGCCTTTGTTCATGGGCGAAATTTTCTTGGCGCCCTTCTTCCCCATCCAGGTGCACAGTTCAAAAATCCCCACCACGGTGGGATCGTGCTGCTTGGCAATCTCCACCGCGTCGCCAATGTGGTCCATGTGGCCGTGGGTGCAGATCAGAACGTCGGCCTTCTTGACCTTCTTCTCATCCTCCGGACACGACGGATTGCCCATCACCCAGGGATCCAAATACGCGGTGACGCCGGCTTTGGTCTCAATGCGGAACGTCGCGTGACCCAGCCACGTAATCCGATTTCCTTTCAGGTCCATGGTTCACCTCAAATAGCGGAGCTGGAAACATTCGATGAGGCTTTTAGTATGTGTCACCGTCTGGCGGGTTGCCATAGCTGTCCTGGCTTCTCTGGCGTCCACGTGGGGATCTCTTGCGCCCCGATAGGCGCCCCTCGACTCGCTGCGCTCGCTCCAGATGACAGTCCGAAAGCCGGTCGCTCGGGCCCTTAAGAGGCGCTTGAGGTTAGCGGGCGGCTTTGCGGTCGAGCGGAACCGCATGGGCGCTGCGCGGCGGCCGGCGCGTCCCGTGACGCAGGCCTTTGGCGTCCAGCTTAAGCTCGGCGATGGCGCGGCTCAGAGTGTTGCGGTGCATGCCCAGTAGGCGGGCGGCCTTGCACTGGTTGCCCTTGCATTCCTGCAGAACCGTCAGAATGAATCGCTTCTTGAATTCACACACGCCCTCGGAATACGTTATGCCATTTTTGTACATCTGCAGGATTAGAGCTTCCAGTTGATCTTTCACGACGCCTCTCTCTTTTTGCTTCGGTAAGGCCGTAAATGCAACACAATTTCAGCGGTAACGATCACTTGTCGTTGCCTGGTATATGCTGAGGAACCGTTCGCAACAGGTCCCAGCCCTGGCGAAAGCGCTGCCGCAATTCCGCCGGCGCCGCCCAGATTAAAGCGCGGCCGCTCACCAGTAGCAACGGAGCAATTCGCGATTGCTGCAACCGCGCCCACTGCGGCATAAAAACCGCCAGACCCAGCACCAATACTGTGCTGACCACTGCCCCACGGAGAAATCCAAACGCCCCGCCCAGAACTCGGTCGAACCAGCGCAGTCCCACGCCGTGCACTGCCCAGCGGGCAATCCGTCCCAACACTCCCGCCAGCAACACCACCACAAAAAAAATGGTAAAGAACGCTGCGATATCGGCCACCCACTCGGAGTTCACGTGCGGCGCATACCACACTGCCACCCGCGGATACTCCCATGCAGCCAGCAAATATCCGACGATCACGCCCGCCAGCGAAAAAAATTCGTAGAAGAAACCCTGCGCGATCGCCTGTAACACCGACAACACAATGATGAGCAGAATCACCCAATCGAGAATGGAGAGGCCCATCATTCGGTCTCCCCTAGGCCGGCAACGGATGCCCGGTCAATTGGGTGTAAGCCTCCACATACTTCTCACTGGTTCGCGCCGCCACCTCCGGAGGCAACGCCGGGGCCGGCGGCTGCTTGTTCCACTTGATGGCCTCCAGGTAATCGCGCACATACTGCTTGTCGTACGAGTCCTGCGGACCACCCGGCCGATACTTGTCCCTGGGCCAGAAGCGCGACGAATCCGGCGTCAGCACCTCGTCGGCCAGCACCAGTCCGGCAGTGGTGCGGCCGAATTCAAACTTGGTGTCGGCGATGATGATGCCGCGCGTCTCCGCATAATCGGCCGCCGTCTGATAAACCTTCACGCTCACGTCGCGCAACTGCTCGCTCAGCTCGCGGCCCGCCAATTCCACCATGCGCTCGAACGAGATGTTCTCGTCGTGCCCGCTGGTGGCCTTGATGGCGGGAGTGAAAATCGGCTCCGGCAGCTTGTCTGACTCGCGCAATCCCGCGGGCAGCTTGATGCCGCAGACCTCGCCGCTGGCCTTGTACTCTTTCCACCCCGAGCCGGAAAGATAGCCGCGCACCACGCACTCGATGGTGATCATGTCGGCCTTGGTCACCAGCATGGAGCGGCCACGCAACTGCGCCGCGTATTTCTGCAGCTCCGGCGGATATTTGCGTACGTCTGCGGTGACCAGATGATTGGGCACGACGTCTTTCAGGAAGTCGAACCAGAACAGCGAGAGCTGGGTCAGCACTCGTCCCTTTTGCGGGATGCCGGTCGCCAGCACATAGTCGAAGGCCGAGATGCGATCGGTGGCCACGAACAGCAGGTGGTCGCTGCCGACCTGGTAAAGGTCGCGGACCTTTCCGCTGGCAAACAGATTGAGCCCCGGAAGGTCGGTGCGTAACAGAACGTCGGAAATTTCAGTTGAATGGTTCACGGTGGCGAAATCAATTTGAAGAAGTCGTCGGGTATTCTAAATCGCCCGACTGCTTTGTCAACGTCTGATGAAAATTAGTTACAGCGTATTGGGAAAAAATCTCTTGAAAAATTCTTGACAGAATGCCGGACCGCGCGAAACCCACGCGCCTAGCGGTTTTTGACGCCCTCTGCGGCCGCGCTAACGCAACCTCAATCGGCGTCCGCCACGGCCAATAGACAAAAGTTGAAAACCAAAGTTCCGTCCGGTGTCAAGAGCCTGAGAAAAAAATTTCGCCGGTGCTAGTCGGCCGCGCTGCGATGGACCGAACGCACGTCTTCGATGTACTGCACCTCAGGCGCGCCTTCGACCCCGGCCTGTTGCATCGCCTTACGCAGGTCGTCGGACTTCATAAACTTGCGCGCCCCCTCGATGCTGTCCCAGTCAAGAAAGAGGACCACTTCGCGGGGATCGTCAACGGAATGAAAAACCCGGAACGCGGTTTCGCCGGCGTGCTTGCGGCTTGCCAGGTGAGAATCGAAAGCTTGCTTCCAGCGGTTAAAGTCCGCAACCTTGTGGCGAACCAGAACATGAACCATAAGAGCGCCCTCCAGATGAAATCGTATCCTTCCAAGATACGGAATCTGGGGCCGAATGGGAACCTGGAAATGCAACCGACCTGAGTGACGCAGGGTGTTGACAGCCAAGCCGTCGAGATGCTCAGGGTCGATGCTCGGGTAGTGCGGGCCTTCAGCGCCCGGCTCGGGACGCCATTTCTTTTGTGGAAGACCCCGTATTTATGCGGGGGGAAGTTTAAGTTTGGTTCGCGCGCTTTAGCGCTGGCCACGAGTCGAGGTTCGGGTAGCGCGGGCCTTCACGGCCGCCGCCAGCCAAGCCGTCGAGATGCTGAAGGTCTATGTTCGGGTAGTGCGGCGCTTCAGCGTACGGCCCTGTGGGTCACTTCTTTGGTGGAAGCCCCCGCATTTATGCGGGGGAAAAGTTTAGCTTTCATTGGCGCGCTTTAGCGCTGGCGGGTCGAGGTTCGGGTAGTGCGGCGCTTCAGCGCCGCGGAAGCGAGCTGATGAGAAATGGGCCTTTAGGCCCGGAGTACGTAGTTCAATATCGCGAATACACTTCGCGGCGTTTTCGAGGTACCTCAGCGGCTAAAGCCAGCTCTCATAAACAACTGTCTTAACGCGGGCCTTAAAGGCCCGCACCACCCGAACTGATTGCACCGTTTCCCCCCGTCCTTCCCTGCGGTGCCTGCTCACCCTGCCCCCTGCGTTATACTGCAAACCAATTTCACTCCGGAGCCTTTCTTCTTGGCGCGCCTCATCATTCGTTCCTCCGACATTCACGCTGCAGGATGTTTCACCCTGGAAAGCATTACCAAAGACACGCGGGTGTTGGAATACACCGGCGAGCGCATCACCAAAGCTGAAGGCGACATCCGCTATGAAGGCCGCCCGTTCACCTATCTGTTCGGCATCGACGACGGCAAGGTCGTAATCGACGGCCACGGGATGGCGATGTTCGTGAACCATTCCTGCGATCCCAATTGCGAGACCGACGAGGAAAATGGACGCGTGTACATCGCTTCCATTCGCGACATTGCCGCCGGCGAAGAACTTACTTACGACTATTGCCTCTACGATGGCGACGACGAGGCGCCCTGTTCCTGCGGCAGCAAGGATTGCCGGGGCAGCATGTACTCTCCCGAGGAGTTGAAGAAACAAGCACGTGCCGCGGCCCGCAAGAAGAAGCAGGCCGAGAAGAAAAACGGCGCAGGACGAAAAGTGAAAACCGGCAAGCGAGCGAAGTGAAACGGAGCAGCCTTCGCCCGGCATTCTGCTATAGTTGGCCTTTAATCACCCCATTCATTACGCATAGGAGCAGCCCGCATGGCTAAGAGCGTCAATAAAGTCATTCTCATCGGCAATCTCGGAAAAGATCCGGAAGTGAAGTACACCCAGGCCGGCATGGCGGTGGCGCGCTTCTCCGTGGCCACCACCGATCGCGTCAAAGATAAAGACGGCAACTGGCAGGACCGCACCGAGTGGCACAACCTGGTGGCCTTCCAGCGCACCGCCGAAATCGCCGCCGAGTACCTGAAGAAGGGCGGCAAGGTTTACATCGAAGGCCGCCTGCACAGCGACTCCTGGGACGACAAGGAGACCGGCCAGAAGAAGTACAAGACCGAGATCATCATCAACGATCTGGTGCTGCTGGGCGGCGGCGGCGGACGCGATGCCGGTGGCGAAGGCGGTGGCCGCGGCAGCAAGTCCAGTGGCTTCGACCAGCGCACCCCCGAGCCGGAACACTCCCAGGCGCCTGCGAGCGCGGAAATCACGGACGAAGATATTCCGTTCTAATTGGGCATGCTTCGCCCGGAATTGTCATTGCGAGCGCCCGCGGAATTACGAGCGCCCTTGGGTTTGTCATTACCCTTGGATTTGTCATTACGAGCGAAGCGAGGAATCTGCTTTTGTGCGCTGTGCAACGATGCTAAGAAAGAGCAGATCCCTCACGACCTAAAGGTCGTTCGTGATGACAAACTCAAGAGTTGTCATTGCGAGCGCCCTTGGGTTTGTCATTACCCTTGGATTTGTCATTACCCTTGGGTTTGTCATTACCCTTGGATTTGTCATTACGAGCGAAGCGAGGAATCTGCTTTTGTGCGCTGTGCAACGATGCTAAGAAAGAGCAGATCCCTCGCGACCTAAAGGTCGTTCGTGATGACAAACTCAAGAGTTGTCATTGCGAGCGCCCTTGGATTTGTCATTACCCTTGGGTTTGTCATTACCCTTGGATTTGTCATTACGAGCGAAGCGAGGAATCTGCTTTTGTGCGCTGTGCAACGATGCGAAGAAAGAGCAGATCCCTCACGACCTAAAGGTCGTTCGTGATGACAAACTCAGGGATTACTTGCAGCTCTCAACTTGCAGCACTCCGCATCTAACATCGCGGCATGAGCTTTCCACGTTCCAGCGGCATCCTGTTGCACCCCACTTCTCTTCCGTCGGCTTACGGTATCGGCGACCTGGGGCCTGAGGCGCACCGCTTCGCCGATTTCCTGCGCGATGCCGGCCAGCGCATCTGGCAGGTCCTGCCACTGGGCCCCACCGGCTACGGCGACTCTCCCTACCAATGCTTCTCGGCCTTCGCCGGCAATCCTCTGTTGCTCAGCCTCGACGCGTTGAAGGAGCGCGGCTACCTCGATTCACGCGACCTGGAATCGCGCCCCGCATTTCCCGCCAGCCAGGTGGATTTCGGCGCCGTAATCGCCTGGAAGCTCCCGTTGCTGCGCTCCGCGTTCCGCTCGTTCCAGCAGAGTTCATCAGCCGAGCAGTCAGACTTCGCGGCTTTCTGCCAGACACACTCCAGTTGGCTCGACGAATTCGCGTTGTTCATGGCGCTCAAGCAGGCCCACAACAACGTTGCGTGGACGCAATGGGAGCCTGAGCTGGCGCTGCGCCAGCCGGATGCGATCGAGCGCGCACGCAACCAACTGCGCGACGAAATCGAATGCCACAAATTCATCCAGTTTGAATTCGAACGGCAGTGGCGCGACCTGAAAGCGCACTGCCAGCGCGACGACATTCGCATCATGGGCGACGTGCCGATTTATGTCGCGTTCGATAGCGCCGACGTGTGGGCCAACCGTGCGCTGTTCGAACTCGACGAAGCGGGCCGTCCGAAAGTCGTCTCCGGCGTGCCGCCTGATTATTTCAGCGCCACCGGCCAGCTGTGGGGCAATCCCATCTATCGCTGGGAAGCCCACGCCCTCACCGGATACGCCTGGTGGATCGCCCGCCTGCGCCGCGCGCTGCAAATGCTGGACCTGATTCGCCTCGACCACTTCCGCGGCTTCGAGGCCTACTACGAGATTCCTGGCGGCGACACGACGGCGGTCAACGGCAGGTGGGTCAAGGGCCCTGGCGCCCCGCTGTTTGAAGCGCTGGAGAACGCGCTCGGCCATCTGCCCATCGTCGCCGAAAATCTGGGCGTCATCACGCCCGGAGTGGAAGCCTTGCGCGAGCGCTTCGGTTTTCCCGGTATGGCGATCCTGCAATTTGCCTTCGGCCTAGATCCGCAAGCCCCACAGTTCAAGCCGCACAACTACCCGCGCCATCGGGTGGCTTACACCGGCACCCACGACAACGCCACCACCGTGGGTTGGTGGACCAGCACCGCGGGAGCCGGCAGCATTCGCAGCTCCGCCGACGTAGTCGAAGAAATGGAATACGCGCGGCGTTACCTGAACACCGACGGTGGCGAAATTAACTGGGTGATGATCCGCACCCTCATGGCGTCGGTCGCCGACACCGTGCTATTTCCCTTGCAGGATGTGTTGGGCGTGGGCAGCGAAGGCCGGATGAACCTGCCCGGTACGTCATCGGGCAATTGGCGCTGGCGCTTCCGCGGCCAGGAGCTGACCCCGGCGGCCAGCGCGCGCCTCAAGCAAATGGTGGAGACCTACGAGCGCTAGGGGGTGTGTGCCACGGATTATTCCTGAGCAGCAGAAAACAATATTGTCATCCCGAGCGGAGCGCAGCGGAGTCGAGGGATCTGCGGTTCGCTGGCATCGTTACGCTCTCGGAACAACCGCAGATCCTTCGACTGCGTGCCCGCCCAACCCGCAACAGCAGCGGGTCGGAAGTTCTTTGCGGGCGCTCGCTCAGGATGACAATTCAAATGTTCCTGAGTAACGCCCTGCTACCCCACCATCTCTTCAAATTTCAGCGGGTCGGGCGGCACGGGAACGGTGGGCGGTTCGGTCACCTTCAGCACCTGATAGGTGTGGCTGATGCGGTGAATCACCGTAATCGTGCTCAGCGCGGCAATCACCCACAGCACCGGGCCCATGCGGTTAAACAGCGCTCCGATGATGATCAGCACAATGCGCTCCGGCCGCTCCATGAAGCCGACCTTGCAGCTGGGGATGAGCGACTCGGCGCGCGCCCGAGTGTAGCTCACCATCACCGAGCTGATCATGACCAGCGCCACCATCACCACGTAGAAGAAGCGGTTGGCGCGGGCGTAGTACACCAGCAGGCCGAAAAAAATGGCCACATCGCTATAGCGATCGATGACGGAATCGAAGAAGCCGCCGAACTGCGTGACCTGATTGGTGGCGCGGGCCACGCGGCCATCCACCATGTCGAAGATGCCCGCCCCAATGATGACCAGTCCGGCGTAGAGAAACATGCGGCGCTGGTTTTCGGCGTGGGCGTAGCCAAACAGAATGCCGGCCACCACATTGATCAGCAAGCCAATGAAAGTTAGCGCGTTGGGAGAAATTTTGGTCAGCGCAAGACCGTGGACAATCTTATACAGAAGCCACTTAGAGGACCGCCCGACTGCGCTCGTCCAGGTCATGCCGCGTCATTATCCTTCATCGTAGATGGTGGTCAGCTTCAGCACCTCGAGTTCGCGCTTGCCGGCCGGGGTCACGACCTCGCTCACGTCGCCCACTTTCTTGCCCATCAGGGCGCGGCCGATCGGCGAACTGGTGGAGATCAGTCCCTTGGTCACATCCGATTCCTCGCTGGTCACCAGCTTGTACTCGATTTTTTCCTCTTTGGTGGAGTCGTAAACCAGCAAGGTCGAGCCAATGGCGGCGCGGTCGCGCGGAATGTTGGCCATGTTAATCATGGAAAGGTCAGACATGCGCTGCTTGAGCTGACCCAGGCGGGCGCGCACAAACTCCTGCCGCTGCTTGGCCATGTGATACTCGGCGTTCTCGCTGAGATCGCCCATGGCCACCGCCTTCTTCAACTCTTTAGGCAACTCGTGGTTCAGCTCGTGCTCCAGCACCGAAATCTCTTCCGACAGCTTCTTCTTGATGTGTTCAGGCATACTTCAGGTTTGATGAATTCGGGCCGGCTGCACGCCGCCCGAAAGCATTTCTCATTATACGACGAGGGGTGTTCCTTTCCCGCTGTTGGCATAGCGCCTCGGGCGTGGAAACGGGGGAAACGCGCTAACTCCGGTAGTGTCTCAGTTTTGAAATTATGGCCAAACAACCGGGCGCTTGAAATCCGAGTGCATCAGCAGTTCGGGTGCGACGGTGCTGTTGGGAAGTTCTACCACGATAACCTGTAGTCCTGATTTCCTTCCGTGCTTCATTGCGGGAACGCAATCCGTATCGTTGGATACGAGCACGATTCTCTCAACGAAACGGCCTGCCGAATAGGTTGCAATGTCCAGGCCGATACGCATGTCCACGCCTTTTTGCTCAAAGTCCGGGTCGAAGTCGGCATCTGTCAGTTGAGCCGCTTGATTTACCGGAGTGTGCTTGGGTTTGTATCCCCGGAATTTGAGAACACCACGTCTAACCGCGAAAAGATCTTTGCGTGCCAACTCCTCCAGCCACTTGTCTGATCCGGCAAATGTTTTCAGATTTCCCGACACGGGCAGTTTTGCTGTGCCGACATATGGGGCGCAATCATAGTAGAGAACCCGGAGGATTTCTTCCCCTGGAATCTTGCACTGTTGCGCAAATTTCTCAATAAATGTGGGATTGTAGAGCTTTCCGGCATGTTGACTCTTGACGCGGAGAAAACCACCGTCAATGAGAATTACAATTGCCTTCGACATATGAAAGGCCCTCGGGGGTTGTTCCCCTGAGGGCCGATTCTGGAAACGTGCTCGCCTACGAGCGTAGCGGATATGCACCTACTATAGGGATACCCTTGACTCCCTGTCAAGGGCCGGTTAGTGGTGCAAGCAGACAGATTCATCCCAATCCTTTAGGGTTACAATTTCTTCGCCTGTAATTGTCCCCAATCCCCCGTCAATTGACCCCTTCGGAGAAATCGAGTTATACTAGTACCAGCGTAAGAGCCGTTTTTCCCCTCGTAATAACCCAGGCTTCTGGGTGTTGTATTCCGGCCCTCATGAATAACCTAAGTTTCAGCATCGGAGACAAGGTCGTTTACCCTAATCACGGGGTAGGCGTAATCGAGCAAATCAGCAGCCGCACCATCGGCGCTCAAGTCGAAAAGTTTTACCTCCTGAAAATCAAAGCCAGCAGCTTGAAGGTCATGGTGCCCTTTCACAACGTCGGCAGCGTCGGCCTGCGCAAAGTGGTCCGCAACGGCGAGGTGCAGAAGATTCTCGACTTCCTCAACGACGGCAAGTGCGAGAACCACGCCGACTGGAAATACCGCTTCAAGGAAAACTCCGACAAGATGCGCACTGGTTCCCTGCTCGACGTGGCTGTGGTTCTGAAAGGTCTTCTGGTTCTGGCCCAATCCAAGCCGCTCAGCTTCCGGGAAAAGAAAATGCTGGAGCGCGCCCGCTACCTGCTGGTAAGCGAGTTGGCCATGTCGAAGAATTGGCAAGAGACCGAGGTCGAAGACCTGCTCAATAAATCATTGGCGAAATCCAAGCTCCGCTTCCCGGAAGCGTCAAGCATGGAAGCCTGAGTTGTCCTGAAAGCCATGGCCGGAACGCTGCACATCTTTCGTCTGAAGGCCGACCCACCGCAGTACCAAGCCAACATTAACGTTGGCGCGAATAGCTGGGTCCGGGTGCTCGACGCCCACGGTCTCGAAGAGTTTCTGCGCCACACCTGGGGCCTGCCGGAAAGTGAGACCGCGGCCATGCTGGGCGAGCTCAGCGCCACCGGCCGCACCACCGAGGCGCTGGTGGATATTCCGGAATCTCACCTGGCTGAAATGGGTTTCGCCGAATCGCCCAGCGACGAGTAGGCTTCCCCGGAGCGCGCGAAACTACTCGCAGAAGATGTGCACGTGCTTGCCATCGTTGCTGTCGATATCAACGCACAGTTCGTTGAGCACGTCATTCAACTTGTCGCCGCTCAAGCCCGACAGAACGTCCAGATTGAACCCCTTATCGGCCAGCTTCTGGGCCACCTTGGGCGGCAACACCCCGATCAGTCCCACCCCAGAGCGCACGAAGCCGAGCGGCACACGCATGTTGACGTCTTTGCCGTCGCCGCTGTCCACCACAATCCGCAGATATTTGCGAGTGCTCGCCGCCGACGGACTCTCCTGATTTTCGGTTGCGCCGCTCTCCGCCGGCTCTTTCACCGCAGCCAGTTTGTCGAGCAGCCGCTCGGCATCCTCAGGTGTGATCTTTCCGGCAGCAAGCATTTCGAGCACTTTTCTGGTCTCCACTGACATTGTCATTTCCTCCTGAAATCAAGCTAGTTTTTCCAATGCTTCGTCCACGCTGATCTCCCCGCGCGAAAGCTGCTCTAGCACATATTCTCGCGGCGAGGGAACCTGCATCGACTTGTCGAGCGCTGCGCCAATTGCATTCAGCCGGTTCTTCACCGTCGGATAGCTGATGCCGAACAGGCTTTCCATCTTCTTGATTGAGCCGTGATGCCGGACGAACGCCATCACAAACGCCTGGTCGTCGGGAGACAGCTGGTCAAGCGGCGATAGCTCAATTTGGCCTTCCATCGCCAGATTGCACGCTTGACATGCCAGCCGGGTGATTTTGAAGGGCTGATTACATTCTGGGCAGGTTGTTCTGGATATTGGCATTTATTAATTTTGATAATAATATTGCCAGCATTAATTAAAAATGTCAATATACAAATTGATTTAGCTTACTTTTTTTCGTCTCTAATTGATTCAGGCACGCCCCGGCACGTTTCTTCTTCTTGACAACAATATACTATGTATTACATAGTATATTGCATGATTGAGCGCGACGTGACCAATCCAGAGCCTGTCGACAAATGGGAAGTGCAACTCCGCAAAGGCTGTCTGGAGCTGGCCATCCTGGCCGCGTTGTGGGAAGGAAAACTCTACGGGCTTGAGATTCTTCGGCGGCTGGAGAGCGACTCCGATTTAGTTGTATCGGAGGGGACGGTTTATCCGCTGCTCAGCCGCCTGAAGGTGCTCGGGCTGGTGCGCAGCGAGTGGGTGGAGTCCGACGCCGGGCATCCGCGAAAGTACTACTCGCTCACCTCGGCCGGCAAACAGCGGGCCCGCGAGATGGCTGCGATGTGGGAGCGGTTCTCGACCAGCATGGACAAGCTGCTCGCTCCACTCGCGAGGGGGAAATAGATGACCACCACCGGCGATGTACAGCAGAAAATCGACGCTTATCTGGAAACGCTGCGCCGCCAATTGCGGGGTCTCGACGAGCCCGCGGTCCGCGAGATTGTCGCCGAGCTGCGCAGCCACATCACCGACAAGGTCGCAGCCGGCGGAACCGCGACGGTCGCTGGCGTGGATGCGGCCCTGGCTGCGCTGGGCAGTCCGCAAGAACTGGCGAACGAATACCTCACCGACAACCTGCTGGCGCGGGCGGAGGCCAGCCGTTCGCCGGTGCGCATCCTGCAGAGTCTGTTCCACTGGGCAAGCTTGAGCGTGGCCGGTTTTTTTGTGCTGATCGGTTCCATCCTCGGATATTTCCTCGGAATTGTTTTCATTCTGGTGGCTGCCTTGAAGCCGTTTCATCCCCACACCGCAGGACTATGGCTTCTGCCCAGCAGCGCCGGCGACTTTGAGTATTCCATTCGGCTTGGGGCCGGCACTGCGCCTGTCGTCGGCCGGGAGTTGCTTGGTTGGTGGATCGTGCCGATCGGCCTGCTGGTTGGCTGCGCGCTCCTGGTCCTGACCACACGCTTCGCTCTCTGGTGCGCGCGGCAATATCGCCGCTCGCACCTATTGCCCCGAAGCTGATCCGGCCTGAACCATTTCGGCCTGAACCATGGAGAAAAAAAAGTGAGTACACCTGCCCACAGCGGCATCTCGAGCCCGGCCGGCGCTCCTGCACAGCGGGGAAATGCCGCGGCGAATTGGCGGCAGAGCCAATGGCTGGCGGTTGCGGAGTTGGCCGTCGTTGCCCTGATTTTCTGGGCCGATTTCCGCCATCACATCTTTTTCAGCAAGACCCCCTATCTGGTCCTGTTGGGATGGGTCTCGCTTCGCGTGCGCAAATTGCGCTGGCGTGATGTCGGGCTCAGCCGCTTTCGCAACTGGAAGACCACGTTTGCATGGGGCATTGCGGCCGGGTTGCTGCTGGAAGGTTTTGAATTGTTCGTCAGCCAACCAATCCTGGTGAAGCTGCTGGGAAAGAATCCGAACTTCGAGGACTTTCGCCCTCTGGTTGGGAACCTGAAGATGACCCTGCTGTTTCTCGTGCTGGCCTGGGTTCTTGCTGCCTTCGGCGAGGAGATGGTCTATCGCGGTTATTTGATGAATCGGGTTGCCGGCCTTTTCAACCGCGCGCGCCGCCCCTGGCTCATCAGCCTGATTGTGGTTCACCTCGCCTTTGCCGCAGCCCACGCTTATCAGGGATGGACGGGCGCAATCGACGAAGGCCTGATTGGACTTTTGCTGGGTGTGATCTATCTGCGCACGGGGCGCAACCTGGCCGTGCCGATCGTCGCGCATGGAATTACCGACAGCATCGACTTTGTGCTGATGTTCCTCGGAAAATATCCTGGCATGTAGGTCGGCCGAGGGTCGCCGAATCGCCGAACGACGAGTAAACTTACGCCATACAAAGCCCCGTATTCCGCGCGAGGGTTAGAAATGGCAAACAGCTTTGGTACCGATATCCTGATTCAATCAGAGAATCCTGAGAAGGCCGCCGCCTTTTACGTTAAGGCACTCGGATTCGAGATCACAGACGACAATCCCAACATGATCGGCCTCCATGGCAATCACATTAATCTGTTCATAGAGCCCGGACCAAAGCTGGGTCCGGTGTTGGAAGTGACGGTTGAGAACGTGGAAGCAGCCAAGGCTTCGCTGACCAAGCAGGGCTGCGAAATCGTCAAAGATGAACCCAACTTCCCGCGGTGCTATGTCAGGGACCCGTACGGGCTGATCTACAACCTTACGACTTAGACTGATCGGGGCCCCTTACCCCACCAGCACCGCGCCACCGTTCACGTTGAAGATTTCGCCGGTGATGAATCCGGCATGCCGGGTGCAGAGGAACAGGATGGGCGCGGCAATCTCTTCAGGCGTGGCGACCCGGCCTAGCGGAATCTTGGCAAAGATTTCCTTGCGGCGCTCCGTATCGGCGAGCGCGCCGGCTGTCATGTCCGTCTCAACCCACCCCGGCGCGACGCAGTTCACGTAAATGCCATGCGGCGCCAGCTCGGTCGAGAGCCCCTTGGTCATGCTGATGATCGCGCCTTTGGTGGCGGCGTAATCGACGTGCCCAGCCTCGCCGCGCTGCCCGGCCGTCGAGCTGACCAGCACGATGTGGCCGCCCCGCGCCTGCCGCTTCATCTGCGCCACCGCGTGCTTCGCTAACGCAAATGTGCTGTCCAGGTTGACGGCCAGCGTGGTCCGCCACTGCTCGTCGGTCATCTGGTCGATGTCAACATCCTGCGACAGCCAGATACCGTGGTTGACGATCAGCGCATCGAGCGATCCGAAGCGCTCAACGGCCGCATGGACCAATACTGCGGCGGTTGCCGTGCCGGTGAGGTCGGCCCGCACGGCGTAGCAGTGATCGGCGCCGCATTCCTCGACCAAGCGTTGCGCCTCCGGCTTCGCCCGCACGTAGTTGAAGAAGACGCGGGCTCCGGCGGCCGCAAACATACGCACCGTTTCCGCGCCAATCCCGCGCGAGCCTCCGGTGACAAGTGCGACCTTTCCTGCGAGCGATAAAGTTGGAGGGGACACCATAGCATACACCAAAATTGGCTTGGTGACTGATTCTAAAGACTTTGGCAAAAGTCGTACAGGCTTTTTCTCAGAATAAATTTTTTATCTTGACAAACTTTCGTCTAGGGGTAGATTCTAACTTGGATGCGTTTATAGCGTTTATAGCGTCTATAGCGAATAAATGTTAGACTGGCTGGAGAGGAGGTTCCTTGTGGCGACAGCTCAGATTCACATTCCTGCCCCACCCCAAGAATCTGAAAAGCAACAGGCGGCCAAATTATACCGGATGCTGATCCAGGTTGGAACGGCATGTCTCGTCGGGCCTGATAACTCCAAGATTGAACTTCCTCCATCAATTTACGACATTCTGGTAAAGGCCGTTGAGAACATGCAGGAAGGAAGAGTGGTCGCATTACTTCCTCTTTTGGAGGAGATGAGTACTCAGGCGGCTGCGGATATGCTTGGGATTTCTCGTCAGTTCTTGGTGAAAGAACTGGAATCGGGGAAAATCCAGTTTCATCGAGCAGGATCTCACCGGAGGATATATTTGAAAGACGTACTTGGTTATAGGAAGAAGCGCGACGAGACTCGTTCTGATTCTCTAAACCGTATGGCGCAGGCAGCGCAAGATGCTGGAATTTACGACAAATTTATTCCTTTCGAGGAATAGATGAATTCGGACTTTCCGGCAATTCTGGACGCTTGTGTTCTAGCTCAAGCCGCCGTTCGTGACACTCTATTGAGATTGTCTGAGCGGCGGTTGTTTTTAGCTCGGTGGTCAGAGGATATTATTGCCGAAGTAAGACGAACGCTCGCCAAGTTCGGAGTTGAAAAGGAGAAAATCGACTACTTGTTGGCAGAGATGGAAAGTCATTTTCAAGATGCTTTGGTAGAGCCTGGTTACAAAGAATTGGTCACCTCGATGAAGAATGACGAAAAGGACCGGCACGTTGTCGCCGCCGCCGTGAAGGGCGGGTGTGAGGTGATCGTCACCTATAATTTAAGGCACTTCAAAGAAGATGATCTTAAGCCTTTCGACGTAACAGCGCGACATCCAGACGAATTTCTTATCGATCTCTATTACTTAAATCCTGAGATCACTGTACATACACTCCACCAACAGGGAGCATCTCTCAGAGATAAACTGTCGCTGCCACAGATACTAGATATTATGCGTAAGTCACAATGCAACAAATTTGCTGATTTGATTGTTGAAAAGCTCAGCCTGTGAAACGAATTTGGATTTGTAGTTTCTCCACCATCAATTGACGTGGGTTGTGTCCCCTCCCGATCAAAAGATGTTTTAGACCTAATATCGGGAAAGGTGCATATCGGGAAAGGTGCGCCACCTTTAACCAGTGAGCACCGCCAAGGGGGCCCCTGCTCCATTGTCCACTCATGGCCACCCACCACCACGGATGGACGGCCCGCCCGCCGCTCCTAAACCCATCCTCAACCTAATCCATAAGTTGAACTACCCCACCTCTGGCAACGTAAGTGCCTCTAGTACATCCGGAAGATCACGTTTATGCAAAATATCCGCATCGCGTTTCGCCAGTTTCGCAGGTCACCCGCCCTCGTAATCACCATCATCCTCACGCTTGCGCTCGGTATCGGCGCCAACACCGCCATCTTCACCCTGGTCCATGCGGTGCTGATGAAGTCGCTGCCGGTGGTCGATCCCAAGACCCTGTACCGCGTGGGCGACAAAGATGACTGCTGCGTGAACAGCGGTTTCCTGAACGACGACGGCGATTTCGATATTTTCTCCAATGAGTTGTACAGCCATATTCGCGACACCACGCCCGAGTTTGAGCAAGTGGCAGCGATGCAATCGGGCAACAACACCATGACGGTGCGGCGCGACTCGGAGCCCGCCAAGGCGCTGATCAGCCAATATGTTTCGGGAAATTTCTTTTCCACCTTCGGCATTGGGCCCTTCGCAGGACGGGTCCTGAGCCAAGCGGACGACACGCCCGGCGCAGCTCCGGCTGTGGTCATGAGCTACCAGGCGTGGCGGGCGGATTACGCCGGAGACCCTTCGGTTGTGGGCTCCACGTTTTACATTCAGAACCAGCCGATGACCGTAGTCGGCATTGCGCCGCCGGGATTTTTTGGCGACCGCATTCGCTCCAAGCCTCCCGCACTATGGATCCCGCTGGCCGCAGAGCCGCTGATCGAGCGGGAAACTGCCCTTATTCATGTGCCGGAGGCGAACTGGCTCTACATGATTGGCCGCGTCAAGCCCGGCGTCAGCATAGGTCCGCTCCAGGCAAAGATATCGAATACGCTGCGGCTGTGGCTCGCAAGTCAGACTCCCTACACCCAGAATGGCGGCTCCCAGGTAATTCCGCGCCAGCACGTCGTGATAACGCCCGGTGGCGCCGGCATTCAGAACCTGCAGCTTGAGACCCACAAAGGGCTCTACCTGCTGATGACGCTCTCCGGACTGGTGTTGCTGGTAGCCTGTGCCAACGTCGCAAACCTGCTGCTGGCGCGCGGCGCCACGCGCAAGGCCGAGACCTCCATCCGCATGGCGCTAGGCGCTGCGCGCGGCCGGCTGATCCGCCAGATGCTGATGGAAAGTGTGTTGCTGGGATGCCTCGGCGGCCTCGCCGGACTGGTGGTCGCGTACGAGGGGACGCGGACGATCCTGGCGCTGGCCTTCCCCAACGCGCCGCAATCGCCGATCGACGCCACCCCGTCGCTGGCGGTGCTGGGATTCGCGTTCCTGCTGTCCCTGGTGACCGGGATCGTGTTTGGGAGCGCGCCGGCATGGATTGCCTCGCACTCCGATCCGGCCGAGGCGCTGCGCGGCGTGAACCGCTCGACGCGCGACCGCACCTCGCTGCCACAGAAGTCGCTGATCGTGTTTCAGGCCGCGCTGTCGCTCATCTTGCTGGTGGGCGCAGGACTGTTGACTAAGAGCCTGCGCAATCTGGAGCATCAGGACTTTGGCCTCCAGACCTCGAACCGCTACGTGCTGCACCTTGATCCTGCGGGCGCGGGATACACCCCGGAGAAGCTGCCGGCGCTGTACCAGTCACTCGAGCAGAAATTTGGCTCGCTGCCGGGCGTGCAGAGTGTAGGGCTGGCCCTTTATAGCACCTTGGAAGGCAACAATTGGGGCGAGGGCGTGCGAGTGGAAGGGCGGCCCGCGCCTGGACCAGACGAGCACAATGAGTCATCGTGGGACCGGGTGAGCCCAAAGTTTTTTGAAACCGTCGGCCAGCCGGTGATTCGCGGACGCGGCTTTACGGATGCGGATACTGTAACCTCGCAGATGGTGGCCGTAGTGAACCAGGCCTTCGTCAAAAAGTTCTTTCCTAAAGAGGACCCGGTAGGCCGCCACTTCGGCGTGTTTGACATGAAATATGCCGGCGCCTTCGAGATCGTCGGCATTGTGGCTGACGCCAAGTACTCCGACCCAAAAAGCAAAATCCGGCCGATGTATTTTCGGCCGCTGACCCAGCAGTTGAAGGTGACCGATCCTGACCACGTCATGGCGGAGGGGCGGTCACTTTACATCAATTCGGTGACGTTGAATTTCCGCACTCCGCCGCAGAATCTAGATGCTACGGTGCGGCACACTCTGGCCGACATCGATCCCAATTTGACCGTGATTGACCTGCGTTCTCTCGACGACCAGTTGGCCCAGCACCTGAATCAGGAGCGGTTGATCGCGCGCCTGACCATGCTGTTCGGGTTGCTGGCGCTGGCGCTGGCGTCGGTTGGGCTCTATGGCATCACCTCCTACACCGTGGCGCGGCGGACCAGCGAGATTGGATTGCGCATGGCCCTGGGCGCGGACCGCAGCAACGTGCTTCGGCTGGTGCTGCGCGGCGCGCTGGCACAGGTCGCGCTCGGTCTGGCGCTCGGAATTCCAATTACCTTGCTGGGCGCCCACTACATGGCCGACCAACTTTTCCAGGTACGCTCCTATGATCCCGTGAGCATCGCAATTGCGGTGCTGGTTTTGTCGCTGGCAGCAGGATTGGCCGGCTTTATTCCGGCGCGACGCGCGGCCAGCATCGAGCCGATGGAGGCGCTGCGGATCGAATAGAGCAAGAATCTCTGCCGGCTGTTCACGCCGCTCTGCATGTGGTAACTTCTGTCGGTTGTTTCGGGCGTCCGTGCGGCGCTGAAATTCCCACGAGGAGAGCATATGAAGAAACTTGGACTCCTGACTCTGTTGATTACGGCAATTCTTCTGCTGACCCTGGCCTTCCCGGTGGCGGCAACTGGTCCCAAGACCCCGGTGGCTCCCGTAGCTGTCCCGGCCAGCGCCGCGGCCCCGGCTGCGGCCCAGCCGCCCGAGGGAAAGCACCCGCGCATTCACGAAGCCCTGGAAGCGATGCGAGGTGCCCGGGCCCAACTGGAGCACGCGGAGGGCAATTTTCATAACCATCGTGAGAAAGCGATCGAACATCTGGACGCCGCTATCCACGAAGCCGAGATTTGCGAGCACCAATACTAGCGTTTGGATCAAGCATCGGCACGCGGAGGCCGGCATCCTGGAACGGGTGTCGGCTTTGTCTTGCTAGCACGCGATAGGTCAGAATGAGTGCTGGCTGCGCTCTGGGCTGACGAATGGACGAGTGACGAATGGACATTGAAGCGATTCGTACGTACTGCCTCCAATTTCCCCACACCACCGAAAACGTGCAGTGGGGAGCGGACCTGGTCTTCAAGGTGGACGGCAAGATGTTTGTCGTGGCGGGGGTGGACATGGTGCCGCAACGGCTCTCGTTCAAATGCTCGCCAGAGAATTTTGCCGAGTTGTGCGAGCGCCCGGCAATCATTCCTGCGCCCTATATGGCGCGGGCCCAGTGGGTCAGCCTGGAACGGCTGAACGCGCTGCCCGACGCCGAGCTGCGCGACCTGATCTCTGACTCCTATCGTCTGGTATGGGAGCGCCTGCCGATGAAGCGGCGGGTTGAGCTGGAGAGCGGCGCAGCGGCGGCCGCCAGGCGACCGGCAGCTCGCAAGGCAAAACCTGCATCGCGGAAGCCCGCGGTGAAAGCCAAGTCCGCGGCCACAGGCAAACGTGCCAAGCCGGCCCGGCGCAAATCCAAAGCTCACAGATGAAGATGAAATGGATAGATGGCCTGCGTTGCGCCTTGATTTTCGGCGCGATGGCTTTCGCCACATTGCAGACCGCATCAGCGACTGCGGAAGAACTACGCGGAGCGCTTTGGGTGGGAGCCCCCTGCTTCAGCAGGGGGGAGCTGGACTTTAGTCCAGCGGAAAAGCGTTCGATTTCAAAATCGGCTTTAGCCGTGGAATTTCTGGAGGCCAGCGCTAAAGCGCCTTACGAAAGTCGAACTATTCTTCGGAGCGCTGAAGCGCTCCTACCCCCGCATAAATGCGGGGGCTCCCGCCGAAACGTATATTCCCCGAGTTATTCCCTGGCTTTTTCGGCGCCCTATTCCGCCGCAGCCCAGTCAGGGTCCGCTAGTGCCTCGAAAGCGCCACACGCTTCGGGGTCGCCGAACACCGCCGCACTGGAGCGCGACTTCTTCGCCGCCATTCGCCAGGGCAACGCCAAAAAGTTCCTGTCGTACGTACCTGACGAGGGGATCCACGTTGGCCCGCAAGCCACGCCGGTGAGCCGGGCCGAGGTTGAAGAGCAGTTATCGCATCATCGCGGCCTCTACTGCACCCTGTTCGATTCTTCGTGCATCGGGGCCCCCATCAAGCTCGACGCCAGCGCACGCGCCTGCTCCGACCGCGAGTTGCTGACGCATTCGGAAAAGGTCCGCACCGCCGCCACCGAGACTGTGCGCAATGGCGTGCGCCAGGCAATTCTGGTGGCCGAGGTGAAGAACAAGAATTGCGGCGGCGCCAACCTGGTCGATTTCATCTTCAATCACGAGCACGGCGAATGGAAGCTGTTCTCAGCGCCGTAGCGACGCAGAAAGAACTTGTCATCACGAGCGGACTTTAGTCCGCGAGGGACCTGCTTTATTTGTTGACCGTTCGGCAGGAATATTTGTGCTGCCATTTATTTGTGTTGTCATCCCGACCGAGTCCGCTGCAGCGGGCGAGCGGAGGGACCTGCTGTTTCTTCATTGGGCAGGAACGTGAATTTGCAGCCGCGCCGGCTTTCCCCACTCAGCCGATAGATCTTCCCACGTGGGGTTGTCGCGCTCGATGAGCACGATTTTCTTCTCTCGTCGCCAATGTTTTAGCTGCTTTTCCCTGCTGATTGCAGCTTGCACCCACTGGAGTTGCTCGCAATACACCAGCCGATGCACCTTGTAGTTTGCGGTGAAGCCTCCGTATATGCCGCTGCGGTGCTCGCGAATTCGCGTTCCTAAATCGCTGGTGATTCCGATGTATAGTGTGCGTGACTTGCTGGCAAGGATGTAAACGTAATAGTGGTGTTCCACGGAAACATGATCGACGAGAGTCGCACTGAAGACAGTGACGCCGCTTACGGAACAGCAGGTCCCTCCACTCACCCGCTGAAGCAGGTTCGGTCGGGATGACACCAAGCAGAGGAACCCGAATCGCCCCCCTCGGATTTTGCCATTAGAGCCGTTTTAAGACACGTAAAGCTTTCCGAAGGTACTTTTTGGTCATCCAACGAGACAAAGGCTCGCCTAGTGGCCTCTCAGGGCTAGCAAATGGCATTCTACGAAATGGCTTAATGGTGGTTTACAGACTATCACATAAGTTTATTAGAAATAGTCAAGTTATTGGCACTAAAGTATTGGCCAGCCGGGGATGACCGAGCCTCCGGAATTCCGGCCGGCACTGCGACCTTCGGACTCCTTGTTTTGACATCCCGAGGCGCCGGCCATCGGTTAACGCAAACGTCGCCCCGTGGCTCTCGACAATCGTGGTACTTTAGAAACCATTCTTCACCAAAGGAATACCTCGCCATGATGCTGGAAACCGAAGTCTTCGAATTCGAGCCGGATATCACCGGGGTCTCGTGCGCCGGCCGCTTCACCCTGGGGACGCGCCTCAGCGAGACCGAAGCGTTGTTCAATTCGCTGATTCAGCAAGGCGCCCGCAAACTGGTGCTTGACCTCACTCACGTCGAGTTTGTGGACAGCGCCGGCCTGGGCATCATCATGCACATCTTTGGCGAGATTAGGCAGCAGGGGGGGCACTTCCGCATAGCCGGCGCCAACGCCCAGGTCAAGCGGCTGTTTGAGATCACGCACACCAGGGCGATTCTGGCGATCGATCCCGACCTGGTGACCAGCTTGAAGAAGCTGCAGGCTGGCGAGGCCGCAAGTGCGAATGCAACGGCGTGAAGATTGAAGTTGTCATTACGAGTGCAGCGAGGAATCTGCTCTTGTGTGCCCTGTCACGAATCAAGGAAAAAGCAGATCCCAATTGCTAGTTGCTAGTTGCTAACTGCTAATTGCTTTATTCAACCAGCAGCCCGCCGGTCAACTCGCTGATCTTCGCGATGCGGTGCTCCAGGCACCACTTCTCCACGGAATCGACCAACGTTTCGCAAGCGCAGGGGTCCCAGAAGTTCACCGTGCCGACCTGGATGGCGCTGGCGCCCGCCAGCATGAACTCAATCACATCTTCGGCAGTGCTGATGCCGCCAATTCCGATGACCGGTATCTTTACCGCCTTGGCCGCTTCCCACACCATGCGCAGGGCAATCGGCTTGATGGCCGGCCCCGACAGTCCGGCCGTCACGTTCGAGATGCGCGGCTTGCGGGTTTCGGCATCAATCGCCATGGCCACAAAGGTATTGACCAGCGAGATGGCGTCGGCCCCGGCTTCCTCGGCAGCGCGCGCCACCTCAGGAATGCTGGTCACGTTGGGCGAGAGCTTCACGATCAGCGGGCGCGCTGCAATTTTCTTCACCGCGCTGACCACATCGAACAACATTTTCGGATCGCTGCCGAAGCTGATTCCCCCGCACTTGGTGTTGGGACAAGAGACGTTCAGCTCGTAACCACCGATGCCAGGGCCGTCGTTCAGCGCGCGCACTACGTCTTCGTACTCGTCTTGCGAATGGCCAAAGACGTTGCAGAAGAAAACGATATCATTGATGTGGTTCAGCAGCGGCAGCTTCTCTTCCAGAAAAGCGCGCACCCCGACATTCTGTAGGCCGATGGCATTGAGCATGCCGGCGGAGGTTTCAAACAGCCGCGGCGGCGGATTGCCTGCCATCGGCTCGCGCGAAAGTCCCTTCACCACGAAGCCGCCCAGGCGGTTCAGCGTGACCACGTCTTCGAACTCCACGCCATAGCCAAAGCTTCCGCTGGCGGCCATGATGGGATTTTTCAGCGCGATGCCGGCGACGTTGACGCTCATGTCGAGAGCGGGCTTGGGACCAGGGCTCACAGGTCGGCCTCCGTCACTGCGCCTCACTTTCGCGCACCACCACCACCGGCTGGCGCACACTGGCGGTGCGTTCCAGTTTGTCCCAGGCGAAGGTCCCGCCTTCCATGGCGCGCTTCAGGGTCTTGATGAGTACCAGCGAGAACAGCTGGCGATAGGCGAAGCGTTGCAGCCACACGTGGCCCAGCAACAGGAAGTCACGTTTTCCGCCGGGTCGTTGCCGCTCCAGCGTAAAGGCAATGGCCGAGGCGATGAAATCAATCACCATGAACAATGCGAAGTAGATGACCAGGCGCTGGAAGCTGGCCGGGTTCGCCGATTCGGGATGGAAATAGCGGTTGACGAAATAGGTCGCCATTCCCACTACAAACATGATGTCGATGAACGGCGAAACCAGCGGCAGCAGGATCTGGAAGATGACCATGTTCGGTATCGCAACCCAGCCCAGCGCGCCTTTCTGCCTCACGGCCGCCCGATGCTTCCACACCGCCTGCATAATTCCAAAGGACCAGCGAAAGCGTTGCCGCATCAGCCCGTTCGCCTTGGTGGGCGCTTCGGTATAGGCCAGCGCGCGGTCTTCATAATTGACCCAGTATCCGGCTTGCAGAAGCGCCATGGTGAGATCGGCATCTTCGGCAACGGTGTCGTGCTGGTAGCCGCCGGCGTCGCGAACGGCAGCGGTGCGCCACGCGCCGATGGCGCCGGGCACTACGCTGACGGCATTCAGCGTATTCAGCGCGCGCCGTTCAAAGTTCTGGCTGGTGATGTATTCCAACGCCTGCCAGCGCGTCCACAGTCCCACGCGATTGCCGACCTTGGCATTGCCCGCCATGGCTGCCACCCGCGGATTGCTGAAGTGCGGCACCAGTTTCGAGATGGCATCGTGCGCCACCAGGGTGTCGGCATCAATGCCGATGAACACTTCTTCCGTCACCTGCTCCAGCCCGCAGTTGAGCGCATCGGCTTTGCCGGAGTTCGGCTTGGTCAACACCACGACCTTGCCGGACGCGATTTCTTCCGCGAAGGTGGCCCGCGTGACCTCCAGCGTCGTATCGGTCGAGCCATCGTCGATCACGATCACGCGAAGGTTTTTGTAGTCGGAGTTCAACACCGAACTCACGGTGCGCTCGATCACCTTCGCCTCATTGTAGGCGGGGATGAGCACGGCCACGGCCGGCCGGTAGCTGGGATCGAAGCTGGTCTTGCGCCGATGAAAGCGGTCAAAGATAGCCAGCGTTCCCACCACCACCAGGCGCCCGCTCATCAGCACGTCACCTACGAAGAAAACGAAAATAATGAACGACGAAACGAATCCGAACATGCCGAAGCTCAAGCCGTCAATCCAGGCGGCCCAGCGTTCGTTGGTAGTAAGCGGCGGCATGACTTCCGCGCGCGTCTTGCCGATCAGGTCGGAGACCGGCACGATCTGGTAGCCGCGGGCCCGCAGGCCATCGATCATCATGCCCAGCGCCTTGACCGTCTGGCTGCGGTTGCCGCCGCCGTCGTGCAGCAAGATGATGTTCCCGCAGCTCAGATTGCTGGGCGCGCAAGGCGGCAGGTTGGCATACACGTCGGTCACGATTTCCTCGGCCGAACGCCGGGGATTGTCGCGCCAGTCGGCGGGGTCAATCTTGTCGCCCACGGTGATGAAGCCCATGTCCTGCGAAAGCTCGAGAGGACGGACCTGGTCGGCGGTGTCGGGCTCCTGGTCAATGGAATACGGCGGACGGAACAGCACCGTCTTAACTCCCAGCTTGCCTTCGAACAAGCGCTCGGTGAGATTCAGTTCGACCTCGAAGTAGCGCTTGGAGACGTTGCTGATATCGGGATGGGTGAACGTGTGGTTCCCGATTTCGTGGCCTTCCTTGTAAATGCGCTTGGCAATGCCGGGATACTTTTCAACTTCCAGCCCAATGAGAAAGAAGGTGGCCTTGGCGTTTTTCTCTTTCAGCACGTCAAGAATCCTGGGAGTCCAGGTTGGATCAGGGCCGTCGTCAAAGGTGATGGCAACTTTCTTTTGCGAGGTCCCGCCGTACATGTCGACCACATACGGCGACGGCATGTTCTTGAAGACCTCGTCGGTGACGAGATGAGTATTGGGATCGAGCTTGATCGTGCGCTCGCCCGAGGCCGGCCGCGAGGCGATGTGCAGCACTTCGCCCTGACCTTCGATGTCCACATCCTGACCGGGAGGGACCGTGTCGAGCTTGGCGGTCGCGTTGGCCTCGTAGGGCTTGTCCCACACCGCCCACAGCGAGCGGTCTTCTGAGCCCAGCCTCCATAATGCGAAGGTGAGAATGCCCAGCGAATGCGCTACCCGCATCTGGTTCAGTACCGTAACCCCGTCGAGAAACCACACGTCGTGACGAACATTGTTGTCGTCGAGATAGGCGAAGTGCGGATTCATAGCGTCGTCGTCGAAGTTCACGTCGGTCTCGGCGTCCTCGGCTTCCAGCCATGCGTCCTGCGCCGAAACCGTGTGCACGTCGGCCGGCGGCGTGCCCTTCTTCTGGTCCTTTTTCATCGCCCAGTCGTAGCCGTAGTTGCCGACGGCGCAAATGATTTTCTCCTTGGGAATGACTTTGAGCGCATCCTGCAGGTTCTTGACAAACCAATCCTGCGCCGCGACCGGCCCGGAGTCGCCGCCGGGATAGTGCTGGTCGTAGTTCATCAGGATCAAGCCATCGGAGATTTGCGCGATGGCGGCATAGTCGAAGGTCTTGTCGTTGACCGGCACGGCGATGTACAGCTTCAGGCCCTTGGCGCGGAGATCGCCATAGAGCTCTTGCACCAGCGCGCGGTAATCGTCGCGCGAGGTTTCGGGAAAGGCCTCAATATCGAGCGTGACGCCCTTGTACTGGTCGGTGGCCAGGAAGCTCATGAGCTCGCTGCGAAAGCGCTGCCGCGCCGCCGGATCGGCCATGAACTTGGCGGTAAGATCGGGCCGCCACTCGTTGCTGAGGGGATCGAAATTGTTGACCAGAGGCAAGACTTCGGTTTGCGCCTTCTCGCCCTTCAAAAACGGCATCACCCGTTCGTCCACCGGACGGGGCTTGCCCTTGTCGTCCATCACGTTGTACAGCGTGTTCAGTTCGGTGACCGCCTGCAGCCGGCCGTCGGCGGTCAGCACATGCATCCACTCCGGAAAGAGCAGATCGATTTGCGGATAGTATTCCTTCAAGGAAGCGAAGCTGGCCGCGTCCCACTGCACATAGAACGCTCCCCGAATGCCTTCGTCGGAATTCAGCACGACCTGCGATGCGGGCTGCTTGGTTTTGCGGTGGGTGTTCAACCGGCGGGGCGGCTTGTGCTTCTGACTTTCCTTGAGCGCGTGATAGGGCTTCTTTACCGCAGGCAGGTTCACGCCGGGAACCGCGGAGCCGCGAATCACGGTGGCAACAAAAAATACCACCAGCACCGTGATAACGATCACGCTGATGTCAAGAAGCAAGCGTAAGCGCCGCCAACGCTTGCGGTCGGGATCGAAGAAAATCTGTTTCGACTTAGGCATTCGAAGTCAATTTATCGTAGCAGCAGTGAGGGACTAGCAGTTAGCAACTAGCCGTTAGCACTTAGCCTTTAGCTTTTGGCTCTTAGCACCCTCGCCCCTCGGCAGCATTTGCCAATGCCCGACCCCCTGGCTGCGAAAAATTCGGGGCCTTAGAGCTGCGTCTTTGCTGAAATTGTCATTACGAGCGGAGCGAGGAATCTGCTCTTGCTTACACCTGTAACAATGGCGGAGGAAACAGCAGATCCCTCACGGCCAAGGCCGTTCGTGATGACAACTCACACATCGAGAAAGCGCTGAAGCGCTCCTACCCCCGCATAAATGCGGGAGCTTCCACCCAAGAGACCGCAACTCTTTCTCCCCCGCATAAATGCGGGGCTTCCACCAAAAGACCGCACTCCCAACTTCTGCACCGAGTTTTTCCGTTTGAGCATCTGCTCCAACCGCATTCGCCAAGTGCTAATTGCCAATTGCTAATTGCTAACAGCTTCCTCCTGCTATATTCGCCACGTGCTGGAACCGGAGCGCAACTCGCCTGTCACGGGAACTGGGACACCTTTGTTCTGGGACATGCTGCGGGAATCTGGGGAGTACTTCCTGCTGGTCACCCTGGCGGCTTTTGCCCTGCGGCTTTTCTTCTACTTTAGATTCCCCCACGTGACCGGCGATTCGCTGATTTACGGCGACATCGCCAAAAACTGGCTTCAGCACGGCATCTACGGGCTTAGCCACGCCGAAGGAGCGCGCCCTACCTGGATTCGTCTGCCCGGCTATCCCGCATTTCTGGCGGCTTGCTTCGTGCTTTTCGGAAGCGAGCATTACCACGCGGTCCTGCTGGTGCAGATTGTCGTTGATGTCGCCGGCTGTTTCGTCATTGCCGACCTGGCGCGCCGAACGGTGTCGCCACGCGCCGCGCGGTTCGCGTTTTTGCTGGCTGCACTCTGTCCGTTTACCGCCGAATACACCGTGGCCCCACTGGCCGAGACGCTCAGCATATTTTTTACTGCCGTGGCGCTTGATGGCGCGGTCGCCGCGTTCCAAGCTTCGGAAGAAGGGTTTACCCGCTGGTCAGCGTGGGTGGTTTGCGCCGTCGCCCTGGCCGCGGGAGTTCTGCTCCGCCCCGACGGTGGCATTCTGCTGGTGTCGCTGGGACTGTTTCTGCTGTGGCGGATGTGGGCAAGACCTGCGGAGCGCACTCGCCTCTTCTGGGCGGGCGCGCTGCTGCTGGCGGTTACGCTGGCTCCTCTGGTGCCGTGGACCGTCCGAAATTGGCGCGACTTCCATCGCTTCGAACCATTGGCCCCGCGCTACGCCAGCGATCCCGACGAGTTCGTTCCGTCTGGTTTCGACAAGTGGATGCGCACATGGGTGGTCGATTACGTTTCGACCGAGGAGGTGTACTGGCAGGTTCCGGGCGATGACGTTGATTTGCAAGACCTGCCCTCGCGGGCCTTCGACAGTGCGCAGGAGCGGGAGAAAACGGAAGCAATTTTCAGCGATTACGCCAAAACCCACGTGGTCGATCCCGAGCTGAACGACCGCTTCGCCGAGTTGGGCAACGAGCGCATCAAACGAGCGCCATTTCGTTATTACGTGCGGCTGCCCGCGTTGCGCATCGCCGACATGTGGCTGCGTCCGCGGACAGAAATGCTGCCCCTGAATACGCGCTGGTGGGAGTACGGCGACGACCCTGTGGCCTGCCTCATAGCCACACTCTGGGGCGTGCTCAATCTACTGTTCCTGATTGCCGCACTGATGGGCGTAGTGCGCGGGCCGCGGCCTCGTTGTCTCGGGCTGATGTTGTTGTTCGTGCTGTTGCGGTCCTCATTTCTGGGGACGATGGAAAATCCCGAGCCGCGCTACACCCTGGAATGTTTCCCGGTAGTGCTGGTTCTCGGCGGAGCGTGGTTGTCGGGGATCCGGAAAAAAAAGTACTACCGTGATGGTGTCAAGTATTGGAAAACTACCGTGACGAAGGTGTGACCAGCACATTGTCGATCAGCCTGGTGCTGCCGAAGTACGCCGCAACCGCCACCAGCGCGCAGCGCGACACATCGGCAACCGGATCGAGGGTGTCCAGATCGACGATGACAAAGTAGTCCAACTTCACTCCAGCCTGGTTTGCGATCACCTGCTTGCCAATCTCAACCAGCTTGGCGGAGTCGTGCTCACCGTGATCCACGGCCGACTGCACCCGCAGCAATGAGCGATACAACACTGGCGCCTGCTGCCGTTGCTCGGCGGTCAGGTAGGCATTGCGGGAACTCATCGCCAGGCCGTCACTCTCGCGCACGGTCGGGCAGACGACCACCTGCACATCCATGTCAAGATCGCCGGCCAGCTTGCGAATCAAGGCTGACTGGGCGGCGTCTTTCTGCCCGAAGTAGGCGAAATCAGGGCGAACGATTTCGAACAGCTTCGCCACCACCGTCGCCACGCCCCGGAAATGTCCAGGACGCGACGCGCCGTCAAGCCGGTTGCTCAGGTCCTCGACCACGAGGTACGTCTGCGCGCCCGGGGGATACATTTCCTCGGCCGAAGGCGTGAACAAAATTTCAGTGCCAAGTTGCTCGAGCAAGGCGATATCGCGCTCCATCGTGCGCGGGTACTTGTCCAGATCTTCCGCCGGCCCAAATTGCAGCGGATTCACAAAGATGGAAACCGCGGTCACGTCGCAGCGTGCCTTCGACGCCTTCACCAGCGACAGGTGGCCTTCGTGCAGCGCGCCCATGGTGGGCACGAATCCCAGGGTCTGGCCGTTGCGGGTCGCGCCGCGGCAAGCTGCCTTCATCTCGGCGATGGTGGTGATGCGCTTCACGGATAGGTTTCGTTATGGTCCGGATCGCCTGTTCGACCTGCTCAATGAATTCAAAGCCAAGATGCTTTTTCTTCCCTTCGTACCAATCGAAGGCCTGAGCGATATCGGCCTCGACGAGCCGGGTAAGTTTAACGGGATGGCTCAAGGCTGAGGCGCGTGGGAGAGAATGCGGCGCTTCACATCAGGCCACGGCGATGCGGTTTTCTTGTCTTCCTCGATGGTCTCCAGTCGCTCCCGAAGGGTTTCTTCGACATCGGCGGTCACTGGGACCTCTGCCTTCTCGGCTTCAGTCGTTTTCATGTCAATATATTAGACGCCTCACGGTGCCGGGACAATCCCTTCAGCCAGTTGTTAGTTAACGCTTCAATGATTCCATATTCCAGCACCAAGCCGGGAAACCCGCCGTTAACTGCCCGCGATTACCTGCTGCGTCTTTGGGTCCCAGGGAACCGAAAACTGGCGCTCGATCTTCTCCCGGTAACACGGGCCTGAATTGTAGGTGCAGAATGGATACAGCTTGCCATCGGGTGTGGCGTAGTGAATGACGCAGCGCTTCACGCGTTCGATGTCATAGTTATAGGCGTCCTGAAAGTGCATGCCCGCCACCAGCAGGGTGCGATAGGTGAAGGTCCCATCCTTGCCGTCACGCCCCAGTTTCTTGTTCGTCATCCCCTGCAGGGTTTGCAGGAACTTGGTGAACGTCAGCCCCGGCGGCGCAAGTTGCTGTTTGAAGTGCTTTTGTAGCGAGTTCCACGCCTTCACTTTGCTGTAGAGCTTGAAGCGCGCCTTGCTCGCTGAACGCGACAACTCTTCCATGTCCTGCAGCATGTTCGGCACGTCAACAAATTGGGTGATGGGCACGGCCTTCTTCGACTTCTCATCCACGAAAAAGTAAGTACCGAGCGAGCAATGCGGGTGCGACGAGATAGTCGGCACGCCGGTGCCGCGCAGCGCAGCCGTCAGCTTGGAAAACGGCGTGACGCAGGCCAGCGGGAACCAGTCGGAGCGAGGATCGGTGATGCCCGTCTGCTCGCTGACGCAGCGCGCCAGATCAGCCAACGTAAACCGCTTGGCGAGCAGTTCGTGCTTGGCAATGCGTCCGGTGAAAGCCACCGGCTGGAAGCTGATGCCGGAGACGGTATCAACATTGTCGATGGCGCAGCGCACAATGTCGCCGATCTGATGATCGTTGATGCCCTTCACGATGGTGGGCACGAATACAATCTTCATGCCGGTAGCGCGGCAGTTCTCGATAACACGCATTTTGGTTTCGAGCAGCGCACGGCCGCGGGTGCGGAGGTAAACGTCATCGCTGACGCCGTCGAATTGCAGGTACAGCGTGGCCAGCCCGGCAGCCTTGGATTTCTTCGCGAACTCCAGATTCGCCAACTCAATTCCGTTGGTCGCGGCCTGAATGTGGGTGAACCCCATCTCGCGCGCCATGCTGAGGATCTCGAAAAACTGCGGGTGGATGGTGGGCTCGCCGCCGGAGAACTGCACCACCCGGCCATCAACTGGGCGCTCGCCGCGCAGCGTCTGCAGCATGGTGCGGACTTGCTCAATGCCTGGCTCATAAAGATAGCCTGCGGCGTTGGCGTTGGCGAAGCAGACCGGACACGTCAGATTGCAGCGGTTGGTAAGATCGACATTAGCCAGCGCCGTGTGCGAGGTGTGCATGCCGCAAAGGCCGCAGTCGTCAGGACACGACTTTCCGCCCTCGATTTGCGGATTGGCCAGTCCGAGATTGTCGCCGAAGTTCCACTCCTCCATCTTGAGGTAGAGTTCGATGTCGCTGAAAACGATGTCGCGGAAGTTGCCATGCTCGGTGCAGGATTTCTCCATCACGACCTTGCCATCGTTAGCGAAAATGTCTGCCCGAATGACCTTATTGCATTCCGGACACAGCGACTCGGTGCGCTTGGGCAGGCCTTTTTGCAGCGGCTTGATCGGCGAGCCGGTGTAAGTCACGTCGGGCTGCAGGATGCGCAGCGTGGGCCGCTTAGTCGGAGAGAATTTCTTCTGCCGGTCCGGGCCGGCTGGCAAGTTCGGGATGCACACTTCCGGCGAGAATGTCTGAGTGCTCACTGGTTATTCACCTCGGTACCATAAGGCAGCGCGACGGCGAAAGGAGAATGAGGAAGATCATAGGACACCGCCGCGCTGCCTCATCTCATGATTGTCGCGCCAGTAGCGGCTTCCCGGCTGTGTCGCGCCTCACCCGGCGGAGTGAAGCAGGTACACAGTGAACGGCGGGAATGCGCAGCCGTTGGGTCGCTCGCAGGGGTGAGCGGAGGTGGGTTTCGAGAGGACATTGGCAATGGATCCAAGGAACACAAGATGCCCCGTTCGCCAGGTTCGTAATGACAACTCCATAGAGGCTACAATCGCCCGATGACCTCCGATCGCCTGGCCAGGGTGCGCGAGCAATTGCGGCTATACGAGCACCCGTTGGTAGAGTTCGACGCGCGCAGCAAAGGCGAAGCCGTGGAGGTGACCATCCGGACACGCTTCACCGATCCGGCGGTGCACACCTACTACTTCGAGTTGCATCCTCGCGATCTGGACGACCCGCAATTCGAATGGGCATTTCAGCGCCAGCTTTTCGACTGCCTGCACGATTATCTGGTGGAGATGTTTGTGCGCACACCGCAGCACCGCAAAGAAAACCAGCAGATGGAGCGCGAAGGCAAGCTGTGAGCACCAGCAACAAGGAGCCGGAGAGTGATGCTCGGGGCGAATCGCTCCTGCGCCGGCGCATTGCGGACGAGATTCGCCGCCTTGGCCCCATGCCATTCTCTCGCTACATGCAGATGTGTCTCTACGAGCCCGAGCTTGGCTACTATTCGCGCGCGCGCGAGCAATTCGGAAAGGCCGGAGACTTTTATACTTCCAGCGACGTTCATGCCGTTTTTGGGCGGCTGCTGGCGCGGCAGTTCGAGGAGATGTGGCGCGCCCTGGATTCACCGCCGCGCATCGACATCATCGAACTGGGTCCGGGGCGCGGCCTGTTTGCACGCGATGTGCTGGATTGGTCGGCCAGGCAGTTTCCGGAGTTCTCGCGCGCATTGCATTATGCGCTGGTGGAGCAGTCGCCGCGCCTGCGCGAACGATTGCACGAGCGGCTCGCCGACCATATCGCCGCAGAAAGAGCGTGTGTCTTGGACTCGCTGAAAGCGGCAACTTCAACGGCAGGCGAAAGCATCATCGTCTTCGGCAATGAGTTGTTCGATGCACTTCCCGTCGAAGTGGTGGATTATCGCGGCGCATTGCGAATTGACGAGGAGAACGGAAAGTTTGTGGAAAGATTTGATCGGCCAACTCCGGCGGAACTCGAATTCCTCGATCGCTACAGTGTTCGTCCGGAGAAAGGCGAACGCGTAGAAGCGACGTTGATTGCATTGCGGATGATGGAGGGCCTTGCAGAAGTCTTTCAGGGCAGGCGAGGCTTCTTGGTCCTGATCGACTACGGCTACACGCGCGAGGAACAGCTGGCGGGAAGGCATCGCGACACCATCATGAGCTACCGCCAACATACCGCCAGCGCATCGCCTTACGAAGCGCCAGGCGAACAGGACATCACCGCGCACGTAAACTTCACAGCGATACGAGAAAGAGGTATTCAGCGCGGCCTGGAGCCGATTGCACTGCTCACGCAATCGCAATTCTTAATCGGCATTGGCGAAGAGACGCAATTTGCCGACGCATTTCAGGAGTGCAAACTCCCGCAAGAGCGCGCCAAGGTGGCATTGCAATTGAAGCACCTGATTTCGCCCACAGGCATGGGTGAAACATTCCAGGTGCTGCTCATGTCAGCCGGGGTGGCAAAGGAACGGAGCGCTGCATTAAGCGGATTGAAGCTGGGCCGGTTCCGGGCCTGATGTTCCGGGCTATGTAGGCTTCTTACTTCACTCTCTCCAACAAGTCCGCGGCGCGGTTGATGGCATCCGTTAGCAACTGCAACTGCTGCTGCATCGCTGTCAGGTCTTTCTGGTCGATGGCCTCATTCACTCCTGGAATCACCACGGCGGCATAGCCGGTATATTCGCCCGGCGCGTAGATCGAATGCTTGAACCAGGGACGATCAGGCAGGCCGTCGATGAGGAATGCCCGTTCGGTATTGCGCAGGATCAGGTTCATGCCGCCCGGATCTCCTATCGGAAGGTTCTGCTGTTGCAAAACGGCGGCCCCGGCTTTCTCCAGGCGCACCGCTGCTTTCGAAGCTTCGGCAAACGACGGAGCCTGTTCGCCGAAAGCCGTCTTCGCCTTCGGCTCGGCAGCCTTTAAGTACTGTTCAATCTCTTTGCCGTAGTCCTGATAATTGAAAGGGAGCACGTCGGCGGAAGCGATGCGGATGACCTCGAGTCCGTAAACCCGCGCCATCTGCTGCTCATAGACAAATGTGGGATCGCCAAACTTGGTAAACCAGGCGAAGTTGTCGAAGGCCGAATGATAGACGCCGTATGGCCCGTGAGAGCCGATGTCGGCAGATGGAACACCCAAGTGCTGCAGGAAGGCGGTGTAGTCGGAACCGCTGCCCAGATTGCCGACGCGAACATCGTGCGGCACGGGGGCTGCCGGTTCTGCCGGGGTGTCTGAGGACTCAGGCTCCGCCTGCTCGGTTCGCGCCTGCTCTCGCTTCGCGGCCGTGGCTTTCCACTGGTCATAAACGCTGCCGCCTTTCGGACTGGGCACCGACTTGGCGACATCGCGCAAGTATTGCTTCAAACTTGGTACTGCCGACGCGCCGAAATCGGGACCGGCGACAGCAACGTCCATGTTGAAATAGGCGACAGCCCGGCTGAGTTCCTTGGCATGCTGCTCGGCGAATTCGGTTGAGCCTATCAGGCCTTCCTCCTCCGCATCCCAACTGGCGAAAACTATGGTGCGTTTGGGCTGCCATCCGCTCTTGAGCAACTGTCCCACGCCGTGCACCGCTTCCAACTGCGCGGCCGTGCCGCTGTTCGGATCTACGGCGCCGTACACCCAGGCATCACGATGATTGCCAGTTACTACCCACTCGTCGGGAAACTGGGATCCGTGCACCATCCCGATCACGTCGTAGATGATGGTGAACTGGTAGTTCTGCTTCAGCGCCATGTGCACCTTCACCGGCCCCGGACCGACGTGGTAGGTGAAGGGCAACGCGCCTTGCCATTCGCGCGACGATTCCGGTCCACCGAGATTGGCCAGGATGGGAGTGGCGTCGGCATAAGACAGCGGCGTGGTCGGGATCTTAGGCATATCCGTTGCGCTCTCAGGCGCGATGCGCTTGCTGTCAGGCAGCTCGGGCACGGAAGCGATCCCCGGCGTCGTGGGATCCCCGGGATAGCGGAACAGGTATTGAATGGATCCACGCTGCACAGCAGTATCGGGACGCCATGGCCCCGTGGGATACTTGTCGCCTTTGAAATAGCCGTCGTCCCATGGATCGGAGTAGATGATGACGCCCGCCGCTCCATACTTCTCCGCGACAAACGATTTCACCCCGCGAAAATTCTCTCCATAGCGGACGATGACGATCTTACCCTTCACGTCAACGCCCATCTCCTGCAGTTTCTTGAAGTCCTCCAGACGGCCATAGTTGGCGTAAACCACATCGGCGGTCACGTCGCCCGACGGCGAAAACGCGTTGTACGCCGGCAAAATGCGCGGGTCATCCTGGTACGGATCGTCGCTGACGTGCTCGGGCGATGGGCCAATCATGGTGACACCCTTGGGCGCAACCACCTCGACCTTGATGTCGAGCGGCAGGTTCATCCAAACTTTGTACCGCTGGATATAGGCATCGAGGCCGGCAGCTTTGTATTTCTCGAGAACGTACTCAGCCGTCTTCAGGTCTTCCGGAGATCCGGCAACGTGGGGCGCGGAGGTCAGGACCTTCAGATGCTCGCGTGCCAACTGCGGGTCAGGCACCGCCAGAAACATCTTCTCGGCTCTTAATTCAGGGGCAGGATCGCGAAATCCAAATATCATTGTGGGCGGCGTGAATGGCTCAGCTTGAGATGTCTGCTGGCCATGAACCAGCGGTGAGTAGAACAGAGCGCAACTGAGCACACAAATGAAGACGCGGATCAAATCGATACCCTCAAGGAAAAATTGTAGCGGGTTTTAGCCAGCCGTGGCGGAGCGCACTTTGGGCACCACCGCTTGGCGTTCACGTGCATGTCGTACCAGCACCTTGCCGCGGCCAGTCATGAAGCGCGCTACCATGGCGGCTACGCCTTGCAGCAATATGCGGTCCAGGCTGCCGAAATGGTTGGGGCGATCGCTTTCGACGTCCATTACTCCCAGGGTGCGTCCGCCGATACGGATGGGCACTACGATCTCCGATTTCACTTCCAGGAAACACCTGCTGTAGGTTGCGTCCGCGGTGACGTCGGGAATCACTTTCACCAGTCCGCTCTGCCCCGCGGTGCCCACATTTCCTTTACCAAACTCGAACACGTGGCAAGGCGGAATCGGTCCCTGCATTGCCTGCCGAACCAGTGTGTCGCCCAGCACAAAGTAAATGCCGATCCAGAAGTAGCGGCGTTGGTCATACAGTAGCTTGAGCAGGTCATCGAGCGGCGAGGCATCGGTAGCGGGCGAAAATGCCGCCAGCATTTCTTCGCAAACCTGCAGTAGTTTTCGGGGAGAATAATAGGGTTTTGACAAGGCGTGATCCTGAAGAAATGGCAACCACTAGTGTAGTCGCAGAAGGACCGAGACTCCAACCGCGCCCGTCGAGTCGCCAACTAGGCTGCCGGACTGGGCTGCGGCTCTGAGGAGGGAACTGGGGTCGAAGCTGCGGCGAATTCCGTCACCACTGGGGCAACATCATCAGCAGGAATGTTGAGCAGAGTTCTTAACTCCGGCAAGACGACGCGCATGGAAGCTTCGCCGAGGGCGATAAGTTCAGGCGTGCGATCGAAGCAGTCAAAAGCAAATCCGGTGACGTCGGGATTCAGCACCAGGTCGGCGTCTTTTTTCCACGAGTCACTCATCTTGGACTGGGCGATGGAAAAGCATTGACCAATCACCTCGAACAGATGACGTGGCTCGCGCCCCTGCACCCAGTGTCCGCCCAGATCGATACCCAGCACGCGCTCCGCACCCATCTGGCGTACCGGTGTAGTGGGAACAGAGTAAGCCAGCATACCGTCAACATAGGAGCGGCCATCGATCTCGACCGGTGGGAACATGCCGGGATAGGCGCAACTGGCGCGGACGGAATCGATCAGCGATCCTTTGGTGAAGACAGCCGCTTCCCCACTTCGGATGTCGGTTGCGGTGACAGCGAAAGGGATCTTCAGCTCGTCGAAGCTCTTAGTTTTCATCACTCGCTCGCAGAAACGAATGATGCGGTCGGTGCTGCAAAAGCCATAGCGCGAAAGCGTCCAGCGGGCGAAATCGCGAAACCGGGCCATGCGCGCGATCTCTACTAACTCGCAGGCCGGAATGCCGGCGCAATAGAAAGAGCCAACCAGTGCTCCGACGCTGGTACCGGCCACGTAGTCCACCGGAATTTTGGCATCTTCCAAGGCCTTCAGCACGCCGATGTGCAATATGCCGCGCGCGAAGCCGCCGCCGAGCGCCAGTCCAAGCTTGAGGCGGCGCGGCGGAGGGAGCACATCAGGTGATGGTATAGGAGATGGACGAGACAGCTCGCGAGAAAACGCGCGCACCGATCGAACCAAGCGATGGAGCTCACTCATGGCCGTAAACCTATGGCGACCACCCACTTCGGACATTTAAACCAGAGAGTGTGATGCGACTCCAGCGCGGAATGATGCCGCAAAAATGCCCAACCTCCGATCTACGAACAGGTTAGACATCTCGGTAGAACCGATGTATGTCTGGTAGCAGACACCTGACTACCGGTTCTGCCTACTGGCATAATTGCTTCATGCCATCCGCTAAAGATGTGCAGCAGAAGATCGACGCGTTGCGGGAGAAAATCCGTCACCACGAGCACCGTTACTACGTGCTGGACGATCCTGAGATCAGCGACGCCGACTTCGATCGCCTGATGAACGAACTGAAGGCGCTCGAAGCCCAGCATCCGGAGCTGATCACTGCCGATTCGCCCACCCAGCGCGTGGGCGGCAAGCCACGCGAGGGCTTCGTCAAGATTCCGCATTCGACGCCCATGATGTCGCTGGACAATGCTTACAGCGAGGCGGAGTTACTCGACTGGGAACGGCGGGTACACGAGTTGAGCGGCGAGTCGCGAGTGGACTACGTCTGCGAACTCAAACTCGACGGCATGTCGCTGGCGTTGCGCTTTGCCGGCGGCAAGCTGGCACAGGGCATTACCCGGGGCGATGGCTCGGTGGGCGAAGACGTGACCCTTAATGTGCGCACCGTGCGTAGCGTACCGCTGAGTATTCCCGCCAAGACGCTGGCCAAGGCCGGTCTGCCGCCGGACTTCGAAGTACGCGGAGAGCTACTGATGCCGCTGGCCGCTTTTCAGCGCATGAACGATGAGCGCGAACAGCAGGGCCTGCCGAAGTTCGCCAACCCTCGTAATGCAACGGCCGGCACGGTGCGGGTACTGGAGCCGAATGTTACCGCCCAGCGGCGGCTGGATTTTTTCTCGTATGCGCTGTTCGCCAAGGGACGCAACATCTTTGAGCGGCACTCGGAAACTCTGAAGGCGCTGCAAGCCGCGGGCTTCAAAGTGAATCCCAACCACCGCCTGGTGCATAACCTTGATGAGGTCTGGGCCTTCATCCACGAGTGGGAAGCCAAGCGCGAGAACCTGGCTTACGAGATCGACGGCATCGTCATCAAGGTGGACCGCATTCGCCTGCAGGAAGAGCTGGGCTACACCGGCAAAGCGCCGCGCTGGGCGATCGCCTACAAATTCGCCGCACGTTCCGGCGTTACGCAGATCGAAGACATCCTGGTGCAGGTGGGACGCACGGGCAAACTGACGCCGGTGGCCGCACTGAAGCCAGTGCCAATCGGCGGCACCACGGTGAGCCGCGCCACCTTGCACAACATGGACGAGATTGATCGGCTCGGAGTGCGCATTGGCGATTGGGTTTCGGTCGAGCGCGGCGGCGACGTCATTCCCAAAGTAGTGAAGGTGCTGGAGGACAAGCCGCGCGGCCATCGCCACTTCCACATGCCCGAACGTTGCCCGGTGTGCGGTGGACATGTGGTCCGCGCCGAGGGCGAGGCCGACCATCGCTGCGTCAACGTCAATTGCCCGGCCAAGCTGCGCGAGAGCATTCGCCATTTTGCTTCGCGCGGAGTCATGAACATAGAAGGTATGGGCGACGCGCTGGTCAATCAACTGGTCGAGAATGGCATGGTCAAGAACATCGCCGATATCTACGACCTGACCGAAGAAAAGCTGCTCGCCTTGGAGCGCATGGGCAAGAAGTCGGCGCAGAACATTCTGTCGGAAATTAAAAACTCGAAGGAGCTGCCGCTGGAGCGGGTGATCTACGGATTGGGTATTCGCATGGTCGGCGAGCGTACGGCGCAATTCTTGGCTGAACATTTCGGCTCGATGGACGAGCTCATGAAGGCCAGCGAAGAAGAGCTGCAGCAGGTGAATGAGATTGGACCACGCGTTTCGGCGGCCATTCGGGAATTTTTTGATGAGCCGAAGAACGTGGCGCTCGTCGAGCGGCTACGCAAAACGGGCCTGACTTTCAAAGGTCACAAGAAACAGCGAGGTACGACTCTCGCCGGAAAGACGTTCGTGCTCACCGGAACGTTGGAGCGCTATACCCGCGACGAAGCCAAGAAGCTGATCGAAGATGCCGGCGGCAAGGTTTCCGGTTCAGTGAGCAAGAAAACCGACTACGTAGTCGCCGGAGCAGAGGCCGGTTCAAAACTGGATACAGCGCGAGACTTGGGGGTCAGCGTGGTTGACGAGAACGAAATGGAGAAGCTGGTGAGAGGGTGAGCAGCAATTAGCAATTTAGGTTTCAGCGATCAGCACTCACTCGTACCTCAGCGCTTCCACTGGATCGAGTCTCGACGCGCGCAGCGCCGGCACCATGCCGCTCGCGACGCCGACTACCAGCAGAGCCATCGCTGAACCCATCACCGCCATCGCCGAGACCTGAAGGTGGATATCGCCCTTGCCAGAAGTATCTTCGAATAGCGGCCCGAGCATCGGCAGCGTGGGAATTACGGCTGAAAGCACATATGACAGCGCGATGCCAATGGCGCCGCCGAGGAGCATGAGAAGCATGGTTTCGGCGAGAAATTGAAAGCGGATGTGCCACTTGCGAGCACCCAGGGCGCGGCGCAGTCCGATTTCGCGAATGCGCTCGTCCACGGAAACCAGCATGATGTTCATCACGCCCACGCCGCCAATGCCCAGGGTAAGCGCGCCGATGAACATTAGCAGCACTTGCAGGCCGATGGTGAGTCCATCAATGACCGGACGAAACTCTTCGCGTCCGAACATTTGGATGGCTTTGTCGTCGGTGGGGGAAAATCCCTGACGTTCGGCGATGGCCGCCAATACCTGGGCCTTCGCCTTCTTCTCGAATTGCGGAGCCACCGGAGTGAAAACCATCACCTGCGCATAGCGCGTGTTCCACAAGTCACCAGCCGCGGAGAAGGGAATGAACACCGACCGATCGTCGCTGGTGAAATAGTTGGAAAGTTGCAGCTTGCGGTCCATTACTCCGACTACGGTGAAGCGCACCCCGGCGATCTCGACGGTTTCCCCGATAGCGTTGCGCCCGCTGAAAAGCTGGTCTTTAACGCGATAGCCGAGAAAGACGACGCGGCGGCGTTCGAGTTCGTCGCTGGAATTTAACCAGCGCCCCTCAACTGCATTTTCGTTGCGCATTTCACCGTACTCGGGGCACACGCCGCGGGTCGCGGTATTGACCAGGCGATCGCCAAAGGCGATGGGCAAGAATTTCACAGCCTCGAGGCAGGCGTGCTTCACCATGTTGGCTTCACCGCGAACCGCTTCCAGGTCAGCCAGTTCGAACTTGACCTTCTTCCCGGCCCGCTGACCGCCCGGCTGTTCGCTGGTCTGGGCGGGCCAGGCGACCACGGTGCTCTTGCCGAACGCATTGAAGGCGCTTACCAGCACCGTGCGAAAGCCGCTCCCATAGGCAATCAGCAACGTGACCGCGACAATGCCCCAAACGATGCCGAGCATGGTAAGCAGACTGCGGGTGCGGCTGCGCGCCAGCGCCGTCCACGATTCCCGCAGGATTTCCCTCATCATGTTAAGCATTAGCCGCCCGCCTCATAACGCAACGCCTCGATGGGATCGATGGAGGCCGCCTGGCGCGCTGGATACATCGCCGCCAACACCGCGATCAGACCCAGCAATCCGATGGACAGTAGTCCCGACTCCCACGTGGGCAGCAGCCCGGCGAAGTACTGAGGCATGGGGAGCAGGTTGAATAACTTGCAAAAGCCAAAGGAGATTCCCATGCCGAGACCCCCGCTTACGAAGACAACGATCAAGGTCTCGACAAAAAACTGCATCATGATATTGTGCGAGGCTGCCCCGACGGCTTTGCGGACCCCGATCTCGCGCGTGCGCTCCCGCACCGCTACCAGCATTACGTTCATCACGCCGAGCCCGCCAAGAAACAGCGTGGTGAGGCCGACCGCCCCCAGAAAGTACTTCATGCCGTCCGTCATGGTCTTGAAGGCCTGCGCCTCTTCGATGGTGTCCCACACGTTGGCGGCTTCTTTGTCGCGCGGATCGAAGCCGTGGATGTGGGCCAGCGAGGTCAGCACTTGGGCCTTACAAGGTTCGTGCTGCGCCACTGATTTGGGCGTTACCAGGACGCGATCGAGGCTGTGAGGTTTGGCCGGAGGCTTGTTGGGAAAATCGTTGTGCATGGCGGAGTAGGGTACAAAAATCTTGTTCACGTCGAAGCCGTCGTAACTGGAGTCCTGGTCCTTGGCCTTCATCACGCCGATGACTTTGTAGGGAATGTCGTCCAGGTAAATGGTTTCACCAATGGCATTGCGGCCGGCAAACAACTGTTTCTTGACCTCGGTGCCGAGAAACGCTACTCGCCGTTCGTTCGTCACATCGTTCCAGTCGTAGAAGCGTCCTTCGCCAATGGCCACGCTGCGAATGTCGGCGAAGGCGGGATACGAGCCGGTCACCATCTGCGCACTGGCGTTGAAATTGCTATGGATGCGGACGTCATTCTGGCCGACTTCAGGCAGGATCCATTGGCAGTCAGGACTGTCTTGCGCCAGCCGGTCGAGGTCGGTGTCTTCAAACTCAATCCGTCGCCCGGCGCGGGTACCACCAGCCTGCAGACTGGTGCGTCCAGCGAAAATAATCATCAGGTCGCGGCCGAACTGCTGTGAGACCTTGGCTTGCCCAACGCGCAAGCCCTCGCCCGCCGCCACCATCAGGACAATCGAGATGACGCCCCAGGCGATGCCGAACATGGTGAGCGCGGTGCGCAGTTTGTGCGCCCAGAGCGTTTGGAATACGTCGCGAATGAGGTCGCGTAGGACCATGGAGAGCTTTGGCCGCCTGTTGGATGCAAAGCAGCCTGAGTGGTTATACGCGGAGAGTGTTGGTGTGGTTCAGGGAAAACAGCGCAAACCCGGAGAGGTTTGGCGTGGGACTATTTCCGGGCAAACATTTCGACTAGAACCGAAGACACTGCCCGAGCTGTGCCGGGCGAAATGTTGCCAACCTTTTTCCGCATCCGGTCACGATCCACGGCGCGGAGTTGATCGAGCGCAACTTCACCGGATTTGCCACGAAATATCAGCGGAACTCGAGTAGGGTATCGTCTTTCCGTTGTGGTCATCGGAGCTACAATGACCGTCCGGAGGTGACGGTTCATCTCGTCTGGCGAAACCACCACGCAGGGTCTCGTCTTTTGCATCTCGGACCCAAGCGTCGGATCCAGAGACACCAGCCAGACTTCATCGAGTCGAGGACTGCTCACCATTTCCATTCCTTCCGATCGAATTCGTTGGCGGCGCCTTCCAGGAGCAGCTCATTGTCCGCTGACGAACCCGCCGCGCGAAATGCCTTTTCCCAACCCTCCCGGGGCGCGCGTTGGGGAGAAACGATGAGACGATGGTTTTCCACGCGCAGCTCTACCTTTTCGCCAAAGCCGCATTGCTCAATAATCGGTTTGGGAATTCGAATTCCGCGCGAATTTCCGATGCGCACCAAGTCTGTCCGCATTGCCAAGGCTCCCGTAATTACATTGTAGTCACACGGGGAGTGTCGCGCAATGGTCTTTATGATGTTCCAGTTGGTTACTGATCGGAATGCCATTCATGGCCCACCAAGGCACATCGTCGCAATCGAAGAGGCTCGCCTGTCGTTCTGTTCCCTCCAAACACGCTAAAATAGTAACTTCACCGTAACCCGCCTATTTGCGCGGTTACGGACGGAGACCATGTTCGAAGTCACTGTGGAAGACACCTTTTCCGCGGGTCATTACTTGCGCAACTATCGCGGCAAGTGCGAGAAGCCCCATGGCCACAACTATCGCGTTCGCGTCACCCTCAGCGGCGAGACCCTGGACCACGCCGGACTGCTGCTGGACTTCAAGGACCTGAAAGACGTTTTGCGCCCTGTGATGAACTATCTCGATCATCAGATGATGAATGAGTTGGAGCCGTTCACCACCATCAATCCTTCGGCGGAAAACCTGGCCAAGTATTTCTACGATGAGACAAACGCGCGGCTGAAACAGGGCACCGATGGCAGGGTCCGGGTGAAAGACGTGACCATCTGGGAGACCGACACCACCACCGCGCGCTATAGCGAATAGCTCCGCTCCATGCAGATCATCGAGATTTACAAATCGCTGCAGGGTGAGTCTTCCTACACCGGTCTGCCCTGCGTCTTTGTGCGGCTGGCGGGGTGCAACCTGCGTTGCGTCTGGTGCGATAGCGAATATACCTTCCACGGCGGCCAGCGCATGAGTCTGGAGGAGATCGAAGTTGAGGTACATCGGCTGTCGCCCAACGGAGGCCTGGTTGAGATCACCGGCGGTGAGCCTCTCTTGCAGGAACGCGAGGCCGTCGACCTGATGGGACGACTGCTGGCCATCGGGTACACCGTCTTGCTGGAGACCAGCGGCGAACGGCCCCTGGAGCGCGTTCCCGCGGCCGTGGTCAAGATTGTGGACGTAAAATGCCCGGATTCCGGAGAAGGCGAAACGTTTCGCATCTCAAATCTTGAGGCGCTGGGCCGTCAGGATGAAGTGAAATTCGTCGTCGCCAGCCGTCAAGACTATGAGTTCGCGCGCGCTTTCATCCGGCAGCATTCCCTGAATACGTTAGTGGGCACGGTGATTTTATCTCCGGCATTTCGCAAGGACGCATCCGGAAGCCGCGATGCTTCGCATTGTATGGTCGACCCGCAGCATCTGGCCGAGTGGATGCTGACCGACGGGCTGAATGCCAGGTTGGGGCTGCAGATTCATAAGTTCATCTGGGAGCCATCGCGGAAGGGTGTGTGAGGCAGGATTCTAATGACGATGCACGATCAGGCACAGGTGGTGGTGGCGCTCAGCGGAGGAATGGACTCCTGCGTCTGTGCGGCTCTCGCCGTACGCGACTTCGGAGCCAACGCTACCGCGGCGCTGCACATCAGTTACGGGCAACGCACTGAGCGCCGGGAACTGGCGGCGTTTCAGGAGATTTGCGACCGGTTACAGATTCGCCGGCGTCTGTGCTTTCGTACCCCGTTCTTCCACGCCATTGGAGGCTCCGCGCTCACCGACGATAAGATCTCGATTCCCGATGCCGGCCCGGAAATCGGCTTGAATATTCCGGTGACCTATGTTCCGTTTCGCAATGCGCACTTCCTGTCGGCGGCCGTGAGCTGGGCAGAGGTACTGGGCGCGGACCGGATTTACATCGGAGCCGTGGAACAGGACAGTTCCGGCTATCCTGACTGCCGTCCAGAGTTCTACCGGACATTTAACGAGGTCGTTCGCGCGGGCACCAAAGCTGGCGTAATCCGGGTCGAAACGCCGTTGATTGCATTGCGAAAGACCCAGATTGTGACGCTTGGCCTTGAATTGCACGCTCCATTCGATTTAACTTGGTCATGCTACGGAGCGGAGGTTCGTGCTTGCGGCACTTGCGATAGTTGCGTTTTGCGGCGGCAGGCTTTTGCAATGGCCGGGGCAGTTGATCCGATTTCTTATGCATCACCACCGCTCACTCAGTTTTCAGGCTAATCACCCGTCGCTGTAGTGCAGCAGTCATCATTTCGTTTCTTGGTTGGAGGAAGAATGAAAAAACATATTTCCGTCGTTCTATTGCTGACATTCCTGGCTGCGATTCTCGTGGCACCAGCTTGGGCGCAGTTTACTGGCACGGTCAGGGGTACTGCCAAGGATGAGACCGGCAAGCCCATCGAAGGCGCTACGGTAGAGCTCTTCAACAGCGAGAACGGCCATAAGATCAACCTCAAGGTCAATTCGAAAGGCGAGTATTTCTCGATCGGAGTTGTTCCTGGGACCTACAAGTTCAGCCTGTTTAAAGACGGCAAGCTAATCGACTATTTCGATAAAATTCCGGTCGCCATAGGCGATGATAGGGTAATAAATTTCGACTTGGCGAAAGATAGAGCGCAACAAACGCCTGCCATCTCGGAGGAGCAGCAGAAGAAGAATGCAGAAGCCCAGAAGGAAGCTGAGAAAATTAAGGGTCTGAACGGGCAATTGGCACAGGCCAAGCAGTTGGAGGCGGCTGGCAATTATGATCAGGCCATCACCATTTTGCAGCAAGCAGCGCAAGCCGATCCCAATCAGGATGTGATCTGGGCAAACTTAGGCGAGGCCCAACGCGCAGCCAAGAAGTATCCCGAGGCGATCGAGTCTTATCAAAAGGCAGTCGCCCTGAAACCTGCCAATGGCCCCTATCACAGTGCGCTTGCCGACGCTCTGGCCAAGTCGGGTCAGACCGACAAAGCGATCCAGGAGTGGGCTACCGCCGCGCAGAATGACCCTCCGAATGCCGGAGCTTACTATTTCAACGAAGGCGCTGTGCTCACCAACACAGGCAAACTCGATGATGCCATTACAGCGTTCGACAAGGCGCTGCAGGCCGACCCCGCCCGTGCCGATGCCTACTACTGGAAAGGTGTCGATCTGATGGGCAAAGCCACGGTGAAGGGCGACAAGATGGTCGCTCCCCCGGGCACCGCTGAAGCTTTTAATAAGTACCTGGAACTCGAGCCTAACGGAAAATACGCCGATCCCGCCAAACAGATGTTGGCCAGCATCGGCGCTCCGGTAGAAACCAGTTACGGGAAGAACAAAGCGGCGCCCAAGAAGAAGCCGTAAGTGAATCGATGGCCGCGGGGCTTGGTTTATTTACGAGACGGTTTCTAGATTAGCGGCAATCTGCGAATGGCCCGTGGCCAGTACACGGGCCATTTCCTTTTCCACTGCGCGCTTTGCCTCGGAGAGCGGTAGCGGCGCAATGATCGTCATGCATCCTAAAATGCCGGCCAGCAGGAAATATGCTCGCCGGCATTCATGTAGGAATTCAATGGGATATTCGGGCTTCCGCGCACGCGCCACTTCCGGATCAGCGTCCAACAGGTAGGCCACATCGGGCCTCGGCACAAACGCAGATACAAGGCGAACGAAAATCCTGCTTATGGAATTCGAGAGCGGGAGGTTGGCTAATTCGTCGTAGATATACCGATCCAGAATGATGACATCGGCGTCACCGGAGCGCGCTCGCCGAACAACAATCGCAAGGTGAAAGCCGTCGAGCAGGTAGAGCACATGTCGAACGACGCTCAAATACCACTTGCGAACATTCTTGTCCCGCCGATTGACCGGACGCTCCGGCGCCCCGATACCTCTCTCGCTTCCGTACACTCGATGGACAAAGTTTTCTCGATACCGGCTGAGGACGACGACGTTGTCCCAGAATCCCAACAACCTGGTTGTAAGCCCGCGGGCATGCAACATCTGCCGTAGGTTCTCGATCTGCGTGCTCTTTCCTGAGCCATCGAGCCCAGAAAACGAGACCAGCAGCGGACGGCCCTTTCGGGTTGACGAAGCATTCTGAAGCATTCCAGTTCTCTGGCGCAAAGAATTTACTGCGCCACATTTAACAACCATTACGCTGCAGAACCGTGGTTCCAGCGGCGCCAATTATGGACGGCCCGAAGTGCCCTTCGACAACGCATAGACCGTTCCGCCGGCAACGCCGACGGCGGCGATCACGCCCAGCTTTATCAGCAGCGAACGGCGCTGGTTCTGCTTCGCCGGCGCAATGGCCGCTCCCGCTGGACGCGAAGCGCCCCCGCCTACTACCGGAACGCCCTCAGCCGTGGCCGCGCCCAACGGTTGCTGCATCTGTTGCTCAGGCTTGGGCTGCGGCGCAGGCGTAGCGGGAAGCGGCTCCGGAGCAATGGCGTTGTTCTGATTCGGCGCAGTCGCAGGCGGATTAGGTTGATTCTGGCTCGGAACCGGCTGCAGCGGGCCTTGCGACGGATCGACGGCGGTCCCATTCTGCTGCTGCTGTTGTTGACCGTTCTGCGGTGAGGCATCGTCCTGCGACCATGCCTGCGCACACTCCGGTATTCCGCAGAGTGCCATTCCCACGACTAACGACATAAACTTAACCACTAATGGACGGTGAGCTTTCATGGCAAGCTCCTTCCCAGATAAGAATTTTGACCCAGGGCCCCAGTACTCATTTCGAGTGCGTTACGATTTTTTCTGCGCCAACCGGCGTCAATCCCGCTTCCGACGAAGACCTCGGCGTAACGGCCGAATCCATCAGCCGCTCGACGTCGGCGTCGCGGTCGTAAAACAAGTTTCGTGCTCGATTGCGGCCGTAACGCCACAGATTTGCGACATTGGTCTGATACCAACAACATTCCGACATGCGCGGCGAAAAGCCGCAAAACACACGAAAGCGCTTTTGCAAGACCTCTGGTGACGCCAGCAGGGCTGCGGTTAAGCGATGGTTACCTTCCAGCACGGTTACCGGCTGCTTGCCATCAACCCCGATCAGAAGCACGGCGCTATCGTCGTGCGTGGTGCGCAAGCGGTAACTGAACGCCTGGACTTTGGCGATGAAGTCGCGGGTCTTCCCGCGAAAGGGCGTGTCTCTGATTTGTTTCACGATGTCCCGCAGCAGAAAGTTTCCGCTCGCCACCTTGCGCCATTGCGCCCGAGGAAACACCCGAATTCTCTCCAGGTCTTCGGGTTCGATCTCCACTTCCCACCACGTGGTGTCAGTGGGCAACTCTCTCCACAAGTGTCCACGGCGGCGGAACAGCAGGGCCCGGCGCAACGCATTGGCCCGTTCATCCGTTATGTCCGCTCCCAGAACGAGTTGCTCGAACTGCTTACGGTCATGGTGGAACTCTTCCTGATAGAACTCGTTCTTCAGGAACTCCGCGATAACCTCTGCTTCAGTAACGTGCCGTAGCCGCTTCATGCAGCCTCCTGCCAGCTGTTGTCCAGTTCTTGACGAAGGGATAGGAAACCGCGAGCAACAGCAAGAGCCTAAGAACCTGCTGGACAATAATTACCTCCAGTAAGGTTGAGTGAAACCAGGAAATTCCGGCGGCGATTAGGCCGCTGACGACCAGTTGCAGCCAGCCTGTATTCGCAATGCGCCGCGACATTTCGTAAGTGATGAGCACCACAGCGACGGCGTAGGTCCCGGTGGCGGCTGCGTTCAAGCTCAACAACAGGTTCAACCCCACCACCGCTGTAGGAAAATGCGTGCCGAATAATGAGTGGAAGACGACTTCCGGGAATGCCGCGAGTAGCAAAACAAACACCACCGACATCGCCGTAACCATCAGCAAGGGCAAAGCCAGCAGCGGCTGACCTCCGCCTTCCTCTTTCGCCTCCGCAGAAACCGGGAACATTGCGCTCACCACGGACCAGGCGCCAAAGTACAACAAACGTCCGACCAGGGCGATTGCAGCGTAAAGTCCGGCGACCTCCGGACGGAAGAAGTGTTTCACCATCAGAATGTCAATGTTGCTGATGATGACTTGGCCCACGAAGAAGACAATGGCCTGCATGGCTTCGCCCACGGGCGCGGGTTGGGCCGGCGCAACCGGACCACGAAGCTCGCTGGCTCCGTCGGGAAGACAATAGGCAAGAATCACCGAAGCTGAAATCGCGGCCACCGCTCCCAAGACGCCGAAGCCGAGTTTAATGAGAACTATCGCGCCGATGAACTTGGTTATGGCCTCGGCCGCCATGTTCCAGCTGAGACCCTTGAAGCGACACGTCCCTTGCAAACCTCCTCGCTTAACACCGAGAGGCACATAAACCGTCAGTCCGACAGCCAGCAGAATAATGATCCATGGGCTCGACAGCCGCAGATAGGCAGTCAAAGCAGACCTGGCTACCAGCATGAAGACGCCAAGACCGATTCCGATCGCCCAGGCTCGTATCAACAGCCGCTGGTAAACCGCAGCTTTGCCCTCGATCGTTTCTTCCTTGGCAACCAGCTTGGTGCACACCAACTGGAAGGCCAGGGTGATGGCGGAGACCAGCATGAGAATGGTGACCGCCGCCGCCGCGTGACTGAAATCTGCGGGACCCAGCATGCGGGCGACGCTGATGTTGTAGCCGAAGTTGGCTAGGCTGACGAAAACCGATCCGATGAGCAGAATGATGCTTCCGCCCAGGAACTTTACATGCGATGGGCGCTGGGGACGCGACGGGGCCGGGCCGTCATTGCGCACATTCTCCCGCGCCTCGCATACTGCCAGCGTGTCTGGATTCGTCGTCATGCTGCCCGGTCAGGTCTCTCTTGCTCATCGCCCTCTCCAACGAATACCTCGGGCGAAACCATCGACAAGGCCTCATGGGCAGGGTGAGGATAGAAATGTTTAATCGCGTTCGGCAGGAAGCTGCTGAAGCTTTTCACCGCCGCACCGGAGGTGTCATAAATTTCAAAGAGCCGGCCAGTACGGGTCAGCTCCAGCACAACCGCCGCCTGGGGTGATAATGCCGCCAGTTTCAGGTCGCCGTCGCGACGGACAATGGTTCGCATGCACGTCAACAGGACATCGACGCCGGCGGCATCAATGTGTCGCACCCGGGACATATCAAATACGATCTGAGGACGGTCCGAATTCAAAAAGGGCTGCACTTCCTTAAAAAAATCGCGGGCCTGTTTGAGATTCATTTTTTCGGGCATTCTCTTGACTACTACGGGCCTTTTACTGCTCTCCATATCTCCTCACGACAGCCAGATGGGAGGGGAACTCCGGGGTCTCTGGGCCTGAAACTGGGGCTTCGGTTGCCGGGATCTTCAACGCAGCTGCCTGCTGCCCCAGAGATTCCGGGATGTCCGCAGGGCACTCATACCCATGATGAGGCGCAAAAAATCCGCGGTATATCTGTTTAGGTAAGAAGGCAAAAAGTGCGGCAGTGCTGCCTGCCAAGCGAGAAACTGCGTTCACTGCCGGCATTCCTACCAGTTTGCGATCACTGATTTCGACTTCGACATTGCGAACCAAATGAGACAGGCGCCGTAAGCCAACGACTGAGTGCATCACGTCGAGACCTGCTCCCACGTAGGTGTAAGGCAGTACGGTGGAATCTTCCACCACGGTGCCACAGTCAACTTCAGCATGGTGCTCAATGACTGTACTGCGGGTAATCAATGCTGCGGCGCGGACATTGGAGTACGCGCCAATGAAGGCGGGAGCCACCACCCGTGCCTTACGGTGGATGCGAGCCGATTTAGCAACCCATATGCCAGGCTTGATTTCTTTACCTTCGGGTGAGATCGAATTCTTGTGCAGGAGTGCATCGAGGGCCAGGCAACGCAGGTCGGCGGCCGTGTTCAAGCGGTTGACATAGCCTGCAACGCGAAAGCTTTTGCATTCGGTGCGCAGTTTCTGTAGCTCATTTCGGAACAATGACGCGGCATCATTTCGCCGCGAAGCGTTCAGCACAAAGATGTCGAGCGACCCGCCGTCCGAATCCACCGCCATGGTCACGGGACAGCGGTGGTCGAGATGATGCTGAATCAATTCCTCGTAATCGACCTCGGCATAGGGACCGATGCGAACTGCGATCACCAACTCGGCGCCGCCTTCCGCATATTTGTTGAAGGTGTTTTCCGCGGTCTGCCAGAACTCCCCTTCCGGGGCGTGTACCTGCGGCATGTCGGCGTTCGGGCGGACATGCCGGGCAAACCACTCCGGCCGTGCACGCTCGCTGATTAAACTGGCCGCGCAAATGCCGAAACGCCGCAGGCGTTGCAATACTCTTTCGACAATCGGCAGACCAAGTACATCGAGGTAAGCGATGGGAATGCCGCCAATATTGCCTTCGTGGCCCGATTTTGTCCCGCCCACTAAAAGAAGGGCTCTTACGTCCATGGTTGCCACCTCGGGGCTGCCGCACGGAAAATTGCCGAGCGGGAAGGTACCCAGGATGGAATCCTGCGGAAGCGCGAGATAGGCTCCAAGGCTCGGGCGCGCTGGTGAAGATCGAACGAGCGCAGATATTGGCGAATAATCTGGGGCATGGTCATACGCAAGGCCGCGGAAAAATTTTCCTCAGACATTTTCTTAAGCCGTGGTCGATCGTGAAGCAGCCGATTCAATTGCTCCGCCAGGCTTTCTGCGCTACCCGTTTCATAAAACTCGATTGCGATCCCCTCGTCTTGCGCCATATCGCGAAAGTCCTCAATTCCGGCCGACAAGATGGGAACGCCGAATTCGCATGCCAGATGCGCCACGCCGCTAGCGCCGGTAGCAGAGGAGTATGGCAGAACCAACACGCTGGCCTTGCGGAACAACTCCGCGATATCTTCTTCCTCTACGTAGCCGGTGAATTCAATATTGGAACTTCCTTTCGTCTGTTCCGCTATTGTTTCGATGTAACCGGGAGTCATAGGGTGGTTTGATCCCGCCACAATCAAGCGAAGGTTGGGAACTTCGACTGACAGGCGCTCGAATGCCTCAAGCAACAACTCGAGACGCTTATAGGTGCCCCATTTTCCGAACGCTAGCACGCGGTGCTCCGGATTGCCACGCTGAGAGAAATCGGGCGGTTCGGGCCTGCCTCCCAGAATTCCGTGCGCGCGAAAGTGCACGTTTTCGCCACGGTACTTGTCGATCAGGGTGCGACGATAGGCGGGCAGCAACACGGAGATGGAATTCGCCATCAGCAATATCCGTGTCGCCGCCGAACCGGCCACGCGATAAAGACGCGGAAAACGGACGCCGGAATCCACCAGACTGATGTTGTCCATGAGGTGATGCAGGGTAACGTGCGTATAGCGTCCTCTCAATCGCGACAATACTGGCTGCGTCAGGCCTGCGAAGGCCGCAAATGGATTGTTGCCGAAGGTTGAAAACAGTAAGTTGAACCAGACCACGTCGGGCTTCAGATCACAGATTGCTTGCAGCAACCGTACCGGATTGGAGATGGAATCGAAGCGCCAGCAGCGAACGACATCGTAGTCGGGCAACTCCTCGACCGGACCGTCGAGTTCGTCGGCCAGAACCGTGAGGCTCAGCAAAGGGTCGCGCTGCAATTCCCGCGCGATATGAAAACCGTATTCGTTCAGCCCTCGTCGGCTGGGCGGGAACGCACTTACCAGGCAAATCTTCATTCACTCCCCTGTTAGAAGATCGTCAAACGAAATACTGGACGGATGAGCGTCCCGCTCTGGGCGGTTCCGGTGAACGAAGGAAATTGCTCCGCCTGAAGGCCGACTGAAAACCGCAAGGGATACTCGACCGGGAACTCCCCAGCGTCACCGCTTATGGTCCGATGTAACGGCTTCACATAAGAGATGAAGAAACTGCCGTACACGTTGTCATACTCCTGGAAAGCTTCTCCGCGCGTGTACGCCACTTGGCCATCAACACTCCACGACTTACTGGCCAGATATTGAATGGTGCCGGCGGGCCGCATCGCCTGGGCGGTAGCTTGCAGGGTGTCTTGCACGCGCCACGAGCGAATGTACTCGCCCAGCACACTGGCGGTAACCTTCGGTCCGAACTTGCGCTGAATTCCGGCGTAGGTCGCGGTAGTGAAGAACTGACGGGGCAGCGGACTGAAAGTCAAATCCCGTCGCGTGTAGCCCGTGATAAATGCAGTCTTCCCCCATGGCCGTCCCACAGTGAACTGCAGAGTGCTTCCGACATCGTTGGAGCTCTGCTTGTACGGCGTCGCCGTAAAGGGGCCAGATTCGTGATACAAGCTGCCGTTGAATGACAACCAATTGGCGAACGAGCTGCTGTTCACGTACATGAACTCGCGGAACAAATTCTGATTCATGTAAACCGCAGCCTCCGAGTCCCGCCGCAAAGTGAACTGGATGCCGGTATTAAATGCTACCCACGCATTTCCCAGGTGCACCACCGGGTTCAACGCGCTGTTGAAGTTGTAGTCCAACGTGTTGCGATGGATGATTAGCGCTTCCTGCGGGAGCGACTCCTCGCCGATGGCATTGCGGACCTGGAAGAAGCCGCTCAATAAGGGAAAGTTGCTGTCGAAGTGATAGCGATAGGCAGCTGTCCACAGCGATTCCTGTTGGGAACGCGGCGGAGGCAACTTCGCGTTGTTGGTGATGCCGAAGATCTGCCGGTCGAGCATATAAATCGTCGAATCGTCATACAGCCCGCCGGTCGCGAAGTCCGTCAGCACGCTGAGATGGTCGGTTATGGGCAAGCCTTGTTCGCTGGCCACTTGCATGCCTTCCAACTCAGCAATCTCGCTGGCGCCCATTTGGTCGGCTTGCGAGAGCGCCATAAGCGCGTTCCACCCCTGATGTCTCTGCCGGTACACCTCGCCCTGTGCCAGCAGGTAGTCGTAATTCTGGTTGGCTCCCGGATCGGCGCCGAGCACAGCCAGTGCCGCATCGGCCTGCTTGGTCTTGCCTTGCGCGAGATAAGTGTTCGCCAAACCGATGGCCACAACCTGATCGGCGGCCCCGGCTTCCTGGGCCTTCTCGAAGTACCGCGTGGCAAGGTCAAAGTCGTGCATCGCCAGCAGCAGGTTAGCGGCCTCGATCAGGTTTTCTGAGGTCACTGGCGGCGCTTCGCCAATCCGGCTCTCGGCAAAGCCAAGACTGATTTGCTGTCTGGCATCCTCTTCCTGGCCATAGCGCACGAACAGGCGCGCAATAGCCAGACGGGCCTCCACCCGGTTCGCATCGGGAGCGTCAAGGGCGCGGCTGAAGCGGTCCATCGCGGCTTTCCTGTCGCCCAAAGTCAACAATGCGTCGCCGGTATCCAGCAGAATTGCCGATTGATCGCTGCCCTGCCGCTCCGCCGCCTCAACGTAGCGCAAAGTCTGGTCACGCTGATGTAGTTCAGCGTAGGCATGCGCCATGCGCGCATAGATCAACGGATCATCGGGCGACAGGCTCAAGGCCTGAGTAAGCGCATCGATCGACTGTTGATAGCGGCGCATGTCATATAAGGTGTCGGCCAAAGCCAGTTGCAGCGTCAAATCAGTAGGCGCGTACTTTAGGGCCGCGCGATATTCCTTCTCCGCATTGCTCAGCAAGCGCTGCTGTCGATAAGCTGTCGCACGCACTAAGTGGGTCGCGCCCGACTCACCCATTGACTTCTGCGCGTCGTCCACCTGGTCGAGCGCCTGTTTGGGCTGACGAAGCTGAAGATCGCTGAATGCCAGCCCGAGATGGGCGATGCCATTGTTGGGATTCAGCTTGAGCGCGGCCTCAAAGTCCTGCGAAGCCTGCTCCGCGTTCTGCATGTCGTTCAGAACATAGCCGCGGTTCACGTAGGCTTCTGCCATCTTGGGATCGCGTTCGATGGCTTGGGTGTAGTCGTCGATCGCTTCGTTCAGCAGTTGTGTATGTTTGTGCACGTGGCCGGCGAGTAAGGGAAAATTTGGCTCCTTCGGCAGCTGCGCTCCATATTGGTTGGCGATCGTCAGCGCGTCATCGTAGCGGCCGAGGTTGTAAAGGTCGTAATCGAGATATACCGAAGCGTTGCGGTCCGTGGGCAACTGCTGCAGCACCTTGTACCCTAGCTTCGCGGATTCCGCATACTTACCTTCGTGGAACAGGTAGCGCTCGCGCTCGCGCATCACGCGCGGGTCGTCGTTCATCTTGCCGGTAGCACGGTCCACCCACTCGCCGGCCAGCTTGATCTGCCGCCCTTCAATGGCGTTGTTCGCCGCGTTGGCGATAATCACCGCGTTCTGCGGGGCCAGCTTATAAGCCTTCTGATAATTCGAATCGGCGCGGTCGAACTCCCCGGTCTGCGCATACATGTCGCCCAATGCGAGATAGGGAACGTAATCGTCTGGGTAGGCTTTGGCAAGACGATTGAAGTACTCTTCGGCCTGCTTGGTATTGCCATCCTCGCGATAGAGGTAGCCCATGGCTTCCAGCGCGTAGTGATTGTCGGGGTCGTTGCCCAGTACCTCGCCATAGATCTTGCGGGACTCGTCCTTGCGTTCCTCTTTCCACAGCAGGTTCGCGTATTGCAGCTTGATGTTGACGTTGTCGGGGTCGAGTTTGCGAGCTTCAACGAGATCGGCTTCTGCTCCCTTCAGATCGTTATCGGAAGTTTTCAGCGACGCCCGCACGCGCAGGAACTCGGCTTTCGCTGTTCCCTGAACGTCGAGCTTATTGATCTCTTCTTCCGCGGTTGCGACCTGGCGGTGGGCGGCTTCGTCATCACCATTTTCGCGATAGAGTTCGGCAAGGTTCAAACGCAATTGAATGGGATAGAGCTGTCCTTCGGGCACACCTCCCGCGGGCAACGCCTTGATGGCCGCGTTGTATTCGGCAATCGCATCGGTCGGCCGATTTTCTTCTTTGGCCAGCAGCGCGCGAATAGCATGCAAACGGTAATAACCAGCGTCGATCGCTGCCGCCCGCTTCAGGTAGGTGCCCGTCTCCTCCAGATTTCCGAGTCGGAGCTGGGCTTGCGCCGCGCTTAACTGATACCCAATTTCTCCGGGCTTCGCCTTAGCAGCGCGCGTATAGGCATCTGCCGCCTGTTGTTTGTCGCCTTCCAGTTCGTACGTATACCCCAGATCGGCCAGGACTGGGGGCGTCATTTTCGGCGCGCTCTTCAAAGTGGCAATCGCGGATTTGTAATCGTGCTCTTCGCGGTAATAGTTTGCCGCCGCCTGGAAAATCTCAACGTTGCCGGGCGAATGCTTCTTCGCCAGGTCGAGCATCTGCTTGGCGCGGTCCGGCTGCTTCAACTTGAGATACGCCATCGCCAGCATCAACTCGGCGTGCGCATTTGGTTGTTTCGACTCGGCGTGCTGCAGCAGGTTAATCCCTTCCTGCGTGTCACCGGTTCGCATGAACAGCTCACCTGCGATCAACAAATCATTGGTGCGGCCGGGATTGGCGCGAATCACCTGCACCAGCAGCCGCTTGGCATCGTCAGTGCGGCCCATGCGGGCATAGGTCTGGGCGAGCCCGCTTAGACCGTCGGCATTGCCCGGCGCTGCCTGCAAGCCGTGCTGATAAGCATCCACCGAAGCTTGATATCGCCCCGCAAGTCGCGAGGTGTAGCCGAGCAAAAACCACAATTTGTTGTCTTGGGGCGCTGCTTTGACGGCGCGTTCCGCATAATCTGCGGCAGCGGTGGGATTGCCACGACGCAGCGAATCTTCTGCGGCCCGCGCCAGCCGGCCCACTTCGATGCTGCTGCCCCAACCCATGCTGTTGTCGTTAGCCTGCGCGGAGGATTGGTTTTTCTTCGGTTGTTTTGCGTTAGGCGACGTCGAGGCCGGCGACGACTGCTGGCCATTGACTTCAAACGTCTGCGCCATCATCGGAGGAATGGGCAGCAGCAGGGAACAGACGGTCAGGAGAACAAGTTTCATTTTCACTTGAGCTAACTCGGATGCGGACTGGGGCCCAGTACGGAACTCTGTTGTCAAAGCGAATTCCATTTCTCTGGGATGCGTGTTGCCGCACTTATGGCTGGTTGGAGTCGAACTTCGTCATTTATGAGAATCGCGGTGCTCAATTGTGGAACTGTCGGTTGCCGCAAGAATTCATTCCAACTCGGTGCTCATTTGTGGAATGTAAATACCACGGCAAACCTGCTGCCATTTCTGAGAATCAAAACACTCTCGGACGCACCCTTTCGGAGGCACTCTCTTGATCTTGAAGTCGCCTACGTTCCCCATCAGAGCGATTCCGCTCTCCGCCATTCTCTTGGTCGCACTGGCAGTACATGGCCCGCTACTGCTTATGCAGTTGCCTGCAGGCTCGTATGATGCGAACACGCACATTTTCTTTGCCGCGCACTACGCTCATCACTGGTTCAATCCATGGAATGTGAAGTGGTTCGGCGGATTCTCGCAAACCACATATCCGCCGCTCACTCACCAGTGGATCGCACTGTTCTCGCACGTGATGGGTCTGTCGATGGCGTACATGTTCGTGCAATTCATCGCCATCTTGCTGCTACCGATCGGAATGTATCGCTACGCCCGCCTGTGGGTGGATGAAGTTTCGGCAAGCTATGCTGCTTTAGGTTCGGTGTTTTTGGGCTCACTGGCTATGCTGGTTTACCAGTCGGGACAATTGCCCACCACCGCCGCCGCCGCGCTCATTCTGAACGCGCTGCCGTTCTTCTACACCTGGTTGCGAGAAGCACGATTTACGGCGCTGCTGAAGGGAGTGGCCATTGCGTGGGCGGCTGCGGCAGTGCACCACGTTACTTTGCTTTTCGGCGCGATTCTTTTCGCCATTCCGGTGCTGGTGCTCGCGATCCTGGATCGCAACGGCATTGATGCCGATGACGCTGGCGATGAAGAACGCGCCTCCGTCGGAGGAGTCCTGGGCCGCGCCATCGTATTCGGAGTGATCGCGGTTCTCGGGGTAGCCCTCGTGCTTTGGCCATATTGGGTGGCATTGCTGAAGAATCCCATCAGCCAGATGCCGATTCCTCACGGCTCACGCGATAACTACCTGTTGAGACCCCTTAGCGGAATCAATTTCTGGATCATCCCCATGGGCGCCATGATCCTGGCGATTCCCTACATCGTGATGCGAGGCTGTGCCGTGCGCCGGCTCCGCCCGTTGCTGTTGTTCTGGTACGTCACCGCTCTACTTGGCTTGGGAGGTACCACTCCGGTGGGCAAGATTCTTCTGGGCCGTGCCTACCAGGTCCTGACCTTCGAGCGCTTCACCTTTTGGGCGACTCTGATGGCAATGCCATTCGTCGGCATGCTGGCAGTGGAGTTGATTCAGCGTTTCCGGCTGAAGGCGGTGGTGGGTCTTTCCATTGCAGCAGTTGCAACCATGGCCATGTCTGTCGCATGGATCACCATCCATCCCATCAACAGCTCACCGTTTAATGTTGACCAGGTCATCAGCTTCCTGAACCGCGACGACCATTCGCATTTCCGTTACATCACTCTGGGATTCGGCAGCAATTTTGCCAAGGTGGCGACCTATGCCAATGCCGGCAGCGTGGACGGCGATTATAACTCCGCCCGTCTGCTGCCGGAGATGACAGCGTACGGCGCTGGCCAGCTCTACAACGCGAAATACTACGGCACGTCGGGGATGGAATCGCTGCGCGCGGTGCTGAAGCATGCCAATCAGTACGGGCTGAAGTACATCTTTGTGCGCGACCGTTTCTACGAGCCACTGCTCGCCTTCGCTGGATGGCGCCAGGCCGAGAGCTATGACAACGGCAACGTCACGCTATGGACCAAGGAAGACGTGCCGCCGGCAAAAACACTTGAGTTTGTCGGCTTCATGCCCACTGCAATGGAAGGACTGATGTGGGGGATCCTTCCGGTCGCCAGCAGCTTGTTGGCACTCTTCCTGGTGTTGCTGCTGCCAGAGCGGCGGCGTGTGCGGGAGACACTCGAATTCCCTGCGCCTGAGGTGAATGAGCCCATGGTTCTGCGGGAGGCCAAGTAATGAAACGCGTGCTGCCAATCTTGATTGTTGTGGTAACCGTGGTCCTGGTGGCTGTGGCAACAATACAGCCCAGTCAACTGTCGCCGGCAAGAACCCCGGAAGGCGCTGTGCAATCGCTGTTTGCGCATGTCAAGGCGCATGACTACCGGGGTGCTTACGCCTATGTTGCCAATGCCAGCAACAATGACGAGTCGGCATTTGCGCGGGACCTATCCGGTCGCGACGGCAGCCTGCGCACCTATTCATCCCTGCAGCAGGCCGACACCAAAGTTCTTCATCAAAATGATAACGAAGCACTGGTACGCGCAACGCTGGAATATGCCACGGGGGTGGGCGCGTTCTACGACACCCGCGACTTGAAGGTGGTGAAGGAAGGCGACAACTGGAAGGTTGAGTGGCCAGTGGAGAAAGAGGCCAAGGTGCCGCCGCAGGTCATTCAAGAAAACTACCTGCGCTGGGACGTGATCACGCGCGGCGCCAGCGACGACTGGGGCGCGCAAAACGTGGAAGCTCCACGGGTTCGCATCGTGTCGATGAATGCCATTCCGCAAGGTAACAATACGATCATCGTGGGCGAGATCGAGAATGAAGACACCGTGCCGGGCTTTGTTTCGGTCAGCGCAACCCTGACCGGTAAAGACGGAAACGTGCTGGGCGAGGAGAGCAGCTTCGATAAGATTTCGCACACGTTGCTGCCTAAAGAGATATCACCTTTCCGCATCGACTTTCTCAAAGTGCCGCTCTCGACGGTGAAAAGCGTGCGCATGCAGCCCAATTCCATGCTGGTGCCGGCTTCGGCAGATCCGGTCATTGGCGTCATGCATCAGCGGGTTGAAACTGACGCGCGCGGCCGCCATGTGCTGAAAGGTGAACTCGTGGACCAGAGCGGCCAGATAGTGAACATCCCGCACGTTCTAGCGACCTATTATGACAATGCCGGCAAAGTGATCTGGGTTTCCGATGGCTATGTGGACCAGGCACTGCTGCCACAGACACCCGTTCCCTTTGCTGTGGACCTGCGCGACGACCTCGCCTCGAACGTCCACAACTATCGCGTAACCGTTAACCAGTACATGCTGGATCGGCAACAGTGATGACGACGAAAAACCTCCGTCTCGCAATTTTTCTGGTGCTGGCATGTGCGATTCCCTGTGCGGCGCTGGCGGCGTCCCTCAAGGCGCCCGAAACTGTCACGGCTGGGAACGGACTTGCCATTCCGACCTCCGGCAGCGGCGAGGCCACACTCTACGTCGTGGGTCCGGGGACGGCGATCAAGAAAAAGGTACAACTCGGGCAAGACGTCCAGCTTACTGCCGATCAAATCAAGAATGCGGGCCGCTACATGGTCTTCGTTGACGGCGGCGACAGCGCGACGTTCTTCGTCACCGCGGCTCCAGTCAGTTCGATAGCATTCCTGGCGCGGCCTTCGCGGGTTCCGGCTGCAACGCCAAACGTAATCAGCGGCACAGCGTTCATCTTTGACCAGTATCAGAACCTGGTCATGCATCCGGAGCCGGTCAAGTTCGAGCTGAATACCAACGGCATCAGCGTAAGCCGCACCGAGACCACCCGCAACGGGATTGCCTACACCAAGCTGGATTCCTCTAAGAAGGAAGGTCCGGCGCAGTTCGTCGCGTCTAGCGGTTCGGCCTCGGTTCGCCGGGTGGTGCAGGAAGTGGCTTCGGATCCTTGCAACATCCGCATGCACGCTGAGCGCAATCAGAACGGCATTCTGGTTCAAACCGATCCAATCCGAGATTGCTCTGGCAATCCGGTTCCCGATGGCACCATCGTCACCTTCACCTCCATGGATGCCAAAGGCAAGAGCACGGTGGATGCCCGCATCAAGCGTGGTTTCGCGCAGGCGCAACTGCCCGCCTCCAGCAATGCCACGATTTCCGTGGCTGCCGGCGTAGTCGTGGGCAACGAAATCAGATGGGGAGGCGGGCAATGAGGTGGTTCTTTCGGTTTGCCATGGTTGTCGCTGGCATAGCTGTCCTGATGTTTCTGGTTTGCTGGCAGGATGACGGTCGCGTCCTGGCCGCGAGTCGTCCGGAGGTGACACTCGACATTCAAAACGCCACTCCCCGCCAAGTCGAAGACACCACCCAGGCGGCGGTAGCTCGCGATTATGCTGCTGCCTGGCAGGCGTTGGCGGAGGCGCTGGACAAAAACCGGCCCGATCTGCTGGGCGCGAACTTCGTTGGCACTGCCAACACGAAGCTTGGAGAAACCATCAGCGAACAACGAAAGAGCGGAATCCATCAGCGCTACCTCGATAAAGGCCACCACCTGAACGCCATTTTCTACTCTCCGGAAGGCTCGGCGATCGAGCTGCAGGACACGGCTCAATTGCAAATTCAGGTGCTGGATGGCGATAAAGTGCTGCGCTCAGAGGACGTGTCCGTCCACTATGTCGCACTGTTGACCGCGGCCGAAAATTCATGGAAGGTGCGGGTCCTGGAAGCTGTGCCCCAGTTTTAACCTTTCGATTTGGGCGACGTCCAATCCAGCAGGTGCGAAGGAATCCGGGGAGCAGCAGCCCTCCAAAATGGAACTTGCCCAACCGTTTAGGCGAATTGTTGCAGCTGGGAATCATTGGACGGAAAGGCATTCCCCGCTTTTCGCTTTCCCTCGCATTAACAGCTAAAATATAAGAAGACCTCCGCATGGGCTGCGGCATCCAATTCGAACTGAGTGGCTGGATAATTAATGACCCTGAACCGTTTTTGCGCATCTCTAGCGGCACTTCTGCTCGCCGGCTCGGCCAGCGGTATCGCCCAGAATACCGACATCATATTGACACCGGTAGCCCCCCAACAGGGCTCGCCGGCCGCAGGTCAGGCGCCATCAAGTTCGGTGCCCGCGCAACCTGAGCAACCCGCAAGGGCAACCGGTGATGAACCGAGCTCCGCGACCTCAGCCCCATCGATTCCCCCGAAGCAGCCGGACCAGGCTGCGGCGTATTACCACTTCACAATGGCGCACGTGTATGAGGAGCTGGTGTCCATGTACGGCCGCGCCGACTACGCCAACAAGGCAATCGAAGAGTATCGCCTGGCTATCGACAACGATCCCAATTCCGATTATTTGAATGCCGGGCTCGCCGAGTTGTACGCCAAGACTGGACGCATTCGCGATGCGGTTCTCGAAGCCCAGGACATCCTGAAGCGCGACGGCAACAACCTGGAGGCCCGCCGTTTGCTGGGACGCATCTATCTGCGTTCCCTGGGCGATATGCAGGCCGGTACGCAGTCGCAAGAGGTCCTGAAGCTGGCGATCGACCAATATGAGCAGATTGTGAAGCTCGATCCCAAGAGCGTTGAAGACCACTTACTGCTGGGCCGCTTGTATCGGCTCAATAACGAGCTTCTGAAGTCAGAAGGCGAATTCAAAACGGCGGTAAACATACAGCCTGATTCGGAAGAAGCCGTCACAACTCTGGCGTACCTTTACAACGAAGAAGGCGACTCCGCCCGCGCCCTCCAGGTGCTGAGCGCGATACCGGAGAACGCGCGTACCGCGAAGCTGTATTCAGCGCTGGGATTCACCTACGAGCAGGAGAAGGAATACAAGAAGGCGATCGACGCCTATCGCCGCTCCACCGAGTTGGATCACGACAACCTGGACTCCGTACGCGGCCTGGCCCAGAACCTGATGAACGATGGCCAGACCGACGCCGCTCTGGAACAGTACAAAATCATCGCCGATGCCGACCCCTCGGATGCGCAGACTTATATGCGGATTGCCGAGATCGATCGCCGGGACGGGAAATTCGACCAGGCACTGGAAGCGTTGAAGAAAGCTACTGCCGTCGTGCCAGACTCCCTTGAGCTCCAGTACAACATCGCTGTCATTGACGAAGCCCAGGGAAAATACGAAGACGCCATCCAGATTCTCAATCAGTTACTGCAGAAAACCGAACACGCCGATGGCGAATACAGTGTCGCTGACAAGAACAATCGAGCGGTTTTCCTGGAGCGACTGGGTACCGTGTACCGCGAAGCCAACAAGCACCAGCAGGCAGCCGATACCTTCCGCAAAATGCTTACGCTTGGGGATGAAAACGCCATTCGCGGATATCAACAGATTGTTGAAACTTATCGCGACAATAAGCAGTGGGACCTGGCAACTCAAGCCGCGGCAGAAGCTGCCAAGAAGTATCCCAGCGATCGCGGCTTGCAGATGGTTTCAGCCTCGCAAGAGGCCGACATGGGCAAATCCGACGTGGCGATTGCACACGTGAAATCGTTGCTCAAGGGGAACGCCGACGATCGCGAGGTTTACATTGCCCTGGCCCAGATGTACAGCCGGGTGAAGGATTGGCCGAATGCGGAACAGAACGTCAGCAAGGCCATCGATCTCTCCACCAAGCCTGAAGATAAGGATTACGCGATCTTCGTGCAAGGCTCGGTTTATGAGCGCCAGAAGAAATATGATCTGGCGGAAGAGGCATTCCGCAAGGTGCTGGCCGACGATCCCAAGAGTGCGATGACGTTGAATTACCTGGGATATATGCTGGCCGATCGCGATACCAGGCTGGAAGAAGCCCTGGGATACATCCGCCGTGCCGTGGCGCTCGATCCGCAGAATGGCGCGTATCTCGATTCTTTGGGCTGGGCCTATTACAAGCTCGGCAAGTATGATCTGGCGGAAGAGAACCTGCGCCGCGCTTCCGAGCGCATTAACACCGATCCCACCGTGCATCAGCACCTTGGCGAGCTTTACCAGAAGACGGGCCGTCTGAAACTGGCTGCCAGCAATTATGAGCGATCGCTGGAAGAGTGGAACAAGACCATTCCTGCAGAGGTGGACCAGGACGAGGTTGCGAAGTTGCAGAAGGAACTAGAGACGACCCGAGTGAAGCTGGCCAGACAGAACGCGGCCAAACAATAACATCTGCTGGAAACCCAGGCGCTGCTGCGGCAGCGCCTTTTTAGTTCCCTGGCGGGCCGTGGGTGCCGCTGCTAAACTCGTCTTATGCTCGCCAGTTATGCCGTTCGCGCAGAGAATTCGCGTGGACGCCGCTATCCTGAGCCGCCGCATCCCTATCGCAATCCTTTTCAGCGGGACCGCGATCGCGTCATCCATGCTCGCGCCTTTCGCCGGCTGGAAAACAAGACGCAAGTCTTCACCCGCCGCTACTCCGATCACTTCCGTACTCGCCTGACCCATACCATGGAGGTGGCGCAAATTTCGCGCACCATCGCCGCGGCGCTGAACCTGAATGTTGACCTGGTCGAAGCGCTGGCCTTAGTTCACGACATCGGACATCCTCCCTTCGGACATGCCGGCGAGCGTACGCTCGACCTCTTGATGCGCCGCCACGGCGAGTTCTTTGATCACAACCTGCAGGCACTTCGCACCGTGGAAGAGATGGAGCTTAGGTATGCCGACTTCCCCGGCCTAAATCTGACGTTCGAGGTTCGCGAAGGCATCATCAAGCATTCGCACGACTACAACGAGGCCGAACATCCGGAACTGACGGAGTATTTGCTCCACGAACGCCCTCCGCTGGAAGCGCAACTGATCGATCTGACCGACGAAATTGCGTACAGCACCGCCGACCTCGACGATGGCTTCGAGGCCAGGCTGCTGCGTCTTCCGCAGATTCGCCAACAGGTCCCGGTTTTCGAGCGCTATTACGTCGAGGCGGAAGCCAGGTATCCGGACGCTCCCGAGAAGTTGAAATTCAACGAGGCTCTGAAGCGCGTTCTCAACCGCTTTGTGACTGATTTGATCGAAAATACGCAACGCTGCGTTCAACAGGCTGGAACTCTAAGCCTTGAAGATGTCCGCCAGTTCCCCGCGCGGCTGGCATCATTCAGTCCGGAGGTGGAGAAAGAGCGTCGTGAGGCCAAAGCGTTCTTGTCTGAGGCGCTCTACAATTGCAAGACACTGGAGCCGGAAAAGCGCCGGGCTGAAAACGTTGTCACTCAGGTGTTCGACTACCTGGTCGCTCATCCCGAGGCGATGCCGCAAAGCTACCGCGAGAGGTGCGAAAGCGACACGACAGTAAGAGTAGTATGCGATTACATCGCCGGCATGACTGACAACTATGTTGAGGACCTGCGGAAGAAACTAATAGCGGGAAAGAAGCCCGAGGCGCTAGGTCGTTGAAAACCCTGCGGATCAGCCGATAAAAGTCAGTCGCCGGCGGCGAGGGCCGGCGTAATGTCTTCGACCCCTACAATATTAGTTGGATATTTGCCGGTGTAGCAGGCGGTGCAGAAGGTGTGTTCTTCGCCGTCGCCAGCAGCCTTGCGCAGGCCGTCCAGCGAAAGATAGGCCAGCGAATCAGCGCCGATATACTCGCGTATTTCCGCCACCGTCTTGTTGGCCGCGATCAACTGGTTCTTCGAAGGCGTGTCCACGCCGTAGTAGCACGGCGAGATGGTCGGCGGGCAGGAGACGCGCATGTGTACTTCCTTCGCCCCCGACTCGCGCACCAGGCGAACGATCTTGCGGCTGGTAGTGCCGCGCACGATGGAATCGTCGATTAGCACCACCCGCTTGCCCTCGAGTACATTGCGCACCGGATTCAGTTTGAGCTTCACCCCAAAGTCGCGAACGCGCTGCTCCGGCTCTATGAAGGTGCGCCCGACGTAGTGGTTGCGGATCAACCCAAACTGGATCGGGATGCCAGACTGATAGGAAAAACCTAACGCGGCGGTAACGCCGGAGTCGGGCACCGGAACCACGATGTCAGCGTCCACCGGCGACTCAATTGCAAGCTGGCGGCCCATGGCATCGCGGGTCTGCTGCACGGCCTTGCCAAATACGATGCTGTCTGGCCGCGAAAAATAAACGTGCTCAAAAATGCAGTTCGACTGCTGTTGCTGGGCCGCGTAAAAGCGTGAATGGACCCCTTCCGGACCAACAATCACTAATTCACCTGGCTTGACTTCGCGCTCATAGGTCGCGCCGATGAGGTCGAAAGCGCAGGTCTCGGATGCGAATACAATCGTGTCGGGACGGTCCGCCGATTCTCCGGAGATGCGGCCCATCACCAGCGGGCGAAAGCCACGCGGATCGCGGGCGGCAAAGATGCGGTCGGGGGTCAGCATGACCAGCGAAAATGCGCCTTCGACGCGGCGAAGCGAATCTGCCATCGCGTCAACCAGAGTATGCTCGCGCGAACGCGCCACCAGGTGCACCAAAACTTCAGTGTCGCTGGTGGTCTGAAAAATGGAGCCCTGTTGCTCCAGTTGGGCGTGCACTTCGTGTGCATTGGTCAGATTGCCGTTGTGGGCCAGCGCAATCTTGCCCTTATTGCACTCCACCATGATGGGCTGGGCATTCAGCAATGCGGAATCGCCCGCGGTGGAATAGCGGGTGTGGCCAATGGCCATTGAGCCGGGAAGTCCAGCCAGGGCATCGGCAGTGAAGATGTCTGACACCAATCCCATGGACTTGTGAAGCTGAATCTGTTCGCCATTGGAGGCCGCGATGCCCGCCGATTCCTGACCGCGGTGTTGCAGCGCGTACAGGCTGAGGTAGGCGAGCTTGGAGGCCTCGGGATGGCCATAGATGGCCACCACGCCACATTCTTCGCGTAGCTTGTCGGAAACAATCAGCATCGCTCACCTGATGTCGGGACTATTAGATCTTGCACAGCACCGTCGAGCCTAGTGATCTTGAGTTGTCATCACGAACGGCCTTCGGCCGTGAGGGATCTGCTTTTCCTCAGCAGTTGCTCGAGCGCCAACAAAAAGCAGATTCCTCGCTTCGCTCGTAATGACAACTACAGATTAATCGCCATTCCAGACGTTCAACTCTGCGCTCTCATGCCCTGCTCCCGCTAGCTCTTCTGCAAGGTGGACGGAACCAGCCGTTCTTCGGTTTCCACGTGCAGGGCTCGTTCCAAGGCGCCGGCCCAAACACTGTTCAGTTCGGAGACACTTGCTGCGACGGCAGTTTTTCCGTCAACCCGGATCTCCAACCCATCAGGCCCTGTATTTCCTATTGGCTCGACTGCGAGGCCACATTGAACCGCTATTTGTTTGATTCCTTCGACGTTTTGTGGGTCGCAGGAAATGAGCACGCGGCTGGCATCCTCGCCGAATAGCACGAACTCCAGCACTAACCCATGGGAGTTAAGGTCAACCGTGGCGCCGATGCCATGGGCGAATCCGCACTCCGCCAGAGTGACCGCCAACCCGCCTTCCGAGCAGTCTTTGGCGGACTGCAGCAGTCCCGCGCCGATCATCTCCAGGAGAGCCTTCTGCAGCGCCGCTTCCTTCTCCAACTCCAGCGATGGCGGAAAGCCCCAAATCTCGCCGAAAAGCTCCTTGGCATACTCGGATGAGCCGAATTCGGCCTCCACATCCGAGGCATCTCCCGGCTCCGATCCCCGTATGACCAAAAGGGCAGATCCTGGCTCCCGGAAATTGGGGCCGATGGCCTTATGCACATCCTCAATAATCCCAACAATGCCGATAACCGGGGTCGGATAAATGCCTTCCCCGAGCGTCTCGTTGTAGAAACTGACATTGCCGCCGGTGATGGGGGTTTCCAGTTCTTCGCAGGCCTTCGATATGCCATCAATGGTTTGCGAGAACTGCCACATGATGTGCGGTTTTTCGGGATTGCCAAAATTCAGGCAATTGGTGGCCGCCACCGGCGTTGCGCCGGTACAAGCTACGTTGCGGGCCGACTCGGCCACGGCGTGCATCGCGCCCAGCTTGGGATCGAGGTAGCACCAGCGGCTATTGCCGTCGAGCGCCATCACCAGGCCGCGCTGCGTCCCCTTGATGCGAATTACTCCGCCCTCGCCGCCCGGGCCCTCCACCGTGTTGGTTTGCACCATGGAGTCATATTGCTGGAACACCCAGCGCTTGGAGCAGATGTTCGGGCTGGCGAGCAATCTTGTCAAATCGTCGGTGAATTCCGTCTTCTTGCCCAAATGAACATTCGCCGGAACGTCGCGCGGTACCGGCGGCTCCCAGCGTTCCAGAGGCCGATGGTAGAGTGGCGCCTCGTCGGTTAGAGCGGCGTTGGGAATTTCAGCGACGACTTTGCCGTGCTCCAACACTCTCATGCTGGGCTGCCCGATCACACGGCCAATAGTGACGGCGTCAAGTCCCCACTTCTGGAAGACGCGGAAGACCTCGTCCTCGCGGCCTTTCTCGGCCACCAGCAACATGCGCTCCTGCGATTCGCTCAGCATGATTTCGTACGGAGTCATGCCAGTCTCGCGCTGGGGCACCAAGTCGAGCTCAATCTCCAGTCCTACACCGCCCCGTCCGCCCATCTCGCAGGTCGAGCAGGTGAGCCCCGCCGCCCCCATGTCCTGGATGCCGACGATCGCGCCGGTCTGCATGGCTTCCAGGCAGGCTTCGAGCAACAATTTTTCCAGGAACGGGTCGCCGACCTGCACGTTGGGCCGCTTGGCCTCCGACTGCTCGCTAAACTCTTCGCTGGCCATGGTGGCGCCGTGAATTCCATCACGCCCGGTCTTGGAGCCGACGTAAATCACCGGATTTCCTTCGCCGGCAGCCTTGGCGTAGAAGATCTGGTCGCGGCGTACCAGTCCCAACGCAAACGCGTTCACCAGCGGATTTCCGGAGTAGCAGCTTTCGAACTTCACCTCGCCGCCAACGTTGGGAACGCCAAAGCAGTTTCCGTACGACGCGATGCCGCTCACAACGCCTTCCAGCACCGAATGGTTCTTGTGCAGCGTAGCCTGGTCGAGGCCGGGCTGCGGCGTGATAGGGCCGAAACGGAGCGAGTCCATGATGGCGACCGGACGCGCTCCCATAGTGAAGATGTCGCGCAAGATGCCGCCAACACCGGTGGCCGCCCCCTGGAAGGGCTCGATGAACGAAGGATGATTGTGCGACTCGATCTTGAAGGCGCAGGCCCAGCCGTCGCCAATGTCGATGATGCCCGCGTTCTCCCCGGGCCCTTGCACCACGCGACGGCTGTGCGTAGGCAGCCGCTTCAAGTGCACCCGCGAAGATTTGTAGGAACAGTGCTCGCTCCACATCACGCTGAAAATGCCCAGTTCGGTGAAGGTAGGCTCGCGGCCTAGCGACTTCAGGATGTGTTCGTACTCCTCGGGCGAAATTCCGTGGTCACGAAGCACTTCTGGAGTGATGGGGGGTTCTTTGGCGACGCTGGTGACGCTATCGATTGAGTGCATGGCAAAAGGGTGGAAGATCTATTTTCGCATGCCGGACGCCGGGTGGGGAAAAAACTGCGCAGCCGTTTCCAGTGACTATTTCGTTGAAGAATAAACGCCTGAAAAACCAGTTCCGCCAAAAAGTTCTGTTGGTGTCGTCCCCACGGGACTCGGTTTTTTTTATGACGTTTACCCAGCGCTGAAGCGCTGGGCTAAGCTCTTTCGCGCCTACGGCGCTCGTTTACTCGTCCGCTTCGCGCCACTGATAGCCGCAAGCCAGGCACTTCCAGCGATGCGATTCTGGCGACGCAGGCTCGGGGAAGGGTATGGCCGCCGACCACAAAGCGATCTGGCGCGGATTCGCGCCGGCTATTTCGCGGATTTCCAGCGATTCACATTCCGGGCAACAAGCGACCTCTTCCATTTCTTCGTCACTGTCTTCTGTTTCCACTCTGGCGGATTCTTCCGGCTCGAAGTCGTCCAGGACTTCCAGCGCGCGCACGACCTGGCTGTCTGGCACCTGCAGGCGGATGCCGCCCAAAGCCATGCCCATGTGCCAATTCATGGCATGCATGTTCTCATCGCACACAAAGGCTGAAATCCCGGCAGAGATCAGCTTGCCTTGCGCCAATTTGGCTTCGCCAAGGGTGAGAAACTTCGCAATCGTGACCGGTTCATCCGACATCGGGATTCGAGAAGCCTAGGCTAGCTCGGCGTGCGAGTCAACTCCGTTAAATGCACACGGCGGCCGTGCTCCGCAATGGCCTCGACGATCTCCACGGCCAGGGCCAGCACCCGTCGGCCATCTTCCAACGTCACCTCGGGCTGGGAGCGCTGACGCACCGCACGTAGGAAGCTTTCCAGTTCGGCGCGCAGCGGCTCCTGCTGCACCACCGCCGGCCGAAATGGGGTAATGCCGGGCAGAGCGCTGGCCGCCACGCTTGCCGGATTAAAGGGATCCATGCCGGCCGGGTCGAGCGATAGGTCGTCCACCGTGAGCACCAGCACATCCTGCCGCGAATAATCGAGCGAGACGTATTGCCGCGGCTGGAAGAAACGCAGCTTGCGGACCCGCTCGGTGCTGACGCGGCTGGCGGTGAAGTTGGCCACGCAGCCGGACTCGAACTCCATGCGCACGTTGGCGATGTCCACTTTTTGTGACAGGATTGGCAAGCCCACAGCGCGCACTTCCTTGACCGCCGATTGTACAAACGCCAGCACGATATCGAGGTCGTGGATCATCAGGTCGAGGACCACGTCGACATCGAGCGAGCGTGGGCTGAAAATGCTGAGGCGGTGCACTTCAAAAAACATCGGTTGCGTGAGTAAGGGGAAGGTGGCGCGCACCGCCGGATTGAAGCGTTCCAGGTGGCCGGCTTGCGCAATCCGCCCATGCTGTTCCGCGATGGCAATCAACTCATCCGCCTCGGCCACGGTTGCCACTAGCGGCTTCTCAATCAGGACATCCACGCCGTTCTGCATCAGGTTCCGCGCGATCTCGAAATGAGCAGCGGTCGGCACCGCCACCGAGCACGCCTGCACTCCCGTGGCGACTAATTCGTCCATGGTTCGAAAGGCGGCAGTGCCGAATTCGCGCGCGACCGCTTGTGCGCGTGCGAAGTCGCTGTCCACCAAACCCACAAATTGAATGTTGTGCTGCGGATCGGTCTGAAGATCGCGATAGACGCGCGCGTGATTGCGGCCGAACGCACCCGTGCCCACCACTCCTACACGCAGGACGTCGTTACTTTGCATGTTAGGATTCTCGCGTATCGTCGTGCCCTTGCGCAAAGCCGATCACTTATTTGACAGCAGGCGACGATTCAATCCACTGGGGCGCACCGCTGCTCGTTGCTTGCGATTCGGTCTTGAAGTTCTGCACCACACCGCGGTAGAGCAGCACCGCACAGATTCCCGAGCCAACCAGCAAAACAACTCCGGTTGCAGCTTGATGCAGAAGTATCTTCCCCGTCCCGAAGAGACACATGTAGACCATCGCACAACCGAGCAGCCAAGCTACCAGATTACTACCGAGATCGCGGTGTCCAGCAATTTCAGGCGTTCGTGCTGCAATGCGCTTCCAACCGCGAACATCAGGCCGCACGTGCCGGTAAAAGCGCACCAGGACCTCTTCCGGCTCAGCCTTGGTCAACAGCGTCACCGTGAGCCACGTAATGGTCGTCACGATGGTGGTCGCCAATGCGGCCTTCGCAAACACCAGCGAGCTGTTGCCGGCAAAGGGCTGCCAGCGATTCAGAATGATAGTGACGAGCAACGAGCAGGCCATCGCCGAAATTTCGCTCCAGGCGTTGATCCGCCACCAATACCAGCGAAGGATGTACACCGCGCCGGTGCCTGCGCCAATCTGCAGCACCACCTGCCATCCGGAAGCGATGGAGCCAAGCTGCACCGACACCCATGCCGACAAAATCACCAGCAGAACTGTGCACAATCGCGAAATCTGAATGTAGTGGCTCTCGGAGGCGCTTTGATTCACAAACCTGCGATAGAAGTCTGCGACCAGGTAGGACGCGCCCCAGTTCAATTGTGTCGCAATCGTGGACATAAATGCGGCCAGGAATCCGGCAATTGCAATTCCGCGATACTGGTGCGGGAGATGCGAGTTCAACACCATCATGTAGCCGGTCTCGGGATGCTGCAACCCTGGATAAAGAACAATGACCGCGAGTCCGGTAATGATCCACGGCCACGGACGAATGGCATAATGCGCAACGTTGAACCACAACACCGAAAGCAGCCCTTGCTTTTCGTCGCGCGCGCTGAAGATGCGCTGCGCAATGTAGCCACCACCGCCGGGTTCCGCCCCGGGATACCAGAACGCCCACCACTGCAGCCCGATGAACACCAGGAAGCTGGCGACGGGAACCATCCACAGCGGCTCGGCCGTCAGGCCGCGCGAAAATGCGGGGAAGAAGCCGAGTGGGTTGGCTGCGTTCGGCCCAGCTACGGCTTGCATTCTGCGCAGGCTCTCGAGCATCGACGTCATGCCTCCACAGGCAACGATTGCGAAATAAGCGACCGCAATCACGATTGTCATCTTCAGCACGAACTGGAAGAGATCAGTCCATAGGACTCCCCAAAGCCCGCCGATAGCGACGTATAACCCGGTAAAGGGAATCAGGAAGAACACGCAGATGGCCAGCGCCGCGCCGTCGTTGCCGTTCCACACCGATCCAAAATGTCCACTCATGAAGCGGCTGATGTGGTTCAGCATCGGCGTATTCGCCAGCGTTGTCCCCACGATACTGGTCATCGCCTTGGTTACCCATCCCAGGATGACGCAGTTCATCAGCAAGCCAAGGTAGATGGCGCGGAATCCGCGGAGGAATGCCGCGGGCTTGCCCGAGTAGCGAATCTCGGCAAACTGCACATCGGTCAGCAGGCCGGAGCGGCGCCACAAACGGGCAAACAGAAAAACGGTCATCATGCCCGAGAACAGGAAGCCCCACCACAACCAGTTTCCGGAAATTCCTTGCGTGTACACCAGTCCGGTGACCACCAGCGGTGTGTCGGCAGCGAAGGTGGTCGCCACCATGGATGTTCCGGCCAGCCACCAGTTCACTCGACGACCGGACACGAAGTAGTCGTCAATGCTGCGCCCCGACCGGCGACGAAACCACAGCCCCATGATGAGCGTGATCGCGAGATAGCCGACGATAACGGTCCAGTCGAAAACGGTGAAGCTCATAGGGGTTGCCGCGCCTCACGAACTTTACCATGTGCGTATTTTTGTAGGTTCAAGCCGCGTCTTGGGGACGATCCATCAAGCCTGAAAGCCAAAGCGCCGCAGGCTTTCCCACGCGAACTAAGTAAATTCGGTTGGGGGACTAGGTGTAATTACCGCTATACAGTTGAACTAAGTCTGCCTATTCTCCCTTGCACAGGCAAATTTCCCGCTGGGTTCGATCATCTTCGAGCATCGATGGCCAGCCAGACACTCTCTCCGACGTGACGTGGTCACTCGCAGCAAGGGCAAAATTGCCCATGCGAGCCGATCAACAGATTTGAAGTTTGAGGCCGCCTCCCTTGACGGAGCGACCCACGATTCCCGGGATAGGTAGGGCGTTGGTCGCGCTAAGGCCCATCCGACAGAAGGCCTTCACCCGAAAAATAAGTTCACGAATGAGGAGTTCTCATGTCTAGCGGTAAAAGCTTGTTGCTCGTCGTAATCATGTCATGCTTCATCGGCGCGGGCTTTGCTCAAGCGCCGACCGATTCCACTTCCGATTCCTCTGGCGCCAGCATGCAATCCCCAGCCAATCCGGCGCGGTCTAATCACGTGGTGGTGGTTATGGAAGAGAACCGCAGCATTAACCAAGCCTTGGAATATATGCCATATTTGAAGTCGCTGGCTCAGCAATATGCGGAGGGGTTGCAGGTTTATTCCGACTCGCACGGCTCCTGGCTGGCATACGGCGAATTAAGTTCTGGCATGGCTCCATTCGGCGGCTCGGGAGATGGCGGAACTTGCAACGGCGACGGCTGCTCCCAAACCATCACTATCGATAACTTAGTACGGCATTTCGTGTCTCAAGGAAAAAGCTGGAGAGGTTACTTCCAGTCGATGCCTAATGTCGGCTACTTGGGCTATCAGTTTGGATTGTATGTTCGTCGGCACAATCCGTTCGCCTTCTACAGCGACGTGGTTTACAAACTTCCGGAGCAGTGGAACCTGAAGCCCGCCGACCCCTACATGCTGCAGGACATTACGAGTAATAGACTGGCCAATTTTACCTGGATTTCTCCCGACCTCGACCATGATGCCCACAATGGCACCGACGACCAACAGGCGCTGGCGGCGGCTGATGCTTACCTGCAAACTTTTGTTCCACAACTACTGGCTAGTGCTCCATTCCAGACCGGCGGTGATGGCGTACTCGTGGTCACATTCGATGAGGGTGAGCTGAGTGGTGATAATGAATGCGGTGGCAGTCCCGATCCAAACAACTGCGGTGGACACACCTGGTATGTGCTAATCGGTCCGCAGGTCCAACTCGGCTACCAGTCGAATACGCACTACAAGCAGGGAAGCCAGTTGCGCATGTTCTGCGACTTGCTCGGCCTCACCAACTGTCCCGGTGACGGTGCTACCTCTCCGAGCATGTCGGAATTCTTCCAGGGCGGGGGCGGAGGAGGTGGGTGCACACCCACCCAGGATCGTACAGTCCTGATTTGCTCACCGATTGCAAATGGCAGCGCTGCCTCTCCGGTACAAATCACCGCTGCGGCGATCGACCATGAATACCCTATTACCGGAATGGTGGCCTACGCTAATAGTCAGATTGTGGCGCAAAGCAACAGCTCGACGCTAAACGCCAGCGTCCCGCTGGGCCCCGGCCAATACCAGTTGGTGGTCCGCGCCTGGGATTCGAGCGGCTACTACTTCTCTTCGCAAGAAAGCTTCACTGTCACTGGCAGTCCAATCCAGGGTTCGCAAGATTAGAATGTGGCGAGCGCGATTCCATCTGCCTTAGCCCGGGGTTCAACCAACTCGGGCGCCCTGGAAGTGCTGGCAGCGGCGCCCCAATCCAGCTTAAGATAGCGTTGGGCCGGATCAGATGAATCGCCATTTCGCCACAGCCTCCACTGGGAAAGACCTGGGTTGGTGCTCAGAGTCAAGTTACAGAGTCGGCTGGTGGGGAACCGTTGCCCGGATTTCATCAGCTCTGCTCGGGTTGATTCTGGTTGCGAGCGGTGCTGCGTACGGCCAGTCCTCGGACCAAGTCTGTCCTCGCCCCACCTCGGGAGCAGCAGTTTCAGATCCTCCGGAGCTACGGAGCTCCAACGGAATTCTGGAAGTGACCTTGCACTTGCGGTATCAGCAGACGCTGGTGCAACAAGGGCCTCCTCGATATTGCTACCTCACAGATGATGGCCTTGAATCTCCGACCTTACGGCTCCATCCCGGGGACCTTTTAGTTATCCATTTGCACAATGACTTGCCGACGATGCCGGGCTATGCGCCGGCACATCCCAAAATGGATGGCATGGCGAATGACGGTGATTGCAACGGTACCTTGGACCCTTCTACCACCAACCTCCATTTCCATGGCCTGACGGTTCCGCCCACTTGCCATCAGGATGAGGTTATCCACACTGCAATCCCCGCCGGACAGGAATTTGAATATCGCGTGAAGATACCGGCTGACGAGCCTCCTGGCGTTTATTGGTATCATCCGCACCCGCACGGCTTTGCTGAAAGGCAGATACAGGGTGGAGCTTCCGGGGCAATCATCGTGGAAGGAATTGAAAAGGTAGATCTCTCGTTGGCTTCACTTCACCAGAGACTGATCGTTCTGCGCGACCAACAGCGTATAGGCCCGGAAGCGCCTGGTCCCTTGGTCCCGACCTGGGACATCTCGGCAAATTTTGTCCCGGTAACCTACCCTGGCTACCAACCGGCAACGATCGAGGCCAGTCCTGGCCAACGAGAGTTCTGGCGGGTAGCGAACCTCGCCGCCGATACCATCTTCAATCTGCAGGTCCAGTTCAATCACATCGCACAGCCGGTAGAAATGATCGCCATTGACGGAGTTCCGATCGGCCCTTGGAAGTCAACCGCACAGGTCCGGCCCACGAGTATCCTGCTGCCGCCCGGGGCTCGCGCCGAGTTTGTTGTAACCACTCCGAAGCAGGGAGAGAATGCCCAACTGGTTACTGAAGCATGGATCACGGGGCCTGAGGGCGATATCGATCCGAAGCGGACCATTGCCAATATCGTAACGTCTCCCCAGGTCCACCAGGAAGGGAAGCTGCTCGTCCGACAGCAACCGTCGAAGGTGATGCGCGCCAAATCATTGCCGGATACGCCGCTGGTCGTACAACGACGCCTCTATTTTTCGCAAGTGGCGCCAAATCCCCAGGATCCTGACAACTCCGTTTTCTACTTCATCACCATGGTCGGAGAAAAGCCGGCGGCCTACACGATGGGAGCGCCTCCCAATGTCGTCGTTCATCAGGGCGATGTGGAGGAATGGACGGTCGAAAACCGTTCTTTGGAAGATCACGTCTTCCATATCCATCAGATACATTTCAAGGTTGTCGCAGTGAATGGAAAGCCTGTCAACGATCCGACGATGCGCGACACTCTGGACCTGCCATTCTGGACCGGTGACGGTCCCTATCCGAGCGTAAAGTTGCGCATGGATTTTAGAGACCCCAACATTGTTGGGACTTTCCTGTATCACTGCCACATTGTGAAGCACGAAGACATGGGAATGATGGGTTCTATCGAAGTGCTTCCCCCGGGTGTTGTGCCAACCGTAAAGTTGGACGGGCCGTCGCGCGGTCAACTCGCCAGTGTGCTTGTCTTTACTGTGGAGATTTCATCGCGAAGCCAGGGGCCAGGTCCTACTGGAACTGTTCAGTTTGCGGTCGATGGGACCAGCGCCGGCAGGCCCGTGCCGCTCACCCACGGCCAGGCGCGATTCACCACTTCTTTTGAGGAAAGTGGCATCCACGTTTTAACGGCAAGTTATTCGGGAAACTCGGCGTATGACGAAGTCTTAACGCCTCCGTTCAAAATTACCATCCATCCTTAGCAGGCAACTCTAGCCACGGAAATCGCATCTTTCGATGGTCCCCGGGATGGAGACAATCAGTTCTTCGTCGGCCTGTAGGACCAACACCGGAAAAGCGCGTAAGATTGGCTGCTTCTCGGAATGTGTAGCCTGAACGATTGATTCTGGTTTCACGCGGATGAAGGAGACACGGCATGCGGTTTGAAGCGGCCGCGCTCGTCTGCTGCGGCGTGGCGGTTTTAATGCTTTGCCTTGTCGTGCCTCTGAAAGCGGCACAACCATCCACCCAAATCCTGGATGCCGTTTGGGAGTTTCGCGCTCTCAACGCCGCGGAGCATCCCGAGGTCAGTTCGTGGCATTCGGCGCAGGTCCCTGGAGTGGTGCATACCGACCTGCTGCGCGCGAATCTGATCGCTGATCCCTTTTATGGCGACAACGAGGCCCGGCTGCAATGGATCGGCTTGACCGATTGGGAATATCGCACAACCTTTCAGGTTGACAGCTCCACGCTTTCGCATGAGCATGTGGATCTTGTCTTCGAAGGACTTGATACCTTCGCAGAAGTTTTTCTGAACCAGCAATCGATACTCCGCGCAGACAATATGTTTCGTAGTTGGCGGGTCGCTGCCAAGCCATTTCTGAAAGCCGGCCCCAACACGTTACGTATCGTCTTCCAATCGCCCATTACCTCGATGATTCCCAAGGTCAGGGCACTACCTTACCAACTGCCGTCGATCTCGACCGTGAATGCCGGCAATGAGGAGAATGTTGCCACCGCCCCTTACACACGGAAAGCGGCTTACCAGTACGGCTGGGATTGGGGACCGCGCTTCGTAACCATCGGCATCTGGAAGCCGGTGCAATTGGAAACTTGGGACGCCCTGCGGATCTCGAATTTTCACCTTCACCAACTGAAAGCCACCAAGGATCTGGCGTCGCTGGCCGCTGAACTCGAGATTGAATCCAGTCAGCCCCTAACCGTAACTTTAACCTTTCGGCAGGACGATGCCTCTGGAAAATTGAGCACCATCGCGACCCAGACGGTCCAGCTTGAGACTGGATCGAACAGTGCCTCCACTCCAATGCGAATCATAAGTCCGAAGCTTTGGTATCCCGCCGGCTACGGGCCGCAAAATCAATATAAGTTCTCGGCGACGGTTCGGGTTGGCAAAGACATCCTGGCCACGTCGGAGCTGAAAACCGGCCTGCGTTCAGTCGAATTGCGCCGCGTGCCAGACGCGTGGGGCAAAAGCTTTACCTTCGTGATCAACGGCATTCCCATCTTCGCGAAGGGGGCGAATGTCATCCCTTTCGACAGCTTTCCCAGCCGCGTGACTGCCGAACAGCACCGCCAGGTTCTACAGGCGGCGCGCGACGGGAACATGAATATGGTTCGGGAGTGGGGCGGTGGAATATATGAGTCCGACGATTTTTACGAAATTTGCGATGAGCTTGGACTCATGGTTTGGCAGGAGTTCGCTTTCGGCGGCGATATGGTGCCCGGCGATCTCGCCTTCCAGGAAAATGTGCGCCAGGAAGCGACCCAGCAGGTCAAACGATTACGCGACCATCCCAGCATCGTGTTGTGGTGCGGCAACAACGAAGTCGAAGGTGGCTGGGACGCATGGGCTGACCGCATCGCTTTCCGCGTGAGCATCTCTCCGCTCCAAAGCGAGCGCGTATGGCAAGACTATGTCGTACTGTTTCACGACATCATCAAGTCGGTCGTCGCGCAGTATGCTGAGCCGGTTCCTTACTGGCCAAGTTCGCCGAGCGCAAACTTCGAGCCGTCTGACAAATCGCAGGATAACGGTGATATGCACTACTGGGGCGTGTGGCATGCGCTGGAGCCCATAGAAAACTACAACATGCAAAAGCCGCGCTTCATGTCCGAGTTCGGCTTCCAGTCGTTTCCCGACATGAGCACCATTTCTACCTTCTCTCAACCCAGCGATCTTGCCATCGATTCGGTAGTGATGAAATCGCACCAGAAGAATCACGGTGGCAATGAACGCATACTCACCTACATGTTGCGGGACTATCCCGAGCCTGCGAACTTTGCATCGTTCGTATATCTCAGCCAGGTGCTGCAGGCCGAGGCCATTAAGGTTGGCGCTGAACATCTGCGCCGAAATCGACCTCGTGTCATGGGCGCGCTCTACTGGCAGCTGAACGATTGCTGGCCGGTGGCATCGTGGTCCAGCATCGACTACTACGGACACTGGAAGGCACTCCAGTACTACGCCCGGCGCTTCTACAACGATCTGCTCATCTCGCCTTTTCTCCACGACGGCACCGTGGACGTGTATGTCGTCTCCGACAAGCTACAGCCGCTCAGCGGGAGAATTCGGTTGCGCGTACTTAACTTCGACGGCAAAACGCTGCTCGAAAAGGTCCAGGATGTACAAATTGCTCCCCAGTCAAGTGCTGTTTATTTGAGCGCCAGCAGCCAAGACCTGTTAGGCACGGCCAGCCCCGACCAGACCTTCCTCGCGCTCGACTTAAGCATTAACGGCGCCACAGTGTCACACAACCTGCTGTTTTTCGATACCATGCGCAATCTTGATCTGCCATCGAAACCGGCGATAGAGAGCCATATAAACAAGACTGGGGAAGGTTATTCCATTACGCTGCGTTCGCCCGTGCTGGCCCGAAATGTGTTCCTGTCGTTTGCAACTGGCGGAGATACAAGCGTCCAGCTCTCGGACAACTACTTCGACCTATTGCCGGGTGAACCAGTCACCGTGGTTGCCAAGACGACGGCCAGCTTGGATGAGGTCAGCCGCGCCATGAAGATAACCTCGCTGACCGACGCTTTTTACTCTCCCAAACCTGATTACCGTTCGCACGCCCGTTAGAAGGCTTGCAATAGAAACAGGGTGTGTCGCCTGCTCCGTGCCGAAATGTATTTCGGGTTAGCGCACCCGGCGCTTCGCGGTAATCAGCACATCCACTGCCAGATTGAACCTGTTGCGGCGGCTAAGAGAGTGCGCGCAAATTTTTCCGGAGGCGATTCGAATCGCCATCGTGAAGCAGGGCCTCAACTTCCGAGTGCGTACTCTGCCAGACTGGAATGGCGCGGACCAGCACGCTTCGCCCTTTTGCGGTTAGGGTCATCAGACGACTGCGGCGGTCCCTCAGGTCTGCTGTGACCTTGATCAGACGTCGGCGCTGCAATGGCTTGAGAACGGCTGTGAGGGTGGTTCGATCCATCCCCAGTAGCGACGCCACCGCCGCCATTCCCGGTGGTTCCGGGCGGTTCAGCGACATCATTAGCGAGAATTGGCCGTTGGTCAGGCCGAGCGGGCGCAGCGCATCATCGAAGCGCCGTGCCAGCGCCCTTGCCGCCCGCTGGACATGAAGACAGAGGCAAGCGTCGCGGACCAAGAGCGTAGTTTCAAAGGGAGGTTGCGTCGCCATTGACACAGCTAGATCATATTGATATCAACGTATCTTGCGGAAGATATCTTAGGAGAAATCAATGCAGCGGAAGGTTCTCATGACGATCGCAGTAAAAAGCTTCGCCCTGGTCATCATGCTTGGCGCAGCATGGCAGGCGCCAGCGCAGGACGCCAAAACACCGTATCCCACCATGGCCCCGCTCGAGCAATATCTGATTGCGGATCGGAATGCTGAGATAGCCCTGGCGCGGAGCGCGGCCCCCGAATCCATCTCACGTGATGCCGAGGTTCTGGTCCTTGGACCGCATGGCTACGAAACCGCAGTTAAAGGTAAGAACGGTTTCGTATGTATCGTGGAACGATCGTGGACCACTGGTAGCGACGATCCGGAGTTTTGGAACCCCAAGCTGCGTGGTCCCCTTTGCCTCAACGCGCCCGCCGCACGGTCCTATCTTCCACTCACCATCAAGAAGACCGAGTTGGTATTGGCTGGACAATCCAAAGCTCAAATGTTCGACAGTCTCAAAGCCGCTTTCGACAAGAAGGAATTGCCTACGCTGGAACCTGGTGCGATGTGCTATATGCTGTCCAAGCAAGGGTACCTAAACGATCACGATGGGCACTGGCATCCCCACCTGATGTTCTTCGTTCCGCAAGCGGATGCTGCAACTTGGGGCGCAAATCTGCGGGGCTCCCCCATTTTGGCATCTGACGATACTCCGGACCGACTGACGATATTTATGATTCCGGTCGCCAAGTGGTCGGACGGTACCGTTGACTCCCCGGATGCGCACTGACGTGCAATTGCTGGCGAGCGATGCCGCTCGTTGTGGCTGAGCCACAGTCTGGTCTTGCGGTCTCCCGCCTTCTTTCGACGTAATACGAAAGATTGCGGTTGACCCCGTCCCGTTTTATAATAATTCTTGTTCGATAACCATGCGCCCCACCCATGAACAGTTCCGTGAGCTGGCCGCGAAGCACGGTTTGGCGGTCACGCACCAGCGTCAGGTGGTCTATGAGGCTGTCATCGCCTCGCATGGACACCATTCCCCAGAAAGCATCTACGCCGCGGTCCGACGTCGCATTCCATCGATTTCTCTCGCTACGGTCTACAACAATCTGCGGCTTTTCATTGGGTGTGGGTTGCTGCGAGAGGTTACTCCTCATGCGTCCACCTTGCGCGTGGACGGCAATCTCAAGCCTCATCACCACCTGGTCTGCTTGCGCTGCAAATCGGTGCAGGACATCGAGGCAGACTTCATTGATTTCAATCGGCTGTCCCGGCAACTGCCGGGGGGCTTTGATTTGACACAGCCGTTGATCGAGGTCTTTGGCCTCTGTCGCCGCTGCCGTGCAAAAACCTAAGCAAAACATTCAGTACCCAATGGGCACCTTATCCCACAATTCCGAAAGCAAGAATCTTGATAAAAGCGTCGATTGCGCCAAGGGGAGAGCCAAGTTGGGTTTGTAGTTTTTTTGATTAATTCGAAGAAGAAGAGGACATCATGGATAAGAAACTCGCCACAGCAGCGGGGACGACTGTCCCCGATACTCAGGAGCAAAACTCATCAACCGAATCTAAGTGCCCGGTCGCTCACGGCGGTCGCAGATCTCAGACGAATGCCGACTGGTGGCCGAATCAGCTTAACCTGAACAGCCTGCACCAGCATTCTCCGCTGTCCGATCCTATGGACAAGGAATTCAATTACGCGGAAGAGTTCAAGAGCCTCGATCTGAATGCCGTGATCAAAGACCTGCATGCCCTAATGACGGACTCGCAGGAGTGGTGGCCGGCGGACTTTGGCCACTATGGGCCACTTTTCATTCGTATGGCGTGGCACAGCGCGGGCACGTACCGTATCGGCGACGGCCGTGGCGGGGCAGGCTCCGGCGAACAACGTTTTGCCCCCCTTAATAGCTGGCCCGACAATGTGAACCTCGATAAGGCGCGCCGGTTGCTCTGGCCGATCAAACAGAAGTATGGCCGAAAAATCTCCTGGGCCGACCTCATGGTTCTTGCCGGTAACGTGGCATTGGAGTCAATGGGGTTCAAGACCTACGGGTTTGCCGGCGGGCGCGAGGACGTCTGGGAGCCTGGAGAAGACATTTACTGGGGTCCCGAGGGCAAGTGGCTGGCGGACGAGCGCTACAGCGGCGATCGTGATCTCGCCAATCCTCTTGGCGCGGTTCAGATGGGGCTGATTTACGTGAACCCGGAAGGGCCCAACGGAAATCCGGATCCTCTTGCCGCGGCCCGGGACATCCGAGAGACTTTCGCGCGCATGGCGATGAATGACGAGGAGACTGTTGCGCTCATTGCCGGTGGGCACTCGTTCGGCAAAACCCACGGCGCTGCCGACCCGAGCCGGTATGTCGGCCCAGAACCCGAGGCTGCCCCGATCGAACAGCAAGGCTTGGGTTGGAAAAACACCTATGAGAGCGGCAACGGCGACTACACCATCGGGAGCGGCCTGGAAGTTACCTGGACCACGACGCCCACGAAGTGGAGCAACAACTTCTTCCAAAACCTCTTTAGCTACGACTGGGAACTGACCAAGAGCCCGGCCGGTGCGCATCAGTGGACACCGAAGAATGGAGCAGGCGCAGGCATGATTCCGGATGCGCACGATCCATCCAAGCGTCACGCGCCTACCATGCTGACCACAGACCTCGCCTTGCGCTTCGACCCCGCTTACGAAAAAATTTCACGGCGCTTTCACGAGAATCCGCAGGAGTTTGCCGAGGCGTTCGCCAAGGCGTGGTATAAGCTGACGCATCGCGATATGGGACCTCTCTCGCGCTACCTCGGCCCGCTGGTTCCCAAGGAAGCTCTGTTGTGGCAGGACCCGGTTCCCGCGGTCGATCATGAATTAATCGGGGACAAGGACATTGCTGCCCTGAAGGCCAAGATCCTTGCATCCGGACTGTCGATCTCGCAGCTAGTCAGCGCTGCCTGGGCATCGGCGGCAACCTTCCGCGGGTCCGACAAGCGCGGTGGCGCAAACGGGGCGCGCATTCGACTGGCACCGCAGAAGGATTGGGACGTGAACCAGCCGGCCGAACTGGCGAAGGTCCTGCGGAAGCTGGAAGCGATCCAAAGGGATTTCAATGGCTCGCAGTCCGGCGGAAAGAAGGTCTCGCTGGCCGACCTAATCGTTCTGGGCGGCAGCGCAGCCGTAGAAGAAGCTGCGAAACGGGCCGGCCACGACGTGAAGGTTCCCTTCTCGCCGGGGCGCACGGATGCTTCACAGGAGCAGACCGATGTGCACGCATTCGCCGTACTGGAGCCAACCGCAGATGGGTTCCGTAACTACCTCGGGAAGAAACAGAACGGAACATCGCCGGAAGAGCTTCTGGTGGACAAGGCGCAGCTGCTGAAGCTGACTGCCCCCGAGATGACGGTTCTCATCGGCGGCATGCGCGTTCTGAACGCTAACTTCGGGCAGGCTAAGTACGGTGTGTTTACGAGCCGGCCTGAGATGCTGACGAATGACTTCTTCGTCAACCTGCTCGACATGAATACGAAATGGCAGGCCTCCTCTACATCCGAAGGCGTGTTTGAGGGGCGCGATCGGGCGACGGACAAAATCAAGTGGACCGGCACGCGCGTCGATCTCCTCTTCGGTTCGAACTCCCAGCTCAGAGCACTCGCGGAAGTCTACGCCTGTGACGACTCGAAGGAGACGTTTGTGAAGGACTTCGCGGCTGCGTGGAGCAAGGTGATGAACCTTGATCGCTACGACCTTGCTTCAGCGAAAACGCTGACCGTCAACTAAGTACCACCTTAGGGTAGCGTCTCCAGCCGAGACACTACCCTAACCCCGTTGCTATTGTTCTTTCGATAAGGTTGGAGTGGAGCTGCGCCCGGTGGAAATCTATCTGATTGATGGCACATACGAACTATTCCGGCACTACTACGCCCTGCCGTCCGCGCAGGACGTGACGGGCCGAGAAGTCGCTGCCGTCCGAGGCGTTCTGGCGTCGGTGCTTGGCATGATCAAGGCTGGCGCCACCCACATCGCGGTAGCGACCGATCACGTCATCGAGTCCTTTCGCAATGAGCTGTGGCCCGGTTATAAGACCAGCGAAGGCATCGAGCCCGACCTGCTGGCGCAATTTCCGCTGCTCGAAGAGGTGCTCTCCGCGGCTGGTGTTGTGGTCTGGCCAATGGTGGAATTCGAGGCGGATGACGCACTCGCTGCGGCGGCGATCGCGGCGGCGCGTGATACACGGGTCGAACGCGTGATCATCTGTACTCCAGACAAGGACCTGGCGCAATGTGTGCAGGGCTCGCGGATTGTTCAGCTGAATCGTCGTACGCGCGTCACCGTAGATGAAGCCGGTGTGGTCAAGAAGTTTGGGGTTTCGCCGGCATCGATCCCCGACTATCTGGCACTCGTGGGTGATTCTGCCGACGGCTATCCCGGTCTGCCCGGCTGGGGTGCAAAGTCATCCGCTGCCGTCCTCGCAAAGTTTAGACATCTCGAAACTATCCCTGCTGACTATCGCGAGTGGCGCGTGAACGGCGTCAATGCCAGTGCGCTCGCTGACACTCTTTGCCGGGAGCGTGAGCGCGCAATGCTGTTTCGCACGCTCGCGACGCTTCGGACCGACATCACGCTCTTTAACAATGTGGACGAATTACGCTGGCACGGTCCCACAGCCGCCTTCGACGTCCTGGCAGCGCGGTTAGATGGGGCGGCGACTAAACGCCCGAGACCAGCCGTTCGCAGTACGCCAAAGAGCGCCGATTCTCAGATTTAGCCAGGCTAGGTTACTAAGAATTTTGGCGGAAGCGTGTGCGAGTCGAACGCACCATTGACATCGCAAGATGCCAATCGCCGGTTTTGAAGACCGGGAGAGTCACCGGACCCCCTTCGCTTCCGTATTGCAGTACCCGTCAGCGCCTGCAAGCAACCCACGCCACGTCAGCAACAATATCACTGACCGCGAAATATTTTCAGCGAGTTCGCGCTCGCGCGCATCTGGATACATTTGTAACGGAGCCCTTGCGATGCCGAAGCGCACATTTTCGTTTGTTCAACTTGATGTATTCACCAGTCGCCCGCTCGAGGGCAATCAACTCGCGGTTTTCAGCGACGCTCGTGGCTTGAGCGACGATGAAATGCAGAAGCTTGCGCGCGAGACCAATCTGTCGGAGACCACCTACATTCTGCCCCGAGACGCAGACGTCGAGAGGAGGGAGGGCCACAAGGTCAGGATTTTCACGGTGAACGAAGAGTTGCCCTTCGCGGGACACCCCTCGCTCGGCACCGCCTGGCACCTGCATCAGCAGTCCAGTGCGGACGAGATCGTACTCGACTTAAAAGTTGGAAAAATTCCTGTACGCTTCCAGCAGCGCGATAGCCTGCTGTTCGGCGAGATGCGTCAGGCCGAGCCGACATTCGGTCAAACCCACGAGCACGCCGCGGTCGCCAAGGTGCTGGGCCTCCCGGTAGCCGAACTTGATGAGGGTTTGCCCATCCAGACCGTTTCTACCGGGGTGCCTTTCACCGTGGTGCCGTTCCGCTCGCTCGCGACCTTGCAGAAGCTGAATATCGGTTGGAGCCAGCTGGCGCCATATTTCGCCAGCACCGGCAATACCGGCTTTTTCTATTTCGTGTGCCGCGAAACCGTGGACCCGAAGGCCACGCTGCACGCGCGCATGATCTTTTACAACGGCGAAGACCCGGCCACTGGATCGGCCGCGGGATGTTGCGCCGCTTGGGCGGTGCGCTACCGTGTACTGCAGCCGGACACACAGGGATTGATCGAGCAGGGGATGGAAGCGCGGCGTCCGAGCTTCATTTACATTCGTGCCGGAAAGAACGGCGAGGACGTCACTCATGTACGTGTTGGCGGTCACGTAGTGCAGGTAGTTGACGGCGAAGTAACGATGTGAATTTTCTGCGGATATCATGTGCACGCCGAGGACCCTCACCAGGGAGGGGTTTTCAGCTGATCGCCCGAAATGCAAATCACCTCGCATGGTGCTGTTTCATTTTTTTCTGAGCGCTGAAAATTCTTTGCATATTTGACCTTCGCAGCACTTGTGCAGCACCGGCGACGGTCGTACTATCCGGACACGCCATTGCTCTGGCGAAAAAATCATTAGAAGCCACTTCATGGTTGCCTCCGCGTCGCTCTCAGGATTGCCCCAACGCGACCGCACTGGCACTCCAAAAAGGCTCAACGAGGTTTATGAAACCCAAGCGCACTATCCTCTGCGTTGACGACGATGAACGTTCTCTCTCCATCCGAAAGGTTCTGCTCCAAACCCGCGGATATCGTGTTGTCACCTCTACCGACCCTCAACATGCCTTGGAACTGATGCGGGATGGCGGCATCGATCTGGTACTGGCCGACCTGATGATGCCGAAACTCAGTGGCGCAAAACTGATTGACCAGATCAAGGCGATTTCACCCCACACTCCGGCTCTGTTGTTTTCCGGCTCGGTCAATTGCTGCGCGGAAGACACCCTTGCCGATGGCTGGTTGCCGAAAGGCGAGTTCGCTCCCCTGGAGTTGCTGGAACGTATAAGGGTGTTGCTGATCCGCAAACGTGGTCCCAAGCGGTATACCCATGCGCCCGCGCCGGCATCCTGCTCCCCGGCTTTGGCGGTTTGCATACAAGATTAGCTGTTCGGTCGAAGCCCACAAGGTTTGGGGTGGAGCCACGCACGGGCACTTGTCCAGCAGATGCAAGGCGCACACTCTGACCACAAAGGCGCTCTGCCGGGAGGGCCCTGCCCGAGAAGGTGAAGAATGTGCTGACTACGAGAGGGACAAGTACTCTGGCGAGAATAACAATGCCACTCAGGAAACGAGTGGCATATTTATAGTAGAACGAAACTTTGGCCGGCACAGATTACCGCATACTACCGTGCCTTTCGCTTTCGCTCCGCCCAACGTTTCTTCATCATTTCCGAAATACGCTGGCGAGACGCGGCACTCATGTGGCGGCGCTTGCGTTTCGGCGCTGCTGCCTGCTGGCTGCCTGCTGGTCTTCCCCGACGGCGGGTCTGATTACCGAGCCCCAGCAATGCGCCGATAGCTCTGTCGAGCTTTTCACGTTCTTTTTTGAGCTCCGCCAATATACTTTGGATATCCATGCTTCTCCTTTCAAGCTTTACAAACTGGAATAGTCTATCAGGTCAGCCGGAAATAATGCTTGTAGTTTAACTAATGACCAGTAATCGAGCGTAAAACAATAACCATGTGGTGCTAGTCTGCTGTAGCATGTTAGTCGAAGCCACTGTCTTATAATGTAATGGTCCTTCTGTAAGAAAGAGGCGTGAATAATAATATATTTGCTCTTCCGCCCAAGAATCGGCAGCCATTATGCATGTGACTGAACTAGTCCACCACGGAGATCATTATGTCGCCGGATAAGACTTACCACATGACGCCAGAGCAGTTCCGGCAGCATGGACGGGCAATTGTGGATTGGATAGCTGACTATTATGAGCGAATCGAGACCCTCCCTGTTCTTTCTCAGGTAGAGCCGGGCCAAGTCCGGCAAGGACTGCCTAATGAAGCTCCCGCCCAAGGCGAAAGCTTCGATGCTATTCTGCGCGATATTAATAAAATAATCCTGCCCGGAGTTACTCACTGGCAATCCCCTAATTTCTTTGCCTACTTTCCAGCTAATGCATCCGGACCGTCGATCCTGGGCGACATGCTTTCTTCCGCTCTGGGCGTACAGGGAATGTTGTGGGCTACCAGTCCTGCATGTACGGAATTAGAAACGCAGGTTCTAGATTGGCTGGTAACCATGCTAGGATTACCGCCAAAGTTTTTGTCCACCGCTAGCGGCGGCGGTGTGATCCAGGATACAGCTTCAAGTGCGTCCTTATGTGCCATGTTGGCAGCCCGCGAACGTGCTACCAATTATCGCGGAAATCATCGAGGCTGCGACGGGAAACTCGTCGCCTACACCTCCAACCAGGCGCATTCGTCCATCGAAAAAGCAGCCATGGTAGCCGGCATCGGGTTAGACAACCTGCGCTTGCTGGACGTTGATCAGCGCTTTGCCATGCGGCCCGAAGCTCTGGCCCGTCAGATTCACCAGGACAAGCAATCTGGTATGGTGCCCTTCTTCGTTTCTGCCACTGTAGGAACCACCTCGTCGAATGCTCTCGATCCATTGCCGGCCATTGGAGCAATTTGCCGCGACAACGGCCTCTGGTTCCACGTGGACGCGGCTATGTCAGGCACGGCGGCGTTGTGTCCTGAGTTCCGCTACATCCAGGATGGAGTCGAGTTTGCCGACAGCTACACTTTTAATCCTCACAAGTGGATGTTTACCAACTTCGATTGCAATTGCTTCTATGTTGCCGACCGCAGGGCCCTCATTGATACGCTGAGTATTCTTCCCGAGTACCTTCGCAACCAGGCAACTGAGTCGGGCACAGTCTTTGACTACCGTGACTGGCACATTCCTCTTGGCCGCCGCTTTCGCTCGCTCAAGCTATGGTTCGTGATTCGGCACTACGGAGTCGAGGGGTTGCAATATCATGTACGCCGGCACATAGAACTGGCGCAAAAGTTTGCCGAATGGGTAAAGCAGGATGAGCGCTTCGAGATAGTTGCGCCGGCCCCTCTGAACCTGGTGTGCTTTCGCCATCGCGGCAGCGATGAGAGCAATCAGCTTCTGATGGATCGCCTTAACCGCAGCGGCGACATGTACCTCACTCATACACGACTGAATGACCGCCTCACATTGCGCTTCTGCGTTGGCCAAACACATACGGCTTTGCGCCACGTAGAGAACGCCTGGAAGCGTATTCAGCAAGAAGCCGGAAAACTGTAGCCAAGCGCGCCGCTGTGGTGACGCGCCGGGTTTTCTGTCTGTCTTCCTGAGCGAGCGCAGCGAGTCGAAGGACCCCTATACCTGCGAGAAGTTACAATGTAGCGGGGCCTCAGTACAAAAATCTGAGCTGCTTAGGGGCTATAAGCGGGTATCCTCAGTAGTTCGGTTTGTCCAGCGGTGGTTCCCACGCAAAGAAGTCTTGCCGAAAGCGCTGAGCGTAATTGTTAATCAGCTCTTGCACCCGCGCAGGATCAGGCGATTTTACGATCAGGCCGACATGGTGCTCTTTGTGATTCAGCCGCCAGACAATTTCTGCATCGTTGTACGCGGAAGTATCGGGATGCTCCTGCCGTGCCAGCGAAATCAGCAAGCCGGCACTGTCGTTTCTCGCCACCGGCGGATGGTAGGATGTCTTTCCACCGGCAATTTCAATCTTGGCCCACTCTGCCCATAGATTGATTCCTGTAGCTGCTTCCACCAAATCTGCGATATGTGCGCCTCCGACCCGGGCCGAAGTCTCCAGGAAATACAATCTGCCATCGCGGCCGGCAATGAATTCGCTATGTGAAACGCCACGAACCAAACCGAAGGCCCGCAAGACTTTCTCGTTGAGCGCCAGCAGAGGCCGTTCTTCATCGGAACCTCGGGCCAAGGTGCGCGTGGTGAAAATATCGCCCTCCTGCGAGACCTCCATGGGAGGGCGCCCATAGCGACTGGCAATGGCAAACAGCAGTTCGTGTTCATAGACAATGGTGTCCACGTGATAAATATCGCCGGGAACATACTGCTCGAGCAGATAATAAGACTGCTGGTCGCCTAAAAGCTCCAATGCAACCCAGAACTCCTCGGCGCTCGCGACTTTCTTGATGCCTATGGAGCCCGCCAGCGATCGTGGTTTCAGCACCCAGGGCGGCGGCACGCGATTCATAAAGTCACGCAGTTTGCCGTAGTTCAGGACATGGATGAACTCCGGCACTGCCAGGCCTTCGTCGCGCGCCTTGGTGCGCATGGCCAGCTTGTCGCGAAAGTATCGCGCCGTGCTGTCGCCCATGCCGGGAACGCGCAGATGCTCGCGCAGCATGGCTGCGGTTTCCACGTCGAAGTCATCCAGAGGAACGATGCGATCGATGTTTTCCGACCGCGCCATGTAACTTACGCCCAGCAGCACATCGTCGACCTTCCACTTCTTCTCTACATCCGGTATGTAGAAGAATTCGTCGATGCTGTCCCGCGGCCATTCCTCGTCGCGCAGGCTGTGCGAAGTAAGCAACAGCACACGACAGCCTTGCCGCCGGCACTCGCGAATGAAATCGAGTCCCTTAAAGTAGCTGGCGAGGCAAAGAACGGTCAGCCGCGGTTCCCCTGGATTATTGCCGGGCGAAGTTGACATCGGGTCTCCTAACCAACCATTGTGGCAGACGTTCTTGCCTACTTCTTCTCCTGTATATCGACGCTGGCGGCGGTGTCTTCCCACTGCAACTTCAACATCGCTGAGGTCCCGCCTGTCTTGTCCAGTGAGATCGCGAACGTCTCCATCGCGGATGGCAACTTGCTCACCTTCATGTCCACGCGCGCCAGGTCCTGCCCCTGGCTGTATTCAGTTCCCCATTGGCCAGTCTGCTTGTTGATAATTAGCTTCCAACTGTTCGCGCCGGGCAAACTATAAAGCGTATAGCTACCCGCCGGAACGGTGGCACCGCCGATAGTTAGATCGACATCCGTCTTGAGGCTGGTGGCGGCGTTCGCGCCGGTGCGCCAGACCTGGTCGTACGGCACCAGTCCGCCAAAGACCTTGCGGTTGCGCATGGAAGGGCGGCTGTACTGAATGGTGACGGTCTTTCCATCGTCGAACTTGACCGACGCTTCGCCCGCAGGGCTCAACGGCTTCTTGTCTTTCTCTTGCGCCACGCAGGCTGAGATACCTACTACGATCGCGAGCAGGACCAACATTCCTCGACAGCTTTTATGCATTGCACTCTCCTCTAGAATTAATTGTCACTTCCTGTTGCCGCTCTATTATTCACACTAGGGCGGAACGATACAATTCAACCATGGGCATTCTGGATGAAAAGTTGAGACGCTCAGCGGGCGTTTGACCCCGCGAAGCCTGCCCTGAGCGAAGTTGAAGGGAAATCCCGAGCGAGGCGAGGGACCTCATTATGAGTATTCTGGACGACAAGCGGGAAGAACTAGAGCAATACGAGTTCATGATGGGCATGCCGCGTGGACGCTTGGCCGTGGCGCTCGATGTCTTGACCGACGCGTTGACCATGGTCGGCCAGCATGGCGTCTATTGCCAGAGCGCGCGCCAGCCGGGCATGCCGGCGATGGACATCCAGATGGTGATGAAGGGGATCACCGACGCGAAAGAGCTGATCTCCTCGGTGATGGAAGAGATTCGAGCAGAAAAAGAGCGGGGCCGAAAATACTAGCTCTTCAGCGTTTTCATGAACATCTCGGGGTCGAGCTGGGCCTGTTTCAGGATGCCTCTCAGCGTTCCGGTGGCCAGCTCTGAATGCAGCGGCACCACGCAGCCGACTGTTCCAGCTTCGCTGATCTTCTTCAAGATGACGTGGCTTCCACGCTGCCGCACCTGCACAAAACCCAATCTCTCCAGCACCGTAATCACCTCAGCTCCCGAGACCCGCGGAAGCTTAGGCATAAATCACGTCGAACGTGGTTATTAGCGCCCGTTGCGGTGGAGGCGGAGGGAACTCCTCCAAGTAAAGTTCTGTCGCTTCCTTAAGATTAGCGACCGCCTCCTCGATACTTTTACCTTGGCTGAAGACGCCGACTTCTGGACACTCCGCGACAAACCATTCTTCCTCGCGGTGAACAACAGCAGTGTAGGTTTGAACTGGCATAGTTGACCGAACTTCAATATATCGCAAACCAGCGAAGATCGGCCCGTCCGAATTCGTCTCCGCCCAGGTTAGCGTCCAAAAGCAGGAGGCGAACCCGGCCACCAGGCTTTCGAGATGGCGATATTGCGACACCTACCTTCTCCACCATGCGAGAGTGCCGCGAGACGAGTCCCAATAGAAATTGAAAGAATCGCAGCCGTCATCGAGGATAGAAAACGCCTTACATCCAGTGGCGGCTTTGCACCCCGGCAGAGGCCCGTCATTCGATTGGCAATCTAGCGGCGAAACTTCGATTGTCTTGGGATTCGAGCAGAACCCGTCCTGGGTATCTCCTCTGACCGGGAACACGAATATCTGCGACTGTTTCGCTGACGCTCCCCAGACAACGCCTACGACGACCTTGTCCTTCTCGGAACCCAGCATCACTGTGTCCGGCTTGCCATCGCAATCGACGTCCGCTGTCGTGGCCGAACTGACGTTCCAACTTACGGTTGGGTTTGATTTGTGCAGCGCAGTTTGAGCCCTGCCAGTATCGCCCCCAGGTTTTGCCGAAATCTCACCTTGCACACTCGAAGGCTGCTCGAAGTGAAGCAATTCACTCTTCGACAAAGGGCGGGCTGCAAAAAAGGGGAAAGCAATGACCCCAACGATAAGGCATACGCCCAAGATCAAGATGACGACAGCGTAGATTGCCCAGTTTTCTTCATGCACTCTCCGGCGAGTGTCTCGCAAGCTCCTGCCCACGCACATTCTACCCGGCTAATGCGAGCCGACGTTGTCGCAAACAGGCGATTGCGCCAGCAACCCTGCCACAGTTGCTCTCTTTAACGCACCGAGCACGAAGACACAAAGCCACAGAGAAATCACTTTGAATTCCTCTGTGTCTCCGTGCCTCTGTGGTGAAACGACTTACGCCGTGACGTACTTCCCAGTCTCCAGTACGCGGCTGGCAATGCTCTCCTGCAACGCGATCACGTTTACTGGCTCATGCTTCGCCAGGCGGCGCACAATTGCCATCTGAGTGCGCAGCATGTCGCCTTCGGCAACGTCGGCAATCACCTTCTTCGCCGCGGCTTCCAGCTTCGCAAATGCGCCTTCCAGATAGACCTGCGTCATGGCAATTACCAGCGCGCCTTTGGCTTCGCCATTGGCCTCGACGTACTTGCGCGCGCGCAGCAGGCTGGAATCCATCGCGAAAGTCTCGATCACCATGTCGGCAATGGCGCCCATGACTTCCTGATGATCGACCAGCTTCTGCATGTACTTCTGCGAAGCCGCGCCCGCCACCAGCATGGCCAGCTTCTTGCCGTTCTCCACCAGCTTGCGCTCGGCGGCCAGCGCGCCTTCCAGTTCGTCCGTCGATGGGCCCGCCATCACCTCGTCCATGGTCTTCTTGATGGCTGGCAGCAGCGCCAGTTGTCCGCTCATGGCCCGCTTCAGCAACCATCCGGTAATGATAAGCCGGTTGATTTCGTTGGTGCCTTCGAAGATGCGGTTGACGCGCGAGTCGCGATACGCCCGCTCCGCCGGATACTCTTCAACAAAGCCGTATCCGCCGAAAACCTGCACGGTCTCGTCAACCACCATGTCGAGCATCTCCGACGCCGAAACTTTGATGATGGAGCATTCGACCGCGTACTCCTCAATCGCCTTGCGCACGGTCTCGGGAGTGTGCTCAATTGCCGACAGCGCGGTGTCCATCATGCCGACGGTGCGGTACACCATCGATTCGCACGCATAAATTCCGGCCGCCATCTGCGCCAGCTTCTCGCGCACCAGGCCAAACTCGGCGATGCTCTTGCCGAAGGCTTTACGCTCTTTAGCGTAGGCTATCGCATGCTGCAACGAAGTCCGCGCGCCGCCGACGCAGCTCGCGCCCAGCTTGAAGCGGCCAACGTTCAGAATGTTGAAGGCGATGATGTGCCCTTTGCCGATCTCGCCCAGCACATTCTCAACCGGCACTTTGCACTCATTCAGGATGAGCGGCGCAGTGGACGAGCCGCGGATGCCCATCTTCTTTTCCTCGGCGCCGACGGAAAACCCGGGGAAATCCTTTTCCACCAGAAAGGCCGTGAACTTTTCGCCGTCGATCTTGGCGAAGATGGTGAACAGGTCGGCGAAGTGGGCGTTCGTGATCCACATCTTCTCGCCGGTCAAGAGGTAATGCTTGCCGTCGGGCGACAGCACAGCACGGGTGCGGCTGTTCATCGCGTCCGAACCGCTGGTGCTTTCTGACAGCGCGTACGCGCCAATAATTTCGGCTGAGGCCAGGCGCGGCAGATATTTCTTCTTCTGCTCTTCCGTGCCGAAAAACACGATCGGCAGCGTGCCGATACCGCTATGCGCGCCCATGCTCACCATGAAGCTGCCCGACTTGGCCATGAAGTCGGCGATGATCGCCGAGGAGGTTTTGTCCATCTCCGATCCGCCGTATGCGGCGGGAACGTCGGCGTTGGTCAGGCCCATTTCAGCGGCCTTCTTCAACAGCTCGCGTGCCACCGACCAGTCCTTATGCTCCATCTTCTCGGCATTGGGCAGGATCTCGTTAGTCGCAAACTCCGCCGCGAGCTTGGCGACCATCTGATGATCTTCGTTAAAGTCTTCCGGAGTGAAGACGTTTTCCAGGTTGTGATCTTCGAGCAGAAAACTTCCGCCCGTGGTCTTGGTCTTGGGAACTGCCGATACCGTCGTAGCCATAAAGTCCTCGCTTTTTGCTCTTCGCCTTTCGCTCTTCGCTCAAGGCATTCTTCAAAAACTGCCTCACCGTTCGCTTTTGGCGAATAGCGAAAAGCGAACGGCGAATAGCGGCTTTACTGCAAATTTTCAAAGATGCCCGCCGCACCCATGCCACCGCCGACGCACATCGTCACCATGCCGTAGCGCCCATTGCGGCGTTTGAGTTCGCGGAGGATGCTCGCGGTCAGCTTCGCGCCCGTGCATCCCAGTGGATGCCCCAGCGCTATCGCTCCACCGTTGACGTTGATGCGCTCCGCATCTAGCTTCGCCTCCTGAATGACCGCCAACGACTGTGCCGCAAACGCCTCGTTCAACTCGATCACGTCAATGTCGCTCAGCTTCAGCCCTGCCATCTTCAAGGCCTTCGGGATCGCATAAACCGGGCCGACGCCCATTTCTTCCGGCTTATAACCTGCCGTCGCGAATGACACGTAGCGTGCCAGCGGCTTCAATCCCAGCGCCTTCGCGCGCTCGGCCGACATGACCACCGCAACCGCAGCGCCGTCGGACATCTGCGATGAGTTGCCGGCCGTGACCGTGCCTTTCACATGGAACGCAGGCTTGAGAGCCAGCAGCGCTTCCAGCGAGGTGTCGGCACGCGGGCCTTCATCCATCTTGAACACCATGTCGGTGCGCTTCGGCTTGCTGCCATTCGGCGTGGTGAAACTCACCGGCACGGGAACGATCTCTTCGTCGAACTTGCCCGCCTGGATCGCCGCGATGGCCTTCTGGTGGCTCTCGACAGAGAACTGGTCCGACTGCTCGCGAGTGATGTGGTAGCGCTGCGCAAGCCGTTCAGCGGTGAGGCCCATCGAGAGATAAGCATCGGGATAGTTCGACACCAGCCACGGGTTTGCCGAAACTTTATGGCCGCCCATGGGAATCATGGTCATGGACTCGACGCCTCCAGCGACCACAATCTCCGCTCCCCCTGCCATGATGCGCTCGGCGGCCATGGCAATCGCCTGCAGGCCTGATGAGCAGAAGCGGTTAATGGTCATCGCCGAAACTTCGACTGGCAGGCCGGCCCGCAACGACGCGATGCGGGCTACGTTCATTCCCTGCTCGGCTTCGGGCATCGCGCAGCCGAAAATCACGTCCTCGATCTCTTTGGGGTCCAGTTGCGGCACGTGTTCCAGCGCCCCCTTGATGGCCACCGCGGCCAGATCATCGGGACGCGTTGCCCGCAACGTTCCTTTGTAAGCCTTGCCCACCGGCGTACGCACGGCACTAACGATCACCACTTCACGCATGATTAACCCCAGTAATTAGCATTTAGCTCTCAGCTGTCAGCTTTCAGCCAAATCCTTGTGAACGAGCTGCTGTGACTGACAACTGCCAACCGGCAACTGGCAACTGTTTTTCAATTCCTCAGCGTCTTGCCCGTCTTCAACGTGTATTGGATGCGCTCCTGCGTTTTTTTCTCTCCGCACAGCGATTTGAACGCCTCGCGCTCCAGGTCGAGCAGATACTGCTCGCTCACCAGAGTGCCCGGATTCACCGCGCCGCCACACAGCACCTCGGCGACTTTGTTTCCGATCTTCACCTCGTGGTCGGTGATGAATTGCCCCTCGTGCATGATGTGCACGCCCAGCTTTAGCGTCGCCAGGATGCTCTCGCCGGGAGCGGGAATATCGGTCCGTGGCACCCGCGCACGATATCCTTCACGGGCCAACTCCAGCGCTCGTTCCTTGGCGTCGGTTAGCACTCGCTCCCGATTCATAGTGATGTCGTCGCCACTGGAAAGGAATCCAAGACTCCTCGCCTCGGCCGCCGACATGGATACCTTCGCCATCGCGACGGTCTCGAATGCCTGCTTCATGGCCTCCATCAGTTCGACACTCTCGCCGCGCCCGTGAGGACGAATGCTGTATGCCTTATCGACTGCGCGCAGCGTCATCTCCTTGCAGCCTCCGCCGCCCGGCAGCAGACCCACGCCGACCTCGACCAGTCCGGCATAGAGTTCGGCGTGCGGCTGGCGTGCAGCGGCATGAAGCGTGATCTCAGCGCCTCCGCCGAGGGTCATGCCAAAAGGCGCGACCACCACCGGCTTGGATGAGAACTTGATGGCCTGCGTCATGTTCTGGAACTGACGGACTGCCAGATCAACCTCGTCCCACTCTTGCTCTTGCACCGCCATGAGCAGCATCATGATGTTGGCGCCGACGGAGAAGTTGGCCGCGTCATTGGTGATGACGAAGGCGTCGAAATTCTCGCCTGCGCCGCCTGGCTTCAGGGTCTGGGTGATCATCTGCACAATGTCGCCGCCCAGCGCATTCATCTTGGAGTGGAACTCAATGCAGCCAACGCCGTCGCCCAGATCGACCAACGACGCGCCTGCATTCTTCTTCACCACGAAGTTTGACTTCTTCGCAACCGTTACCGACCAGACTCCCGGCGGCACAACCTCGGGACGATAGCTGCCGGTAAGCAGGTCGAAATAAACCCGTCCGCTGGCGGCCTTGGGATCGTCCGCGTACCAGGTTTCATGGCCCGAGGCGAGCAGCTTCTCGACCGCAGGAGAAATCGGCCGGTCCTCCACCTGCATCCGCTTCACGGTCTTGGCAACGCCGGCGGCATCCCACAACTCGAACGGTCCCATCTCCCAGTTGAAGCCCAACTTCATGGCGCGATCGATCTCAACCACCGAGTCGGCGATCTCGCCGATGCGGTTGGCGGCGTAGGTCCAAAGGTCCGCCAATGCCGACCACAGAAAGATGCCGGCCTTGTCCTTCGACGGCGCTAGCAGCATGTGGAGTCGCTCGGGCAGGCTTTCCACCGTCTTTGCCATTTCCAGCGAGGGAAACTTGGGCCTCTGCTGCGGACGATATTCCAGTGTCTTCCAGTCGAGCGCCAGCCGCTGCTCACCCTCGGCACTTTTCTGCTTCTTGTAGAAGCCGCCCTTGGTTTTGTCGCCCAGCCACTTGCGCTCCAGCATGGCCGCAAAAAAGTCAGGCAGCTTTAAATCGCTGCGCTCATCGTTGATGTTGGTGCTCGCGTTGCGCACGACGTGGCCAAGAATGTCGAGCCCAACCATGTCGGTAAGGCGGAAGGTTGCCATCTTGGGCCAGCCGACCGCCTGCCCGGTCAGCGCGTCCACTTCCTCGATGCTGAGGTCCATCTCCTGCATCAGGCGCATAACGTTCAGCGCGGAAAATGTCCCGATGCGGTTGGCGATGAAATTCGGCGTGTCCTTGGCATGCACCACGCCCTTGCCAAGATGCAGATCGCAGAAGTGCGCAATAACGTCCATCGCAGCTGCATCGGCGTCGGGAGTGGGGATCAGTTCCAGCAGCCGCATGTAGCGCGGAGGGTTGAAGAAGTGTGTGCCAAACCAATGGCGGCGGAACTCGTCCGGGAAGCCTTCGACGATCTTTGCCACCGGCAGTCCGCTGGTATTGGTGGTGACAATGGTGCCGGGCCTGCGGACCGCGTCCACCTTGCGCAGCAGGCTGCGCTTGATCTCGAGATCTTCGACCACCGCCTCGATGATCCAATCCACTTCCGCCAGCTTCTTCAGGTCGTCTTCGAAATTGCCGATGGTAACCAGTTTGGCCAGCGCGGGCTCGAAGAATGCGGCGGGCTTCGATTTCAGCGCGGCTTCCAGCCCGGCGGCAGCGAAGCGGTTGCGCGCCGGCCCGTCCGCATCGGGGGGAACAATATCGAGCAGATACGAAGGCACACCGGCGTTAGCCAGGTGCGCGGAGATGCGAGCGCCCATCGTGCCGGCGCCAAGGACAGCGACCTTCTCAATCCGTTTCGTCATGGGATGATGATGACTCCAGCTGCTAAAACTAAATATTTGTTCGAGACGTGCGCGAGCAATGCCCCGCCTTTTGCGGGCGCGACTTGGGTACTAAGAACTTCGATTGTGATTAATCGAGAACCGCTGCTGAATTATGGATGAAGCTGGCTGGTTGGAAGGAGACGTAAAAATCGGAAGCATCGTCGGCACAACTCTCCTCAAAGACAAAACGGCAATGCACATATAACGGCCCAAAATACAAGTAGCGCGCGCCGTAAGATGTGGGGTGAGGATGGCAACGGCGCGCGCCTATTAAGTTGAATCGATCCTACTGAATGAATCCTCATTCAGTCAAGCTAATTCTGCATAAATTCTTTTCCCATATTGGGTTAGGAAATGAGTTTTGCCAACAGGAAGGCGGCTGCAGCGGCAAGTCCACCAATAACAATGGTTTGGGTGGCCGAGCGGCCGGGCCGTGAGCCGGTGAAACGCCCCTTCACATAGCCGAAAACTCCCAGCGCGACCAGCGTTACGACAACGGACCAAACGAGCGCGAGGCGGGCGCTGTGCATGGCCATGTATGGTGCAAGCGGGATGAAGCCACCACAAACGTACGAGGCGGCAATGGTCAACGCGCTTTGCAGGGCGCGCTTGGGATCGGGCTCTTCCAGGCCCAACTCGAAGCGCATCATGAAATCGACCCATTCCTTTGGCTTTTGCGTCAATGCCTGAATCACAGGGACACTCTCGTCTTGAGACAGGCCGTAATCGGCGAAGACCTTCTGTACTTCGCGCGCTTCCTCATCGGGGATCTCCTGCACCTCGCGCTCCTCGCGCAGGCGTTCGCTGGCGTAGTGTTCAGCGTCGCTTTTGGCCGCAAGGTAACCGCCAAGGCCCATGGCGATGGAGCCGGCGGCGATTTCGGCCAATCCGGCGACGACCACGATATGGCTGTTATCGACCGCACCGGAGAGACCGGCAGCCAGCGCGAAGGGCACCGTCAAACCATCGGACATGCCGATGACCACGTCGCGGACAACTTCGCCGGCAGTGAAGTGGCGCTCAATGTGTGGTGTCTGCGGCATGATCTCCCAGTTGCGGATGGCTTTTCAGATATTGCAGCGCGTGCTGTGCCACTTCACGCTCGCCCGCATAACTTAATTTTTTGGGGGCATCCTCGAGCGGGAGCCAATAGGCATTCTGCACTTCGATCCGCATGTCGGGGGAGATGTTTCCCAGCCGCCCCGCGCGGTACAGCAGAAGATAGAAGCTGACAATCTTGAAGACGCGGGCGCCATCGCCCCAGTTGCGCACATAGTGGTACTTGATGTCGGCCAGCTTGGCGATCAGGTTCGCCTGCACACCGGTTTCTTCGCTGACCTCGCGAATGGCTGTCTGCTCCGGCTTCTCGCCCTGGTCGATGGCGCCCTTGGGTAGGGCCACCAGCGCCGGAGTTTTACGCGAACGGCTCGAACCCTTAGCCGCCTTCTTGGGGCGGGTCATATGCGGCTCGATGACCGCCAGAAACCAGCGGCCACGCATCTTCCGCAGCACGACACCTCCCGCCGAGAATTCGCGCACCATGAGGATTCGCCAGGAACCGGCTTAGTTTCGCAGAGTCCCGGGGGCCCTGACAATCAAAAGCCTGGGCCGATTTACGAATTCCACACATACAAGAATTCGTCGTCCGCCGCAGTCGCCACCAACTGCTGCGACTTATGGGTTGCACGGTTCAGAGCAGAACGGATGTTGACCTTGGTGTCTGGCAACTCGGAGAGAGGAATCTTCAAGCACTGGCCGCCATCCAGTCCTTCCAAATCGCTCAGGATCTGAGTGACGATTGTCTTATGCTTCCCGTTGCGGCCGGTGGGCACGGTCGAACGTTCAGCGGTCTTGAACTTGCGCTGCGTAGTCCGCTTGGCAGTAGCCATCGTTATCCTCCCGCTAAAGTATCGCTAATTAACAACAGAAGATACACTAAACATATAAAACTCTGCAACTATTTTTTATGGTTCGCAAGTTATTCTGTCGCAAAGACTTTACTCGCTGCGACCGAAAGAAAAAGTCCCCGCATCGCCTGCCGTGGGCTAGCCTCGTGATCAGTGAGGTCTGTGGTGAAAAAACTTGGGCGGCGATTTGAAACGATTCCCCTCGAAGAGGTTCTGAAAAAGGCCGGTGCGGTGCGATGCGATGAAAAGGTCGAGAAAGTGACCAAGAAAGATGAACCCTACTCCGTCCCGCCACGTTACTGACACGAGTAATCTGCGCAGGAGATGCTGAGCCAGCAACTGACTTTTGGTGGTTTTACTTCCCCGGCCTGGTGTAATACCCGGTGCGGTGGCGCACCTGCAATTCGGCAGGATCGGAGTAATCCTTGGTCGCAGGATCGATCTTGATAACGATCTGGCGAAAGTCTGAGTCAGACAGTCGAGCACTCGGGTAGTAGGCGATCAGATACTGGGTGCGCAATTCATCGCTAATCTGGCGGAAGGCAGCATCCAGTTGTTCCAACCCGCTGGCGTAGAAATATCTGCCTCCGGTATCCCGCGAAAGCTGAATGAGAGCGTGTTCTCCGCCGATGTCTCGTCCGGCGCTGCTTTCGATGGGCACAATGATGATGCTGTAGAGAATGACCTCGGCCTCTTGAGCGGCGCGGACGGCCTGCTGGTAATTGGTCTGGCTGACGGTATCGCCGCCATCGGTAATCACGACCATGACCTTGCGGCCGCGACGCTGCCCTAGCGCCTCCGATCCCAGATAAAGCGTATCGTAGAGCGCGGTCGCCGCCCCCGAGCGGATATGGTTAATGCCGCGGTCAATCACGCGGACATCGGCGGTAAAGGGTGTCACCTGGTCCACGACCTCGCTGAACTGAAACAGCGACAGGCCATCGATGGGACGCAGAATGGCGTGGGCGAAGCGGCGCGCCGATTCGAGTTCAAGCTTTTGGTCTCCGCGAGTGCTCAGGCTGGTGTCCACGGCGACCACAATGGACAACGGCAACTCCGACTCCCGGCGGAACACTGCGATCTTTTGCTGCTTGCCATCCTCGAAGACCTGAAAGTCCTCTTCCTTCAACGATGAAACTGGCGCTCCTGAGCTGTTGGTAACTGAGGTGAACACATTGACCAGCTTCACGTTCACTTTGAATGTGGTGTTGGGCTGATCGCTGTCGCCGGGCGCCGGATGCCTCGGCGAATCGGGCGGATGAGGAACACTTTGTGATTGCGGCTTGGGCGAATCCGGCGGATGGGGAACGGTGGTCTGTGCGACCGCGCCCTGAGCAATGCAGAGTGCGAGGCCCCAGGCACAACTGACGGCAGAAATCACCAGCAGCTCGCGCACCACAACGATTGCCCGAGCGGAAATCCGGCAGGTTGAAAACATCTGTTGGCTTAAACCCCAGTTCAACTACTTTGACGCGCTCTTGCCGGCGGACGGTATTTCAGGAGGAAATGGTTCCCCATCCGCCCATGCCGCCCCATCCTCAAAAAACTCTTTCTTCCAAATAGGAACTTGTTTCTTCAGCGTATCGATTAACCAGCGGCAGGCGTCGAACGCAGCCGCGCGATGCGCGGAGGCCACCACGATATAGACGCTGGTTTCGCCGATCTGTAAGCGACCCAGACGATGCACGAGGCGAAGGTCGCGAATGGCAAAATTCTTCAGCGCCTGTTTGGCCAGCAGCTCCATTTGCCGCAACGCCATCGGCTCGTAAGCCGTGTATTCGAGAAAAAGGGTACGGCGCCCGCGCGAATGATTGCGCACAATCCCGTCGAAAACAGCGACGGCTCCGTCTTCCGGACGCTTGAGAGCCGCGACGATGCGAGTTGCCTTGATGGGCTCGCGAACCAGTCTTGCGTGTTCCTCAATCAACGGCGCGAAGGCGTCGGTCGTCGGGTCGTCATCCCCTTTGCCTCCGCTTACCGGCGGAATCAACGCCACCTCGTCGTTATCGTGCAACGTCACCTCTCCCTTGGAGTATTGGTAATTGACGGAAAAAGCGATGGCATGGCGAAGGTCCTGCAATTTCGGTATGCGCTGCTGGATCTGGGTATAAAGATCGGACAGGCGCGCACCATCGCCGAGCTGCACGACTTCACCCTCCCGCCCGGCGAGGTCCCGCAACATCCCCAGATAAAGCACGCGAACTTGCATGGCTAAAGCATAACTCACCGCTCGCCGGGGATTATACGATGGGTGTGGAATTGGCGCGGTGTTGGCGAGTGGAACTACTTCGTGGGAGTCTCGGCGCACTCGGGAGATTTGTCCATCTCTTCGCGCACTTTACTCACGTCGAAAACGCTGATGGTCGGCCTTCCCGTGAGGAAGGGTTTGAACTCGATGGAAACCTTTCCGGAGTCGAGCAAGGACTGGATGAATTTCACCCGGTCAACGTCAGACTTGGCGAAATAGGCGTAGGTGATCGTATCTCCGTATGGAACCCATCCCGTCTTTTGCTTGGTCCCCCCGACCGTCATATTAAGAATCAGTTGTGCATGTTTTGCATCCATGTCCGTGCCTTCGGTTAGGGCGCTACCTGCGGTGAATGACAGAACGTGGCCGGTCTTCTTGCCCTTGTGCGCGCATTCCACGGTCAACGTGGGACTCTTCTCTTCACCCGACATCAGTGCGTAAGGTTTTTGTGCGGTAACGCTGAGAGCGACGGTGCCGATGCCCCGGGAGATGGTCACTTCTTGTCCCAGGCAGAGGAGGGACCACGACAGTACGGCGGCGAATATTGACGCGTTTCTTGTGAGCATCTCCACCAACATACTACTCACCACGGTCACGCTCAATGCTATTGCTCTAGACGAGAGGCAAGAATCATCACGCTCGTCCCGCAAACTCCCGCGTCTCGGTCGAGACTTTCACCTTTTCTCCCTCTTTGATGAAGAGGGGAACGCGGATCTCGAGGCCGGTTTCCAGCTTGACGGTTTTGGTCACGCTGCCTCCCGACGAGTCACCACGCGCACCAGGCTCCGCGTAAACCACCAGCAACTCCACCTGCAACGGCAGCTCCAGGCCGATAGAGTTGCCATTGAATCTATGCAGCTGGATCACGCCGCCTTCCACCAGGAAGTCCATCGCGTTGCCCATCATGTCTTCGTTGAGCGTGAGCGTCTCGTAGGTTTCCTGATCCAGAAAGTGAGAACCATCCTTGTCGCTATACAGGTAAGACGCGGGACCGATCTGGAGGTCCGGCTCTTTGAATTTGTCGCTGGCTTTGAAGGTCTTCTCAAAGACAGCGCTGGTAAGCAGGTTGCGCATCTTCAGGCGTACCAGGGTCTGGCCGCCGCGAGCGGTAGGAGTGTTCACCTCGGCTTCCAGGCAGTGGTAGGGGGTGTTTTCGAATTCAAAAAACATCTTACGCTTAATGTTGATGGCATCAATTAGGGCGGCCATGAAGTCCTCAAAGGCAGGGTCGGCAGAAAAGTATTTCGAGCGATTCCGATCTCAGGTACCTTCTCATTATAAGGGCGGATGGCCCAGGCCAGCACTTTGATGAGCGCGTGAACAGGCGTGCCCACCCAACCCGGGTTTGCTTGGTGGGAGAAAAAATGGTAGGGACGGGCGATGCTCCTGCAAAGACAGAGCCGGGCTTTCGCCCGGCTTGGTCTGACCACTAGTCGCTTGTTAGTGAATATCGAACATCTCCTGGTGTAGCAGCGGATCGCTCTTTACCAGCACGGTCTTGCCGGTCAAGTCTTCCATCTCGGAGATCAGTTTGCCGTTGTTGGCCTTCAACGCCTTGGCGATCTCGGGATTTACGCGAATGGTGACATCGCTCTTGTCGTGCAACTTCGCCATCTTGCGCATCTCGATGTAAAGCTCGTTGCATACGGTCGGCACCGACTTCACAAAGCCCGCGCCCACACAGTAGGGGCAAGTCTCACCTAAAGTGCGTTCCAGTGATTGCTTTACTCGTTTGCGGGTAATTGCCACCAATCCGAAATCATTAAACTGGAGCACCTTCGAGGGAGCGCGATCGTTGCGCAAAGCCTCTTCCAGGGCCTGCATCACCTTCTGGCGATTCTTGCGCTCGTCCATGTCGATGAAGTCAATGACGATGATGCCGCCCAGATCGCGCAGCCGGATCTGCCGCACAATTTCCTTGACCGCATCCACGTTGGTCTTGGCGATGGTGTCTTCCAGGCGCTGCGTCTTGCCGACAAACTTGCCGGTGTTGATGTCGATGGCGACCAGCGCTTCGGTCTGGTTGATGACGATGTGGCCGCCGCTCTTGAGCCACACCTTTGACTTCAGCGAGCGATTGATTTCGTCCTGAATGCCGAACTGCTCGAACAACGGTGTGTCTTTGGTGTACAGCTTGATGCGCCGGACCAGCGACGGCTGGAAGCGGCCGGCAAAACGCACGACCCGCTCGTACTCGTCTTCGGTGTCAACCCAGATCTGGGAGAAGTCGGCGTTCACGTGATCGCGCAGTATCCGTTCCACCAGATTCAGGTCGTGATAGATCAGCGCCGGCGACTTGCTGTTATCGGCGCGGCTCTTGATTTCGGCCCACAAATGTTTCAGGAAGCGAATGTCGGCGCGCAGGTCTTCTTCCTTGATGTTGGCGGCAGCGGTACGGACGATGAAACCGCCTAATCCGTTCTCCCGTTCGCTGGTGACGATGCGCTTCAAGCGCTGGCGTTCTTCATCGGAAGCGATCTTGCGCGACACCCCGACGTGGTTGACCGTCGGCATATACACCAGGAAGCGGCCGGGCAGCGCGATGTGGCTGGTGATGCGTGCACCCTTTTTGCCGATGGGTTCCTTGGCAATCTGGATCAGCACCTCCTGACCTTCCTTCAGCAGGTCGGTGATCAGCGGCTGGTTGCGATTAGTATTGGGACGAGCGCGGAAGTTGCGGCGGGGACCGCGATTGCGGTCGCGAGAACCGCGGCGTTCATAACCCGGACGCTCGGTCTGGCGCTGCTGATAGCCCGCGGTAGGGGATGCGGCGCGAACCTCAGCACGGCCGTTCGTCTCTTCTTCCTCGCCAGCTTCTTCTTCGTCGGCTTCGGGGCCGTAGATTTGTTCGCCACGCTCCTCGGCGGCCACAACCTCGTCCTCATCGACGTCTTCAATCTTCGGGACCCAACGGTCCGCGTCGGCTTGCAGGGTTTCTTCTTCGAGGACCAGTTCCTCGTCGCCTTCCACTTCGCTCAGCGCACTGAGATCGTCGGGGACAGGATGGAACTCCATCTCCTCGTCCTCCAAAACTTCATGCTCCAGCGTGCGTCCCTCAGGAGCTACGGAAGGCGCGGCATGAGAGGGGAAGGGCGTGGATTGCTGGGTTGAAACGTCGTCGTGTTCTTGTTCTTTGTATTCACCCTCAGTTGCGGATTCTTCTTCCGTCGGTTGTTCGCCCCAAGTTTGATTCTGTGGTGGCGCCGGCAGGACCTCGGTGGCGGTTACTTGCGAAGTCTCAGTGGCTCTGGCTTCGGGCTCTGCAATGTGGAATTCTGATGACGCCACGCTCAGGTGCGCGGGTCGTTCCGCTTCATTTTCCTGGTGGGCGTCTTGGGTGTGTTCCGTTTCCTGGTGGGTGAAGGCAAGAGCGCTCTGCTCGCGGGGAGCAGCTACGTGCTCGACCTGTTCCCGCTCGGCCGGCGCGTGTTCGACATCAATGGGCGACCCAGCTTCCTCGACGGGCGCGCCGGCGTTCGAGTTTGCTTCATCCGATCGATTGCGATCTTCGCGCGACGCGAAAGAAGCCTGCCCAGTGATTTCTTCGTGCTTCGCCTCGGCCGGCTGCTGGGGCAGGTTGCGATACTTCGAAATGGATTCTCCCGGCAGAACGATCGGTTGGTAGCCTGCGGGCGGACCGTAATCAATGCGCGGGCGCGAGGGCGGGCGGGTTTCCGCTGGATAAGTTGGCGGCGTCTCTTCTACCGGCTTGGCGGCCTCAATTTTCGGTTCAGGGCGGCCGTTGCGCTCATCTCCCTGGCCGCGACGTCCGCCACGACGGCGGCGACGTCCACGCCACGGGCGGGTTCCTTCGTCCGAACCCCGCTCTGATGTGGGTGAGGCTTCGGTCGTCTCGCCCGCCGATTGCTCCTCTGCGGGAGCGAAATCTTCTTCGGCAGTTTCGAACTCCTCGGCGATCTCGGGCTCAGCGACGGCAGACTCCGCTTTGAGTTGTGCCTCGGCGGCATACGCTTTGCTTACATCGATGGCGTTACGCGGCGCAGGAATGGCGCCGAATTCTTCGTCGTCTTCTTCGCCGCTGCCGACTTCGAGGAAATCGGAGACGTAGAGGAAGGCGTCGCGTTCCAAACCGATGTCGACAAAAGCGGACTGCATCCCGGGCAGCACGCGTGTGACCCGGCCTTTGTAGATGGATCCGGCGAGAGTGTATTCGTTTTCCCGCTCGAAGAAGACTTCGGCGAGTTGGTCGTCCTCAACCAGCGCCACCTTGGTTTCGTGTGGCGTGGAGGAAACATAAAGTTCCTTATTCATGGAATGCTCCGGTCTGGCCGGCGCGGTCGATGGGGAGGACAGGAAAAACTCTACAGGTGATTAGGCCAAGTGCACGCCGGAGCTAACGCCGGAATGCAAACCAGACCTGATTCGTGAAGCAACAATATGTGGAATCTTTAGCACCGTATAGAGCACGCAGCCTTGAAGGTTGTGGCCTCATTCCCGGCATCAGCCAAGGGGCCGTTTCCCGCTTCGAGCGACGTGCTTTGCAATCCTGTCCGGCCTATTCTCCTGGCGGCCGGCATGCCCTCGTACGTGAGGGCGCTCGTAATCTTGTTGTCATCCTTCGGAAGCTCAACTGCCAATCTGTAATTGCTTCCCCGGCGGACGATACCGTCACTTCTGAAGCGCTCCTAAGGGCGCTAAGAAAATCCAATGCCAAAAAGGGTGTAATTCAGTTCACAAACCGGCGCATGCGAATGTTCATTACAATTCCCAACGCCAGAAACATGAACAGTACTGAAGACCCCCCATAACTCATTAACGGTAGGGGGATTCCCGTGACCGGCATGAACCCAACCACCATGCCTACGTTGACCAGGACGTGGAACGCGAGTACCGCAACCACACCCATGACCACAAAAGCACCAGCCCGGTCCGGGGCCGTCTGAGCGTTCTGAACCAGACGCATCAGTACTACAAAGTATAGCAGCAGCAGGCCTATAGCGCCTAAGAATCCGTGTTCCTCGGCAAAAGCGGCAAAGATGAAATCGGTGTGCGGCACGGGTAAGAACTGGCCCTGGGTCTGGCTGCCCTGCGCCGTCCCCTTGCCGAAAATGCCGCCCGAGCCCACGGCTACCAGAGATTGCAGAACCTGATAACCGCGACCCTGCGAATCAGCCTCCGGCTCCATGAAGCTGGTCAGGCGATCTCGCTGGTATGGCTTCAGAACATGCCAGCCTACGGGCGCAAGCAACGCTCCTAAAACCAGGATGACCACGGCATGCCGGGCCTTCATACCTCCCAGGAATAAGCCCATCACAGCGATCGGGATGTAAGTGAGCGCGGTGCCCAGATCCGGCTGGATGAGCACCATCAGCATGGGAACGCCAACCAGAGCTCCGGCTTTGACGATGTCCTGGGCCGTGCATTCCGACTTGGTGTCGGCAAAATACTTTGCCATGGCCAGAATGAGTACCAGCTTTACCCACTCCGATGGCTGGAAGTGAAACGAGCCTAACTGCACCCAGCGGCGAGCGCCCAGATACTTCTTGCCGAACACTTCCACCGCAATCAGCGATGCGATGGAAATCAAGTACAGCAGCGGTACCCGTTCCAGCAGGGCCTGGTAATTGAAGAAGCTGACCGCGAACATCAGGCCCAATCCGCCCAGGATCCAATACACCTGCTTGAGATGTACACCCATGAACTTGGTGCTGAGGGTGGCGCTATAGATCTCGAGCACGCCGAGTGAGCAAATCAGCAGCACCAGTACAAGCAGGACCCAGTCGAAATCGCGGAAGGAGATGTAGCGGCTCATGGCTGCCCTTGGGGAACACTAGCGACCGCGGGTGTGCTCGCCGGATTGGCAGTCGGCTTCTTCGGCGCAGTAGACGCCGGCTGATCGGGAATTGTCGGCGGGGGAGCCGGCAGGTTTTGCGCGGGGGGTTCAGGGTGGGCCATCTCCACGTGCGACTCGGTGGCTTCGAGGGCCGCATGAGGGATGGGCTTGTCCGACGCTTCTACACCCGGCGCCGCTTTTACCGGCTTGGTCTTGCCGTCGGTTTGAACGGTGAAACGTCCGGCTTGCATCTTGTCAGGGCTCTTGGCGTCGTTGTCGTGCCAGACTGCGGCAACTTCCGCCGATTTCGACCCAGGCGCTCCGCCTGCCTTGGCGACCTGCGTCTCGCGGGTACGCTGTTTCTCAACGTAGGCCTTAATCACCTGCGAAGCCGCGCGAGCAGCGAAGTATCCGTGCTCGCCCTCCTCGAGCAGGACCGCCACCACAATTTCAGGGTTCCGGCGTGGCGTGACGCCCACAAACCAGCCATTGTCCTTGAACTTACCTTTTTCGCTGGCCCCCATCTTGGCCTTCAGTTGGTTGGAGATGGTTTGCGCGCTGCCAGTTTTTCCGGCGAAGTCGATCCCCGGCAAGCGAGCACTGGGCGCGGTGCCGACCGGAGACACCACCTGCGCCAGCGCGTCGGTGATGGTCATCCAGTTCTGCTCGTCGAGAGGAATCTTCTGCTGCTCGCTGTAACTGGCCACCTGCTTAAACCCCGGCGGAAACTGATCTGGAAAAGCCACATGCGGACGTACCAAGAGCCCATCGCTGGTCACTGCCCCGACGGCCCGTGCCAGTTGGATTGGCGTAGTCGCCACCGCTCCTTGCCCGATTCCGACGGAGATGGTTTCGCCGGCATACCACTTTTGCTTGAAGTTCTTGATCTTCCACTCTTCCGAAGGCATTACGCCGGAGACTTCCTGCGGCAGATCAATGCCAGACTTTTGTCCCAGCCCAAGCATGGTGGCGTATTTCGCGATGCGGCTGATGCCCAGCTTCTCGGCCAGGGTGTAGAAGTACGAATCGCAAGACTGGAAGATCGCTTTACTGATGCCAACCGTCCCGTGATTGCCGTGCCCAGCGATCCAGCACTTGAAGAAGCGCCCATAGAACGTCTTGCCACCTCCGCAGGTGATGACGAGGTTTTGAGCGATGCCTTCCTGGAGACCGGCGGTGGCCATGATGACCTTGAACACCGAACCGGGCGCGAGCTGCGCCTGGATGGCTTTGTTCAGGAGCGGCTTACCGGGATCGGTGACCAGCCGGTTCCATTCCTCACGCGAGATACGAACCGCAAATTCGTTGGGGTCGAACGCGGGACGGCTCACCATCGCCAGGATTTCGCCATTGCGCGGGTCCATAGCCACGATGGCGCCCGGCCGGCCCTCGAGCGCCTCCTCGGCCGCGATCTGCATATCAAGATCAATGGTGAGCTTGAGTTGCTTGCCGGGGACCGCGGCCACGTCGCTGAGCGTGCCCACTTCCTTGCCGCGACTGTTGACCAGCACCTGGCGCGAGCCGTTTTTGCCCATCAGAATATCGTTGTAGTACTGCTCGACGCCCGACATCCCGACGATGTCGCCGGGGTTATACAGCTCCCACTGCGGTTGCGTGAGCATGTCTTCGCTCACCTGGCCGACGTAGCCGATGATGTGCGCCATGAACCCGTTCTTGGGATAAAGGCGGCGATGAACGGTAATGATGTCGAGTTCGGGCAATTCCTCTTTGTGCGATTCGATGAAGGCCAGCTCGTCGGGAGTGATGTCGTCTTTGAGGAACAGCGGCTGATATCCCGGCACGGCAGCCATGTGCTTCAGGCGGGCGCGCAGTTCGTCGGGCGGCATGTGCAGCCCGGCGGCAATCTTGTCGGCGTCAGCCTGCAGATTGCGGTTCTGGTCGCGCAGCAGTAGCACGGAAAACGACGGATAGTTGTCAACGATGATACGGCCTTCGCGGTCGAGGATCTTGCCGCGCGGCGCCAGCAGGGGGACCTGCTTGATGCGATTCTGCTCGGCCAGCGAGCTGTAGTAATCGCTGCGCGCCACCTGCAAGCGCCACAGCCCGAAGGCCAGCACCAGGAAAACTCCCAGCAGAACGTATTGCACTGCGGTAAGCCGGAGCTGAGAGACTTTTTCGTCGCGACCGAACATCAGGAACTACTACTTTCGCAGGGAGTTTATGGTTGCAAAGTTTCGAAACTTACGAATTGGCACAAAATCAGCGCTATCCAATCATCCGATTCCGATCAAATATCCGAATGACAATCAGCCTTGCTTGCATGGGGTGAGTGACGACGAACGCTGGGCTCATTGTAGCCCGAATTGAGGCGAGGGCGGGGAGGAAATACGGCCGGATCGGATTGACATTTTGAGGGCGTCTGTACCGTCCCCGAGGGACTCGATTTCTCGATTGGTTTACCTCCCCAACGCTAAAGCAGTCGGCTTTCTTATTTCGGCGCCCAAGGCGCTGATCTATAGGCATTGCCAAGGTCCGCAACAACTGGTGTCGGCCCTGCGCTCAGGTTGCTACTTCGCAACTTGCGAAGTATAATCGGGCAAATCGGTTGACGGAACGTCACCACAGATGCGAGTAATCAGCAAGAGCGCTTGGCGTGACGTCATTGCCAATGATCCATCAGTGGAGGGACCAATATCGGAGTGGCACAAAGTTGCTAAACACGCCAATTGGCGAAGTCTTGCAGAAGTACGTAAGGTATATCCGCACGCGGATTTCGTAGGTTCTTACACGGTTTTCAACATCAAAGGCAACAACTATCGACTGATTGTCAAGATTGAATACCGATGGCAGATTATCTTCGTCAAACAGCTTCTGACGCACGCTGAATACAGCCGGGGTAAATGGAAAACATGAACGCATTAGCCGCCAATTATGCCGCTTTGCTCTCTCAGACAAGGCCTGAGGTCATTCGCGATGAGAGGCAAAACCAGGCATACGTTTGTCTGCTCGAAAAGCTCACGAGCAAGAAATCAATTACTTCGGCGGAGGAAAAGCTCATCGAGCTCCTGGCGGTATTGATCGAAGACTTTGAGGCAAAACACTTTCCCGTTTCCGAAGCAACGCCCATAGCGATCATTCGGCACTTGATGGAGGCTCACGGATTACGGCAGAAGGACCTCGTGAGCATCTTCGGAACGGAGAGCATCGCCTCAGAGGTCTTGCACGGCAAACGAGAGCTCACCAAGGAACACATCAAGCGGCTGAGCGCCAGATTCGGAGTGTCACCGGCGGTGTTCTTCTAACCGCCGCCGCACTTCACCGCTGCTTGAACCTGTCCAGAAACCTGAAGACGAATATCCCGATCACAGCGTTGGCCAAGGCGGAAATGGCTACGTGGCTCCAACTCCATTGCTGAGCCTGGCGGAGCAGTCCATGCGCCACGCCGTAATAGATCCCCTGGTGGGCGACAAAAAAGATGTAGGTGAGGATGAAGCGCGAGCCGGGGTTCTCGACGTCAATCTTCAGCCCTAGCGATGACCCCAGATAGCCGATGATGGTCAAGGCGATGCCGTACATACCCAAGGGATGGATGGGGCCGGGGCCGGCAAACAGGTCCTGCATCAAGCCGATGGCGCAGCCGGTGAGGCATCCAGTGATCGGATTGCGCCGGGCCACGGCAAAGAAAATGGTGACCAGGAAGGGCAGGTCGATGATCGGCAGAAAACGGGCCCGCACCGGAATAAATATCTGGATCAGCACCGCGACCAGCGGAATGAAGATGACCGCCGGCCAACTAAATTCGTGGACAGCGACTTGCTCCCTGGAGGTGAGGCTTCCCCGGAACGGCATGACGCGGCTGGTCATTGCGGGGGCGGGCCTCCGTTAGGTGGTGTCGAAGGCTGCTGTGGACTGGTACTTGGCGGCCCCGGAGTTGGCTTGGACTGGTTCGAGGCAGGCGTCGGCTCGTCTGCATTCGCCGGGCGGTCATTCGTCGGAGATAGATTTTGCGCGGGTTTGGTGTTCGCATCGGGCGCAGTTGCCCCAGCGCTCGGCGGTTTCGCTACGGTCCCAGAAGGGCCCGCCCCACCAGCAGTTACAGGTTTCGGTGGCTTCGATGCTCCCACGCTTCCTGGCGCCGCGCCTGTGGGAGTGCTGTGCGTAGTGGTAGCGGCTCCATGGGGCCCGGGAGCCGCCGCAGTGGAACCGCCTGTTGCCGGCTTGTTGGCGGCTGGGGCGCCCGCTTGACCTGGGCGAGGAGCGGTCGCGGCCGTTCCGGTCGCCGGCGTTGCTCCGGACGCAGTCCCACTCGCAGCGCCAGGCTTCGGCTTTCCAGCAGCATCTGCCTGGGGCTTCACTGGGACGGTCGGCAGGCGTTCGGCCAGGATGTCCGATGCACGGAGCGGTAGCAAATCTTTACTGTCCGGCATCTTCTCCGTGATTTTCGTCACCACCAATACTTCCTCTACCTGATCGAGGCGGGCCGACGGAACGACGCGAATGTTCAGGAACAGGTCCTTGCCGGGCTCAACCGAGACGACTTTGCCGACCGGCAGACCCTTAGGAAAGATCCGATCTCCGCCGCTGGTGATGACCTCCTCGCCGGGTTCCACCTTCTCGTCGCTCATCACATATTGCAGAGTGGTCACGCCATTCGACGCTCCCCGCAAGATGCCCTGAAGACGGGAAGATTTCAGCGCAACGCCCACTCCGCTGAATTGGTCGTTGATTGGCAAGACCTGCGAGGAGGAGGGAAGGACTTGCACAATTTTGCCTACGATGCCGGCGGGCGTGATGACGGCCATGTCTGGCTCAATTCCATCCTTCGAGCCTTTATCCAAGTACAGAATGCGGGATTGTTCGCTGCCACTGGTGCCGATGACCTGGGCCGCGACCGTGGTATCGACGTACTGCTCCTTGAAAGCAAGCAGGGCCTGGACACGGCGCGCCATACGAGCATCCTCGGCGTAGCGAGCGTCCTCAATTTTCATGCGATCGATCTCAGCGCGGAGCTGCTGGTTTTCCCGGCGGACAGTACGAAGATAAGCGTAGTCATTCCAGGTGTCTTGCACCCAGGTCTGGGTGTGCACCACAGCTTTTTCAATGGGAGTAACTGCCGAGATGGCCCACACGCGGAGCAGGCGGGTGTCGCCGCCGTGGGCGGGGCGGCGCACCTGCACCGCCAAGGCAATAATCTGGGCGAAGAGGATGGCCGCCAGCACAATCAGGTTCTTATAGCGGCCGAGGAATGTGTCCATACACTACACTGCTTGGGAAAACGTAAGTACGAGAATCGTCATGACGGCAAGCGAAGCATTCAATTTTGCGATTATCGAGAAAAGCAGATCCCTCGCCTTCGCTTGTGATGACAAATTCAAAGGTACTCCGTCTTCCGCCGAACCTAGTCAATCGATATCTTCCGCAGCAGCTTGAAGTCGCTCAACATTTTTCCGGTACCCAGAACCACACTGCACAATGGGTCATCGGCAATTGAGACCGGCAGCCCGGTTTCCTCACGGATGCGTTTGTCCAGGTTCTTGACCAGCGCCCCACCGCCGGTGAGAACAATGCCGCGGTCGCTGATGTCGGCCGACAATTCCGGAGGGGTGCGCTCCAGGGCGACGCGAATCGCATTCATGATAGTGGAAACACACTCGCTGAGCGACTCGCGAATTTCGCTGTCGTCAATCGTAATGGTCTTGGGCACGCCTTCGATAAGGTTGCGGCCCTTGATTTCCATGGTGAGCGGCCGGTCCAGCGGATAGGCGGAGCCGATCTCGATCTTAATCTGTTCGGCCGTGCGCTCGCCGATCAACAAATTGTACTTGCGCTTCAGGTAATTCATGATGGACTCGTCCATCTGGTTACCGGCCATGCGGACCGAGCGCGAATACACGATGCCGCTGAGCGAGATGACGGCGATGTCGGTGGTGCCGCCGCCGATATCGACCACCATGTTGCCGCTGGGCTCGGTGATGGGCAGGCCCGCGCCAATGGCGGCCACCATGGCCTGTTCCACCAGATGCACTTCGCTGGCCTTGGCGCGATACGCCGAGTCCATGACCGCGCGCTTCTCCACCTGCGTAATCTCCGAAGGCACGCCGATGACGATGCGGGGATGCACCAGCATCTTGCGATTGTGGGCCTTCTGGATGAAGTAGTTCAGCATCTTCTCGGTGACTTTGAAGTCGGCGATCACGCCGTCTTTCATCGGCTTGATGGCGACAATGTTCCCCGGGGTGCGGCCAAGCATCTCCTTGGCCTCTTTGCCGACGGCTTCTACTTCGCCGGTGTTTTTGTTGATGGCGACAATGGAGGGCTCGTTGACCACGATGCCCTTGCCGCGCGCGTAAACCAGCGTGTTGGCCGTTCCCAGGTCGATGGCAAGATCGCTGGAGAACATGCTGAACAGCGAGCGTATGTTGCTGAATCGCGAGGCACTGCTATGAAAGCCGTTAGATGACATTACGAGCGATTTCTTTCTTAGGATGAACGATGTTGCCCATAGTTTATGACAGAAGCAGCGCCGGCGCGCAGCGAACCAAAAGGCACAACTCCCGCAAATAACGAGGTTTGTGTTCCGAGGCTAACGCCGGTTGGAACTTCCGCAGACTCCTCTTTCGGAAACTGAAAGAGTGAGACTTCTGCGCACTATTTGTCACTCAGAGTATCACCTGAGAGTAGCACAGGAAGGTCACTTTTCTTCAATCGAGAAGGCCCAACCGGGTCCGTTTCCGGCGATTAACTGCTGGCTGCGGCGGTGTTCTGGTCAGGAGGCTTCCCGGCGTTGCGAATGTTCATGAAACGGCTGAGAGTATCGAACCAGAACGGAGCTCCTAGAGACACGGCCAGAATCGTGATCAGCCATCCTCCGAGGCGAGTTCTTAGCAGATACCAGAGCCAGGACCCGAAATCAGCGGCGGTGCTATGGTGCGGCATGTCGGTGTACCAGTCTCCGTGCCAGCCGGTGACCTGACCTAGAAGTGCTCGTTCCTCGTCGGTGATCGGAACTTCAGCCGCCGACTGCTGGCGCGCCTTAGCGTGTTCGATAAGGACTGCGCTCCGGGTGGGATTGTTCCAGAGCGTATCCAGTATCTTGAAAGTGTCGGCATTCATCAATAGCGTGACGGTTGCCGCGAGGACAAAAACCCGTAGCTGAGTGGTGCGTTTGTACCAGCCCGAGACGCGATTCATGCCCTGGTCGTACCAAGCTTCAAGCCGCTGCTGGTCGGTAGTGAATTTGGGATTGTTCAGCACCGCTTGCAGGGCGGTCCTGGCCGCCGTGTTTTCCAGGCTGGCTACTCCCTTACGCAGCGCGTCAGGATCGTTTGCCGGGGCGGGCCCAGTTAGGGTGTCCATCAGCGCCAATGCAAATTTGTTGGACGAAATATAGGACGGCGGCCTCTCGCCCTCACCCTGTATGCCTTGGATCAGAGGATGGGCGTAGAGCTTTGCCGTGAGCGCCGGGTCTTGCAGCAGTGACAGTACGCCCTTCTCCAGTGTCTTGCCGCGAGAATTCACCACGCCGGCAATGCTCTCATTGACGGTGGAGCAGACGAGAGCCATCAGGAGATAGACAAAGACGATGGCAATTGCGAGATCGAGATAAGGGAACGAAGTCATTCCTCCGGCTCCTGCGGACCGTCGAGCTGCCTTGCGGATTTGGGAAAAGAGTATGAAATGTTTGTGCCGCCAGCACAATAGAAAAATAAGGTTCCTCCGCCGTTTAGGACGGTCGGGTTGCGGGCGCGGATGCGAACCGATAGCATTAATGGTTTGCAGCAGCAGCGGAGGGCATTCTTATGGCTACGATGGAACAGAAGCCGGCAGCCGTTCATACCGGCGCCAAAACCAAGGTGTTCAAAAACTTTATCGGCGGCGAGTGGGTGGAGAGCAGCACCGGTCGCAGCTTTGAGAACCTCAATCCTGCCGACACGCGCGAAGTGGTCGGCATCTTCCAGAAATCTGGCAAGGAAGACGTAGATCGGGCCATCGAGGCTGCCAAACAGGCGTTCAAGAAGTGGCGTCTGGTGCCGGCGCCGCGCCGCGCCGAGATGCTGTACAAGGCTTCCGAACTCCTAATCGCGCGCAAGGAAGAGTACGCGCGCGACATGACCCGCGAGATGGGCAAGGTCATCAAGGAAACGCGCGGCGACGTACAGGAGGCCATCGACTGCGGCTACTATACCGCCGGCGAAGGCCGTCGCCTGTTCGGGCCGACCGTTCCGTCGGAGTTGCCCAACAAGTTTGCCATGGCCATCCGCCAGCCGCTGGGCGTCTGCGCCATGATTACGCCCTGGAACTTCCCCATGGCGATCCCGTCGTGGAAGCTGTTTCCCGCGCTGGTGGCCGGCAACACCGCCGTGATCAAGCCCGCACAAGACACGCCGCTTTCCACGTTGAACTTCGTGAAGACGCTGCATGACGCCGGCATTCCGGCAGGTGTGGTGAACATCGTCACCGGTTTCGGCGGCGAGGTGGGCACGCCGATGACGGAGCATCCTGATGTACGAGCGGTTTCGCTCACTGGATCGACGGCAGTAGGACGCATTGTCGGACAGGAGGCCGCGAAGACCTTCAAGCATTGCTCGCTGGAACTCGGCGGCAAAAATCCGATGATCGTGCTCGACGATGCCAACCTCGATCTGGCGCTGGAAGGCGCGCTCTGGGGCGCGTTCGGTACCACCGGCCAGCGCTGCACGGCGACCAGCCGCATCATCCTCCAGAAGGGCGTGTACCGGAAGTTCGTGGACCAACTGGTGGTGCGCGCCAAGAAGCTGAAGGTGGGCAACGGTCTTGACGAGAGCGTGGACATGGGCCCGGCCGTCAACTCCAACCAGATGGAGACGGACCTGAAGTACATCAAGATCGGCAAAGACGAAGGCGCGAAGATGCTGTGCGGTGGGCATCGCATGGAAGGCGAGGCGTACAACCATGGCTGGTTCGTCGCGCCCACGGTGTTTGCAGATGTAGACCCCAAGATGCGCATCGCGCAGGAAGAAATCTTTGGGCCGGTGGTGTCGATCATTCCGTGCGATGGGCTGGAGAACGCGATCGAGATTGCCAACGACATCGAGTACGGATTGTCGTCGTCTATCTACACCAAGGACGTGAACAAGGCGTTCACGGCGATGCGCGATTTGTACGCCGGTATCACGTACATCAACGCGCCCACGATTGGCGCCGAGGTGCATCTGCCCTTCGGCGGCACCAAGGCCACGGGTAACGGCCATCGCGAGGGCGGTATCGGCGCCATCGATTTCTACACGGAGTGGAAGTCGGTGTACGTGGATTATTCGGATAAGTTGCAGCGCGCGCAGATCGACCGTCCGGAGTAGAGCGCCGTTTCAAGGATAGGAACCAATCATGGCCACCCAGGAAATCTCCAGAGCTCTGGCCGCAAGCCGCATGGCCAATGTGCGGTATGCCATTCGCGATCTGGCCGTGGTCGCCGACGAGGTCGCGCGCGAAGGTCACAGGATTCTTTATCTCAATATCGGCGATCCCTGCAAATTTGACTTCACCACACCTCCGCACATGATCGAGGCGGTGCTGAAGGCGATGGTGGATGGCCATAATGGCTACGCGGAATCGTTAGGTATCAAGCCCGCGATCGAAGCCATCCACGGCGAGGCCGAGCGCAATGGTTTCCGCCAGATCCAGAGCATCTTCGTCGGTCACGGGAGCGGTGAGGTCATCGATAGTTGCCTGACGGCGCTGCTGAATCCCGGCGACAATGTGCTGACGCCGAGTCCCGAATATCCCCTGTACGGCGCCATCATGGCCAAGCTGGATTGCCCGGCAAACGCCTACGACCTGGACGAAGACAATGGCTGGGAGCCGGATGTGGCCGACATGGAGCGCAAGATCAATTCGCGCACCAAGGCCATTCTGCTGATCAATCCCAATAATCCGACAGGTGCGGTTTACTCGAAGCGGACCCTGGAAAAGGTCCTCGAACTCGCCCGGCGGCACGGATTGATTGTTTTCGCCGACGAAATTTACGACAAGCTGATCTTCGGTCCGGGTATTGAGCACACCTCCATTGCGACCCTGGCGCAGGATGTTCCGGTGGTGACCTTCAACGGACTTTCCAAGGCGTACCTGGTTCCGGGTTGGCGAATCGGATGGGCGGTCGCGACCGGCCCGCGCGATGTGTTGCACCCCTACATGGAAGCGGTTCACCGCCTGCTGCGCGCGCGGCTGTGCGCGCCGCACCCGTTTCAGCATGCCATTCGACCGGCACTGGAGGGACCGCAGGACCACCTGGTTGAAGTGCGCGAAAAGCTGCGGCGTCGGGCCCAGATTACGGTGGAGTGGGCGAAACGCACGCCGCGGGTGAAGCTTGTGGCCCCGGCAGGCGCGTTCTATGCCCAGCCATCGCTCGATATTCCCGAGGATGACCTGGTATTTGTAACCGAGTTGCTAAAGCAGAAGCATGTGCTGGTGGTACATGGCTCCGGCTTCGGCGAAAGACCTGGCACCCGGCACATTCGCATTGTGTTCCTGCCCCCGGAACCAGTGTTGAAGGCAGCTTACGAAGCGATGAGCGAGTTTATGCGCGAGCGGTATTCGTAGAGTTACACCGCGGACTGGCAACCGGCAGGCTGCGAGAGGGTCAGTCCCCCTGTTTCAAGAACACGTGGTCAATCATCTGCCGCATGAAGTGGCCGCCGAATCCGCCCGCGCTGGCCGCCAGCAATTGTATAAACGCCCCATACACCTGACCCCGATCGTGCGGCCATTTCACGATGAACTGGTAATAGGCAAGCACAATCGGGACACCTACCCATACCAGCAGCACCCAGCGCCAGGGACGTTGGGCCTTCCACACGCCCAGCATCATGGTGAAGGCAAGTACGCACAGCGCAGTGAGCAGAGCATCGTCAACCGTCTGATTGACCCAGCCGGAGAACAGACCGAGCAGGATGGCAATTGCATAAACGGCAACGCTGGTGCGCGATGCAGAGACGTGCTGATCATGGTTTGTATTTTGGACAGGGCTATGCAAAGCACCTGAGTTTAGCAGAGGAGCTGAGACCGGTTAAGGCGATGAAAAGCTAGTCTGTGGTTTTACGCTTTGGCTTTTCGACAGTGTTGCTTTTGTGGACGCGCACCAGAACGCAGGTGGAATTGTCTTCCCCGCCACCTTCATTGGCGGCGTCGATCATGGTTTGGCAGGCGGCCTCGAGCGATGGCAGTTGCAGCAGAATCGTGCTCATCTCCTCATCGCCCACGTGGCGAAGTACGCCATCGGTGGTCAGCACCAGGATGTCGCCATCCTGCGCGGGAAACTCGCCGAGGTCGGGAAGCGTACCTTCTTCCGTTCCCAGGGCGCGGGTGATGATGTTTTGCACCGACGAGCGCTTGGCCTCGTCCACGGTCAGCATCCCGCGGCGTACCTGCTCCATCACCAGGGAATGGTCTTCGGTCAACTGCATCAGTTGTCCTTCGCGGAACAAATAGATGCGGCTATCGCCCACGTTGGCAATACTGCAAACGCCATCGTGGAAGCGCGCTGCCACCAGCGTGGTACCCATTCCGCTGGTGTTCTTGTTGGCTTCGGCATAATCCAGGATCGCATCATTGGCCTTCTTGACGGCTTCGGCCAGCAGACGCGCGCCTACCGGCGCATCCTCCAGGAAAGCGTTGTCGTCTACCCGGGGCGCCCGTTCCCGAAAGTAAGTCAAAATGGTATTTACGGCAATTTCGCTGGCGACTTCGCCGGCGGCATGGCCACCCATGCCGTCGCACACCACAAAAATGCCCAACCGCTGGTCGTATCCGAAGTTATCTTCGTTCGACGGACGCACTCGTCCTACATCGGTGCGGCCAGCAACCTCTAATGTTAATGACATTCGGGCAACAGTTTACGCCGTCGCGTGAAATCGCGCGAGTGCCGAAAGTGCCACGAATGGGCACAGAGAGTTGGCTGGCACAAAGGCGCTACTGACAACTTTTCACGGTCTGGTCTTGGCGATCTCAGGTTCCTTCTCGCGCGCGTTCCACTGGTCCAGATGATGGGTAGTCAGTTCGGCGTGGAGATACTCAAACGCCTCCTCGGGCGTGTTGGCAAAGTGAAACAACTGCAGATCTTTGGGCGAGATGACGCCTGCATCTACCAGCGCCTGGAAGTTGATCATGCGGTCCCAATAGTCCTTGCCGTAAACCACAACGCAGATGCGCTTGGCCAGTTTCTCGGTCTGAGCGAGAGTCAGCAACTCGAATAGTTCATCGAAGGTGCCGAACCCTCCCGGAAACACGACCAGCGCCTTCGACAGGTAGGCGAACCACAACTTACGCATGAAGAAGTAGTGGAACTCGAAATTAAGCTCCGGGGTGATGTACGGATTCGGCATTTGTTCGAAGGGCAGGTTGATGTTGAGCCCGATGGTCTTGCCTCCTGCCTCCGAAGCGCCGAGGTTGGCAGCTTCCATGATGCCCGGTCCGCCGCCGGTGGTGATCACGAAACGATGCCGAGGCTGATTGATGGTCTTCGTCCATTTGGTTACCAGGAAGGCCAGTTTGCGCGCATCTTCGTAGTAGCGCGCCATCTCCACGTCGGCGCGTGCCAGGCGAATGCGCTCTTGCTCCTCTTCCGGAGCAAGTTTGGCCGAGCCCGGCTTATCTAACAGTTGCAGGGACGCTTCGGCTTGCGAGCGGCTGTGAAAGCGGGCCGAGCCAAAGAACACGATGGTGTCCTGGATGCGTTCGCGGCGAAAGCGCGACAACGGTTCCTGGTATTCGGCAAGGATGCGGAGGATGCGGCCGTCAGGGCTATTGAGGAATTTCTTGTTCTCGTAAGCCAGCGGTGCGCGATTGTGGCGAAGATGTTCGTCTGTCTTGTCAGCCATGGAATTGGTGTCTCAGTGCATCGGGAATTTCCGGGAGATGGGTGCTTGGATGCGAAAAACGCCCTGTCGGCGGGGTAAGAATCGCACGTTATGGAGTTTCGCGATAACGGACCGCCTCGGCGACTCCCATCCAAATGTCCACCAGGCCCAGCCCACTGACCAAGCCTCGCACGAAATTTCGCATGAGGAAGTCTCGAACTTCGGGATAGTCCAGCAGGAGCGAGTTGTTTGTCCAGATGGGGGTCCAGGGCAGCGCGGTCAGAATGATGCCCACCTCGAGGCAGAACAGCACGAACACTACCAGCCAAATCCGCTGCAGCCAGAGATTCGGCTTGGTCGGAGATTGCGTCGGTGGCATCAGCAGCACAGGACCATGGGACTCCAGCCCATCACCATCTTGCGGCGGATCTTGGGGAAAAGCGTTCATGGTCGTCTGGTCCGGAGGTTTGCCTCCGAATGGTGTCGTTCCTACCACAGTCGGTTCCTAGTAAGATGCCCCAACCTGCCCATGCTTATAACGTGTAACCGGCAAAGAAGATTCTATCAGTGTGCATGGAAGCGGCGGGGTTAGAGTGACGATAATTAGTTCGGGTTGGTATCCTATGGTGGGGTATTTGGGCGACCAACAAATGAGTAAGCCGGAGATGCGGAAAAAGCTGGCCGAGCTGAGTTTTTCCGAGAAGATCAAGATCCTGGAAAAGCTCAAGCGCCGGAGTCTAGCGATTGCCGCCGGCGGTTTGCGCCCCAACAAAACCAAGTCCTCAAAATCAAACGCGCCAGCAAGATAAAACGGCAGGGCGCATGACCCTGCCGTTTGTCTTTGGCTGAATACTGACAACTGGCTGCTGGCAACTGCTACAGCAGCTCTTCGTTCCAGTTCTCCAGGAAATGCTTCACCTCGGCCATGAACTGGTCGGCCACCGCTCCGTCAATAATGCGATGGTCATAGCCAATGCTGAGGTGCATCATGGAGCGGATGGCGATGGAGTCATTTCCGTCCTTGTCGGTAACTACGACCGGCTTTTTCACGATCCCACCCACGCCCAAGATGGCAACCTGCGGCTGATTGATGATGGGCATGCCGAATTTCGCGCCAAAAATGCCTGGATTCGTGATGGTGAACGTGCCACCCTGTACTTCCTCGGGCTTCAACTTCTTGGTGCGGGCACGCTCGCCCAGGTCGGTGATGGCGCGCTGCAAGCCGACGAAGCTGCGTTCCTCGGCGTTCTTTACCACCGGCACGATTAAGCCCCAGTCCAAAGCGACTGCGATGCCAAGATTAATGGAAGCGTGATAGTGAATGTTCTCGCCTTCCACGGACGAGTTAATGATGGGCCACTTGCGAATGCCATGCACCACGGCGCGCGCAAAGAAGGGCGTGAACGTAAGCTTGTTGCCGGTGGCCTGCTCGAACTTGGCCTTCATCTTCTCGCGCAATTTCACGATGCGAGTCATGTCCACTTCAAAGACGCCGTGCACGTGGGCGCTGGTGCGCTTCGACAGCACCATGTGTTCGGCAATTTTCTTGCGCATCACCGACATGGGCACGACTTCGCCCGGGGTGACGCCGGCGACCGGCTGCAGAGGTGCGACGATGGCAGGCGTTGCAGGTGCAGGAGCGGCCGCAGCCGGTTTCGCCGGAGGGGCGGGCTGGGTCCCGCCAGCGCCATGTTTGGCGATGAAGGCCTCAATGTCGTCCTTGGTGATGCGCCCGCCGAGGCCGGTACCGGGAACCTGTGCCAGGTCAACCTTGTTTTCCTTGGCGATACGGCGCACCAGCGGACTGGAGCGCATACGGTCCTGCTCGCCAGCCTCGGCATCGTCTGCCGGTGTGCTCGGTTGGGCGCGCTGCCCTCCGGTCTTCTGCTCGGGCGACGGTTGGACTGATGGCTTGCTGGTCTGTGGCGCGGAGGGTTGTTTGGGCTCCTCGCCACTGGGAGGCTGGGCTGCGTCTGTCTGGGTCGAGCGGCTACCATCCCCTCCGGCAGCTGCCGGTGGTGCCGCGCTGGCGGCTGGAGCGGAGGGCGCTGCTCCAGATGCTTCGCCTTCGCCGGCAATAGTTCCCACCACGGTGTTCACCTGGACGGTGGCGCCGGCTTGAACTTTAATGTCTTGTAGCGTGCCGGAAGCGGGCGCGGGAATCTCCGCGTCAACCTTATCGGTGGAAATTTCAAACAGCGGCTCGTCGCGCTGGACCTTCTCGCCCGGCTGTTTCAACCACTTGGTGATGGTTCCTTCAAAAATCGATTCCCCCATCTGGGGCATGATCACATCTGTCGGCATGTTGTCCTTCCGCGGGATGTATAGCTGGAACTGCGAGCTTGCAGCAAACGAATATTATATCGCGTAAAACCGGCTATGTTTCCCCGCAACCCCGGGGTCGTTGACTCGGCTGCACCGCTCGGCTAGTCTCAACGCAGAAAAAGGGTTGATGCAGACTCTCTCGATCATCGTCTTCGCGCTCGCCTCCGCCACCATGTTCTATGCGCTGTTCGGCTACCCGCTGCTGCTGGGCTGGATGGCGAGGCGCGCCAACAATCCTGTTCATAAGGATGGCAAGCTCCGCACGGTTTCTTTTGTGATCGCCGTGTACAACGGCGAGAAGTTTCTGGAGCGCAAGCTGAAGACGATTTTAAGCTTGAATTATCCCCGCGACCTGATGGACATCCTGGTTGTCTCCGACGGCTCGACCGACCGCACGGACGAAATCGCGCGCCTCTTCGCCGGGCAGGGAGTTCGGTTTTTGCGCGTGCCGCACGGTGGCAAGGCCGCGGCGCTGAATGCTGCGGTTCCGTTGGTTACGGGCGAAATCCTGGTGCTCAATGACGTTCGCCAGACGCTGGATCCCGATTGCTTGCGCAACATCATCGCCTGCTTTGGCGATCCCAAGGTCGGGTCGGTTAGCCCCAGAACCGTTATCGTCGAAGGGGACATTCACGAGGAGGCGGCCACCAGCGCGTATTGGCGTTACGAGGATTGGATCCGCCAGCGTCTCACGCGCATTGACTCGACTTTCGGTTTAAGTGGCGCTTTCGCTGCCATGCGCCGCTCACTGTGGACACCGCTTCCGCCGGGCACGCTGCTCGATGATGTTTATGTGCCGCTGAAGGCGTTCTTCCAGGGTTACCGGATCCTGTACGAGCCGACCGCCACGATGTATGACTTTCCGACCGTGCTGCACTCCGAGTTTCGCCGCAAGGTGCGCCTCCAGGCGGGTCTTTACCAGATGCTGACCATCATGCCCGAGCTGTTAAGCCGACGGAACCGGATGCGGTTTCATTTCTTGTCGGCGAAATACGGGCGCATTGTCATACCGTATTGCATGATCGCGATCGCCTTGGCGACCATCGGCCTGCCGCCGTTTTGGCGAAGCCTGGCAGCGTGGGGGCAGGTGCTGTTCTATGGATTGGCGGCTCTCGATCCGCTGGTGCCCGACCGTTTTCCGCTAAAGAAGCTGACGTCTCCGATCCGCACGTTCGTAGTCTTGATGGCGGCTTCGCTCGCCGCGGTGCGCGTATATTTCGTATCGCCTACGAGTATGTGGAAAGAGGTGTCGTACCGCAGCGCAACGGCGCCGCAACCAACAGAACCAACTGAGCCGAAGATACCGACCAGTACTGGAGTGTGAATTCGGAGCGGTACCGCAAAGGAAGAAAACAGTTTTGAAAGGGCACGGCTTCAGGCGTGTCGGTAGGTGTGCCTGCAGAGTTGGCTTCAGCCCCTGAGGGAAGTCGCACTTCGTTTCAAACCCGAAGTCCCGCAGTGGCTAAAGCCACCATAGGGAACAGCGGTTTACGGCACGGCTGAAGCCGTGCCCTTTCAAGGATACAGTCGCTTCAGCTTACTTTCTTGTTGCGCGCCAGCGTCACAAAGAAATCCCGGCTGATCGGCTCGATGGTCGCCGTGGTTTCGGGGAATTGCGAAAAGATCTGCTTCAACCGATCTTCGGTATAGAGAAAAAGATCGCAGCGCTTTTTATAACGCATGCTGCGCTGCCATCCGAGGATGCCGCCGGCCACGGGAAACGAGAAGAAGGCTTTATTCTTGGTCAGCGATAAGACTTTGGCGACCACTTTTTCCGGATCGGGCATGTAATCCATGAAGCCCATCACGATGACGTAATCGAAAAGCTCTTGCGGCGCATACTGGTAGAAATCGGCAACGGAGAACTTACAGCGATCGCCAACTCCGACCTGCCTGGCATGTTCGGAGGCCAGCCGCAGCATGCCTTCGGCGAAGTCGATTCCGACAACCCGGCCGGCGCCGCGCTGGGCCAGCGTTATGGAGTAGTGGCCCGGTCCGCATCCGACATCGAGCACGCTCTTGCCCTCGATGGGATTGCAGCCTGCAATCGACTTCTCGTAGCGCAGCCGCATGCTTTTACGGAAGAGCCGGTTGATGACACGATCGACGGGGCCATTTTGATTGCCGTAAATCGCGTCGAAATCGTTGGCGTATTGATGGAAGAAGGTTTGAGTGCGATCAGGCGACATGGGTCTTTGCCAATTGGGGATAGTTGCTGAGAAGGTTTTTGAACGTGGTCACGGGAAAATCCTGGAGTATGCGGCGGAGCTTCACTTCGGTGGTTTCGAGATTCACGTACGACTTGAAGCGGCGCACGGCGCCCATGGGCAGCCGTGGATGTCCCGGGTCGATCTCGCGCGGATGGACATAGAAGATCACGGGCCGGCCTTCGTCGAGGACATGCTGCGCCTTCTTACGAATTAACCAATAGGGGAAGAGCCGCAAGTATCCTCCGCCGAAGAAACACATTGGCTTGCCCACAAAATCGGCGACACTGATCGGGATTTCCAACAGGCCATCATGCTTGCCAGTTCGATGAGGTTCGCGCCGCCCGCGGGGCATACCGCCATGTGAGCGTACCGCGGGAAACATTGACGAATCGTACTGGTAGCCGGCTTCGAGCAGCGCATCGAAGAACCACGGAGTCTCCTCGGTGGTGGAAAAGCCGGGGGCGCGGTAGCCCACTACCTCGACTCCAGTTATGTCCTCCAACAGCAAGCGGGCGCAACGGACATCCTCATAGAAGTCGGTTCGGCTCAGTTCGTATACCAATCGATGCCCATAACCGTGCGATGCCACCTCATGTCCCCGGGCGGCGGCCTCTTTCACAAGGTGAGGAAAACGTTCGGCCACCCATCCCAGGAAGAAGCAGGTTACCTGGACATTTTTTTCGCTGAACAGATCCAGCAGCCGGGAAAAATTCTTTTCCACATGGGATGGCAAACTCGCCCACTGGTCGATCGCAGGCACACCTGGATCGTCGAGGAGATGAAACCAGTCTTCAACGTCAACCGAGAAAATGGAGGTTTGCATGGTCCGTGGTGAGCTAGATATATAACGTTTCCCGCTCCTTGCACAAGAGAGAACCGGTTGTCAGAGAGGGCGCGCAAGCATCGGCCTGCATTTCATCCCAATTCGGTCTATGCGAATTTGACTCTCCCGGAAGCGTGGTCTAGCCTCAATGTTTTGCGCTTGCACCTAACTCCTTGCCCCGAACGGATTTGAGCGGCCGGGCCTTCGGGTTATCTCGCCGTCATCTTTTATGAAGCTAAGACGCCAATTTCTGCACCCGATAGTCGCGCTGGCGCTGTGCGTCCCGACTGTCGCCGGCAATGGGATGCACCCCGTGCATGCGCCGAAGGCCATGGTGGCCACATTGCAGCCTGATGCGTCCGATGCGGGAGTCGCGATCATGAAGCAAGGCGGCAACGCCGTAGATGCGTCCGTTGCCGTCGGTTTCGCTCTCGCTGTGGTGCTTCCCCAAGCGGGGAATATCGGCGGTGGTGGCTTTCTGCTCCTCCGCCGCGCCGACGGCGAGGTCCACTTCCTCGACTTCCGTGAGAAAGCTCCGGCCAAAGCCACCGCCAACATGTATCTCGACGCCCAAGGCAATGTGGTTCCAGGCCTGAGCATTCTGGGCTACAAAGCGGTTGGCGTTCCCGGCTCCGTAGCGGGTCTGGTGTATGCGCAAAAGCACTGGGGTAAGTTGGCGCTTAAGCAGGTAATGGAGCCCGCGATTCGACTGGCGCGCGAAGGCTACGTCCTCGACTACGAGGAAGCGAAATCGTTCCACGATCCCAATCTGGCGAAGTTTCCCGAATCGCATCGCATCTTTCAGCGCGATGGCGATTACTACCGGCAGGGCGACGTCTTTAAGCAGCCGGAGTTGGCCAGGACGCTTGAGCGTATCGCCGAAAATCCTGACGACTTTTACCATGGCGCGATGGCTCGCGAGTTGGCCGCGGCAATCGAGAAGGGCGGCGGCCTGGTCACCGCCGACGATCTTGCCCAGTACGAAGTCAAAGAGCGGTCGCCGGTGCGCGGCACCTATCGCGGATACGAGGTCATCAGCTCTCCGCCGCCGTCGTCTGGCGGCGTGGCCCTGCTCGAAATCCTCAACATCCTCGAAGGATACGACCTCAGCAAGCCGGGGGAAGGTTCGGCCGAGAGCATTCACCTCACGGCCGAAGCTTATCAGCGGGCATTTTTCGATCGTGCCGAGTTCCTGGGCGACCCTGATTTTTCGAAGATTCCGGTTGCGCAATTGCTCGACAAGCGCTACGCCAATGCCTGGCGCGAAACCATCCCGTTGCGCCGCGCCACTGCCGGAAATGGGTTGCGGCGGCCTTCCATCTTCTCGCAATTGGACAGCTATGCCAGTTCGCATCCGCAGCCTCAGAGGCTGATCGAACCGGTCCACACCACTCACTATTCAGTGGTCGATCCCGAGGGCAATGCAGTATCGGTCACCTACACGCTAAATGAGAGCTTTGGCTCACATGCCACGGCCGAGGGACTGGGCTTTCTGCTTAACGATGAGATGGACGATTTTGCCTCCAAGCCTGGCGTACCCAATATGTTCGGACTGATCCAGGGACCCGCGAATGCGATTGGCCCCGGCAAGCGGCCACTGTCGGCGATGACGCCGACCATCGTGCTCAAAGGCGGAAAGCTTTTTCTGGTTCTCGGAGCTGAAGGCGGACCCACTATCATCACCACGATCGCCAACGTGCTGATGGGCGTCGTGGATTATGGATTAAACATTCAACAAGCAGTGAACGCGCCTCGGTTCCACGATCAATGGCTGCCTGACGAGATCAAGCTGGAAAAAGTAGGCTTCTCGCCTGACACGATTCACCTGCTTGAGCACATGGGACACAAAGTTTCCACCGACGCGAGCCTGACATCTACTTCTTCAGCGAAGTCGGAATATTGGGGCGACGCGCAGTGCATCGAAATTGACCCCGACACCGGCGAGCGCTTGGGCGCCAGTGACGGACGCCATAACGGAAAGGCAGCTGGGTTCTGATGCGCCGCGCCATGTCCACGCTGATCTATGCCCGGCATGAACGGCTGCATCCCGGCCTGCTCGATCAAATGGTCTCCGGCGGCGCCGAGGCGATTGAGATTTTCGCCGCGCGCGGCCACTTCAACTACACCGACCGGCAGCACGTTCGGCAAATCGGCAGCTGGTTTCGCAGCACCGGAGTGACGTTTCACTCGATGCATTCGCCCATGCATCCCGATGAAGACTGGGGACGCAGCGGTGGCACGCATATCAACATTGCGTCCATCGAGAAACGCGAGCGCGTCGCGGCCACCGATGAAATCAAGCGCGCCATTGAAGTGGCCGAACTGGCGCCATTTCAGTTCCTGGTGCAGCATGTTGGCGTCGGCCACGAAGACGCGGACGAGCACAAACTCGACGCGGCGATGAGTTCCCTCGAACACCTGCATGCCTTTGCCAAACCGCTGGGCGTGCAACTGCTAGTCGAGAACATTACCAACGAGCTTTCCACGCCGGAAAAGTTGATGGAGTTGCTGCACGCCGGCCACTTTGATGATATTGGCGTGTGCTTCGACGTTGGCCACGCGCACATCATGTCGAGCGTGCCAGAAGCCTTCGCGGTGCTGAAGGACCGCATCCGGTCCACGCACGTACACGACAATGACAAGCAGCGAGATTCGCACCTCTGGCCTGGCGAAGGCAGCATCGATTGGAAAGAGACGATGGAGTTGTTGCGGACAGCGCCTCACGTGCCGCCAGTGTTATTGGAGATCGAGGCAGCGGAAGGCGAGAATCCCGCCCAGAAGGCGGCAGAGGCCTTCAGAAGACTGGAAAGCGCCTCGTGAGGACGCTCTCGCTCTCGGTGGGCCGCGATTCGGCGTGGCTCATCGGTGCATCGAACTGAGGATGCTAGTCCGAAATTGGTCAAGCACCAATCCGCGACCACTAAAGGCAGTACACTGATGTACTCCGATTGTGGACTTCCGCGAACGGAGCTGCCTAAGGCCGCAAGAACAAATTATGTCCACCCCAGCAGGGAATCTGCAACGTCCCGCCATCAAGGTCTTCGTCGCCACCTCGGTGATGCTGACCTTCATCTCGTTTTGGCGGGCCGCCGCCATCGTCCTCTCCGACCTGGCTTCGTCGGCATACTACGTGGGCGGTGATGCGGAAAAGGTCATCGGCAAAAGTGCTCCCTGGTTCGTCCTCGCGGTCATGGTATTCAGCTACGCCGTGCGGGCTATTTATATCGAGTCCAGCGCCATGTTCGTCCGTGGCGGCGTTTACCGGGTGGTAAAGCAAGCCATGGGTGGGACCCTCGCCAAGTTGTCGGTCTCCGCGCTTCTGTTCGACTACATTCTCACCGGTCCCATCAGTGCGGTTGCTGCAGGGCAGTACGCCGCCGGATTTCTAACCGACTCCTTTCATCGCCTCGGCTACAAGATTCAGGTTCCCGAGAACTCGTTTGCGGCCGCTTTTGCGGTGGTGGTAGTCGTTTACTTCTGGTGGCAAAACATCAAGGGCATTCACGAATCCAGCGAACGGGCCTTGCAGATTATGAAGATCACCACCGTGATGGTGGTGCTCCTCATTATCTGGTGCTTGATTACGATAGCAAAAACGGGTGCGCAACTGCCGCCACTTCCGAGCGCGGCCAACATGCACCACGACAAGGAGTCGCTGGGCTGGCTGCTGGGTACCTGGGCGGCGCAAATTCCCCTCATCATGGTGCTGGTGGGCTTCGGCCATTCCGTACTGGCGATGAGCGGGGAAGAGTCGCTGGCCCAGGTGAACCGCGAGATCGAGCATCCCAAGTTGAAGAACCTGGAAAAGACCGGGCTCGTGATCTTCCTCTACAGCCTGTTCTTTACCGGACTGGTTTCGTTTTTCGCGGTCATGATCATCCCCGACAAGGTGCGACCCGAATACTACCCAAACCTGATTGGCGGCTTGGCCATGCACGTCGTCGGCCCCTATACCTTGCGGCTGTTTTTTCAGGCGTTCGTCGTTATTGTAGGCGCGCTAATCCTGTCGGGAGCGGTGAACACTGCCATTGTGGGCGCCAACGGCGTGCTTAGTCGCATGGTCGAAGATGGCGTACTAACTACCTGGTTCAAGAGGCCCCAGAAGCGGTTCGGAACCAGCTATCGCGTCATCAACATGATTGTCGGCTTGCAGATCTTAACTATTATTGCCAGCCGTGGGAACGTCTATTTACTGGCCTCGCTCTATGCGTTCGGCGTGATTTGGAGCTTCTCGTTCATGTCGCTGGCCGTGGTGGTGCTTCGCTACACCAGCCCGGAAAACCGGCAGTGGAAAGTGCCGGGGAACATTCACATCAAGGGCGTCGAAGTTCCGGTAGGACTCATCCTGATTTCATTGGTGTTGTTCTCCACCGCCATTGTGAACCTCTTCACCAAGCAACTGGCCACGATCGCCGGCGTGTCCTTCAGCCTGGTGTTCTTTGTCATCCTGACGATCTCCGAGCACCGCACCGCATACCAGCACAGCTCGGGCGAATCGGGGCTCGAACAGTTCAACATAGCCTCGGATCGAGAACTGAGCGCAAAGGCCATGGATGTGCGGCCGGGCAACATACTGGTCGCCGTTCGCGATCCCCGCAACCTGTACTACTTAAGGCAGGTACTGGCCAACACGGACACCACCAGGACCGACGTCGTGGTGATGACCTCCCGCGTTTACCATCGCGAGCACTCCTTCAGTGGCAGCGAGGTTGTGGACACCTCGGAGGTCTTCAAGAAGTATGAGCAGGAGCTCTTCACCGCGGTCGTGAATGCCGCCGAGAAAGAAGGCAAGCACGTTTCGCTGCTGGTGGTCCCCACCAATGACGTTTTTGAGAGCATTGTGGCGACGGCCCAACGCCTGCACTCCTCGGTCATTGTCTGTGGCCTGTCGAACAAGTTGACCGTCGACGAACAGGGCAAGCTGACCGGTGATGCCTGGGAACGGCTATCCGAGCCGCGTCCTCGTCTGAAGCTTGTGGTGGTGGAACCGAACGGCACCAAGCATGAATATCTGCTGGGCCCGCACAGCCCACGGATGCGGCAGGAAGACGTGGACATGCTGCACAAATTGTGGAAGGAAGTTACCACGGATCCGCGCTATCGCGAGCTCCACCATTACCATGTGCTGAATGTGGCACTGCAGGAATTGACAGACCGCCTGCATAACGGGGCCTACCGCGAGGATGTCCTGAAGGAAATTTCAGACGAGATGCAACGACAGGGAGGGACACCGGTCGAGGACGAGGACACCCCGACCTCTCCGCAGACGTAATTGCCCAGTCGCGCGGGTTTCTCCCGCTCTTGCTAACATCAAAGGGTGAGCACCGCTACCAAGGTTCGGGTTCGTTTCGCTCCTTCTCCCACGGGACAGTTGCATGTCGGCAATGCCCGCACCGCACTGTTCAACTGGCTCTTTGCTCGCCAAGCCGGCGGCGTCATGGTGCTGCGGATTGAAGACACCGATGTCGCCCGCAGCGAAGCACGCTTCGAGGACCAACTCATCGACGATCTTAAGTGGCTGGGCATCGATTGGGACGAGGGGCCTGATGTCGGCGGCCCGCACGCTCCTTATCGCCAAAGCGATCGCCTGGAACTGTATCGCGAGCATGCCGAGCGGTTGGTGAAGGAAGGGAGGGCTTATCTCTGCTTCTGCTCGCAGGAGGAATTGGAGCGCGCCCGCGAGTATGCGCTCCAACATCAGCAGCCGCCTATCTACTCCGGAAAATGCCGGGCGCTTGATCCGGATGAGAGCCAGGGCCGCCGCGCGAACGGTGAAGCGGCCGCAATTCGCCTGCGCATTCCCGAGCATCCGATTCGATTTCACGATATTGTGCACGGGCCGGTTGAGTTCTCCAACGAAGTGGTCAGCGATCCCATCATTCTGCGCTCCACCGGTATTCCGGTTTACAACTATGTCGTGGTGGTGGACGACGCGCTGATGGACATCACTCACGTGATTCGCGGCGACGACCACCTGTCCAACACACCCAAGCAGGTGGCGCTGTACGAGGCGCTGGGATGGCCGGTGCCGGAGTTCGCGCACCTCTCCACAATTCTGGGAAGTGACCGCGAGCGCTTGTCTAAACGCCATGGGGCAACCTCCATTGCAAATTTTCGCGAGATGGGTGTGCTTCCCGAAGCGCTGGTGAACTATCTCGCTCTGCTGGGTTGGGCGCCGACCGGTGGCACTCGCGAAATCTTTTCGCGTGAAGAATTGGTCAAGGAATTTTCGCTCCAGCGGGTGACCCCATCGCCCGCTGTCTTCGACATGGAGAAGCTGTACTGGTTGAACCGTCACTACATCAAACAGAGTCCGCCGGAGCGCATCGAGAGACTCGCCGAGCCATACTTTGTCCGCGCCGGGATGCTGCCAGAGGATCCAGATGACCCGACCCGAGCCTGGTTCAGCAAGGTGGTCGCGCTACTGGTTCCTTCGGTGGACCGGCTAGAGCAGTTACCCGAGCGGGCGCAGCTGATCTTTCGCTACGATGCTGCGGCTGCGGTGAACTCTCCCGATTATGCCGAGGTGCTCGCCTCGCCCAAGACTTCTGACGTGTTAGCTGCATTCGCGCAGCAGGTGGACGCTGGTTCGTCGCCGATGACGCCAGAAGCCTTCAAGTCCATCATGAATGAGGTGAAGGCGAAGACTGGCGCCAAGGGCAAAGAACTATTTCATCCTGTGCGGATCGCGCTGACCGGTTCGCATTCGGGCCCCGAGTTCGACAAACTGATTCCCATTCTCGAGGAAGGATCGCAACTCAATCTGCCACACCACGTGATGAATGTCCGCGAGCGACTGTCTGCCTTTCGCGACGCTCAGAGGAAGTAAAAAAACAGGCCGCGGTCCAAGCTATAATCCCAAAACTATGCAAAAAATAACGACATTCTTGTGGTTTAACGACCAGGCCGAAGAAGCAATGAACTTTTATGTCTCTATTTTCGAAAACTCGAAGATCCTAAACATTCACCGCTACGGGGACGCTGGGCCCGGGAAGAAGGGAAGCGTGATGATGGGCACGTTTCAGCTGGAAGGCCAAGAATTCATGGCACTGAACGGCGGCCCGTCATTTACCTTCACCCCGGCCATCTCGCTGTTTGTGAACTGCGGGAGTCAGCAAGAAGTAGATGAATTGTGGGACAAGCTATCTGAAGGTGGGCAGCCTGGGCGATGCGGCTGGACAACGGACAAGTATGGTGTGACCTGGCAAATTATTCCCACTGCGCTTGGCAAATTGATGAATGACCCTGATCCGGTGAAGTCGCAACGGGTCATGCAGGCCATGCTTAAGATGGACAAGATCGATATCGAAGGCTTGAAGCGCGCGCACGAGCAACCGTAAGGCCTGCTGCGTCCCGTCTTACTTTCCCGTCCAACAGGCGCGCCGTTTTTCCAGAAACGCCGAGATACCTTCCTGCGCGTCGGCGGCGAGCGAATTCATGCTCATCACCTCTTTCGCATAGGCATAAGCTTTTGGCTGGTCGAGATCGATCTGCGTGTAGAACGCCTGCTTGCCCAGCGCGACCGTCAGCGGGCTGGCTTCGGCGATGCGCGCCGCCAGTTTGCGGCTTTGCTCGGCTAACTCAGCCGCGGGAACGACCATGTTGATCAGGCCCCACTCCGCCGCCGTCATCGCGTCAATCATCTCGCCGGTCAGCAACATCTGCAGCGCCCGCTTACGTCCGATCGCACGGCTGAGCGCGACCATTGGAGTGGTGCAGAATAGTCCAATCTTCACGCCGGGTGTGGCAAACGCCGCCTGATTAGAGGCCACGGCCAAATCGCAGGTCGCAACCAACTGGCATCCCGCGGCGGTCGCGATGCCTTGCACCTCCGCGATGACCGGCTGCGGAATCGCCTGCACCCGCGTCATCAGTTCCGTGCAGACATCGAACACCTGGCGATAGTCGTTGATGTCGCGTCCCACCATCTCACTCAAATCATGGCCCGAGGAGAAGACCTTGCCCGCGGCGCGCAACAACACCACTCGCAGTACGCGATCGCGTCCGATTTCGTTCAGGCACTCAATCAGCTCGGTCATCAATTCCAGCGACAACGCATTGCGCCGCTGTGGCCGGTTCAGCGTGACTATCGCCAGCGGTCCCTCGGTCTCGAACAGGATGCTCTGATACTTGCTGGCTGTCGTAGTTTGCATTTCCGGCATCAAGAAGCTCCTTCTACCGCGCGGGCTTGCTGGCGCAACACATTCTTGCGGATCTTGCCCGTCGAGGTTTTGGGCAATGGACCAAAGTGTATCGCCTTCGGGCATTTGAAGTGCGCCAGTCGCGCGCGGCAGAACTCGATCAATTCCTGCTCGCTGACCGCGGCGTCTTCCCTGAGCAGCACGTAAGCGTGCGGCACCTCGCCCCACTTCTCATCGTGACGGGCGACAATCGCCGCCTCCAGCACCGCGGGATGCTCGTACAACACGCGCTCAACTTCCAGCGAGGAGATATTTTCGCCGCCGGAGATGATGATGTCCTTGGCGCGGTCGCGCACCTCGATATAGCCATCGGGATGCATCACCGCCAGATCGCCGGAGTGAAACCAGTCCCCTCGGAATGCGGTCGCCGTGGCCTCCGGCTCGCGGTAGTAGCCCAGCATGACGTTGTTGCCGCGCATCACCACTTCTCCGACGGTGAGAGCGTCGGCGGGAACATCGTGCATGTCGTCATCCACCACCCGCATGTCCGTGCCAAAAACTACGAAGGGCACTCCTTGCCGCGACTTGAGCAACGCGCGTTTTTCCAGCGGCGCATCGTCCCAGTCGCAGTGCCAAGCGCACACCGAGTGCGGCCCATAGGTCTCGGTAAGACCATAGACGTGCGTCAACTCGATGCCCACCGCCTCAGCCGCGCGAATCACGGCCGGCGGCGGCGGCGCCGCGGCGATCGCCATCTTGAGTGGCGGGCTGAAACGAATCTCATGGTGCGAGCAGTACTCGGTGAGCGTTCGTACGACGATAGGCGCGCCGCAGAGATGAGTGACGCCCTCATCCCGGATCAGCTTGACGGCACGCTCGGCGTTCACTTCGGAGAGACATATGTGTCGTCCTCCCACCGCCGTGACCGCCCAGGGAAAGCACCAGCCGTTGCAGTGGAACATGGGCAGCGTCCACAGGTAAACCGAGCGGTATGACAGTCCGTGCTCCACTACTTCTCCAATGGCATTCAGGTAGGCGCCGCGATGGGTGTACATCACGCCTTTGGGCACGCCCGTGGTGCCGCTGGTGTAATTGATGGAGATGACGTCTTCCTCGCCTGGCGGATGCGGCACCACAGGCTTGCTCCCCTCGCTGAGGAAACCCTCGTAGTCGGAGATCATTCGCTCCAGTTGAGGCATCTGCGCACGGATCGCCTCGAGCGGCGCCAGCAGGTCAGCATCGCCCAGCAAAATTCTGGCGCCACTGTGGTTCAAAATGGTGGCCAACTCGGCGCCTTGCAGCCGAATGTTCAGCGTGACCAGCACTGCGCCGATGAGCGGCACGGCGTAGTGCGCTTCCAGCGGCAGCAAGCCGTTGCGAGCCAGCACGGCGACGCGGTCTCCGGGCGCAATGCCGGCCTGCTGCAAAGCGGCGCCGAAACAATGCACACGCTGCTGCATCTCCGAGTAGGTGAAGCGCCGGTCGCCGTCGACCTCGGCCGTGCAATTGCGGTACGCGCTGGCATTGCGGCAGAGAAATTCCAAGGGAGTGAGCGGCGATATCATAGGGCCCGCCTGAATCGAGGATTTGGCGCGGATTATATATCAGGGCTGTGGCAGGGTGTGAGTTAGCAGCCGTGGTGTCCACGCTCACGGTGCGAAGTAGCTGGAGATGTCGAGTATCAGCTGCGTCCTGGTGGAGGCATAGGCATCGATGTAGCCGTTGCTGGTGGGCACGATGGCCATGTTCGAAGTGATTGCTCCATCCGCGGCGTTCAGAGTGGAGGCTAAGGGCCGCGGCTGTCCGTCGGGCCACAACGTCAAAAATCCCAACGCCCCTGGCGGGACGACCGCGGCGTTAAACACATAGGCCTGTGCGGTTGGAGGGACGCCGCAGTCGCCACCAACAACATTCACCGTGAGCTCACCCAGGAAGGCGCCTGTACTTTTGCGGGTGTCGAGCACTCGACAGGGCGAGGCCGCATATAGCGAAAGCCCGCCTGGCGCTGCCGCAGCGAAATAGCCGTTGATGTCGATCACCAAGTCAGTAGCCTGGCTTGGATAGACGCTGATCTCCCCGGTTTGTCCTGCGGGCACGATGGCCGCGTTTGCAGTGACGGTGCGGGTAGGCGCATTCAGTGTGGACACCAGTGGCTGGCTTTGGCCGGTCGGCCACACCGTCAGGAAGCCCAGCGAAGCGCCCAATCGCGGTATGGCGGTGAAATTAAGTGAGTACGCGACGGCGCTATCCGGAATGTTGCATGAGGTCGCAGCCAGCACGGGAAGGTCGCGCTCGTGATTGCCAGACAAGTATGGCCCACCGAGCGGACCGTTGGTACCGCGGGTGTCCGCCACGCGGCATGGGGTCAACGGGAAAAACGCAAATGCCGACGGATTGGGTGCTGACACAAAGTAGCCGTCGATATCCAGAACGAGATCTGCCGTGTTGCTGGCGTAGATACGGATACCGCCGTTGACGCCAGCTGGGACGATGGCAGCGTTCGCCTTGACTCGACCGTCCGGCGAATTCAAAGTGGAAACCACCGGTTGGTCCTCTCCAGTAGGCCACATGGTCAGATATCCCAATCCTCCATGCGGGACGACTGTGACATTCAGTGAGTAGGCTGCGGCTGTCGAGGGGATGCCGCAGCTGAGATTGCCGGGAATAATGAAATCGCGGAAGGTGCCCCCACTGATCGCCGGCCCGCCGAATTGTCCGCTCGCCTGGCGGGTGTCTACTACCCGGCAGGGAGTGGCGGGGACGAATTGCAGCGCAGCGGTAGACCAGGGGCCGGCAATCACCGAGACCGTGTTGTCGCTCGAATTGGCCGCATACACCCGGTGATTTGCGGGATCAACCGCCAAGGCGTTCGGATTCCTTCCAACCGCGACGGTGCTGGTGGAATCGCTGGCGCCATCGATTATGGTGACGCTGCCCGAGACCAAATCATTGCTGACATAAATCTTGTCGATGACCGGGTCGATCGCCACCAGACCAGGCGAACTGCCCACCGCGATGGTCTGGGTGGAATTGGTTGCGCCGTCAATGGCGAGCACTGTCCCGTCGCCCGCATTGGCGACGTAGATTTTGTTAGTCATCAGATTGATCGCCAGCGCATCAGGAAATAGGCCGGCAGGCAAAACCGTTGTAGAGTTGGTCGCGCCATCGATCACGGTCACGGTCCCTGCACCGTAATAGGCGACATTGGCGACGTAAATCTTGTTAGTCACCCAATTAACGGCCACGGCTTTGGGATACCTGCCGACGGGGATTGTAGTCGCGTGGCCAGTTGCGCCATCAATCACCGTCACCGTGTCATCGTCCAGGTTGGCGACATAGATTTTGTTGGTCGCCGGGTTCACGGCTAAGGCAGACGGGTAGCTGCCAACAGCAAAGGCAATCGTGGAATTAGTCAATCCGTTAATTGCAGTGACGGTATTGTCGAAGTAATTCGCAACATAGATCTGGTTGGTGACGAAGTTGATGGCCACGGCTGCCGGAGAGTGCCCGGTGGCAACCTTGGTGGTGGTATTCGATGCGCCGTCGATCACACTAACGTTGTTGCTGGCCTGGTTGGCGACGTAAACCCTATTGGTGGCTGGATTAACTGCTATGGCAGCGGGGTAAACTCCGACCGGTATCGTTGTTGTGGAATTGGTAGCTTCGTCGATTACGGTTACGTTGTTACTGTTTTGGTTGACGACGTAGACCTGGCGGTTCGCCGGATTCACCGCCACTGCCACCGGCTGGTTACCTGTCGTGATCGTGGTCAGCAAGGTCTGAGCGGTCGCCGGCAATCCTGTGCATGCTGCGCCGCATGCCAGAAGGAATAGCAAAGTACAACGCGCCGTCAGCAGACGCGCGGTTGGCACACGCTTCCTTCCTGGGGGCCTTTTGGATTGCGCGCGCCTGCGGATTCCGGAGAATTCCAAACTAGGCACAGCGCGTCAGCCGTCTGGGAGGAACCTGATAGTCTCTCAGCGGGTTGCCAGGCTCGGCCCGGCGCTAAATTTCCGAATGTAGCTCAACCATAGCACCACGTAAGCACGCGAAAAAGCGTTCTGGCGTTTTGTAGCGGCCCAAAATGTGGGGTTGGTTCAATTCGGGAAAAGGCAGACGTGCATCAATCAACAGGCATTCCCCATCCTTCGACTTCGCTTTGGGCAGGCTCCGACGCTGAGGACGGAGTTTTCGTTTTCCACCAAGCGCGTTTCGCGCCTCTCTTTACAACGCGCCGTCGCAAGCATTGAATAGCAGGCGGAGAGATTGTCCCCGTGGAACTCTATCGCTCATTGCCGCCCGAAGCAGTCAAGATCCTGCTGGTCCTCTTCTTGTCGTTCCTCGTCGGACTGGAGCGCGAAGAGCACAGGACCGCAAGTCTGCACTACGCCTTTGGAGGAGTACGCACCTTCCCACTCATCGGGCTGATCGGGTATTCGATGGCGCTGCTTTCCGGGACGCAAATTGTCCCGGTCACACTCGGGTTCATGGTCATCGCCGCTTTTCTATTGCTCTCGTACTGGCACAAGCTTTCGGCCGCAGAAGCTGCCGGGGTTACCACGGAGATGTCGGGCCTGACGACTTACCTGGTGGGGGCGCTGGTCTATTACGACCACTTTTGGATTGCAACCGCGCTGAGCGTGGCGAGTTTGCTGCTGCTGGAGCTGAAGGTTGTTCTGGAAGAGCTCGCTGGCCGCATCCCGGCGGAAGAGATTCTGACCTTCGCGAAGTTCCTGCTGTTGTCGGCCGTTATTCTGCCCATTCTACCCAATCGCCCGTTTGGTGCTTTCCATATCAACCCATTCAAGACGTGGCTGGTGGTAGTTGCGGTGAGCGCCATCTCCTATGGAAGCTACGTCCTGCAGAAGGTGACCAAAAGGCGGGGCGGAATACTGCTTGCCTCTCTGCTGGGAGGGGCGTACTCGTCGACGGTTACGACGGTCGTGCTGGCACGGCGGGCGGCGCGTGAGGAGCATCCACACCTCTTTTCCGGCGGCATCCTGATGGCGTCAGGCGTGATGTATCTGCGGCTGATTGCTCTGCTGGCACTATTCAATCACCAACTGATGGTGATTTTGCTGCCTGCGTTCCTCACACTGGCGGGATGGGGGATCGTGGTCGGCCTGCTCTGGTCTCGCCGGCCGGATAAAACTGACGCCGCCATACAAAGGGAATTCGAGCCCAAGAATCCGCTGGAGTTGCGAGCGGCCTTTCTATTCGCTTTTCTTTTTCTGCTGATGATAACCGCAACTCAGCTGGCTGCCGCCTACCTGGGTAGGGCCGGTATCAATACCCTGGCCGCCATCATGGGAGTCGCCGACGTGGACCCGTTTATTCTGGGAATCACCCAGACCGTGGGCACCGCCGGCGTTTATAAGCTAGGTGCGGAAGCCATCTTGATTGCCGCAGCCAGTAATAATTTCGTCAAGGGAATCTACGCTTATGCCTTTGCCGATCGGCAGACAGGCGTCCCAAGCCTCTGCCTGCTTGTTGCCCTGGGAGCTCTCGGCCTCGTTCCGCTGTTCTGGATTTAGTTCTGCGTCATCATGGCGGGCGTGCTGAATCTGGAGTGTTCCCGCCTTCGCATGGTCCTCGGGGGGTTTTTGCAAGCGATTGCGAAACTCGGTAGATTAAAGAGCGGAGGGATGTGTGAGCGGTTGAAACAGGCGGTCTTGAA
>CAWCSJ010000032.1:0-8243 GCA_963798185.1 uncultured Acidobacteriaceae bacterium
CGGCGCCATTGCTGAAGTTATGCAGAATCTTCTCGGTCCAATTCCCTCCCCCGGCTGGCGTCAACTCATAGGCGGTCCCGTAGCCGTACGTGCCCCCGTTGTTGGTGGCGCCGTAAACATTACCTGCGCTATCGACGACGACGCCGGCTCGGGGAAACGTCCCGTCGGTTCCGTTGTGGTTGAAGTTATGCAGCACCGTGTCGTGGAGTTCGGCCCAGGCGCTCGTCGCAAAGAACACTGCAGCAAAGATCGCCAATGCCGTCCTCAATCCGATGGGAAATCTGTTACCTCGCATAAGTCGTCTCCTTTAGCCGGGAACTTCCGGTATATGGCCGCATAGAGTCCGATGGTGGCTTCATAGGCGCCAGTGGAGCTTTGGCGGAGTAAGAGAGAACGGAAGGTCCCGGGCAGGCAGGAATTTCCCCGGAGGGTGCTGAACTTGACTAGATCCCGGCCATTCTCACGATGGCTTGCATTAGTATCACGCGCTCGCGATGATCGTTGGTGACGGCCATCACAAAGCATGGGTATGTCTGCTGCCGACCCAGGCTGAATCTCTGCTATCGGTCAGTTTCGCGGCCAACAAAGATCAGGTGGAACCGTCAATACCCGCGAACCGTAGAGAGGTTTGGACGGAGGTGGATATGGGCGGATTGTGGCAGGATTTTCGATACGCGGGGCGAGTGCTCAGCAAGAATCCCGGCGTTACCGCGATCATGGTGTTTACGCTGGCGCTAGGTATCGGCGCGACCACGGCAATTTTCAGCGTTGTATACGGCGTATTGTTGCGGCCGCTGCCGTACCCCGATTCGAACCGGATCATGGCCGTCTTCGAGGTCACCTCGAAGGGCAGGCCGTCGCGCCTTGCGGACCCGAACTTCGACGATTTCCGCGATCAAAATCGCAGCTTCCAGGCAATTGCCAAGTACACTGACAACGTCGCGTCCGTTTCGGGAGGTTCGCAACCCACGCGCACGACGGTTGCAGGCGTCTCGCCCGACTTTCTCAAGGTCTTCGGTATTCAGCCGATCCTCGGGCGGGATTTCACCACCGGCGACGCGAAAAAAGGGGCTGGCCCCACCGTTCTTGTCAGCTACGGATATTGGAAGCAGCATCTCGGATCGTCTCCGGACCTTTCGCAGTTGCACCTGAAAATTGATAATGCGATCTTCTCCGTGATTGGCGTGCTCCCGGCCGGATTTCGTTTCCCAGCAGATGTCGATCTGTGGCTGCCGGCCGATTTGGAGGGCGAAAATCCAAGTAGAACGTCGCATAACTACAATGCAGTCGGGCGCCTCCGCGACGGTGTGACTGTCAAGCTGGCGAATCAAGATATTAGCGCGATAGCCCGGCGCATTCACGATACATCGAGCGAGCAAGGCGATTATCTTCTCAAAGATGGAATTGTCGTCCCGCTACAGGACTCGATCACGGGCAAGGCTCGCTCGGCACTGTTGGTCCTGTTGGGTGCGGTGGGATTTCTGCTGCTGGTGGCGGGCGCGAACGTGGCGAATTTGCTGCTGGCACAAGCGTCGGTGAGAGAGCGCGAGCTGGCCGTCCGCAGCGCGCTCGGCGCCCCACGCGGACGGCTGATCCGTCAATTCCTTACCGAAACATTCCTGCTTTCGCTGGCCGGCGGCGCACTAGGCTTACTGGGAGCGTTCGGGGGCGTGGCGGGATTAGTTGCGCTGGCGCCGGGAAATCTGCCGCGGCTGGAAAGCGTCGCCATCAATACGCCAGTACTAGTGTTCACGTTCCTACTTTCCACAGCAGTGGCGGCCGGCCTCGGATCCTTCACCGCAGCTCGCGCGACGTCCGGTGACCTGCGTAGGGGGCTTGGAGAAGGCGGTCGTGGACAAGCGGGTTCACAAGGCAGCCAGCGCGTGGGCCGCGTAATCGTGGCTGCGCAGATCGCGATCACATTAGTTCTCGTGGTCGGAGCGGGATTGCTCGGGCGCAGCCTGATGAAAGTGCTCGAAGTGGATCCCGGGTTCCGCGTGGACAAAATTATCACCATGGACGTCTCGCTTCCGTGGATGGAAGATCCCAAAGCTAAGGCAAGCCAGGCGATTTTCTTTTCAAATTTGATTGATCGGCTCAAACAAATCCCGGGCGTGCGCAAGGTCGGCGCGACTAGCGGCCTGCCGATGGAGGATGGCGGACTTCCCGACGGAATGTTCTTACTCATGACGCAGAATGAGGCCCCCAAGACCACCGATGGCCTGATTGCGTTGTTCCAGCAAAAAGAGCGCATTGGCAATGCGGACTTCGGTGTTGTCACGGATGGATACTTCCAGGTTCTCGGCATTCCGCTGATTCGAGGACGAATCTTTGACGAGCGCGACAGCGCAGATTCTCCGCACGTTGCCGTGATTAGCGAATCCCTGGCGCGCGACCGCTGGCCCAATCAGGATCCGATCGGCCACACGATTGAGTTTGGCAACATGGATGGCGACTTGCGTTTGCTGACGATCGTCGGGATCGTGGGCGACACTCACGAATACGGCCTCGACGTGCCGCCGCGTCCGACCGTTTACGTGAATTTGTTCCAGCGCCCGCGCCCGGCCATCACTTTAACGATGTTGAGTGATGCCGACACGCGCTCCGTCGCTTCGGCAGCGCGAGGAATTCTGCAGGACCTCAACCCGGAGATTCCGGCGAAATTCAGGATGTTTTCGCAAGTCTATTCCGCTTCGCTGGGTTCGCGGAGATTCAACGTCATTCTCATCGGATTCTTCGGAATCACTGCGCTGTTGCTCGCAATGGCAGGGGTGTTTGGCGTGATGGCTTATTCGGTCAGCCGCCGCACACGAGAAATAGGCGTGCGTATCGCTCTCGGAGCGGGCCCCGACGACGTTCTCAAGATGATCCTGAGCCAGGGATTGCGTACCATCTTCATTGGGGTGGCGATTGGAATTGCCGGCTCGCTGGCTCTGACGCGTGCTGTGAGGTCGCTGCTCTTTGGCGTTACTGCCACCGATCCCATAACTTTCGGTGGGGTGACGCTCCTCCTGATTGCGGCAGCGCTGCTCGCTTGCTACATTCCGGCACGGAGGGCAACGAAAGTGGACCCGATGGTCGCGTTGCGGCACGAGTAGGCAAACGAAGATCGAAGATCGCGCTACTTTGTAACTGTTTGTTTGGCGGCGATGTCTCGCTTCAACGCCTGTGCAGTTGGGTCGGCAGGTTGCAACGCAAGGGCGCGGTCCACGTCGCTGGCAGCGGAAGCTAACTGGCTCTGCTTCAGCTCAAGCCGGGCCAGTACCAGCAGGGCGTCAACGTTAGGCTGCAAACGCACCGAGGTTTGCGCTTCGGTGCGTGCACTCGCGAGATCGCCCTTCTTTTCCAGTACAACGGCCAATTGTGCATGCGCCGTGGCATTGTTAGGGTCGGCACTGATTGCGGCGCGAAACTCGCTCTCCGCCTGGGTCGTCATGTTCTGCGCCAGCGACTGTTTGCCACGCTCCATGTGATAGGCGGCGCGAGTGCGCCCGTCAGTTTTGGCCAGCCGTGCTTCAGCAAGCTTGTCGATTGCCATCTGCACCTGACGATACGAGGCCTCGTCATAGTTGCGCTTGATGCGCTCCAGCGGAATGTGCGGCTGGTTTGGCGGTATTAAAGCATTTCCCGAAGCCGCAACCGCATTGGGATTCGCAGGAGGGGCGGAGTGCCGCCGCGGCTAATGAAATCAAGCAGGGCCTTGGCCTCGCCGTCGCTTGGAGTCCGTTGTAACTCGTCGCGCAACTGGCGCGCGGCAGCCGTGCTATCACCATTCTTGAAGAGGGCCACTGCCAGGTTGAAGCGATAATCGGCGTCGTTCGGGTCGGCACTGACTGCCTTGGAAAAGTATTCCACGGCCGATGCCCGGCGGCCGCGGCGGGCGTCCACAACGCCCAGATTGTTATAAACCTCGGTAAGTGGCAAACGTGTGGCGAGATAATTGAATGCGCTGAACGCCTTCTCGAAACTTCCGCGATAGAACTCCGACATACCCAGGAAAAAGTTGGCCTCGCCTGCGACCGGGTCATCCTTGGGGATGCGGCTGAACCAGGTGGCTGCCGACTCGTATTCGTGGCTGCCGTAATACGTCTTGCCCAACTGCAACATCGCAAGTGTGTAATTAGGATAAAGCTTCAAGGCGTTCCGTAAATAGCGGACCTTCTGCTGCTGGTCAGTGGCCAGGACCGCGCGGACATAGCTTTCGAAGGCGTCGAGGCGGATAGGCGCTGAGGATTTCAGGAATTGATCGCGCGTGATTGTGGGTGGAGGAGCCATTTGCTGCAGCAGTTCCCACGCTAATGTCGTTTGCAAATCGATCAGATTGGCTAAGGGGCCGCCGCTCTGCACTTCCGGATAAAGGTGCAGCTTCTTCATGTCGAGAAGTTGGGCAGTGGCCTTGAACGTCTGTCCGTCAAAACTGTAGGCGCCGAGCACCACGTAGTCGGCGTCCATCTGTTCCGCAATCCGATACACCGTGGCGCGTGATGGCCGAACAGTCAGCGGAATACCGGCGTGATCGAAAGCGTAACTGCGGTCATCACGGCTGATGACGTACAGCCCCGGCGAGTCCATGCGCTGCGACAGGACTTCGGGAAAGGCCTCACCGATCCACTCCAGTCCCGGGGCGGTGGTTTGATTTTCGAATGGCATCACCATGACCGTGCGGGTCCCGGTTGGCGCCTGGCCTGCGCTGGGACAAGCAAGCACGCCGATCATGGCCAATAGAAAAAGGCCATACCAGGTGAATCGAATAAGAGAATTTTGCAAAGCGCCTTGATTATAAATGCTGCAATCGCGCCTATTTTGATACCGCTGCAAACAGGTCAGACTTCAGCAGCGCGGTGAAGCGCTGATCGTCGGTCTTGAAGTGCATTTGCAGCATATCGTGCGAGCTGTCAACGGTGGTGTTGTCCAGCGCCAGCTTCTCCGTAGGGGTGGCGTTCATTTTGCGATACAGCACTCCAGCCTTGAGCAGCGACGCAATGGTGGCGGCGGTCATGGTGTCGGAAGTCTTGACGCTCAGGTCGAAGCTGACCCCGCTGGTAAAGTTCATGGTGTAATCCGACGCCAGCAGCCTTTTCTTGACCACGTCAAAGTCGCCCATTTGCGCTGCCTCGCCTAGCGCCGACCTCATCATGTTCTGCGTACCGAGCTGATCGAGGACGCTCCAAATGGCTGCGTCGTCAATGCTGGTAATCAAGTCATCAATCGTATGATTCGAGACGAGAGACTCGGCCCCATTGTCGCGCACGTCGATTGCGCCCTTAATGGAAGCCACCTCGCCGAACAAGATAGTGCTGGGATCAAGGAACACCAGATGCATGCCCGTGCCCATCGGGTACAGGTAGGAAAGCAGGTACTTCTCCGGCTTGATTTTCTTCAGCCGCATCTTCTGCAGAAATTCCTTCTGCTTGAACGGGCCCTGAGCAATGCCGATGGCGCGCAGCCCGCCTTTGGGCATGCGATAACTGACGAAGGTAAGTTGCTCCATGTCCTTGTCAGGGTCGATGCCGGCGCTCTTTAGAGCGTTCTCGAATTGCTTCAGATTGTCGGGCAGAACGCGGTCTTTAAGGGCGCGCGCTGACGACGAATCCCGCAGCGAGCGGTAATCGATCGATATGATCTGCTGGATCGCTGATGGAACCACGGTGCGGGCATTGCTGCTCAGGGGTGCTGCCGATGCGGGTAGGCAGAAGATGACGCTCAAACAAAGGCCTGTGAGGAACTGCTTCATACTCATAATTTTACTCGACAATCCTTGAACAGATGCGGAATTGTTAATGCCCGTTGCTTACGGGACTGTTCCGCATCACGTGAATTGGACGCGCGGACGCGGCAAACATCACTGCTTCACGACTGCGACTCTCTGTCGCACGTCTGCGACAAACGCCTTATCTTTAATATCCCCAAGATTGATCTCCACATTCGCCAGCGCGCCCTCAATCGCGGCTCGCGCCAAGTTGGCGCCGACGCTCAAATCCGACGCCATCTTGGGATTGGTCATCGGCCGTAGCGACTCAATGATTTGCCGCACTTCCCTTGCCCGCTCGGCAACCACCAGCGGAACCAGCGTCGCCTTCTTGGTAGCCGCTTCGACCTCCGCCTGCGCTTCGGGATGGTTTTTCGCCTTCTTAAACGCCGCCATCACCTCCTTGAACGACTCCGCATCAGCGTCGATGGACGCCTTTAGCTGTTCGCGCAACTCGGCCAGTCGCGCCAGGGCATCGCTCAACGCATGTTCATATTGCAGGTAAGCCTTCTTGCCGCGAGACATCCCAGCGACCATGCTGCCCAGCGCCGCAGCCATCGCTCCGGTTGCAGCCGCCGCGCAACCTCCGCCGGGCGCGGCCGTTGGCGCAGCAAGCTGCTCGATAAACGGCTCGACCCCGGCGCGAATTCCTCCCACCGCCATCTTGCCGCTCATCACGGCTACCAGGCGGTTTTCCAGGATCAGCGATGAATCGAAGTTCTCGATCTGCAAAAACCACTCCGCCGCATCTTCCAGCGCCTTCTTCGGAATCAAGCCGACGATCTCGCTTGACAGTGGCACGACTCCATAGCGCGTGGCCTCGCGCTTGACGTATTCAAATACGCGCGCAATCGGCGTCTGGTCGGTATCGGTCAGGTTCATGGAGACCTGCGCCAAGCCGCGCACCGGCACACCCATTCCCTTTACGTAACGCAAGCCGCCGTTGGAAAAGCGCACGGTCTTGGCAATCTTCTTGGCGATCTCGACATCCGGCGTATTGAGATACACGTTGTAAGCAACCAGGAATTTGCGCGCGCCAACAATCGTCGCGCCCGCCGTCGGATGCAGCTCGCAGTTGCCGAAGTCGGGTTTGCGCGCTGGATTGGTCTTCAACTCCTCGCGAATGCCCTCGAACTGGCCGCGACGCACATTCTCCAGGTTCTGACGCTCGGGCATTTGCGCTGCCGCCTCGTACAGGTAAACCGGCACGTGATACCGCTTCCAGATTTCTTCGGCTGCCCGCCGAGCAATGGCGACGCAGTCTTCCAACGTCACACCTTGGATGGGAATAAACGGGATCACGTCGGCCGCGCCCAGTCGAGGATGAGCTCCCGTATGCTTGGTGAGGTCAATAAGCTCGGCTGCCTTGCCAACCCCGCGGATGGCCGCCTCCGCCACATTCACCGGATCGCCGACCAGCGTGATGACACAGCGGTTGTGGTCGGCGTCCATCTCGCGGTCGAGCAGATACACGCCATCCATCTTCATGGCCTCGATAATGGCGTCGACTCTGGCTTGGTCGCGCCCTTCAGAAAAATTGGGGACACATTCGACGAGTGCGGGCATAAGAGATGAGGATAAAGCAAGCCATCAGCTGTTACCTAATCTCTTGTGCAGCATTAGTATTGCGCCTGGCTCGGGCGGAGTTGGGAACCGCGACTGAAACGGAATCGGAAGCAGCGCGGGTTTCTCGCAGCGCCCTTCCAGGTCGTACTCTCGGTTATGCCCTTTTCAAGCTTCGCACCGGCGGTCTTTCGGCGTCGCCGAGGTAGGTCTTTATCTTGTCGAGCAGCGCCGGAAACATCTCCTCTTTAGGAAGACATTCCTTCACGTCGCGACCGCCTTCAATGGGTCCGTAGCCGGTCACGATAATCACTGGAAGTTCGGGACTGCTGGCATGGACTTGTTTTGCCAACTCCAGGCCATCCATACCATCCATGCGAAAGTCGGTGACCATGAGGTCGAACTTCTGGCTCTTAATTTTGTCGAGCGCATCCTGCCCACTATAGGCGCTGACAGCCTTGTAGCCCTGCATCTCGAGGATCTCGCAGCTCAAGCGGGCCAGCAGCTCGTGGTCATCCACAAAAAGAATGGCTTTCATTCCACACCTATTTCTCGGGCGTTTGGACAACACTCCCATGAGCTTTGTTTCAAAAGGAGCGCCAAAAGATGCCCGTGACCTATGATTTTTCGGACAAAGCCGATTTTTCCGGAATGTAAAGGGCATAGTGGGGTTCGACCGGCAACGGGAGTGTTTGACCCTGCCGGAGGCGTCATGTACACTCAAACAGTTGATTCCGCTCTAGTACCACCTCGCAAGAGGCGCGTACGACGGGCGGTTAGCTCAGTTGGTTAGAGCGCCTGCCTTACAAGCAGGAGGTCGCAGGTTCGAGCCCTGCACTGCCCACCACACCGTCACCCGGCAAGGAAATGAGCAAGGTGACACGTCCCCCGAGCGGGACAACAACCGCGCAAGCGGGGTCGTAGTTCAGTT
>CAWCSJ010000033.1:0-21486 GCA_963798185.1 uncultured Acidobacteriaceae bacterium
GGACCCTAACCTATCTAGCATGAAATTCCTTTAAATACTGGCATTATTGTGAGTAATGCACATGTTGTCAGTTAGTTGTCAGTTTTTACAGGAGTTACATGCCGAATAGAGCTGCATCACTGGTGCGGGTCTGCAAGACGGAGCGGGGCTGGCGGTATTACCCGGTGGCGTATTCCCTCAACGGACGCGTCAAACACGGGACCGTGATCATCCACGGGAAAGAGCACTTCTACCAACAAGGACTACAAAGTCCGGTACTACCTCGGGGACGATCCTCAGTATGACCACATCAGTGAGGAGCCGTCGCGCCGGGACGATCCGAGGCTTGCGCTGGATGCGTTGAAGGTAAAGCGGAACCGACTGGACGCTGCGGTCAGGAATGCTCGGCTCGGCATCCAGGTCGTCCCCGAAAGCGAGAGCGCAAACAACACCATCCGCGCGTTCTACGCGAAGTATGCTGCCTCGAAAGCCAGCCTGTCAGAGTCCCTGCAGAGTGACGTGCGCCGAGGCGCTGGTCTGTTCGTCAAGATGGCGGAGAAAAAGGGGAGACTGTACCCCGCCGATCTCACGACGCAGGACATCCAGGACTGGGTGAACGATGTCGAGAAGAGGCAAGGCCTGTCCGACCGTACCCGCGCCAACCTCTACGCAACCGTCAAAGCATTCCTGATCGTCTGCGGCGTGGCCGAGAAGATCGTGTCCCCGGAAAAGAACCGGGAGTGGCGTCGGTTCACCCAGACGGAGCCGGAGGCCTTCACCGAAGAAGAGCTGAATAAATTCTTTGCCGCTTGCCACGACGACGAGCGCCTGGCCTACAAGCTTCTGCTTGGTACAGGCTTCCGGCGCGATGAGTACCGGTTTCTACCGTGGGAGCATGTCAACCTCAACCGCAGGATCGCCAAGGTGGCCGAAGTCAGGAAGGTGATCAACGGCAGGGTCTTCCACTTCAAACCCAAGGACCATGAAGAGCGCAAGGTTCCGCTGGAGAAAACCCTGGTGGAAGACCTGAAGAAGTGGAAAGAAGGCCACCCGCATAGCACCTGGGTTTTCGGGACGCGCAACAATACACCCTACGGCAAGAACAAGTGGCTGGAAGACCTGAAGCGCATTGTAAGGAGGGCCGGGTTGGAATGTGGGGAATGTGATCACTGCATTATGCCGGACGCAAAACGGGGCGTGAAGACCACGCAAAAAGGGCCTGATGGCAAATGGCGGAAGGCGTACTACATGGGCTGTGAACGTTGGTGGCTACACAAGTTCCGAGCGACGTACTGCACGATGTGGCTGCGCAGGAAGAAGAACATCAAGGACGTGCAGAAATTGATGGGCCACAAGGATCTCGCAAGCACGATGCGGTACCTGGTGGCTCTCACCGCAGACGACCTGGTCGAGCATGTGGATGACGTTTTCGAAGGCTTGCGGCGCAATCCCCCGAAGACGTCAAAGAAGGTGGCCTAGTGATGGACAATGCCTCGTTTCTCAATAGCTGGCGTGAACCCACCTGCGGCGAACGCCTCTGCTGGTCTTGGAGAAGCAGCCAATGAGGGAAAAGAGTGCAGGCTTGTGGAGGAATCAGAAGGGGGCGACAGCGAGGATCTCGAGGACGTTGAAAGCGTCGTCCTCGGGGGTACGGGTGAAGAGGACGCGAACCTTGATGCGGGTACTGAGTGAAAGGTGCTCGAGCGAGGCCCGGGGTGCGCGGCGATAGAAGTCCTGCAGCATCGCGAAGTGGTCGGGCGTGAGACGCAGGAGAACCACGCTCAACACGCGGCGCGGGAGCATGTCGTGCGGATAGGAAGGCAGACGCGAGAGGGGAATGTCGAGATTCCGGCACATGCTGACGTCACGATTGGTGGTGCGCACGCAATAGTCCATGGTGCTACACTGCTGGGCGGTTTTGCCGAGGCAGAGTCGCTGGATGGGCTGGGGAACCCACACAAGATCAATGGCGCCTTTACCAATGTCGGGATGAGGGGACTGGACAAAGAGGATCGCTTCCATTTCGGTGGAAGCCGGGTGAGCCGTGGCGCCAGCCGATTGGGCACGAGTCGTCGCGGGAAGTGCGGATAGGGCGACGGCGCACAGGCCGAGGAGTAGAAGTTTCCTTATATGCTGTTGCGGACGTTTCGCTGGCATGAGGCCGTCGGACCATTGTGCCACAGGAAGGGGCGACAGATAACCTACGACATGGCGATTTTCAACAACTACTGAACGGCCTAGAACCTGGCCTCGAACAGGAATCACTACGCGAATGTTCGAACCGGAGATGCACCTGCTACTGGTGGAGTACTGCCGTAACAGGCGTACGTCTCAACGAAAAGTGCCTCTCAGCTTCACTTCTTGACAGAACGAAAACGGTCTTTGGGCGATTTCGAATGCTGTTTAGGAGTTTGATTCGGAGGGCCACTCGCCGACGAAACTGACACCCAGAAGCAGGTCGTCAAGCATCAGCGCCAGCTTGCCAAATTCCCCTCAACTGTTTCAGCGCTAGAGGTTTGATACTCGCCTTGAGAAAAACGACACGGAACCGTGCGTCCGCCTTTGGTGAAGCTAGGATTTTCGAGTGTTTACCGTGACGGACAGGTCATGTCTCGGATTTCGACTGCGTGAATGAGGCATGGACAACAAGCGGCGCATCTGTGGGTGCATCAACAAGAAGGTTCCCCCGCGCTGCGACCGCGGAAGCCAAACCGGAGCTGTTCAGTGAAACTGAACTTCCGAGACGACTCATCGAAATTGATTGAAGATGTTCGCGGGCTTCGTTCTCGCTGCTCCCTTCGGCCTGAGCACAGCACTGTAGTGACCACTCGTCTCGCTTCGCGCCGGTGACCTCGACCAAATAGGACGGGTCAGCAGTGATAGTGATTGCGGTCATCGGCAGGAGGGTTAGCGGTCTGCGAGTGCGCAAATAAGGATGGGAAATCGACGACTTGAAGACCGATTTACCATCAACCGTAACCTTGATTCCCATCGTTGTTTTCTCGGCGCAATTCTGAAACCAGTACCAAACCGGCGAGGCTTTGGCTGGTGACTGCGGTGCGGCACTTCCACCGGTCATGGTCACGAGGAAGCAAGAACTGTCAAGGAAATCGCATATCCTCGCGTGTCAAAGTCACGATCACTTATAGGACGCGTATAAGAAGTAGCTCGTATCCGGGCAGCGCAGCCGAGAGTCACGATGCTTAGGTGATACAGCCCAACTCGCACTCGATCTCAGCCGGGAACACGTTGTCACGAGTCGAACCAAGCACTGTCCACGCCGTCTCCACGCAATTATCTACCAGATGGCGAGTTTCAACAGTTAGGAATCAACAGTGTACTGAGCCACATGTGTGGTAGAAATGCGTAATATGCGGTCCGGCAACCCAATGATCCATCGCCCATTGCGTGCGACCGGGAAAGCTGCTGCGCCCTTTGCACTCGCCGTGATTCTCCTCGGATGTTCTCTAGCGGGTCACAAAAATGTCTGCCCAATCGACGGACAACCTTCACAATGGTCTGGGGAACGAAAGGGACGCTCCTGCGAGTACTTCCACTACAGCGTTATGGAGAAGAAGACGCATTCTTGGTGGGCTGACTGCTCGACCGCTCGGTGAGTGATAAGGCGATTTTTCACCAGTTGGGCAACGTCTTCGTAGTTTCCAGGTGGCCGACCAGGACGAAGCCGCTGGCGCGGCGGACGCTACGCGTGAGATAATCCGTCGCGTGTGTGCTGGTATTTGCCTCTTTTCTCCGGCGCGTTGGAAGCGCACTCGTTACTGGCAGACCACGAAGAAAGAGCGAAGAAAAAGGCATTCAAATTCCATAGTCTGACGAGTTCCCCGCGTCCGCCGCAAACGCCAGCGTCTTCCTCCTAGTCTCCTTATCGAAAACGCCTCGGACCCAGTCTTCCGCCCTTCCCACCTGTCCTGCCCGAGGCGTTTCCGATCAAGGCTAGCGACCATCCATCCGCAACCTGCCCTCAATGTGCAGACAGCTCGAACCAACCGCTGACCGTCAACAGAAGTAATTTCTATTTCCTCAAGTCCGCGCGGGGATGTGTAAACAGAACACCTCATCTCGGTTCGCTTTCGTGATAGCGTAGGTTTTTCCAGTTGCCTGCGCGTCTGACCCAAACCTCGGTCACGGCTACTGTGCCATGGACTATTTTGCCGTCGGGCATTGTGCCATCAGTTTTCGCTGTATAAGTAGCTAGCGCCGAGTCCGCGCCCAGAGCTACAACTTTGAGGTCATTCAGGAAGTAACTATTGAGAGTGCCAGCCTTCACCTCGTCCACGCTGGCTTTCTTATCATGTGGGCCTTTGCCGTCAATCTCGACCTCGGTGAAGTCATCGTCAAGGAGCGCAGCGTATGCGTCCGCTTTCTTTTCCTTGAAATCCTGCCAGGCTTCCCGAATTTTGCTTTCGACGACGGACCTCACCGGCGAGTCGCTTGCCACTTCTGCACCCTGACCGGTCGTCTGCTGCGAGAGAGCCATCAGCGCGAACAACGAAGCCAGAGCTGCCGTGGTGGCGAGTTTCATTTGTTTGGTCCCTTTTTCAACAGCTACAGCCCATTTCGCAAGCAATTCCGACACGGAAATCCCGGCGCGGGGTCACTCGTGAGATCAAAGACTTATATTTGTCATGAGTCTTCTTCAGACTTTTTTTAGTAAGCGGCTAATCCAGACCAAAATCACCGCGCCAACAAATGCCACGATGATAGAGCCGATCATCCCGCCGCCCGGCCAGATTCCCAAAAGCCCGAAGATCCACCCGCCTACAAAGCCGCCGAGGATACCGAGAATGATGTCCACCAGTACACCGTAGCCACCGCCCTTCATTACCTGCCCAGCAAGCCAACCTGCGATCAGGCCAACCACTATCCATGCGAGAAATCCCATGCTTGTTCTCCCTGGGTCCGCTTCCGGACGAACGAAAATGTACATCTGTTCCCTCAGACTTGCAATGTTCCAGTGAGGCTTCTTGACTCCAGAGCCTTTTCAGGGTGGCCCACAAGTCGCAAACGGACTGTTTATATTGGCAGCAGGGTATCCGATAACTGTTGATAACCAATACACAAGCAATCCCGAAACGGGAACTTCGGCGCAGTTTGCTTGCGAGATGGCGATTAATCCTGAACGCCCACGCCGAAGCGGACGAAGACAGTCAAAGAAACGGCCTAGTGATGCCAGCTCTGCTCAGACTCGCGCAGCCAGGCAGCGATGCGCTCGCTGTCGAAGCGAATCATACCGTCGATACGCGAGCCGGGGATGCGCCCCTCGTCGAACATTTTGTAAATTCTGGCACGAGAGCAGTTGAGCAGCTTGGCCACCTGCAGCGCCTTAAGGTAAGTCAAGTCGCCATCTTCCAGAAGTTCGGGAATTGTAACGTAACTCGGCTGCACCCCCTCATGCCCCCAGCGTTTAGAGCTGGTCGCGGACTTGCCTGGAATTTCTGTGGCCTCAGGCATATTCACCAACGCAGGCATGCCGCCGTTTCTTGGCTTCACACTCATCTCGGCCGGACCCCGATGTAAGAAAACTGCCGTACATTAGGGTTCGGTAGTCGGTTTTTTCATTTAACTTTCGATTTCTCCGCAAAAAACCCGGCCCTGTGGCGTTGGAGATAGTGCGATCTCCTGGTCATCGACGCAACTGCAGCCTGTCAGCTTCTGATATCCGGCAGTTTGCTCCCCGTCGATGTTTGATGAAAGGGGCTTATTATCTTGCAGGATTTCTGCCAGCGGAAACAAAGGGGACTGACGGCACCATCAAGGACGCCCCAATAGTGATCAGGGCTTCACAACACGGTTGAGCGGGTTATTGTACGTGCCGATGGGATGACGCTAGGAACGATAGAGAGCAGTCGTATTCACTGCGGTAACAATGTAACGGGTTTCAAGGACAGCTGCCTGCAGACGGATTGCCGGGCACCGAGCACCACTAAGTATTCACAGCGCACCCATCAGCCATCCGGTCTTTACTTTCTTTTTTCTCTCTCACCCGTGGCCCACGCCCTAAGAATGGCATACCTCTTGCTGTGCGCCTCTTTTTTGGCTTTGTTGACAAGCACATCTACGCCGGTGCGCTTCTTCTTTAGCAGGCTGCGGAAAAACCTCTGATTTGCACGAACTCTGTCCTGCTTCGGTCACCGAATGAGAAGGGAGAGAGTTCGTTCTAGCTTTATTCTGCTATCTGCTGAAGCTTTCTTGCATTCAGCAGACACACCTCGGCCTCGGCTTACGCCGCCTGCATGGACAGGTTGCGCAGGCGGACCAGGTTATAGGCCGCGCAAGCGAAGGTGAACACCCAATCCACTTTGTACAACCCGCGATGTCGTACCTTCCGCAGCAGAGCAATGGTCTTGAGCCAGCCGAAACATTCCTCGATCCGCTTCCGCTTCCTCTGGCTGATGCCGTAACCTGCATAACGCGTCGTCCGCTGGTCGAGGGCACTGCCGCCGCGCCGACCGTCGTTCTGCGCCACATGCGGTGTGACCTGCATGTGGCGGCACTCGGAGACGAAGTCGGCCGTGTCAAAGCCTTTGTCGCCACCCACCGTCACCCGCTTGGTGCCGGCAATCTGTTCCAGCATCACCAGCGCCGTATCACGCTCGGCCGTCCCGCTGGCTTCCCATACCATCGCATTCACGATGAGCCCGTTACGATTTTCCACCAGCAGATTGCCGCTGTAGCTCAACTTCGCCTCCTTGCCTTCGCCCTTGCGCGCCAACAGGGCCTCGGGATCGGTCTTCGACGCGTGCGTCCGGTTGGAGCGCTTCTCGCCATGAAAGTTCACCGTGGGATTGCCGGGATCATCGGAAGACGGCGGATTCTTGCCATCCTTGCGCTGAAAACTCTTTGCTCCTGCCCAAGCTTCCAGCAAGGTGCCATCCACCGTGAAGTGTTCATCCGAGGTCCAGCCTTTCGCCCGCGCCTGCTCCACCACCTGTGCCAGAAACTGCTTGGCTACCTCGGCTTCCAGCAACCGGTTCCGGTTCTTGGTGAACACCGTCGGGGCCCATACCTCCTCGTCCAAATTCAACCCTACGAACCAGCGAAACAGCACGCTGTAATCGATCTCTTCCATCAGCAGACGCTCGCTGCGGATCGAGTACAGCATCTGCAACAACTGCGCCCGCAGCAACTTCTCGGGCGCAATCGACGGCCGGCCTTCGCTGGCATACATGCGATCAAACTGCGACGACAGTGCCCGTAGAACTTCGTCTACCATCGTCCGCATGGCACGCAGCGGGTGATCCTTCCGCACCCGCGCCTCGGGCGACAAGTAACTGAACATGTGGCTTAGTTGGTGATCCATTCCTCGCATGTTGCTTTCCTAGCACACGTGCGAGGTGAATGGGGAGTACTTTTTCAGCATCCTGTTAGGGCCTCGACCCACGTTTTACATTTCCAATCCTCCGGAGGTAAAATCTCCTTTCGACTATTTGCGTGGCTACGCTCTTCCTTTCGTCTCTTTTTCCGCCTACGCTCTTCCTTTCGTCTATTTTCCTGCCTGCGCTCTTCCGTTAGTCTTTTTTCTTGCCTGAGCCCTTCTTTTCGTGCCTCTATCGCCCGACGTTGCTTGTCCAGATAGAGGCATATCTCCTTCGCGGTCAATTTGCTCTGCTTGTTCGCGTTGCGCAGTGCATATTTCATAATTGCACGGTACGCGGGCGGGTTGTCAGCTTGGATTCCCAGCCCGTACTTGTAAAGCTTCATCCCCTCCCGAAGGCCATCCGCCCAGCCCAGCTCTTGGGCCATCTCAACCGTCTTCAGGAACATTTGGAGGAGTTGCGTCTTGTCGGCAAGTGCCGCCTTAAGTTGCCGCTGCAAATCCTTGAACTCCCTGCTCGTCGCTGCATTGCGAGTCGGTTCCAAATTCAGCAATCGCTTGTCTGCCCACATATCATTCATTAAGAACGTTGGTATTAGCTTCAACATATCTGCCGCTCCCGGGAAAACCATCTTAGCCGATCTCGGCAGCGCATCCTCTCCGAACCGCTCTGGTCGCTGTTGCGAGAGAAGTTTTCTTAGCCTGAACTTCAAGAGTGCGTCGCTGTAGCAGGGTGGGTTAAGTTTGTATTGCGCGGGTCCGTGTAGCGCGAGGGAAGCGCAACTGAGGTTCATATGTCGGCATTGTACGAAGAGCACAGGATGCACAGGTCGAGTGCATGGTGGCTGCTGTCAGCTTGGGCTCCCAGTCTTTTGTTGGTTGGCAACACGATGGAAACCGGAGGAGGACGGAGATGGATTACCACTACTCTACACCGACTACCAGAAAAGGGTAGAGTTTCCAGGCAATGTTTATGCGGGTTTGGACGAAATCACACTCCGTTGACAAAACAGCAAAGCGTAAGTTATTTGAAACATTGAGAAATTGTTACAGGCACTGAACTTAGGCTTAGATATGGTGCCGGGAGGGGGACTTGAACCCCCACAGACCTTTCGGTCCTGCGGATTTTAAGTCCGCTGCGTCTGCCAGTTTCGCCATCCCGGCGAGGGAAGAATCGGGCATCCCAAGGGCGCGACTGCCTTCGAGCCTACAACAGCCTCGCTGCAAAGAACAACCGAACTGAGAAGAGAACGACGCGGTGCCAACTAGCCGGGGAGTTTGGGAAAGGCGATGACATTCTCGGTACGGCCGCGGGCGCCGCGTTTTGCCAGGTACATGGCCTGGTCAGCAGCGGCGTGTAATTCGTCGGGACTAACACCCTGATCGGGATAAAGCGCGACGCCGATGCTCAGCCCAGTCTGAATGATATGTCCTTCTATCTTTAGTGGAATCGCCAGCGCCGACACCAGCGCCGACATCAGCGTTTCGGCGCCATGTTCATTCGACACGTTGCTGACCACGGTAAACTCATCGCCTCCTGAACGAGCCAGTGTGTCGGAGGCGCGCATCCGACTTGACAGCCGCAACGCCACCTGCTGTAAAGCCAAGTCCCCAATTCGGTGTCCGAAGGTGTCGTTCACCTCCTTAAAGCGGTCGAGGTCAATTAACAGCACGGCCACCTTGCGGCCCGCGCGTGCTGCTTGTGCCAGGGCTTGTTCCAATCGGTCTTCCAGCAGTCGCCGGTTCGGTAACCCGGTCAAGGCGTCGTGGTAAGCCAGATATTCATTGGTTCGAATCTGGTCTTCGAGAAGCGTCAGAATCATGCCGACCGCCACGAAGTACTTGGGAATGTTCCAGGTCTCGGATTCCATGACGGTTAATGGCGAGTGGAAATTCAGAAACATCACAATTGGATAGACCATGCCCCAGGCGACGAAGCCTAAAACCGTGGTCAGCACCCCTGCCGTATCGCGCTGGAAATGGCGCCAGTACATAACTGCAACCGTGAAGTTGAGGCCGGCCAGAATTACGCCGACTCCAAGGTCAGCATGGTTGAGAGCAACTATCCAAACCATCAACGAGGAGAACGCCAGGGCCCCAGCCAGCAAGCCAAACACATAAGGGCGCGTATCGCGATACCAGTTCCAAGCCAGAAGCGAGGTAGCGGTTACAGCAATTGCCACGACGCCATAATAAAAACCGTGCGCTGCCAGGCCCCAGACCGCAGCGGTGGTGTAAACCAGTGCGGGAAGGCCGAGTACTGCTCCGAGCAGAAGTTGGCGGCGGGCCGTAGTTGCCCGAGGTGACATGGAGATGAGGAACGATACGGTCGCAAGATCCAGAGACCCCAGGCTAATGGCGGTTGCAATATGGCCCCAGACACCGTGACCTACGTTTGCAAACTGGGCAACGAAGTGAATCAGTACCAGGACCCAACCTGTAAGCCATAGTTGCAACTTCTCGGCCGCACCCTGACGCAGAATGGCCTCAAAAACCCCGACCAGGATTGCAAGCGCAACGAGACTGGGTAGAACGCTGAGGTTCATAACAATTACAAGCGCTGATTAGAGAGCTGATTTAGAGTATGACAGCGATTCGCTATAACTCTAAGCAAAAAATGAGGGATTGACCCAAAATGCGCAGCCGGTCAGAGGTTGCGGGCATCGCGGCCTATAATCGCCATCCGATGTCGTTACTAATCCGGAACGCCCTCAGGGTTCAGCGCACTTTGACGTCGGGCTCGACTGACATACCCTGACGCAGCAGGCCATCTTTGTTGAAGTCGGGTTTGTCATTGCCATCGAAGTCGATTCGCACCGGAATGCGCTGCACCACTTTGACGTAGTTACCGGTGGCATTCTCCGGCGGCAACAAGCTGTACTTTGCGCCCGTTGCTTGCCCAATGCTGGTAACGTGTGCATTCCACTTACGACCTCCGTAGGTATCGACCTTGATCTTTGCCGGTTGTCCTGGCTTCATGTGGGCGAGTTGGGTTTCTTTGAAGTTGGCCGTGACCCATATCTCGCGGAGTGGCACGATGGCCATCAAGTCCTGGCCGTTGGATACATTCTCTCCGACTTGTACGGATCGCTTGCCGATCACGCCATCCACCGGCGCCATGATGGTGGTATACGACAGATTCAGTTGCGCTTGATCAAGCGCCGCTTTCGACCGTTGCGCCTGTGCGTCGGCAGATTTCGCCTTGGCTTGGGTCGCCGCCACCGTGTTGGGAGTCGCGCGTGCATTGCGCACTTCGGCAACGGCCTGTTCGATGCGCGACTGGGCTTGTTTCACTTGCGCCTGGGCAGCCAACAGCGCCGCCTGACGAGCGCTGACCGTAGCATTGGCAGCGGTGGCTGCTGCCGTAGCCTGGTCGAATTGCTGCTGCGAGATCTCGCGCTTGCCTAGTAGTTGGCGATATCGCTCGACATCGGTATTTAGCTTCTCGGCATCGGCTTGTGCCTCCAGCACCTGGGCTTGCGCCGCTTCTACCTGTTTCTGGGCAGCTGTCACGCCAGCTTGCGCGGAGTCCATGTCGGCTCCGGCAGAGCGGATCTGGCTGAGGGAACCAATGCTGGAAACGGGCACACCAAATTGCGCTGCCTCGGCCTGTGCCTGTGCGTCCTGGTAATCGGCCTGCGCCCGGGCCAGGGCCACCTGGTAATCGGTGGGATCGATTTGGACCAGCACGTCACCTTTGTGAACCAGTTGCCCGTCGTCATAGTTCACTTTAATCACCTGTCCGCCGACACGGGCACTGATGGGATAGAGGTGGCCGTCAATCTCGGCGTCGTCGGTGCTTTCCCAGTGGCGGCTCTCCCACCAGAACCAACCCACTAGCACCACGACGACAATCGCGACTAGAAAAGCAATGGGTTTGGCAGCCGGATGCTTCTGGAAGAATCCCCGGTGGTCTTCCTCGTAACGCTTCGCCTCCGGATCGACATGCTCTTCCTCGGGTCGCTCGGGAGCTTGCCGTTCCACTTCGTTCTCTTCAGTCCTGCTCGGACTCATCTCTTCACCTGTCAATAATTATTCGTGAGGAACCGTGGCCGGCGCTGCATCGCCGTTGCCAGTACTCTGAGGCGCGGTTGCTGGACTCTTTCCAGTCGGACTCGCTTGCTGCTGCGCCGGGGAAACGTCAACGGCCCCCGCCATCCCGTCCGGATCTGGATTAGCGTTGGGCGGTGGTTCGGGTGGGTTGACCGTCCCGGGATCATTGGGTCCGTTCGCCGGGACCGTGCCGCCCGGTTCCGCCAGGTATTGCTGCACCGCCTGCTCGGCATTGCCGATGGCGCGCGCTAACAATACTTTGGCTATGTTGTGCGCATACAAACTGGTTATGTACTGGTCATTAGCCGATGCCAGTTGCTGCTGCGCCTGAATCACTTCAACATTGTTAGTCACGCCTGCGGCAAACCGGTCCTGCGACTGGCCCAGTGCTTGTTGCGCCAGATCAAGGCCCAGCTTTGCCACTTCAACGTTTTGCGACGCCGCCTTCAAGTCGAGGATCGCATCTTCTACGTCCTGCTCGATGCGCCCTCGCATGTCATCCACCTGCGCTTGCCGCTGCTTCAGAACGGCGTCGGTCTGTTGCACGTCGGCTTCTACTTGTCCGCCTTGAAATATCGGAATTTTCAGGGTCGCTGCCGCCGTCCAATTGGGAGACATGGAGTCAGGAGTCGTCCCCAGCACGCCGTATTCTCCCGCTAAATCAATCGAAGGAAGACGCTGCTTCCAGGCAGCCTCCCGGCTTAACTGAGCCGCACGCAACGCTGCCAATGCCGCCTGATAATCGGGACGCGTTTGCAGGGCCCGCGCATAGGCATTTTGCAGGTCCATCTCGGGGAGAGGATGATAAGGGACGCGATTCACCAAGCGGAACTTCTGCCCTATCGGCAAGCCGATCACGCGGGCCAGCGCGATGCGTTGCTTTTCCAGATCGTTCTGAGCTTCGATCAGCGCTTCCCGCTGGGCCTGTAACTGCACCCGCGCGCGCAGGGTATCGATGTTGGGTGCAAGCCCCGCCGTCTCCTGGTCCGCCGCCAGTTGGTAGAGCGCTTGCGCGGCTCTTAGTTCCGCTGCCGTGGCCTCCACCCGCGATTCGTTGGCGATGGTAAGCAGGTAGTTTGCTCCGACGGCAAGCACCACGGTGTCGCGCGCATCGCGGTAAGTGAACTGCGCGGCCTTCACGTTCTGACTCGCCGCCCGGACATTATCGATGGTATGCAGATCGATGGCATTCCACGAGCCGGTGGCGCGAAGATCGGTGATGCCGAAAGGCCCTACCGAACCCGGAATTCCCGGAAAGATCGAGGCGTTCAGCCCCAATGCCTTCAGGTTGATCTTCTGCTCTTCTTCGGCGAACGATCCATTAACGACGGGGAGCATGTCGCTGAGAGCGCGTAGCCGCGAAGCCCGCGACTGTTGCGTCGCTCGATCAGCAAGGTATAGGCCAAGGTTGTACTTCAGCCCGCGCTGCAGCGCGTCTTCGATGGTGAGCTCAAGGGTTTCCGCAGTGGCCTTCGCCTGAGGAATCGAGCCGGCAAAAGGATCCTGATTGCGATTGATAATCTGTTCCGCTGAGGGAAGGGGAGACGATGCTTGCCCGGAAGTCTGTCCCATCGCTGAAGAGCGCGCCAGCAGTACGCTGACGACGATCAGCCCTGCGCACAGCGCAGGTTTTTTGAGTGCATTGCGTTCAGGTCTTTCCATCTTCTGTTTAAGAAATACATGCCTGCATGACAATCCTACGCGTTAGCGCTCTTAGATGTATTTCCGGGCATCGGCGTTGCGCAAAATAGCCGTTCGTTGCCCGTCAAGTTCTTGGTTCCTAATTCCGGTACAGCCCCACTTCGCTGGTCGAAGGACGCCTCATCAAGTCTCGTATGGCGTCCTGCACCGATTTTCCCTGCTGTAGAATCGCGTGCATCTGCTGGGTGATCGGCATTTCTACGCCCGCCTTGTGAGCCAATCCAACTGCAGCATTGGTAGTGAGCACGCCCTCGGCGACCATGCCGTGCATCCCGGCAATGATGTCTTCCAGCTTGCGCCCGCGCCCCAACTCGACGCCAACGCTGCGGTTTCGCGACAACCCGCCCGTGCAGGTGAGCACCAAATCACCGAGCCCCGCAAGTCCTGCCATGGTTTCCGGCCTTCCTCCGCAGGCGACGACGAGCCTTGTGATTTCAGCCAGTCCTCGCGTGATCAGTGCCGCCACGGTGTTGTATCCCAGGTCCATACCGAAGAGAACTCCGGCGGCAATGGCGACAATATTCTTCAGCGCTCCACCTAGTTCCACCCCGATGACGTCATCGTTCGTATACACCCGGAAATTGGGGTCGCTGAACTCCCGTTGCACGATGGCCGCCAGTTCCTTGTCGGATGAGGCAATCGTGATAGCGGTGGGATCGCCTTTCGCTACTTCCTTGGCGAACGTGGGCCCGCTCATGGCGCCGATCCGTGGGACGAAGCCACCGCGCCCGCCGCTTAACAGTTGGGTAATGACCTCGGTCATGCGCAGCAGCGAGTCGTTCTCGATTCCCTTGGTCGCGCTGACGTAAAGCATCTCCGGGCGAAGTTGTGGAAGCATCGCTTCGAACACCCGGCGGGTGTGATGAGAGGGCATCACGCTGACTACAATCTCGGCGCCGCCCAACGCCTCCTCCAGGCTGTTGGTTGCCTGCACGGTTTCCGGTATCGTGTGTCCCGGCAAGAACAATTCGTTCACGTGCCGTGTGCGAACGCTCTCACACACTTCAGTCTCATACGCCCACAGGCGCACCCGGTGCGTCTGTTTGCGGCCGAGTACCACGGATATCGCCGTGCCCCATGCTCCCGCGCCGATGACTGCAATCTCGCTCACAAGCAGGTCTCTTTCAACGGAACCGGTCCTCGGTGCCCGCTAGCAGGCGCCGGATGTTGTCTTTGTGCCGCACGATGATCAGCGCAGATGATGCCGTAATCACCAATAGGATAGGCGCAGTTTTACGCTCCACCGGATTGAGCCATAGCACTAACCAGGGAAACGCCGCCGCGGCCACAATGCTCCCCAACGAAACGTAACGTGTCAGAGCGAAGACAATCGCAAATAAGAGGATCGAAAGCAGCAGGCACTTGGGGGCAAGTGCGGCAAATGCGCCCGCGGCGGTAGCGACTCCCTTGCCGCCTTGAAAACGGAGCCAAACCGGGAACATGTGTCCCAGGAGTGCGCAAAACGCGGCAACCGCGGCTAACAGAAAGATCGTGCGGCTATCGATCATCTGCGTTGAAGAGTCGTACAGGCTGGCCGGCAGATCACCCACCGTAAAACGACGCGAGCCCGCCAGCCAAAACGCAAACTCCACCGCGCCGACGCCTTTCAACGCGTCGAGCACCAAGGTCGCAACGGCCAGGCCTTTAGAAGCCGGTGCGGGCAACATTCGTTGCGCCGATGTTCCCGCTGCCGGTGTGGCGGACATCCTGTCCGCGAAAAATACGCACCAGCAAATAACCGAAGGGGATTGACCCCAACAGGTAGGAAACCACGACGATAATGATTGAAAGTCTCGTCAAGGCGATGCGCAGAGAGCCAGACTACTCCAGCGGATACCGCGACAGCTTCGTGTATCGTGGACCCGACGGCGACAACTTGCTCTCGTATAGATAGAACTCGTGCGCCGTCATTGTACCGAACTCCAGTGGCCCAAGGGTTTCGAGCCTGGCGCGCACCCGTTGCAAGGCCGGTGCGGAACGCTCTCCGGGCACGCGATGCGGACGACCACTGCCCGAGCGGGCCAGCGTCAAGTGTGGTTTGAAAGCGCCGGCATCGGGCTGAAACCCGAGAGGCTGAAGAGCGTGGCCAATCGAGTTCACCAATCCTTGCAGGTTCTGGTCTGCTTCAATTCCAACCCAAAACACGCGCGGCGATTTAGCAGAAGGAAAGAAGCCGGCATCTCGGAAGGTCAAATCAACTGACCCACTCCGCACAGCTTGCAAGGCCTGCTGAATCTCGTCGAGTTTCTTGGTCTCTCCCAGAAACTGCAGCGTGATGTGAAACGTTTCCGGGGAGACCCATCGAATATCCGGCGCCAGCGGCTGCATTTGATCGCGGAATTCGCTTATCCGCTGTCGTATGTCCTGCTCGATGTCAAGTGCCACGAAGAGGCGCATAAATTTACATCAGCATGCGGCGCACCAGGTCAAGCGCCTGCTGGCTCGCCCAGCGACGCACGCGGTCACGGTCTCCAAAGAAGCGCCGCTGCACCACTTCCTCCTTGTGGCCGTTGGTGACCGCGACGTACACCAGGCCAACCGGTTTCTCCTCGGTGCCGCCACCAGGGCCAGCGACGCCGGTTACGCCGACACCGATATCGGCATTGCAAATCTCGCGGATGTTCTCTGCCAGGGCGACCGCGACCTCTCGGCTTACCGCGCCGTGCGCTTCAATCATCAACGGAGGGATGTCGGCAAACAGCGTCTTCAACTCGTTGGAATACACCACGGCCCCGCCTAGAAAGTAGCGCGAGCTTCCGGGCACCGATGTGATGCGCTCGGCAACTAAGCCTCCGGTACACGATTCTGCCACCGCCAGTTTCAAGTTGCGCATCTGCAGGTAGTAGCTGACGATCTCTTCCAGCGATTCGCCCGCCGAGGAAAACACGGCGTCCTCCAGTTCGTCTTCCAACTCGCCCGCCAATCGGTCCACTTCCGCCTGCGCCTCGTCCTTAGTAGCGGCGGTCGTTCGCAGATGAAACTCGACCTGACCCTGTCCGGCGAGCACCGTGGTTTCAATGTTGGGATACTTCTTATAGATGGGCGCGGTGCGCTCATCGACGGCCGACTCGCCCATCATTGCGACCTTGAGGACGCGGGTCGCAATGGCCGCCGGGGGAACCAGGGCGCGTAGCCGATCCATGCACTGCTGGTCCCACATCTCGTGAAGTTCATGCGGAGGACCGGGAAGCAGCACAATGATCTTTCGTAGCCCGTCAACCGAGGTCTCCAGCCACTGGCCCGGCGCGGTACCTTTGGAATTTGGCAGCAGCTCGGCGCCCGCAAGCACATCGGCTTGCTGCGCATTGTTCCCCGGCATGTGCACCCGGCGTTCGGCAAAGCGTTTGTACATCTCGGTGACCATGGCATGGTCGCGCTTCAGTTCGATTCCAAGTGCGGCGGCGACGCTCTCGCGCGTCAGGTCGTCTTGCGTCGGTCCCAAACCTCCCATGAAGATGGCGAGGTCGGCTCGGCCGATAGCCGTACGCACCGCCGCCGTGAGGTGGTCAGGATGGTCACCAACGATTGCTTTGAAAGCGACGCTGATGCCCAGATCATTGAGGCGGCTGGTGATGAACAGGGAATTGCTGTCTTGCCGGTACGGAGTCAGCATCTCCGAGCCGATGGCGATGATTTCGGCGATCACGGATTCAGTCTAGCAGCGTTGCGTACTCAGCAATTAGCAATTGGCATTTGGCGACTACTGACAACTGACTACTGAGAACTGTCTTCCAGCGCTGAGAGGGTCTCGTCGTCCACGTCCCACTTCTTCAGAATGCTGAAGATGATGCGGCTGCTGAAGCCGGCGCGCATCAGGGTGCGAAACACGCGCGCCGCCTGCTTCCGGCCCGCGGGCTTGACGATGCGCTTGCGCTGCAAAAACGCGCGCGCCAGGTGCTCCTCGTTGACATCGCCGTAGGCCGCGCCGACCACGCTGTCGATGATGTCGCCGTGTACGCCTTTGATTTTCAGCTCCTGGATGACGCGCATGCGCCCAAACTTTTCGTTATCTTTACGGAAGCGCGAATAGTTTTCCGCGTAGCTGGTGTCGTTCAGGTATTTCTGCTCCTTCAAGCGGGCAACCACCATCTCGACCAGCAGTTCGCCGTGCTCCTGGTCTTTCACCCGGTTGCGCATCAGGCGCTTGATTTCGGCCACGGTGCGCATCTGCCGCGCCAGCGCGCCCACGGCGTATTCGTAGAGCGATTCTCCGTCGTAGGTTTTGCTGGGGCGCTTGAACGGCATGGAGAAGATTATAGGCGGCGAGAAACAACTGTCGTTCGCCAGTTGTCAGTTGTCAGCCAATCGCTACGCCCGCCAGGGATCATGCCGCGTTGGCTGAGTGCTGAGTGCTGAATGCTTCTAGATGTTTGCGCGCACTCCCCGGGGTGGCTGCGGAGGGCCCTCGACGGAAATGGTTTCCACCCGATAGGTAGAGATTCGATCGCCGGCGGTGCCGAACAGTATTTTCGTTCCGTGGTCCGAGGGCGAGACCCCAATGGCTCGATTTTTTCCCAGCGATTTGGCCTCATAAAGTCCTTGGTCGGCCAATCCGAGGACCGCCTCCAGAGGAACGGCTGCGGGTTGGTTGGCAGTCCATGGGTAGGCCGCCCAACCGATCGAGCACGTCTGGCGCAACCTGATGCCGGAGGCTTGGGCCACGGCGAATTCTGGATTTCCGACGGCGCATAGAATCCGCATGGCAAACGTCGCCCCTTCCGCCCGATTTGAGTAGCGCGAGACAATCAGAAATTCATCGCCCCCCCACCGCACCAGCACGTCAGAGCTGCGAATCACGGACCTGATCCGCGAGGTCACCGCCAGCAAGACCTGATCTCCACAAGCGTGTCCGAACTTATCATTCACATCCTTGAAATCATCCAGATCAACCATGAAAAAGATCAGGTCATTAAAGCGGGATTCCTGCGACTGGTACGCCCGTAGAGCCTGGTTCGCATCGCCGGCGATGGTTGTGTCGAAGAACCTCCGATTGCGCGCCCCAGTCAGGGGATCCGTCGCCGAGGCTTCCTGGAGTACCTGATTGGCCTTGGCCAGTTCAACCCTTAGCCGCTGCTGTTTGGCAAATACCAGAAATGCCATCAACAGTACGGTGCTGAGCGTGACCAGTTCCCGGAACTGGGTAACTGCCGGCGGGGTGGTCCGGCTAAGGACAGTCCATACGCCCATGACCGGCAAAGACAGCACGGCCAGCATTCCTAGCTGAGTCACCGGAACGGACGCCTTCGCTTGTTTCGATCCGGCAGGAATGCTCGCCAGCGTGAAGGCAAATAAGCCGGCAATCGAGAACCCTGCCAGCCCCACCGAGTAGGGCACGTCGTACCAGCTGCCGGGATAGTAAATATGCTTGTCGATGGCTACGTTGGCCACGTACCGGCCCGCTGTTATTACCAATTGGGCTGCAAAACCGATTGCATAAAACTTTTTCCAGCGTCCGAAACTCCGGCTGCACAACCAGGCCAGCGCCACCAGCAGCACAATTTCCAACAAGCCATTCAGCCGGTTGTAGTTCATGCCTTCTCTTGCGTCGTCAACCACGACGTACTGCCAGGGAATGACGAAGAACACGTAGAGATAGAGCCACCACAGAAGCAGCAAGAGAAAATCCACCTTGCCCTTCGACTTGCGGCCATTGACCGGGTCAACATGGGGCTGCAGCAGCAGGGCCGCCAGAAAGGGAATATTGGAGAGGAACAACAGGATGTCGCCGAAAAACGGGTTGGGCACCTCTTTTCTCAGGACGAGATCGAAGTACATCCACATGGCCTGCGCGACCACGATCACTGCCCAGCATGCCGCCAGCAGCATCCAGAACAATCGGGTTTGCCGGGGGCCGGCCTTGGCGTTGACCAGAAAAACCAGCATCGCCGACAAGATCAGAAGAGACTCAATCACGTCGTTGATCAGAGTGAGGGAAAAAGAGCGAGGAACAAACACCGTTGCGGCAAACTGACCCAAGGTCAAGCAGACAACCAGAGCAGCCCACATCCTGAACTGATCTCGCGGCTCGGAACCGGCTGCGGGCGGCAAAAAGTCGGGTTTCATCTGGTGCCTGTTACTGCGCTCTGGATTGCCGTAATGGTTCTGCGATCGCAACTGCGGCGATCAAGACAGGATTCGGCTGAAATGGCTCCGCAGTCGAGGCCCGTGCGCATTGCCGGCGGTTCGAGACAGAAGTTGGGGAAATGGAGTGTCCTTGCTGGCGCCGTCTCCGAGGGCCAGTAATCCCATAAGATTTGCCTACCCCTTACGGTCTTCACCAACCAGCGACCGGCGCGCAGTTGGAATCTAGGACCCGGGACCTGCAGTCTCCCTTTCGGAAAACCAGCCATTCCGGAAACACACGGCGACGGCATGGGCGCGGTTATCAGCGCCCAGTTTCAACTGGATCACCCGCATCATGTTCTTCACGGCTTGCGACGAGGTTTGAAAGTACTCCGCAATGGCGCGATTGTCGTATCCGTAAGACACCAGTTCCACCACGCTCAGTTCTTTCCTCGTCAGTATTCCGTTCTGACCGGAATGGCCGGGAGAGGGAAGCACGCCAGAAGGCTGGCTGGGCTTCGCATTGACCTTCGTGATTTTTCTTGTCTCCATGTCCAAAACCCCATGGGGTTACGGGATTCGATGAAGTGAGGTTGCATCATCGTGCTCCTTTCGGGTGCGAAAATCAGTGACAAAGCTCACGCTTTCTTACAAAAGTAACCTTGCCTTTTCCGGTTTTGGGAATTCGGTTCGCTGGGATGCCACCACGGCGCGAAGACTGGGGCACCACTAACGGTAGTTGTAACAGCTAATTGCTAACGGCTGACTCCCCGCTTTACACTGCTGGCGTCCTCTGGCAAAGTAAATGGTGGAAACACAAGCGATCGTCGTCCTCGACTTTGGCGCGCAGTATTCGCAGCTCATCGCGCGCCGCATCCGCGAACAGAACGTCTTCTCCGTCGTTCTGCCTTGCACCGCCTCACTCGACGAAATTAAGAGCTACTCGCCCGCGGGCATTGTGCTGTCGGGCGGGCCATCGTCTGTGTACGACGCCGATGCGCCGCCGGCGGACGAGCGCGTGTTGCATCTCGGGTTGCCGGTGCTGGGCATCTGCTATGGCTTGCAGTTCATGGTGTACAAACTGGGCGGCAAGGTGCGCGCGGCCGACAAGCGCGAGTACGGCCACGCCAAAGTGGAATTGCAGGGCAGCAATTCCGCGCTGTTCAAAGGGCTGCAAGGGCCGCTGACCGTGTGGATGTCGCACGGCGACGAAGCCCTGGAGCTGCCGTCGGGCTTCGAGCTGATTGGCCGGACCTCCAACGCGGTCGCGGCCATTCAGAATCCCGCGGAGGGGTATTACGCGGTGCAGTTTCATCCTGAAGTCCATCACACGCCGCGGGGCACCGACATCCTGCGCAACTTTGTCTTCGAGATTTGCGGGCTGAAGCCGAACTGGACGGCGCGCAGTTTCATCGACGAGACCATCGCCGGCGTTCGCCAGACGGTCGGCCAGGGCCGCGTGATTTGCGGCCTCTCGGGCGGCGTGGATTCGTCGGTGGCCGCCGAGCTGGTGCATCGCGCGATCGGCGATCAGCTGACCTGCATCTTCGTGAACAACGGCGTGCTGCGCAAGAACGAGTTCGTCACCGTGCAGAAAAATCTGCGTGAGAAACTTGGCCTCAACATTGACGCGGTCGACGCCAGCGAGCGCTTTCTCAGCAAACTGGCCGGAGTGAGCGAGCCGGAGAAGAAGCGCAAGATTATCGGCAACGAGTTCATCGCGGTCTTCGAGGAAGAGGCGCACCGCATCGAGCAGATGCACGGCAAAGTCGATTGGCTGGTGCAGGGCACGCTGTATCCCGACGTGATTGAGTCGCGCTCGGTGCGCGGGCCGTCGCAGACTATCAAGAGCCATCACAATGTCGGCGGGCTGCCCGACATCATGAAGCTGAAGCTGATTGAGCCGCTGAAAGATTTGTTCAAGGACGAGGTGCGCAAGATCGGCCGCGATCTGGGCATGCCGGAAGAGATTTTGCAGCGCCAGGCGTTCCCTGGGCCGGGGCTGGCAGTGCGCATTTTGGGCGAGGTGACCGCCGAACGCGTGGCCCTGCTACAGGAGGCCGACGACATTGTGGTCACCGAGATCAAGCGCGCCGGGCTGTACAACAAGGTCTGGCAATCGTTTGCGGTGCTGCTGCCGGTGATGTCGGTGGGCGTGATGGGCGACATGCGGACCTACGCGTACACCTGCGCCATCCGCGCCGTGCATTCTGAAGATGGCATGACCGCCGACTGGGTGCCGCTGCCGCACGAGGTGCTGAAAACCATCTCCAGCCGCATTGTGAACGAGGTGAAGGGAATCAACCGCGTGGTGTACGACGTGACCAGCAAGCCGCCGGGGACGATTGAGTGGG
>CAWCSJ010000034.1:0-175008 GCA_963798185.1 uncultured Acidobacteriaceae bacterium
TGTGCCGTAAGTGTGCCGTGCGCTGTGATCCCGTGTGCGCTAAAGCGCTTCTTTTCAATACCAGATCAGAGTGCTTCCGTGCGGGCTTATCTTGGAGGTAAGTGATTGATTCTAATTTGGCTGCCCCCCAGGGATTCGAACCCCGATATGCTGATCCAGAGTCAGCTGTCCTACCATTGAACGAGGGGGCAACAGGTGTGGCCACAGTTCAGCGCTTGGATGCTTGCACCATCCAAATTGTATTGGTTGCGAGAATGGAGCGTCAACTTGCCCGCGCATGCATGCCAGCCGCGATTCTTCTTACGTTATCCCATTCTCCGGCGACCAGCCACACGTTAGAATGAACATCATTGCAAACTGCGGAGGAAGTTCTATGCCATCGGTGATGGGCACGGTCGCATTCTCGACCGACGCAACCGAAGTGGCGCGCCGCCCGCTTGAGGCCGAGCAGTGCGCGTTGATCGTGGTCGACATCCAGCAGAAGCTGTTGCCTCCGATCTTCAAGAAAGAAACGCTGGTCAAGAACTCGCAGCTATTGGTGCGCCTGGCCAAGACATTGTCGATTCCAATTATGATGACGACCCAATACAGCAAGGGACTGGGCGCCACGGTTCCGGAAGTCAGTTCCCTGCTGCCCGACATTGCGGCCATCGACAAACTTGAGTTCGGTTGCTTTGGCAGCGATCGGTTCCGCGGGGCGCTCAAGGCCCTTCCCGGAAATCGCAACACAGTTCTGCTATGTGGCATGGAAACGCATATCTGCGTGATGCAAACCGCGCTGGGCGCGCTCAACGACGGCTACCTGGTACACGTGGCCTCTGACGCGGTGAGTTCGCGCTCGGAATGGAACTGGCACATCGGCCTTGACCGCATGCGCGCCGCCGGAGCGGTCATCTCGTCAACCGAGATGATGATGTATGAACTGCTGCGTTGTTCGGGAACGGCGCAATTCAAAGAAATGTTGTCGTACCTGAAAGACTAAAGCGGGCGCGATTTCCTAGGAAGGACTGGAACCATCGCGGCGCCAGACGACATCTTCGCCTTCTCGCCGATCCAGAAATCCTGTGACCTTGCCGTTGGCATCGCGCTGAAAGATTTTTCGCGTTCGCGGCTGCCCTGGGGTGAAGAGAACATCGCGCACTTCGACCTCGAGAGGTTTCATGGGGCTGCCTTGGCGACCGCCAACAAGCTGCTTGCCGTCCCACTGAATCAAGTAAACAAGATCAGGACCGCCGACGTATTGGCCAGCGTATCGCTCCAGTTCTTGGGCCGGCAGCGTTATTGTTGGAGGGTCTTTGAGTTCTGCGTAGATGTGAGCGAGGACGAGCTTCCATTCGCCCGCTTCGCGATGCCAAGTCTCCGTCGTAAGGTAACGAGCCGTAAGCATCTGCCCGTGGTAGTTCTCCTGTTCGTCGTCAGTGTGAACCACGGTCGCCAGGTCTCCCGAGATGTGTGCCGAATAGGCTGTGATCTTGATGTTGCCGGAAACACCCGGAGGCAGCGGATTGAGTTGCTTAAGAAATTCGGCGCGATCCATGATGACGCCGTTCTCGTCAACGTATACGGCATCGGCGGCGAGCGACTGCTCCCAAATCGTATGGTCGCCGGTCGCAAAGGCGTCCATCAGTGCCTGGTCCCGGGCACGCAGCAACTCGGTTGTCTTATCTGTGGTATTCGCTGAAGTTTGAAGGGCGAAGGCGAGAAGCAGTGCCAGGAGGATCATCGAAATATTGTACTTCGCACACCGTCAGCGCTCCGCATTTGCGAGACGGATGCTAGCGTTCGTGCTCATGTTTCGAGTGAGAGTGCAGATGTGGATGGCTATGGGTGACACTCCCGTGCGAATGGCGATGGGCATGGACAAGGTTGGCCCGCAGAAGCAAGTCGTAGTTCGACAAAATCTCAGCCGGCGTCCCCGTGGCGCCGACACTTCCCTGCTCCAGCACCAGGACTCGAGTCGCAATGTCGTCCACAATTTCCAGCTGATGGGTCGCCGTGATGACGGTCTTGGACGAGCCTTTCCACTCCTGAATTAAATCAATGACCTGGCTTTGGCTACGGGGATCAAGGGTCGAAGTCGGCTCGTCGAGCAGCAGGACCTCAGGGTCGAGCACAAATACCGAGGCGAGAGCGACTCGTTTTTTCTCCCCGCCGGACAGACGGTAAGGCGGACGGTCGCGAAGATGCGCGATACCCATGAGCTCCATGGTTGCGTTGACTTTCGACAGCACCTCGTCCTTCGACCATTGCATTTGCAGAGGGCCAAAAGCGACCTCGTCAAACACCGTGGGATTAAATAGCTGCACATCGGGGTTCTGGAAGACGAGTGCCACCCTCCTGCGAAACGAAAGGGCAAAGTTCTCCTGTTGCAACGCTTCCGGGGTAAGCGGCTCGCCGGTGAAACAAACCTGGCCTTGCGACGGAAAATACAGCGCGTCGAGGATTCTTAAGAGTGTGGACTTTCCCGAACCATTCGCGCCCAGCAACGCAACGCTTTCTCCTTGTGCGATCTGAACGGAGAGCCCCTGAAGCGCGGGAACGCGGTCATAGTCGAAGTACACGTCGCGCAAAACGAAGAGCGGTGGCATAAGCCTTATCTTCCAATCCACGCGGAGAGCGTTCCTACAGATAGGAAAGCTGCCAATCCGAGATAGTCGTAGGGCTTCATGCGGAAGTCAGAGAGAATTCGAATGTCGCCGCGAAATCCGCGCGACTGCATCGCGAGATACACTTCATTGCTCAGCTCGATGCTCTTGCTGAGCAGGACGCCGGCACTTCGGGCGGTAATGCTTCGCCCCATAGCAGGCGTAACCCTGCCCGCCGTGCGGCTCTGCCGCGATTCAAACATTTGCCCCGCGGTTTCCACCAGAAGGAAGATGTAGCGATGTGTCATGGCCAGCATCATGATCGCCTCCTGTGGCAGGCGAAAGGCGCGCAACGCTTTGAGCACATGCGTCCATGGAGTACACAGCACTAAAAGCGAGGTGAACGTCACCGCGGTCTCAACTCGCGCGATCAATAGCGTCGCGGTTTCCACGCCTTGTACGGTTACGTGGAGCGGTCCGCCAGCCAAAGCTGCGATCGGATCTCCGGGAGTCAGGAAGATCGCGGGCAGCGCAATCACACCCGTGAAGCCCAGGACGACCAGCCACACGCGTTTCAACAGCAAGCTGATGCTGACCTTCGACAGAACAGCGACGATCACAGCTACCAAGAACAGCGCCGCCACCACAGCAATCTTGCGCGAGAGCACAGTTGCCACAACCATGGCGAGAAGCCCGATGACGCGAACCCGCGGATCGAGCGACTGTAAGAGCCCAGATTGACGGGCGATCTGTTCCGAGGCCATACCCCGGGCCAGCGCGCGCGTGAAGCCGATCATTGTGGAGGTAAGGAATCCAGCCCGCGACATCAGGAATGCCCCGCTTCCCGCGGTCGCTTAACCCAATGCTGCGCCACTAGAGAAACCAGCAGTAAAATGCCGGCCGCGAACATGGCAGAAAGAAAATAACCGAAGCGCGCGCTCTTAACAAAAGTGGGCGCATAGGCGGGAAACGGCGCGGTCCAGAGCTTCGCCAGCCGCTGCATTCCAGGGGGAACCGTCGACGCTTCTGCTGAGGTGCTGGCTCTGGAGGCAGCTTGCGCTGAACTTTGCCGCATAGCAAGCTCTGAGGGAGACCACTCTCCCCAAGCTTTTCCTGCTGCCAGGATTCCAAGCGGTGTCAGTACCATCAACAGTGCAACGGCCATCCACAGCCGGCGGAGTGAGGTCGAAGCCGAAGGTGTGAAGGTTGAGGCTGCCTGCGCGCCCGGCAGTCCCGCGCTATTGCGCAACAGCCCGGGGTCGGCAACCTGCAGATAAGCGACCAGCCCCGCGGAGATTACCGCTTCGGCCACCCCCGCCAAGGTCAGGTGTCCAATCATCATTGCGGGAACCGCGATGCTCAGCGGATAAGGCGCGTACAGCGGCATCCCTCGGACATCGTGGAAGAGCGCCGGTTGAATGCCAAACTCGATGGCGGCGACCAAGGCGGCGGCATTCACGGCGAGATATCCCGCGATGGCAGCCGCCGCGACTCGCCGCTTAGACGTGATGGCGGCGCCGGCCGCAATCAATCGATAGCTTGCATAAGCGACTAGCGAAGCCACCATCGCCATGTTGAAGCAGTTGGCTCCCAGGGTACTGATGCCGCCGTCCCCGAAGAACAGGGCCTGGATGGCGAGCGCGATGGAAATTGCGAGGATAGCTCCCGACGGGCCCAACACGATGGCAGCGATGGTGACGCCCAAGGCGTGCCCGGTGGTGCCCCCGGGTAACGGAAGATTGAACATCATCACCACGAAGGCAAATGCGGCAAAGACCGAGATCAGTGGCACCACGCGGCTGAGCAACATGCGCTTCAGGCGCTTCAGCGCGGCGTACCATCCCCCGATCGCGGCCGCATATAACACCGCACAGGTAGATGGACTGAGGTAGCCGTCAGGAATATGCATGCCCGATACGCCTCGACTTGGCGTATCTCATCCTAACGTATGCGGTGCGTTCGTTCTAATCAGGAAGGCGGGGCTTGGACACCTGCTGGCGGATTGAATTCTCGCCTCTGGCACGGGACGAATGGCGAAAAGCAAACACCGAAAGGCGGCCTCACTGAAAGAACTCCGTCATCTGATTTGCCAGCCCGGCGCGGTTGGGAATCGGAGCTCCAAGAGCGGTCATGCTCAGCCCTAACAGGCTGCGGTGGTCATAGGAGACGGTGCCGACGTAGCCTGGCTTCACGCCGGTTCCGACCAGCACGGTCGCGACTCGTCCGCCGCCATTAGTTAAGTCATTGGCAGATTCGTCGGTGGTCACAACCAGGATTCCACTCTGCTGGAATTGTGGGTTAGACAACAATTGCGGGATGTTCGCGGACAGCCAGGTGTCGGCAGCAGCCACACGAACTCCAATGTCGCAGTTCGTGCCGCCACCCGGACAGTCGTGCGCATCGTGCTCGGCATCGGGAACGATGAAGGAGTACGCCGGCAGCTGGTTGTTGGAGAGGTCAGTCGACAATTGCGAGAAATCTACAATATTCAGATTCAGCTGAGATGGAGGCTGGACATCGGAAAAATAAGAAATTGGATTGTGACGACGAAGGTAAGGATAAACATCCCCTCCGAGATAGCCTTGGCTCGGCAGGCTTTGGGCATAAACCTTCCACGACTTCGATACGCCTTGCAGCTCGCGCACTACGTTATCGATGGGAACTACTCCTGAGAAATTGTCATCCGTGCTATAGGCTATGCCGGTCGTCATGATGAAGTAATTGCCGATGGAGGGATGAACATTGGCGTAGTAGTCTGCCGCCAACCCTCCTGTCGCGATCAAGCTATTGATATAGGGAGCATTCGAGCTGCCAACGATGTCGCTGTAATTGCAATTTTCCAGCACCACAATCACGAAGTGTTGCACCGGCGGGATGCTGGCCCCCCCACCGCCGCCCGAACCTCCACCGCCCCCCGAACCCCCACTGCCACCGGAACCGCCCGAGCCCGAACCACCACTTCCCCCCGAACCTAGGCCTCCGGCGCCGGGATCTACCGTTGAGTTGGAACCTCCGCAGGCGAGCATAAAACCGAAAATCGCAACGCAAAAGATGAGCACAAGTGCGTTGGCTAGCTCTTTGAGTCCCCAGGGTCGTGAATGCATCCTTTCACCTCAGGAAAGTGGGATGCACGCAAGACGTGGGGTGCTGCCGTACCTCTAAGAACGCGCTGGACAAAAAGAAAAAGTGCGATCGCTCGCGCTTTTTCTCGAATGGTTGCCAAATCGTGGGAGCTGACTACTTCTTCGGCCGGCTGGCCGGAGGAATGATGTTGTTCGCGCGAAGATACTCAACCATCTGGCCGTAGTGGTCGTAAGGGTGGCTTATTGCGCCGATTGCCAGTCCGAGGCGCGTCACCTTGTTAGGCCCGAATGGGCTTGGAACGCGCTCCAAGACGTTGTTTTCGTTGATGCTGTTCAATGCCTTGTGCATGTAGACGAACGAGTCTTTCAGGTATTGCAGGATGTCCGCTCGCGAGGTGATTTTTGCAGGCCCGTTCTCGCCCTCTAAATCCATGGGCGGTTTTTCGGCAAGGATTCCAGCGCCGAGGGCGTAGTTGGCGGTTGCAATATGTTTGACCTGTTGGGCAAAGGTCCGCACTCCCTTGAACTCGCCTTGGGTGGGGGCGAAATTAAACTTGTCCTCAGGCATGGCTTCTGCGGCCGAGACCACCTCTTCCTCGACATTCGTCAGCGACCGGTCGAGCACCATCGCAAAGGTAGGTTTCTGGTCAGGTTTAGCTTGCATGGCGGCTTGCGGACTGGCCGCAACCGCCGTTCCCACTGGACCGATTGCCAGCAACAGAATTCCCATTGCAACTTGCTTGTTCATCGAGAAAGCCTCCACTGTATTTACTTGTCGATAAAGCCGGGGCGAAAGTGCGCCTGACGATTCTAATCCATAGCGAGAGCGTTCGGGTGGACTTCTACCGAGCGGAGACGAAACCAGCAGGTTGCCAGCATACCCACTCCCAGCCCAATCGCGGCCCAGGACAGGGAATGGCTAATGCCCACACGCTCGGCAATTTCGCCCCAGAGTGCGGCGCCGCCCGCAAGTCCGCCCTGCAAGACCAGCAGGTACATTGAAATTGCACGGGCGCGCATGCGGCCTGGCGACATGGTTTGCGCCGATACGTTCAAACTGGCCAATATTTGGATCCAGGCGACGCCGCCAATCAGCATGATTGCCGACAGCAGCGCGAAGTTCTGCCATCTGCCCGCGGCGAAGGTGGCGAATGCGAACAGCGCGGTGGCGAGCGAAACTAATACATCCGCAGAAACGTTGCGCCGAAAGAACGGCATCGCCATTGCACCCAACAGAGCACCTGTGCCAAAGAAGCCCAGCAGCAGACCGAAGCCCTGCGATCCAAACGGCCGCGCCAGCAACGGTAATAGGGCGGGTAACGCGCTCGCCGAAACGCTGAACACCGCACTACGCACCAGCACGGCCTTCATGGGCGACGAGGTGTGCAGGTAGCGGAAACCTTCAAACATCGCTTTGAACATATGGCCGGGCCGCAGAGAGGTGCGGCCGGGCTTGCGCTTCCATTGGTACAGGAAGTAGATAACGCCAAAAAACGAAAGTGCGTTCAGCAGGAAAGCGATACCCGAACCGGCGGCGGCAATTACCAAGCCGCCGAGCGCGGGACCAATGGCGCGGGCCACGTTAAATCCGGCTGAATTCAGCGCAATCCCAGCGGCAAAATTTTGGTGCGAAACAATCTCCGGCGTGATGGCCTGCCACGCGGGATCGTTGAGCACCGCGCCAAAGCCCATCAGCAAGGTGAACAGCAATAACAGCGAAGGAGTCACTTTGCCAGCGATGGTTAGAACGCCGAGTCCTACCGCGGCCGCCACCATCCATGTCTGGGTAAACAGCAGGAGCTTGCGGCGATCTACCACGTCGGCGATAGCGCCTGCAGGAAGCACGACCAGGAACACGGCAATGCTGCCTGCTGCCTGCACCAGTCCGACCATGAGGGGTGAGGTGGTCAACGAGGTCATCAGCCAGCCGGCACCAACGTTCTGCATCCAGGTGCCGGTGTAACTGACGACGGCCGCGATCCAAAGAGTTCGGAACAGAGGCTCATGCAGGGGACCCATCACGCTCCGCCGTTGTGGCGGAGCAATGGGCATTGGTGGAATGGACCCTAGTTCCGACATGGGTTCAGACCTCTCGCGTGGCTCCGGCGGGGCAACTAGGGGCAGAAGTTCTTTCGGCAGTGCTCCGCCTGCGGCCATGAAGAATCAGACTGCACGGCGGCAGAAACGTAAGCCCAATATGCAAAGATTCACATGTTCGCGTGCCGCTGGCTGACCGTCATCTCCTTCGATGCGATTGCCTTCATCCCGCTGACCCCGTCGCTGCCGGGCCGACTGCAAAGGGCCATTCCCGGCGCCGCCAGGAGCGCACAAAGTAAATCGCCAAGCCGACTACAAGAATCACAACCGCATAGCGGATTTCGCGCAGAAAGTTCTGCCGCGACAGCAGTATAAAGAGGAACCCGGCGATAGCCAGCAGCGCGGGCACCGGATAAAGCCACATGCGGAATGGTCGCGGCATGTCCGGTTGCCGGTGGCGCAGGACCATCAAACCGACGGCCTGGACAATGAACTGCAGCAGGATTCGAATCACCACCAGGGCAGAAATTATGTCGGCCAGGCGCCACAGGCAAAACAGCATTGCGACTCCGCCGAGTGCCAACAATGAAACCGTTGGAAAGCGATGCTGAGGGTGGACTCGCGCAAAAACTCGGAAATAGTTGCCGTCGAGCGCCGCAGCGTAAGGCACCCGCGAATAGCCCAGCAAGAGTGAAAACACTGACGCGAACGCCGTCCACATGATCAATCCGGTTACCGCCCGCCCCGCCCAGTTTCCGTAGATGCGCTGCATGAACACGGACATGACGTAGTTGCTCTGATCGCCGGCATGCTGCGCCAGTTCCCTCCAAGGAATCACGCCCAGCACGGCGAGGTTCATCAGGATATAGAGCGCGGCGACGGCAAGGATGGAAAGTATGAGGGCACGTGGAATCGTGCGGCCCGGGTCTTTCACTTCCCCGCCCAGGAAACACACGTTGTAGTAACCCCAATAGTCGTAGGTGGTAAGCAGCATCGCCGCTCCCAATCCGGTGAAGAACGGATGAGACAGCCGAAAGGCGCCGGGCGGAAAATCAAACGCCAGCGCCGGGCGGAAATGCATGAAGCCGGCAACGATGATCCAGGTCATCGCCAGGGCGCCGCCCACCCAAAGCAATTCGGCAATTTTCGCAACTGCGGTGATGCGCCGGTACAAAAGGAACACGACCAAGGCGCAGGTCGCGATCGCGACGAACGTGCCCGGCGACAGGACTACGCGGGCCTCGAGCGCGCCCAGTCCCGGCAAACCGAGACGAAGCGTGTGCTCCGTCAGAGCGCGATCAAGTCCTGGCCACAGATATCCGGCATACTGCGAAAGTCCGATGCAGCCCGAGGCAACCGACAATGGTGCGCTGAACGAAAGCTGCCAAATAAAAAGGAACGATAGCAGCCGTCCCATGGTTTGCGGTCCGTAGATTTCTTTGAGGTAGCGATAGGACCCGCCGGCTCCCGGCATGGCTGCCCCCAACTCCGCCCAAACCAGACCATCGCACAGGGCGAAAACTGCGCCCAGTATCCAGCCGAGCATGGCTTGCGGGCCGCCTGCCGCGCTCACGATCAGTGGGATCGTGATGAACGGCCCCACGCCGATCATGTCAATCATGTTCAGCGTGGTTGCGCCCGCCAGTCCCACCCCGCGAATCAGTTCGGGCTGATCAGGCGAACTACTTGGGCTCATGTCCCACGCTCAGCAGGTTCACGTAGAGACGGATAGCTCCAGGTACACCGAAGGGCAACTGGCGGAAGAAGGCGTATCCGCTGTAGATGTAGTAGCCCTTACCATATTGCGCCAGCAACAGACCGCCCTTTTGCGGCGGCTCGCCGGGATCGTTACACGCCAGGAGCGGCGTGAAGTGGGGGTCCCACTGGTCCATGAAGTACAAGCCGCGTTCCTGTACCCAGCCGTCAAAATCGCGGGCCATAATTTCGTTTGGATAATGGAACACGGGACTCTTCGGTTCCAGAATGGTGACCGGCGCCTGTTCCACGGTCACGCGCTCACGGCTAAGTTGCGCGGGATATGGCGTGTAGTGTCCGGCGTTGAAGTCGCTCGGCGAGGTGTTGTACTGCACCAGCAGCGTGCCCCCATCCCGCGCATAATCCAGTAGCCGCTGATTGTATTTCTTTACGTCATCGCGGGTGTCGTAGGCCCGGATGCCGAGCACGATTGTCCCGAAGCGCATCAGATCGCCGTGTTCAATGTCATCGGGAGACAACAATGTCACGTCAAAGCCGAGTTGTTTTAGAACGGTCGGAATGTCATCCCCGGCGCCCATGACATAACCAATCTTCAAGTCCTTCGGGACCTTCACTTCAACGACGCTGGCACGCTGCGACGCAGGTTGGTAATAGAAGAAGCCACCGAGATCGGGCCGCGTGACTAGGCTGTAGCCTTCGCCGTAATCGCGCTCGTTGGCTTTCAGCAGCGCGCGCAGCTCGTACCGGGACTCTTTGGCTCCATCCGGAAGAATCTGGAATACGGCGGCCTGTTCGCCGGTTTTGCTGAACTCAACCGGCGCCGACTCCGGTTCGACCTTCCATCCCGACGGTATTTCCGGATGCACGACACCGTTTGCGTGAGCGACGGTGGAGCGCACCATCACGCTCAACTGCGCGGAAGGATTTGTGCCCGACGGGATGACCTGCGTGCTGGGGGCTGTCTCCACAGAGAAAGGCGGCACTACCGCCAGCGGCATGGACCAAGCCTCGCCATGAGTATCGTGTACCGGCGTGCGCGCAAAGGTGCGAATTTCGCCTTCCTCGCCGTTGACGCTGTACACCGCGTGCGCGGCTACTGGAGGCGGCGGCAATGCGAGAGTCACATACTCGGGCTCATCAATCTGGTAGATTGCATCCGTCTCAGGATTATCGCGGTGGAAATAAGCCTTCGTGACCTGCGCATCCGCGGGCGGTGTCACCCGGAAAGTAAGCGCGCAACCATCGCCCGGAGCGATGTGTTTCGGCGCGTGGTCCATGAACAGTTCGGCTTTCCACCCGGTCGGGACGTCTAGCGCAAACTGCTTAAGGTCCAGAGGTAATGAGCTGCCGTTGTGCAGTTTGGCCAACAACAGGAATGACTTGCCTGCGGTGATGACCGCCGCAAGCACGTCGCCATTGGAGCTGGTGGGAAGCGTTTCCGCCATGGGGCGACCGTCGGGAGTACCCGGTCCAACGCCGAGATCGAGGCCCAAGGCCAGATTAGCGGCCTGCTCGAACTGCTCTTGCTTAGTACGTAGAGAGGCAAGCAGATCGGCCTTTTCGATGGCCGGCAAATCCGATTGCTCAACTTTGCCGATCAATTCTTGCGTCAGATTAAGACCATGAAGCAAGGGTTTTGCTGCCGCGTGGTCATTTGTCTGAACTGCCGTAGTGGCTTCCTCCACCGCTTTTGCAATCGCCTCAAGCTGCGGCCGGAGCCAGGGAACTTTCGCTTGGTCGGCCCACAGTCGCGATGCCAGGTCGGGCAACGAGGTGTCGATCCCGTCGAAGAAATCCTTCTCATGCGCGCCTGCGGCGGGTGGGTTCGGCAATACGGAATCAATCAGCTTGTAATAGCTGGTGCGGCGACCCTCGGGAAGAGTCCATCCGCCGGCTCCCTGCGACAGTTGGTGCTTCAGGCCCTTCCAGGCAAATTGCACATACGTTTCGCCCAGCAGTGGATCGAACTGCGAAGTTTCAAGTTCGATGGTCCAGTCTTCTGTGCCGCGAACGTTGTCCATGTACAGTTTTTTTGCCTGCCAGGGTTGCAGCCCTTCGCGAAGCTGTTCGGGAAAGCGCGCGGGATCGGCGGCCGCACGAAACGCTTCACGGGTGAGGATTCCGGAGGCCTGATGATGACCGTGCCCGTCGCGGCTGTCGCCCCGGAAACGAGTGCAGATCACGTCAGGACGGAAGGTGCGAATCACGCGCACCATATCGCCGAGCGCAATATCGTGGCCGTGCCACATCTGGAAGGTCTCTTCCGGCGTTTTGGAGAACCCAAAATCGGCAACCCGGGTGAAACGCTGCTCCACTCCGTAATAACGGTCCGCAGCCAGCAACTCCAGGGTGCGAACGATGCCGAGTTCATCCAGAAGATTGCTTCCAATTTTGTTCTGGCCGCCTTCGCCGCGGTTCAGGGTGAGTTGCAGTGCGGTCACACCGTGCCCACGCGATTCGAGCGTGAGCATGCCGCCGTCCTCGTCGTCAGGATGTGCAACGGTGTGCATCAAGCGAGCCGTGGTGTGCAGACGGCGCAGGGCCTCTTTGAGTCCCGCGTCGCCAGTATCGATGGGAAGCGGTTTGGTATCGACCCACGGAGATGGAACTTGCGCGAGGGCTGTCGTCGCGAGGAGTGCGAGGACCACACACATCCTGACGCGAGCAACGAAATGACGAAGTGGATTGGTTCGGCTAGAGATTGCCATCAGATGTCACGAACAGAATTGGCACTTCAACGGCTGACGTACAGAGTACACAAACACGCGGCCGGAGCGAAATCCAGCCGCGACCTCCGAATCAGACGTACGCCTCATGCTCGTAACACCACTTCCAATCGCCAGACTTGAACGCCTGCATCACGGGGTGACCTGTCTGCTTAAAATGCTTGTTGGCGTGCTGACCGGGGGAGGAATCGCAGCAGCCGACGTGGCCGCAGTCCAGACATTTGCGAAGTTGCACCCAACGCTGACCGCTCTCCAGACATTCTTTACATCCCTCGCCACTCGGCGCGACGCTTAAATTGGCTCGCTTTACGTGGTCACACTTAGCCATGAGGCCCTCCAATAAACTTATTTGTTTTGGATGAGCCTGCGTGAAGGTCAGATTCTGCTGTTCGAGTGCTGGCGCCGCGGATGGCGAATCGCAGCGGCGTCGCAACCGCGTCGCTATAATGGAAATTCGCGACAAAAGGCTATGCCGAAGCGGGATTTGGCTTTCTCAGGCGTAACTGTCGCGCCGGGTTCCTTCATGATTCAAACCTTGTTTGGCAGTACCGAAGAAAAGCCCAGTTTCCTGCAACGCATGAAAGAGGCGGTCACGCGCACGCGCGAGACCCTCAGCGAGCGGATTGAAGAGGTGGTCGCAATCCGCAAGGAGATCGACCGCGATACCCTGGACGATCTGGAGGCTACCCTGCTCAGTGCGGACCTTGGCATGGCGACAACCTCGTCCGTGCTCGCGGCCTTGCGCGATAAAGTCGATCGCAAGCAGGTAGGCAACGTCGAAGAGTTAAAGCGGGTGTTGAAAGACGAGCTGCTTGCCATCCTGGACACCACCGATAAGAAACCCGTCCAGAGAGTTGATGGCGAGCCGGAAGTCATCCTGGTGGTCGGCGTCAACGGGGTCGGCAAGACCACGACCATCGGCAAGCTGGCGCACGCAATGCGATCCCAAGGCAAAACTGTGCTGCTGGCGGCAGCAGACACGTTTCGCGCCGCGGCCATCGAGCAGCTTGAGATCTGGGGAGATCGCACTGGCACGGAAGTCATCAAGAACCGGCCGGGAGGTGATCCGTCAGCGGTGCTCTTCGACGCCATGCAGGCCGCCAAGGCGCGCACGATTGATTACGTCATTGTGGACACCGCCGGCCGCTTGCATACCAAGACCAGCCTGATGGAAGAATTGGGGAAGATGCGCCGCACCGCTCAACGTATCAGCGCCAACGCTCCGCACGAAACTTTGCTGGTTATGGACGCCACCACCGGGCAGAATGGGTTGCAGCAGGCACGGCTGTTCACGCAATCGGCCGGGGTGACCGGCATTGTGCTGACCAAACTTGACGGCACCGCCAAGGGTGGCGTGGTCGTAGCTATCTCGAAGGAGCTCGGTTTGCCGGTGCGCTACGTGGGAGTTGGAGAAAAAATCGGCGACCTTCTGCCCTTCAATCCGCAGGACTTCGTGGATTCGCTGTTCAACTGAGGGCGATACTTTGAAAATCAAACGCTCGATGCTACGCGACATGATTCACGGCGTTATTTATCTCGATCAAGGAACCTTCGTGGCCGAATGCCTGGAGGTTGCCGTAATTACGCAAGGAGGCACGTTAGATGAGGTCGTCAAGAATCTTAACGATGCGCTCGCTCTACATCTTGAAGGAGAGGATTTGGCTGCATTTGGATTGTCCAGCCACCTGCGCCTGCAATTGAGTTTTGATCTGCCACTCAGTCTGTGACCGAGCGGTGCCATAATAGGTGAATCCGGTTTGTACGGGTAGTGCGGCGCTTCAGCGCCGCGTTCGGCGCGGCCAAACGCTCCGCTTAAGCCGCTGAAATTGAAAGACCTCAGCGGCTTAAGCGATTTTTTTTCTGCGCTATACGCGAGCTTGAGGGCCCGCACTACCACTATGGCGGATACACTAATCCTGGAAGCGCTATAGCCCAGCCAAATGCCTGGTTCCCCACCAAACCCCGACGAGCAGTTCATGCAGCAGGCGCTGGAACTGGCCCGCAAGGGCATCGCGCTGGCTTCTCCGAACCCCTGTGTTGGGGCAGTGCTGGTTGACGCCAACGGCAAGATCGTTGGCAGCGGCACTCATACCTACGAGGGGCGAAAGCATGCTGAAGTGCTGGCGTTGGAAGCAGCCGAGGGGCGCGCGCGTGGCGCCACACTCTATGTAAATCTCGAACCCTGCTCCCATGTGGGACGAACTGGACCTTGCGCAGACGCCGTTATCGCCGCGGGTGTAAAGCGCGTTTTCGCCGCCATGCGCGATCCTAATCCGGCTGTCGGGGGAACGGGACTGGCGAAGATGCGCGACGCCGGAATAACGGTGCATGAAGGACTTTGTGAACGTGAAGCCAGAAAGCTGAATGAATCTTTCGCAAAATATGTCCGTTACAAGACTCCCTTTGTCACGCTGAAGACGGCGATGACGCTGGACGGAAAGATCGCTCCGCCTCCTGGCGAAAGCGCAACGCCTGGGGCTCTGGGATCGCTGACGGCGAGTGGTGGCTGGATCACCAGCGAAGAAGCACGTGCGCACGTTCACGAACTGCGTCACGCCAACGATGCCATTATGGTCGGCGTGGGAACGATCATCGCCGACGATCCATTGCTGACCGATCGCACTGGGCTCCCTCGCCGCCGGCCTCTGCTACGCGTGATCCTTGATTCGCGCTTGCGTTTGCCGCTCGAGTCACGGGTGGTCAAGACGGTGCGGCAAGACCTCATCGTATTCTGTTGTTTCGCGGAGGAGAACAAGCGGCGTGAGCTGGAAGGGCGCGGTGTGATCGTGGAGCAGGTCCCAATGCGCCGGCCGGTGGAGGATGGCACCATTCCCTTCCCCAGTGCTTCACTCACTATCGACGGCCGTCCGGACCTCGAGGGCGTCCTTGCCAAACTCGGCGAGCGTGAAATCACCAGTCTGATTATTGAGGGCGGCGCCATGGTGAATTGGACCGCACTGTCGGCCGGTATGGTGGATAAGATTTTCTTTTATTATGCTCCGAAGATCCTCGCGGGCACGGGTTCCATTCCGTTTGCGCTAGGCACCGGGTACCGCCGCATCAGCGAAGCAGCTTACGTGAAATCGCTGGTGCTGCATCGCTTCGGAGAAGACTTTGCCGTAGAGGGCTATCTACGTGATCCCTACGAAGGCAGCACCTTAGATTTAGCATTTAGCATTTAGCATTTAGCGTTCAGCATTCGGCTTGATAATAGGAAAACTTTCACCTCTCGGCCTGTAAAATAACCTGCTAAAGCCTAAGCGCCAATTGCTAAGTGCCAAGTGCTAATTGCTGCGTTTCGAGGTCATCATCATGTTCACTGGACTGGTTGCAGAAGTCGGAACCATCAGCAGCATCGTGGAACGCGGCGGCAATCACCGCATCACGATCAATGCACCTAGCACCGCGAAGCAGTTGCAAGAGGGGAACAGCGTTGCTGTCAGCGGCGTCTGTCTGACCGCGCTCGCTATCACGCCGCAATCCTTCTGTGCCGATCTGGCGGCCGAAACCTGGAGACTGACGTCGCTCTCGCGCATCACCGAGGGCGCGCAGGTGAACCTGGAGCTACCTTTGAAGGCCGACGGCCGAATGGGTGGTCATATGGTGCAAGGCCACGTGGATGGCACCGGCGGTTTCGTCGGCCTGCAGCCGATCGCCGAGGCAGACGACTTCTGGCTGCTCCTCGATATCCCGGAGGAGTTGGAGAAGTATGTCGTGTTCAAGGGATCGATCGCCATTGAAGGCATCAGCCTGACCGTGGCAAAGCTGGAAGGGTTGCGCCTAACCATCGCCATCATCCCACACACGGTGAAGATGACGAACCTAGGTTCGCTGAAGCCTAGCGATCCGGTAAACATTGAGACCGACATAGTCGCCAAATATCTGGAGAAATGGACCCGGCGGGATGAGCAGAGTGGAGCCCTCACCGTGGAGCGATTGGTGGCGCAGGGCTTCTGAAGCGGCCGACGCCGGCTCTACCGTCACATGCGCGGTTGGTGTTGCGGACGTCGCGCCCCGAAGAAGCGCTCAAAGTCCAGCGAGTCGAGTTCGAGGAATTCCTGCACGATGGGCTCTTTGCAGTTGGCCATTTCCGCAAAGGTCCCAAAGAAGATGGCTTTCGCTTCGTGTAAAAACAGCAGTCGATCGGACAGCTTTTTGGCCAGGGCCATGTCGTGCGTGACCACAATGCTGGTCAGCTTCAACTGCTTCTTTAACTTCTTGATCAAGTCGCCCAGTAGGTGTGCCATCAGCGGATCGACCATCGTAGTCGGCTCATCGTAAAGCACTGCGTCAGGCTGTGCCGCCAGCGCGCGGGCAATGGCTACGGAACGTTTCATACCGGTCGAAAGGTCGGACGGTAGCAGGTCGCGGAAGTCCCTCACGCCCACCATCTCAAGCAACCCATCGATGATCTGGTAGATTTGTTCTTCTTGCAAGCCACCGCGTTCGCGCAAAGGAAACGCAACGTTTTCGCCGACGGTCAGGGAATCGAACAGCGCTCCATTTTGAAATACCATTGTCACCTTTTTGCGAATGCGCTCCAGGTCCGCTTCCCCGTAGTCGGTGATGTCTTCGTAGGCGACCAAAATCCGCCCCTTGTCGGGTTTAAGGAAGCCCATGATCTCGTGCAGCGAAACCGATTTTCCCACCCCGCTGCGCCCCAGGATGCAAACCGTCTCGCCGGGCATGACATCGAAGCTCACGCCGTTCAGCACAACATTGTCGCCGAATGCTTTGTGCACATCCTGAAACTCGATATAGGGCTTTTGCTCGTTCATTCGCCGTCGCCTCTCACTCGCGAAGCATCTTCCTTCTGTACCAGATCTTCATATTCCGCAAAAGTGTTTACATTGCGAAAAAGCATGGGCGAGAAACCCGCCGCACAGATTTCATTCTCAGAGATATAGCGCGTGGGCGCCAGCGAGAACAAATGCCCGATCTTATAATCGCCGCGTTTCAGCGCCTGTTCAGCGACGGCCCGCAAGGGGCGACGGTAAATCGCGGCGAGGGGTTGCAGGCCGCCCAGGGCATCAGGAACCACCATCAACTCGCTGCTGGCACGCGCCTGTTGCATCAGCCAGGAGAGAAAGTCTGGACTCATCGAAGGCGTATCCACCGACAGCATCAGGTTAAGGTCTGTCTTGGTCATGCATAAGGCAGCGTGGATTCCGCCTAGCGGGCCGCAATCGGGAAAGATATCCTCTACCACGTCGCCATATTGCGCGTAGCGATCGCGCGGGCCGGCGATGAAAACCTGGTTCGCGACTGTCGCGGCTGTCTGCAAGGCACGCTCCAGCAGCGTGTGCTTGCCAACGGTGAGCAACGCTTTGTCTGTCCCCATACGTGTGCTGCGACCGCCGGCGAGGATGAATGCAGTTACGTCGAGCTCAGGCATGTCCAGGGTGAAAGGTGCTGGTCTTGGGAATCCCTCCGTTGATCTCAATGGCAACAATGCGCCCAGCGTGGTCCAGTTCCAGGGTAGCCGGAGCGTTAAACACAGCATCGCCACTCAGACCCGGCAACGCAATAAAAACGCGATTGTCCACGCAGGCAGCTGAAGGATCACGTTTCAGGAAGGACAGAGCGTGATCGTTCCGGCACGTCTTGGGCAGCATGAAGCTGATATCGGCCACATCTCCTGTTTCCGACACGGAAAGCGCTGCCTCGATAGAAATGCGCGACTCGACCTCATCTCCCTGGACTTCAATCTTGGGTTTGAAGCAAATGTAATATTCGAACCCTGATTCCGGATCCAGCGGGCTTCGATCAACCTGAAATGCCATACTGCCGACTCCTGGCGTGCGTTGCACCGCTCAGGCATTGCATAGTAAATGAATGGTCTCCCGCATGCAAAGTGCCGAATTGGGTCCACCTCCTCAAGCCCCGAAATCACCGCCAGACTTGCCGGGAACCGAAGGGCGGCGCGGCCTATTGACCCCAAAAACCGGGTTTGGCTGTGCCTCTCTGATATATTTTCGTCGTATCTCTTTTCCGGAAAAGCATGCCAACTTTCTCGCCGGTCGAAATCATCAAGGAGAATGTCGCGGCGGTACAGGCTTATGCCCTGCTTGCCGGACGCTCGCTTAGCAATATCTTCGGTCATCCTCGCTACTTTGCCGATACCCTGTTGCAGGCCGATTCGATTGGTGTGGGGTCGCTGCCCATCGTGATACTGACGGGTTTCTTCACGGGTGCGGTGCTGGCTTTGCAGACCTCGAGCACGTTGCAGCAGTTCGGCTCGTTGTCGCTAACCGGCAAACTGGTTTCGCTGTCCATGGTTCGCGAGTTGGGGCCGGTGCTGACGGGACTTATGGTGGCTGGCCGCAACTCCAGCGGCATGGCCAGCGAACTGGGTTCCATGAAAGTCACCGAGCAAATTGATGCCATGCGCGCCATGGGAGTTGATCCGTCCAAGAAGCTGGTCACGCCGCGTGTCATGGCCAGTATGACCATGCTGTTCTTCCTGGCTATCATCTCTAATCTGGTAGGGCTGACCGGTGGATTCGTAATTTCGTACCTCTTATTGGGGCTGGATCCCAACGAGTACTGGACCACGGCTTACCAGGCGCTGCGCTTCGGAGACGTGTTCATGGGACTAACCAAACCCGTGATCTTCGGCTTTATCATCTCCACCATCGGGTGTTACTACGGACTCTCTGCCAAGGGCGGCACGCAAGGCGTTGGCCGGGCCACTACCCAGGCCGTAGTGGCAGCATCGGTCCTCATTCTGGTCAGCGATTTCTTCATTACCCGACTGTTGATGGGGATCTTCCAATACTGATATGTCGAGCCTTGCACCGCCGGTCGAGCAGCGCCAACCGACAGCCACCTCCAAGGCTGATTGCGCCATTCGCTTCGACAAAGTTGCTATTGCTTTCGACGCGCCGGTGTTGAAGGCAATTTCCTTTCAACTCCCCCATGGTGAAACCAAGGTCATAATGGGTGAGGCGGGCACGGGAAAAACTCTCGCCCTGAAACTGGCTCTCGGATTACTGAAACCTGACTCTGGCCGAATCACGGTTTTGGGCGACGAGATCACGCAGATGCGAGAGCAGGACCTATTTGAGCTACGCCGCAAGATCGGCATGGTCTTCCAGGAAAGCGCGTTATTTGATTCGTTGACGGTTGAGGAAAATGTAGCCTATCGCCTGATGGAAGAGACGGGCAAGCTAACCGATGAAATTCACCAGCGGGTGCTGGAGGCCTTGCGCTTCGTCGAACTGGAGCACACCTTCAATCTGTTCCCGTCGGAACTTTCCGGCGGTATGCGACGCCGAGTGGCCATCGCGCGTGCCATCATCACCCATCCGGAGGTCCTGCTTTACGATTCTCCCACCGGCGGCCTTGACCCCGTGACCTCGAACACAATCATCGAACTCGTCGTCAAACAGCGCGACGTCTATGGGACGAGTTCCCTGTTGGTGACCAATCGTCTGCAAGACGCGTTTACCATGGCCAGCCACTATTTCGACCAGAAGCAGAACAAAATGGTACCGGTCACCGACATGGGTGTTCGCGACCTGCGCACCCGGTTCCTGATGCTGCGGGACGGAAACATCATCTTCGAGGGGACCGCCGCCGATCTGCTGCGCAGCAACGATCCCTATGTTCGCGAATACCTAAGCTAGGCGCGGACTATCGACTGGCTGCCGCGGCCATCTCCGCCTGTCGCTTCTGCACACGTGCCAGTCGCTCCCGGCCCTCAGCGGAACCCTCCACGACCTTTTGCAGATTAGACAGGAAGTCTGGCATGCCCGACTTCTTGCGAAATTCCTCCAGGAACGGCTGAATCTTCCCGTAAGCGAAGTACATTTCCTGGCACGTATCGAACACCAGTAGTGCGTTCAGGGTCCCATGGACCACCAGGGCAGCCACCATCTCCCAATAGCCGTACACTTGCCGGAGATATGCGTTTTCCTTGCTGCCAAACGCGTTGGTTAGGGCGAGAATTTCATCTACAGACTTGGGCCAAAAACCGACTACGAAGCTGCGGGCGTCACGCATGACCGGCTCACGGCGAAGATCGTAAAGCTTCAGAATAAGTTCGGCATCATGATGTGTAGCTTGTGGGGTACTCATGGGTTCTCCTATATAACTTAGGCTAGAAAAGCCGCCTTGGTGACGGCTTTTCCGTTATGTTGTTAGGTTCTTGCCTGCTCCAGCAGATTACTTGTTTGCGTGAGCGGCCATGTTTGCGAATGCCTCGCGTGCCCGCCGCTCCATCTCCTCTGGTGCGACGTCCTCGACATGCTGTCCCAGCGCCCAGTGATGGCCAAAAGGGTCTTCGATCTGGCCATAGCGATCGCCCCAGAACTGGTCGGCCAGCGGCATCAACACCTTGGCTCCGGCATCGACGGCCTGCTTGAATAGGCTGTCGACGTCTTCCTGAACATACAGATTCAACACCACTGGGCTGCCGCCCAGCGATTTGGCCGATTTCGCGCCGGGAAATTCGTCGGCCAACATGAGCCTCGCGCCGCCGACACTCAACTCGGCGTGCATTACCTTTCCGTCGGGCGTTTTGTGCACGCCCAGGATCTCTGCTCCGAACGCCTTGTGGTAAAAATCCACAGCCTTGGAAGCATCATTCTCGATCAGGTGCGCAATGATGGTCGCGCCTTTCAATTGTCCTGCCATGTTCTACCCCTTTCACAGGAATGCCCGGCTCGTGGCCGGGCGGTTTGAATTGACAATATATTATGCAACAGCCAGCGGTTGAATTTCGCGCGAGTAGTCACATTTAACCGTACTTTCATCCCCGGCTTTCTTCTTCCCGCGGCGCTTGGCTGCGGTCTTGGGCTCGTCACTTTCGGTACGCTTGTTGTTTGGACACACCAGGAAGCTGCCCGACTTCAGGTTCTTCTCCAGCAAGTAGGGGCTGCCGCACTCAGGACACGGCTCAGCGACAGGCTTGTAGGCGGAGGTGAATCGGCACTTCGGATAGTTGGAGCAACCGTAAAAGAAGTTGCCCCGGCGCGCTTTTTTCTCCGCCAGGTCCCCATCCTTGCACTCCGGACACTTTACTCCGATGTAGTTCTGCTTGACCCACTTGCATTCCGGATAACCGCTGCACGAAATAAATTCTCCGTAGCGGCCATGCCGCAACAGTAAATTGCGTCCGCACTGCGGGCACTTTTCATCCAGCGGAATGTCAGGGACCTTCTTACCCTGATCGAGACGGCGCGTGGTCTTGCAATCAGGATACCCGGTGCAAGCCATGAACTGTCCAAAGCGTCCCCGCTTCAGCACCATCGGCCGGCCACAGTTTTCGCAGTATTCCTCCTGCGTGGTTTCCTGCACGTCGGCCGAATCAAGGTCCGGCAGGTCGATCGGGTTTTCCTTGGTGAAGGTGCAACTGTTGGGGTCTGTCTTGTCGTACGCGCTGCACGCATAGAACGATCCGTGCTTACCCCACTTGATGACCAGCGGCGAGCCGCACCGCTCGCACTTCTCGTCGGTGGGCTTCTCCATCCGCTTGACGTTCTCCATGTGCTTTTCGGCGTAATGGAGTTCTTTCTCGAATTTCTTGTAGAACTCGGCCAGGGCGTCGGTCCAGCGTTCCTTGCCATCCTCGATCTCGTCGAGCTCCTCTTCCAAGCGCGCGGTGTATTGCAGATCGAAAATATCTTTGAAGTTGGCCACCAGCAGATCGGTGACAACAAACCCAATTTCGGCGGGAATAAACTTTCCCCCAATCTTCTGCACGTATTGCCGCTCCTGAATGGTGCTGATGATGGCAGCGTAGGTGGACGGACGTCCGATGCCGCGGTCCTCCAGTTCCTTAACCAGCGAAGCTTCGTTGAAGCGCGGAGGGGGCTCGGTGAAGTGCTGTTCGGCATCGACGCCTTTCAGGGTCAACTTCTGGCCCTCGGTCAGCACCGGCAGCTTGTGCTTTAGAGCTTCGTCCTCTTCGTCCTTGGCGTCTTTGGCCTCTTCGTACACCTTCAGGAAGCCTTCGAATTTGAGCACCGACCCAGTCACCCGGAAGCGGTAGACATCATTGCCGTTCTTCGCGTCAATCTCCACCGTCGTCTGGTCGAAGACGGCGGGATTCATCTGCGAAGCGACAAAACGCTGCCAGATGAGCTTATAGACCTTGTACTCGTCTTCCTGGAGATACTGTTTGACCTGATCGGGATGCCGCGCAGCAGCCGTCGGGCGAATAGCTTCGTGGGCCTCCTGGGCACTCTTCTTCGACTTGTACGTGTTCGGCGCCTCAGGCAGAAACTCCTTGCCGAACTCCTTGCCAATCAGCTCGCGCACCTCGGCGATAGCGTCATTCGAAACCTGCGGCGAGTCGGTACGCATGTAGGTGATGAGTCCGACCGTTCCCTCATCGCCCAGGTCGACACCTTCATACAAGCGCTGGGCGATCATCATGGCGCGTTTTACGCTGAAACGCAGTTTGCGCGAAGCATCCTGCTGGAACTTGCTGGTGGTAAATGGGGCGGCAGGACTGCGGCGGCGTTCACGCTTGTCAATTGAGCGAACGCTCCAATCGGCGGTCTCGATGGCAGCCTTGATTTTGGCCGCATCTTCACCGTTCGTCACCGGAGTTTTTTCGTCGCCTATACCAATGAACCGCGCGGCAAACGCTGGTGGTTTGTTCGCTTGCAGATTAGCGTCAATCGTCCAGTACTCTTCCTTGACGAACGCCTTGATATCGCGTTCGCGCTCAACAATCAGCCGCAACGCCACGGTCTGCACGCGCCCGGCGGATATCCCCCTCCGCACTTTGTCCCACAGCAGCGGCGAGACCTGGTACCCGACCAGCCGGTCAAGCACGCGGCGGGTCTGCTGTGCATCGACCAGGTTGCTATCAATGTCGCGCGGATGGAGAAATGCTTCCTGCACGGCGCGCTTGGTGATTTCGTTGAACGTCACACGGCGGATTGCGATCGCGCCCTTTTTGCTCTTGCGCTTGCCATCAACCGAGTCACCGCCGAGTTCTTCGGCGAGGTGCGCGGCGATGGCTTCTCCTTCGCGATCGGGATCAGGCGCCAGATAGATGGCATTGGCCGTCTTGGCCAGCTTCTTCAGGCGGGCAACGACCTTCTCCTTACCCGGAATAATCACGTACTCGGTCGCGAAATTGTCGTCGAGATCGACGCCGAGAGACTTTTTGGGCAAGTCTTTGATGTGCCCGAGCGAGGCTTCGACCTCATAGCCCGAGCCGAGATATTTTTGGATCGTCTTCGCTTTCGTGGGCGATTCGACGATGACTAAACCTTTTGCCAATGGAACCTCAATCTTGTTAGAAGCTAGCACGGTTTCGCCGCGAGCGGCAAAGGGGTGACGCTTTTCGCCCTTCGCTATTCGCTTTTCGCCAGAGCTCTTGGCGATGGTTCTCGAGTGCCGCGTACGCCCCGAAGCCTCTGCAGAAAAGCCGTCAGCATCTGACGAACACTAATCACGTCCCTGAGTAAATTGGCGTATTCAGTGGCGTTTAGCAATTCCAAATCCTTAGCGAGACGCAAATGATTTTGCAACTCACTGGCCGACCCGCTAGCGATCTGGACATAGCGGGCCAGTTCGACATCGCCCCACCGCCCACATCCTTCCGCCAGATTTGCGCCAATGGAACTGCTCGCCCTGCGAATCTGGCTCGTCAACCCAAAGGTCTCTGATCGTGGAAAGCTCTCGGTAGCGCGATAAACTTTAATAGTGAGCGCGTGGGCCTTTTGCCAAACTTCCAGATCTTCGTAATTTCTCAGGACGAACCTCCGTTGCCTCAGCGAAAAGCGAAAGGCGAAGAGCGAATAGCGCCTTCCTACATCACCCTCACAAAGTACTTCCCTGGCAGCTGCCGGATGCGGCCACTTAGCTCCAGCTCGAACAGGGCGCTGAAAATCTCCGATGACGACAGATGCGACGTCAAACGCTCAACCAGTTGGTCGATGTGAATGGATTCATCCGCCCGCATGAGTGCGTAAACCCTTTTCTCGCTTGGAGGCAACTGTTCTGTCTCAAACAGTGATGACGGAATGCCCTCCTCCGATGCAGGCACCTCCGCTGGCGTTAGGGCCAAACGGACATCGGCAGGAAGCGCTTCCCAAACATCCTCCCATGTGGCCACCAGCGCCGCACCCTGCTTAATCAGCGTGTTCGGGCCCCAGGAAAGTTTATTGGTGACGTTGCCGGGCACCGCGAAAACCTCACGTCCTTGCTCCAACGCGCAGCGCGCCGTCACCCTGGTGCCGCTGAACTCGCCCGCCTCCAGCACCAAAACGCCGATGGAAATACCGCTGATCAACCGATTGCGAATGGGAAAATTTTGCGGCGCCGGAAAAGTTCCCAGCGGAAATTCGCTGAGAACGGCGCCACCGGAAGCCAGTATCTGGTCGGTAATCTTGCGGTTCTCCGCCGGGTAAACTACGTCGATGCCCGTCCCCCAGATCGCCACGGTGTGACCATGTGCCTGCAACGCCCCGCGGTGGGCAGCGGTATCCACACCGCGCGCCATCCCACTGAATATGATGAGTCCGCGGGCTGCAAGGTCGCAGGCCAGCCGCTCCGCCATGCCCGTTCCGTAGGGCGTTGGATGCCTGGTTCCAACTATAGCAATCCCTGGTTTATCTATAATTTCCGAGCTTCCCTTAAGGTATAACGCTAATGGCGGATCATAAATTTCCAGCAAGCGTCGTGGGAACTCCGCGTCCCCGAGGAAAGATCACTTGGGCCCCCAGTTCGCGGGCATGGTCAAATTCGGCATTGGCCAGGTCCATCGACTTACCTAGCGCCAGACTCTGCGCCGCCGCGCTGGGAAGCCCCGCACCCTCCAGTTCGGTCAGCGACGCTGTGAACACGCGATCAACGCCGCCGTACATTTCAACCAGCTTGCGACCGCGTCCGGCGCCCACTCCGGGAGTCAATGACAAAGCCAGCCATTGCAGTTTGCGGGTGACGGCATAATCGTGAGCTCGAACCGGCATTTCAGCTTGCATGTAATTCTCCCAAAGCGGCGAATTATCTCCAACAATCGGACAGTAACCAGCTCTCTGGTTACCGTCAAGGAAACGTATCGCCAGTCCACGTGAGCGGGGCAGCGCAGCAAGGTCCGGGCGTTTGCTAGACTCGATTGGTCAATGCCTGTCTTGCGTATCTCGGCCATTTCCTTTCTGAATACCGCTCCCCTCATGTGGGACTTCGAGCACGGAGTGGCAGGCCGCGATTTTGCCATCGAATACACAATTCCCTCCGCCTGTGCAGCCGCCCTGGCAGCAGATCAGGCCGACATCGGCATCATTCCAGCCGTCACCTATGCGGAGATACCGGGATTGGTGATCCTGCCGAACATTGCGATTGCGTCCAAAGATTTTGTGCGATCGATTCTGCTGGTCAGCAAGAAACCCATCGAGCAAATCGAGACGGTCGCCACCGATACCTCATCCCGCACCTCGGTCGCGCTGTTGCAGGTGCTCTTCGCCAAGTTTCTTGGCGGGCAACGGCAGCTCACACCGCATGCTCCGGACCTTGAGGCTATGCTGCGCAGCCATGACGCAGCGCTGTTGATTGGAGACGCGGCCCTGAAGATAAGTGTCGGCAAAGAACGCTTCCTGTATGACCTGGCGCATCTCTGGCACGAACGGACGAGCCAGCCGTTTGTTTTTGCATTCTGGGCGGTACGGCTCGATTCCCTGAATCGAGCACCCCGCGATCTTGACCTGGTGAAAGTATTTCAGCGATCGCGGGACCACGGACTGGAGCCGGCGAACCTTCGCATCATCGCTCAACAGTGGTCACAAAGGTTGGGGTTGAGCGAAGCCAACATTCTTAGCTATCTCACCGAGAACGTTCACTACTATCTCGACCGTCAAAACCATGCCGGGCTAAAGCTCTTCCTGCGCTTTTCGCAAGAGATTGGATTGATTTCGGCAGCCCCTGAGCTGCGCTTCCTGGGGCCGGTGGCATTCGGAAGCTCTCGCAAATAGGGTTTTCACTTTGGCGAAACCCTTACATGTTGCCGGGCTGCATTTTGGCCCGAACCTCCGCTGAATGTTCTGCCTCTAACCAGTATCAGTATCGAGGCGTGATTCGAAACGAGGCGCATGCATCTGATCGCAGCCGTAGTCTCCAAGAAATCGCCTTGGCACCTGCTTGTGCACATGGGGGGACCAGGACTGATTGTGCTGGGGCTGATAGACAACTCGGCCATTCCTCTGCCAGGCAGCATGGATGCGCTCACCGTAATCCTTTCGGCTGCACATAAGGAGCCCTGGTGGTACTACGCGCTTATGGCCACCATCGGGTCTCTGATCGGGGGCTTTCTAACCTACCGGCTTGGCGCCAAAGGGGGCAAAGAAACGCTGGAGAAGAAAGTCTCCAAGAAACGGGCTCAGAAGATCTATGACATCTTCGAGCGGTACGGTTTCTGGTCTGTAGCAATTGGGGCAATCGCTCCGCCTCCGGTTCCCTTTGTTCCCTTTTTGATAGCCGCCGGCGCCATGCACTATCCCCGGCGGAATTTCCTGGTCGCCCTGCTATTGGGTCGCGGGGTGCGTTACACCTTGCTGGCGTATCTGGGATCGATATACGGCCGCCAAATCCTTCGCTGGTTTGGCCGCTATTACCATCCATTGCTATACGTCTTGATCGCGCTGGCGATTGTTGGCGGTCTGGCAGGACTGTATTTCTGGTGGCGTCTCCGGCGTCGGAAGAAGAAGGGGCCTGGGAGCAAATCTCGCCGGCCTATGCGGGATGTTGCGTGACAGTCGTCGAGCCGCCGAGTAGGATTCGACTCATAGTCGAATGGAGGAAGTTCTTTATGAAATTTCGCAATCTCGCACTCTTGTCATTAGCGCTCGCGTTAACCGCTTTACCGCTGTTCGCGCAGAGCTCAATGTCCAGCGGTACGGACAGTGGCGCGTCTAAGCAATCAGGCAGCAAGCCAATGCCGTCTTCCACGTCCAGCGGGGCGCAACCCGCCAGCCAGCCCATGGCTGCGTCAGCGTCGGAAAAACTCGACATCAACAGCGCCACGAAAGAGCAACTGGAAGCACTCCCTGGGATTGGCAATGCCTACTCGCAGAAAATTATTGACGGCCGTCCCTACAACTCCAAGCGTGACTTGCTTACCCGCAAGATTGTTCCGCAGAAGACCTACGACGGCATACAGGAAAAGATAATTGCCCATCGGGCGACGGGATCAAAGAGTAAGAGCAGCGCCAGCACGCCTCCGACAAAGAAGTGACGCGATCATTCAGGCCGACGCTTGCGCCGGCCTTTTTCTTTCACCCAATGGTGAGCATCATTCAAACCTCCAGCGTGTAACCCCTTTGGGGAACAGTTTCTCGGGCACCGCAAACACCGTCTTAGGGCGGACCTCGTACACCGGCCCCACCTTCGGATCAAGCTCCCACGCATATTTCGCTTTGTAGTCGGTGAATGCTTGCGGAGGGACCTCGACGTCGTTCAGTTGGCGAGCCACGCCCTCGATAATCACAGCCTCTTCGGCGCTTTCCGTACAGACAACGCAGTTTGGATTCTTTGCAAGATTTCGGCCTTTGCGACTGGTGGCGCTGGTGCTGAAATAGTAGGCGTCGTTGAGCCAGACGCCCCATACCACCATGGTATGTGGCGCGCAGTTGGGGCGGACGGTTGTAAGCCAGTAATTGTGCGACTTGGCTATGCGCTCGCGTGCCCATTCCCAAGGCAGGCTGTCTTCCAAGGACTCCGGAACACCGTAACCTGCCATCATGTCGGGGCGTGAAGCTTTCGGCTCGGGTTTGGAGGACACGCCGCTTTCACCCATAGGTCCACTCCGGTTACCACGCTCCATCAGTACGCAAAGTAGGGCCCTGTGCCGGCCGGGGTGCTCATCTGGTCGATAGCCGTAAAGACGTTGCGCCCAAAAAAGAACGCCAACCCCCAATCGAAGGCGCCAGGATTCGGTGCTCCCAAGGTACTGAAAGCTGTGTTGCCTGTGTTGAAAAGATTCGTTGCATTCTCTATCGCAAAGTTGACCGTACCCGCAGTACCCAGCGGATTTCCGTTGGCATCCTGACCTTGATTCGTTGCCGACAGATTGTCTGGCGAGGTAACGGGACAGTACCATGTCGAATTTGGTGCGGCACACAGCGCAATTCCGGTGGTGCCACTATCAAGGAAGAACAGTCCGTTCGACCCGCTGTCTATGAAGCTGTTGGGATAGCTGTGTCCGTTAAAGGTGGTGATGATGCTGCCTGCAAAGTTCCCGTTATCAGGCACAAGATAAACATTGGCGCTGCCCAATCCATTGTTAGATTGCGTGCCAATGCCGAAAATCATCGAGCCCTGCACTGACGCTGTTCCTCCGTTGGGAACCGATGGGAGCTGGATCTGCACTCCATTGTTATCGGTCGCAAACAGGGTGATGGGATTCACTACCTGCTGTGCCAGCACAACATCCGTCGGACTGCACCCCGAAGATGGGCACTTGTAGTAAACGCAGGGAGCGGTCTGGCTGGAGTTGCAATTGCTTGAACTGAATACACAATACTGCCCGCAGTCCTGCTGGAACAGTCCCAGACCGATAATTCCGTTTGCCCCGAATGTGCTCACACTGTCGCCGCTCGAGCTACCTCCCTCGTTGCCACTGCCTCCCATGGGGTTCTGGCTGGAACAAGTGTTCGGAACGGCCGGCGAACTTGATGAAGGGATGATTATCTGCACAGGCGCCCCCGACGCCTGTTCGCCAGCTATGGTGATATCAGCCGTAGCCGCCGGGCCCCAGATGTAACCATCCGCGAAAACCGTGCACTCATCGAGTGGGTTGCCGCTGGAATCGTTTTCCTGCGGCAGCGGAATCGTGAGCACTGACGATATGAGGCGCAAGCCCTCAGAACCGGTGTCGATTTGAATATGGTCGATCGTCTGACAGGTGTTCGTGCCATGCACGCAGACGGTGACCGACGTGAAAGCTTCGTCGACGTCTGAAAAACTCTGCGGCTGAGGACCGGCGTCCACCGTGATGGGCTGGACATTGTTCGTCTGCGTCGTGCTCACCGTCACCGTGGCCGCTCCCGCCACGCTGGTGTCCTGGGTCGATGTCGCGGTAATCGTGACCTGCAGCGCGGTAACTCCCCCGGAGGGTGCGGTAAACAATCCCGAACTCGAGATAGTCCCGGCGCTTGCCATCCAGGTGACGCCAGCGTTGAAGTTTCCTGTTCCTGTAACCGATGCCGAGCATTGGCTGGTCTGGCCATACAAGATGCTCGAGGGAGAGCAGGTAACACTCACCGAAATGATTGTGGATGATCCACCACCGCCGCAGGCCGCCATTAGCGTCAGGCTTCCCAGCACGAGCAACAGCCATAGTTTTTGCACGATCATTCTCCCTTACCGGATATCGCTGGCTTGGACGCCTTGCGGCACCAATTGTGGAATGTAGGCGCGTCCGTGAAAGCTGCGCATGTGCCCGGTTTGATAAATCACCAGACCCGGCGTCTCAATCACGGCTGGGCCGCGTCGGTGCGGCGACTGCTGCGATTGCGAGGTTGCCGCCTCCTGCGCCTGTTGGTAGTAAGCACCGAGGAGTTGCTGGAAATTGGGCGGGAATTGGCCGTCCCAAGCCACGCCAAAAACCGCTCCGCCAGGCGAGACGAATTCTCGCACTACGCCTGTGGTCGTGGTGATTTCATGCAGTACATACGTGCCACGGTCCACGCTGTGTAACGTCCCCTTCATGCGGGCTTGGTCGGCGAGTACGGAGGCGGCGGTGTCCCCTAGTACGGCTCGTGCGGGAAACGGCATGGCCAGCAGCAATGCAGCCGCCATTATTCGGGTGCATGTTCTTAGCTTTTGTTCAGGCAGGTTCATGGGTTCACCGCCTCCGGCTGCGGATAGGACCAGGTTTGAGAAGCATCGCTATAAACGCCAATTGCTGAGGATTGTTGCGGACGAAGTAGGCTGGCGATGGGATGTCCCAGCCGCTATCAAGGTTATCTTTGTTCAAAAAGACAACCCAGCTTCCTTGCAATTAGAATGTCACTGTGGGTTGTGGCGTCCTATGTCTCTGACCAAAGCTGAAGCGCTGGAAATGTACCGTTCCGATGATCTCATCGGCATAGGGATGGAAGCCGACGCGGTGCGCCGACGCTTGCATCCCGATGGTGTGGTGACATACATCATTGACCGCAATATCAACTACACCAACTTCTGCACCGAGTACTGCACCTTCTGCGCCTTCTATCGCCCGCTCAAGGGCAAGATGGCCAAGGAAGGATACCTCCTCGATTTCGACACGATTTACGACAAGGTCCGCGAAACCGTGGAATTAGGCGGGACTGGCGTGCTACTGCAAGGCGGTCTGCATCCCGATCTGAAAATCGACTGGTATGAAGCCCTGCTGAGCGGCATGAAACAGCGCTTCCCGCAAGTGCACCTGCATTGTTTCTCCGCGTCGGAAATCATCTGCATTGCTGAAGTCAGTGGCCTGACCATCGCAGACACCATCAAGCGCTTGCGTGATTCCGGACTGGATTCCATTCCGGGCGGCGGCGCGGAAATACTGGACGACGAAGTGCGCTACAAGATTGCGCGCTTGAAGTGCCTTACCAATGACTGGCTCAACGTACATCGCACCGCGCACCAGCTCGGCATGAGAACCACAGCGACCATGATGTTTGGCGTCGGCGAAACCTATGAGCACCGCATCAATCATTTCCAGCACGTCTATGATCTGCAAGAAGAGACCGGTGGCTTCACGGCTTTTATTCCGTGGTCGTTTCAGCCGCAAAACACGGCGCTCGGCGGGCGGGGCTGGGATGAAGCCACGGCAGTCGAATACCTGAAGACGCTGGCGATCGCGCGGCTCTTCCTCACCAACTTCGAGAACGTGCAGTCTAGTTGGGTGACCCAGGGATTGAAGGTTTGCCAGACCGGCTTGCGCTTCGGCGGGAACGACGTGGGCTCGGTGATGATTGAGGAAAATGTGGTCCGCGCCGCCGGAGTTCGCAACTGCACCACTGAAGAGGAGTTGCGCCGTATTATTCGCGATGCCGGCTTCCGTCCCGCGCAACGGGACACGTTGTACACCAAGTTCTTCCTGAACTAGCTGCGGTCTTCCGCGAGAACGTTAGTGCTTTTTAGCGGGCGGGCCGCTTCCTTGCTGGCTTTCCATTGTTTCCCCGGGCCGAAGCAGGGATGGGCGTGGCGCTTGCGGAGTGCTGGTTGGAGCGTTCTGCCCTGGCAAACTGCCACTTGAACCGGTCTCGCTCGCAGCCCCGTTCTGGCCGCCTGTCGTTGCCGAAGCCGAACTATCAGCCGTCGCGCCGCCACCCGGCAGGCTGGCGTTTGTTCCAGTATTCGACGAAGGAGGCTGCTCTGACGTTGAACTGGCGGCGGAGTTCGCACCCAGTTGTGCTGCCTTGCCGGCATCGTTGCTTCCGGCTTTCGTTGCATTCTCGGTTGCCGGTTCCGGATCGAACGCGCCTTTCTCTTTCAGCAATGGCTCTAATTCGCTGTCATGAGGAGCGGCGAAAAACCAGGTCAACAGATACCCTCGCCGCTCGGTAACAGCCAACGCAACCGATAACCGCCGCGACAGTCGGTCATCGGGGAGTTGGAATCCGACGGTTCCGTGGAGCAGAAGAAACAGCACTCCATGGGCGGTAAAGGCTCTGGCGTCGCGCATGTCGCGCAAGATGGGATGGCTTAGGCCAAGCATCAGCAGAAAGTCCCGCATTTGTTGGCGGTCGGTCGGGTCGGATGGAAACTTCACGGCTGGGAAACATTCGGCTGCTGTAGCCGCGAGCGTTATCTCACCAAAATCATCGTAGGGGATCTGGCCATCCGCTCCCGGCAGCTTTGCCCAAACCGAAAATAGAGTTCGGCTGCACGCCTTCATCAGCTGCCGTTCCGAAGAATCCCCATCCCAGGCGCCGCCGTCGATCACCGCCGCCAAAGCATCTTTCCCGCGCGCCCGTTCGATGGCCGGCAGCACCGCTCCTTGGGGTTGTGTAAACCATCCTGCCGGAACCTGGTAGGTAAATCCCAGCGCAGGATTGCGATAGACATCACCGTCAATTTTGCCCGGATCGATGTGATCTTTGGGCGGATCGGATTGCAACTGCGCGCGGCGATGAGATGAGATCGCCGGGCCTTCATATGGCTGAGAATCTGCCGCTACGTATTGTTGGACCTGCGCGGGCACGAAAAACACGATGTGCTGTAAGCATGTCTCCAGATCTTTCACTGTCTTTTCGTTGCGAGCACCCAGCTCCACCATCACGACATACCCATCCAGATTGGCGGCTGCCAGCATATGCTGGTCAATCCCACGGCGGGTTTCGTAGAAGTAGAACAGGTGTCCGGCAAGCATGGTCTTCGACAAGCCGCGAAGCTCCTCGACTCCCCTGAACAGCTCCTGGTCAAGCGCTTTGCGCAGCCGGGTTCTTGCGTCTGGAGCTTCCCGCCGTGGCGGGAAAGCGGCAATCGAAATCTCGGCATTAAGGGGCGCGGGGCCCCCCAGTTCCAGCAATTGAATTCGCTCGTCATGCGCGACCGGCTCCGCAACTGCTTCCAGATGCGCGGCGGCCGGCAATTCCAGAGAAAAACCGAAAAAGCCATTGGTGTAACGCGTCGCCGACAGATAGGCCTCTTCTGGATAATGTTGCGCGGCTGGGGCGGGTTTCGACGCACCCGCAGATGGAGGCGCCTGCCCGTTCAAGGCGAACGGAAGGCTGAGCAAGCAGCCGAACATTACCGCAACTATGACTTGCCAGCCCATTGTGCTCCGCGTGGTTTCATTGTTAGCCGTTCGCGGTTAAGAGTCAATGCAGCGGGGGCTGGATTGGCCGCGAAGTGAGTGTTTGTTCTAGTCGTTGTACCGATTTCAGCAATAAGGGCTGTCGGGTTCCCCGCTGTTGACGCTGTCCCCCGTCGAGTACAATCGACGGGCAGGGCGCGAACCTTGTCAGCATCTGCCGGTACGGGGCTGCGGCTGCAAAACTTTCGTCGGGAGCGTACATTCCTGAGCGGCACATTCAGTCTGATTTGCAGCCTGCTGGTGGATCCGCACAGCGTACGCCACTACTTCCGATCTCATTTTCTCGATCCGACATTCAAGGGCCTTTATCACGCCAACGCTTTCGATATGGCGTTGCTGATTCCTTACTTTATCGTGCTGGTGCTGCTGGCGTTTTACGGCATGCACCGTTATCAGCTGGTTTACCTCTACTACAAGCACCGCAAGAACAAAGTCACTGACCCAACCTCGCACTTCGCTGAATTGCCCCGGGTCACCATTCAACTGCCAATCTTCAATGAACAGTACGTCATCGATCGGCTGGTAGAGTGCGTTTGCAAGATCGAATATCCACGCGAAAAGCTGGAAATCCAGGTGCTCGACGATTCCACCGACGAAACCGTGGATGTCGCGCGGGCGGTGGTTGAGCGCTACGCCGCCACGGGCCATAACATCAACTATCACCACCGCACTAACCGCGAAGGCTACAAGGCCGGCGCACTCGATGCCGGGCTGAAGGTATCGACGGGAGAGTTTGTCGCCATCTTCGACGCCGATTTCACTCCTCAACCCGAGTGGCTGATGAAGGTGATTCACCACTTCGCCGATCCGGAAATCGGAATGGTGCAGACCCGCTGGACCCACCTGAACCGCACGTATTCCTACCTGACGCAGGTCGAGGCCATCTTGCTTGACGGCCATTTTGTGTTGGAGCACGGCGGCCGGTCGCGTGCGGGCGTCTTCTTCAACTTCAATGGCACGGCGGGTATGTGGCGGCGCAAAGCCATCGATGACGCCGGCGGCTGGGAGCACGATACCCTGACCGAAGATACTGACCTGAGCTACCGCTCGCAGCTCAAGGGATGGAAGTTTCGTTATCTACAGGACGTGGAATGCCCGGCAGAGCTGCCCATCGAGATGACGGCGTTCAAGACCCAGCAGGCGCGCTGGGCCAAGGGGCTGATCCAATGCGCCAAGAAGGACCTGCCCAAGGTGCTGCGGGCGAATGTTTCGCGGCGCGAGAAGATGGAGGCCTGGTACCACCTGACCGCCAACATCAGCTATCCGCTGATGATCATACTCAGCACACTCCTGCTGCCGGCCATGATCATTCGCTTCTATCAGGGATGGTTCCAGATGGTCTATATCGATCTGCCCCTGTTTCTGGCGTCCACGTTTTCCATCTCGAGCTTTTACCTGGTTTCGCAAAAAGAGCTGTTCCCCCGCACCTGGTATCGCACCATTTGGTATCTGCCGCCGCTGATGGCGCTGGGCATCGGATTAACCATCACCAATAGCAAGGCCGTGCTGGAGGCGCTGGTCGGCCATCAGAGCCCCTTTGCCCGCACCCCTAAATATCGCGTCGTCAACAAGAAAGACCGGGCGATCGCGGCAAAAAAATATCGCAAGCGTCTGGGCTGGGTGCCGTACATCGAGTTGCTGATTGGTACCTACTTTGCTTTGACCGTCTGGTATGCCATTGCGAATGAAAACTACATCACCGTGCCGTTCTTGTTTCTGTTCGTCTTCGGATACTGGTACACCGGGCTGATGTCGTTGCTGCAGGGGCGCTTCGACAGCCTGGTTCGCGACCGCGGCGAAGAGCACAGCGCCAAACCGTTTCCCGTCGGCGTGTAGTTTCCCGGCTCTTTCCAGTGACCTCTGCTCTGCCATTCTTCAGTTCAGCTATCCCCGATCTGTTATTCTGAAGTCCGGTGTTTAAGCTATATTTTGCACTTCTGGTTCTGTGTACCGCAGCGCTCGTCATTGTGGCACTGGCAATCCATTTTCGCGTCAAGCGGCATCTCCGCCAGCAGCAGATGGATGCCCAGGTTCGAGCGGTGATTGAAGACGCTGCGGATAGCACTACCGAAGAGAAAACTTCATAACTATTTGTCGTAATCGCGAGGACGAAATGCTAAGAACCGCCCTACATACCGATGCAAGCGTTTCCGAATCATCTGCGAGCTGGATAAAACAAGCGGCCATCGTGATTGGCGCCAGCGCCGTCATCGCCGTCTGCGCCCGTCTGGTGTTGCCTCTGCCCTTTACCCCTGTGCCTTTGACCCTGGCGAACTTTGGAGTGCTGTTGGTCGGCCTCACGCTGGGAAGCCGTCGTGGCTTTGCTGCCGCCTCGTTGTACCTTGCCTGGGGCGCCATGGGCCTGCCCGTGTTTAGTATGGTTGGTCCAGGTGGCTTGGCCCAATTGTTCGGCCCTACCGCGGGCTACTTGTGGGCATACCCGGTCGTGGCCTTTGTGGCGGGATGGATGACCGAGCGCGGAGCATTTGGATTTGTGCGTAATCTGGTCGCTGGGGCGATTGCTGAGGTTATGCTGTTCGTCGGCGGCCTCAGTTGGCTTGCGGTGATCACGCACAGCTGGCAACGTGCCGCGTTGTTCGGTTTGTATCCGTTCCTGGTTGCAGAGCTGCTGAAAGTGACCGTGGCCGCGGCCGCCGCACTTCGCTTGCGTCGCAGTTTGTAAATCGCACGATCACGCTGCATGGCGGCGTCATTACGTCTATGAGCCCTATCTCTGGCAACAACTCGCGTGATATCACCGTCGCCCACAGTCCCGACTCTGATGATGCCTTCATGTTTTATGGCATGGCTACCAACAAGATTCGCGTCCCCGGCGTGAAGTTTAGCCACACCCTTTGCGATATCGAGACCCTCAATCGCAAAGCGATGGACGGCTTTTACGACATCACTGCGATTTCTTTTCATGCCTATCCCTACATCCAGGACAAGTACGCAATCATGCCGAGCGGCGGAAGCGTCGGCGAGGGCTACGGTCCCATGATCGTGGCTTCGCGCAATATCCCGCTCGATGAGATTACGCGCTGCAAAATCGCCATACCCGGCACGATGACCACGGCGTATCTGGCGCTCAAGTTGTTCGCGCCCGATATCGCGACCGAAACCGTTCCCTTCGACCAGATCATTCCCAAAGTGCTCGAGGGCAAGTACGAGGCTGGACTCATCATTCACGAAGGGCAGCTTACCTTCAATCGCGAAGGCCTGCACCGCATCCTGGACATGGGCAAGTGGTGGCGTGACGAAACCGGACTTCCTCTGCCTTTGGGCGGCAATGCCATCCGGCGGTCGCTCGGCCCCGAAATGATCAATGCCTGCTGCGGCGCACTGCGTGACAGCATTCGATACGCCCTCGATAACCGCGAGGAAGCTCTGCAATACGCCATGCAGTTTGCTCGCGATCTGGATCCGCAGTTGGCCGACAAGTTCGTCGGCATGTACGTGAATGACCGCACTCTCGATTACGGCGAAGATGGCCGCGCGGCCATCACCAAGCTGCTGGAGATGGGTTACCAGGCCGGCATCATTCCGCTGAGACCCAATGTCGAGTTCGCCGGGGATGCCGCAGTAACAGCTTCCAGTTAGCCTTGCGCACGTTAATTAAAGTAGCTGTTTAACGTTCTGCTACCCACCTCTATCCCCGCAATTCCAACTGCCAAACCGCCGCTCCTTGACGCCATACCACCCCTAGCGTTAACATGTTAGTTAGGCGAACAAAAAGCGAACCTCACCCCCCGCGCATGAATCCCGCTTTACTCCAGATCGACGACACCGAGCCTCCGCCGCTGGTGGGCATTGCCAAGCTCGCGGCGCAAGGCGAATCGATCCGTCAGGGCCATCTGGTGGAGTACTTCACGCTTCCCTCACGCGGCCTGTTGAATCGCTGCACCTCCAGTCGCATGCCTTTCACGTGGACCATCAATCCCTACCGTGGTTGCGAATTCGCCTGCAAGTATTGCTATGCGCGCTACACGCACGAGTTCATGGAGATGCGTGATGGAGTTGATTTCGAGCGCAAGATTTACGTCAAGCAGCAGGCGGCCTGGCTGCTGCGGCAGGAACTGAAGAAGGTGAAGCGCGGTGAGCAGATTGCCATCGGCACGGCAACCGATCCCTATCAGCCGGCGGAGAAGCGGTTCCAGGTTACGCTGGGCATCCTGGAAGAACTGGCGCTGCACCATGGTCTAGAAATTGGCATTGTCACCAAGTCCGACCTGATTCTGCGCGACGTTGAGCTTCTGCGGCGGGTTGCGGAGCACAATTCGCTCTTCGTCAACATCACCGTAACCACCCTGGATGCGAAGCTGGCGCGCATTCTTGAGCCACGCGCGCCACGCCCCGACTTGCGCATGGGCGCTGTGCGCGAACTGAATGCTGCGGGCGTCAACGCTGGAGTCATCTGCGCACCTGTGCTGCCCGGCATTACCGATTCACCCGCCGCGCTGGACGCGCTCGTAGGGGCAACCAAGCAGGCCCGAGGAAAATATATCTACGCCAATCCACTGTTTCTGAAACCGTGTTCGGCCAGTGTGTTTCTTCCCTTCCTCGAACAGGAGTTTCCACATCTCGTAGAGGCCTACCGGAAGCGCTTCGCCGGCCGCGCCTTCGTGAGCAAAATCTACAGCAAACGCATTTCGGACCTGATGTCGAGCCTGCGCAAGAAGCACGGCATCAGCCGTGAGTTCAGCTCACGCAGCCAGAGCGCGCATCCGGTGCAGCAAGAGGCCGAGCAGTTGAAATTGTTCGGGTAATCGCCTGTCCCGACCCGGTCGCCTTACCTTCTGCTGGTGTCAGCCGTCACAGACAGGCGATGACAACTGCGCTAATGTTGCCTGTAATGGGGAGGTGTGTATGGCCGCGCCTTGGGCACATCGCTACGCGCAACGCACAAAGACAGCCAAGAGTTCCATCATCCGCGAGCTGCTGAAGCTGACGCAGCGCCCGGAAGTGATTTCCTTCGCCGGCGGTCTGCCCGCGCCCGAGATTTTTCCGGTGGAGCGCTTCCGCGAGGCCTGCCAAAAAGTACTGACCACCAACCCTTCCATCGCGCTGCAATACGGACCAACCGAGGGCTACCTTCCGTTGCGCGAATTGATTGTTGCGCTCATGGCTCGCTACGGCATTCTGGCCACGGTCGATAACATCCTTATCACCTCGGGCTCGCAGCAGGCTTTGGACTTGATTGCCAAGCTGCTCATCAATCGCGGAGATCGCATCCTGGTCGAGTCGCCCACTTATCTGGGTGCACTACAGGCCTTCGACCTGATGGGCGCTGAATACGTGACCGTGCCCACCGATGCAGACGGGTTGCAGACCAGCGAGATGGAACGCGCGCTCCGCTCCGGCCCGAAGTTCATGTACATCCTGCCAAACTTTCAGAATCCGGGGGGTACAACGCTGTCGCGTTCACGGCGCGACGAGTTGGTGCTCCTCTCCGACAAGTATGGAATCCCGATCATCGAAGACGATCCCTACGGGCAATTGCGTTACGAGGGCGAGCACATTCCGCCGCTGGTGGTGCTGGATCGCACCAACTTGCTGCGCGATAGCGGATATCTGCTGGGAAATGTGATTTACCTGAGCACCTTTTCGAAAGTATTAGCGCCCGGATTGCGCTTGGGCTGGATCGTTGCTCCGCCTGATGTAATCACTCGCCTGGTGCAGTTGAAACAGAGCACCGACCTGCATACCAGCAGCTTCGCGCAAATGGTGGCTTACGAGGTGGCGCGCGATGGATTCATGGAGGAGCACGTAAAACTTATTCGCAAGGTGTACAAAGAGCGTCGCGATGCGATGTTGGAGGCCTTGCACGACTACTTCCCGCCGGAAGTTTCCTGGACGCATCCTCATGGCGGCCTCTTCCTTTGGGTCACCATGCCTCATGGAATCGACACCATGAAGCTGCTGGACACGGCTTTACGCCAGGACGTCGCGTTCGTGCCCGGCGAACCATTCTTTCCCTCGGGACAAAACGGTTCTCACATGCGGCTGAATTTCTCCAATGCTCAGCCAGAACAAATACGCGAGGGTATCCGCCGTCTGTCGATCGCAGTTGCGCATGAACTGGAGCACTGCACTGCCGCTGTGCTTGCGTAATGGAAACCTGGTCACGGAGGGCTGTATGACGGGCCACTGCCAACCCGTCAGGAGGCACTTTTTATGTTCGCGGTTAGATTAATCCAACTCATCGAAACCCACGCCGACAAACTTTCTGAGGCCTTAATCCACAAACTGAAAAACGCTGATGAGTGCAGCGAGCTGCTGAGCAAGGTCGCCGCTCACGAACTGAAGCACAGGACCTGCGAAGTCTATCGCCATCTCAGCGACTGGCTGCTGTCGAAGACGCTTTCGGAGGTGAAAGAGCGGTACATCGCTTTGGGCGCCCGACGGGCCCATCAGGGCGTGCCTTTCAGTCAGGTGATGTTTGCCATCCAGACCACCAAGCAGGTGTTGTGGGATTATTTGCTTTTGGAAGGCCTGCTGGAACCGGAAGATCTGATTGGCGAGATGGAACTGGTACGCTCTTTGGAACAGTTCTTCGACCGGGCGCTTTACTACGCGGCGATTGGCTATGAACAAGTACGGGCGAGCGAATTGGCCGCGGCATCCGCGCCCGAGTTCGCGCTGCTGCGCTGAGGCCCCCTAGAACGAGAACAGCATTTGCAGGTCGATGCGGCGGTTGGCCGACCCTGAGGAGAATGGCGGCCCGGCCAGCGCGTTCGAGGTGCCGAAGAATGACGAGTTCAGATTGCCAATCGGAGGCGCATAGTTGACATTGTTCAGCAGGTTGCGAGCGCTGACGCTGAACGTCAAGTTGTAGCGGTGTGCCGTCTCGTTTCCGAAAATGAACGGGCTACCACCACCGCCGCCAAGTCCGCGCCCGCCCAGTCCGCCACCACCGCCGCGCCCACCACCGCCGCCATCTCCGCCTGGACCTCCGCGCGGGCCGGCAACTCTGCGGCCCTCCATTTTGGGCCCTATCCCAAAGGTCTTGCTCAACCGCAAATTCAAGGTAAACAAGTTCTGGCCCGTACCGTAGTTGATCGGCACGATGGGCTGTCCCGGAATCGGCACGGTGTTGAATGTGCCATAGGGCGTGACCTTGATCACGCCGCCGGATCCAGGCGTGCTGGCAAGCGCAGGACGATCGTTGAAGATGGAGTCGCCGTTCAAATCCTGCCCCACAACAATGTTGAAGGGCGCTCCGGAATTGGCGAGGATAAACGGGCTGAGGCGAAACGCGTAAGGCAGCGAAATCGTGCCACCAATGACGCCTCGATTACGAACATCGAATGCGGCGCGGCCGTAGTCCTGCATGGGATCATAGGAGTTCGATATGAACTCGGCAGAACTGGATCCCCCGCCAAAGAAACCTCCGCCGCCGCTACCGCCGAATGCACCCCCGGCGCTACCTACTCCCAAGTCACTGTTGGAGAAGTTGAGCGAATAAAAGCCAAATAGCGAGAGCCTGGTTCCAACGCTGACCCGGCCGTTTACGATCATTTGGTTCTGCAGGTAAATGCCTTCGGAGTTGTACTGATAAATATTGGTGGTGCCACCCAATGGCCGAATGCCGCTGGTGGGGTCTGCAGGGTTGTACGTTCCCGGCAGCGGCGCGTTGGCGTTACGCAGGAAGAGCTGATGTTCGCCGCGCGAATTCAAATAGGTGACTGAGACAGTCGCATTTTTCGTGACTTGCCGCTCGACGCTGAACGCCGCTTCCATGGTGTAAGGTATGCGTAAATTGGGAGCAACCTGGTAGATGGTGGGCGAGTTTGTCGCCAGCATGCTCAGTTCGCCAGGCGGCGGGATTACCGGATAGAAATTCGGCTGGGTGACGGTGTACTGCTGCTGGGTGATCCCATTCAGCCGCTCTGCCTGCAACAGATAATTGTAGGAAAAGCGATCGTAGAAGATTCCATATCCGCCGCGCACCACCGTTTTCGGCGCGGTTTTGGAGTGGCCAAGTCCCCACGCCAAGCTCATGCGAGGGGCCCAGTTTCCTTCATAGGGAACGCCGGTCTGAGTTTCGTAGCGCAGACCGTAGCTCAAAGAAATATTGGGACGAATTCTCCACTCGTCTTCCGCGTAAAGACCCACGTCGATCATGGAGACGTCGGAGAGGGGCTGGCCGGCGATGATGGAAAACTGGCTTGCGCCCCCTCCCAGCGCGCGGATTTGTGCAGGCGTCAGGCCCTGTTGCAGGCCAATCTGCGTAATCTGGTAGGCGTTCAGCGACGGAAAAGTAAACTGCCCGTTAAAATTCGAGTCCTCGTTGCTGGAGTATAGAGTTCCGCGCAGCCGCCCGCCAAACTTGATGAAGTGACGGCCATGCGCGATGGAAGTGTAGTTCTGCAGTTCGTAGTGGTCTTGCTTGCTAACCGAGTTGCCTAGCGGGCTACCGCCTCCATTGAAGGCCCCCAGCACATTCAAGGTCGGTTGGTCGCTGATTGGGACCTGGCTGCTGATGTCGCGGATGTACTGGAAGCGCGTCTCATTGACCATCGTCGGGCTCAGGACCTGGGTATCGCTGATCTGCACCGTCTGTTCCGTGCTGTGCCCGTTGTAGCCCTGTGATGGAAGCCCAAACTGCCCGACCCCCTCGTTGTCCTGGCTATTCCGGACATATTGATAGCGAACCGTTAGAGTGTTGTTCTTCGAGAGTTGGAAATCGGCGCGCGGGCTGATGTTCAGCCGTGTCGAGGGGCTGGGAACGGTTGTGTTAAACGGAATAATCGTGTTATTAGGGCCAAGAACCTGTGCCACGACCACGCTGACATTGTCGATGTTGCGCTGCTGTGCGGTGAAGAAAAATGACGCCTTCTTGCCCAGCGGCCCGCTAATGCTCCCATTGAATATCTCTGAGTAATAGCCGGGCTCTTCGGTGACGAACGGATTCAGCGCGTTGAACGCCGAGGAATTGCCGTTAATCATGGCTTGGCCGTGGAACTGATCAGTCCCGGGCTTGGTGAAGATCTCGATCCGCCCATAGCCCAGCTTGTCGTATTCGGCCGAGAAAGGATTCTGATTGATGCGGATCTCGCGGATAGCAGATTTAGGCGGCAGCTCCCCCGCAGTAAATCCATCGACATAAATCTGTCCGCCGTTTGGCCCTGCCGACGGGCCGGCGAGCGCCTGCAACTCAGACGACAGTTCGTCGGGGTCGTCAGAGAGCGCATCGAGGTCCGTGCCTTTCAGGACCAGGGTACCCGCGCTGTTTTGCGGGCTGACATCAACCGTTGGACTCGCTTCCTGAACTTCGACGTTCTGCTTTTCCACGGCGATAGACAGTGCGATGTCAAACTCCTGAACCTGGCCGGCAGTGACTTTCACCGCTTCCTCCTGGTCAACTGCAAAACCCTTTCCAGTCGCGGTTACGGTGTAATCGCCGGGAGGCAGTCCCTTGAATTCATAAATGCCCTGAGGGTTAGTAACTGTGGTGACCGTCTTTCCTTGCGCAGAAGTCGCGGCTACGGTCGCGTTGGATATGACGGCACCCGAGGGATCGGTAATGCGGCCGCGCAGAGTGCCGGAGGCAGTTTGCGCCGCAACGTTGACCAGAGCGGCGAACAAAAGAATAGCGGTAATAAGAAATGCGCGCATTGGAAATATTCGTACTCGCATGAACCGCGGAGCTACGGAGTATCTCCCATCGCGCCCGCGGCGCTGCCCGTCGACAAATTCCATGGCGACAAAATGGTTCCCGCCTGGCTGGGCGCCGCGGTGAGAATTGGTTCGACACCGCTCAACAGGACGATTGCCGTTGACGGCGAATCGGCGCTCCCTTCAGTGGCCACAATCATCAAGGCTTCGCCTTTCTGCAAGTCCGCGAGCGTCACCGGAGGCATGCGACTCAATATTTGCTGGAAGTCTGGCGAACCACCGGGACGCTGTCCCGCGCCATTTGCTGTCGAGGGCCCCTCGGCGCTCGCTGGCCGTGGCGATCCGCCAGCCGTGCTGCCTGGGCCACCAGGCGCGGTGCCCTTTAAGCGCATGGCGATGCGCTGCGCCACCATGAGCGGAAGTTTATGCATTTGCGAATCTGCGGTTATTTTCAGGGTCACCGGTCGTTTTGTAGCCAGATCCATCACGGTAACCGAACTATTCCCAACGTCGGTTCCAACCACTATGCCGGCGATGTTCCGAAACGTGCCCGAAACAATTTCGTCGGCAGCCAATTCGGCATTGTCAGCGCTACGCGTCCCACGCGCGCGAAGTTGGTCGCCAGGCTTGATCTGCTCGAGTGTGCCAGGCTTGGCATCATCGAACTTAACCGAGTCCGGCGCATATCTGCGCACGATGGTGTTCTTCGAAGCGCGGACGATGAGCGTCTCAGCGGCTAACGCGCCCGTGGAAATCTTGATCGTGCCGGTTACGGAATCGACCGCTTTTACCACACCTCCCACGCCATGCTTCTGCCATTGCTCGCGGTCCTGCTGCTGCTTTTCGGCGATGTCCGTCTTCTTCAGGACGATTGCCGTAGTCGCCATGACGGACTTGCCATCGTCTGCGGCTGTACCCCCGACGAGAATCCGGTCGCCAACTTGCAGATCTTGCAGCGGGACCGCGGCCGCACCCTTCAGATCCGTTTGACCAGGAACACTCCGAACCAGGTGCGTGGAGGGCTGAATCACAACGTTGACCTCGGAGCCGGTGTCGGTTGTGATCGCGATAGTGTTGCCGGTGATCGACTTGATCGTCCCTACTGCCTTTACTCTGGGTTTCGCGGCTGTGGCCGATGGAGTTCCAACTTCTTGCGCCGGGGCCGGGAGCGTGGTCGTGGCGAACAGAGCCAGAAAGGCCACGGCGCGTAATACCTTCAGGATTGCAATGGGTTTATGTTTTGCAGTCATGCCTCACATCTCACGCTGATAACAACCTAAACACACCGCGGTGGCTTCGATGTTAAGAAAACATAAGTTTTGTAAACCGCTATGGTAATCGGAATCGACGCCCTCCGTCCTGGTCAGGAGGAGGTTTGAGCGCAGGCAGAAGGAGGTTTGGGCGTGGGCAGGCCGTCCGTCTCGTCCAATAACGAGCGGGTAGTATGCGAATCAGTTTAAGAGTCAACGCAGCGGTTGAATTCCCTGGGGCGGCGCGACAACTTACTGGCTCGAAATAGCGTTTGGTAACTGTTGCAGTTTTATTTCGCGTTCGCCAGTTGCTGCGACAGATAAGCGCCAATTCCCATTTCTTTGATGGAGTGAATCTGGGATTCCAAAAAATCAGCGTGGCCCTCTTCATCCTGGATCATGCGCTCGAACAGGTCTTTGGTACCGGCGTCGCCGACCTCACGACAGACGTTGGCCGCAGCGTTGTACTGTCGCACAGCACCGACCTCGTCGTCGTAATCAAGTTTCAGTTGCTGCTCGACGGTGGTTCCGACCTTGGGAGTCAGGGGAATGTTGATGGCTGGAGTTCCATCGAGGAAGATGATGCGCTCGATTAGTCCTTCGGCATGATGCATTTCTTTGATGGCCCGCGCCTTGGTGAGCCCGGCCAACCGCTGATAGCCCCAGCTCTCGCACATTTCAGCCTGCACCATGTACTGCGCAATCGCGGTTAACTCCGCGCTGAGTGCCGCATTCAACTGCTCAATGACTTTCTCGTCGCCTCGCATCTATGCACTTCCTTTCCTATGTAAGAGTCGCGCTATTTCGCAAGAAACTCTGCGAGATACATCACAGCCGCGAGTGACAAGAGTGTCAGCGCTACTGCGACACCAGGTATTCCACCTCGTGCTCGATCTGCGATATCTGGATCGGAGGCACGCCTGCTTTCTGCAACGCATGATTGAGTCGCGGCAGCTCTGCGCCCTTCAGCCTCGCCCAATCCGCGATGCGCGCTTTGGCAGCTTCGTCGGACTGCTTGTAGACTTCGATGGCTTGCGATGGCACGGTGCGGTCGCCACCTTCCACCACGTGAAGCGCTGATGCCAGGCCACTGTTTGCCGCCTCGAGTCCCACCGGTCCATTTGTTGGGGACGCGCTTCCCTTTTCGATCTTCGTTATCGCCGCCTGCAGGTCGGAGACTTGCTTGAGCAGTTCGGGCTTGTGACCGACAAGCTGCTTCTGCACCTGCTCAAGATGCTTCTTGACTGCGGCGATTTCAGTCACCGCCCTACGAGTGCGATGCACCTCGCCAAAGATCTCTAAGCCAAAACGGAACTGTTCGTCCAACTCGGCGGCAGTCGCAGAAGAACGTGGATCCATTTCAATCTTCAAGTTTTGAACGAAGTTGTCATCTCCAACTATAAGTTTAACTTGGTAGATACCTGGCGTGACACGCGGGCCCTGCGGCGCTCTGAAGCCTTCATCTTCCTCTATCTCGTCGGGGCTTCCCGAGGTGCTCCACCGGAGGTCCCAAACAAACCGATGCATGCCGGCGGCGCTCTCCAGCAGGACAGGCTTAGGCAGCCAGCGCGCCGCAATGGGCAGCGGAGGATAGGTCGGGGGTTTCGCGCCGCTCTGAAATCGGCGAACTAACTTCCCGCTGGGATCGTAAATTTCGAGCGTCACCTGCCTGGCCGGCGACTTCAGGTAGTAGTCGAGCACGGCGCCGTCGGGCGGGTTCTTCGCCGCAGGCTCCTCCGGAGGAAGCGGCGAGCCGAGGAAGACATCGTTGTCCACGCGAATCGCCGTTGCCGGCTGATAGAGCCGAACATTCCAACCCTGCGGCTGACTCGCAATCTCCCGCAATGCCGTGATGTCGTCGAGAATCCAAAACGCTCGTCCGTGCGTCGCCACGATCAGGTCATCGCCATGGATGCTGATGTCGCGGATGGAGGCGACCGGCAGATTCAACTGCAATGGTAGCCAGTGATCGCCATCATCGAACGAAACATAGATGCCGAGCTCCGTTCCCGCGTAGAGCAGACCTTTCTGTTTCGTGTCCTCACGAATTGCGTTGACGAAAGATCGCGCGCCAATGCCGGCCGCAATTGGCTGCCAACTCTTGCCGTAGTCTCGAGTGCGATAAATGTATGGGGTGAGATCGTCGAGCCGATGACGATCGACGGCAGCGTAAGCCACACCAGCATCGAAGCGCGACGCCTCGATCATGGCGATCTTACTCCAATCGCTGAGGCCGTTCGGAGTGACGTTCTGCCAAGTCTTGCCGCCATCCTGAGTGAGATGGAGCAGGCCTGTGTCGCTGCCCGCCCATATCTCATCGGCCTTGAGAGGCGAAGGCGCAATGCTATACACAACGCCGAACCCACGTTCCTTCGCGCTCTGCACGGTGACGGGTCCGGCCGCCTTTTCGCCCGCAGCGTTCGGCGCGGCGCCGGTGAGGTCGGGACTAATCTCCTGCCAATGAAGGCCGCCGTCGGTGGTCTTCATCACATACTGTGTTCCGAAATACAGCGCCTTCTTATCCACCGGTGAGAAGACGAGCATCGGCGTCCACGGGTCGCGGTATTTGCGCTCATTGATCTCGCTGCCGAAGTTGGAGCCCGGCCACGGAGTAATGTCCTGGCTCAACGAGGTGCGGCGGTCCCAACGCACAACGCTGCCATACACGCCACTGGCGAAGACGATGTTCGAATCGCTGGGATCGGGGGCCAGCCATCCGCTTTCGCCTCCGCCGACCATGAACCAGTCGCGCGCGGTGATGAGTGCATGATCGGTCCGGCTCGCGACCGCAGCGCTGCCGCTGTCCTGCTGCGCGCCATAAACGTGATAGGGAAAGTCATTATCGGTGATCACGTGATAGAACTGCCCGATCGGCTGGTTGAACCAGGAGGACCACGTCTTGCCGTCGTTGAGGCTGAGGGACGTTCCCTGGTCGGTGCCCACAATCATGCGCGACGAATCCTTGGGATCAACCCAAAGCTGGTGATAGTCGTCGCCACCGGGCGCGCCACGCACGATGGAAATGGTCTTGCCGCCATCGTCGGAACGGTAGAGCGCAACATTCGGAATGTAGATGACGTCAGAGTTGTTGGGATCAACGGTGATCCAGTTGAAATACCAGGCGCGACTGGTAAGCCGCGAATCGCTGTTGGCGAGGGTCCAGGTGTCGCCGCCGTCATCGGAGCGATAGAGCCCCGACTTCTTGCCTGCATCGAGCAACGCATAGACGCGCTTGCCATCCGTAGCCACGGCCACTCCTACCCGGCCCCAATCTCCATCAGGCAATCCGTGGCCGCTCAACTGTGTCCACGTCGTTCCACTGTCGGTGGAGCGATACAAGCCTCCGCCCGGCCCTTGCAGCGGCGCATAGGTGCTCCACGGCGGACGGTGCGCGCTCCAGGTTCCCGCGAACAAAATGTTTGGAGCATCGGCCGCCATCGCCAGGTCGGAGACACCGATGGAAGGCCCTTTATCGAGCACGTGGGCCCAGGTACTTCCTCCGTCGGTTGACTTGTAAACGCCGCGCTCTTCATTAGGGCCATAGGCGTGACCCAGCGCCCCGACATAGACAATGTCCGCATTGTGCGGATCAACCAGGATGCGACTGATCTGGCGGGAATCGCGAAGACCGATGTTTTTCCAGGTTGCGCCGCCGTCCAGCGACTTGTACACACCGTCACCCGAAGCCAGATCGGTACGTATGTCTGACTCACCGCTACCCGCATACATGACATTGGAGTTGGAAGGCGCCACTACCAGTGCGCCGATCGAGGCGATCGGTTGCCCGTCGAAGATCGGTGTCCATGTGACACCGGCATCAATCGTTTTCCATATGCCGCCTCCGACAGATCCGAAATAAAAGGTGGTTCCACTCCCTGCTACACCGGCAACCGCGACGACACGGCCGCCGCGGAACGGGCCGATCATCCGCCATTGCAGTCCGCCGAAGAGATCGGGAGAAACAGATTGCGCGGCGATGGAGAGCGGCGCGAGAACAGCAATCAACAAAGCCGAGACCAGCCAACCACTTCGAACGCGGTGTTTCAAGCCAAGGGTCCTTTGTCCTGCAAGGTAGGTTCGAATAGATTACACTTTCGCGGTGGGTCTTGTGGGCGCCGCCAAGTGTTCCGTCGCAAACATTCATTTCCATGCACTAGAAACCAACAACATCATGGTGACTCATTTGAAGCGAAACTCGTTGGCAATCTCTTGTCTCCTGCTGCTCGCAGCTCTCTGCCTTGCTCCCGTCGCCCAGGCTCAACAAGTTGACAGCGGCCTTTTCGGCGAAATGCACTGGCGAAACGTGGGGCCGTTTCGCGGAGGCCGTACGCGAGCCGTTTCGGGTGTGCCCGGGCAGCCGAGCGCCTTCCTCATCGGGGCGGTGAATGGCGGGGTGTGGAAGACAACCGATTTCGGCAGGACGTGGACGCCTATCTTCGACCACGAAGCCACCGGCTCGATCGGAGCCATTGAAGTGGCGCCCTCCGACGCCAACACGATCTACGTCGCCAGTGGTGAAGGCCTGCATCGTCCCGACCTCTCCGTCGGCGACGGGATCTACAAGTCCACCGATGGAGGCGCGACCTGGACACACCTTGGGCTGCGCGATGGACAACAGATTTCACAGATCGCCATTGATCCCCGCGATCCTAACCGGCTTTTTGTTGCCGTCGCTGGACACCCCTACGGTCCGAACCCGCAGCGGGGCATCTATCGCTCAACCAACGGCGGGCGGACTTTCGAGAAGGTGCTCTATAAGGACGAGAATATCGGGGCTGGTGACGTAAAGATCGATCCTTCGGATCCCAATATTGTTTATGCCACATTGTGGGAGGCCCGTGAGGGGCCATGGGAGAATGGCGAATTCAACGGCACCCACGGGGGGGTGTTTAAGTCAACCGACGGCGGACAGACCTGGCATCCCTTGGCCGGAGGTCTGCCCACCGGTATCGTGCAGGCCTACGTCGCCATAGCTCGCAGTGATCCCAAGCGGCTCTTCGCTTCGGTTGCTACCAAAGACAAAGTTGAACTTTATAGTTCTGCCGATGGCGGCGACACCTGGAAGATTGCGACCGGCGATGCGCGGCCCAAGAACCGAATCGGCGGCGGCGATTTGCCCATGCCGATCATTGACCCGAAGAATCCCGATGTCATGTATGTGACCAGCACGGTCACCTGGAAATCCACCGACGGCGGCAAGACGTGGATCGGTTTTCGCGGCGCCCCTGGTGGCGACGATTATCAGAACATCTGGATCAATCCCAACGACTCCAACACCATCATTCTGACCAGCGACCAGGGAGCCATCGTGACGGTGAATGGCGGGCAAAGCTGGAGCTCCTGGTATAACCAGCCCACGGCGCAGATGTATCACGTAAACGCCGACAATGGGTTTCCCTATCGCTTGTGTGGCGGACAGCAGGAAAGCGGCTCGGCTTGCATTTTCAGCCGGGGCAACGATGGCGAGATCACGTTTCGCGATTGGCATCCGGTGGCCGCCGAAGAGTACGGCTACGTCGTACCCGATCCGCTTGATCCAGACATTGTTTTTGGCGGCAAGCTCAGCCGCTATGACCGGCGCACGACACAGGCGCAGAACGTTATCCCGGTGCTGGCCCCGGGCCCGGACTTCCGCGTGGTGCGCACTGAGCCGATCGTTTTTTCACCGATTGATCCGCATCTTCTGTACTTCGCGTCAAACACCCTGTGGAGTACCCGCGACAGCGGACAGAGTTGGAAGCAGATCAGTCCCGACCTCACCCGCAAAACCTGGGAAGTGCCCGCAACTGTGGGCATCTTTCGCAGCGACCCGTCGGCCCAACCGAAGCAGCGAGGAGTGATCTATGCGGTCGCGCCATCGCCGCTCGACGCTAACCGCATCTGGGCGGGCACCGATGATGGCCTGATCTGGTTGACCACCGATGGCGGAACGAACTGGAAAAACATCACGCCGCCCCAGTTATCGGCGTGGCAGAAGGTCTCGATCATCGAAGCCAGCCACTTCGATCCGCAAACTGCGTATGCAGCCATCAATACCCTCCGTCTCGATGATCTGCGCCCTCATATCTATCGCACTCGCGATTCAGGCAAGAGTTGGGACGAGATCACCAATGGCATTCCCGAAAATGAGAACGTAAATGCCGTCCGCGAGGATCCCAAACGTAAGGGCTTGCTGTTTGCGGGCACCGAGCGCGCGGCCTACGTCTCTTTTAACGATGGCGATCGCTGGCAGTCGTTGCGCCTGAACATGCCCGCGACCTCGGTCCGCGACTTGACCATCAAGGACAATGATCTCGCAGTGGCGACCCATGGCCGCGGCTTCTGGATCCTTGACGACATCACGCCGTTGCGGCAGTTAGACGACAACATTGTTGGCAGTAATGCCTTTCTCTTCGCACCCGAGCTGGCTTATCGGGTTCGTTGGGACACCAACAGCGACACTCCCCTGCCCCCGGACGAGCCGGCGGGCCAGAATCCACCAGATGGAACTATCTTCGACTATTACTTGAAGTCAGCCGGCACGGGCCCGGTTACGCTCGAAATTCAGGATAGCTCGGGCGCTACGGTCCGCCGGTACTCCAGTGCCGATCCGGTTCCACCGCCCGACCCGGAGTTGCCGATTCCGGCATATTGGCTGCGGCCGCCGCAAACATTGTCAGGCGCGGCGGGGTTGCATCGTTTTGTCTGGGACACGCACTACGCGCCGATACCGGGGATGAAGCCTTTCTATCCAATCGCCGCCGTTCCATTTAACACGGCCCCGGCACCGACTTCACCCTGGGTCCTTCCAGGCAAGTACAGTGTCGTTCTCACGGTGAATGGACAGAGGTACACGCAGTCGCTGATGATCGAGATGGACCCTCGGGTTAAGACCTCGAGTGCCGATTTGCAAAAGCAGTTCGAGTTGTCGAAGAAAGTCTATGACGATTTGCTGGCCTTGCAGCCGGCAGTGGATCAGGCCGCAGCGGCCTTGACAAAGCTGAAGTCGATGCGCGAAAAGGCGAACACCGCTGAGGCTGGCAAGATCGATGCCGCCATTCAGGAATTGCAATCTCTGGAAGGAACAGGAGGACGCCGCCGGCGAGGACCACTAACCGAGACCCTCTCTGGCGTGCGCGGTTCGCTACTGGAGATGTTGTCTGTGCTGCAGGACGTGGACGCAGCGCCCACCACGCAGGCCACGCAAGCCGTTTCCAAGCTGCATCAGTCAGCGACATCGCTCATGCAGCGCTGGGAGGAGTTTGCGAGCAAGCAGTTGGCGCCACTCAAAGCGCAACCCTGAAAGACTATTCCGCCAGAAGCGCCTTGGTGATTTCACGCCACTCGTGTTCAAGCGAGCTTTGCGCCAGCCCCTTGCCGGCGCGGCCGTACCAATAAGAGGCGTTCGAGAGGTCGCCTTCTTTGCGGTGCAGATAAGCATGTACCCACGCAGCCCGCGGACTTTCGTCCTGCTGCGCTGATTCGTGGGCCGTTCTCCAATCACCCTTCGCGTCCCACCACAACGCCGTGAGCGCATGATCCAGCGCACGGGGCGGACCGTCACGTGCTAACGACTCGCGAAAATCATCGAACGTCATGTCCCTGTTCACATCCATCACCATAGCGTATCTCAAACCAAAAACTATGCTTGTTTTACAACATGCTGTGACCCTCCGGCGACGGTTGGGTGCAAACTCTCGCGTCTCCTCGTCATCCAACCAGAATTAGAAATTATAGGAGACCATGAATGGCTGACCAAAAATATATTGTCGATGCACTAGAAAACCTGATTGAAGTCGCCCGCGACGGACAGAACGGTTATCGCGAGGGCGCCGAACATGCGAAGGACCCACAGCTGCGCAAGTTTATGGATTCCGTAAGCTTGGCGCGTGCGAAGTTTGCTGGGGACTTGGAGAGCTATGCGGTGCGGCTCGGTAAATCGGACGTCGACCGGTCCGGAAGCATGAAGGGAGCGATTCATCGTGGCTGGACCGATCTCAAGGCAAATCTGGGCGGTGGCGACGATTCTATTCTGTCGTCGATGGAAACCGCCGACACCTATGCCAAGGACCACTATGAAAAATACATCAATGACAACAAACTTCCCGACGATCTTCAGGAGATCATAAGAATTCAAGCGCAAACCATCGCCGGAACACTGGATCGTGTTAGGGTCATGCGGCAGGACCGAAAGGCTGCGTAAGTAAATTTAAACTGCGGTTTACGCGGATGGCGGCCGGCCGTCATCCGCGTGGCCCTCGTACCGCTCAAAACCCCACCATGACCGGCTCGGGTTGTAACTCGATTCCGAATTCATTCAGTACAGCGGCCTGAATCTCGTCTTTCAGGGCGATGATGTCGGCTGCGGTAGCGCCGCCGCGGTTGATGATTGCCAAAGCGTGCCGCCGCGAGATACCCGCCGCGCCCTTGCTGTAGCCCTTGGAGAATCCGGCGTGTTCAACCAGCCAGGCGGCAGGTAGCTTGCGAAAGCCGTCAGTGGCGGAATAGCTCGGCAGTTGCAACCCGCGAGGCGCCAGGCGCGCTGATAGCTCTTCGAAAGTAGCCTGCGACACAACAGGATTCTTGAAGAATGAGCCGGCGCTGCGTGCGTCCTCATCGCCAGGAACGATAAGCATGGCCTTGCCCAGGCGGATGTCGCGCACCGCTGCTCTGACGTCGGCCAGCGTGGGCTGACCGGTGCGCTCGGCGAAAAATTTCTGCAGGTCTGAGTACCGTATCGTCGGTTCTCCACCCGGATGCAACGCAAATGAGACCTGGAGGATAATGTAACGGTCGCGCTCTGCGGTGTTAAAGATGCTGGAGCGGTAGGTGAAACTGCACTCCGCGTTGGTTAAGGTCCGAACCTGGAGAGTCTGCAAGTCGAGAACTCTCACCTCACGAATGGTCTCCGAGACCTCCTGGCCATATGCGCCAACATTTTGCACTGGCGTGCCGCCGACGGTGCCGGGAATGCCGCTTAAGCACTCCAAGCCGGCACAGTTTGCTTCCACGGTTTCGGACACGAGCGTGTCCCAGTTCACCCCGGCGCCGGCGGTGAAAAGCGCGTTGCTGCGCGGAGGCGTGGAACAACAGCAACTGGATATCGCGGCCTTGAGCACCAGGCCGGCGAAGCCTGTATCAGCGATGACCAGGTTGCTGCCCCCGCCAAGCACAAATAGTGGCAACTGATGGGAGCGCGCGAACTCTACCGCTCCGATGACCTCAGACTCCGTATGGGCCTCGGCGAAATAGCGGGCTGGGCCACCTACGCCGAGCGTAGTGAAGGGAGCCAAAGGCACGTGTTCGCGAATGCGCATGGGAGCAAAGCTAGCATATATGCTCTCACGAGTTATGGAGCATCAGTCTGGGGGCTGTGCTACTGCATCTGCGATGTTGTGCAGCGCTAGCAGACCACGTCTAACCCATCAGTCCTTGAGAATCTGTCGTGCGATGACCAGTCGCTGGATTTCGCTGGTGCCTTCGCCGATGGTGCAGAGCTTCACGTCGCGATAGAACTTCTCGGCGGGATAGTCTTTGATGAAGCCATAGCCGCCGTGAATCTGCACGCATTCATTGGCGCACTTCACGGCGACCTCACTGGTATACAGTTTCGCCATGGATGATTCCAGCGTGGTCTTCATCCCCGCATCTTTCATGGTGGCCGCGCGATAGGTCAGCAGGCGGGCGGCGTCGATTTCTGTCGCCAGGTCGGCAAGCTTGAACGCGATGGCCTGGAACTGGCTGATCGGTTGCCCAAACTGCTTGCGCTCCTTGGAGTAGTTCAGCGCGGCTTCGTAAGCGCCTTGCGCCATGCCCAGCCCCAGCGCCGCGATGGAAATGCGGCCTCCATCCAAGACCTTCATGGCGTCAACGAATCCCTGGCCTTCCTGCCCGAGCAGACTTTCGGCGGGAATTTCACAGTCTTCGAAGATTAACTCTGAGGTGTCGCTGGCCCGCAGGCCGAGTTTGTTCTCTTTCTTTCCAGAGCGAAATCCCTTGGTTCCCTTCTCTACCACGAACGCCGACAACCCGTGGGTGTGCGCCGTTCGGTCCGTCACCGCAACCACGACCGCTACGTCAGCGTAGTGGCCATTGGTGATAAAAGTCTTGGTGCCGTTTAGCAGCCAGTTCTTGCCACGACGCACCGCGGAACAACGCGCGCCGCCGGCATCCGAGCCCGCTCCCGGCTCGGTTAGGCCCCACGCGCCGATGAATTCACCGGTAGCGAGCCTGGGTACGTATTTCTGTTTCTGCTCCTGGTTGCCGGCAAGGAAGATGTGATTCGAGCAAAGCGATGTATGCGCGGCCACGATAATGCCTACGGATCCGTCTACGCGCGATAATTCTTCGACGGCAATAACGTACTCGACGTAGCCCATGCCGGCGCCGCCGTACTCCGTGGGAAAAATGGTGCCCATCAACCCCAGCTTGCCCAGTTCTTTTACAGTCTCCAGCGGAAAAGTACCAGGTTCGTCCCACTTCATCACGTTGGGCGCAATCTCACGCTCGGCAAAGTCGCGCACCATTTTCTTTAATTGCAGTTGTTCGTCTGAGAGCTGGAAATCCAAACCGTTCCTCCAAGATTGGCACACACTGGTGTCTTCGGGAGCCGATGTTGCCTTGCCCTTCAAGTGTAAACGTGAAACAGGCGGTTATAACAGGACGGGGGGTGAGATGCAATGGCGGGCGAATGTGTGGGGCACCCAGCCCTATCCTCAGTTGTCGAAGGCGTGTAACATATAAGTTACAACGTGTGAACTCAATGAAACGTAAAGTCAGCGTCTCCCACGACGAAGCCATGGTCCGCCGCCTGCGGAAAGATCCCGACTTTGCCGCGGAGTACCTCAAGGCCGCATTGGAAGATGAAGACGAGCCACGAGTCTTGCTTCTTGCCTTGCGCCATCTCGCGCAAGCGCAGGGTATTGCCAAAGTCGCCAAAGCTGCGGGCATCGAGCGCGAGAGCCTTTACCGGGCATTATCGGCGCGCGGCAACCCTCGCCTATCGACGTTAGTCGCCGTCACCAAGGCCATCGGATTGAGACTGACCGTGGAAGCCGCTTCATAGCGGCTGTCGTATGGCTTCGCCTTACCGCAACATTCTGGCCATATGTTGCGTTCCCTCCACCAAGCCTAAGGACCAGTTTGCGGCATTGATAAATGCGTTCGGGAAGAGGCCAATCACCACTGTGCCCACGGCCGTGATGGTCAATGCCAGCCGCATTGCCGGGCGCGTGCGCACCGGCTCGGAGTCGATGGGCTGCCGCATCAGCATGGAGTTGGCAATGCGCATGTAGTAGTAAAGTCCCACCACCGAATACAGCACGCCTATAGAAGCCAGGGTGTAGTGCCCGGTTTGAATCAGGCTGAGGAAGATGAAGTATTTGCCCCAAAAGCCCGCCAGTGGCGGGATTCCAGCCAGCGAGAGCAGAAAAACCAGCATCAGAATGGCTTCGGTCGGCGCCTTGAAGTACAGCCCGGCGATGTCGTCAACCGTGTCTCCGATGATGTTGCGGCGCCGCAGCGAGGTGATCACCGCGAACGCGCCCAGGTTCATGAAGGTGTACACCAGCAGGTAAATCATGATCGCCATGATGCCGGTGGAGTTGGTCTGCCCATCGCTCGCGATCAGTCCCAGCAGCATATAGCCGACGTGGGCGATAGAGGAATACGCCAGCAGCCGCTTCAGGTTGTCTTGCGTAATCGCGGCCAGGTTGCCGCCGGTCATGGTCGCAATCGATACGAAAATCAGCAGCGGAACGTACATCGGACGCAGCGGATAAAGTCCGAAGAGGAAGATGCGCAGCAACATCGCCCAGCCGGCGGATTTCACCGCAACTGACATGAAGCCGGTAACGCTGGTGGGCGCGCCTTCGTACGCATCGGGTGCCCACTGATGAAAGGGTACGGCGGCAATCTTGAACAGCAGACCGGTGGTGGTTGCCAGCAGCGCGAAGATGACCACGGGATCGTTCGGCCGGGTTGCGATCACCTCCTGCAGCTTCGCCGCAATCTGTCCCAGGTTGGTGCTGCCGGTCAAACCATAGAAAAGCGACAGGCCGTAGGCGAAGATTCCTGACGAGAACGCCCCCAGCAGCAAATACTTCAGCGCGGCTTCATTTGACCTCTTATCGCGCCGCAGAAAGCCGACCAGCACGTAGGTCGATATGGCCATCAGTTCAAGGCCTATGAAGATGAGCACGATGTCATAGCCGGCCGCCATGCACATCATTCCCACTACCGAGAGCAGCAATAGCGCATAGAACTCACCATGGTTCTCGTGTTCGACCTCGAGGTAACGCATCGACATCAAGATGGCAATGGCTGCGCCCACCAGGAATAGGTAGAAGAAATAGATGGCAAAGCGATCGACCACCAGCGAGCCCATGAACCCGGTAAAGGTAGCGATGGCGATGCCCTGTTTTTCCGCAGCGTGATACGCGAGGTGAAGCCTGCCCACGGCAATCGCCGAAAACGCGACGCCAATCAAAGCAGTGATGGCGTTTACTCGCTTCCACTGCTTCGGCAGCATCAGGTCAATCATCAGGATGCCGAGCGCAAACACCGTCAACAGCAGCATCGGCAAGGCGAGCCGGTAGTCCGCGCTTGAGAAGTAGAACGTTGGCAGCGAGGTGGTCACTATTTCATCCTCACTTGGCGAGCGCGGCCGGAACCGTCGCTAGATTGGCTTTCGCCGTGTTCACCAGAACTGGTTTCTGTTTTGCCGCCACTCCGGGTTTCTGCTCGGATTCAGTCGTCGCAGGCTTCTGCGTCTCGGGCGCTTTCGGAGCTTCGGGCAACGCTGTTGCTGGATTCGGGTTCACCGGTTGTGCGGCCAGCACAGGTTTGTTCAGCCCGGGATAATCGGGGCGCACAGTTGCGACCAGGTTGGTGACCGGAGTGGACAGAATCTGGAAGAACGGTTTGGGATACAGACCAATCCAGAAGGCGATAATCACCAGCGGAATTAATGTCGCCAGTTCCCTTCCCGAAAGATCGAGCAGCTTCTCATTCTTGGGATTATTCACCGAGCCGAAGAACACTCGCTGATAGAGCCAAAGCAGGTACGCCGCGGCCAGAATCACTCCCGGCACCGCCCAGGCCGCCCACATCTTGTTCTCCATGAATGTGCCCTGCAGGATGGTGAACTCGCCGACAAACCCATTGAGCAGCGGCAGTCCCATCGAAGACATGAACATGATGAGTGTGATGGTGGCGTAAACCGGCATTACGTTGGAGATGCCGCCGTATTCCGCGATCTCACGCGTGTGCCGCCGTTCGTACAGGATGCCGACAATCAAGAACAGCGCGCCGGTGGAGATGCCGTGGTTGATCTGTTGCAACACCGAGCCGCTCAAACCCAGTGGGCTGAGCGCGAAGATACCGAGCGTGCAGAAACCAAGGTGGCTCACCGACGAATACGCCACCAGCTTCTTCATGTCCTTCTGCATCAGCGAGACCAGCGCGCCGTAGATGATGCCGATCAGCGACAGCGTGATCATGAAGGTGCGCACCCAATGGGTCATGGCCACGGCCGGGAAAAACGGCAGCGAGAACCGGATCAGACCGTATGTTCCCATCTTCAGCAGGACGCCCGCCAGGATAACCGAGCCAGCCGTCGGCGCTTCGACGTGAGCATCCGGCAGCCACGTGTGGAAGGGGAACATCGGCACCTTGATGGCGAAGCCGACGAAGAACGCGAAGAACAGCCAGATGGCCGCATGCCCGCCGATCTTCGGCGCGGTGGCGTAAAGGTCGGGCAGGTAGAAGGTGTACACGCCGGTCAGCGTGTGGTGATGGAAGTACAGGAACAAGATGCCGAGCAGCATCAGCACTGAACCGAACAGGGTGTACAGGAAAAACTTGATGGCCGCGTAAAGCTTGCGTGGGCCGCCCCAGATGCCGATCAGCAGGTACATCGGCACCAGCATGGCCTCCCAGAAAACGAAGAACAGGAACACATCGTTGGCCATGAAAACGCCCAGCATGCCGGTCTGCAATACCAGGAACCAAACGTAGTATTCCTTGACCCGATCCTGGATGGCATTCCACGACGAGAGGATCGAGATCGCCCCGAGTAGCGTGGTCAGCATGATCAGCAGAAACGAAATGCCGTCGATACCAATCACGTAACCGGAGCCAATGGACGGAATCCAGTTATTCGGCCTGCCCTCGACAAACTGGAAGCCGGCACGGTCCTTCAGCGCCCAGAACCAGGGGATCAGCGGCAACGAGACCGCGAGCCCCAGGAAGGCGAAGATATTGCCGATCCAGCGGATGGCGTCCTTGTTCTCCTTCGGCACCAGCATCAGGAGAAAAGCGCCCACCAGCGGCGTAAATAAAATTATCGAAAGAATGTGGTTATACATGTTTTATAGCTCTCAGCCTTCAGCCGTCAGCTTTCAGTAAATCGCTATTCGCTTTTCGCCCTTCGCTCACGAATAAACCTTCGGTTGTCATCCTGAGCGGAGGCGACCTTTCTTTGCGCGCCGACTCGAATATCCTGCTTCATTCCAGAAGCTCTGCCTACCACCGAATCACGTAGTAGAAAACGAAGCACACCAATCCGGCGACCATCACCAGCGCGTACCACTGCACCAGGCCCCACTGCACCAGGCGCACCGGATACGACGCCAGCCGGGTCACCATGGCCACTCCGTTTACGAATAAGCCATCAATAATCCATTTGTCCCACAGGGTCGACAAGGTGCCACTCATGCGTGTGGACCAGCCCGCGCCATTGACCGCGCCGTCAATCACGTTGGCATCGAACTTCCACAGCCCATCGCCCAGCCCCATGGCGCCCAGGCGAACGTCTCCCACCTTCTTGCGCCCGGTGAACACCCAGTCGTAGATTTCGTCCACGTACCACTTGCGGAACAGAGTCTTGTAAAAACGCGGTGAGATCTCCTGAATCGGCTCTTTGTAGCCTTTGTCGGCTTTCTTGTAGGCGCGCTGTGCCAGGAACCAGCCCACCACCGCCGCACCCACCGAAGCAAACATCAGGGTGTATTCCATCGGGTCGGTGTGCTCGACCTGCTGCTCGCCGGCGGCCACCTGCGTGGCCTTGCCGCCTTCCACCAGCACAACCGCTTCCTTGGCGAATACCGGCTCGAGAAATTTCTCGAAGCGATTCGAGCCGCCGAGGCTGTGTGGCAGGCCGAGGAAACCCGCGCCAACCGAGCAGATCGCCAAAATAACCAGCGGAATAGTCATGGTCTTCGGCGATTCGTGAATGTGGTGCTCCACCTCGTGATTCATGCGCGGCTTGCCGAAGAACGTCAGGTAGATCAACCGGAACATGTAGAACGAGGTCATCAGCGCGGTCAGAAACGCGATGTACCAGAGATATCGATACGCGCCCGCCTCGCGCGACCACGTCTCCCACAGGATGGCGTCCTTGGAGAAGAAGCCCGCAAAGCCGGGAATGCCGGCAATGGCCAGTGTCGCAATCAGCATGGTACCGAAGGTGGTCTTGATCTTTCCGTGCAGCGCGCCCATGTGCTGCATTTCCTGCTGGCCGCTCATGGCGTGAATCACCGAGCCGGCTCCGAGGAACAGCAGCGCCTTGAAGAACGCATGCGTGAATACGTGAAAGACGCCCGCGGCAAATGCCCCCACGCCCAGCGCCAGAAACATGTATCCCAATTGCGAAACCGTCGAATAGGCCAGCACGCGCTTGATGTCGTTCTGCACCAGGGCGATGGTCGCGGCGAAAATTGCCGTCAGAGCGCCAACGATGGCGACCGTCTTCATCGCATTCGGCGCCAGCACAAACAGCGCGTTGGAGCGCGCCACCATGTACACGCCCGCAGTCACCATGGTCGCGGCGTGGATCAGTGCCGAGACCGGCGTGGGACCTTCCATGGCGTCGGGCAGCCAGACATACAACGGAAACTGCGCCGACTTGCCGCAAGCGCCTACGAACAGCAGCAGGCAGGCGGCGGTGATCACCGGATCGCCGATGTGAAATTGTCCGCTACGCGCCAACAGGTTGACCTTGGTGTACTGCATCGAGCCGAAGTACCAGGCGATAGTGAACATGCCCAGGATGAATCCGGCGTCGCCGATGCGATTGACGATGAATGCCTTGTTTGCAGCAGTCGAAGCGGAGTGCCGCTGGAAATAGAAACCGATCAGCAGGTACGAGCACAGCCCCACGCCCTCCCAGCCCACGAACATCACCGCATAGTTGTTCGCCAGGATGAGCGTGAGCATGGAAAACATAAACAGGTTCAGGTACCCGAAGAAGCGGTAGTAACCGCCTTCATGGGCCATGTAGCCCATCGAGTAAATGTGGATCAGCATGCCCACGCCGGTAACGAACAGCAGCCAGATGCACGACAGTGGATCGAGCAGGAAGCCGGCGTCGGCACGGAATTCGGCGGGCCGGCCGCCATGCATGACATAGGTCAGCGAACTATCGCCGGTGCCCATCCAGGTGTACAGCACCTTCTCGAAGGGCTTGCCGGGACTGGCGGTGCTGTATCCGGTGTACTGCCAAACGGCGACACACGCCCACGCAAACGCCAGCACAACCAAGCCGACGCAAATGCCGTTCACCGCCTGCTTCGACAGCTTCCGTCCAAAAAAGAACATGCAAGCCGCACCGAATGCGGGAAACAGCGGAATCAACCAGATGTGGTCAAGAAAGAACATGTAAACTCTCGGCTTCGCCTCGAAGCTGTCAGCTGTCAGCTGTCAGCCGTTAGTAAAATCGCTTTTCGCTTGTCGCTTTTCGCTTAAGACGACCGAATTTCATTTGTCATCCTGAGCGCAGGCGCGCCGTTCTTGCGCGCCGGAGCCGAAGGACCCCTATTCTTCCGGAGAAGCTTCTTTCCCCGCGTTGTTATCGTCTCAACACTGACAACTGACTACTGGCAACTGGCAACTGCCTTTTCACCACTTCAACAAATCCACTTCGTCCACGTTCACCGTCTCCTTATTACGGAAGAAGGCGATGATGATTCCGAGGCCGACCGCTGCTTCGGCAGCGGCATCGGTGATCACGAAGATTGAGAACACCTGCCCGTGCAATCCCCACAGCCGCGAAAAGGCCACCAGGTTCAAGTTCACGGCATTCAGGATCAACTCGATCGACATCAGGATGATGACCACGTTTCGCCGCGTCAGCACGCCAATGGTGCCGATGATGAACAGCGCCGCCGCAACCACGAGGTAATGCATGGTGGTGATTTCAGTCATCTCAAATCCTCTTCTTCGCCATGACCACCGCGCCCACGATGGCCACCAGCAGCAGCAACGACGCAATCTCAAACGGCAGCATGTAATTGCCATACAACCAGACACCAATCTGCTGTGTGTTGTCGGCCTCAAGCCCGCGATAACTCTGGTAGAACGCCGAGGGGAACGCGCCGCGACCGGTGCGATACACAAATGCCAGCAATCCGCCAAGCGCCAGCGCGACAATCGTCGCCACAATCCACTGCTTGTTGAACTGGTACTCGCGTATGTTTTGCTCCAAATTCACCAGCATGATGACAAACAGAAACAGCACCATGATTCCGCCGGCGTAGAGCACAATCTGCACTGCAGCCACGAACGGCGCGTACAGCATCAGGTAAAAGCCGGCCAGTGAAAGCAGCGTCACAATCAGCGACAGCGCCGCGTGCACCGGATTCCGCCGCGTGATCACCGCAATGGCAGAAACGATGGCCATGGTCGCCAGCAAATAAAAGAAGAACGGTGTCGCGACAGGATTCATTTCGCGTACCTCACCGGCTCCTGACCGCGCTCCAATGCTGCCTGGTCCAGCACCATGCCCTCGCGAGTGTAGAGGGCCATCTCGTAATCCTGGGTCAGCTCCAGCGCGTCGGTCGAGCAGGCTTCCTCGCACAGGCCGCAGAACATGCAGCGGCTCAGGTCGTAGGTCCACGAGACGACCTCTTTGCGCTTCGTGGCCGGGTTGCGTTCGCCCTTCACAACAATCAACTGCTCGGGACATGCCAGCGCGCACAGATTGCAAACGATGCACAGCGACTCGCCGGTGTCGGGATTCGAGTTCAAGCGCGGCTGCCCGCGGAAGCGTTCGAAGATCACCGGCCGCTCCAGCGGATACTGCTCAGTAATCGCCTCGCTGGGCGGTTGATAATGGAACGTCACCTTGAGGCCCTTCAACAAATCGACCAGGAAGATTTTGCGAAGCAACGGAGTCAGACTCACGGATGCACCCCCGAGATCGCCGCCGACAGTTGCGGCATCAGGCCCCAGATTGCAGTGGCGATCAGCACGCCCAAGCCAGTCGGCAGTAGTACCTTCCAGCCCACCTTCATGAGCTGGTCGAAGCGGTAGCGCGGGAACGTTCCGCGGTACCAGATGTACAAGTACATGAAGAAGGCAACTTTGACGGCGAACCAGTAAATGTCTTGTATGCGGACCCGCACGGCCGGCACCAGCAGCACCAGGCCGACGAACGCCAGCAGCGCACCAAACGTTCCCAGACCAACCGTCTGAATGCGAAACTGCGGAATCTTCGGCATGCGAATCGTGCCGAGAAAGCACATGGCAGCAAGGACAAAGAATGTCAGCGCGGGAAGAAACGAGAACGCCATCTCCCACGTAGGCCCGCCCAAGAGGTTGGGAAAGGGCCGCATCCACCCGCCCAGCCACAGTGTCACAGCAATCGAAGAGACGGCGAGCATTGCCGAATACTCGGCCAGGAAGAACAGCGACCAGCGAAAGCCGCTGTACTCGGTGTGGAATCCCGCAACCAGTTCCGACTCCGCTTCCGGCAGATCGAAGGGCGCGCGATTGGTCTCCGCCACCATGGCGATTGCGAACACCGCAAAGGCGATGAAGCCGAGGGGGAAAAACTTGAAGATGAACCAGGTATGTTGAGCGGCCTGCGATTCAACTATGCCGATCATGCTTAGCGTGCCCGTGCCCGTCTGCATGCTGGTCATCAGTACCGCCGAGACGATCGCCAGTCCCATGGCAATTTCGTACGACACCATCTGCGCGCTCGATCGCAGCGAGCCCATCAGCGGATAATGCGAGTTCGACGACCAACCCGCCATAATAATGCCGAGCACGCCCAGCGACGACACACCCAGCATGAACAGAACGCCGATGTTCATATCGGTGACGGCATGAGTGCGGCCAAACGGCACCACCAGAAACGTGGTAAAGGCAGTCATCGTCACCACGACGGGCGCGCTCCAGAACACGAACTTGTCGGCGTCGTGGGGAATAATGTCTTCTTTGATGAGCAGCTTGAGGGCGTCGGCAAATGGCTGCAGTAATCCGTGCGGGCCTACGCGCATGGGGCCAAGACGAATCTGCATGTGCGCCAGAATCTTGCGCTCGAGCCAATTCATGCACATTACGGCCACAGAAACGCCGGTGATGACCAGCAGGATATAAATCGTGGCCCAGAACAGGTTGCCGGCTTCGCCTGGGGTCGTACCCGAACTCAAATAGCCTTTGATGTACTCGATCATTAGCGGTCCACCTCCCCGAGCACGATGTCGAGTGTGCCGATGACCGCAACCACGTCGGCCACCAGCAAGCCGCGCACCATCTTGTCGAGGGCTTGCAGATTGACAAAGGACGGAGGACGCACCCGTATGCGATACGGCTGCGTGGAAGCGTCACTCACGATGAAATATCCCAGCTCGCCTTTGGGCGCTTCGATGGAGTGATACACCTCGCCCACCGGCGGCTTGATCACTTTCGGCACCTTGGCCATGATCGGGCCTTGGGGCAGGTCATCCACAGCCTGATGAATAATGCGTACCGACTGGCGCATCTCCTCGATGCGCACCAGGTACCGGTCGTAGGTATCACCGTTCAGTCCGGTGGGAATCTCGAAATCTAAATTCTTGTACGATTCGTACGGCTGAGCTTTGCGCAGGTCCCACTTCACACCGCTGGCGCGCAACACCGGACCGGTGACGCCCAGAGCAATGCAATCTTCCGGATTCAGAATGCCAACGCCTTTGGTGCGCTCGACCCAGATGCGGTTGGTGGTCAGCAATTCCTCGTATTCGTCAAGCTTGGGCAGGAAGGCTTCACAAAACTGGTGGCAATCCTGCTCGAAGCCTTCATAGGCCTCATACAGGCAGCCACCGATACGGAACGCGTGCGTCGTCAGGCGCGCGCCGCAATATTTTTCGAAGATCTTCAGCACCTCTTCGCGATCGCGGAAGCAATAAAACAGCGGCGTGATCGCGCCGATATCGAGCGCGTGTGTGCCCAGCCAAACCTGATGGCTGGCGATGCGGCACAACTCAGTCAGGATGACGCGAATGTACTGCGCCCGCGGTGGGGCTTGAACGCTCAGCAGCTTCTCGACAGCCTCGCAATAACCCAAACCGTTGGAGACCGCGGCCACGTAATCCATGCGATCAACGTAGGGATTGAACATGGCATAGGTGCGGTTCTCCGCAATTTTCTCCACGCCACGGTGCAGGTACCCAATGACACACTCGGTGCCCAGAACTTTTTCGCCGTCCAACTTCAGGATGACGCGCAACACGCCGTGGGTGGACGGATGCTGTGGCCCCATGTTGAGGACCAGTTCGGTCGCGTCAAGAAAGGTTTCGTCCTTGGTATCGAGGTCGAGATAATCGGTGCGGTCGCTCATTGTCCACTCTCGATGCCGAGGTTGATCTTCACCCACTCCTGGTCCTGCTGCAGAATCGGATAATCCTTGCGTAGCGGGTAGCCCTTCCATCCATCGGGCAGGAGTATGCGCTTCAGGTCAGGATGTCCATCAAACTCGATGCCGAACATGTCGAAGACCTCGCGCTCCAGCCAGTTTGCCGTTTCCCATATTTCCACAACGCTGCGAACTTGCTCGCCGTCTTTGATCTGCGCTTTGATCCGCACTCGCTCGTTATGGTGGAACGAATACAAGATGTAAACGACGTCGAACTGGGCTTCCCGCTTGGGATAATGCACCGCGGTGATGTCGACGCAGTAGTCGAACAACTCGTCCTGGCGCATGCGCCGCAGAATCTCGTACACGATCGAGCTGTCCACCAGCAGATACTTCTGCCCGAGGTAGGTGCAGGCCTCTCTGATCCCGGAGCCATACTGGCCGCGAAGACGCGTCACCAGTTCTGCCTTCCACGGCTCAGGCTTGGGACCTTCGGGTTTGGGCGCGGGCTTCGCCGCGGCTGGTGGTGCAGGCTTGGGCGCAACCGGCGTAGCAGGCTTCTCGCCGGTCGCAGCAGCGACTGGTTTAGCGGGCTCAGCAGGCTTGGCAGGCGTTGGTGTCTCGGCTTGGGCGGCTGACGGGCTTGCCGGCGAAACTTCGGCTCCGGCAACAGTTGGAAATGTCTCAGCGGACACTTTGGTGGTACCCAGTCCTGCTCCTTCGCCGGACGCAGTGGGTGCGTCCGTCGGGGAGGATGCTACAGGTGAGACTGGGCCGGGATCTTTGGTTTCTTCGGGCACTGCTATGCCTCTCTGAGCTACCGTTCCGCTGTTCTAAGCAAGCTTTACTTGTAACAGCTTCCGGGGCTTATCATCTTGTGCGAAGGTCACTTCGCGCTGTGATGGTCATCACATTGTTCCGCCCGACGGGGTTGCCATCGGTTTTCTCCGGTCGGAGCTCGGATATTCTGTGTTGATTTGCGCCTTCTTCGGCTAGGTTACTCCAAATGCGGCGTCTTTGGCGGGCCCTCCAGCGCAACCGAATTCTTGTGTTAAACTTGGGCGATTCCGCTACCCGATTTGAACAATCATGCTCTTCTCAAAAGAATATGTGGGCTATCTGGCCCGCGAAGTTACCAACAAGCTGGTCGCCGGCGAGTTTATCGAAACCGAAGAAAAGGCGGATGTGACCGCCCGCATCCACGCCGCCCTGCTCGAAGAGCTGACGCTGGAAGACCGCATCAACGACGAAGTCCGCATCATCCTTGAAACCTACGCCGACGAAATGAACCGCAGCGGCGCCAATTACCAGGAAATGTTCAAGAAAATCAAGAATGAGCTGGTGCGGAAATACAAGGCGGTGCTATGAGGCTCAGCCGCGAGAAAATCAACAAGCTCGCTCATGCTGTGGCCGACACCCTCGCCGAGTTGGACAATGTGGACTTCATCGAGGACCGCAATAGCATCCGCCTGGAGACTCGCCGTGTCCTGGAGCTGTTGATGGCCCAGGAAGCCAAGATCGACGCTGCCGCCCGGCAGAAGATCGAAAGCCAACGCCGTACTATCCTCGAAGGCTCACAGGAATGGGAGATCCTTTACCGCAAGTACTACAACGAAGAAGTCAAGAAGCTAGGCATCTGAGCACATCTGTCAGTAGCCAGTAGCCAGTTATCAGCACTCAGCACTCAGCCGTCGGCTTCAATTCTGCAAGAAACTTCTCCTTGACCCCTCCTATAATCGGCACAGCATGTCCGGTTTCGCCGTGTCCAAGATCAGCCAAGACGTCAAACGTCTTGCCTATGACGTTGGCTTTGACGTCGCCGGCATAGCCGGGGTGGCGGACACACCAGAGCACCGATTTTTTCCGGCCTGGGTCGCCAACGGCCGCTCGGGTGAAATGAAGTACCTGGAAGCGCGCAACGAACGCGGCGAGTTGAAGCGCGCATCGCTTTCGAACATCGCTCCCTGGGCGCGTTCGGTGGTGGCCTGCGCCCTCAACTACAATACCAGCGAGCCGTACTCTACACACGCCGGGACGACCACGCAGGGGTGGATCTCGCGCTACGCGTGGACGCAAGGCGACTATCATGAGGTGGTACTGGGGAAGTTGCGCGCTCTGGAAGGCCGCCTGCTGGAACTCTGTGAGCGGCAAGAGATCCCGGCGCCACGCACCTGGTGTTACGTAGACACGGGTCCGGTCATCGAACGCATCTTTGCCCAATGCGCTGGGATCGGCTGGATTGCCAAGAACACCTGCATCCTGAACGAGCATTTGGGCTCATGGCTCTTTCTCGGCGTCATGCTGACGTCGCTGGAACTGACACCCGATCTGCCGCCGCCCGACCGCTGCGGCACGTGCACCCGCTGCCTGGACGCCTGTCCAACTGGCGCCTTCCCTGCTCCCTACCAACTAGACGCAACGAAATGCATCTCGTATCTCACCATCGAAAAACGCGGTACGATACCTGAGGACCTGCGCTCTGGCGTCGGTCGGCAGGTTTTCGGCTGCGATATTTGTCAGGACGTTTGCCCGTGGAACCGAGAAGCCCCAGTGACGAAGACGCCTGAGCTTCAGCCACGCGCTTCGCTGGTCAATCCCGATCTGGCTTGGCTAGCGGGTTTGAGTCTGGAAGAGTTTCGCGAAGTCTTTCGCGGTTCGCCGGTGAAGCGCGCTCGATTCAACGGCCTGCGACGGAACGTTACGATTGCACTCGGCAACAGCGATGAAGAGCGCTTCTTGCCCGTCCTCGAGCAACTGAGTCGCGATGAAGACGCCATCGTTGCCGAACACGCGCGCTGGGCCCTGCGGCGCTTACGCGGCGAACTCCGACCCTCGGCAAAATGACAAGCACGCAAATTCTGGCTATAAAGAAGGCATGAACGAAGCCCTCAGCCGGCGCCTTAGCCAGCCCCAGTTTGCCGACCCCATGCAGGAAGCTCTGCTGAGCCTGCTGGTCGCCGCCAACACCCTGAATGACCTGATGGATCAGCTTTGCGAGAGGCACCGCATTACGCGGCCGCAGTACAACGTACTGCGCATCCTGCGCGGAGTCCATCCCCAAGGGCACGCGCGTTGCGAGATCTCCAGGCGCATGATTGACCGCGCTCCGGATGTAACCCGTCTGGTGGACCGACTGCAGATCCGGGGACTGGTCAAACGTTCCCGGGGCAACGACGATCGCCGCGAGGCCCTGACCAGCATTACCGCCAAAGGCTTGAAGCTGCTCGCCCGGATGCAGCCTGAGATTGACGCTGCCATGGTCGCCCGCCTGGGCCGACTCAAGGACGAAGATTACCGCGAGTTGAGCCGCCTCTGCGGCACGATTCTGGAACAGGATTTGGCGGAGTGAGCGTGGTTCATGGCCTAGACAATACTTGTTAGCCCTCATAACAAATCACTTACGTGAACAAGTCCGGATTCCCAAGCCGCTTTCGGGCCGCGCCCAATATCAGGGCTCCGTCCCTCCCTGGGCATGACAGATCCAATTGAGTTTTGAATCCTTCCCAAGCATCCTCACATCACATAACGTGTTACAACACGTTTAAAGGTGTTGCAACATAGTTATTGACATGCAGAGGAGCGAATATGAATAACCTGCTGATTATCAACTCCAGCCCCCGCAGCAATTCGGTTTCGCGGCGTTTGACTCGCCACTTCGCCGAAGAGTGGAAGGCGAAGCACCCCGATACCCGCGTGGTCGAGCGGGACCTGACTGCGAACGCGCTGCCTTTCGTGGACGAGCAATGGATTCAGGCGTCCTATACTCCACCCGCCCAGCAGACGCCGGAGCAACGAGAGGCACTGGGGCTCTCCGATGTGCTCATCGACGAACTGATGGACGCTGACGTAATCCTTCTGGGGGTGCCGATGCACAACTTCTCCATTCCCGCCTCCTTAAAGGCGTGGATCGACCTGGTGGTCCGCGCTGGCAAGACCTTCAGCTATGGCGACAAGGGCCCCAAGGGCCTGCTTGCTTCCGACAAGCACGTAGTAGCGATTGTTTCCCGCGGCGGGGCGTACAACAGTGGGTCGGCGGCCGCTTCATTCGATTTTCAAGTTCCTTACTTGCGGCACATGCTGGGTTTTGTGGGACTGGCGGACATTACTGTCATCGATGCCGACAAGCAGGCGTTCGGAGCCGAACTTGCTGAGCAGTCCGTGGACGACGCTGTGCAGAAGGTGTCCGCGCTGGCCGGGCATTTGCCTTCGACGACTGCGGTGGCCGCTTAAAGCCAGATTTCGAGAGCACCTCAACAAAAAGGAAACCCTCCCCCCGGGCGGGAGGGTTCAGTGATTCTGGCCGCACTCGGAAGCCCTGCGAAGCGACACCCTATAACCGGCTTCCGCGTGGCGCAAACTTCTTACACGCGCTGCACGTTAGCGGCCTGGAAGCCTTTCGGTCCCTTGGTGAGGTCGAATTCCACTGTCTCGCCCTCATTCAGGCTTCGGTATCCGTTCTCCTGGATAGCTGAAAAATGTACGAAGACATCCTCGCCCGTAGATCTTTGGATGAATCCGTACCCTTTGGCTCCGTTAAACCACTTTACCGTACCTTTCTCTCTCACAACTGCTCCTTTCACCTGATGAACTTGAAATAACCCCTGCTTCGCGGACGTTCCGAACAGAACCCTGAGGGAACGAGATCGGAAGACGTCTCGACGTTGCCGGGAAACAGGGTTGCGGCTCAGCTCGCAGTTTTGCGCAATGGAAAAGCCCCTGAGTCGTCCTGGCGGACTACTTCGTCCGCGACAGGGCCGATCCCTGGAGCCAGTGCACTGCGTAAAATTTGACTGCTGACAGAAACATCAACCCAAATCCACGTTTCGGTTCGACCGAAAGCTCCCCCTTCGCCCATTCGAGAGGGGAGCAAAAGATGATTACAGGAAGTCTCCATTCTGGCAAGGGTTTTCGTCACATGGGGAGTTTTGGTTTCCAGATTCCGGGAACGGGAATGCGAGCTAGCGAATACGTATGCGTGGTCTTCAGTTTCGCGTTCCAGAAAACCACTCGGGTTCCGCGAAATTCCTGCCGCTTGAACCCACGGCTCCCGTGCCACGATACGATAATTAGGAACGGCGGAGGGCCCGGAGATTGCGAATCGTTGCTGTAGGAGAGATCCTGTGGGACATCATTGGCGAGCACGAATATCTCGGCGGTGCTCCCCTGAACTTTGCCGTTCATGCCCAGAAACTCGGCCACGAAGCTTTTCTGGTGAGCGCGGTCGGCGACGACGATCGTGGCCGGCGAACTCTCGCTTCCCTGCGGCAATGGGGTCTTTCGACGGAGTTGGTTCAGGTACTCCCCGGCAGGCAGACGGGAACCGCGCTGGTCGAGCTTGACGCCGAAGGCAAGCCCGCATTTCGGATTGTGCGTCCGGCGGCTTATGACTTTGTGACCCTCAGCCAGGAGCAACTCCGGTCCGTAACGGAGTTACGGCCCGACTGGATTTATTTCGGCACGCTCTATCCCATGTCCGCACAGGCGCTGGATTCGACGCTGAAACTGCTTCAGGCAATGCCGTCCGCGCGACACTTCTACGACGTCAACCTGCGCGAGTGTAACTGGAGCCTGGCGCTGGTGGAACAGCTATCTTCCCATGCCGACGTTATCAAGTTGAGCGATAGCGAGGCGGAATCCCTCGATGGCCTCCTCAACACAGGCGAACAAGAGGGGTCGGTCGAATACTTCTGCCGGCGATGGGCCAGCCGCTACGGCTGCGAAACCATCTGTGTGACCTTGGGGGAGCGGGGTTGCGCAATCCTTGACCAGGGCGCCTATCGCGAGAGCCCCGGGCTTAAGGTGCAAGTGGTTGATTCGGTCGGCGCAGGCGATGCCTTCGCTGCGGCTTTGCTCCACGGCCTGAACCTCCACTGGGACATACGCCGCCTCGGAAGCTTCGCCAACGCCGTGGGCGCACTCGTCGCCAGCCGTTCCGGCGCCACGCCCGACTGGAACCTTGAGGAAGTTCATCGGATGCTTGAGAAGAGTTCACAAGCCTGAATTGTCATTGCGAGCCGAACCAGGAATCTGTTTTAGCGTGTGAAAGACCGCCTAAAAAACAGATTATTTCTCCTGCTGCCTGAGCAGCACGACGTCATCGTTCGATCGCCCACGCGCCAGCGCCAGCTTTTTGTTCTTCCAATCGTAATCGAATCCATAAATGTGCAGATCGTTGAAATCGGTAACCAGGGAAGCGGACTCGACGCCGATAGGCTGCACCACCAGGTTAGAGACACCTTTGTTGACCACCACATAGTAGAGAGAGCGTCCATCAGCGGAAAAACAGAGGGTCGGCGTGTACATGAAGTGGCTAGGCGCGAAGCTTTTCACCGGCAAGCCTCCGTGCGCAGGAATGATTTCGATCATGGCTTTGGTATTGACGCCGGTACCAAAGGCGGTGGCCGCTGCGATTTCTTTTCCATCGGGCGAGATGGCTGCGAAGCTCACAAATTTGTCGCTGAGCTGTTTGGCTTCCCCTCCGGCCAGCGGCATTTCCATCAGCACTTGCTTACCCTTTTGCAGGCTGGTGTAAATGAAATACTTGCTATCGGGCGAACAAGTTGGGTTCTGGTCCACTTTTCCATTGGTCAGGACAGTCGCGCTGCCACTTTGCAAATCGAGACGCCAGATGCTTATGCCCTGGGTCTGTTTGTTGGGCATGAAGAAAAGAGCGTGAGCGCCGTCCGGACAAACCGAGAGCTCGCCCATGGGCAGCCGTTCCTGGTAAATCACGCTGCGGTTGGTGCCATCCGCGTTCATCACTGCGATGTGACTGTCGTAGTCCATGGCCAGCAAACGTCCATCCGGGAGCCAGCCGACACTGATGTCGTTGTGGTTGTCCACCTCGGTGGCACTGGGTGCCGAGCTGGAGTCCGCACTCATCGTGTACACGCCGGCTTGCGGCGTCTCTTGAATGGCAACCAGTTGTTGCCCGTCGTGGGTGATGCCCAGGGTGGAATTGCTGTAGACGTTAAGATCGTTGGTAATGCGATGCAGCTTTTGCCCGGTTAGCGAGATCATTCCGATCTGCCCATTCCAGTCCCTGGAAATATCGTGAAAAATAAGTGCCAGATGGCGCCCATCCGGCATCCAGGTGGGCTTGTGGAGCAGGGCAGTTCCTGCATAGACCGTCTTCTCTTTTCCGCTGGTGGGATTAAGCACCACGATACGGCCCGGATTCTTACTACCAGGGTCGACCACCGCAGCCGCGATGGACTTACCGTCGATCGACCAGGCAGGGTCGACATATCCCGGCAGCGGTAGCGAGGCGAGGACACGTTCGCCGCTGCCATCGGCATGGGCAATGATAAGTTTGGAATTCGCCTCCGAAGAACTGTCTCGCAGGTAAACCATCTGCTGGCCATCGGGCGAAAAGCTGACGGCACTGTCCACGTCATCCACCAATTTGCGCGGAGTGCCTCCCAGCACAGGAATCTGGTAGAGATACCCTACGCCCGGTTTGTCGGGCTCCATTCGGACGAAGTATAAAAAGTCTCCACTTGGTGTGAAGGAGAGTCCCAAATAACGTGCCTCGGTCGGCGGCATGATCTGGGTATTGCTGCCGGTGGCGATGTGCCGCATCCACAAACTCTGCTGGCCGTGCCCCTCATCCGCAACATTTACGATGTACTTGCCATCCGGTGAGATCGTCGCCAGCAAGGCCCTCCCCGAGTTGGTGACCTTCTCCATGCTCATCGTCTGAAAAGGTACCGGGCCGGAATCTCCCAGCCAGCCGGAAACCCAGGTGTAGAAACCGTACAATCCCGCGACGATCATAGCCAGGCTGACAACCAGGATGAGACTGGTGCCGCTCTTGTGACGCCGGGCAGCATCGAGAATGACCGCGCTGCTGCTGGATTGCATCGCCGAGCTGCTCCCACGTGCCGCAGGATACGACACAGTTGCGGCTGCAATTCCTGCCGAAGATTGGCCCGCACTATCACGTTTCAGCCGCTTCAGGTCCGTACGTATTTCAGAGGCGCTTTGGTAGCGCAGGTCTATATCCTTCTCCATCGCTTTGGAAATAATCTCGTCCAACTTGAACGGCACAGCTGGATTCAATTCGATGGCAGGCCTCGGGTTGCGGTCGAGAATGCCTTGAAAAACGACGGCAGAGGTGTTGCCTTCGAACGGAAGCCTCCCCGTAGCCATTTCGTAGAAGATTGCGCCCAGCGAGAACAGATCGCTGCGTTGGTCGAGTTCTTCCCCGCGGGCTTGCTCCGGAGACATGTAAGCAATAGTGCCCACCGTGGTGCCTTGCTTTGTCAGATGGGTGGGAGCCACCGTTGCCGCGTCGCCAGCCAAGGTCTCGACCGAGCTGTGCCGGTCATACGTTAGTTTCGCCAGTCCGAAGTCCAGGATCTTCGCCTGCCCACGTGTCGTGATGAAAATATTGGCGGGCTTCAAGTCCCGATGCACGATCCCTTTGCTGTGCGCTACGTCGAGACCATCGGTAATTTGAACGCCGATGTCGAGAATCCTGTCCACCGGCAACGGATGGCCGTTGATCTTCTCGTTCAGGCTCTGGCCTTCCAGCAACTCCATGGCGATGAAGTGCTGCCCATCGCATTCCTCGATGGCATAGATGGTGCAGATGTTGGGATGGTTCAGGGCTGAGGCCGCACGCGCCTCCTGCTGGAAACGCTGTAGAGCGTAGCTGTCCTGCTCAATGTCCTTGGAAAGAAACTTCAGCGCCACATGGCGGGCAAGCCGAGTGTCCTCCGCCTCATACACCACGCCCATGCCACCGGCGCCCAGCTGTCGCACGATTTTGTAATGAAGAATGCTCTTCCCGACCAGGCTATTCAAGGCGTAACTCTCCGGTAACTCGACTGTATTGCGCCATGCAAGCAATCGTCAAGGATGGCAGCAGGCTTGGGGCTGTCACAACGGTAATGTGACGGCTGTGCTTGCGCCCTATAACGGCCGGACTAAACTGGGGCTACACGAGGGTCAACTCACCGCAAGGAGGTAGCCCGAATGGTCCAAGCTCTTCTCGAGCAAGCGCAAGCAACCTCGCCAAATTCAGCCGACAGCATAGCGAATCAATGGGGCCACCGATGGACCTAGCGCCTAGGTTCTTTGCGTCAACCCCACCTTCCGGGCCCGAAAGCCCGCGGAATGTCGCGAGGAGTTCGATATGCATTTCAGCAAAGTTAAAGCCTTCCTCGACGGCCATGAAGTGAAATACGTTGTCATCTCTCACTCCAAGGCTTTTACCGCCCAGGGTATTGCCGCGGTGTCACATATCCCCGGCAAATTTCTCGCTAAGACGGTGATCGTTAAACTCGACGGCGCTCTCGCCATGGCGGTGCTGCCGGCGTCGTACCAGGTGGACTTGATTGCCCTGAAGAGAGCGGTCGGCGTCAGGGATGCCGAACTGGCCAGCGAACGTGAATTCAAGCAGCATTTTCCCGACTGCGAGACGGGAGCCATGCCTCCGTTCGGCAACTTGTACAGTATTCCTGTGTACGTCGACGAGAGCCTGACGGAAGACGATGAGATCGCCTTCAATGCGGGCTCGCACCATGAGTTGATCAGGATGGCGTACATCGATTTCGACAGGTTGGTGCGCCCTGAGGTGATGAGCTTTTCCTCGGCGCGCATCGCCGAGCACGTGATGGCGTGAGTTAGGTTTGATCGAACGGGGCGGGACAAATCCACGCATCGCCCGCTGGCGTTGACGATGCTGTCCCGCTCCGTCGATCAGCTACTCTGTTTGGCGCACATTGGAAGAGGTTCGCCGCAACAACAACAAAGCCCGCTCACGCGGGCTGGTTTGTTGATAATCCGAATCCTGACTAACGTTTTACCGATTGCGGTTCAGGCGTGTCGCTCTGTTGCGCCGTCAGCCTCGCATTATTACGCTGGGCTATGACCCGCTTGGCATTGTCGGCCAGTTGTTTAGCCTGGGGAAGCAGGTCTAGCGCCTGGGATACCGCCGGATCGCTTTCGGCGTGTGCTTTCATGCCTTCCTGCTGGCCAAATTCGTTGATGAACAGCTCGGCCTTCACGTTAGATTTGATCCAGTCGCTGTTTTCGGCCAAGTCCGCCTCGGTGAAGGGCGTCTTCTGTTCATCCAGGAACTTGCGGAACTCCTGCATCACGGCATCGTCAACTTCAAACTGCTTGTCCACTTTGTGGTTGATGACATAGTGCTTCGCGAAGTTGAAGAACGTATATTTTTCCAGCAGAGTGTCCTGAAACTTGTTGGTCTTCGATGGAGCAATCTTCACGTCGGGAGTGATTCCGCCACCACCGTACACGGTACGGCCGCTGTCGGTCATCTTGACTTCGTGGTTGGTGTTGTTGGCATCGTTGTCACGATCGTTGTAGTAGTAATCGTAAAGCGAGATGCTGCTGTAATCGCGTTGGATTAGGCGGCCACTCGGGGTGTAGTACTTTGCCGTGGTCAGCGCCAGTCCAGTGTTCTCCGACAACGGGTAAACGGTCTGCACCAGACCTTTGCCGAATGTAGTTTCTCCGGCGATCAGTCCGCGATCGTGGTCTTGAATTGCGCCGGCGACGATCTCAGCTGCCGAAGCGGTTCCGCGGTTGACCAACACCACCAGCGGATAGTCTTTGCCGCCATTGCCATGCGTGGCCTTGTAAACCTTCTCCGCTGACGCTCGCCCGTGATGAGAAACGATGACCTGCCCCTTCTTCAGGAACTGGTCTGCCACGCCGACCCCCTCGCTCAACAGCCCGCCGGGATTCTGGCGAAGGTCGAGAATAAGGCCGTGAATATCGCCCAACTCATCTAGCGCATCGCGCACTTCTTTTTCTGTGGTTTCCTGGAATCCGGAGACGTGAATGTATCCGATGCCTGGGCGGATCATGAAATGCACATCAACGCTGTAACGGGGGATCTCATCGCGCACCACGTTAAAGTCGAGCGGATTCTCCGTGCCTTCCCGCCGTACCGTGATCTTGACAGCCGTCCCTTTGGGCCCTTTCAGCAACTCAGCGACATCGGTAGTCGTCATGTTGTCGGTAGGCCGGCCATCCACAGCGATAATGACATCGCCCGGCCTGATACCGGCGCGATACGCGGGCGCGCCGGTAAAAGGCGCGATCACGATGACCTTGTTATTGCGCGGGCCGACCTGCATGCCCACACCGTAATACTTACCGCGCTGCTCTTCGCGCAAAGCCGCGTAGGCTTTGGGATCGAAAAAGTTCGAGTGCGGATCCAGCACGCGTAACATCCCCGGAATCGCCCCGTTGTAAATGGCCTTGTCCGGGCTCACCGGTTCGGCATAATTCTGCTGCACCACTTCGTAAACCTGCGTAAAGCTACGCAGGCTGTCGCGGATGTCGCCATCGCCGGAGGGAGTGGACGACGTGAGGCGCTGGCCAAAAACCATGCCTACACAACCGCAAGCCAGAATAATGCTGAGAACGAGGACCGCAGAGCGACGCGAACTACTTGCCATGTTTGTTCCTTCGGCTGGCCGGGGATGGACCTTCAAGGTATGCGCACCGGAGCGAGACTTTCAGGCAGTATACCATGCACTTTAGCTCGTCCCGGCACGCCCAGAGCAGCCGCTATTTTGGATGCTGGTTCCTGCCGAAGGGTGCTAAATCCGTTTGCTCCCCGCCTTCGTAACAGACGGTAGAGGGGGAAGATGGTGAGCAGGGTGCCGGCGATTGACAAACAAATGTGTGCCTGCTCTGGCGAAAAGCGAAGGGCGAAGAGCGGAAGCGAACTTGGCTGACGCCTCTTGTGGTGAAACCACCCCCGGCGCATTTATGATGATCCCATGAACCTTGGCTTGCCAGAGATGGTCTTCATTTTTCTGCTGGCACTGGTGGTGGTCGGCCCCAAGCGCTTGCCAGGGTTGGCCCGCCAGTTGGGAAAATGGGTTGCCGAGTTCAAACGCGCCAGCAACGACTTCAGGAACCAAGTTGAAACCGAGATGATGAACATTGAACTGGATGAGCACGCCCGGAAGCAGCCCGAGTCGGCGGATGCGTCCCGATCTGAGACGGTTGACAAGTCCTGGCAGCCGACCATGCTGCCACCGGTTGGGGTTGTGAGCCGAAGTAACGGCGATGTGACCACCGAGGCCGAAACCGATTCCACCTGCGAGCGACCCGTTCCGTCATCCCTGAGCCAGCCTCCCACCTCTGTCAGGTCCAGTCCCTATGCCTAACCCCGTCCTGGAAACGGCACAGAAACGCGCCTCCGAGGAAATGACTGGCATGAGCTTCCTCGAGCACCTGGAGGAGCTGCGCCGCCGTATCATCTACAGCTCTCTCTATATCGTGGGTGGATTTGGAGTCTGCTGGTGGTTCCATGAGCAAATCTTCGCCATCATGCAGAAGCCCATCGTGAACGCCTTGGCCAGTCACAAGATGGACACGCAACTGGTTTACTTGAATCCCACCGACCCCTTCAACATGTACCTGAAAATCTCATTTCTGATGGGGATTTTCGTGGCCTCGCCCTTTGTGCTTTACCAGGTTTGGGCGTTCATCGCGCCGGGGCTTTACCGCAACGAACGCCGCTACGTGTTGCCCTTCATGTTCAGCACCGTGGGATTGTTTCTGGCGGGCGGCTACTTTGGCTACAGGCTGGTTTATCCGGCAGCGCTGGATTTTCTGATTGGCTGGAGCGCGCAGTTCAAACCGATGATTACGGTCGGCGAGTACACCGACTTGTTCCTGACCATCATCGCCGGCCTGGGCATTGTGTTCGAGATGCCGATCCTGGTGTTCTTTCTCGCCCTGATGGGGATCGTCTCGGCCGGCTGGATGTGGCGCAATTTTCGCTATGCCATCCTGGTCATCTTTATTATCGCCGCCATCATCACGCCCACCACCGACATCATGAACATGTGCATCTTCGCCGCACCCATGATCGTGCTGTACGTATTCAGCATTGCTATTGCATGGTTCGTGCACCCAACCCAGCGAAAGAAGCGAGCCGCGAAGGCGGCCAGTTAGCAATTAGCACTTAGGACTGAAATCCTCAGTCGGGATAACAGAAGGCGCTGTGACAAGGGTGCTAAAGGCTAATTGCTAATTGCTGCTTCTTCAGTCCAGATCGAAGTCCCGAATGGGCTTGCCGGTATCAGGCGTTTCCTTGGCGCGCTTGAGCGCCTCCTGAAACTTTTTCTCCAGCAGATCACCCTGGTGCTTCTGCGCTTCCACGGACTGGCGGAAAATGGACTCCTTGCGCGTGTCCTGGTCTTTCATGGCGCGGGCCGCCGATTCCAGGTCCTCGAAGGTTTTGGGAATAGCCTTGGGGGTGTGCGCAATCACGGCTTTGGTGTCGCTATCGATCTTCAGCAACGCACCGCAACAGGGGCATGGAACTTCGAATTGTAGCGACTTGGCCATGCACGAAGTTTACCGCAGGCGCCGGAAACAAACCACACGCGGAAGAGGCCTCGCTGAAATAACAGGATCCTGCCCTTCTCGCCAAGAATCGGCAACAAGAGTGGGTCACCCGAGAAGTAATTCCCTGTCTCAAAAAAACCCACCCAAGCAGAAAACTTGGGTGGGGATCGATTTCAAGAACGAGCAAGCACTACACCGGTCGATCACCAGGCGTGCGGCTGCATCGGCTTCTTGCCTTGGCCGGGACTTGGGGCCGGTGGCGTCGCCTGTTGGCTCCCGTCCCCCGGCGGCAAGGTTAGCAGCTGCTGCCGGGTGATGTGGTCGAACGGCACCGTCTGCGCGAAGGTCGGCAGGTTGTTGGCGCGGACTTGAGTAACCGCCTCGAAGCCCGAGGCGAGTTTGATCAGCGTGGGTTCGCTGAACGCCGTCCCGAAGAAGCTGACGCCGAGCGGGATGCCGAACACCATGCCCGCCGGCACCTGAATAATGGGATATCCCGGCGGGGCTGCCAGGCTCGACGTGCCGTAGATAAAGTGATCGCCGTAGAGCAGGTCGGTTGACCAGGCGGGATTGTCGGTGGCGCTAATCACGGCGTCAAGATGGTAGGTACTTAACGCAAGATCGATGCCATTGACGCCTTCGTTCTGGTCCTGGGCAAGCGCCTGGTTGTAGGTTACTCCGCCGAACTCCGGCTGCGGGTCGTCGGGTCCCGGCAACAGGGCGTTGCAGAATTCGAAGAGATCCTGGTTAAAGTACGGCATCTCCTCGTCCGGGTGGGCATTGTTGAAGGCGATCGCAGTTGACAGAGTTCCACCCGCAACCGGAACGCCGACACGCGTGCCGAAGTAAGTGGCAACGTCATTGCGGAAATCGAAACACAGCACGAGCGTCTCGTTATTGGCAGGAGGGAACACGAAGCCTGCCGCGTCCAAGTCGATGATCGTGGCGCCCGCCGCACTCATCGCGCTCACGGCAGCCTCAAATGCGGCCAGCACGACGGGCGGCGTAGGTACGTCTGGGTCGAAGCCGTTGAGTCCCACCCTGGTTATGCCTAACCGCGCCCCCTGCAACCCGTGCGGGTTGAGAAACTGTGTGTAGTCGCTGGGAATATTGGTGGGGCGGGTGAACCTGCCCTGCCATCCGAGGGGAACGCCGCCAGTCGCGGGATCGCGGCCATCGTAGGTCTTGCTCTGCACTACGCCGAGGGCCACCGCTACGTCCGCCACGTATCGTCCGTGCGGTCCAAACGTGTCCTGAGTGTGCGAGATCGGCACGATACCGGCGCGGCTGGTCAGGCCTACCGTCGGCTTCAGGCCGACAACGCCGTTGGCGTTGCCGGGACAGACGATACTGCCATCGGTCTCGGTCCCAAACGACACCGCCGTGAAGTTCGACGATACCCCCGCAGCCGAGCCAGCGCTGGAGCCACACGGATTGCGAGCAATGCCATAAGGATTATTGGTTTGCCCGCCGACGCCTGACCAGCCGCTAATCGATTCGAAGGAGCGGAAGTTGGCCCACTCCGACAGGTTAGTCTTCCCCAGGATGACCGCTCCGCCCGCTCGGAGTTTGGCGGCTACCGTGGAGTCCTGAAGGGCAGGGTGTCCAATCAACGCAAACGAGCCCGCGCTGGTCTGCATCCTGTCCCCCGTGTCCACATTGGCCTTGAGCAGCACCGGTATTCCGTGCATGGGGCCCAGCACAATTCCGTGCCTGCGCAATTGGTCGGCATGGCGCGCCATCTCCAGCGCGTCGGGGTTGAGCTCGATGACCGAGTTGACCCCCGGACCGCTCTGGTCCATCTCATTGATGCGGTCGATGTAGTACTGGGTCAATTGCTCCGAGGTAAGCGTGCCGTGCGCCATCTCGTGCTCGAGTTGGGCCACGGTCTCCTCGTTGTGGTTTCTCCTATCGTTGTTCGACTGGTTGGACTGCGTGGCACCACTCGCGGCAAACAGGGTCGACGTCAGCAGAGTGGCAAGAAGTAGAGAGCGTAGGGCGAGGGAAATCATCTTGTTCCTCCTGGAAGGCTGAGTTGTGTACTGCTGAATGCGAAGGCCAAGAAGGGGCGCTAGCGGAACGGAGAATAATTTGGCGGCCCGAACCCTGGGACGAAACACGGGTAGGCGCCAAGGCCAAAGGAATTCTGCTATCACGACCTCTAGGTCGTCAAGCGGCTTTGCAATTTCCGGGGCGAAGGCCCACAAGAACACCATGTTGCCTATGATGTGGGACCAACTACCGTGCAGGAACATCGCCGTCAGAATTGTGATCCAGTGATGACCGGCGACGATGTCCGCGGGAACGACCGACCATTTCAAGACAAACGCGTCCCCGCGCATCAGTTCGGCTACAAACACCAGGACATTGATCAGGATGATCAAAGCGGTGACGACGGGAAAATGTCTGGGACGTCGGGATGCGTCGGACAAAGGGACTACAGTTCCCACCGTGTCTTCTCCGCTGCTAGCCGCGCCGTACGGCTGGGCCAGGGTGTCCTGAGGTTCGAGCCTCGTGACGTTCTATCCTGTTCAGGGCAACTTGGCAACCAAGCGGTGGGCGGCGAGAGACAGTGACAAACGCGCGGCGCCGCTGAAAAGCATACTGATTCCCACCAGCGTGCCGAGCACCCATTCGCTGCTTGATGGCCAACTCCTCCAAATCAGGACCGCAAGGATCAGGGTAACGATCCCTAATTTTACAATTGCGAAAATTGGATGCCCTGACCAGGCTTCTTTTTGCTTTGGCGGGAAACGGATACAAGTGGCCTCGAGAATAGCTTTCGACATCAAACCTGAAAAGAGGAATTGCGAATGTCTAACAACGTATCGACAGCGCTTATTACAGGAGGAACCAGCGGTATTGGCCGGGCGGCGGCCGTTAAACTGGCCCAACTTGGCATCCATGTCGTACTCGTGGGGCGCAATGTGGAGCGCGGCGAGAAGGCGGTTGCAGAAATCCGCGCAGCAGGAGACAAAGCAGATTTTATTTCGTCTGATCTTCGCGACGCGTCCAGCGCGCGCCAAGTGGCAAGAAGAGCGGTCGAACTCGGAAACGGCCATGTCGATATTCTGATTAACAGTGCGGGGATCTTTCCGTTCGGGCCAACGCACGAAACCACGGAGGAAGTGTTTGATAGCGTGTATGCACTCAACGTCAAGGCGCCGTACTTCCTGGTCGCCGAACTTGCTCCGCTTATGGCCAAGAGAGGCAAAGGGGCGATCGTCAATGTATCGACGATGGTTGCTGATTACGGGACCCCCGGCATGGGCCTCTATGGCTCCAGTAAGGCCGCCATCAATCTCCTGACTAAAGCGTGGGCGGCTGAATATGGTCCGAGTGGCGTCCGCGTCAATGCAGTGAGCCCCGGACCTACCCGCACGGAAGGCACGGAGGCTATGGGCGAGGGCCTTGAGCAGCTAGCCGCCCAGGCGCCGGCGGGACGTCCGGCTACGGCCGACGAGATTGCCGAGGCCATTGCGTTCCTGGCGACCGATCGTGCCAGTTTTATCTACGGCGCAAAACTCGCTGTGGACGGTGGGCGCACCGCGATTTAACCTTGCCGTCCGGCTGGGCAGCCGCGGGAAGGCTGAGTGCGAGGTATCCCACGCAAGCTTCTTTTGCCTGGGTGGCTAATCGCGTGACTCGATCTTGTGCCTCGCCCTCAGGGGGCTCATAGCTGACGGCTGAAAGCTGACGGCCGGTTTTACCGCAGCGCTTCCATGCACTCGTCCAGTACCGCGCGTGAGGGGCGAGTGACGCTCTCAGGTAAGGTCGCCAGCGGCCGATCGGTCATGTTGATCATGTCGATGAAGTTGGGCGCGGTGGTGTTCAAGTAGAGCACGCCGGTCAGCACTTCCTCGGCGTCATGTGCCTGCATCACGCGCTTCACGGCCTCAGTTTTATTGGTGGGATCGTAATCCTCTTCCAGCTTGCGCAGCCGCAGCGAGGAGCCATCGTGCATGGTCACGTTCAGGCTGGTGCCGGGATCATAGTCAACGTCGATCTCATTGAAGTGCGGGACAAAGTTCAGGTCATGCAATGGCTCTTCATGGTCTTTGACAAACTTGTACGACTTGGTCGAGCCTTCGTGATCGTTGAAGGTAGTGCACGGAGAGATGACGTCGAGCATAACCGTGCCGCGATGCGCCAGCGCCGCCTTCAGCATGGTATGCAGCTGGCGCTTGTCACCCGAGAACGAGCGGCCCACGAAAGTTGCGCCCAGCATGATCGCCAAAGCGCAGGTGTCGATCGGCGGCAGATCGTTGATGATGCCGGTCTTCAGCTTGGAACCCAGATCGGCGGTCGCGGAGAATTGTCCCTTGGTCAGCCCATAGACGCCGTTATCTTCAATGATGTAGATCATCGGCAGATTGCGGCGCATGAGGTGCACGAACTGGCCGATGCCGATAGATGCGGTATCGCCATCACCGCTGACGCCCAGCGCGACAATCTTTGCATTCGCCAGCACCGCGCCCGTCGTGACCGACGGCATGCGCCCATGCACCGAGTTGAAGCTGTGCGAGCGACTCATGAAGTAGGCCGGGCTCTTCGACGAGCAGCCAATTCCCGACATCTTTACCACGCGTTCGGGCGCGATCCCCATCTCGTAGAAGGCGTCGATGATGCGCTCGGAGATGGCATTGTGCCCGCATCCGGCGCATAGCGTAGTCTTGCCGCCGCGATAGTCGAGTACCGTTAATCCGATGCGGTTGGTCTTGGGTTGAGGCTGGGGCGGTGGCGCGGTGGTGGTCGCCATTTACTTGCCCTCCTGGGTGACGATGTCGTCGGTTATGGAACGCGCGTCGATCGGCAATCCGTTGTAGTGGCGAACGCTGCGCAGCTTGCCGATCTGTTCGGTCGCGGTGTCGAGCTTCAACAGTTGCAGCATCTGCGCGTCACGATTCTGGTCGATCATGTAAATCCGCTGGTGCGCAGCCACAAACTGGTGCGTCTCGGCAGTGAACGGATAGGCGCGCAGGCGCAAGTAGTCGGCCTTCACGCCATATTCGCTCTGCAACTGATCGAGTGTTTCAACCACGGCATGGTGCGAGGTGCCGTACGCGATGATCCCGATTTCGGTCCCTTCGTTGCGAAATATCTCCGGCCTGGGAACCAGCGTCCGCGCAGTTTCGAACTTGTGCGCCAGGCGGTCCATGTTGTTGGCGTAGTCGTCAGGCCGCTCGCTGTACTGCGACTTTTCGTTGTGCCCGCTGCCGCGCGCAAACCACGCCGCACCGGGATGGTCAGTCCCCGGCAAGGTGCGGTAGCCAACGCCGTCGCCGTCCACATCTTTATAGCGGGCGAAGCCGCCTGCACGTTCCAGTTCTTCCGCCGTCAATACTTTGCCGCGGTTCTGCGGCTTGTCGGGATACTGAAATGGCTCCGACATCCAGTTGTTCATTCCGAGATCGAGATCAGACATGACGAACACCGGCGTCTGCAACTGCTCGGCAAGATCGAACGCGTCATTGGCCATGGTGAAACACTCGGCCACGCTGCACGGTATCAACATGGGATGACGCGTGTCGCCGTGGGAGAGCTTGGCCACAAACTCAATGTCGCCCTGCGAGGTGCGCGTCGGCAGCCCAGTCGAGGGACCCACGCGCTGAATATCCCAAATCACGCCGGGAATCTCAACGTAGTAGCCCAACCCGGCGAACTCCGCCATTAGCGAAATTCCCGGTCCGGCCGTGGCCGTCATCGAACGCGCTCCCGCCCATCCCGCGCCCAGCACCATGCCGATTGCGGCGAGTTCGTCTTCAGCTTGCACAATGGCAAAAGTAGCTTTGCCATCAGGACCAATCCGATACTCCTTCATGTAATCGATGAGGGTCTCAACCAGCGACGATGACGGCGTGATCGGATACCACGTCACTACCGTCACGCCAGCGAACATGCTGCCCAACGCGGCTGCGGCATTGCCGTCAATGATGATCATGCCGGCGGTTTTGTCCATGCGCTCGACCGTGAACGGATCGGCCTTGGTCAGCGAGGCGGCGGCGTAGTCGTAGCCCGCCTTAGCGGCGTTCCAGTTGAGGTCGGCGGCCTTGATCTTTTTGGCGAATTGTTTGCGCAGCGCTTTCTCCACCTCGGCCATGTCGAGCTTGAGCAACTGTGCCATCACCCCGACGTAAATCATGTTCTTGACCAACTTGCGCAGCTTCGACTCGGAGCAGACCGCGGCGCAAATCTTGTCGTAGGGGACGGCGTAGAAGGTGACATCCGAGCGCAGTTCGTTCAGCTTCAGCGGCTCGTCGTACAGCACCGCGGCGCCCGATGCCAGCGACATCGTGTCTTCCCGCGCGGTCTCCGGATTCATCGCCACCAGGAAGTCGATTTCCTTCTTGCGCGCGATGTAGCCTTTCTTGCTGGCGCGAATGGTGTACCAGGTGGGAAGCCCGGCAATGTTCGACGGGAACATGTTCTTGCCGGAGACGGGAACGCCCATCTGAAAAATGGTGCGCAGCAGAATCGTGTTGGCGCTCTGCGATCCCGAGCCGTTTACGGTTGCAACCTGGATGCTGAAGTCGTTGACGACAGGCTCACGCACAGCGCCCTGGTCGGCACCGTGTACTGCGAGTTCGGTTGTGGCCATCAATACCCCTTACCAACGATGGATGAGTGCGGCGGGGAAACAGTTCAATTATAAGGCAATAGGCACGGCAGCGGAAATGAGTAGTGTTGCAGTTTGATTTCCACAGACTATCGGTCAAGTCGGCGGTAAATCCAGCGGGCGTAACGGAACGCGATGAATCCGAGCAGGGGAATGTTGAAGAGATTGGACCAAACGACTCGATGCCGGAAGAGTTCGTAAAGCGCTTGAAAGCAGCCGCCTCCGAGCATAAAAACCACAAGGAGAAGCAAGACAAACGCCTTGTGTAGAGATTGACCTTCAAGGGCGCGATCTTCCCATCTGCGATCTAGGCGCTCAAAGGATTCAAACAGGCGGCTCATTCAGTCTAAATGTTACTACTGACTGAGAGCCTTTAGGGTAGGTTCTTTTTCAATCCGCTTCGCTGCCGATTCCATTTTGGGCAACAAAGAACACAGTTCCTCAATGCTCCAAACGTGCACCACTACCGGAAATGGGGTTGCCGCAGTCCCGTTCTGCGGGACGGAATAAGATAGCCCATCGTTTCAACGGTGGGTACGTTCCAAAAACAAATCGAGTCCCTCGGGGACGACACGTGTGCGCGATCCAATTACGCCGGCGCCCCTTCCGTCTTAAAGAACTGCGCCATGTCCCGAAACTTCTTGTAGCGCGCGTCCAGCAGGTCGGGGATTGTCATTTTCTCCAGCACCGACAAGTTCTTTTCGAGGGCATCCGCCAGCAGCGCGGCCGCAGCGTCGTAGTCGTGATGCGCCCCACCGGCCGGCTCTGGAATTACCTCATCGCAGAAACCCATCTCGAAATTGTCCTTGGCGGTAATGCGCAGGGCCTGCGCCGCGATGTCCTTCTTGCTGGAGTCGCGCCACATGATAGACGCGCAGCCCTCGGGCGAGATGACGGAGTAGATGCTGTTTTCCTGCATCAAAACGCGATCGGCAACAGCAATGGCGAGTGCGCCGCCACTGCCGCCTTCACCCGTTATCGCGGCGATGAATGGGACTTTGAGCCGCGCCATTTCGCGCAAATTGTGGGCGATGGCTTCCGCCTGGCCGCGCTCTTCCGCGCCCAGTCCCGGATATGCTCCCACGATGTCAATCAGGGCGATCACCGGATGTTGCCATTTCTCGGCAAAGCGCATCGCGCGCAGGGCCTTGCGATAGCCTTCCGGATTGGGCTGGCCAAAATTCCGGTAGATCCGCTGCTTGGTATCGCGGCCCTTTTGTGTACCCAGTACCAGCACCTGGCGTCCGCGAAAAGTCGCCATGCCGCAGACCATGGCGGCATCGTCGCCAAAACCGCGGTCGCCGTGAATCTCGCTGAAATCGGAAAAGATGCGCTCTATGTAGTCCAGCGGATAAGGACGCATCGGATGACGCGCCAACTCGGTGCGCTCCCATGGCGTGAGCTGCCCCGCCATCTGACGGCGCAGGGAGTCCACGCGCCCATGCATTTCGTGCAACTGGCGGCGCGCTTCCTGATTGTCGCCGGCCGCGACCTCGAGTTGCTCGATCTGTTTCTCGATGCGTTCCAGCTCGTCTTGCGCTTTTGAAGCAGCTTCCATGTGGGTGTCTTTTCCTGTCCGTGAAGCGTGATACACCGTCTCTACGGCAGCGATCCAGTAATCGATAGCTGACAGAATTCCCGAACGAAGGAGCGAAAGCTCGTTTTCGCGGTCCTCAACACTTCCCTGTTGCGTTGAATCGGGAGACATGGCACTTAATCGACAACCCGAACGCTACCGCGGCCGCAGAGTTCTTCCACGCGATGGATGAAGGCCCGGTCCGGCAAAACATTATAGCCTTCTGCGTCCATCACCACGGTGAAGTCGCCTTTGCGTTCCAGATCGAATAGCACGCGGGCCGCGCCTCGCCGCTCCTGGCACAGTGTGTGTAGTTCGTCGATCACGGCGAGGGAAACGTTTTCTACCGGTATCTTGATGCGCAAGTGCTGCGGCAACTTGGGCTGGGCCTGCTCCAGCGGAGTGATGTCGCCGATCATCAGCTTAGAGTTGGAGCCCTCTTCCACGCGCACCCCGCCCTTGGCCAGAACCGGCACCGTGAGCTTCAGCTTTTCGGCCAGCCGCTTGTAGGCGTCGGCGAAGCAGAGAACGTCCACCGACCCGTTCATGTCTTCCAGTTGCCCTTGCGCGTACAGATCGCCCTTCTTGGACTTGGCGACCCGGATGTTCTTAAGGATGCCGCCGATCAATACCTCATCCCGTCCCGTGGACGATTTCAACTCCGCAACCTCCGTGGTGGACAGGGCGTTGAAGTCGAGCAACTTCTCGCGATATTTCTCCAGGGGATGGCCGGTGATGAAAAAGCCGAGAATTTCCTTTTCGTGGCCCAGTCGCTGGTGCTCATCCCAATCGGGAATGTTAGGCAACGGCTTCTCCGCCTGTGGTTCTTCATCCTGTTGAAATACGCCGAACAACCCGTGCTGGCCCAACGCTGCGTCCTTCTGGCTCTTTTGGGCGTGGTCCATCGCGCTGTCAACCACCGCCATCAATTGCGAGCGACGTCCCAGTTGGTCCATGGCGCCGCTCTTAATCAGCGACTCCATCACCCGCTTGTTGAGCAGGTGCAGATCGACCCTTTCGCAGAACTCGAAGATCGACTTGAACTCGCCTGTCTTCTTGCGGGCTGCCACGATGGATTCGATGGCGTTGTGGCCGACATTCTTGACCGCTGCCAGCCCGAAACGAATCGCCTCGCCGTGCGGCGTGAAATAGGCATCGCTGACGTTGATGTCGGGCGGCTCGACGGCGATCCCCATTTCACGGCACTCGTTAATGTATTTCACCACGTCGTCGGTGCTGCCGGAGACAGAAGTCAGCAGTGCCGCCATGAACTCGACCGGGAAACGCGTCTTCAGGAAGGCCGTCTGGTACGCCAGCAGCGCGTAGGCGGCCGAATGCGACTTGTTGAAGCCGTAACCGGCGAATTGCTCCATCAGGTCGAAAAGCTTCTCGATTTTCTTGGGCGGGAATCCGCGCTCGGTGGCCCCTCGGACAAACCGCTCACGCTGTTTGGCCATCGCCTCCGGATCTTTCTTGCCCATGGCGCGGCGCAGCAGGTCGGCCTCACCCAGCGAATAGCCGGCCAGGCGATTGGCGATCTGCATCACCTGCTCCTGATAAACGATTACGCCGAAGGTTTCCTTCAACAGCGGCTCCAACTCGGGCAAATCGAATTCGACTTTCTTGCGCCCCCATTTGCGCTCGACGAAGTCTTCAATCATGCCGCCTTGGATCGGCCCGGGACGATACAGCGAGTTCAACGCGGTCAAATCTTCGACGCAGGTTGGCTTGTAGCGACGCAACACGTCGCGCATGCCGTGGGATTCAAACTGAAACACGCCCGACGTCAGCCCGGTGTGGAACACCCTTTCGTAAGTTTCTTTATCGTCCAATGCGAGCTTCTGCAGGTCGAGCCGCTCGCCACGCGTCTGTTCGATGAGCCGCAGCGCGTCATCAATAATCGTGAGCGTGGTGAGCCCGAGGAAATCCATCTTCAGCAGGCCCAGCTTTTCGACCGCCTTCATGTCGTAGGCGGTAACGATTTCGTCGTTCTTGGTGCGATGCAGCGGAACTAGGTCGGTCAGCGGCTGCGGCGAGATCACCACTCCGGCCGCATGCACGCCGGCGTTGCGCACCAGGCCCTCCAGGCGCTTGGCCGTATCGATCAACTCTTTCGTCTGCGGCTCATTTTCGTAGGCGGCAGCCAGCGGCGGAGAATCCTTCAAAGCCTGGTCGATGGTGATGTTCAGCGTGGTGGGAATCATCTTCCCAATGCGATCCACCTCGGCATAAGGAATATCCATGGCGCGGCCCGAATCTTTGATCGCGGCCTTGGCCGCCATAGTTCCAAAGGTGATGATCTGCGCTACCTGGTCGCGTCCATATTTCTGGGTTACGTAGTCAATGACCTCACCGCGGCGGTTCATGCAGAAGTCAATGTCGATGTCAGGCAGGCTTATGCGCTCAGGATTTAGGAAGCGCTCGAAGAGCAGTTCGTTCTGCAACGGATCAATGTCGGTGATACCGAGCGCATAGGCCACACACGATCCGGCAGCCGATCCGCGGCCGGGACCGACAGGGATATTGTGCTCTTTAGCGTAGCGAATGAAATCCCAGACGATGAGGAAGTATCCGGCAAACTGCATCTGCCGAATCATGCCGATCTCGCGCGAGAGCCGCTGTTCGTAATCTTCCAGAGAATGTTTCAGCCGGCCCGCGCTCTGCATCTCGCGCAATAGATTCAGCCGGACAGCAAAGCCCTGCCGCGTTATGTACTCAAAATAATCGGGAAGCGAGTAACCCGCCGGTACTTCAAACTTGGGAAACGGATCGTGCACTTTCTCCAGCCGCACGTTGCAGCGTTCGGCAATTTCCAGCGTCCGCCCCAGCACATGCTCATAGCCCGAGAAGACCTTCTGCATCTCGACGGCGCTCTTCACGTAAAACTGGTTGCCGGTGAACTTCAGGCGGTTGGTGTCGTTGATGGTTTTACCCATCTGAATGCACAGCATCACGTCCTGAGCGTGCGAATCGTCCTCGCAGAGATAGTGACTGTCATTCGTACCGACCAGCGGGATGCCGAGGTCCTTCTCCAGCTTCAGCAGGTTCGACTGTATGCGCGCCTCTTCCGGCAATCCCTGGTCCTGAATTTCGAGGTAGAAATTTCCTTTGCCGAAGATATCGCTGAAGGTAACCGCGGCTTCTCGGGCGGCGTCGTACTTCCCTTCCGTCAGCCTCTCAGCGACTTCGCCTTTAAGACAAGCGGACAAGCCAACCAGACCTTTGGCGTGCTCTGCCAGAAATTTCTTGCTGATGCGCGGCTTGTAGTAAAAGCCATGCAGCGATGCCTCCGAGACAATCTTGACCAGGTTGCGATAGCCTTCGTCGTTCTCGGCCAGCACGATGAGATGGTTGTAACTATCGCCCTCTTTGTCGGTGCGGTGGTCTTCCTTCTTGCAGATATAAAGCTCGCAGCCCACGATCGGCTTCACGCCTGCCTCTTTGGCGGCGTTGACGAATGCCACCGCGCCAAAGATGTTGCCGTGGTCGGTCATGGCGACCGCGGGCATGTCGAGTTCTTTGACGCGTTTGACCAGGCGCTCGATGTTGCAGGCGCCGTCCAGCATCGAGTAGTCGGTGTGCAGATGCAGATGTACGAATTGCGATTGGGACATTCGGGATCTAAACCTTCGCTGTCACTTCTATTTTATGCGCCGTGGGCGCTACCTGTATGTAGGCAGCGCTGTGGAAAACCGAGTACGAATACAGGCCATTTGCATGTACACTGACTAACCGATCGGCTTGTCCATGGACCACTCGCTCCTGCTCACGCTCGCTGGCATCCTGGCGGGAGCCATCGCCGCAATCTCCGGCTTCGGCATTGGCAGCATTCTCACTCCGCTGCTCGCCGCGTGGATTGGCACCAAGCTTGCCGTGGCTGTCGTCTCGATACCGCACTTCATTGGAACAGCTCTGCGGTTCGTGGTGATTCGCCAGCATGTGGACCGCCGCGTCTTGCTGACCTTCGGCGCGACCAGCGCAGCCGGCGGCCTGGTGGGCGCGCTTCTACATATATGGATGCGCAGCGCCGTCCTCGGTTACGTGCTGGGCGTCCTGCTGGTGTTCGCGGGATTTATGGGAATCACCGGCCTCGCGGCCCGCATGAGTTTCGGCAAGCGTGCAGCATGGGTCGCGGGCGCACTGTCAGGGATATTTGGGGGCCTGGTAGGCAATCAGGGCGGAATCCGTTCAGCCGCCCTGTTGGGATTTAATCTGCGACGCGATGCATTCGTTGCCACTGCGACTGCAATCGCACTGCTGGTCGATGTCTTTCGTATGCCGGTTTACGCCTTCGTGCAATTTCATCAGATCGTCTCGCAATGGCAGATGGCGGCCTTTGCCGCGGTAGGAGTGGTCATCGGCACGGTCTCTGGGAAATGGATGTTGCAGCGCATTCCCGAGAACGTTTTCCGGATGATGGTCTCTGCGATCATTTTTGCCTTGGGCATCTGGATGTTGATCCATCCCAGTGCGTAGCAGAAGGCGCGCTATTGCACGCTGTCGGTAGGCGCGCTGCCGTCGGCTACAGGAGAAATCAGGCGTCCTCCGGTAATTGGCTGGCCGGGAGGAGTCTGCTGCGGGATCATCGACTGGCCTCGTTTGCCGTGTGCGCGGTAAGCGAAGATGACTGCCAGCAGCGGAGCCGCCAACAGCAATCCCCAGAACCCGAACAGCAAGCTGAGCAGAATCGGCACGATCAACGACGCCCAGATTGGCACCTTGGCCGTGCGTCGCATGATCACAGGCTGCAACACCAGTCCGTCAATCACGATGATGATGCCGTACAGAACGAGGACGTAAAGAAACTGCTCGAAGCCGACTGCGAATAACGCAACCAACGCTGGCCCCATCAATGCCATGACCGGCCCGAAGTGAGGAATGAATTGTAAGCCGGCGGCGAGGATCGCCCAGAACGGCGCCCCCGGCACATGCAGGTAATCGAGTCCGAACCACCACAACGCGCCGACTACAACCGAGTTGTAGCACTGTGCGACGAACCAGCGGCGCAGTGCGTCTCCGGTGATGTCGATGTGCCGGGAAAATTGCATGTATAAGTTGGATGCTCGGCGAATCGGGACGGTCTCGCACCCATGCTACACTCAAATTTATCCTTCCTCGGAGCGTTGCCGCGATGAAATTCGGCGTCATCATCTTCCCCGGTTCCAATTGCGACCACGACGCCTATTGGGCAATTTCGGAAGTAGCCAGGCAGCCTGTGACCTTCCTCTGGCACGACTCGCCCGACCTGCAAGGGTGCGACGCCATCATCGTGCCCGGAGGATTCGCTTACGGCGACTATCTCCGTACCGGGGCCATCGCAAAGTTTTCGCCAGTCATGGGGTCCGTACGCAAGTTCGCTGCTGATGGCGGATTGGTACTCGGCATCTGCAACGGATTCCAGATTCTGTGCGAGGCCGGCCTGCTCCCGGGTGCGCTGCTGCGCAATGCCGGATTGAAGTATGTCTGCAAACCAGTACACATTCGCGTCGAAAGCGCGAATACTCCCTACACGCAACAGTTGAGCAAGGGTCAGGTGCTGGAGATTCCGATCGGCCACATGGAAGGCAATTACTTCTGTGATGAGTCGACGCTGGCGGAACTGAAAGATCAGGACCGCATTATTTTCCGCTACACGACTCCGAGCGGCGAGGTCACCGCTGAAGCCAATCCTAACGGATCGCTGGAAAACATCGCCGGCATCTGCAATGAGGGACGCAATGTGCTCGGTATGATGCCGCATCCGGAGCGCGCCAGCGAACCGGAGCTGGGCATGACCGACGGTGCGAAGATATTCCATTCGCTGGTGTCGGCGATGGCGGAAAAGTAGCCGTCAGTGATCAGCCGTCAGCCTTTGAGTGCACGCCTCTCCAATCCAACTACAAATTCTTCTTCGTCCACTCACCAATGCGATCCAGCGCCTGCTCTAGTTTCTCGATCGAATTGGCAGTACTGAACCGCAAATAGCCCTCCCCATACGAACCGAACGCCGTTCCCGACAAGCCCGCAACTCCGACGTCGTTCAGCAGCGCATCCGCAAGTTTCTTCGATGGCCAACCTGTCTGCTTGATATTGGGGAAGGTATAAAAAGCACCCTTGGGCAAGCGGCAGGAGAATCCCTTGATCTGGTTGATGCCACTTACGAACACATCACGGCGCCGCTGAAACTCCTGACGCATCTTTTCCGGCTCGCTCTGATCGCCACGCACCGCCTCGATGCCCGCCATCTGTGTAAAGGTCGCGGTGCAGGAGGTGGAATTCGTCGCCAGCCGCGCGAACTGCACCGCCAGGTCAGGCCGCATGACGCCATAACCCAGGCGCCAGCCGGTCATGGAATAGGTCTTCGAGAACCCGGTCAAAATGATGGTGCGGTCTTTGAAGCCATCCACCGACGCGATGCTGTACGGCTCGCCCTCGAACTGCAGGCGGCTGTAGATTTCGTCGCTCAGGACCATGATGTCGCGGTCGCCGATAGCGGCGGCAATGTCTTGTACGTCGCCTTTGGTGATAAGTCCGCCCGTGGGATTCTGCGGCGAGTTCAGGATTATGAGCTTGGTGCGGTCCGTAATAAGACTGGCCAGCTCGTTTACATCGAGGCGGAAATCGCGCTCCTCGCGCAGCGGAATGGACACCGCTTTCGCGCCCAGGAAGTTGACCATCGATTCGTAAATTGGAAAGCCGGGATTGGGGTAGATGACCTCGTCGCCCTCTTCCACCAGCGCCAGCATGGTGAAAAAGATAATCGGCTTGCCACCAGGAACGATCACGACCTCATCCGGGCTGACCTTGATGCCACGCGAACTGGAGACCTCGGCCGCGATGGCCTCGCGCAACTCCGGCAACCCGGCAGCGGGACCGTAATGTGTGTAGCCCTTGCGCAGCGCATCCACGCCGGCTTCGACCACGTTAGCGGGCGTGTCCATATCGGGCTCGCCGATCTCCAGATGAATGATGTTTCGTCCCTGACGCTCCAAGGCGCGGGCACGGACCAGCACTTCGAAGGCTGTTTCGGTTCCCAAACGCGACATCCGTTTGGCCAGGTGCAATTGTGTTTGTGTAGTAGTCATAGGCAAACCAAGCATTATACCGCTGGTAGCCGCTGTTCGCTTTTCGCTTTCGCTAGTCGCCTTCAGCGCTTAGAGCGACCCGCTCGCCGCCGGGATACAAGCAAGGCGCGTTTAACCGGCATATTCAATCTCAAATTCAATCTTCGCCGACTTCTCCAGCATTGCCGACACAGAGCAGTACTTTTCCTTCGACAAGCGCACCGCATCTTCCATTGCTTTGTGGGTGACTTTGCCGCCGACGCGATAAGTCAGATGAATGGTGGTGAAGACTTTGGGAAAAGTTTCGGCGCGCTCGCCGGTGGCCCGCACTTCCAGGCTGGTAAAGGGCTCTCGCTTCTTGCGGAGGATGCTAACGACGTCGCTGGCCGTGCAGCCGCACAAAGCAATCAAGACCAGCTCCACCGGGCTGTTCGCGGATTTTTCGGCGCCCGCATCCACCACCAGCGCGTGCCCGCTGCTCGCCTGGCCGATAAAGCGGTCGCCATTGGCCCAAAGCGCCGTAGCCTCGATCATCTCAACCCCCGCTCGTCGCTATTCGCTTTTCGCTTCTCGCTTTTCGCTGCTGCTCTCCGCTTCGAGGCTCATTAGCAGAAACGGCAAAACGGTTGACTATTGAGCCAAAGAACCTGCCTCCTAAAGCGAATAGCGAATAGCGAATGGCGAATAGCGAACAGCGATCCTCCACTACTGCTTGTCCTTCGGCTTGTTCTCTGCGCCGCTATCCGTGTGGTTTTCGTAAATCGAATACTGCCCCTGTGGCCGCTTCAGCCGGATGATTACTTCCTTCTCGGGCTGGTCGATGGTGTAATCCTGCCCGAAGGTCTGGAAACCCGTGGCGATAACTTGTACCCGCAGCATTCCGTACGGAATGCCATCCGTCTCGGTCTTGCCTTCAGCATCCGTTTTAAGCTCAAAGCCGCCCTTCGATTGCTTGCCAGCAGCTCCCACCGGATGCAGGATGACCGCGGCATTACGCACGGGTTTGCCATTATCGTCTTTGAAAACCGTAAACTTAATTGAGGACGCCTGCCCTGTGTTGTTCTTCTTGTCCCCCGCCAACAGCAAAGTTGGAACCAATAGCGTGCAAACGATTGCCACCAACCAACGTTCCATCTTCATGACCTCTGTATTTTAGGCAACTGACCTGCACACCGCAACGCCATCCATCGTGTGACCCTGCGCATTGCGCAAGGCGGCAACCGACTGACGTGGCCGTGCGATAGAATTGCACTGCCCATGGACCGCCTGCTCCTCTATTTACATCGCAAGTCGCGACAGCAAAAGCATCGCCTGTTTCTGAGCCGGCTGCGCCCGACTCCCGATATGCGCATCCTCAACATCGGGGCGGTTGGGACCAAACTTGGTTTGCCGGACCACCTCGAATCTTTTTACGAGCACTGCTCGCAGATCATCGGCGGAGGTATTTCCTGCGCCGAAGTGGAGGATTACCGCGACAGCTTCCCCGGCGTGAAGGCCGTGGTTTTCGACGGATGTGCCTTACCCTTCGCCGATAATCCTTCGACATCGTTTATTCCAACGCCGTCCTTGAGCACCTTCCCAACTACGAGATGGTAAGACGCTTCGCAACCGAAGTGCAGCGTGTGGGCAAGGGGTGGTTCATCACCACACCCAACTTCTGGTACCCCTTCGATCCGCACTATCACTTGCCCTTCGTGCAATTCCTACCGCAGACTGCACAGCGTCGTCTGGTGAAGTGGCTGGGCAAGACACCCTATGAACACTTGCACCTGCTGACCGCAAAACAGTTGCGCAGTCTGTTTCCTGCCGGGAAAGTAGTGAGCAACCGGGTCACGTTTTATCCCGAAACCCTGGTCGCTTACCGTGCGCCTTCAGTCTGAGTTCGGAGGGTTCCGCTTTAGCGTGGGATGTCCGTCGTCTTTCTGATCAGTAGGATTGCCATCGTTCTTCTGACCGGCATCACTGGAATCGGTGTCGCTGGAGCTGGAGCGCTTATGCAGCACCGGCCGCGACGGATCCTGCTTGCTGCCGCCAAGACGACGGCCGTTCTCCAGCGAGGCTAGACGCTGCTTGACGTCTTCGAATTCGCTGGTATCCACAACGTACTCATCGCGGCCGGGCAGATACTTGCGGATCTCGTCCTGTGCCGCCTTGATGCGGTCCGCATTCATGGGATGAGTGGCGAAGGCCTTGGCCACGAAGCTTTGCTTCTTTTTGCCTTCGACATTCAGCTTTTCAAAAAACTCGACAAACGCTCCCGGGTCGTAACCTGTCGCGTAATCGTATTCCAATCCCAGAAGGTCGGCCTCGCGCTCGGCATCGCGCGAGAACTTCAGAAAGCTGAGTGGCACCGCCAAACTAGCGACCTCGCTGATTGCATAAGCCACCGGTCCGCCAATGAAAATCAGCGGCACCGACGCCATGTTCCAGATCTGCGCGCGGGTCATGTTCTTGGTAGCATGGCGGGCGGCGACGTGGGCAATCTCGTGCGCCATCACTCCCGCCAACTCGGCCTCGTTGTCCGCGGCAAGAATCAGTCCGCTATCGACATAAAAGAAACCGCCGGGAAGCGCGAAGGCATTGACCTCATCATTGTCGAGCACCTTGATCGTGAAGGGCACGCGTGCGTCGGAGTTGCGTACCAGGTTCTGTCCGATGCGGTTGATGTATTCCGTGATGACCGGATCGGTGACCAGTCGCGCGGAGCCTTCGACCTCAAGAGATAACTGGCGTCCCAGGGCCATCTCGCGATCCAGGGAGTAGAAGTCCAGACCACTTCCCACATTGCGCTGCCCGATCAGCGAGACGTCATACTTGGCGGGCAGTGCGGCATGCGCCTCGGGATTGGGAAGATTGGCTGGTTCAGCCTTTGCGACAGCCGGTGTCGCAGCTACTGAACTCTGCTTCGAGTCGGCATCATCGCGGTCGTCCCGATGCCCGGCGGCCTCGATCTGGGCCGCCGTTCGAACCTGCGAATCCGCGGAATCCGTCGCCGGCTCCGCCGTCGGGGACGCGCTTTGTGCCGCCGGGGGCTGGGGAGCCTGCACTTCTGTCGCTGATGAGTTCTTCTCTGTTGGCAGCGTCGGAGTCTGAGCAAGAGCGAGCGCCGGCAACGCAAGAGCCATCAGCAGTACGCACAAAGGACTCAACCAGCACGCGATGAAAGAGAATCGATTGACCCGCAGCTCGGACACGCTGACACCTACTTGATTCTCAAATTATGCGACCTCGGTCTGGGTTATGGAAATCGAAAACTTCAAACAACGAGCTAGGCGAACGTAAAATCTTAATGACGACTAACGAAACCTCTCGCCTAGATGCCTGCCGGCGTCCAGAGGATTCCCTCACTGGGGAGCACTTTGATTCTTGCGGTCATAACGGGCTGTAGGCCCAAGAAAGAGCAATCACAGTGTTGTAAGATGCTGTTTCCATATGACTTACTCTAATATTGTTCGGTCCTCTAGTATATGAGTGAATCATACTCATGTTGTCCTTGACATCTTCGAATCAACCCGCTATGATTGGCACTCGTTGATACGGAGTGCTAACAGGCTGTTCCCAGCCACAAGAAACTCACCGCACCAACGTTCCGGGTTCATCCCCAAGAGTTCATCGAAATGCTGACAGCAACGCAGAAGATCCGCGCCAGAGCCAGCCAACGTGTAACGCAATCCAACTTGAAAAGGAGTTCGAAGAATGGCTACAAAGCTGACTCCCCTGCATGACCGCATCGTGGTTCGCCGTGTCGAAGAGGCCGAAACCACTCGTGGCGGAATCATCATTCCCGACAGCGCCAAAGACAAGCCGCAAGAAGGCGAAGTGCTCGCGGCTGGCCGGGGCAAGACCAATGACGAGGGCAAGACCTTCCCGCTCGATGTGAAGGCAGGCGATCGCATTCTGTTCGGCAAGTATGCCGGCACGGAAATCACGATCGACGGCGATACTTTTCTGATTATGCGCGAAGAAGAAGTCCTCGGCATTCTGGAAGGCGCCAGCAAGCCCAAAGAACACGCCGCCAAGAAGTAGCCTCACTTACCGAAGACGCTCGTCAGCCGCGCGCTTTAGCTGAGAGCTGACGGCCGACAACTGAAAACAGATTCTTAACAAGGAGAGATCTAGCAATGGCAAAACAGATTGTGCATGGAGAAGATTCCCGCCAGTCGATCCTTCGCGGCGTGAATGTTCTGGCCGATGCCGTAAAAGTCACCCTCGGCCCCAAGGGCCGCAATGTCGTGATCGAGAAGAAATTTGGTTCGCCGCTCATCACCAAGGACGGCGTAACCGTAGCCAAGGAAATCGAGCTGAAGGACCCGCTCGAGAACATGGGCGCGCAGATGGTGCGCGAAGTCGCATCCAAGACCTCTGACGTTGCCGGTGACGGCACCACCACCGCGACCGTTCTGGCGCAGACCATCTTCCGCGAGGGCGTGAAGACCGTGGCTGCCGGCGCGAACCCGATGGCCCTGAAGCGCGGCATCGACAAGGCCGTGACCGCCGTGTGCGGCTCACTCGACCACGATGGCAACCGCATCCCCGGCGCGCTCGACAAGTTCTCGCAGAAGGTATCGGGCGAGATGATCGCGCAGGTCGGCACCATTTCCGCCAACAACGATGAGACCATCGGCCGCATTATCGCCGAGGCCATGAAGAAGGTCGGCAAAGACGGCGTCATCACCGTGGAAGAAGCCAAGACGATGGAGACCCAGTTGGAAGTCGTCGAAGGCATGCAGTTTGACCGCGGCTATCTGTCGCCCTACTTCGTCACCGATCCCGAGCGCATGGAAGTGGTTCTGGAGAATGCCTACATCCTGATCCACGAGAAAAAGGTTTCCTCGATGAAGGACCTGCTTCCGTTGCTGGAGCAGATCGCCAAGAGCGGCCGTCCGCTCGTGATCATCGCCGAGGACGTGGAAGGCGAAGCGCTGGCGACCCTGGTAGTCAACAAACTGCGCGGCACGCTCAACGTTGCGGCGGTCAAGGCTCCCGGCTTCGGCGATCGCCGCAAGGCCATGTTGCAAGACATCGCAATCCTGACCGGCGGCAAGGCCATCACCGAAGATCTTGGCATCAAGCTGGAGAACGTCCAGATGACCGACCTCGGCCAGGCCAAGAAGATCACCATCGACAAGGACAATACCACCATCGTCGAGGGCAAGGGCAAGCACAGCGAGATCGAAGGCCGCGTGAAAGAAATTCGCAGCCAGATCGATAAGACCACCAGCGACTACGACCGCGAGAAGTTGCAGGAGCGGTTGGCGAAGCTGGTCGGCGGCGTTGCGGTCATCAAGGTCGGCGCTGCGACCGAGACCGAAATGAAGGAAAAGAAAGCCCGCGTGGAAGACGCCATGCACGCTACCCGCGCTGCGGTCGAGGAAGGTATTGTCCCCGGCGGCGGTGTGGCCCTGGTGCGCTGCATTCCGGCCATCGACGCGCTGAAGTTGGAAGGTGACGAGAAGATCGGCGGCAACATTGTGCGCCGGGCTCTAGAAGAGCCTCTCCGCCAGATCGTCGGCAATGCCGGTGAAGAAGGCGCCATCGTTCTGGGCCGCATCCGCGACTCGAAGGAGGCCAACTTCGGCTACAACGCGCAGTCCGGTCAGTTCGAGGACCTGGTGAAAGCCGGCGTTCTTGATCCGACCAAGGTGGCGCGCACGGCCCTGCAGAATGCAGGCTCGATCGCGTCGCTGATGCTGACCACCGAAGCCCTGGTTGCCGACATTCCGGAAGACAAGAAGGAACCGGCCATGGGCGGCGGACACGGCGGCGGCATGGGCGGAATGTACTAAAGGCAGTTGCTAGCCATTAGCAATTAGCTCTTAGCTAAAGCAAACAAAGGCCTCGCAGCGATGCGGGGCCTTTGCTTTTCCTGAACGAATAACTGGCAACTGACTACTGGCTATTGACAACTATTCCATCGGGGTGCCCCACTCAAACTGATTTTGCTTGGGTGGGGCTTTTTCTTTGCGTCTGAGCCCGCGGCCGCAATCCTGAGCGAGGGACTTCAGTCCGGAGTCGGAGGAGATGTCAGCACTAGCAAGTAGACAAGGCCTCGCAGCGATGCGGGGCCTTTGCTTTTACTGACAGCTGATCACTTACTGACGACTGACTCTGATCCCTGACAACTGGTTTTTCCCATTCCTGCAGCTCTTAACCTTTCTTTACTCGAATCCGTAACACCTTTGCGTGACCAGGCAGTCATACTCGATAAGAGAGAGGTGACCAAGCATGAAGGGTACCTCGCTGTGCAAAGCAATTTGCCTATTTTTTCTTGGTCTGGTCTGTGCCTCAACATCTGTCGCGCAGGACACGCAGAGGTTCGAGGTCTTCGGCGGATACTCACTGCTTCATGACAAATACGCATTGCCTGAGAAAAAGTCGAACTTCAACGGCTGGGACGGCTCCCTGACGGTGTACTTGAATCGCTGGTTCGGCGTGACCTCCGATTTCTTCCGAGCTGTTAACAGCTAGTGCATATTATTCCGTGGTCCGTCGATACTGAGAATCGCACGAATCCACGCAACGGGCTTTGCCTTAACGCTGTCCACGACAGAGCGTTTGATATATGCGGGCTGATCACTGTTGGTCCGGATTACCGCCTCAGAATACTCAAGGAAACTGAAGAAGAGTATTCGATATTCGGAAAACAAGCTAAGACTGCTCGCTGTTCCTGCGAGTAAATGAAGAGCAAGAGGATTAGCCCTTCCCCTCCGCTTTTTGCCAGACGCAGATTACGGCTCGGCAATTTAGGTGATCCCTGCTCCACCGGGAGGAACAGCGAGGCAAGAGAGAATACGCAAATAACTCGTATACGTTTCTGTTCGGACCTCACTTTCGTGCATCACTGGCCGCGCTATGCGCCGTTCGGGCAGGCGCTATTAACGGAGCAATCCACGCCAAACTGACCCCGACGACGCTCCTTCAAAACGTCACCTTTCCACCTCCAGCTTCATGTACCGCAGAAATAACCGGCGCGCGCACCAGCGACACGAATTTTGCGATGGCACTCGGCGGAGGACTGGACATCGACATCGGACACGGCATTTCGATTCGCCCCGTGCAGGCTGAATACAATTTTTGCGAGGTATTCCGCCGTGCAGAATAACCGTGGTTCCTTGGTCACGATTGATCATTTACCGTAATGACTTTCGCTATTCGACAGGGGTAACGTTCCGGCTTCGGCCCTCAATTTGGGAAAAGGTCAAATAAGCGAGCAACTTTTCGCGACCGGGTGCGATCCCAACTCAAGCGCGGTTTTCGCTTGGGTGGGTTTTTTCTTTATCCTTCGGCATTGTCATCCCGACCGAGGACTTTAGTCCGAACGGAGGGATCTGCGGTCGTTTTCCCGATCCTCAAACGTCATTAGAAAAAACAGGGAGAGCATTTTCGCTCTCCCTGTGCAGGCTCGCCGGCTAAAGCCGGCCCATTTTCCTGGATTTCCTTGTACCGCGCCGCTGAAAGCGCCGCACTACCCGTACTCACCATTTCGAAGCGAGTTACCGTCTCGGTCCGCGTCCGCTGCCGGGGCCTCCACGGCCACCGCGTCCACCGCCGGGACCGCCACGGCCTCCGCGTCCGCCGCCGGGCCCGCTACGGCCGCCGTCGTGTCTGCTGCCTACGTGCTCACGACGCTCACCATCGCGATTGAAGTTCTGTTCGCTGGGTTCGTCAGCGCGTTCGTGTCCGCCTTCGAAGGTCACCGCGCCTTCAACTTCAGCAAGAGGCTCGCCGCTCTCGGCCGCCATCTTGGCGCGCTGCTCTTTCAGAATGGCTTTGCGCGACAGCTTGATGCGGTTGCCTTCGACGGCCAGGACTTTCACCAGCACCTGGTCGCCTTCTTTCAGTTCGTCGCGCACATCGTTGATGCGGTGCTCGGCAACTTCGCTGATGTGCAGCAGCCCATCGGTGCCCGGAATGATCTCGACAAACGCTCCAAAGTCGGCCAGGCGCGTGACCTTGCCGAGATAGGTTTTGCCCACCTCAGCGGTCGCGGTGATGTCGCCAATCATCTGCAGCGCCTTGGCGGCCGCCACCTGATCGCTCGACGAAACATTCACCTTGCCGGTGTCTTCCACGTCGATCTTCACGCCAGTCTGCTCGATGATTCCGCGAATCACCTTGCCACCCGGCCCGATGAGGTCGCGGATCTTGTCGGTCGGAATCTGCAAGGTGTAGAAGCGCGGCGCGAACTCGCTGATCCTGGTGCGCGGCTCCGCGATCACCTCGTTCATCTTGTCGAGGATGTAGAGACGCCCGTGGCGGGCCTGCTCCAGCGCCTCACGCATAATCTGCGCCGTGATGCCCATCACCTTGATGTCCATCTGCAACGCGGTAATGCCGTCGCGAGTGCCGGCCACCTTGAAGTCCATGTCGCCGTAATGATCTTCGGCGCCGGCGATGTCGGTGAGGATGGCGTAATCTTTGTCTTCCTTCACCAATCCCATAGCCACGCCCGCAACCGAGGCCTTCAGCGGAACGCCGGCATCCATCATGCTGAGCGAAGCTCCGCAGACGGTCGCCATCGACGACGAGCCGTTCGACTCCAGAATGTCAGAGACCACGCGCATCGCGTAGGGCCAATCAGTTTCAGATGGCAACACGCCCGACAAAGCGCGCTCGGCGAGAGCGCCGTGTCCGATTTCGCGACGACCTGCTCCACGCAGGAAGGCGACTTCGCCCACCGAGAAGGGCGGGAAATTGTAGTGCAGCATGAAGCGCTTCTTGGCTTCGCCCTCGAAGGCTTCCAGGCGCTGCATGTCTTCGCCAGTGCCGAGCGTGGTCGTGACCAGTGCCTGGGTTTCGCCACGGGTAAAGATGGACGAGCCGTGGGTGCGCGGCAGCACTCCAACCTCGATCCAAATATCGCGGATCTGGTCGAACTTGCGCCCGTCGGGACGGCGATGCTCTTTGATGACCTGCTCGCGAAAAATCTGCTCGCGCAGAATGTCGAAGTACTTGCTGACCTTCTTGCGGCCAGCTTCGTCGTCCTCGGCAATGCCGCTCTTGATTTCGTCTTTGAGCTGCTTGATGAGCGCGTAGCTCTCGTTCTTGGGATGCTTCTCGGTGTTGACCGCATCCAGCAGGCGATTGCCCAGCTTGGAACGAAGCTCGCTCAGATAGGCTTCGTCAATAACTACAGCTTCGACAAGCCGCTTCGGCCTGCCAACCTTTTTGGCGAGATCGCTGATGGCAGCGCAGATTTTCTTGATCTGCTCATGGCCGAACTCAATGCCCTGCACTACGGTCTCTTCCGAAACTTCCTTGGCGCCGGACTCGATCATGACGATGCCGTCGGCAGTGCCGACCACCATCAGGTTCAGCTTGCCACCGCGCTGCTCATCGTAAGTGGGATTGATGACGAAATTTCCGTCCACCTGACCGACTCGGACCGCGCCGATGGGGCCATGAAAGGGGATGTCGGAAACGCTGAGCGCAACCGAGGCGCCGTTGATGCCGGCGACATCGGGATCGTTGGTCGTATCCGCCGACAGCACCATGGCGATGACTTGCGTTTCGCAGCGGAATCCTTCGGGGAACAGCGGGCGAATGGGCCGGTCAATCTGGCGGCTGGTCAAAATTTCGCGCTCGCTGGGCCGCCCTTCGCGCTTGATGAAGCCGCCGGGAATGCGTCCGGCAGCATAGGTGTACTCGCGGTAATCGACGGTGAGGGGAAAGAAGTCGATGCCCTCACGCGGGTCGGGGTTGGCGCAGGCGGTGGCGAGAACAACGTTGTCGCCGATGCGCACAATGCAGGAACCGTGGGCCTGCTTGGCCAATTTTCCGGTTTCAAAGTGGATGGACTTGCCGCCGTGCAGCTCAACTGTAACTTCGTGCTTCATTTGTTAATTTCTCCGTTCCAAACGCAACTGATAGGGGCTTTGCTTCGCCGCCGTTGTGAAATCCGAATACGCCTCGGCTCGCGCTCTCATTACGGTGCGCAAGGGGAAGAGGGTAACTACGACGGGAGATGGAGTGGAAAACTCATCCGCCAACAGAGACTGGACGAAAGCCCGGTGACGCCGAAGCGCCGTCAAGGCCCGTGCAGAACGCATATAGCGACGCACAATACACCAGAAACGTCGATGTTCAGGGGCTGGCAAACTGCTGGCTGCGTTACTTTCGGATGCCGAGCTTCTGAATGACAGTCTTATACCGTTCGGTATCCGACTTTCTGAGGTAATCGAGCAGGCCACGACGCCGGCTCACCATCATGAGAAGACCGCGCCGGGAGGCATGGTCTTTCTTATGCGTCTTAAAATGCTCCGTCAATTCACCAATCCGTGTACTCAGGATCGCGATCTGCACTTCGGGCGAACCGGTGTCGGTCGCATGAGTGCGGTGTTGGTCAATCAAAGCGGCTTTTTTCTCTGGGGCTAACACTGAATCAGCTGCGCTCCTACTCTTTAATCGTATGTTGTTACGTTGTTAAGGATAACATGCCCCGCCGATTGACGCCAAACGGTTCCAGAGCACTCGACCGCTCCCGTTCCAAAAGATGTGGAGTTCCCGTTGGGGGCAATCGCGCACTGCTCAGGCGAACGGCTTAACCCGTTCCTAAGGTGAATCCCCGTCATCAACTAGGCCTGCTTGTGTTGGCGAAATACACCCAACCGCCGATGTCAACGGCGTTGCCGCAGGTTCACCCTCGAAAGAAGCAGGCATAATCCCCGAACAGGAGTTTGTAGTGAGAGCAGTTCTGCGTTGGTTCTTATTTCTGTGCGTTACTTTTGCGTTGACGATGGCGGTTGCGCAAGTACCCGCAAGCCAGCACGTCGTGGTTGTGATCGAGGAAAATCACGGTTACAACTCCGTGATTGGCAATCCCAGCATGCCTTACCTTAACGGCCTGGCCAATCAGTACGGCCTGGCCAATCAGTATTACGCGAACACTCATCCCTCCATCGGCAACTATTTCATGATGACGACCGGTCAGATCATCACCAACGACGACGGTTACAACGGAACAGTCACCGCCGACAATCTGGTACGCCACCTGCTGAACGGCGGAAAGACCTGGAAGTCCTACGCCGAAGGGTTGCCTTACGTTGGCTACACTGGCGGCGACACCGGTTTGTATATTAAGCATCACAACCCGTTCGCCTATTTGTCCGACGTGCTGAACAGCCAGGTGCAGAAAGATAACCTGGTTCCCTTCACTTATTTCGCCCAGGACTTAAACAACGGCAGCCTTCCAGATATTTCATTCGTGATTCCCAATCGCGACGACGACGCCCATGACGGGTCGCTACAACAGGCGGACACCTGGCTGAGAAACAACATCGCGCCCCTGTTGAACAACAGTGACTTCAAGAGGGACGGAATCCTGATCGTCACTTTTGATGAGGCGGAGGACTCGGATGGAAGTCACGGCGGAGGCCACGTGGCAACGGTTGTGGCGGGGCCGCATGTAACGCCAGGCGGGCGTTCCTCCGTATTCCATCAGCACCAGAGCCTGTTGCGCACGATCGGCGAGGCAGTTGGGTTGACCAGTTTCCCAGGCGCTGCCGAATCTTCCAACGATCTTGGCGAGTTATTTGGAGGCGGAGGCGGCGGAGGATATGGCGTCAAAGTTTTCGCCCCACTCAACAATTCCTATGACCTCAACCCAGTGCTGTTTCTGGCTTCCGCGAAATCGAACGCGCCCATCATTGCGATGGCTATTTACGTCAACAATATCGAGTACTGGAAAGAGAACGTATCTTTCATCAACACCCACCTGAGTCTGCCGCTCGGCGCGGATTCGGTCGTGGTGCAAGCCTGGGACCAGAACCAAGTCATCTATAAGACGTCATTGAACATCACCGTCCACTAGGCAGGTGGCCCCGCCCAAGTCGCGCTTGGCTTGGGTGGGGTTTCAAGATTCCCTGGATCCGACGTCATGCGATTAACGATTAGGCCACCCGAGGACGCACGTCGCGCTCAATGCGGTGGCGCAGTTCGTCTTGCGCTAACTCCAGGTCGTAGCTGGATTGGGCGTTCATCCAGAAGCGCGCGCTGGTGTTGAAATACCGTCCCAGACGAAGCGCAGTATCAGGCGTGATGCCGCGCCGCTCATGCACAATCTCGGCAATCCGCGTCCCAGGGACACGCAAATCGAGCGCGAGCCGGTTCATGCTGATGCCCAGCGGTTTCATAAAGTCTTCGCGCAGAATCTCGCCGGGATGAATAGGCGAAAGTCTTTTGGATTTGGCCACGCGTCCTCCCAGCGTTACGATAGCAGCCGCGCCAACGCCGCCTGCACATGGATTTGCGTCGTATCGAGCAGCGGAATACCAGATGCCTCATCGCTGTGGAGAATTAACGGCAGTTCGGTGCCGCCCAGAATGACTGCCTGAATCTGATGTTGCTGCTTCATGCTCGCGATGATCTCCAGCAGCCTCTCGCGCGTATCCGGTAAGAACACATTCTTTAACAACTCACCTACATACTTATCGTGTATGTAATCCTGCTCATCTTCCGGAGGCACAACCAGCGTAATTCCCTTCCTGAAAAACGCGTCGGGAAAAAAGCGGGCCTGCATGGTGAAGCGCGTTCCCAGCAGGCCAATCTTGGTTATGCCGCGCCGCACGGCCTCATCGCATGTTGCCTCGACCACACTGATCAAAGGAATTGGGCAGCGCTGCTGGACGTCGTCGAAGACAATGTGCGGGGTATTGGCGGCAATGATTCCAAAATCAGCGCCCGCTCGGACCAGTCGCTGGAATTCTTCAACCAGGTAATCAGTGACTTCGCCCAACTGACTTGCACCCATCCAGTCGAGCAACTTCGTTACCGAGATGCTATTGATGACGATCGAAGGATAGCTTCCGTCGGGCCGCAGCCGGCGGTAACCGGCAACCAACGCGCGGTAGTATTCAATGGTTGATTCCGGTCCAATTCCGCCGACGATTCCGAGCGTTGTCATGTTTCGAGCGCTTTACCAGATGCGAACGCGGTCGGCCGGCGCCAGGTAAAGCGTCTCTCCCGGCTTAACATCGAAGGCCGCATACCAGGCATCGATGTTGCGGACTGTATCTGCGCGGAACTCGGCGGGCGAGTGCGAATCAACTGCTACCTGCTGGCGAAGCGCAGCTTCCCGCGACTTCGCGTTATAGTCCTGACCGAAGGCGATAAAGAACTGCTGGTCTCCAGAGAAACCCTCCTGCACCGGCGCTTCCTTGCCTGCGAGCGAAGCGCGATAGCCGTCATACGAAGCCGAGATACCGGCGACATCAGCAATGTTCTCGGCCAGCGTCTGCTTGCCATTGAGCGAGAGATCAGGAAACGGCTTGTAGGTGTCATACTGCGCGGCGAGCTTCGCAGTGGCCGCTTCGAAATGCTCAAGATCCGAAGGCGTCCACCAGTTGCGCACCCGGCCCTTGGAATCGAACGCGGCGCCTTCCGAATCGAAGGTGTGGCTGATTTCATGCCCGATGACCGAGCCGATGGCTCCATAGTTGGCGGCCGCGGGAGCCTGCGGATCAAAGAATGGCGGCTGCAGGATTGCCGCCGGAAAGTTCAACGCATTCTGCAGCGGCAAATTAACCGCGTTGACCGTCTGCGGCGTCATTGACCATTCTTTGCGGTCAACCGGCGCGCCCAACCGCGCGATGTCGTGGTGGTACCTAAAAAGATTGCCGCGCCAGGTATTGCCGACGATATCGAGGGGCTTCACTTCATAGGCTGAATAGTCAATCCAGCTCTCCGGGTAGCCCACGCCGACGTACAGAGTGTTCAGCTTGGCCTGGGCTTCGGCTTTGGTGGAAGCGGCCATCCACGGAAGCGCGTCAATGCGCTTGCGGAAAGCAGCAACAATGTTGGCCACCATGGCCTGCGCCTCGGCTTTGGCCTGGGGCGAGAAATAGCGCTCCGCATAGATTTTTCCCACATCGTCGCCGAGGTCGCGATTGACAACCGCCACCCCACGCTGCCAGCGCGGCCGTTGTTGCGGCGTGCCTTGCAGTTCCTTACCGAAGAAAGCGTAGTGCTCTTCCGCGAACGCTTTCGGCAGGACACCGGCATACTCTTCGATCACGTGGTACGCGAGCCAGTCTTTCCAGGTATCCAGTGGAGTGGAAGCCACCAGAACGGACTCGCCGGCAAAGGCCGTGGGCTGCCAGACGATGAAGCTGGCCTGCTTGATGAGACCGGCACCACGGAAGTATTCGGCCCAGTCGAGGCCGGGAGCCTTGGCGGCGAAGTCGGCCTGCTTCCAAGTGTTGTTGGCCTTGTGGATGTCGTCGTTTTCCTCGAGGGTCAGATGTTTTTCCGCGATGGCATGTTCCAAGGCGACAATGCGCTGGGCCCGGGCGTCCGTGTCTGTGAAGCCCGCCAGCTTCAGCATGGCTGAGACGTGCGCCTGATACTTGCTGAGGATGTCCTGCATGTGTGCGCTGTCGGAAAGGTAATACTGCCGGTCAGGCAGTTGCAGACCGCCCTGCAGCAGGTAAGCCGCATAGTGATCGGAGTCGTTGAAGCCGGGGGCGACCCACAATCCAAACAGATGCGAAGTATGGAAGTTGGTGTTATTCAGCGCGTCAACGTCAGAGCGCAGTGTTTCCCCAAGCGCGAACGCCAACTCTTTCTTATCGCTGATGGCAGCGATAGCTTTCAGATGCGGCTGGAGTGGCGCCAGACCTTTGGCTTCAATCCCGGCCTCGTCCATATACGAGTTGTAGAGGTCGGCGATCTTGCGGGCGCTGGAACCGGCAGCCCCGCCACTTTTGGCAGCCTCTTCCACCAGGGCTGCGGTTTGCTTATCGCTCACGTCGGCGAGGGTTGAAAATACACTCAGCCGGCCGCGGTCGGGCGGAATTTCGGTGCGCTTGATCCAGTCGCCGTTGCAGTACAGATGGAAGTTGTCGCCTGGTTTGACCGAGCGGTCCATATTGGCGACATCGATGCCGTGCGTCGCCGGTTTCGGCGCGGCCTGCGCGTTTGCAACCAGCAGCGGCAAGGCACAAATACCAACGATAACAAGTTTTAGGGCGGAACTAAGGTATTTACGGGCCAACATCATTTACCGCGCTCCATAGGGCAACTGCCTTGGAACGCAGGCCCCTTCACCTAGACGGGTAACACCACAAGAGGGTAGCACGACCACGAAAGGCGTTAGGACCTATTCCACCTCGTGTTTGGCCGTGTAGCCCTCGCGGGCGATGATCTGATACTTGATGTCGTGGTTCTTCTCGTCCTTCATAACGAGCGGTTTGTTGTCGGGCCCGACCAGCTCTACCCTCAACTTGCGATAGCTGCCATCTTGCTTGGTGTTGGTGGGCTTATATGTGATGGTGTATTGGTTCCGGATCGCCTGGGCAACTTCGCGGAAAATGTCGGGCAGCTCGCCCATCAGCCGGGGAGAGTAGCTGCGCCCGCCAGTCATGCGGGCGAAGGCGCCCATCTGGTTCTTGGCCTGGAGATATTCCATCCGGTACAGGGAGCCGTTCAAACCTTGAGCAGCATCCATCGCCTCCACGAAGGCCTCGCCCGTACAGATGGTGTAGATGGTCACGTTGGGCGTGGCCTTGATCTTCTTGAGAACGGTGTCGAGAGTGATCTTACTGAAGGTATCGCGGCCGCTGGCGACCACAACCAATTCCTTGTGCCCTTGGATGCGATCCAGCCGGTCCAGCGTGTCGTACATGGCGTCAAAGACATTGGTCTCACTGAAACCGGGTATGCGCAGCTTGTTGAGCGCACCGAAGATCGCTTGCTTGTCCTGGGTGAAGTCCACCAGGATACGCGTTTTCATGTCGAATTCTTCGACCGCGACCCAGTCCTGCGGTTGCAAGCTGGAGGCGAACGTGTACGAGGCATTCAGCGCGTCATACATGAAGTTGTAATTGGTGGATGCGAACTCCACCAGCAGGACTGCGGTGATGGGCGCCTTGCTCATGGTGACATTCTGGATTTGCTGCTGCACCCCATCTTCGTAAATCCTGAAGTGTTCCTTGGCTGCGGCTTCCGGCAATGCCAGGGGGCGTCCGTCCTTCTGCAATACGCGCGCATCCACGCTTACTACTGGAACATCTACGTGCAACGAATATTGCGGATTGTCGGTGGGCGCTTTCGGCTTGGGCGGAGGCGGCGCCTCCTCCGTGTCCTTCTTCTTAGGCACGGCGAGACCCGATTCGCCACTTGGCCCTCCCGCTTCGGCGGGCATCTGGTCTTGCTGGCTCTTGGTGGGCTGCGATTGCGTTTGCGCGCCCGAATCGGTGCCGCTGGGGGACTGGCCACGCGCCGGTGCGGCGAAACAGAATGCACCCAGCCACAGGGCGATAACCACCATAATCAGCGAACCGGGCGTAACAGGTGAAATATCGGGATAACTAAGGTGTTTCTCGGAAAACATCAAGGTGCCTCTTGGGACGGACTGTCTGCTAGTATAAATGCAAATTCAGCATCTTTGACTCGCTGCGGCACGCAGAAAAGTGCTCGAACGGCTAATGTGGGGCACTCTGGCAGTGAATTCAGTTCCATGTGGCGCCTTCTGGCGCAGTGGGAATCGTCCATCTTCGTGGCTAGGCCGCGCCGCGCGGCTTAAGTAAGGGATGAAGAACATGTTGCGCAACGTCGTCGCGTTCGTCCTTCTCGGTTTCACTTCTCTGGCCGGCTTCGCCGCCGAAAAACCGAAAGTTCAAATCATGCCTGAGGACCAGGTCAAGGCCGGCATGCATGGCGTGGCCTATACCGTCTTCGAAGGCGTCACGCCGGAACCCATGCAGGTCGAGATCCTCGGGGTGCTGCGCAATATGGCCGGCCCAAAATCCGACGTCATCCTGGCGCGCCTGCACGGCAAGAAAGTTGAGTACACCGGCGTGGTCGCCGGCATGAGCGGCAGCCCGGTTTACATTGACGGCAAACTGGTCGGCGCCATCGCGTATCGCATTGGCGAATTTTCCAAAGAGCCCATCGCCGGCATCACTCCGGCCAGCTCCATGCTTGAAATTGATGCCATGGACAAATCGCCCGCCGGGGAAGAGGCGCGCCGTTCCCCCGATGACAGGCAGTCGGCAACCCGGACCGCCGGGCCTGGCCTGGCCAACGCTCTGGATCAGCCGGACTCAGGTTATGCGAACTTGTTGAAGCCGATCGACACGCCGCTGGTGTTCACCGGATTCAGCGAAAACACTTTGCGGCTCTTCGCCAAGGATTTTGCTTCGGTCGGAGTCGTTCCGGTGATGGGCGCCGGTTCGGTCAGCAACGACAAGCAACCTGAACCTCTGGTACCCGGCTCGGCGGTCAGTGCAATTCTGGTGCGCGGCGACATGAACATCGCCGGCACTTGCACGGTCACGTATCTCGACGACACCCACCTGCTGGCCTGCGGCCATCCCTTGCTGCAGTCGGGCAGCGTGGATATGCCGATGACCAAAGCGACGGTGCTGGCCACTCTGCCGTCGCCGCAGAATTCCTTCAAGATTGTCAACACCACCGAACCCGTCGGCGCCTTCGTACAGGACCGCCGCGCCGGCATTATGGGCCGCTTCGATCGCGAGCCGCACATGATTCCTGTGACACTCACCTTCAACGGGGTCTCCCATCCCAAGCAGTTTCATTATGAAGTGCTGAACAACGCCAAGGTCACGCCAGCCGCGATGATGGCAACGGTGTTCAACGCCATCCAGGGAATGAACGAATACGGCGAGGACACGACCTATCGTTTGCGCGGCGATATCGACGTGCTGGGCTATCCCAAACTGCGGGTGCAGAACATGTACGCGCCGCTGGATGGCGCCACTCCGACGGCCTACGGCATTGCACTTTCCATCGGCGAACGCTTCAGCCGTATCTTCGAGAATCCTTACTCGACGCCGAAGATCGAGGGCGTGGAATTGACCTTCGACCTGGTTCCTGACCGCCGTTCGGCGCGGCTGGAAACCGCTCGCACCGACGTCACCGAAGCTCGTCCCGGAGACGAAATTACCATCGAGACCCTGCTGCGGCCGTATCGCGGCGAAAGCATTCTTCGCCAGATTCCGGTAAAGATCCCAACCTCCACGCCGAGGGGCACGCTGCGTATTCTGGTCAGCGACGGCGACACTCTCGATAAAACGCGCCGCGTCTCGGGGCCTATGAGCCGGCGTCTCGATCTCGGCTCGACGATTGCCCTGCTCAACAAAGAGCACAGCAATTCCGAGCTTTATGTCTCTCTGCTGGAAGCCAATCCGCAAGCCATGGTCGACGACAAGGTGATGCCCACGTTGCCGCTGTCGGTAATGAACGTGATGGACGGCATGCGCGGGACCCAGGACATGATCGTGGTGGGCGAGTCCGCCGTGGATGAGGCGTCCACGCCCGTGGATTACGTGGTAACCGGCTCGCAGATCATCACGCTGACGATCAAGTGAGTCGGTCGTCAGTGGCCAGTTGCGAGTTCTTGCGAGTTCTTGTGGGAGGTTATGGCAGCAAAGAAGAAATTGAAACGCAAGACGAGGCGCGGAGGTAATCTGGCCGAATTCTTTGCCCCCTCGCCACTACGCGGTTCCGGTCTAAAGGTTAAACGCCTGAGAGGACGCGTGCGCAAGGTTGACCTGTAAGCTTCCTGCTGGAGACGAACAGCTGACCTAATTATTCGCGTTCCTCTTGCGGCAATTCCCCACTCCACCTGTGTTACGCTTTTGTTATCCCCGCCAATCGGCCAATCAGGACTCATGATGAAACTGCTTCGACTGGCGCTCTTCTGCCCGTTGCTTGCGGCCATGTGTTGGGCACAAGGGACGCGCACCTGGCAACAGACTAAGTACGACGAATTCGAGAAAGGTACCAGCCACGGCATTGCCATCAGCAGCGATGGAACGCTGACGCTGGCGCCGGCATTCAATGCGCTGTACACTTCGCCGTCCACTTATCTCTGGAGCATTACTGCCGATGCGCAAGGCAACGCTTACGCCGCCGCGGGATCGCCAGCAAGGATCTATAGGCTAACGCCGGACGGCAAAGCCAGCATCATTTTCGCTCCGCAAGAGTTGCAGGTGCAGGCGCTGGTGGTGGACCCCAGCGGCGCCATCTACGCGGCCACTTCGCCCGACGGCAAGGTGTACAAGATCGTCCACGGCGGGCCGGCTCCGGGGAAGACTCCTGAAAGATCGCATACCACGGCGGAGGTAGCCGCAGCGCAGGAAGGCCGTAAGCCGAGTCCGACGGGCGAATCTCCGCGACCCTCCGTAGCGGTCGACTCCAGTTACACGGCCAGCGTCTTCTTCGATCCCCAGACGAAATACATTTGGGCGCTGGCACTCGACCGCGAGGGGCGGATTTATGTTGGCACGGGCGATCGCGGTGAGATCTTCCGTGTAGACCGAGAGGGCAGCGGCGCGCTGTTCTTCAAGAGCGATGAGGCGCAAATTCGCGCGCTCGATTTCGATAACTCCGGCAATCTGATCGCGGGGACCGACGGCAGCGGACTGATATATCGCATCTCGCCGCAAGGGGAAGGCTTCGTACTGTACAGCGCGCCCAAGAAGGAGATCACGGCCCTCGCCGTCGATGCGCAAGGCAATATCTATGCGGCCGGAGCGGGCGAAAAGCGCGGCGCAACCACGCCGTCGGCGCCGGTCAGCAGCGTCCCTTTGGCAGCGGCCACGCCGAGCGGTGGAACCACCATCACGCTGGGCTTGCAAGGGAGCGCGGCAAATCCTGGCGCTTCCACTTCGAACTTCTCGACGATTCCCTACCCCAACGTCACCAACGTGGGCGGCTCGGAGGTGTATCGCCTTGCGCCCGACGGTTCGCCGAAGACGCTGTGGTCGTCGCACGAAGACTTGGTGTATGCGCTCGCCTTCGACCAGGCCGGCCGCCTGCTGGCGGGAACCGGAAACCGCGGAAAGATTTTTGTCATCAGCGGCAATCAATACACCGACCTCGCCCAGGCCAGCGCCAACCAGGTAACCGCCTTCGCGCGCGCCCCCAAGGGTGGGCTATACGCAGCCACCAGCAATCTGGGAAAGATTTTCCTGCTCGGTGCCAACCACGTAACCGAAGGCAGCTACGAGAGCGATGTCTTCGACGCGAAAAACTTCTCGCAGTGGGGACGTCTGGAAGTTCGTGGCAGCGGCAGCTTTGAGCTATACGCGCGCAGCGGCAACGTGGACAACCCCGACCGCAACTGGAGCTTATGGAAGCCGGTCAATCTGCAGAAAGACCTTCCGGCGGATGCGCCTTCAGCGCGCTTCGTCCAATGGAAGGCAGTGCTGAATCCCGGTAGAGTAGCGGCCGCCATCGAGGGCGTCACCCTTAATTACCTTCCCAAGAACGTCGCTCCCGAGGTGGCGGATGTGACCGTCACCGTCGGCTCGCGGGTTGCGGCAGGCACACACTCTGAGCCTGAAACCTCCACGCCGAACCCTTATGCGCCTCCTATACCCATGGTGCACGACCGTCATGCCATTACCGTGACCTGGAAGGCACAAGATGAAAATGACGACTCGCTCGTTTATAGCGTCTATTATCGCGGCGACGGCGAGACGCGGTGGAAACTGCTGCGCGACGACATTGACGATCGTTTCGTCACCCTCGACACTGACCTCTTTCCCGACGGCGGCTACACCGTACGCGTGGTCGCCTCGGATGGCCCCTCCCACTCGCCCGAGGACACTTTGATGGGCGAAGCCACCAGTCCGCGCTTTGAGGTGGACAACACACCGCCTCGCATTGAGTGGGTGGGCAGTAAGGTCAAGGTCGTGGGAGACAAGATACACGTGACGTTCCGTGCGGTGGATGACTTCTCACCTATCAGCCACGCCGAGTACTCGCTGGATGCAGGGGATTGGCAAACCGTCGATCCGGTGGGGAAGATTTCCGACTACAAAGTTGAGAGCTACGATTTCAACGTGCCGATTCCGCCGGCAAGTGAGAGCGAGGGGGGCAAGCAGGTCGCCGCCAGCGGCGCGGAAGAGCACACGCTTGTCGTCCGCGTGTACGATCGCTTTGAGAACATGGGCATCAGCAAGGTGGTGGTGCAGGTGGCGCGAACAACAATCGAGTGATGAACCCACGCGCGATTGTCGATATCTTCGCTCTGCTGGCTTGCTCGGTGTACAGTACCATTCCACTGTTCTGGTTGGTGGTTCACCCGTTCGTGCAGCGCTGGCGCACACGCGGGCGGCGCGCCTACGGCTTCATCCTGCCGGTGTGGGGCGGATTCATCGCCATCGCCTTCTTCTTGATGTGGCCATTCCGCTCCATCCACTTTTATACGAACTGGTTTGCCTGGGCGCCCGCGGCCATCTTTTTCCTCGCGGGGGTTTCGATTTACCGTGCCGCGTTTAAGCGATTCGAGCGCACCCAAGTTTCCGGTTTGGCAGAGCTTGAGCCTGGCCGTCATCGTCAACAACTGATCACCACCGGCATTCGCTCGCGCGTGCGCCATCCCATTTATCTGGGTCATCTCTGCGAGATTATCGGCTGGTGCATGGCAACGGGATTGGTCGCGCTATATGCACTGGCGGCTTTCGCCATCATCACCGGCGCGCTAATGATCCGCACGGAAGACCGCGAACTGGAAGCGCGCTTTGGGGAAGCATTTCGTGACTATCGGCAGCGCGTGCCTGCGGTCGTGCCGAAATTATTTGCCACGGAGACACGGAGGCCACGGAGTTCTTGATTCCTATCGACTCTCTCTGTGATCTCTGTGCCTCTGTGGTTGATTCTTCCTTGCCCCCTTTTCGCTACAATGAACCTTCGTTGAGCTCTCCGCATGCAATTTGAACTCTTTGTCGCGGCGCGTTACTTGCGGGCCAAACGGCGCCAGGCCGTCATCGGAGTCATCACCGTCATCTCCATCGTCGGGGTGGCGGCGGGTGTCGCGTCGCTCATCATCGCGCTGGCCATCAACAACGGATTTCGCCAGGACTTGCAGGAGCGCCTGCTGGGCTCGACGTCGCACATAAACTTGTTGCGCGTAGAGAGCGACGGCATCCGCAACTGGCAAGAACTGCTGGCGCGATTGCAGAAGCAGCCGCACGTGGTTGCCGGCGCGCCCGCCATCTACGAACAGGTGTTGATCTCACGCGGGGCCCGCGCCCAAGGGGCGATTCTCAAGGGCATCATTCCGCAAGATGAACGCAGAGTCAGCGACATTCTCGACACCATCAAGAGCGGCTCGGCCGACAGTCTCGAGGCGCGCCAGGAAGATCGAAGCGCGACTTTGCCGCCTAAGCCCGATGACGAACCCAATCCGCTTTCGGCGAGCATCACTGCTTCCCTGCCGCCGATTATTCTTGGCAAAGACATGGCCGACCAACTGGGCGCGACGGTCGGGTCGCTGGTGACCGTCACCAGTCCACAAGGCGAGCTCACACCGTTCGGCATTGTTCCCAAGTACAAGCGCTTCAAGGTCACAGGAATTTTCTCGTCGAGTTTCTACGAGTACGACAATACCTGGGCGTTTATCTCCCTCGCTGACGCGCAGAAACTGTTCGACCTGGGCGATGTTGTCTCCGTGCTGGAATTTAAGATCGACGATATTTACCAGGCGCCAGAAATCGCCCAGAAGCTGGAAGCCTCGGCCGGCAAGGGTTTCATGTCAACCAACTGGATGGAGCAGAACCGCGCCATCTTTCACGCTCTGCGGCTGGAGCGCGTGGTGACGTTCATCACTATCGGGCTGATTGTGTTTGTCGCGGCGCTGAACATCCTGATCTCGCTGATCATGATGGTGATGGAGAAAACGCGCGACATTGCGGTGCTGGTTTCGATGGGCGCCAAGAAACGGCAGGTCCGGCGGATTTTCATCTATCAGGGGATTCTCATTGGCGTGATCGGAACCGTGCTCGGACTGATCGCGGGGTATTCGCTCTCCTGGGCTGCTGGGCACTATCACCTGTTATCGCTTTCGGCCGAAGTGTATTCCATCGATTACGTGCCGTTCGCCCCACGCGCCATCGACGGAGTTCTGGTCGCGATTATCGCCATCGGCGTCAGTTTCGTTGCGACGCTGTATCCCTCATGGTCGGCCGCCAGCGTTCTGCCCGCCGAAGCGCTGCGGTATGAATGACGTTCTGTGAATGTGATGCTACAATGTATCACATGAAAAACGCCTCGGTTCGCGACCTGCGCTACGGCTTCAAAAAGATTGAGCGGCTCCTACGCCAGGGCGAAGAAGTCCAAATCACCAAACGCCGGCGGGTGATTGCTCGCCTGGTCCCAGAAAGCACAGCGCCCACTCCTGAACTTCCTGACTTTCGAGCACGCATGCGCGCAATTTATGGAGACAAGGTGTTAGCGGTTAGCAGCGCTGACCTGGTGAATGAGGATCGGAACCGATATTGAACATCTACCTCGACACCAGCTTTCTCATCTCGTTGTACAGTCCAGATATCAACTCCGGCATCGCCGCACGCGCTATGCACACCTCCAAAGGAGAGCGCGTGATCACAACATTGGTGGAATTGGAAGTCGTAAACGCCTTAGAACTTCGGGTTTTTCGGAAGGAAGTGTCAGCAGCGCAAGCGGGGGCCTCAGTGGTCGACTTCGAGAAGGACTTGCTAGACGGCATCCTCCGGCTACGCCCGCTGTCAGAGGAGGTCTTTGGCCGGGCTCGCGAGCTATCACGCCAATCCACGGCAAAACTAGGCACCCGGACGGCAGACCTCCTGCATGTGGCCGCGGCACTCGAGTTCGGTGTGGATGCCGTTTACAGCTTCGACCAGCAGCAGCGCAAACTAGTACGGGCTGTGGGTTTGAAAGTCAATTGAGCGGCAGCTCCGGAACAGCCACCATTAGCGTCTTGCCGGCAACTGTCGTCAGACCATCTAGTGTGACCATGAATGTCGCCGCCAGGGACGGCGTGTCCTCCAAATGCCACAGCAACTCGGCATTATTCCAGGCGGATTCACGCGCCGCGCTCACGTTCCAGGCGGCAATGGTGTCTTCGAGGCGCGAAACCGGAGGAAGGGGATCGCCGAGCAGCCGTACGTGCAACTCGCGCTTAGCGGTTTCAATAAGGCTGTCGAGAGTTGAGTTCAGATTCGTATAGTCGTTGTACTGTACACAGGCGTGGGCCGGAATGGTACCCGTCTCCTGACAGGTGGCTACGATCGCCTGGGGCAGATCGTGATTGATGTGGGCATTCACGCCGGCCAGGGCGAACTGGATGCGCGTGATCGGGGTCTCGCCACGGCTGTTAAACAGGACCTGCCAGCAGCCTGGCGTCGGCTGCCCCGACAGCGATGACGCAAGCGCCTTGAAATAGAGCCGGGCAAATTGCACGTCCAACCCAGCAAGCCACTGCGGATCATTGAACCCACCGGAGACAATGCGGCTTTGCACCGCCTGGGTCACCTGAAAATACAGCTGGTTGAACCACTTCAGGCCGTCCCCGTCGATACACGCACCGGCAATAATGCGCATGGTCCGCAAAACATCGTCGATGGATTCGGGGTTGTTCCGGGCCGCGGCGAGCAGCGTTGGATCATAGGGGAACACGGCTGGCATTATATCTGCCGGGAGAACTGCCCTGCGCCAAGACCCTAAACCGCACATATCCAATATCTGCGCTTCCTTCGCTCTGGAGAGTCGCGCGACCCGTTTTGTTATCTAAGATAAAAGCGACGCTGCCGGTAAACGGGGGAAAGGTGAATGGAGCATGGCCAAACCGACACTGCTGACTGTTGACGACGATCCCAATGTATTGAAGGCAATTGAGCGCGACCTGCGAGCTCGCTATGGCGAGAACTATCGCGTGCTCCGCGCCAACTCCGGCGATGCGGGTCTGGACATCTTGCGCGAACTCCGGGTCCGCAATGACGCGGTCGCGCTGCTGCTGGCCGATCAGCGCATGCCGCAAATGGATGGCATTGGTTTTCTGAACGAAGCCAGAAAAGTTTATCCCGACGCCAAGCGCGCCCTGCTGACGGCTTATGCCGACACCGGCGCCGCCATCAATGCCATTAACGAAGTCAATGTGCATTACTTCTTCCTGAAGCCCTGGGACCCGCCGAGCCAGCATCTCTATCCGGTCATCGACGATCTGCTGGAAGACTGGACGGCGTCGTATCGGCCGGCGTACGAGGGAATCCGCGTGCTGGGGACGCGCTGGTCGTCGAAGGCGTACGAGGTCCGCGATTTTCTGGCGCGCAACCATGTTCCTTATCAGTGGATCGACGTTGAGCTTTCGGCCGAAGATCCGGAGGTGAAGCAGCTCATTGCGTCGGTTGGCGATGACGCGGCAAAATTGCCGCTGACCTTGTTTCCCGATGGAACGCGCATGTTTCAGTCGAGCCCGGCTGAACTGGCAGAAAAAATTGGACTGAAGACACGCGCCGACACTCAGTTCTACGACTTCGCAATCGTCGGCGGCGGCCCCGGAGGCCTGGCGGCAGCCGTTTACGGCGCTTCGGAAGGGCTGAAGACGGTGATGATCGACCGCGAGGCTCCCGGCGGACAGGCTGGTCTGAGCTCGCGCATCGAAAATTACCTTGGCTTCCCGTCAGGCTTGAGTGGCGGCGATCTGGCGCGCCGCGCGGTGATGCAGGCGCAACGCTTCGGAGTGGAGATCCTCGCGCCGCAAGAAGTCATGCAACTCCGAGCGGAAGGTCCGTACCGAATCCTGAAGCTTGGGGATGGCAATGAGATTTCCTGCCACGCCGTTCTTATCGCCACGGGAGTGCAATGGCGAAAGCTTGAGGTTCCTGGCATCGATCGCATGCAAGGTGCGGGTGTCTATTACGGCGGTGGTAGCCAGGAGGCGATCTCGTGCAAAGGCGAAATCGTTTACGTGGTAGGCGGCGCAAATTCAGCCGGTCAAGCTGCGCTTAATTTTGCACAGTATGCAGAGAAGGTGGTCATGCTGGTCCGCGGCGACTCGCTGTCGGCGACCATGTCCCGCTACCTCATCGACCAGATCGAGAAGACACCGAATATTCAGGTGTGGACGCACGCCGCGATTATCGAGGTTCACGGCGAGACCCATCTGGAGGAAATTTCTGTGCAGTGTTCCGACACGAATACGGTGGAACGTGTGCCGGCTAGCTCCCTTTTCATCTACATCGGCGCGCTGCCGCGGACAGACTGGCTGGAAGGCACGGTTGCTCGCGATGAGCGGGGATTCGTGTTGGCGGGGCCTGACCTGCTGAAGGACGGAAAGCTTCCTGCTGCCTGGAAGCTGGACCGCGATCCCTTTCTGCTGGAGAGCAGCGTGCCGGGGGTGTTTGTCGTGGGCGATGTCCGGCACGGTTCCATCAAGCGGGTGGCCTCGGCGGTCGGCGAGGGAGCAATTGCGGTGCAGTTTATCCATCGTTATATGGCGAAGGTGTAGCCCATGTCGAACGTCACCCGCGAAGAGCTTCGCACCGTGGAAGTCTTCCACGATCTTCCTGACGAGCAACTGGACTGGTTTCTGGAGAACACGACCGAGCAGCGCCTCCAGCCGGGCGAAGCTTATGTTCGCGCAGGAGATGTTGCCGACAAAATGATTGTGGTGCTGGAAGGCGAGCTGCAGGCGCGATTCGAGGGCGCAAACGAGAACGTGTTCACTACCCATGCCGGAGCAGTTTCGGGCATACTGCCCTACTCGCGCATGAAGGTCTTTCCCGCGAACGGCAGGGCAATCAAGCCCTCACGAATCCTAATATTTCCGTCCGCCAGGTTCGACGAGCTGCTTACCCACCTGCCGGAATTGGGCCGGCGCCTGGTGGCAACCATGGTTGACCGGACGCGGGAATCGACGCGAGGCGAACAGCAGCGCGATCGATTGGCCGCATTGGGCAAGCTCTCGGCCGGACTGGCGCACGAGTTGAACAATCCCACAGCCGCAGCCCGTCGCGCTACCGAACGGCTGCGCAGTTCGATGGCTGAATTTCGCAGCTCGGCCAGCAAGTTGGAGTCTCTCCAGGTCACCCCGGCGGAGACGGCCGCCATCGAGACGTTCGAATCCACCTGCTGCGTGGACCCGCCCGAGACCGACGTGCTAAAGGCGAGCGAACTTCAGGACGAGATCGAGGGGATTCTGCATCAACATGGCATCCGGGACGGCTGGCAGTATGCATCGGCGCTGGTGGAATCGGGGGTTCAGCCCGGCGCGCTAAACATTATGCTCAGCGGCGTGCGCGGCGAGGTAGCGGAGCCCGCGCTCAAGCGGGCATCGGCGCTGGTTGAGATCAACGACCTGCTTGCCGAGTTGGACGACAGCACCTCTAAGATCTCCGATCTCGTGCGCGCGATTAAGGAGTATTCGTACATGGACCAGGCCCCGGTGCAGGACGTTGACTTGACCAAGGGACTGGAGAACACGTTGACTATCATGGGCCACAAGCTGAAAAAGGGCGTGACCATCAAGCGCGATTACAGTCCAACGCCGCTGCTGGTGAACTCTTATGGCAGCGAGCTCAACCAGGTCTGGACCAACATCATCGATAATGCCGTCGATGCCATGCAAGGTAAGGGCGAGCTACGGATTAAGACCTTTCTGGAGACAGACTGCGCCGTGGTTGAGATTGGGGATTCGGGGCCGGGAATTCCGCCGGACATTCAGTCGCGCATCTTCGAACCGTTCTTCACCACCAAGGAAGTTGGGAAGGGCACCGGGTTAGGTCTGGATACGACGCTGCGCATCGTGCGCAAACACCGCGGGTCCATCAACGTGACCTCGGTGCCTGGCGATACCAGGTTTCAGGTGCGGTTGCCCGTCGCCGGCCCGCAAGCGCGGGATTGAATCCGAAATGGAACCACTTCTTTTACGCCTTCGGTGGAAGAGTCGCTGACTTCGCAGGCCAGACGTGTTCTAATTCCCATAGGCCGTGTGTTGACATACTGAGTTCTGGAATGGGCTTGGTTGCAGCAATTTGGCCGGATTTTGTGACGCGCAGGAGCGCACCTGCATCCAATCGGTCAAGACGTGCTGTTACGGGCGCAGAACCTGAAAAAGGTCTTCCGCTCGGGCGACTCCGATTTGGTGCTCTTTGAGAATCTGTCGTTCCAGGTGCAAACCGGCGACATGCTGGCCATTGTTGGCGAGTCTGGTGCCGGCAAGAGTACCTTACTGCACATCGTCGGAACGCTTGATAGGCCGTCCGAGGGTGACATATACTTCGCCCAACTTGATTTGGGTGAGTTCTCGGAAGAAGATGCGGCAGAGTTTCGCAGTCGCGAACTGGGATTTGTTTGGCAGTTTCATTATTTGCTGCCGGAGTTTACCGCGCTGGAGAATGTCGCCATGCCGTTGTTGCTGCGCGGCGGAAATCGGCGGCAAGCTGAGCAGCAAGCCCTGCACTGGTTGCAGGAAGTGGGTTTAGCGGATCGTGCCAGTCATCGGTCCGGCGAGTTGTCGGGTGGAGAGCAACAAAGGGTGGCGCTGGCCCGCGCCTTGGTCACCCGGCCAAGGATCCTGATGGCCGACGAGCCGACCGGTGATCTCGACAGCCGGACAGCGGACATGGTTTTTAATTTGATCGCCAGGCTACATCGCGACTATCGTCTGACCTCGCTCATCGTTACGCATAATCTCGGGTTTGCGCGGCGCTGCGACCGTGTACTGCGGTTGGAGCGCGGGCGGGCCGTCGAAGTGTCGCCGCAGTCGTTAGTGGTGTGATGCAACCCGTGGGCGAAAGACGGGTTTGTACGTAGTAGCGATAGTAGGAAGGGACCGGCGAGGTCCTTAATATGAATCGGCCACAGTAACTTTGATGGCCGACGATCAAGGGAGCGACAGGCAACGGGACGCTGCGATAAGGCTCCTGCGAAGGAATTTTTCGGAGGGTCCCCGGAGAGGCTCAATGTTTGAACGGTACACGGAAAAGGCCCGGCGAGTGATTTTCTTCGCGCGCTACGAAGCCAGTCAATTTGGTTCTCCTTACATCGAAACGGAGCACCTGCTGCTGGGTTTGTTGCGCGAGGACAAAGCGCTCACCAATCGGTTCCTCCGCTCGCACGCGTCGGTGGAATCCATTCGCAAACAGATCGAGGGTCACACGACCATTCGCGAGAAGGTCTCGACCTCTGTGGATCTGCCCTTGAGCAACGAGTGCAAGCGTGTGCTTGCCTACGCTGCGGAGGAAGCCGAGCGCTTGTCGCACAAGCATATCGGCACCGAGCACCTGCTGCTGGGTCTGTTGCGCGAAGAGAAGTGCTTTGCCGCCGAAATTCTGCATGAGCGTGGACTGCGCCTCTCGACCATCCGCGAAGAACTGGCGCGCACCTCGCAGGAGAAGGCGCAGCCTTCGCAACGGTCGCGCGAGTCGTCGCTGCTCTCCGAGTTTTCCCGCGACCTCACGCAGTCGGCCATGGACAATCAACTCGATCCGCTGGTGGGGCGCGATGCCGAACTGGAGCGCGTCGTGCAGATTCTGTGCCGCCGCACCAAGAACAATCCGGTACTGATCGGCGAACCGGGTGTGGGCAAGACCGCCATCGTCGAAGGCCTGGCGCAGCGCATCGCCGACGGCGAAGTGCCGTCGTTCCTGGCCGACAAGCGCATCCTGGCGCTCGATCTTTCGCTCATCGTCGCCGGTACCAAGTACCGCGGCCAGTTTGAAGAGCGCCTTAAGACCATCATGAAGGAACTGATGGAGTCGCAGAATTCCATCATCTTTATCGATGAGCTGCATACTCTGGTGGGTGCGGGCTCGGCGGAGGGTTCGCTCGACGCCGCCAATATCCTGAAGCCGGCGTTGTCACGCGGGGAAATTCAGTGCATCGGCGCCACCACACCGGGCGAGTATCGCAAGTCCATTGAGAAAGATCGCTCGCTGGAGCGCCGCTTCCAGGCCGTCAAGGTTCCACCCCCGAATGAGGTGGATGCGGTGAAGATTCTGTTTGGCATCAAGGAACGCTACGAGAAGTTCCACGCCGTCACCTACACCGACGACGCCATTACCTTCTCGGTATCGCATTCCAACCGCTATCTGCCTGACCGGTTCTTGCCCGACAAGGCGATTGACTTGATCGACGAGGCCGGCGCGCGCGTGAAGCTGCGCCAGACTTCCCTGCCCGAGGACATCACCGAGGTACAGAAGCGGATCAAGTTCATCGTGCACCGCATGGAAAACGCCATTGCGAACCATGAGTTCGAGAAGGCCCGCTTCTATTCCGACGAGGAACGCAAAGAGCGCGAGAACCTGCGCGCCCTGCGCGAGAAGTATCACCTCGACGAGTCGTCCACCGGGGTGGTGGGTCGCGAGGATATCGAGGACGTGGTCTCGCGCTGGACGGGTGTTCCCATCGCGTCCATCAAGGAAGAAGAGAGCCAGAAGCTGTTGCGCATCGAAGAAGAGCTGCACAAGCGGGTGATCTCGCAGGACCGCGCGATTTCAGCGCTGTCACGCGCCATCCGCCGCTCGCGTGCCGGCTTGAAGAGTCCGAACCGCCCCATCGGCTCGTTCCTCTTCCTGGGCCCGACGGGTGTCGGCAAGACCGAAGTCGCGCGCACCCTGGCGCAGTTCATGTTCGGCAGTGAGAAGTCGCTGGTCCGCTTCGACATGTCGGAGTTCATGGAGAAGCACTCCGTATCGAAACTGATCGGATCACCTCCGGGATATGTCGGCTACGAGGAGGGCGGCCAGTTGACCGAGCGCGTGAAACGCGCGCCCTACTCCGTAGTGCTGCTCGACGAAGTTGAGAAGGCGCACCCTGACCTGTTCAACATTCTGTTGCAGGTGTTTGAGGATGGCCAACTCACCGATGGGCTGGGCAATACGGTGGACTTCAAGAACACCATCATCATCATGACCTCAAACATCGGCGCGCGGCATTTGCAGAAGCGCACCGGCATGGGCTTCCAGTCGGAGAAGGAAGATACGATTTCGGGCAAAGTCGAAGACATGGTGAAGAACGAGGTCAAGCGCACCTTCAATCCAGAGTTCCTCAACCGTCTCGACGAGGTCATCATCTTCAACGCGCTGAATGAAGTGGACCTGATCCAGATCGTGGAGTTGATGGTGCAGCAACTGAACCAGAACCTGGCGCAACGTGCCATTACGGTCACGGTCACGGAAGAGGCCCGTAAGTGGATTCTCGACCAGACGATCGTGGACCGGAGCTATGGGGCGCGTCCTTTGCGCCGCGCGCTGCAGAAGTACATCGAAGACCCGCTGTCGGAGGCGCTGATTCAGGGCACATTCGCCCAGCGGCCCACCTTCATCGAGGTCTACCTCGAGACCAACCAGCTCTTCTATCGCCCCGTCGGCGAAGAGAAGACCGAGGGCGTGCTGCTGTATAGCAATTGAGGTACGAGGCAATCCAGCGAAGCGAGGGGGGCGACAAACGCTCCCCTTTTTTACTCGCACGTTATTTCGGATCGCGATTGACAGAAAGAAACAGCAGGTCCCTCCACTCGGACTGAAGTCCTTGGTCGGGATGACAAACATGATATGGGCTAATGGCCGTGTCGACGAGCGGTCTTGCGGCGAGGTGTGGGTCTAAGCCCAGATCCGCTTTTTGCTAATCTAAAGCCATGGAATTGCTCGTCTATTCGTCGGCATGGTGCCCCGACTGCCGCACCGCCAAGCGCTTCCTCGACAAGCACAACATCACGTACATCGAAATCGACATTGAGAGGACGCCCGGCGCCGCCGACGAGGTCATTCGCCACGCCGGCAAGCGCGCTATCCCGCAGTTCGTGATTGACGGCCGGTGGGTGCAGCCCTATCGTCCCGGCGAAGGATTCTTGTACGAAGAAATGAGCCAGCTTCTGGGAATCATGGACGAAGGTTGAACGCTATAGTTCTCTACGTTAGCTGTCGTTGGATGAACCGTCAGGCGTGGCAAAATACGCGCCGTAACGATTCCCCGTTTTATACAGAAGTCTTACCTGGAAGCGAAAGGGCGCCGCATTCTGGCTCCGGAATTCAAGTTCTACAAACTCTCCCACATATAAGCCGGCCTGGGTCTGGAAGCTGACGCCGGCTTCGCTGATGTCGGTGCACAGACCGTCCCGTGTAACTTCACTCAGCAAACCCTGGTAAATGATCCGCACCGGGATGTTAACTCTAATCCGGTTCTCACGGCGACGGGTGCCGCGAACACGGTCCGCGCGTGGGGCCGTGCCGCTCGGGGCGATTATTTGCTTCACTCCAGCGTCATCGGCAAGACGGCGTTAGGCTTTAGTAGTCTCGAATCGAAACCCGCTTTTGCGCCCAGCAGTTACAATAAAGAGTTTTCCATTCCACAAAATTGCCGATTGCCAAGGAGCCCGCTTGATTGCGCGTTATACCCGTCCCGAGATGGGGCACATCTGGAGTGACCAGAACAAGTTCCAAACCTGGCTGGACGTAGAAGTGGCCGCCACAGAAACCCTCGCCGCAGCGGGAATCGTACCGCAAGCGGCAGCCCAGGCCATCCGCGAAAAAGGCGGATTCGACCTGGCGCGCATCAACCAGATCGAAGCCGAGGTGAAGCACGACGTCATTGCCTTCACCACCGCCGTCGCGGAGAAGGTGGGTCCGGAATCGCGCTGGCTGCACTACGGATTGACCTCCAACGACGTGGTGGATACCGCACAGGCCCTGCTGGTAAAGCAGGCTTCCGGCATTATCCGCGAGGACCTGACGAAACTGCGCGAGGTTTTGAAGCGGCGCGCCTGGGAGTTTAAAGACACGCCGGCCATCGGTCGCACCCACGGCATTCATGCCGAGCCGATTACGTTTGGACTAAAGCTGGCGAACTGGTACTCGGAGGTGCAGCGTGACATCGAACGCTTCGAAATGGCGGCCGAGCAAATGCGCGTTGGCAAGCTTTCGGGCGCGGTCGGAAACGCGGCGCACCTCGATCCGGAATATGAAGAGAAGATTTGTCAGCGTCTGGGATTGAATGTCGCGGCGGTTTCGTCGCAGGTGATTCAGCGCGATCGCCATGCGTTCTATGTTGCGACTTTGGCGGTGATTGCCTCAACCCTGGACAAAATCGCCACCGAGATTCGCCATTTGCAGCGCACCGAAGTGCGCGAGGCCGAGGAATATTTCAGCGAGAAGCAGAAAGGCTCGTCGGCCATGCCGCACAAACGCAATCCCATCACCTGCGAGCAAATCAGCGGTCTGGCGCGAGTGGTGCGGGCCAACGCGCAGGCGGCGCTGGAGAACGTTGCGCTGTGGCACGAGCGCGACATCTCGCACTCTTCGGTGGAGCGTATCATCCTGCCTGACTCAACCATCCTGGTCGACTATCTGCTTAACAAGACCACGAACCTGATCGACACGCTGCTGGTTTATCCCAAGCGCATGCTGAAAAATCTGGAGTCCACCGGCGGGCTGGTATTCAGCGGGCAATTGTTGCTCGATTTGGTCGAAGCCGGCGTGTTGCGAGAGGACGCCTATCGCCTGGTGCAGTCGAACGCCATGAAGGCGTGGAAAGAAGACTTGAACTTTCGCGACCTGATCTTGCACGATCCGGACATCACCTCGAAGGTGCAGCGCGAGACGCTGGAGCATGCCTTCGACTTGCAGCGGCCGCTGAGGAACGTGGACAAGATATTTCGGAGAGTGTTCGGGGAAGCAGGGATAGTGAATAGCTGACAACTGACTACTGCCTGTTAATAATCGACGCCACGTATCCTGCGCCGAAGCCGTTGTCGATGTTCACCACGCTGACATTCGACGCGCACGAGTTCAACATGCCGAGCAGCGCGGCGATGCCTTCATACGAAGCGCCATAACCGACGCTGGTGGGCACGGCGATCACCGGCACGCCCACCAGGCCGCCAACCACGCTAGGCAGTGCGCCTTCCATTCCGGCGCAGACGACCAACACGCGCGCCTCCGCGAGAATCTCCCGCCGGGCCAGCAGCCGATGGATGCCTGCGACTCCCACGTCGTACACATGTTGCACGTCGTTGCCCATCGCCTGCGCCGTGACCACGGCCTCCTCGGCAACGGGAATGTCGCTGGTCCCAGCCGAAACCACGACGATCTTTCCTTTGCCGTAGATAGTCTTGTCCTGCGTAAGCGTGATCGCCCGCGCGAGTTCGTGGAATGCGGCCTTGCGAAACTTGCGCTTTACTGCGCGATACTGCTGAGGCGAAACCCGAGTCGCCAGCACGTTGTGGCCGGGTTGCGCGAGACGCGCAAAAATGGCGGCTAGTTGCTGCGGCGTCTTTCCCGGTCCGAAAATAACTTCGGGCATGCCAACTCGCAACGCGCGATGATGGTCCACATTGGCGAAGCCAAGGTCTTCGAACGGAAGATGGCGCAACCGCTGTACGGCTTCCTCGGACGAGACCTTCCCGCGCTTCACATCGTCGAACAGTTTCTTGATGGCGTCGGAAGTCATGAAGATCAGTTGCAGGGGTTAGTGACTAGTGATTAGTAAACAATGCAAGTTTCAAGTTTCGAGTTTCTAGACTCAGGTTGCAAGTCCCGCCCCTAAATACCTCGGCCCCTGTTGTCGAGCAGATCAAGGCTGAGTGGTACGATGTGAAGCTTAGATGCTCCCGCAAATCCCCACCGTACCGCGGACCTTGACCGTCGCCGTCACCGGCGCCAGTGGCTCCATCTTTGCCCGGCATCTGCTGGACGCGCTTGGACCGCGACCCGCGTGTCGGGACCGTCAACCTCATCCTCTCCGACAGCGGCCTGCGCGTGATGGCCGAAGAACTCCAAATCTCCGGCCGCAACGAGTTGCTCATCAAGCTGCTGGGACGAGCTTCGCACAAAATCCACCAGCAAAACAATTCCGACATCGGCGCCAACGTGGCCAGCGGCTCCTACCAGACTGATGCCATGATCGTGCTGCCTTGCAGTGTGGGCACCCTGGCGCGCATCGCCCACGGAATGGCGATCCAACTCATCGAACGCGCCGCCGATGTTTGCCTGAAGGAGCGCCGCCCGCTGATCCTATGCCTGCGCGAGACGCCCTTCAACCTCATTCACTTGCGCAATATGACCCTGGCTGCCGAAGCCGGAGCCACGATCTTCCCGGTCGTCCCGGCATTCTATTTCAATCCGGTGTCGATCGACGAGATCGCGCGTGAGTTCGTCAATCGCGTGCTGGCGCACGTGGGTCTGCCACAATCCGGCGCGTATCAGTGGAAGGGTGAGCAGAAGTAGTTGCTGAGGCAGGCGGCTGGTTTTCGCCTGGCTAATCCATTACATCAGCTGCTCAATTTTCTCGATGAGTAGCTCCGGCGGTTCGCCCTTGGTAATGAAGGCGTCAGCCAGCTCGAGGGCATCGGGCGGCAGGGAGAAATATGCGGACAAGAAGATGATGGGGATTTTGGGATGGCGGCGGCGCAGTTCGGCGGCCACCTGCCCACCGTTGAGCCCAGGCATATAGAAGTCGAGCACGACCACGTCAACCGTGTTCTGCTCGAACAGGGCTATGCCCTGCTGCCCGTCGGTAGCGGTGAGCACCTGGAAGCCGTGACCTTCCAGCATAATCTTTCGCACTCGCAGACCAATGGTCTCATCGTCAACACAGAGCACCGTCTTCTGGCGGACTGCGTTCATCCAATTCCCCGATTCTTCCAACATGGATTCGATCTTCAAATGCGAACTGGCGTGCATATTGCGGTTCAGTATCAAGACCTGCCTGCGATTAACTTATTGTCATATTGCGAAGAAGAGACGCTTCCTCTCTTGTATCCGAAGATAATCGTATTGCCCATGACGAAAACGTCGTAGATGACGGTAAGTTACTGGATTGCAGTGGCTTAGCCTGGTCTCTTGCAAGGTTCGTACCGGCAAGATCACCTTGGTTTTGCAGAATGCTCTTGCATTTCTCGGAGTCCTAGTTTCGCCGGCCTGAAAACACAACTCGACGCCGCAGAAATTGACCGCTGACTCTGTCGCCTCAATAAGCTTGGCTTGAACCGGCACTGGATCACGCTGTCTTCATTTCGCTTCGCGCTTCGGGCATGGTATTTTCAAAGACTCACCGGCGAACATCATGATCCGCTCTTACAAAGGATTAAGCCCGACGATTCCGCCGTCCTGCTACGTTGACGACTCGGCGCAGTTGATCGGCGACGTGGTGCTCGGCGAGAACGCCAGCGTCTGGATGAACGCCGTGCTGCGCGGCGACGTGCACTTCATCCGCGTGGGCGCTAACAGCAACATCCAGGATTGCAGCGTGCTGCACGGGATGCTGAACCAGTGGCCGGTGGTCGTCGGCGATTGGGTGACGGTTGGCCATTCGGTCACGCTGCACGGCTGCGTCGTGGAAGACCGCTGCCTGATCGGCATGGGCGTGGTCATCCTGAATGGAGCGCGCATTGGCGCAGGCTCCATCATTGCGGCGGGCACGGTGATTCCCGAAGGCACCGTCGTGGAACCGGGATCGCTGTGGATGGGTGTGCCGGGTAAATTTCGCAAGAAGGTTGACGGCGACGAGATGATCCTGCGCTACGCGCGGAATTACTTGGGGTACAAGGAAAACTATCTGGCGGAAAGGAAGAAGTAGTTTCGAGTTTCAAGTTTCGAGTTTCAAGCGGCGGCAACTCGAAACTTGAAACTGGCTCGAAACTTGAAACTGGAAACTAGAAACTGGTTCTCATGATCAAGGCCGTCCGTGGAACTCGCGACCTTCTCCCGCCCGACACCGACCTATGGAACCGGGTGGATGCGCAGGTGCGCGCGGTCTTCGCGCGCTACAACTATCACGAGATCCGCACGCCCATCTTCGAAGACACGCAACTCTTCTCGCGCAGCGTGGGCGAAGATACCGACATTGTCTCCAAAGAAATGTTTACCTGGGAAGACAAGGCCCGCGCACAAAGCGAGAAGGCGCAGTCGCTGACTCTCCGTCCGGAAGCCACCGCCGGCGTGGTGCGCGCCTACATCGAGCATGGTCTCGACAAGAAAGGCACGCTGCAGAAGCTGTACGTCATCGGCCCGCAATTCCGTCGCGAGCGTCCGCAGAAGGGGCGCTACCGCCAGTTCTACCAGATTGACGCCGAGATTATCGGGCCGCCGAGCGCGGGCAGCGAGTCGCCACTGCGCGATGCAGAACTGCTGGAGATGCTGACGACGCTGCTTGACGAAGTCGGCCTGCGCGACTGGCAGTTGCAGTTGAATTCCGTGGGATGTGCGGACGATCGCACGCGCTACAACCAGGCGCTGCGCGAGGCATTGCAGCCCGTCGTGCACCTGATGTGCGCCGACTGCCAGCGCCGGGCCGAAACTAATCCGCTGCGCGTGCTCGACTGCAAAGTGCCGGAAGACCAGCCCATCATCGAGAAGCTTCCCAAGATTGGCCAGTATCTCGACGAGCCTTGCCGCGCACACTTCGCCGCGGTGCGCTCCATGCTGGATGCGGTCGGCATTGCGTACACCATCAATGAGCGCATGGTGCGCGGCCTGGATTACTACACTCGCACCACATTCGAGTTCACGCATGGCGGGCTGGGCGCACAAAGCGCGGTGCTGGGCGGCGGCCGCTACGATGGGCTTTCGGAGTCGCTCGATGGGCCGAAGGCGCCGGGTATCGGCTTCGCCATTGGAGAAGACCGGCTGATTCTCGCATTGCAATCCCAGGGCGAAATCGCAACCGAGAAGGTGCAGGCGTACATCGCCCCGCTGGGTGCGGGGATGAATGTTCATGCACTCACGCTGGCGCGAGAGTTGCGCCGCGCCGGCATCAGCGCCGACATCGGAGATGAGACATTCCGGCTGAAGAAGTCGTTCGAGAGCGCCGAGAAAGCTGGGGCGCAATTCATCATCATCGTCGGCGAGAACGAAGTGGCATCAGGGCAGTTCGCGGTGAAGAACCTGGCCAGCGGAGAACAGGTGCAGGTGCCGCGCGCAGGGCTAGTGGCACATCTACAGACCCAGAAGGAGTAGTAGGTGGAGCTTCCGCAAAAGAACATCGCGCTGATTTCCGAATTCATCCAGGCCTGCATCCGAGCTGATCCCGATGAATTCGCCAGCTACTTTACGGAGGATGCGGTCTGGTGGAATTCGCCATGGCCGCCGGTTAAGGGCCGCGATGCAATCCGGGAAACCCTGCGCAAGGGTTCGCAGAAAATGGCGGCCTTACCGTGGGAAATACGGCACATTGTCGCCGACGGGAATATTGTATTGACCGAGCGCGTGGATCATTTTCTGGTCAACGACAAGAAGGTCAGTGTGCCCTGCATGGGCGTATTTGAGCTACAGGGTGGAAAGATCGCTGCCTGGCGCGACTACTGGGACCTAAAACAATTCGAAGCTCAGCTATAGCATACTTAACAGCCCGAAGGTGCCTCTTGGATTGTGACATCGAGGCGCGCCACCCTAATTGGCCAAATACCTGCGAACATGGAAAAGGCACTTAGCGTTTATCACTTGGCATTCAGCCAATGATGCGCATTGGCTAAAAGCTACTGGCTAATTGATAATTGCTCTTAAGGAATTCATGCTCGACTTCTTAGGTGACCTGAAACGGACTCATATGTGCGGCGAGTTGCGCGCCTCCGACGCCGGCTCCAAAGTTGTGCTCATGGGATGGGTGAACAAGCGGCGCGATCTCGGCAATCTTATCTTCCTCGACCTGCGCGATCGCAGCGGCATCACGCAGGTTGTCATCACCGCCGATGCCGGCGCCGAAGTCCACGACCGCGCGACCGCGGTGCGCTCCGAGTTTGTGGTTGCGGTCATCGGCCACGCCAAGCTGCGCGAGCCCAACACTATTAACAAGAACATCCCCACCGGCGAGATCGAAGTGATTGCCGACGAGCTGCGCATTCTGAACGACTGCAAGACCCTGCCCTTCTCTCCCACCGACACGGTGCTGGCCAACGAAGAAGTGCGCCTGAAGTATCGCTATATCGATCTGCGCCGGCCCGAGCTGCATCGCAACATCGAGCTGCGCCATCAGGTTGCCATCGCCATTCGCGAATACCTGAACGCGCAGGGCTTCTTCGAGATCGAGACGCCCTTCATGACGCGCTCCACCCCTGAGGGCGCGCGCGATTATCTGGTGCCCAGCCGCGTATATCCTGGCGAATTCTACGCGTTGCCGCAATCGCCGCAGTTGTTCAAGCAGATATTGATGATCTCGGGCTTCGATAAATACTTTCAGATCGTGCGTTGTTTCCGCGATGAGGACCTGCGCGCCGACCGCCAGCCCGAGTTCACGCAGATCGATCTGGAAATGAGTTTCCCGCGGCCGGAGACCGTATTCCGCGTGGTCGAAGGATTTCTGAAGGCGGCGTTCTCGACCATCGGCGTGGATTTGCCGACGCCGTTTCCGCAAATGAGCTACGACCAGGCAATCCGCCTCTACGGCAGCGACAAGCCCGACCTGCGCCTGCCGGCGATGACCGACGTGCGCCAGGCTTTCGCGCCAGGGAACCTGGACACGCTGCACGTGGATGCGGAGCTGCCGGTGGTCGCGATCGTTATTCCCAAGGTTGGCGAACTTTCGCGCAAAGAGCGCGACGAGATCAAGGCCATGTTTGGCGATCGCAAAGACGCCAAAGTTTTCGAGGACATCAAGCGATTGGAGAAATCGTTCCCCGACACGGTTGCGAAGATTCGCAACCTGACACAGCCGCACGCCGATGATCTGGTGGTTGTGGTTGCAGGCGCCAAGCGTGCGGAAGCCGCGAATGCGGTGAAGTCTCGGCAGCAGGCCTATGCAGTGTATGCCGCGGCGGGACAGCTTCGTCTCGCGCTGGGACAGAAGTACGCCGAGCGTCACGGCGCGTATAAGCATGGCAACTTTCGTCTGCTGTGGGTCACTGACTTCCCCATGTTCGAGTGGGATGAGACGGAGCAGCGCTGGAACGCGGCGCACCACCCGTTCACCTCTCCGCACGAGCAGGACATGGACAAGCTGGAGAGTGACCCGGGCGCGGTGCGCGCGCTCGCCTACGACGTGGTGCTGAACGGAACGGAATTGGGCTCAGGCTCCATTCGTATTCACCGTCAGGACATTCAGGCGAAAATCTTCAAAGCGCTGGGCATGTCTCCTGAGGAACAGCAGGCGCGCTTCGGCTTCTTTCTGGAAGCGCTGCAATACGGCACGCCGCCGCACGGCGGTATTGCGCTGGGCCTCGACCGCATCGTGATGATCCTGGCGGGGGCAGAAAGCCTGCGCGAAGTGATTCCCTTCCCCAAGACCGCGAAAGCGGTTGACCTGATGGTGGACGCGCCCACGCCGGTAAGCGAGAAGCAGTTGGCCGAGTTGGGCATCGCGGTGAGGAAGGCGGCGACGAGCAGCAGCAAATAGCTCTTAGCTCTTAGCAATTGGCATTTAGCCATCAGGAACGAAAGCATCTGATTAGATCGTCCCGCGTCACGGCACGGCTTTAGCCGTGCCGAAATTGGTCAAATAACGACTTGGGCTTTAGCCCCTGAGGAATCTCCTTGAAAGAGACATCGATCCACATCACGGTAAATATTCCGGCCCCGCTTTATTGTGAGCTGAAACAAAGCGCTGCGGCGAGCGGCCGCTCTATCCATGGATTGATATTGGCGGGCATTAAAAGCGTTCTGGTGGAGGGTCAGCGCCCGCAGCGTCAGAGGGTTCGCTTCCCACTCATCGTTTCAAAAAGTTCGAAAGTGAATGTCACCAACGAACAGATTTACAGAATCGTTCCATTTCCGTGATGCCAATGTTTGGCTCGCACTCCCACGAGGACCCATGTCCAACCAAGGCAGCGTGATTCGCACTGAAGTTCGCGGGCTCGATCTCTGCCTCGACGAAACCACACTCTCGTTGTCGTCCTCGGACAAATATCTGACCGCGCCCATCGCGCTCAGCCCTGCCGACGCAGAAAAGCTGGCCATGGAAATGGCCAAGGCGCAGTTGTGGGAGTGGAACCAGATGGATGAACTGAAGCGCAAATCAGGCAAACGCTACAAGAATTATCTCGGCTCGTGGCTGGTGATGTGCGTGGCCGCCTTCAGCGCCTATGTCGGCTTCCCAGGCTATTATCTGCCCGTTTTCCTGCTATTGATTTCGATCTTCCTCTGGTGGCGCGCCAGTTTCCTGGAGCGACAGGACGAGCAGGCAGCCCGCGACGAAAGAAATAGGTTTGTTCCTGACTGGAGCTACATTCGGCAGCGGCTGGAAGAGTCCACAACAGACAACCCATTTCCCTCTTCTGCGCCGGAGTAGAATCCGCGTCTTCGAATGTCTCGCAGGTGACCCCACTACGAGCGGCGCTCAGATTTGGCTAAGTAATCATCGCAGAGCTTGCTATTATGCCGAGTAACCGAGGTACCCCCTCTATGGTTTTGCGCCTTCGTTTGCTTGTCATGCTCACAGCGCTGCTGGTGTGTAGATGTGTGGCGCAGAGTAATCCGCCCGAGCAGGTTCAGGTCTCCCCTGACGTTTCACAAGGTCTGCTGATTGATAAGGTGCAGCCATCGTACCCTCCACTCGCCCGCCAGGCGCGGGTGCAGGGGCCGGTGGTGTTGCACGCGGTCATTGGAAAAGACGGATTAGTGCAGCAGCTGCAGGTCGTCAGCGGCCATCCCATGCTGATCCCGGCTGCCCTGGACGCCGTGAAGCAGTGGCGCTACAAGCCGTACGTGCTCAACGGCGAGCCCATCGTGGTGCAGACGACGATCACCGTCAATTTCCAATTGAACGGGCCCCCGTCGGAAGGACCGCCCAATCCGCCTCCCGCAAGTAAGGCTTCATCGGAAGGCGGCATTTCCGATCGACCGGCAACGTCGCAAGGAGTCCAGGTTGCAACCAGTGAACCGAATCAGGGCTTTTACCGCATAGGCGGCGACGTGAGTGCCCCGAAGGCGACCTACGCGCCGGACCCGCAGTATTCCGCCGAAGCTCGTCATGCGGGTTACCAGGGCACCGTCGTTTTGTGGCTGGTCGTGGACGCGGACGGATTGCCGCAGAAGATCAAGGTGCAGCGCGCTCTGGGCATGGGACTGGACGAAGAGGCGATCAAGACCGTTAAGCAATGGCGCTTTCAACCAGCCATGCGGGAGGGCAAGCCGGTTCCAGTAGCGATTAACATTGAGGTCAACTTCCGGCTCTACGGCAAGGGAGGCAAACCACTTCCCATTCCTCCGTCACCTGTCGCGGTAGCAGCATCAGATGTCAGCACTCTTTTCGCCAACGCTTCCAGCGCGCACGCGATGAATGATTGTGTCACCGCCACACCTTTAGCGATTCGAATGACCGAACTGTCTCCTCAACACAACGGTGCATGGCACCTATTGGATGTGTCATCACGAACTGGATGAGCTCCCCAGGCCGAGGATGCGCTTAACCAGCAGATCATCGTTTCTCCCCGAAGCGCTTTTGCCAAAAACAATTCCTCGGCCGGGTTTACGCTCGCCAGCGAGAATACGATCAGGCGATTGCCCAATTTCGCAAACAGATTGAGCTCAATTACCGCGCTCCGCTATGCCCACATGAACCTGGCCGAAAGTCTGCGCTCCGCGAAGAAGTGCGATCAAGCCATACCTGAATATCAGTTTGCCGCCCAGTTGGCGCCAGAAAGCGCCGGGCCTCATGTCGGGCTTGCGCGGTGCTATTTCACCCAGGGAAAGCAAGACCTCGGCATGGCAGAGGTCAATACCGTTGCCGCTCTCGTCTCGTCGGGACTTGGATGGAATGCGGCGGCTCGGACGTTGGCCGAACATAATCTGCAACTCGATCGCGCTGAGAAATACGCAAGGCTGGCGGTGTCTATGGAGTCCTCTTCCTTGTCGGCTGTCTCTCTCGATCCTTTAACGCCGGGCGCTTATGGCCGCACGAATGCGCTGGCCGAGGCGTGGGACACCTTGGGCTGGATCCTCGACCTCAGTGGTGATTTTAATTCAGCCGAGAAGTACCTGGTGGCCGGATGGACGCTGTCGCGGCGCCCCACCAGCAGCGATCATCTTGCTCAACTGGCTGAAAAACTTGGACGGAAAGATGATTCGATCAAGTACTCGGTGCTCACGATTGCTACGGCAGAGACTCTTTCCGAAGCGCAAGACTCCGATGAGGACGCCGTCGCTAATTCGAGAGAGCGACTGACACGGCTTGCGCCATCCTCTGCGGCATCGACCCAGCTTTCGCAGGAGGCAAGGTTACAACTGGAGCAGTTGGACTCATTCGCCGTTCCGAATCCTGCGAAGCATGAGGGAAATGCCGGGTTCGCGCTGTTGCGTCCGCATGGCGACAACCCGGCAAAGGCGCGATGGATGACAGGCGAGCCCTCGTTGAAAGACTTCACAAGTGAAGTTGCGGCCCGCATGCCGGCGGGCCCCGCCGACATAGGCGCCATCGACTTGCTGCGGTGGGGAAGCTTGACTTGCCAGCAGCCCGACACAGACTGTCAATTCAGGCTGGCCTCTGCTCGAGAGGCAGTTTATGCCCAACTGCGCAGCGCCGTCACCACCTCTGGCGTTGCTGGTTCTCCAGCTGTCACCGAGGGTTCTCCCCAATCGATCCAAGTTGCTCAAGGTGTTTCAGAAGGCTTACTCATTCATAGAGTGCAACCATCGTACCCGCAAGCCGCCCTCGATTCAGATGTCCAGGGAACAGTGGCGTTGCAAGCCGTGATTGGAAAGGATGGATTAATAAAAAATTTGCAGCTCATCAGTGGCCATCCTTTGCTGGCTCCCTCCGCCTTGGCGGCGGTAAAGCAGTGGCGCTATAAGCCCTATTTACTTAATGGAGAACCGGTCGAGGTGCGCACAATCGTCACCGTAAGCTTCGTGTTACAACACTAGGGCGGGCTGTTTCTGTGCTGATCGCTAACCCCTAATCCCTAGCCCCTGCTCTTCAGTCCTTGCCCATCGCGTAGTAGCCTTGGCGGGCCTGGGTCTTGTACTCGCCGCCCTTGGCCTTAATCTGGATTTTGCGATAACTGCCGTCGAGTTTGGCATTGGTCGGCGTATAGCCGATGTTGTACTGGCTGCGCAATTCGTTCTGGATCTGTTCGAAGGCCTGGCGCAGCTTCTCCTGCTTGTTGCCGACCTCGATGACGCGGCCGCCGGTTTGTTCGGCCAATTTCTTCATTTCAAAGTCGCCACTATAACCGAAGCTGCCGTAGAATCCCCGATCCGCAATCAGAATGACATAGCAGATCGCATCGGCTTTTTGCGCCGCTTCAATCGCATCCTGAATTCTTAAGCGGCTGCCCTGATCTTCGCCATCGGTAAACACGATCATGGCCTTGCGCCCGACTTCACTGCGCAACTTTTCATTGGCCCCGAGATAGATGGCGTCGTACAACAACGTGCCGCGCGGGGTGGTTGGGATCGGGCCACCGCCCAGGCCGGGCGGGCCGCCGCCCATGCCGGCGTTGATCTGCACCTTGTTCAGCGCACGCGTCAGATCGTGCACATTGTTGGTGAAATCCTGGTCCAGGTCCACATCCACGTCGAAGTTGATGACAAAGGCCAGGTCTTTCTCGCGCAGCACCGCGTGCAAAAACTCGGCGCAAGATTCCTGCTCAATGGTCAGTACGCGGGTCTGGCTGGCGCTGGTATCGATCATGATACCCAGGGTCAAAGGCTGGTTCGATTCCGCGGAAAAGTACTTGACGGTCTGGGGCTTGCCGTCCTCGAAAACCTCGAAATCATTCTTGGTAAGGTTGGGAATCAGCATGCCGTGTTTGTCCTTCACGTTGAAGAACAGGTTGACCACGTTCACCTGCGCCTTGAAGGTCTGCAGGTTATCGTCTTCCGCCGGCGCCTGAGACTGGGGCTGCTGCTCTTGCGTTGGCGGCGACGCCGGAGCTTGTGCCGGCGGATTTTGTGACTGCCCCGCCATGCCCAGGCTGGAAACCAGCGTGAGGCACAGGATGGTTGCGAACTGGCGAAATTGGGGGAACAACATTAGCTTCTCTTTCCTATTGGCTGCATCCATTGTAGTGCACCGCAATATCTTTCCGCAGCGATGGAGGCTGCCAAGGCGTCCCGGTGCGGTTATACTGTCCACAGTTCCGGCAATCGTGGGAGACTACAGAGATACATGTTCAATCGTCGATTGAGCCCGTGGATCCAATCCGCCGTAATGCTGGCGGCCCTGTGTTTCAGTGCAAGTTATGCGGTGGGCCAACAGCAGAAGTTGCCCGACGCTCCCACGCCGCAGAACAACGCGCCCGCCCCCAGCGTCAACGTGCCATCCCAGGAAGCGCCCGGCGATCAGGCTCCGTCGTCTTCGAGTGGAAACCCCGAAGCGCCGACAAATACTCGCAACGGCGCCCAGCCGCCTTCCGGCCCGACCAATCCGGAAGCGCCCCCTCCGGGCTCGCAGGGCATTAAGACGGTACCCCCCGGCGGCTCCTCCCCCGGCGGCGAGAGCGGCCGCGATGAGTTGTTCCGCCTGCAGCGCACGGTCAGTTTCGTCACCGTGCCGGTCACGGTGAAGGATACCGAAGGCAAACTGGTGGACGGGCTGTTGCAGAGCGATTTCAGCATTTACGAAGATGGCGTCAAGCAGGATGTCAAGCTGTTTACCAGCGATCCCTTCCCGCTTTCCACCGCGCTGATCATTGACCAAGGCATGTCGGACCTCACCCTGAAGAAGGTAAACCAGACATTCGCCGCCTTGGGCGGATCCTTTGGCCCGTTCGACGAGGTAGCGGTATTCACTTATGGCAACACCGTCAACCAGCGCTCGGATTTCGGCAATGCGACCCGCATGGAGATCGCCCTGCAGCGCATCAAGGATGAACGTGGGCAGCAGCCTAGTTCACCGGTCGTGGGAGGGCCGTTTGGCTCCGGTCCTTCGACCAACAGCAAGCCCATACCGGGCGGTCCGCTGGTGAATACTCCCGAGCGGGAGTCGCACGTGCTGAACGATGCGATCCTGGCGGCCGCCCAGAACCTGGCCCACCGTGACCGCCGGAACCGCAAAATCATTTTCGTCATCAGCGACGGTCAGGAGTTGGGCAGCCGGGCCAGCTATGCCCAGGTGTTGAAAGTGTTGCTGACGGATGAAATCGCCGTGTATGCCATCGGCGTGGACTCCGCGGCCATGCCGGTCTACAACAAAATTGAGAAGGCGCGGATTCCCGGCTTCGGCTACAGCAACATCCTTCCGCGATACACCAATGCCACCGGTGGGGACGTGCTGAACGAGTTCTCCAAAGAAGCCATCGAAAGCGCCTACGGACGCATTACGGTGGAGGCCCGCAACCAGTACACCCTGGGTTACAACACCCCACAACAAGTCTCCAGCAGTTATCGCGAGATTGAAGTGCGCGTGCGGCGTCCTGGGTTAGAGGTCTTCGCCAAGCATGGCTACTATCCACTGCCGCCACAGAGGGGCGCGCCGCAAGCCGTGACTGCCGATCAGGCGCCACCGGAAGGCAACAACGGAACCACCGCTCCGCCACCGCAGACGCCGCCGAAGTAAGCGCGCAGTCTAACGGGTTTTGTCCTGATATTCCTCGTACCATGCCATTTGGATGGCTTCGAGTTTGCCTTCGTTCGACATCTTCGCCTCGTCCACGAAGGTTGGCAACTCGGTAACGTAGCGGTGCAGGTCGGTAAAGCGGACTTGCAGCGGATTCAACTCGGGAAATTTCTCTGACAACTCAATGCCGAGCTCTTCTGCGTCATCCCAGGTCAGTTCAGCAGCCATTGATTTCCCTCGAATGAAAAGTTTCGGCGCTCAATCGTGATGCGTCGCTGCTTCGGAAACATAGTTGCGGTTCCAGGACGGAATCTCCACCACTACTTCGCCGGGTTTTTCGATCACGGTTTGGCAGCCCAGACGCGAGTTTAGCTGCAGATCGGCGGCCATGTCGAGACGATCGGCTTCGTCGTCGTCCATCTCGTTCAGCAGTTCCTTGCCCTTTTTCACTACCACATGACAGGTGGTGCAAGCGCAGTTGCCCCCGCAGGCGTGCTCCAGGTGCAGCCCGCAGTTCATGGCTACATCCAGGATCGACTCCCGCTTGCCATGGTCCTGGTAGGGGAGCTTGCCGTGTTCAAACTCAAATGTCTTATTGTCGGGAAGGAAGGTGACTCGAACCGTGTTCGGTCCGAGTGCTTCCTCGGTTGCGGTTGCGCCGCCTTGCGTTTTTTCATCTGCCATAAAATCTCTTACCTGTTCGCCAAACGTTTTCTCTTTGCTAACCACTAGCCTCTAATCCCTGACCCCTGACTTAATCTCCGCTTGCGCGATGGGATGCGACGACGGCGGGCCCTCGCCGACGTCGGCGGTATCCATGTTCTGTCCCTTCAACGCGCTGCCCACGGCCGATTCCATCATCAGCTCGGCAAGATGCATGGTTCCCTGGTTCAGCGCATCAATTGCGGTGCGAATCGCCTGGTAATCGTCGGCCTGCATCACCGCGCGCAGCGCTGTCTCCAGTTTGCCAACGGTGTTGCGCTCGGGCGACGACAGTTGTTCCCACGCAGGATTCTTGCGGCCTTTCTCCAGCGCGGCCAGCATGGTCTCGGCTTCATTGCGCGCCTCAATCACCTGGCGGCGCCGGAAATCCTCTTCCGCATTGTCGAACGAGTCGAGGATCATGTTCTCCACCTGCTCGTCGGTCAGGCCGTAGCTGGGCTGCACCTGGATTTCCGCTTCCTTGCCGCTGCGCAACTCGCGTGCCGACACGTGCAGAATTCCGTTGGCGTCGATCAAGAATTTCACTTCAATGCGCGGCAGCCCCGCCGGCATCGGCGGAATGCCCTTCAGATCAAAACGCGCCAGAGAACGGCAATCAGCCGCCAGTTCGCGCTCGCCCTGCAGCACGTGCACCGCGACGTTCGTCTGCCCTTCCACGCCGGTGGTGAAGTGCTCGGTTGCCGACGCCGGAATCGTCGAGTTGCGGTGAATAATCTTCACCACGCCGCCGCCCAGCGATTCGATGCCCAGCGACAGCGGGGTCACGTCGAGCAACAGCATCTCCTTGGTCGCTTCCGAGCCGCCGGCCAGAATGTGCGCCTGTATGGCTGCGCCGAGGGCGACCACTTCGTCGGGATTCATCTCGCTGTGCGGGGTGCGCTGAAAAAGCTCTTGCACCAACTGACGCACCTTCGGGATGCGGGTCGAACCGCCTACCAGCACGGCTTCGTTGATTTGCTTGGCCGTCAACCCGGCGTCTTTCATCGCCTGCCGGACCGGACCCACCGTGCGCTCGATGACCGGTTGGATCAACTGCTCAAACTGTGCGCGTGTAATCTCTCGCTGATAGCGCTTGCCGCCCGGAAGTTCGACGTCGAGCGCAGTTTTCTCTTGCGACGACAAAGCGATCTTGGCTTCGATGACCGCCTTACGAATCGCCTGCACGATTTCCGCGTTGCGGCGGACATCGACCGCCAGATCGCCCTGAATATCGTGCAGCGCAATCGTGATGAGCAGATTATCGATATCGTCGCCACCGAGGTGAGTGTCGCCGTTGGTGGCGATCACCTCGAAGATGCCCTCGTGCAGCTTGAGAATCGAGATGTCAAAGGTTCCGCCGCCCAGGTCGTAAACCGCGACGGTTTCGGCATTCTTTTTGTCCAGCCCGTAGGCCAGCGACGCCGCCGTAGGTTCGTTGACCAGACGCAAGACTTCCAGTCCGGCGATGCGGCCGGCGTCTTTGGTGGCCTGCCGCTGCGCATCGTTGAAGTAGGCCGGAACCGTGATGACCGCCTTGGTGACCGGCGCCGCGAAGTAGCGCTCAGCGTTGCGCTTCAGTTGGCGCAGAATGAAAGCTGAAATCTCCGGCGGGGTAAAAGTCTTCTCGCCCAGCTTGATGCGCAGCACTTCTCCGGCCGCCAGATCATCGGCCAGCCGGAAAGGAAACAGCTTCAATTCGTCCCGCACGTCTTCGACACCGCGGCCCATCAGGCGTTTCACGCTGTACACCGCGCGCTCCGACGTCTCGATGAGGTACTTGCGCGCGGCGCTGCCCACCACGATCTGGTCTTTCTCATCCAGCGCGACCACCGACGGCACCAGATTCAGGCCATCCTCGCCGGGAATTACCACCGGACGGTCCCCTTCCATGTACGCCACCAGCGAGTTGGTGGTGCCCAGATCAATTCCGACGATGCGTTCGTTGCTCATTCGCCTTTCGCTATTCGCTCTTCGCTGTTCGCCAGATTGGTGCCAACCAATATCCATGCCATCGAAAGACATTTGGTGTCAGTCGGGCTCTGCAATTTGCTAGCTTCATGCTGCCGATGTTTTGGCGAAGAGCGAAAAGCAAACAGCGAAAAGCGGCCTTCAACTCTCCAGCACCTCATCGATATCGCGCAGCAGATTCCGCAAATAACTGCGCCGATTCAGCACATCCACCATTTTGTCGCGCACCGCGTTGCGATCTTCCTCCAGTGCGCTTCCGCCCTGCTCCGCGCGGTCGATCAGTGCATCCCACTCGTTCCAGGCTGCGTGCAACTCTTCCACCAGCGCGTCGTATTTGTCCTGCAGTTGCTTCTTAGAGTCCAGCAACTCCCGCTCGAGAGTGCGGTCGGGGTCTCCCATTTTCTTGTTCATCCGCATCTCTTCCAGCTGCATGTTCAGTTCGAAAACCTGCTCCAGCAGATCGGGAGGAACCACCTGCTTTTTCAGCTTGCCAGTGCGGCGCGCCTCTTCGGTTGCGGCCTTCGATTGCTCTTCCAACTGCACGCCTTGCAAGCGCAGCAGGTATTCGGTGCGGGTGATGGGGTCCTTCAGCGTGCGGTATGCGTCATTCAGCTGCGAGCTCTTTTCCAGGCTCCACTGCTGTTCGCGATCGCTGTTAACCGCGTTGATGTCGGGATGCAGGTGCCGGCTCAAGGCATAGAACTCGGCTTCAAGCTTTTCCGGCTGCAGGTTAAGCCGGAAGGGCAGGCCGAAGAACGTGAAATAGTCCACCGGCGTGGGCGGTTGCACTTTGCCGCACTCTTGACAGAAATGTGCCGCGCGCATGGCGCCGCAAGACCAGCAATTTGCTTTGGTCGGCCGGCCTTGGTTGACCACCAGTATGCCGCTGTCCTGTTGCTCGGGTTTCTTGTGATCCGTCGGAGTCATCCAGTCCTTACTTCCTGTGTTTGTCATCCTGAGCGACGAGCGTAGCGAGGAGTCGAAGGACCCCTATCGCTTGCATCAACCTTGCGCGGTCGCACTGACAACTGACAACTGGCCACTGACAACTGTTCTCTGTCATCCTGAGCGACGAGCGTAGCGAGGAGTCGAAGGACCCCTATACCCGCCATAAACCTTGCCCCGTCGCACTGACAACTGACAACTGGCTACTGACAACTGTTCTTGTCATCCTGAGCGACCAGCGCAGCGAGGAGTCGAAGGACCCCTATACCTGCCAGAAACCTAGCCCGTCTCTTTTGAACCAAAGAACCACTCCTGACATTCCGCCATCGGAATCCATCCCTGCCGGTCGCTCGGGCGCCGCTACCGTTTCTCAGGAAAATGAAGTACCGCAGCCACAAGCCTTCTTCGCATTCGGATTCTGGAAGGAGAAGCCCTGGTGCATCAGGCTCTCTTCGTAGTCGAGAACCATACCGTGCAGATAAATGAAGGACTTGGGATCGACAAACACGCGAACGTCTTCGAACTGAAAGATGCGATCGCGTTCGCGCGGCTGCGTGTCGAAACGGATGTTATAACTCAGGCCCGAACAACCACCGCCTTGCACTCCCAGACGCAGTCCGCCCTCGGTCGGCGAAATGTTTTCCTTCGCCATCGCCAAACGAATGCGGGCCAGCGCCTTGTCCGTCACCTGAATGCCTTTGGCAGTGGGGGCGGGCGTCTGGGCCGGATTTTCTATGTTGACTGTGCTCACGGTTGTGCCCTGGTGCGCCCGATCGAAAGTCGCAACGCACCAACCCTCAAAAGTTTACGCCCGCTGTTCAACCGGCGCAGGCTGGGCGGCGGCCTGGCTGTGCTGTCCGTTCTTCTTCTTCCAGTCGCCGATGGCGGCGCGAATGGCGTCTTCCGCCAGCACCGAACAGTGTATCTTCACCGGCGGCAGCGACAACTCCTTCACGATGTCGGTGTTCTTGATGCTCAGGGCCTCGTCCACCGTCTTGCCCTTCACCCACTCGGTGGCCAGCGAAGACGATGCAATCGCCGAGCCGCAGCCGAACGTCTTGAACTTCGCGTCCTCGATGATGTTGGTCGTTGGGTTCACTTTGATCTGCAGCTTCATCACGTCGCCGCATTCCGGTGCGCCCACCAAACCAGTACCCACCTCGGTGCTGTTCTTGTCGAGCGAACCCACATTACGCGGATTCGAATAGTGGTCCAGAACCTTGTCGCTATATGCCATGCTTTATCTCCTCAGTTCCCCAAACTTTTATGTCGCAGATTAATGCGCCGGCTCAGCAGCCCACTGCACCTTGGTCAAATCGATTCCCTCTTTCGCCATCTCGTACAGCGGCGACAACTCACGCAGGCGCTTCACCGTATCCACCACGCGCTCGGCCACATAATCCACTTCGGCCTCAGTGTTAAACCGTCCAATGCCAAACCGGATCGAGCTGTGCGCCAGGTCATCGCCCGCGCCCAGGGCCTTCAATACATAAGATGGTTCCAGCGTCGCGGAGGTGCACGCCGAACCACTCGAAACCGCAATATCGTTAATCCCCATCAACAGCGATTCGCCTTCGACATACGCAAAGCTGATGTTCAAGTTGCCCGGCAAACGGTGTTCTACCGAACCGTTGATGTAAACCTCGTCGAGCTGACTCATGATGGCGTCCTTCAAACGATCGCGCAAAGCCGAGAGTTCGACCGCCTCTTCCGCCATGCCTTCGCTGGCCAGCGCGCAGGCCTTGCCGAAACCGACGATGCCCGGAACGTTCAGCGTGCCTGAGCGCATGCCGCGCTCGTGGCCGCCACCATCGATCTGCGCCACCAGTTGCACCCGCGGGTTCTTGCGGCGGACGTACAACGCGCCCACTCCCTTCGGGCCGTACAGCTTGTGCGCCGTCAGCGACGCCAGGTCCACATTGTCCTGAATCACGTTGAACGGGACCTTGCCAATCGCCTGCACCGCATCGGTGTGAAACAGTACGCCGCGCTCGTGGCACAGCGCGCCAATTTCGCGGATCGGCTGCAACGCGCCAATCTCGTTGTTGGCGGTCATGATGGTCACCAGGATGGTCTTGTCATCCATCGCCCGCTTCAGATCTTCCAGATCGATGCGGCCATCCTTCTGCACTGGCAGATAGGTGACGCGAAAACCGTACTTTTCCAGGCGCTTGCAGGTGTCAAGCACCGCCTTGTGCTCGATGGCCTGGGTGATGATGTGATTGCCCTTCTCCTTGTACATCTCAGCGACGCCCTTGATGGCAAGGTTGTTGCTCTCGGTGGCGCCCGACGTGAAGATGATTTCCTTCGAGGTCGCGCCGATCAGCTTGGCGATGCGCTCGCGCGCCTGCTCCACGGCCTGCTCCGCCACCCAGCCGAATTCGTGGTTGCGGCTGGCCGCATTGCCGAACTTCTCGGTGAAGTACGGCAGCATCTCTTCCACCACCCGCGGGTCGGTGCGCGTGGTGGCGTGGTTGTCCATGTAGATAGGCAGCTTCACGTCGCTGTTTCCATTGCCTGAAATCACATTCGTGCTCATTGCTTGTCGCGTCTCCTAAACGTGTTCAATCTTGTTTGGCATCCAGCCCAGGGTGACCAGCTCCGGCGCCGATTCGTGCTCCGGCTCCGTCATCTCCCAAATCGTCAGGCGGTTCAGAACTTCTTCAATACTGCGGCTCACTTTGCGCAATGGCTCGCGGACGGTACACCGATCGCTCTGTTCGCAATCTTCCGTCGCTGAACTGCATGAGGTGATGAACAAAGGTCCGTCAATCGCCCTGATCACCTCAAACGCGCTGATCTTCCGCGGATCGCGCGCCAGCATGTAACCACCGTTGGTCCCGTAATGCGAAAGCAGCAAACCAGCCTTGGTCAGGCGCTGCAGAATTTTCGCCAGCGCTTCCTGCGGGATGCTATACATCTCGGCCAGGTCCTTGGCACTGCAAGCGCCCAAGTCAGCATGCTCAGCCAGATGCCGCATGGCGATCAGCCCGTAATCTGCTTTCTTGGTCAGCTTCAACATAGCGAACTGCAACGGTACAGATGAATATGCGACCAATTCAGTCGCAATTTGATTCTACCTCGGACGCCGGGCTCGCGCAAGCCTTGCCAGCGAAGCGAAAATTTTAGCATTTGCCGGTAACTATCACTCATGGAACGGCTTAAGGAATGGCGAGGAAAATCGTCGGATATGCGAGATGCTCGACTTGCTGTGCTGGTCGTTCCGACGAAAATCATTCACCACGGAGCACACGGTTTTATCGAGCTTTCTCGGTGACCTCCGTGTCGAGTCTGCCCTGAGCGAAGCCGAAGGGTGGTGTATTCATCTGTTTGCTGGCACGATGAGGATGCCCCAAGTTTTAACATTTTTCTCCGCCAGAAACGCTTGACAACGGCCGGTTCCGGTCTAAAATTACCGGAAATTCCACTAATGCCCTTGCCGTTAGGGCGGAAGTCATGAACGCCAGCCAGCCGCTTAACCGAACTCCAAGTTTCCCGCAGAGCAAATCCATGGACCAGACGTGTCGGCATCCCCGTGTCCAGGTTGTCTCTCGAGATGAAGACGCGGAATATGTCGAGTGCATGGAATGCCGCGAGGTCTTCGAATCGAGTGAATTCCGCGACATGGATATCGAGTCGAAAATCCCTCCACAAGACGAATAGTTACCCAGCGCGAACGACCTGTGGTTACGCGCGCGAGTGCGGAGGTGTGTTTATCGCAGCCGCGCAGCTGGACTCGAACACTTCAGGCCCGCTCCCAGTGCGAGCCCCGCTTCAGCCTGCGCTTCCGGTGGAAGCCCCGCATTTATGTGGGGGAGGAGCGCTTCAGCGCTCCGGGAAAAGCTCGACCATATTCACTGCGCTTTAGCGCCGGAACTTTGAAATCCCAGGGCTAAAGCCATTTCAAAAGGCGCCGCCTCTTCGCTGGACTGAAGTCCAGCTCCCCCTGCTAAAGCAGGGGGCTCCCACCTATACCCTCCCGGGATTTAGCACACGCTCTCAGCGGAAACTCCATGACTGTGAGGTTACGCTTCTGGCCATCGAGACCTCTGCCGAGAATCTATCGCAGCCGCAGCGCCGCATCTACCGACAATTCCGGCGCGGCGAACTCACCCGCAAGAAATCGGGGATAGGCAGCCGCTGCAATCATGGCGGCATTGTCGGTGGAAAGTTTTCGCGACGGGAAGAACACCGCCAGGCCTTCTTCCGGGGCACGCTGTTCAAAGGTGGCGCGCAATTCGCTGTTGGCGGCGACACCGCCCGTCACCAGCAGCGTGGCGACATCGCGGTCGCGCGCGGCCACCAGCGTCTTGCCGACCAGGTCATTCACCACCGCGTGCTGGAATGACGCGACCAGATCCAGCGTCGCCGGGTCGCAAGCCGCCAGATAATCCTCTCGCGACGGACTCTCCATTCCACTCAGCGCCTGGCGACGCCGGCCAATCTCCCCGCGCATGTCATGGGTCTCCACGTAGCGCAGGACCGCGGTCTTGATGCCGCTGTAGGAAAAATCGACACGCACCTCGTCATCCGGGTGGCGATTCTCAGGATTGCGATCGTGGTGCTTGATCTGGGCGAAAGGAAACTTTACCGCCTGCGGATTGCCATGCTGGGCCAGGAAATCGATCGCCGGCCCTCCCGGATATCCCAGTTCAAGCAGCTTGGCAACCTTGTCGAAGGCCTCCCCGGCCGCATCGTCGCGAGTGTGCCCCACATCGTGATAACGCCAGGCGCCCGACTTCCCTTCCACCAGGAACAGGTGAGTGTGGCCGCCGCTTACCACCAGCGCGAGCACGGGAAAGTCCAGCTCGCGATTGCCTTTCTGGCGCTCTTCCAGCAAGACGGCGTGAATGTGTCCCTCGAGGTGGTTGACTCCGATGAGCGGTTTGTCCACGGCGTAGGCGAGCGCCTTGGCATAACTCAGCCCGACCAGCAGCGATCCGGCCAACCCCGGGCCCTTGGTCACTGCGATGGCATCAATTGTCTGGTAGGTACGGTCGGCGTCCTCCAGCGCTTGGCGCACCACCGGAACGATGGCGCGCAGATGCTCGCGCGAAGCCAATTCGGGTACCACTCCGCCGTAGGGCCGGTGAGTAACAAACTGGGAATAGACGACGTTCGAGACCAGTTCCTCACCCGAGCGCACGACTGCCGCAGCGGTCTCGTCACACGAGCTCTCGATGCCGAGAATGTAAGTGTCAGCCACGTAACCATTGTAAAGTGTGGTTCGGGATTCCTCGGGCCATGGCAGGAATTCCCTGTCTTTCACTCACTTAAGCTGGCTGATCTCACCTACTTGTTTTCGACAAATCAACAACTTACCAACTCAAAGCGGGTTAGACGAAAAGATTGCGGACCTTTCCGGCGGTGTCCCGTCTAAGCGGGCAGACTGTGGAGGTTCTCAAGTCGGTAATCGCGGGCAAAGATTTTGCTTGACGCAAGCGCCTCAGGCGACTACCTTACTGTTTTTACGTAAGGCGTCAATCCCTTAAGGCTCCAGTCCAGCGTCCCTGCCCGAAACGGCCACACACTGAACGGCATTAAACCAGGCAATCAGTAACTCACATCCCGGCAAAAGTACGGTGCTGAGCTGTGGGGCGTCACGTAAGTAACTGTCTGATAAGGACTTCCAGTTTTTATAATTGGCCGGCTGGAAGAGTCAAAAAGATTGAGGAACCGAAGCGGCGGCCTTGGCATCCAACGTTTAGCTCCTGTCACGGTTGTCACCAGCACGACCGTTACTAGCCACTTTTCATAGCCAGGAGCGGTAGTTTCATTCTGGCCGGGCTCCGGGACCTTCATTCATTCATAGAAACGAGGAGAACAAATTGATGCGGTCTGAACTAGTATTTGAAGCTGTCCATACACTGCGCAACCGCTACACGCTGTGTCAGCTTGCTTCCAAAGCAACACGGAAGTTCCACAAACCCAACACGCGTATTCAAGACACCACCAACGACGTGTTAAACCTTATTGCCGATTCCGAACGGCAGGACGTAATTCTCGAACCGGAGACGGCTTCCGAAGCGCAGCGGCGCGCAGCATAACGCGCCGCGCCCTTCGGCGCATTCCCGCAGTTCCTCCGACCCGCCTTTCTGCACATTCCCCGTAGGTGAAAATGACAATCTCAGAACTAAAAGAAAAAAACATCACCGAGCTGACCAAGATCGCTCGTACCCTCGAGCTGCCCGGCGCCAGCGGCCTGCGCAAGCAGGACCTCATCTTCAAGATCCTTCAAGCCCAAAGCGAAAAAGAAGGCCACATCTTTGCCGAAGGCGTTCTGGAAATTCTGCCCGATGGCTATGGCTTTCTCCGCTCTCCCGACTACAACTACCTGCCCGGGCCAGACGACATTTACGTTTCGCCTTCGCAAATCCGCAAGTTCGACCTGAAGACCGGCGACACCATCAGCGGCCAGGTGCGGCCTCCGCACGAGGGCGAGAAGTATTTCGCGCTGGTCAAAATCGAGGCCGTCAACTTTGAGTCGCCCGAGGAAGCGCGCAACAAGATCCTGTTCGACAACCTCACGCCTCTGTATCCGCAGGAGCGGATCAAGCTGGAGACGGTGCGCGAAAACATCAGCGCCCGCGTGATGGACCTGCTGACCCCGGTCGGCAAAGGACAGCGCGGTTTGATCGTGGCGCCTCCCCGCACCGGCAAAACCATGCTGTTGCAGAACCTGGCCAACTCCATCACCACCAATCATCCGGAAGTTGTGCTGATTGTGCTGCTGATCGACGAGCGTCCGGAAGAAGTCACCGACATGCAACGCTCGGTGAAGGGTGAGGTCATCTCTTCCACCTTCGACGAGCCCGCCGCCCGCCACGTTCAGGTGGCCGAGATGGTCATCGAGAAGGCCAAGCGCCTGGTCGAACACAAGCGCGATGTTGTGATTCTCCTCGACTCCATCACCCGTCTGGCGCGTGCCTACAACACCATTGTTCCGCCCTCAGGCAAAGTGCTTTCTGGCGGTGTTGATTCCAACGCATTGCAGCGTCCCAAGCGGTTCTTCGGCGCCGCTCGCAATATCGAAGAAGGCGGCTCGCTGACCATCATTGCGACGGCTCTCATCGAAACCGGTTCGCGCATGGACGACGTCATCTTCGAAGAGTTCAAGGGCACCGGCAACATGGAAATTATTCTCGACCGCAAGCTGGTCGATAAGCGCACCTTCCCGGCCATCGACATTCAGCGCTCCGGTACGCGTAAGGAAGAGTTGCTGATCCCCAAGGAAGACCTGGCGCGCGTGTGGGTGCTGCGCAAGGTGTTGAACCCGCTCTCGCCGGTGGAAGCCATGGAATTGCTCATCGACAAGCTGGGCAAAACCCGCTCCAACAGCGAATTCCTGTCCAACATGAGCGCGTTGTAGAAGCCGTTAGCTATCAGCCGTCAGCCATTAGCTTGATGTCACTCTTTTTTCTGTTGTCCTGAGCGGAGCGGCGCTTCGCCGCCGAAGTCGAAGGATCTGCGGTTCCCCCCGACATGTGACTCCGCATAATACTGGAATTGTCATTGCGAGCGCAGCGGGGAATCTGCTTTTGTTTGCAGCCGAACAAAGGATAGATTTCAACTGCGTTTACTTGGCCAACAGTTGAGCGATGATATCGAGCAGGACATCCGGCGGCTCACCTTTGGCCAGGAAGCCATCCGCAAACTCCAGGCCAGCAGGCTTCTCAGCGGCCGCCGAGATTATTAGAATGGGGACCTCCGGTTTCAGTCCCTTCATTTCCCTGGCGATCTCTGTTCCTGTCTTGGCGCTTAGAAAATGGTCGGCGATTACCAAGTCGATAGGATTCTGCTTGAAAAGCTCCAGGCCACCTTCCGCCGAGTTGGCCGTTAGCACGGCGTAGCCTTTGCTGACGAGCACGAGCTTTCTTACACGCAACGCGATGTTAGCATCGTCAATACACAATATGAGCGGGGCTTTCGCAGCGGTAGATGATGAAGCCGACGTCATGGCCACCTCGAATCCAGAGAACATCCCGGGGCCTCGGTTGTGTGGGTCTATAGACCAACAATTTTCTGAATGGCAGACATGTCCTGGATCCGTAGCGTGGAACCATGAAGTTCTGCAATGTGCTGCTTGCGAAAGTTGGCGAGAGTACGGGTAACTGTCTCGCGCGACATCCCGATGATTTGCCCGATCTCATCATGGGTCAAGGCCACTTTGATTCCGTGGGCGGCGATACTCCCTGCATCGTCATGCGACCATTCCAGCATCAGGCGGGCAATCCGCTCGGGTGCGGAATTCATGCTGAACGAGCGCAACTGCTGGTACGCCTGTTGGCACTCGCGGCCCAACTGTATTGCGGCGTGCATGGCGGCATCGGGATGTTCCGTCAGAAATTTTACAAAGTCGTCCCCTTTAACAAAGTTCAGTTGGCAAGGTTGGCCTGTTTCCGCCGTCGTCTCGTGCGGGGTTCCGGAGATGACTGCGTTCAGCCCCAGCACCTGCCCAGGCTGAGCGACCTTTAAGATGAGGGTCTGGCCCTCCTTTGATGTGGTTGACAATTTCACCCGGCCCTTGCAGAGAATGTAGATGCCGCGGCATGCCTGGCCTTCCACAAACAGAGTTGCGCCGGCAGGATGCGCGAGCGTGAACTTCAGGGGCTGGAACGCTTCCAGCACTGGTTTGGGCAAATGGCAGAAGAAACTCCCCGAGCAGAGCTTGCAAGCGAGGCAGTTTTCGACCAACTCCATCCCGTACGGTGAATGCATGATCATCGTAGGAGCCCCATATAATCGCGCGGGGCCAGTGTAGTGGATGAGTGGGGGTAAAGGTTGCTCTCCAGGCCGACTACACTGGCTCACGCATATTATCGCGGGATAATACGGCGTTCCATAAAGGCAATTCTGTTCAATATTGCTCACTCAGCAAAATTTATTTATTTTGTGGACCCGGCCAGCCCGGGCGACGGCGAAATTTGCGGATCCCAGCTGGAATCCCCAAGTCCGCCAGCATCAAGAACATACCCCCTTTTGGCAACCGAATTGGTTTCTGCGCCTTCCGCTTACCTGCCGCGTCTAATCTGTGGATCACAACCCCATGTGCAGAAATATAAAAACCCTCTTCAACTTTGACCCGCCGGTAACAGACGAGGAAGTCCAAGCCGCGGCGCTCCAGTTCGTGCGCAAGATCAGCGGCTTCACCAAGCCGTCGAAGCCCAACGAAGCGGCCTTCCACGCGGCCGTCGATGAAATCGCCGGCATCTCAACGCGCCTTCTCCGCTCTCTGGAAACCACGGCGGCGCCCAAGAATCGCGAAGAGGAAGCGGCCAAGGCGAAGGCCCGCGCCGCACAGCGCTTCGGGTCCTAAGCCCGCGCGCTTTGCACATCGCAATCGCTGCCAGTAGAATCGAGAGTTGACGGCGGCGCCCTCAAACCCATGCCACTGAAGCAGTCGGAAGCGATCGTGTTGCGAACTTATCCGCTGCGCGAGGCTGACCTGCTGGTAACGCTGTTTACGCGGGCCGAGGGCAAGGTCAAAGGCATCGCCCGCGCGGCTAAGAAATCGAAGCGGCGTTTTGGTGGCGCGCTGGAGCCGCTGACCTGGGTGCGCGCCTATTACGACGACCGCGAAGGCCAGGAATTGGCGCGGCTCGATTCGTGCGACATCTTGGAGTCGCCGCTGTCGTCAACGGTGGACTATCCGCGAGTGGTCGCGCTGGAACATGTCGCGGAAACTCTGGATGAGTTGTTACCCGACCGCGAAGCCAACGACGCCATTTTTCGGCTGGCGGTTTCGGTGTTGCATCAACTGCGCGCCGGTTCGATCTGGATGCCGCTGACATACTTCCAACTCTGGCTGGTGCGGCTGGTCGGATTCTTGCCGGAGCTGGGCGAATGCGGCGCTTGCGGCCAGGCGCTGAATGGCAGTCGCGCGTTTTATCATGCGCTGGCCGACGGCCTGATGTGCGTTCAGCACAAGCGCATCGCATCGTCGGAGTTGACGGCCGATTCGCGCCAGCTGGCGGAGCAGATGTTTCGTGCTCCGGTGGAGACGTTTGCCGAGGAGCCGTGGACGGCCGGTCAGTGCGCCGATCTGCGGCGGTTTCTAGTGCAGATTCTGGAGCGCCACATCGAGAAGAAGCTGGTAACCGCGAGCATGTTGAAGAAGCTGTGAGAATGGGCAGTTCGAGGTTGTGTGCTTGTGACCCACGCACAGACGTAACGTCGAGAATGGGCGAACTGGTCCTGACTCAAGCCCCGAAGGGGCGGAAAATCTTAGCCCAGCGCTTCAGCGCTGGGTAGAGTCGGAGATAATACAGAGTCCCGTAGGGACGGCACCGCCGGCAAATTAGGAAACAGCAGGTCCCTCCGCTCGGACTGAAGTCCTCGGTCGGGATGACAATCAAGAACGATCGGCGCGGCTGAAATTGCGCCGCGTCAAAGCGATGTTACCGCGTTCAACAAACATCAGGAAAACCATTTGGCTGCCTCGCAAAATCCGTTGACCTTCCAGCAACTGGTGCTGCGCCTGCAAAATTTCTGGGCCGACCACGGTTGCGTCCTGCAGCAGCCGTATGACGTCGAGGTGGGCGCTGGAACCATGGCGCCCGAGACGTTCCTCCGCGTGCTCGGTCCCAAGCCCTACCGCGTGGGTTACACCCAGCCATCGCGCCGTCCCGCCGACGGCCGCTACGGCGAAAATCCCAACCGCCTCTACAAGCATTTGCAGTTTCAGGTCATCCTGAAGCCACCGCCGGCGAATGTGCAGCAGCTTTACCTGGAGTCGCTGGGTGCGCTCGGCATCGATCTTCGCAAGCACGACATCAAGTTCGAAGAGGACAACTGGGAGTCGCCGACGCTGGGCGCGTGGGGCATCGGCTGGCAGGTGATGCTCGACGGGTTGGAGATCACGCAGTTCACCTACTTCCAGCAGTGCGGCGGCATTGATCTCGATCCCATCTCAGCCGAGTTGACGTACGGCCTGGAGCGCATCGCGGCGTTTTTGCAGGACGTGGACAGCATTTACGACATCACCTGGGTCGTCGGCCCCGATGGCCGGCCAGTGAAGTACGGCGAGATCCGGCTGCAGGACGAATTGCAGTTCTCGGTTTACAACTTCGAGCGCGCCAATGTGGAGAAAGCGTGGAAGCACCTCGCGCTTTACGAGGCTGAATGCCAGGAGCTCTTGGACGAGTACGCGGCTTGGTCGCTGCTCGTCCCTTCGTCGGGTGAAGGCGATTCTAGCGAAAAGCGAAGAGCGAAGAGCGAACAGCGAAAGCGTTTTCCCGTGCTGGCCGCGTTCGATCTGTGCCTGAAGTGCTCGCACTTGTTCAATATTCTCGACGCGCGCGGAGCTATCAGCGTCACGGAAAGGGTTGGCGTGATTGCCCGCATTCGGGCGCTGGCCGTGGGCGTAGCCAAGGCGTACGTCGATCAGCAGAAGGCCGGAGACGAAGGCGCCCCTGCATCGGAGGAGAACGGTTCCGCGAAAGCGGAACAACTGTCGGCGGCCGGGACGTAGCGATAGCAGCGTATTCGTCACTAGGGCACGGCCAACGAAAAGCAGGTCCCTCGACTCGCTCCGCTCGCTCGGGATGACAAAGTTTGATGTTAAGGGTGCCCCATCCTTTCGCCCGTCTTTGGCGAAAGGGTGGGAAGCGAATTGCTAGTTGCTAATTGCTAATTGCTTCTTATGCCTGACTTCCTTCTCGAAATCGGTACCGAAGAAATTCCCGCGCGCATGATTGACAGCGCTCGCGAGGAGCTGGCTCGCCGCGTGAGCGACCTGTTGCTGCGCGAGAGACTTGTCGACACTCCTACGCTGCAGACATACTCCACGCCGCGCCGCTTGGCCATTCTCGCCTCCTCAGTTTCGTCGGCACAGCCGGACATTACTGAGAAAGTCACCGGGCCTTCGCTCAAAGTCGCCTACAAGGACGGCGCGCCAACTCCCGCCGCCGCCGCATTCGCCCGCAAGCTCAACATTCCGGTCGATGCGCTGGAGAAGGTCACCACTCCCAAAGGCGAATACCTCGGTGCGACGGTGAAGAAGAAGGGGCGTCCGGCTTCAGAGATTCTTGCCGAGTCGCTGCCCAAAGAAATCGCCGGTATTTACTGGCCGAAAAGCATGTACTGGCGCGGCAAATCGGCCGAGCGTTTCGTTCGTCCGGTGCGCTGGCTGGTGTCGCTGCTCGACGCTGACGTCGTGCCGCTGGAGTTTGCCGGAATTCGCGCCGGTCAAGCCACTCAAGGCCATCGCATCCTGTCGTCGGGAGAGCTAACCATCGATCGCCCGTCGGAATACTCGGCTACGTTAGCCAAAGCCTCAGTCGTGGCGAGCGGCGCGGAGCGCGAGCAGCGCATCCGCAAAGCGCTCGACGCCGCCACGCGAACCATCCTGGGCGCGCGCTGGCGCGAAGACAAGTCTCTGCTCGACACGGTGGTGAACCTCACCGAGTTCCCCTCTGTCGTGCTCGGCAATTTTGATCCCGAGTTTCTCGCGCTCGCCGACGAAGTGCTGGTCACGGTGATGCGCGATCATCAGAAATATTTCGCTCTGGAAGATGCCGGCGGCAAACTGCTGCCTCATTTTCTGGCGGTGCTGAACACTGATGGCGATCCGGATGGACTGATTCGCCACGGCAACGAGCGCGTGCTGCGCGCCCGCTTCAACGACGCGCGCTTCTTCTGGGAAACCGACCAGAAGATTCCGCTGCGCCAGCGCGTGGAGATGCTGAAGGCCGTGACCTTCCAGAAAGATCTGGGCAGCTACTTCGACAAGACCATGCGGGTGCAGAAACTCGGCAGCTTGATTTCGGAGGCAATGCGAAATGCAGGCCAGCCGGTAAGGTCGGGCGTTGTCTTCAAGGCCGCGCTGCTGGCCAAGACCGACCTCACTACCGAATTGGTGAAGGAGTTCACCGAATTGCAAGGCATCGTCGGCGGTTTGTACGCCAAGGTCCAGCAACTGGATCCGATCTTGCCAGCCGCCACTGCGGAAGCCATCGGCGACGCCATCTACGATCAGTACAAGCCGGAATCGATGGACGACAGCGTGCCGCGTTCGGTTGAAGGCGCCGTGCTCGCGATCGCCGATAAGGCCGACAGCATTGCGGGAATGTTTGCGCTGGGTCTGCAGCCGACCGGCTCGAAAGATCCCTTCGCGCTGCGCCGCGCGGCCAATGGCATCGTGAAGATCATTGCCGAACACAAGCTGCCGCTGCCGATTTCGAAGCTATTCTCCGACGCTTTGGAACAATACAAAAATTCATCTGCGGAGGCCAAGTTTAAGGAGCCGGTCTTTACTGTGCTGTTCGCTGAAAAGACGGTGCAGGGTCTTCTACGTGATCGGCGATTCGACACTGGCAGTGGATTCATCGGGTCCGAGCCGATCAATGTGCCAGGTGTAACGATCACAGTCTTTATGGTCGACAGGGTCGCTTTCTATCTTCGTGACATCTTAAGGTTTAGATACGATCTCGTCAGTGCTGTGCTCGCGGCGGGGAGTGACGACATCGTGGACGCCATTGCGCGAGCCAACGCGGTGAGCGAAGTTCGCGGCTCGGACGATTTTGCCTCCATCTCGGTCGCGTTCAAACGCATGAAAAATATCCTGCGCCAGGCACGTGAGAGGACTTTGGTCGTCCCTGAGCAATACGACTTGAACCTCTTGCGCGAGCCAAGTGAGCAAGCATTGTCCGACGTAGTCGGTGAGATAGGCCCACGCTTCGCAAGCGCTCGCCTCAGGGGTGAGTACAATCTCGCGCTTGCTGAGATGGCTAAACTGCGGCGTCCGATTGACCTGTTCTTCGATCACGTCATGGTGATGAGCGAGGATGTGACCCTCAGGGACAACCGGCTCGGGCTACTCCAGTTGCTCGTTAACAACTTTTCCACCATTGCCGATTTCAGCGAGATCGTAACGGAGGGCAAATCAGCTTGATTATCAAAAATTGTTATCACGAGCGTAGCGAGGGACCTGCTTTTCGTCCGTCCTGAAATAAAGCAGATTCCTCGCGCCAAAAGCAGGCGCTCGTAATGACAATTCATAAATTGTTTCGCTATACAATTATTGAAAATACGAAATAGGCATCAGCACGAGTCACCACCAAAGGACACCATCATGAGCACTCCTACCACCGAAATTGAAGCCACGCCAGCCGCCAAGGCCAAGGCTGTGAAATACGTTTATTTCTTCGGCGATGGTCATGCCGAAGGCCACGGCAAAATGAAGGACGAGCTAGGCGGCAAAGGCGCCGGCCTCGCCGAGATGACCAACGCCGGACTTCCCGTGCCTCCCGGCTTCACCATCCAGACCGAGGCTTGCCGCGAATACATGCGCGACCGTGCGGTCTCGGAAGAAGTCAATCGCCAGATGGATGAAGCGCTCCGCCGCCTCGAAGACCTGCAGAAGCAGAAGCTCGGTGGCGGCGACAATCCGCTGCTCGTGAGTGTTCGCTCGGGCGCAAAGTTCTCCATGCCCGGCATGATGGACACCATCCTCAACCTTGGCCTTAACGACAAGTCGGTCGAGGGCCTGGCCAAGCGCAGCAACAATCCGCGCTTTGCGTATGACTCCTATCGCCGCCTCATTCAGATGTTCGGCTCGGTCGTGCTCGACATTGACAAGAAGGCATTCGAGGAAGTGTTTGACGGCAAGAAGAAACAGAAGAAAGCCAAACTCGACACCGACCTCGACGCCAAGGCGCTGCAGGAAGTGATTGCCGAATACAAGAAGGTGGTGCAGAAGCACACCAAGCGCGAGTTTCCGCAGGACCCGCACGAGCAACTCGTGATGGCGCGTGACGCCGTGTTCCGCTCGTGGCTGAACGAGCGGGCCAAGACCTATCGTCGCATTAACAACATTGACGACATGCTGGGCACCGCCGTCAACGTGCAGGCCATGGTTTTCGGCAATCTGGGCGAGACCAGCGGCACGGGCGTGGGCTTCACTCGCAATCCGGCGACGGGCGTGAAGGAATTTTACGGCGAGTTCCTGATGAACGCGCAGGGCGAGGACGTGGTCTCAGGTGTGCGCACGCCGGTCCACATTTCCGAACTGGAGAGGATTCAGCCCGACACTTACAACCAGCTGCGCGAAATCACGACGAAGCTGGAAAAACACTATCGCGACATGCAGGACTTTGAGTTCACCATTCAGGACGGGCGCCTCTACATGCTGCAGACGCGCAACGGTAAGCGCACCGGCCGTGCGGCCGTGCGGGTTGCCATCCAGATGGTCGAGGAAGGGTTGATCTCGAAGGAAGAAGCCATCTTCCGCGTCGAGCCTAACCAACTTTATGACTTCCTCGTTCCCAGCCTCGACGAAAAGGGCAAAGAGGTTGAAGTGCTCGCGACCGGATTGCCAGCGTCACCGGGCGCGGCCGTCGGCCAGATTGTCTTCACCGCCGACGAAGCGGTGGAGAAGTTCAACAAAGACAGCAGCGCGAAGATGATTCTTGTGCGCAGCGAAACCACTCCGGAAGACATTGGCGGAATGGAGGTCGCGGCCGGAATTCTTACCTCGCGCGGTGGCATGACCAGCCACGCCGCCGTGGTTACTCGCGGTATGGGCAAGTGCTGCGTCGCCGGCGCCGGTGACATCGATGTCGATGAGAAGGCGCGCGAGATGCGCGTTCACGGCAAGGTGCTGAAGGACGGCGACTGGATTTCGCTCGACGGCACTTCGGGCCGGGTCATCAACGGCAAGCTCAACACTGTCCCCGCGAAACCCGACGATCCCGAACTGACGAAGCTGATGAGTTGGGCCGAGCCGTTCCGCCGCATGGGCGTTCGCGCTAACGCCGACATTCCTCGCGACGCTCTGCAGGCGCGCGCGTTCGGCGCCGAAGGCATTGGGCTGTGCCGCACCGAACACATGTTCTTCGCCGAGGACCGTCTGCCGCACATGCGGACCATGATTCTCGCCACCAACGAAAAAGACCGCCGCACCGCTTTGCGCAAGCTTCTGCCCATGCAGCGCAACGATTTCGTCGGCGTCTTTCGCGCCATGGATGGCTTTCCCGTCACCATCCGCACCATCGATCCGCCGCTGCACGAGTTCTTGCCGCGCCGCGAAGATTTGATGGTCGAAATCGCCAAACTCGAACTCACCAAGCCGAAATCGCCCAAACTGAAAGAGCTGCGCACGTTGCTGAATCGCGTGGAGCAATTGCATGAGGTCAACCCCATGCTCGGCCATCGCGGCTGCCGGCTTGGCATCACCTATCCTGAGATCACGGAAATGCAGTCGCGCGCCATCTTCGAGGCTGCCGTCAAGGTCGCCAAGGAAGGCGTGAAAGTGAAGCCCGAGGTCATGATTCCGCTGACCGGCGGATTGAAGGAGATGGCCAACCAGGCGGCCATCGTACGCCGCGTCGCGGAAGAGGTCTTTGCCGAGAAGGAGCACAAGGTTGAGTACCTGGTGGGAACCATGATCGAGTTGCCGCGCGCCGCGCTGGTGGCCGATGAGATCGCCAAGGAAGCCGAGTTCTTCAGCTTCGGCACCAACGATCTGACGCAGACGACGTTCGGTTTCTCGCGCGACGACATCAACAAATTTCTGCCGACGTATCTCGCCGAGGGCATTCTGAAGCAGGACCCGTTTGCGGTGCTCGATCGCGAGGGCGTCGGACAGTTGCTCAGAATGGCGGTCGAGAAGGGCCGCAAGACCCGTCCGACCATCAAGATCGGGATCTGCGGCGAACATGGCGGGGAGCCGTCGTCGGTCGAGTTCTGCGCGCAACTCGGCTTCAATTATGTTTCGTGCTCGCCCTTCCGCGTGCTGACCGCGCGCCTGGCGGCAGCGCAGGCCGGCGCCAGCGCCGAGTTGAAGATGGAAGGCGGCAGAACGAAGTAGCTGGGGCAGTTTCACTTTTGAGGTATAGGGTGGAGAACCGCTTCAGCGTGCTCTGCAGCACTGCTTGGAATTGTCATTACGAGCGAAGCGAGGAATCTGCTTTTGCTTACTTTTGTTTGGAGATTTGGGAAAAAGCAGATCCCTCGCCGACTGAACTTTACCCCAACAAGCGCAAAAGCGGCGCTCGTCGGGGGCCCCGGTTCGTCGGCTCGTGATGACAAAAGATAAATGACTGCAATGGCGCACTCTTCGGCACGCTGAGGGCAGGCTCTGAGGGTTGCGCCCCTTCAACACCGGGCGGTTCGACTTTGCGCCCCTTCAAAACAATCGCTGAACCTGACTTTTTCAGCAGCCTGTGCGGGCGTGCTTCACTCTCATCCCGCCCGCGGAAATTTCCGCCGCACAAATTCCTGCGCCTCTTCCCTGCTGTTCAGCGTGCCTTCCAGCTGCGCGTCCTCGATGGCTGAGAGCATTTCGCCAAACTGCGGCCCGGGCTGATAGCCGAGCGCGATCAGGTCCTCCCCGCTCAACAACGGCTTTGGCCGGATCTCCTCCGGCGGAGTCTGCTGCCGGCGCTCGCGCACCAGATGGTAAAGCGTCAGGTCGCCATGACTGCTCAGGCAATCCATGCGATGCAATTCCAGATGCTCATCGAACTTGGGCAGGCGCAGAAAGCGCTTCATTGTCGATTCCTTCATTTTGTCCGCCTGGCCAAAGCGCATGTGGTTGGCCACCAGCGCCGCGATCTGCCGGGTATCTTCGTTGGAGAAATGCAGACGCCGGCAAATTTCCTCGGCCATGCGCACCCCAACCTCGACATGCCCATCGAAGCGGATGCGGTCCGGCGCCACGCGAAACGTTGGTGGCTTGCCCACATCATGCAGCAGCGTGCCCCAGGCCAGAGTGCGCGAAGCCCGCGGCGGCAATTTCTCCAACAGCAGCAAGGTATGAATCCACACGTCGCCCTCAGGATGAAACTGCGGCGGCTGCTCCACGCCGTGCATGCGGTCCACCTCGGGCAGCACTTCCTTCAGCAAGCCGGTGCTGTCGAGCAGCTCAAACGCGTGCTTTGCGTGGCCCTCGGTCAGCATCTTGGTCAGTTCGTCGCGCACGCGCTCGGCACTTACCTGATTGATCTGCGGGGCTAACCGCTGAATTGCCGCCAGCGTTGCCGGCTCGATGGTGTAACCAAAGCGCGCCGCAAAGCGAACCGCCCGCAACATGCGCAGCTTGTCTTCGCTGAAGCGGCGCTCCGGATCGCTGATGGCACGAATCACGCCGGCCTGCAGGTCGTCGCGTCCACCAACAAAATCGAGCACACGGTTGCCGTCTAACGGGTCCATCAGCAATCCGTTGATAGTGAAATCTCGCCGCTGCACATCTTCCTGCGGGTCCTTGGCGTAGCTCACCCGGTCCGGATGCCGGCCATCAGAGTACGTACCATCGTTGCGAAAGGTCGCCACCTCGACGTAGTTCGGATGCTCCGACGGCGGAGCGCCGCTGCTAGGCCCATCGGCAGAGGGCACCAGCACCACTCCGAATTGCGCGCCCACGGCATAGGTTTCAGGGAAGATGCGCATTACCTCGGCGGGCGTGGCGTCGGTGGCAACGTCGTAGTCGGCGGGCTCAACCCCGAGCAGCATGTCGCGTACGCAGCCTCCGGCAAAATAGGCCTGAAAGCCGCGGCTGCGAAGTTCGCGAACGATGTTGGTGGCGTGCTGCTTCATCGCTGGATTCCTGAACGATTGTAGCGGGTGGAACACAGGCTGCGCGCGCTCTCAATGATTCGAAGTCACGCCAAGAATGTGCGCTCTAGCGGCGGTCACATTGTCTCCGCAATGTGTCCCGCGTTGTGGACGAAGTTGCTCCCCTCTGTTAACCTTCCTGTCACAGTAGCGCGCGCAAAGCATTGCGTGCCCCTGCCTGTAGGTAAGCCGTATGAATCGAGTATGGGTCCGAATCCCGGTTGGCCGTTGGACGGCCGTCGCGCTGCTTGTCCTGTTCGCCTATCATCCCGGTGCCTACAGCCAGCAAAAAGGAATAAACCCGTATTCGGGTCCCACCCCGGGGCCGATCCCCTGGGTCAACGTTGGCGGCGGAGCCGCGGAGGCCCAGTTCGGCGCCATGGACTTCGCGCAGATGATCCTGGCGCAGCAGTCCAAGGGCGGCGGGGGCCAGGAAGACCGTGACCGCCAGAAGAAATTGGTTGACTCCGGCACGGTGTCGGCGCTCGATTTGGCTGCGCCCCCAAAAGCTGTGAGCGAGTTCAACCAGGCGACTTCTCTGTTGCGGGGCCAGCGCTCCCAAGAGGCCATGGCGCACCTGCAAAAAGCGATTACCATATATCCCAAGTTCGTCTCCGCCCACAATTTTCTGGGCGTCGCCTATCTGGACCTGGATGATGCCGCGCACGCCAAGAGCGAATTTGAAATCGCTGCCGGTCTGGATGACAAGTTCCCCGGTGCATTCCTGAATTTAGGACGGCTGGCGCTTTCGCAAAACAATTTCGTCGCGGCCGGCGCGCAACTGGAAAAAGCTGCCGCTCTTCGTCCCAGCGATCCCGCCATCCTGACCGCGCTGGCCTACGCGCAACATGGTAACCACCAATATCGCCAAGCCATTCAAACGGTGGAAAAAATTCATGCGCTGCCGCACCCGGGAATGGGCAATGCTCATTACGTCGCCGGCGTGGCCGCCGTCGCGCTCAGCGAATATCCACTCGCGCAAACTGAATTTGCCCTGTTTTTGCAGGAAGACCCCAACAATCCGCTGGCTGCCACCGCGCGCCATAACCTCGACATTCTCGAAAAGCACCAAAAGGAAGTAGAAGCGGCGGCCGCCGCCGGCAAGCTGCCACCGAAGTTGCTCGCCCCCAAGCCCGCGCCGAAGCTGGCCAACGCCGATCGCCTGAGACTTCAGTTGGCCGATCTCAGCGACCACCCCGATTCCGCCGCCTGCGATAACTGCGCCGAGGTCGATACCTCCGCCGAACTGCGTCCCGAAGCAGCGCCGATTCCCGACATCGACCGCAGCAGCAACGATGCCTCGGCGCAATGGACCATTCGCAAGGCCGTGGATGAAGTGGCCGTATTTTTCGGCGTCACCAGCGGCGGACACGCCATCAGCGACCTGGAACTAAGCGATATGACTGTCCGCGACGACAACAAGCCTCCGGAGAAAGTGCTGCAATTCACTTCCCAATCGAAGCTGCCTCTGCGCCTGGGCATTCTGATCGATACCAGTGGGTCCGTGGAATCGCGCTCTTCGTTCGAGAAGCACGCGGCCGCCAAGTTCCTGCAGCAGATGCTCACCAACAGCTCTGACTTGGGATTTGTCGTTGGCTTTGCCGAAACGCCCACCGTGACCCAGGACTTCACCGGCGACCAGGCGAAGTTGACGGCCGGCGTGAACCAACTCGGCAGCCATGGCGGCACGGCGCTCTTCGACGCAGTGTCGTTTGGCTGCTGGAAGCTGGCAGCGTATCCCGAGTACGAGCGCGTGGCGAAAGTCCTGGTGGTGGTCACCGACGGAGAAGACAACGCCAGCCACAAGAGCCTGCGACAGGCCATTCGCGATGAAGAAGCCACCGGCGTCACCGTTTACACCATCAGCACCAAAGACGGCGTCGGCGACAAGACGGAGGCTGACAAAGTGCTGCAGGCCCTGGCCGAGCGCAGCGGAGGAGAGGCGCTGTTTCCCGGCGACACCATGAGTCTGGGCAGATCATTCGACAAGCTGCGCGACCAGATTCGCAGCCGCTATCTCATCGCCTACAAGCCCGCCGATTTCGAGCCCAACGGAAAGTACCGCACCATCAATATCACGGTCGAGAAAAACGGAAAGCATCTGCAGGTCCACGCCCGCAAGGGCTACCATGCCCGCGTGGAAGCAGTCACGCCTTAGACTGTGTTCTCAGATCACTAAGCCTGCGATTGGCCAGGCGGTTCAACCGGGGTCGTCGTGGAGGCGGCAGCCGAGTAAAGAATGGCTAATGCCGCCGAATAGAATGCCATCCAATGACCGGAAAAACCACGCCATACCATGACGGGCGTTCCGTTGCCTGCCCCGCCTTTTGAAGCATGCGGTAGAAAAATCAAGAAATTCAGGAAGGCATAACCGAAAAAGCCGTACACCATGTACCGCATCCATTCCGGCGAGCCTCTTAACACTGCCTTCCACAAATTCTTTCGACTGGTGTTTCTGCCGCGCCTGTTTGCCACCAACACGGCGGGAAACCACACTGCGAAGATGCCGACGTGCAGCATCCAGAAAAAGTCGTCGGGGGCGACTTTCCGACCAGCCACGGCTCCCAGGTGAACCCAGAGACTGACCACCAACCCGACCGCCGACAAAGCGATGAATGGCCACAACAGTGGCTTTACCCATGCTGGCACGTTCGATACGCCGACCTGCGATGCGCTTCTTTGGGGAGCAGGAGCCCGCATCTTGAGTAGTGCCGTAACCGCGTCTGCGGAAAGCGTGGACTTTGCGGAGTTGCGCGGATTGCAGGAAACCATGACCGGCTTGCCTTGAAGCTCTCGGATAAACTCCCAACCCTCTTCCTCGCTACCGAACTCCCGTTCATAGTGGCCGGAGTAACTCTGTCCCTCCACCGAATAGGAATAACCCAACTCCGCCGTATATCCCCGCGCACGACCTCGCGAAAAAGAAGAGGAGCGTGTAACCGTTCCGGACTCAATTCGACCCGGTGCCGTCGGCCAGCCACTGGCCTGCTGACGCTGAAACCAGCGCCAGGCTGGTTTCGCCCATCCGGCGAGGACTATGGCGATCCAAACGTAGATAATCCACGGCCAGGTGCTCGGGTCAGCCCAGTGAAATGGAGTCTCGGCGAACATCATCTCGAATCTTATCTGACTTTCGCAAAAGCAGCGAAAGGATGTCGAACCCGACACGAGGCCGGCCTGCTTAGTTCATCTGCATCCCCGGCATGGCGGAGTGGTCCATATTGTCGTGGTCATGGCCGTCCGTGGACCAGATTTTCTTCGGATCGGTTTCATAGGGATAAACGTGCACCATCCATCCCAGCACATGAGGCAGAAACACCCCGCCCTCGGCCTCACACTCTTCCTGGGTAGTGATCGAACCCAGCAAGCCGAACTTGGCATGAGGGCCAAAATACTCGGCCCTCTTTCCGGCTGGCGCTTTGCAGAAATTGACGTGCTGGTGCCAGCGCGCGACGCTCAGCGGGATTCGCTGGTTCAACTCCTCGTCGCTGGCGTCGACCCGATCTGTGTACATCACTCCTACCAGCTTGTATCCCCCGTCCGCAGTTTTGTTGTAGAGCAGCGAGGTCGGCTTCAGAGCATCGAAATGCCATCGTGCCTCCAGGCCGTACTCGTGCTTGGTAAAGTGATATTGGGGTTGCGGGACATTCGGCAGAAAGATTACAAAGCCGTCCGCCAGGGCCTTGCGATAATCCTGGTAGGGAGCCATTGCTGTTTTCGCCGCCGCCACGATGGCGTCGGCCTTCTGCTGGTCGCCAGGCTTTTCTGGCCTGAGCGAGGTCATAAACATGTGGGCCATATTACCGACAGACATTGGGGTGGGAAGCGCATCCGGCTGATTTTCCTGCAAAAAACTCCCAGCCAGCGCTGAGGCCACTCTTACGCGGGAAACGATTGCGATCGTCACCACGCCTAATAACATCAACAACAACAAGCCTCTCTTCGACACAATGCCATCCTTTCACTTCTGCCGCGATTTGTTCCGGTGCGCGTGTCCGCGCTTGCGCACAATCAGGATCACTTCGGAATAGTACCCGAAGTCATTTCGTGGAGGCAGTTCATGCGCGTTTAATCGCGATACAGAAACTCGAGGCTGAACTAGCCCTCGATAGATATACGAATGGCGGACGCATATAGTTACGATCGACTATTCAGGCAGGAACAAAACCGCGGCCCGCGAAGCGCCATCTCGTAAGAAATAGCAGGTCTCCACGGAGCCGCGAGTTTGAAGTAAGCAGTAGCGCCGCTACATTTACCAGACGCTCAGCGTCACGTTATCTATCCACTCGTGATAGCCCTGGCCGCTGGCGTTCACATCCAGTTGCCATTGCACGCCAAGATTGTCTGACCATCCGAGATTGCGGGCGTTGCGCGTGATATTCAGCGGGTAAACGTGTCCATCGACCACCAGGGTCACATAGGTGTACTGGTGCGAATTGGTGTTGGTGGTCTCGTACCATTGAACATGGTGCCAGGTGTTGGGACTGAACTTGGGGCACGAAACTGAAGTCGCCATCCAATGGCCGGAAGCCTCGTCCCAGGTATCCCAGAACCCGCGGCCATAATCGCATTGGCTGCCAATCATGTAGTTGTAGCCATGGACAAACTGGAAGGCATCGAACTCCAGTGCCTGGCCTCCACTGTGGGAGGCATTGTCCACGTAAAAGTAGAAGTCCCAGAGGAAATTGTGAACGCCATCATTGGCTCCCAGCTTTTGGATCCACAGCGCGTTGGCCCACACGCCCGAGTTGAAGAATTCCGTGCTGGAGCCGTCGCGCGAAGGACTGCCCTGGTGCTGCGCCATCCAGTAACTGCCCTGGCCGCTGCCTCCGGCACAACCCGGATCGTGGCACCAATGCCAATTACCACGATTCTGAATGTTGTTAAAGACGATTGCCCCTGGAGGCGGGGTGGGCAACCCACCGCCACCGCCGCCGCCTCCACCACCGCCGCCGCTGCTAACCGTGATCTCTTCATAAACGCTGCCGTAGGCGCCGGTGCTGTCCCACGCCCGTGTAACCACTTGATGAGTGCCTACACTGGCAGTGATAGGCGCATTAATCGAATTCGTCTGGCCGCCTGAATAAACATCGTTTCCGTCGAGATAAATATGCCAACCGACAATTGAATAAGAACTGGTCGCATTCGCAACCACATTAAAAGGAGAGCTGACTTGCGAATTATTTAGGGGCGCGGTCACGATAACGTTGACGGATGCTGCCGCGCTCAGCGAGAGGCTTACAACCAGTGTTGCCAAACAGAGTGCATGCTTCATGTATTGCTCTGCTCCATGGGTAAATTTGGCCAAATGCGAAATAGCGCATGCAGCCCCCTCCTCGGCTACGTTGCAAGCAGTATTTCGTGCTTCATCGCCCGGAAGAATCGGGCGTTCAACCTATATGTGTGCAGAACCTTACCGGGCATTCACTCGGGCACTGGGAGGACGTCTAGGTGCGCAAAACGGGATTTTTCGCTTCCCACCCTTTCACAAAAGCGGCAAAAAGATGGGCACCGGGTGGTTATCGCTCCACTCCCTCAACGCGTTGAATCGCCAGCAGGCTGCAACAGCCCATGTGTCCATAGCCCTTCCAGATTGTCTTATCTTTCAACTGCAGCTGCCGACCAGAGAAGAACACTCCAACCACCGTCGCTTTCACCCTGTGCGGCTTGGATTTGAGTGCGTCTGTAAATTGCTTCAACTTGTCATCACGTATAAGCGGAATCTTTACTTGTTCCACTTCCAATTCCTGATCGCGACTCGGACTTGCGCCCTCGCCAGGACAGCAATAGACAGCTCCCGAATTCATCGTGCCACCATACGTTAGCCAAAGGGAAAAGCTGTCGCTTGCGGCCGTGCACTCCGGATCGGAAAGGGTGAAATTCTCAAAGTCTTGAGTCACATAACCCGTTATTCTCACGATCTTATGATTGAATCGAGCTGGGTCTCTCGCCAAGCTACAAAGCGTGACAGGCTCGGCATTTTCCCTATGTTCCTGAACCTTAGCCGCAGGATTATGTGCGGCTGCAATGTTGCCGACAATGAGTAGAGAAATTGCGACGAGTTTCATACGCCTCACCTGGTGGTTCCGATAAATCGGGTGGAGAAATATGACGTTTTACAAGATCAAACTACACCACCATCCCGCTCACGCCCAGAACGTTCTGTCCAGCGTCCGATACTGGATTGCCTCCGCGATATGTCCCGGCTCGATGGTTTCGGCGGCGCTGAGGTCGGCCACCGTGCGCGCGACTTTGAGTATGCGGTCATGCGCGCGCGCGCTGAGCCCCTGCTTCGCCATGGCGCGCTCCAGCAGGTGCTCGGAGTCGGTGCCCAGCTCGCAGTACTTCCTGATTTCGCGCGAGCCCATCTGCGCGTTGGCGTAAATGCGTTCGCCCTCGCTGCCGAAGCGCAGCAGTTGCGTCTCGCGGGCGCGAATCACGCGGGCGCGGATGTCGGCCGAACTCTCCGGCACGATCCCGCTGCGCAGCTCGCGATAATTCACCGACGGCACGTCGATGTGGATGTCTATGCGGTCCAGCAGCGGCCCCGAAATCTTCGACACATTAGCGCTGAATCATCATGGGCGTGCAGTGACACTCACGCGAGCGATCGTTGAAATATCCGCACGGACACGGATTCATGGCCGCCACCAGCATGAAACGCGCCGGAAAGCTGAGTGACATGGCCGCGCGCGCGATGGTCACCGTGCCATCTTCCAGCGGCTGCCGCATCACCTCCAGCACGTTGCGCGGGAACTCCGGCAGCTCATCCAGAAACAGCACTCCATTGTGCGCCAGCGAAACCTCGCCCGGCCGCGGGATCATGCCCCCGCCAATCAGCCCCGCATCTGAGATGGTGTGGTGCGGCGAGCGGAAGGGGCGCGTGCCCACCAGTCCGCTGGTCGAATCCAGCACGCCGGCCACGCTGTGAATCTTGGTTGTCTCCAGCGCCTCGTCAAAAGTCAGCGGCGGCAGAATAGTGGCCATGCGTTTGGCAAGCATGGTCTTGCCTGAGCCCGGCGGCCCAATCATCAGCAGGTTGTGCCCGCCGGCCGCGGCGATCTCGATGGCGCGCTTCGCCGTCTGCTGCCCGCGCACGTCGCCGAAGTCCACCCCGAATTGCCGCGAAGTTTCCAGCAGCGCGTGCGTGTCAACCTTGATGGGCATGATGCCGTTGCCGGTATTCAGCAGCTGTACCACTTCGATCAGCGAGTGCACCGGATAAACGTCAACGCCCTCCACCAGTGCGGCCTCGCGCGCATTGATTTCAGGCAGCACCAGCCGGCGGATTTTGTTGGCCCGCGCCGTCACGGCAATGGGCAGCGCTCCGCGAATGCCGCGCAGCCCGCCGTCGAGCGACAACTCGCCGACAAACAGCGCGTCGTCGGGCGGCTTGTTGTTCAAGCCGCCGTAGGCGCCGAGGATGCCCAACGCCATGGGCAGGTCGAACCCCGAGCCTTCCTTGCGAATGTCAGCGGGCGCCAGATTGATGGTGGTCGTGGTGGAGGGAACATCGTAGCCGCTGTTCTTCAGCGCCGCGCGGATGCGCTCGCGGCTCTCGCGCACCGTGGTGTCGGGCAGCCCGACGGTCATGAAGGTGTCGTGATCGGCTTTGACCGGGGCAACATCAACCTCAACCTCGATCAGGCTGGCGTCGATGCCATAGACGGCGGCGCTAAGTGTTTTATAGAGCATGCGTGGGAGCGCACGCCTACCACATGATTACAACTATCAGATTCTTGCCCGAAAGGGTGTGACCCGCAGCACGTCGCCACGTGACCAAGGAAAATCAGCGTACAGCACAGGTTTGAAGGGGAACGGGTTCAGCCGTGCCGTTTTAAGCGTGAAGAGTTGGGCTTCAGCCCGCGCAGTGCGGCTTTTTCTGGAATTATCATTACGAGCGAAGCGAGGAATCTGCTTTTTGTCTACGCTGGAATGCCAGACGGAAAACAGCAGATCCCTCACGGCCTAAAGGCCGTTCGTGATGACAACTCAGAGATGCTGAAGCGCTCCTTCCCCCGCATAAATGCGGGGCTCCCACCACATCACCCCACTGTCCGCTTCCGGACGTGAACTCCACGAAACGGACGCGCCCAGCCTGCCTCTTCCCGTCCCACCAATCGCAACTTGCACAAGAAGCAACCACTTCTCCATCGCAGGCGATGGCCGCTCGCTTGCACAACTACCTCCTGAGACCCGTCCTATGCGCACCCTCATCAGCGACATCAGATACGCCCTGCGTCAGTTGCGCCAGTCGCCCGGATTCACCCTGGTCGCGGTGCTCACCCTGGCGTTAGGTATCGGAGCCAACACCGCCATTTTCACCCTGGTACACGCGGTTCTGCTTCAGCCGTTGCCGGTGAAGAACCCCGGCCAGCTTTACCGGCTGGGCTCCACGGAGGTGAACTGTTGCGTCATCGGCGGGCTGCAGAATGTCTGGGACATTTACTCCTATGCGCTCTACCAGCACTTCCGCCAACACACTCCCGAGCTCGAAGAGCTGGCGGCATTTCAGGGGGGGCTGCCGCACGCCAGCGTTCGCCGCAGCGGCGACAATAGTCCGGCCCGTCCTCTGCATTCTGAATTCGTCACCGGCAATTATTTTCAGCTGTTTGGAATTTCGGCCGCTGCCGGCCGCCTGCTGAGTCCCGCCGACGATCACACTGGCGCTGCGCCCGCAGCGGTCATGAGTTATCGCACCTGGCAGGACAACTACGCAGCCGACCCCTCGATTGTTGGCTCGACCTTCATGATCAATGGCTCCCCCTTCATCATTGTCGGGATTGCGCAAGCCGGCTTCTTCGGCGATCGCTTGAGCGACACCCCACCCGATTTCTGGATGCCCATCTCGCTCGAACCCGTCGTCTCCGGTGCCACGTCATTTCTGGACCGCCCGAATATGCACTGGCTCTACGTGATGGGCCGGCTGAAACCCGGAGCTTCGCCGGCGCAGGTGCAATCGAAGGTGTCGGTTGAGCTACAGCAATGGTTGAACAGCGACGAAGGCGCCGGCACCATTGCCGGAACGAATCGCGGCGACGTCGGCAAACAGAAGGTGCTGATGCTTCCTGCGGCCGGCGGAGTCGCGGTCCTCGCGGGTGATGCCGGAAAAGGCTTGCGCCTGTTGATGACGGTCTCGGGATTGGTCTTGCTGATTGCCTGCGCCAACATCGCCAACCTGTTGCTGGCGCGCGGCACGGCGCGAAAGTCGCAAACTGCGGTGCGCCTGGCGCTCGGGGCGCGGCGTTCTCGCCTGGTTCGGCAGTTGCTTACTGAGAGCGTGTTGCTGGCGATGATTGGCGGAGCGGTGGGTCTGGTGGTAGCTTTTCTCGGGACCCGCACGATTCTGGCCACGGCCTTCCGTGGCTCTGAATTCATCCCGATCAACCCCGATCCCTCTACGCCGGTGCTGGCATTCTCGTTTGCGCTGTCGCTCGTGACCGGCATTCTGTTTGGCGTAGCCCCGGCATGGCTCAACTCGCGCGCCGATCCCGCTGAAGCGCTGCACGCCACGGGACGTTCGACCTCGCAACGCACCTCGTTGCCGCAGAAGTCGCTGGTGGTGTTGCAAGCCGCCGTCTCGCTGGCATTGCTTGCCGTCGCGATCCTCCTGGTGCAGAGCCTGCGCAAGCTGGAGCACCAGAGTTTCGGCTTCAAGAGTGACCATCGCTACATCGTCCACGTAGGCCGCGCCTTTCAAGGTTACAGTCCGGAGAAGCTCGCGGGCGCTTACCGCGAACTGCAGCAGCGGATGAGCAGCATTCCGGGAGTCATCACGGCCAGCTATTCTCTCTACACCCCGCTGGGAGGCGACAATTGGAGCAACGGCGTGTACTTCCCCGGCCGTACTCGCAATCCCGGCGAAGGCGCATCCTGGCTGCGCGTGGGACCTGACTATTTCCCAAGCATCGGAACTCGGCTTCTGCGGGGCCGCGTTATCGGAGAGCAAGACACGCCAACTTCGCCCCGCGTTGCAGTTGTAAATCAGAGGTTCGTGCAGAAATACTTCAAGAATGAAGATCCCATCGGAAAGCGCTTCGGTCGCAGCGATCCCACACACACGTCTGATTTCGAAATCGTGGGCGTGGTGGAAGACACCAAGTACCAGGACACGCGGGGTCCGGCATACGCCACGTTTTTTCTGCCTTATCTTCAGCACGTTGAGTTCAGCGATCCTGCCGATGCCGGTGGCGAAGTAGCTTCGCAGCGAGTCGCCAGCATCGAGCTGCACGTCTCCGGCAATCCCGAGAATCTGGAGAGCATCGTGCGGCGAACCCTGGGAGAACTTGATCCCGACATGATCGTCATCCGCATGACCAGCTTTGACGAGCAGGTCAGCGAGGCGTTCAACCAGGAACGCCTGCTGGCCAGGATGACGGCCTTGCTCGCGATACTGGCCTTGACCCTGGCCGCGGTCGGCCTGTACGGCGTCACCGCTTATGGCGTGGAGCGGCGCACTCGCGAAATTGGCATTCGTGTTGCCGTCGGCGCTGATCGCGCCGACGTGGTTTCGATGGTGCTGCGTGGCGCTCTAACCCAGGTTGCGATCGGGCTGGGGCTGGGCATTCTACTGGCGTTGCTGGGCGGATACCTGATCGCGAGCCAACTGTTCGGCGTCAAAGCGTACGATCCGCTTGCCCTGGGAATCGCGGTATTGGTGCTGGGCGTCTGTGCGCTGATCGCCGGCGTCGTGCCCGCGCGTCGCGCGGCAGCCATCGATCCCATGCAGGCGCTGCGGTCGGAATAGCGGAAGAAATAACAAGGGCGGAATTCTGTCGGGAAGCGCAGCGCCCAGTTGCACAATCCAAAACAGAATTCCGCCAACTTATTAAAGGAGATGAGCCAACGAACTGACGTGAACCTTGCTTCGCTGTATGCTCGCCCTTCCCTGTCCGCTGCTCTCTACAGCGGGGTCGATCAATGGCTGCGATTGTTACATTAGAATGAACCGCGGCCAATACCCCGTACGCGTTATGCCAATACCACTTCGGTGGGAGAAGTGACCCGCGAACGCCCGCGGCCAGCGAACATTTCCACACTTGCCGTATCCTGATGTCGAACGGGAGACAGAACCATGCGTCTAGGCGATTACGTTGACGATTATTGCTCGCGTTGCAAGCGCACCACCGACCACGCGGTAGTCTCGATGGAAGCGGAGGACGCGCAGAAAGTGCGCTGCCGCACCTGCAGCTACGAACACAAGTACCGGCACAACAAGACCGGCAAGAAAGAATTGACGAAGGAAGAAGCCTTCCAGAAAGTGCTGGCCAGCGTTACTGGGCAGTTGGGCGGCACGACGCCCGAGCCTGCAAAGAAAAAGCGCGCGAAGTAAACGCTTCTATGATTTGTCATCCCGAGCGAAGTGAGGTCGCGCAGCGAACGAACGCAGCCGAGGGACCTGCTTTCACTCGACTGGTTACCACTGCGAACTGAAAGCAGGTTCCTTTTATTATTTGTCATCCCGAGCGAAGTGAGGTCGCGCAGCGACCGAACGCAGCCGAGGGACCTGCTTTTCCTCCACTGGTTACAACTGCGAATTGAAAGCAGGTTCCTTTAATTATTTGTCATCCCGAGCGAAGTGAGGTCGCGCAGCGACCGAACGCAGCCGAGGGACCTGCTTTTCCTCCACTGGTTACAACTGCGAATTGAAAGCAGGTTCCTTTTATGAGTTGTCATCCCGAGCGAAGTGAGGTCGCGCAGCGACCGAACGCAGCCGAGGGACCTGCTTTTCCTCGACTTGCTACAACTGCGAACTGGAAGCAGGTTCCTTTTATGATTTGTCATCCCGAGCGAAGTGAGGTCGCGCAGGGACCGAACGCAGCCGAGGGACCTGCTTTTCCTCCACTGGCTACAACTGCGAACTGAAAGCAGGTTCCTCCGCTCGCGGACAAGAACCCCGTCCGCTCGGTCGGAATGACAATTCAGCAGGTAATCACAGATAAATAAAAGTTGGAGCAGCTAGACGTTTTGCACCGCGCTCACCCACTCACGCCGCTTCCCTGCTTCAGCCTTGGTGAACACGCCCGGAATGCGCGTGCCGCAATTGCTGCAGCAGCCATCCTTCAGCCGGTTCGACATCACCGAGTGCCACGAGCGCGTGATCACCACCTGCTTGCATCCCGGACAAATCGTGTTGGCCCCGTCGGAGTAGATGTTGCCCTCGTAAACGTATTTCAGGCCCATCCCCATGGCCAGCCGTCGCGCCCGATGCAGCGTCTCCGGCGGAGTCGCCGGCTTGTCCAGCAATTTGAAGTCAGGATGAAACGCGGTGAAGTGCAGCGGGACATCGTCGCCCAGGTTTTCCAGCACCCAGTCACACAGCCCCTGAAACTCGGCATCGCCGTCGTTCAGCGTGGGAATGATGAGGTTGGTCATCTCAAACCACACGCCGGTTTCGTGACGCAGCCATTTCAAGGTGTCCAGCACCGGCTGCAGGTGGGTCATGGTGATCTTGCCGTAGAACCCTTCGGTGAACGCCTTCAGGTCGATGTTGGCGGCGTCGATGTAGCGATAGATGTCGAAGAACGCCTCGCGCGTGATGTAGCCGTTCGACACCATCACCGTATTCAGGCCGGCGTCGTGGGCCTCGCGCGCAATGTCGATGGCGTACTCTCCCCAGATGGTGGGCTCGTTGTAGGTGAACGCAATGTGCGGCGCGCGATGCTCCAGCGCCACCTCGACCACGTTCTCCGGACTGAGGCTCACCGCGTTGACCTGGTCTGACTTGGCCTTTGAGATGTCCCAGTTCTGGCAGAACAGGCAGCCCATGTTGCATCCCGCGGTGCCCATGGAAAGGATTTTCGTGCCCGGGAAAAAATGGTTGAGCGGCTTCTTCTCGACGGGATCCATCGCGATGGCCGCGGGCCGGCCGTAGCCAAGTTGCAACAGCCGTCCACCTTCATTCTTGCGGATGAAGCAGAAGCCGCTTTGGCCTTCTCCGATGTGGCAGTGCCGCGGGCAAAGGTAGCAATGCAGACGGCCATCGGCCATGGTCTCCCACCAGCGGGCTTCGTGAATCTGGGGCTGCAAGACTGTTAACCGCATGGTAACTACTTCTTCTTAATTGTAGCGCGGATTGGGGCCATTCAGGAGTCAGTAATGTTGGATCGGTTTTCGCTATTCGCTATTCGCTTTTCGCTTTTCGCCAGACCGTCTCGCACACCGCCGCGATCGCCGACAAGGGATTCAGGAGATCTGGCGAATAGCGAAAGGCTCGGAGCGAGTGGCGAAGGACGGTGGGCGCCGTGTTTGTCGTTGGGTTTGGGTTGCGGCGCCCACTTTGGATTTGGGTTACTGGTATAGACGCAGATGGCTTAGAAAAGTTCGTTTCGACACCGAATTTTTACACTTCTTCACAATTGGCATAGGTGGGTAGCCACTTCACTCCGCCGAGTCCCTACGGATCGTGTCTTGAACCGGTCAATTTGAAAACGACAATCCGAGCATGAGAACACCCATCGCCACTAACACCAGCACCTGGGGATTCCCCTTCACCCCGAGGACCTCGACCGACAACGCCATGAACAGGAGCATTAACACGTTCGTGACGCGCACGATGAGGCGCACATCCTGCTCCGCCCCGTGTCTTATGTGAATCAGGTTGAGAGCGCTGTAGAACAGCAGGGCTAGCCCGCTACCCAAGAACCACAGCACGTTGGCGTTCAGTGTCTTATGAAGGACAAATGCAAAAGTTGAATGCAATATCCCCAGGACGAAAGTGATCGCCACCACGATCAGATATGCTTTGCGCTTCATT
>CAWCSJ010000035.1:0-21154 GCA_963798185.1 uncultured Acidobacteriaceae bacterium
TCCGCATTTCCGCCGCCGGTCCCGTCGTCAACCTGATTATTGCCGCACTTTCCGGCGCCTTCATCCTGGCGTTTCTGCCGCACGTAAACCTGTGGGCACAACCATTTGTTCACGCCAATAATCTGCCGCGCAGTTTGTTCTGGGGGAATGTGTTCCTCGGTGGCTTCAATCTTCTGCCGGCTTATCCCATGGATGGCGGCCGCATCTTGCGGGCGCTGCTGGCCGAGCGCATGGATTATGTGCGCGCCACCCGCCGCGCCGTCGCCATCGGGCAGGGGTTCGCCATGCTTCTGATTTTTCTCGGAGTATGGAACACCTGGCTGATGCTGATTGGCTTCTTTCTGTTCGTCGGCGCGCAACTGGAGGACCGCTCCGTCGTTTTCCAGTCGGTGCTGGAGAGCGTGCGCATGGAAGATGTCATGCTGACCGGCTTCTCCACGCTTTCGCCTGCCGACACTCTGGAAGACGCGCTGCACAAAGCGGTGCACACTCTGCAAGACGACTTCCCCGTCGTTCGCGGCAGCGACATGATTGGGGTCATCAGCAAGCAACGCATTGTGCAGGCACTGCGCGTGGGCGGCAACGGATACGTGCAAACGGCCATGGTGCGCGCCTTCGAAATTGCGCAAGGCAGCGACTCGCTCGCGTCGGCCTTCCGCAAACTGGGCGGGCGAGGACTCAGCATGATTCCCGTGGTCGACCAGCAACGCCTGGTCGGCATCGTCACCATGCAGAACCTGATGCACAGCATGGCCCTGCTAGCGGAAACGCGAAGATTGAAGAAGCAGCAGGAAGCGGGTTAGTCAGCTCAGTATTTCCTCAACACTCCAATCACTCTTCCCTGCACCAAGACTTCGGCGGCGGGAACCATGATGGGCTGCATGGCGGCGTTGGAAGGTTGCAGGCGAATTTTGTTGCCCTCAACGTAGATTCTCTTCAACGTGGCGTCGCTGCCATTCACCAGCGCGACCACGATTTCGCCATCGCGCGCCACGTTCGTCTTCTCCACCAGAACGTAGTCGCCATCGACGATGTGCTCGTCCTGCATGCTCTCGCCCTTCACCTGAAGCACGTACACGTCTTTGGAGCGGGTGAAGTCGGCCAGCGAAATGGATTCCGGATTCTCCATCGCCTCCAGCGGACGGCCCGCGGCGATGCGTCCCATCAGCGGTAACGTCATGCCGTTTCCCGCCGCCGCTGCTGCTGCCGCCACCGCCAGCGATTGCTTCATGGCTCCCCGCGGCTTCAGCAGATCGATGGAGCGGCTGCGGTTGTAATCGCGCCGCAATAATTCCTTCTGCTCCAGGTTGGTGATGTGCTTGTGCACGGTCGCCAGCGAGCTGAGACCGAGTCCCTCGGCAATCTCCTCGAACGACGGCGAATAGCCGTGGCTGTCCACAAATCCGGAGATGAAGTCGTACACCTGTTTCTGACGGCGGGTAAGAGCCATAGTGGGCGCAGCCTCCGCTCATATTGTCAGCGAATAAAAGGCGAAATGTCAACGAAACTCTTGCTACGGGGTTATTCGCTTGGTTCCTTTCGGGGCAGAAATCAGGATGAATTGTCACAGACTGTGACCAAAAGTTCGGCGTACGACGGCCTGCGTTAACCTAGAATTCACAAATTCATTTTCCCTGCATGGCCGCGCGGTCCGTGGACTTAAACATCAATCGACATTTTGCCCCAGCAGCGCCACCTCGCCGCACAAGCAACTCCCCCAAGCCGCTCTTCATCTAGACGAAGGCAAAGTTAGTGCCACTCATCCCCGGTTGAGGTCCCATGTCGCGTCGCCTCGTTCGTTGCTTGCACGTGTTAGTCGCTGGAGTTTTGCTCGTATCCCTTGCCGCCTGCGGCGGCAGCGGCAGTAGCAGTAGCAGCGGCAATGGGGGAAGCGGAAGTGGAGGGTCAAGCGGCACTCCCACCGTATCGATTACGATCTCGCCTACCTCGGCAACCATCATCGCCGGCGGCACGCAGCAGTTTCAGGCCACGGTCACCGGTTCCAGCAACACCGCCGTAACCTGGGAAGTGAACAATGTAGTAGGCGGAAGCACGCAAACCGGTACCATCTCTGCCACCGGCCTCTACACCGCGCCGATGACCACCGTTGCCCTGCAAGTCATGGTGACCGCGGTCGCCGTCGCCGACACAACCAAGAGCGCGAATGCTGCCGTGACCGTCAATCCACCGCCACCCGTGACGGTTAGCATCTCCCCAACCACGGCGCTTTTGGCCGTGACCACGACGCAGCAGTTCACCGCTACGGTGACCGGCCCCAGCAACACGTCGGTGACGTGGTCTGTGGACGGCGTCGCCGGTGGGAATAACACCGTAGGCATCATCACCGCCAATGGTCTGTACACCGCACCTGCCACCGCGGGCGGACATACCGTAACCGCCACCAGCGTGGCCGACAGCATGGCCAGCGCAAACGCCGCTGTCACCGTCATCAGCCTGACCATTTCTCCGCCCAGCACCAAGGTTTCCCCGTTGGGAACCAGACAGTTCACCGCAACGATCGAAGGAACCAGCAATACCGGAGTCACCTGGTCCGTCGATGGAGTAGTGGGCGGCAACCACAGCGTTGGGACCATCAGCACCAGCGGACTTTACACTGCGCCTGCCAACCCGGGCTCGCACACGGTCACCGCCACCAGTGTCGCCTTGACCACCTACAGCGCCTCCGCCGCGGTCTCGGTGGTGAACCCACCAGCGGGAACGGTATCGCTGCTAACCTTTCACAACGATGACGTTCGCGACGGGGCCAACCTTAACGAGACCGTTCTGAATACCTCGAACGTCAATACAAATCAATTTGGCAAATTGGCAGCGATGCCGGTGGACGCACAAGTCTATGCCCAGCCGCTGTACGTGCCCAACGTCAACATCAGTGGAGTCCACCACAATGTGGTGTTCGTCGCCACCGAAAACGACACCGTATATGCCTTCGACGGCGATGGGCTTTCCGACTCGCCGCTCTGGCGCCAGCATCTGGCAACGCCCGTTCCCGTGCATGATCAGGAAGGAATCAACCCGCTTCTGGGCATCACTTCAACGCCGGTGATCGACACCGTCACCAGCACGCTGTACGTGTTAACCGACGGTCTGGAAAATGGAAACAAGGTGTACCGCCTGCATGCCCTCAATATCTTCAACGGCAGCGAGAAGTTTGGCGGCCCGGTCGTGGTGACGGGCACCGTTCCCGGAACCGGCTGGGACAACAACAATGGCCAGATTACCCTGGAGGACGATTGTTATCAGCGCAACGGCTTGGCACTCGATCCTGCGAGCAACGCGATTTACATAACCTTCGGACATTGTAATCATGGCTGGGTGCTCGCTTACGACAAGGCATCGCTACAGCCGACGGCCATCGCCAACATGACCGCCGACGGAGCCGGCGGCGGGCTCTGGGGAGGCACTCCCGCCATCGACGACAATAACGGAGATCTTTACCTCATCACCGGCGTCGATCTCGGCGATCCCGCGCCCGACTACAACGACTCGGCCATGCGCTTGCGGGCCAGCGACCTGTCGGTCCTGGACTACTTCAAGCCCTCCAATGAAGCTTTCCTGCGCCAGAATGATGCCGACTTCGGCAGCGGATCGCCCATCATCATGCCCGACAATCCCTCGCAGTATCCGCATGAACTGATTGGCGGCGGTAAAGACGGACGCATCTTCGTCATCAACCGCGACAACATGGGCCAGTTTCAAACTACCGACCACGTGATCCAGGAAGTGCAGACCGGCACGCAACAGTTCGACAACATTTTCTCCACCCCAACCTACTGGAAGGGGACCATCTACTACCACTGCGAGAATGACGTGGTGAAGGCCTACAACTGGGATTCGAATACCGGCCTCATTTCGACTTCTCCGATTTCGCAAGGCAACGTGACCTATGGCACTCACGGAGCGACGTCTTCCCTGTCTGCCAACGGCACCTCGGACGGAATTCTGTGGGAGATCGAAAGCACCAACGTGCATAATGGCGGCCCGGCCATCCTGCACGCCTACGACGCGACGAACTTGGGCCACGAGTTGTACAACACCCAGCAGGCGGGCGGTCGCGATGTCGCCGGCCCTGCGGTAAAATTCACTGTGCCTACGGTCGCCGATGGACATGTGTTCGTCGGTACCGGAAGCGAGTTGGATATCTATGGCTTGCTGAGCCAGTAATAGGTGAATAAGGCGGAGCGTGGCCTGGGTCCGGGGGACCACAGATGTTCTCACGCGGGCCCTTCAGTCAGCGGAGAAAGATCCGCGTCCTTGCTGAAATTGTCATTCACGAGCGAAGCGAGGAATCTGCTTTTGCTTGCACCTGCAACAATGGCGATGAAACGGCAGATCCCTCACGGCCAAGGCCGTTCGTGATGACAACTCACACATCGAGGGAGCGCTGAAACGATCGGCATAACTGCGGGGGCTTCCTACCAAGGGTGACGAGGCGCCCGGAAATTTCATGTTGCGATTTAACTGGATAATGCTCGTATTGTCTCTTGCCCTCAGTTGTGACAGTTATGGGCAGACCACGCCACCGCCATCCACTGCGCCCTCCACTCCCGCTGCCAGCACAGTGCCGATGACGGAGACCGTGCTCACGCTGAAAGGCGCCTGCGAACCAGCCAGTGGCGCCACAACCGCGCCGCCGAACTGTGTAAGCTCGCTCACCCGCGCCCAGTTCGAGAAGTTGATCACTTCCCTCACTCCGCCGGACCGGCCGATGTCGCCGGAAAAGCGTCGTACCTTTGCGACCCAGTTCGCAAAGCTCTTGACCTTTGCCGATGCCGCGCGGGCCATGGGTTTGGAGAATGATCCGCGAGTGCAGCAGATCTTCGACTTCGCCAAGGACCAGATTCTTACCGAGGCGCTCAATCAGAAAATCATCGAGCAGTACTCTCATCCCACCGACCAGCAGGTCGCCGATTACTATACCCGGAACAGCAAGAACTACCTGGAGGTTACGATCGAGCGCATCATAATTCCGCGTTCTACCAGCAGCAGTTCCGACAAGCCCAAGCCGAGCGAGGCCGACGAGAAGGCTTATGCAGACAAGATCAGGGCGCGTTGGCTGGCAGGCGAAGATCCCGACAAGCTGCAGAAGGATGCGTCGGTGCGAGCGGGTTCGCCGGGAACGCCGGCAACGAAAATGGGCGCGCGACGGCCGGGCTCGCTGCCCGAAGCTCATGCGTCGGTCTTCGATTTGAAGGCCGGCGAGGTTTCCCCGGTGTATTCGGATCCAGCGTCTTTTTATATCTACAAGGTTGATTCGGTGCGACAGGTCCCGCTAAGCGAAGTAAACGCCGAGATCACCACAACGATAAAGCACCAGATGGTGGCTGACCGCGTCCAGCAGATTCAGAAATCGGTTACGCCGGTGCTGAACGAAGCATACTTCGGGCCGGAAAAACCCGAGAGCGCGCCTCCACCGCAAGGGCCGACGCCTTCGCAATAAAGTTGCGGCAACTCTCAGTGCGTAAATGTCACTTAGTCGGTTCCTGACGCTTCGCTCCCGCGCTCCCTCAATGACACCGGCAGCGGCACTCCGGAGGTGCTGTACCAGTCCATTCTGCGCGTGAAAAACATAACGGCCGCGATGGCTGCGAAACTAGCTAGAGCGCCGAGCAACAAGGCCTGGTCCTCCAGCCGCAACAATAGATAGATGAGACCGTAGAGAGTTGCGAAGGCGACCAGAGCTCGCAGGCCGAACTTCCGGCTCTCGAACACCCATCCGGCGTAGGCCGAGATGAGGGCGACCGTAGCGGTAGCGGCAATAAGGAATGCGAGATCAAAGCCGATTCTTTCAGCGATTGACAACAGCAGCAAGTAAAAGACCAGTTGCGCGACGCCGACCAGAATGTATTGCGCTGGATGGACCCGTTTGGCGGCCGCCACCTCAAACAGGAAATAACAGAGAAAGACCAGTCCCACAAACAACACTGCGTATTTCAGGGACCGCGTTACCGATTGATAGGGATCGGCCACCTCGACGAAGGAAACGCCCAGCGCCGTGCGGCCCAATCGACCGATGACATCGGAACTGCCTTCGGCCTGAACTCCGCGGGCGATGAACGGCACCGACCAATTCGCTTCGAATCCATGGTCCGTGACCGTCTTCGTAACCGGTAGAAACCCCCCGATGAAGCTGGGATTCGGCCAATCGCCTTTGACCGAGACTGCTGTCGTTTTGCCAAAAGCGAGAACAGCAAGTCGCTGAGCGCCAGTGAACTTTAGCGTAGCGGTCACGTCAAACTTTGTATCGGGCAGGGCAATGCCTGCTGCCGGCTCGCCAAACAAAGTAAGCTGTGTCTCGCCTTCTTGCGGCACATTGACGGTGACGCTTTGGAGGGCCCCAGCCGGGGTAAACGATCCAACCCTGCCTCCGGCGGTTATAGTGGCGTCGGCCTGCGCGCCGCGCGCATCGGTTACACCTATCAGGAATTCAGCTCGTTTCCAGTCCAGCTGCGCACCATCAGGCGCATTGGCTGGAACCCCCGACAAGTCGAAGGATGCATTGAAAGCGATATCCGACCGATACACCGGTACCTTAAACAAAGACCGGTGGCGCTCTTCGGTCTTGGTATCGACCCTCGCCTCAGCGCGACCTGGAAATACTATATAGACTCCATGCTCCGGGGCCGTAATCGCACTCCTGGGAACTTCAAAAGGAATGGCCAGGACCGGGCCAAGGAAGGTCTGCGGCCCCCCGACCAGTCCCCCGACCTCGTTCACGACCTGGGCGGCACGATTGGTACGGTCTTCGATGAGGCTCCAGACAAAAAGCGCAGGAATCGTCATCACCAATGCAAGGAAGCAAACAACGATCAGCTTCAGACCCATCGAACGAAAGGGGATTTTTAGAACGTTGGCAGATTGATCGGTCACATAAACTCCGCGCAGGCCGCTCTTCAACGCAGCCAAGAGTGGCGCAGCTATTTCACTCTAGGGCGAATGCTATCACCAGGAAGATAGACGCGTACACGTCGAAGCACAGGGCACAACCGGCCCCTACGCTCCCACCTTCATCCCACTCAAAATCTCTTCCACCGCGGCAATCCCTTTAGTCAGCTCTTCGTCGGTGTTGTAGAAGTGCGGCGAGAAGCGCACGCCGGCCTTCGGGCGATAATCCACCAGCACATCGCGCTTCAGCAGTTCGGCGCAAACCTGTTGCGCGTTGGGCATGTCGATCGACACCGTGCCCCCGCGGCGCTCCGGATCGCGCGGCGTGTTTACCCGCCAGCCGTGCCGGTCGGCCATCGCGATCAGCAGCGCGGTCTGCCGCTTCGATTTTTCGCGGATGTTCCCTATGCCGGCTTCGGCAACAATTTTCAATCCCGGCTGCGCGACCTTGAGCGCAGGAATATTCGCGGTGCCTTGCGTGAAGCGATAGCTGGTGGATGCGTAGCGCGTGGCGCCAATCTCAAATCCGAATGGATTCTCGTGGCCGTTCCATCCCGTGAATGTCGGCTCCAGTTGCTTCGCCAAATCGGGGCGCACGTAAAGATACGCCGTGCCGGGCCCGCCACACAGCCACTTCAGCACACCGCCGGTGCAAAAATCCACGTTGAGCTTCTGCACGTCGAACGGCAGACTGCCGGTGGCCTGAAAAGAATCGAGCAGCACGTAAGCCCCCACGCGGTGCGCTTTTTCCACGATGGCTTCGACATCCTGGACGAACGAGCTGCGGAAAATTACATGCGACATGGGTACGATGAGCGTTCGTTCGTCGATGGCGTCAAGCAGGCGCTGGGTGTTGACGTGGATACCGTCATCGCTGGGCACCATCTCCACGCGGGCCCCGCGCGCACGCTGCGCCTCCCAGAAATACATCACCGAAGGAAAATTCAGGTCCGTATAGACCACCTTGTTGCGCGGGCCGCTGAAGTCAAAGCACGATGCCACCGTTGCCTGGCACGTGGTGACGTTTTGCAGGCAGGCGACTGATCCCTGGGGAGCGTTGAACAGCGCACCGATCTGGTCACCAACGTTGGCGGTCAGCATCCACCACTCTTCTTCCCAGGCGCGAACGCCGCGCGTGTTCCACATTTCGGTGTAATCGTGCAGCGCATCTTCGACGCCGCGGGGCATTGCCCCCAACGAGTTGCTGATGAGATAGGTGGTGCGGCTGAGGATGGGAAACTCGGGGCGGTAGCGCAGAAGTTCGTCAGACACAGAGAACATTGTAGGGGACAATCCGGTTGTCGGTGAGGAATCTGTGTAATGGTGAAAGAAAAAGCAGATGCCTCGCTTCGCTCGTCATGACAATTCCAGAAATTGAGCCGCCGGCCTAGTTCAGCCTCGCGTACTCAGCCTTGGCTTCTTTCAAGATCGGGATGTCGGGATCAGCGTCCTTCCAGAGGGCGAAGAAATCCTCATACGACTTGCGGGCGGCTTGCTTGTCGCCCATCATCACTTGAGCGCGGGCCAGCTGCAAACGCGAAAGCGGGCCGATGATAAAGCTATTAACAATGCCGGGATGGTCGATGAGCTTCTGAAACTCGGCCGCTGCCTGCAGCCCCTGGCCCGCTTGCAGATACGCCTCGCCCCGAATGTACGCGGGATAAAGGTTCGCCAGGAAGGTGATCCCAGCCGACGGCCCACTTAATTCATAAGGAGTGGCCACTTCCAACACTTGTACTGCCTGGGGCGCATTCTTCTTCCCGATCTCGATGGCCGCCTGGATCGTGGGCAGCGAATAGTCCTGCAATCTGGTGTCGAGAGGTGACTCCTGGCTCAGCTGGTCGGCCAGTTTGCGCGCATGTGCGACATCGCCGGCGCGGGCCAGTGCCAGCGCCGCCTTAATTCTCACGTCCTGAGCATTGTTCAGCGCTAGAGCCTCCATCGCCAACTGACGCGCCAGGGCTGGCTGGCCGATCTCGGTTGCCCGCAAGGCTTCATTCGCTTTCCATTCTGCTGCCCTTTCCGGAACCTCGGCTTTCCTTGCCGATTTCACCGCTGCCTCAGAAAGCTGGCGGGCCTTGGCGAGACGGCCATAGTATGCCTCGGTATCGGATTGGGCCGACAGCAGCCAATCCTCGACATCCGGCTTGCCCATGGCCCATGCCAACTGCTCTTGCATGGTGGCATTGTCACTTCGAAGGAAGGCCAGCGAGTACCGTATCTGGCACAAGACAGTATTGTCCTTTCCGCGCGCACGATCGAGCAGGGCCTGGGCTTCATCCAGCCGATTCAGGTAGCCGTAAACCCCGACCAGGTTGTAATCCGGACGCCCCAACCGAATTCCTTCTTGTACCTCGGCTGCAGCCTTCTCATGCTGCCCTAGTTCGGCGTAGATGACACCCATGGCGGCATGTGGCCAGAAATCCGCCGGGTAGGTTCGGGCCCATTGCGAGTAGGTCTCGATGCCCTTTTCCAACTGGCCAGTCACAACCAGGTAATAAACACCCTCAATTTGTAACCGCTCCTTCTCGCTTACCCGGCCGCGCAGTTCGTAGGCCTTATTGAAGTTCTCAATTGCCGGTGTGGTCTGGCCGAGATTGTAGTAAACCGTTCCCAGAAGGGTGTAGGCCCGGGCGAAGTTCGGATCCAGCTCCAGCGCGCGCTTAAGCAACGGAATAGCACTGCCACCCTGGGTCCTGATCTTCATCGCCTGGGTGTAGGCTTCCAGGGCCTCCAGTGACGACGTAGTGGCTTCTTCCAGTGGAGTGTTGAATTTCTCGAGCTGGAACCGCGACTCACCCAGTTTATTGCGGATCTGATTGGCCGCTGTCCCCAGCGCTTTCAGCACCTGGTTCCGGTTCTCGGCCTCGGTTTCGGCGCCCGCGATTCTGTCTCCGGTCTGACAGTTCTTGGCCGTCAGGGTAATCAGGTAGTGCTCGCCGATGGCCGCGATCGAGCCTTCCAGCAGTGCTTTGCTGTTGTCGCGCAGACAGACTTCCTCGGCCACCGCTTTGGTGAGCCGCTCGTTCGCGGGGCGGTTCATCAGCTTCAGCGTTTCAACCACCTTGCGATCGGAGGCCACAGTCAGAAAGGGCGACTGCTCCAATTGGATGGCCAAAGCCTGCTTCAGGGCGTCGTCAAAAACCGCATCGCCCGTGGTGTTGACGAAGTCGGCGAGAACAATGGTGTCCTTATTAGTGAACACGGCGGCTTTCCGCGGCCGCACGTACAAGATCCCGGCCAGCAACGCGACCAGTACGACGGCAACCGTAGCCAGCGGCTTCCAGCGGCTGAGCAGGGGATGCTCGTTGCGCCGCTTTATCTTCTCCAGGTCGGAGCGGATCTCCGCGGCTTTCTGATAACGGACCGCGCGGTCCTTCTCCAGGCACTTCTGAATGACATTTTGCAGGGCAACCGGCAGCGCAGGGTTAAGCTGCCCGGAAGGCGTCGGTACACGAACCAGAATGGCCTCGCGTACGGCCATAGGGTTGTCGCCGGTGAACGCGCGTTGCCCGGTGGCCATTTCATACAGGACCACGCCGAAGGAGAACAGGTCTGTGCGGGTATCCAACTTCTGCCCGCGCACTTGTTCTGGCGACATGTACGCGGCGGTGCCGGCAGCACGACTGCGAAGAGTATGATTCACCCCTTCCCTGCCCCCCAGGTCAACCACTATCGCGACCGGGGCGCTGGACTGAAACGCCAGCTTTGCCAAACTGAAATCCAGAACCTTGGCGACACCCTTCGTGGTGATGAAAATGTTGGCCGGCTTGATATCGCGGTGCACGATCTGTTGTTCATGCGCCGCCTCCAGCCCATTTAGAATCTGGATGGCAATATCCAGCAGCCGAACGAGATTGACCGAGGCCCCGGATTCCGCATCCTTCAGGCCGCCCGCGGCCAGGAACTTCCGCAAGGTCTCCCCTTGCAGCAACTGCATCACGATAAACGGCCGGCCTTCGTGCTCTCCGAATTCATAGATGGAGCAGATGTTGGGGTGGTCCAGAGAGGAAGCAGCGCGTGCCTCGCGCTCGAACTGCTCCAAAGCTCGCGGGTCGTCGCCGACGGCTTCCGGGAGAAACTTTATCGCCACCAGGCGGCCCAGCTTCAGGTCCTCCGCCTTATACACCACCCCCATCCCGCCGCTGCCCGCGACCTCCAACACACGATAATGCGAAACCGTCTTGCCGATGAGTCCGGCCGGCTCGACCTGTAGCGGCACCGCGGCGCCATCGGAACTGCTCGACTCGGCGGCTGGTCCCGATACATCGCTGGCATTGGAATCCAGCCGCTCCACCGGCACGATCAGCCGATAGCCACGACGGGCGATGGTCTCGATATATTTCGGATTGTCGGCGGAGTCACCGAGTGCATCGCGCAGCTTCTTGATGGCCGCGTTGATGCTGTGGTCGAACTCCACCACGGTGTCGTTGGGCCAAAGCTTGTGCTGAATTTCTTCGCGGGTGCTTATCGAGCCGGCATTTTCCAGCAGAATTTGCAACACTTGCAGCGGCTGTTCTTGCAGCACAATCCGTTGGCCGGACTTCAGCAGTTCTCCGGACCTCACGTCGAGTTCGAAGGCGCCAAACCGGAGTCGGAGTGGCAACGTGTTTTTCATCGCGCAACCGCTGTAGTGTGCGCGAAGTTTACACCGGCTGAGAAATTGTTCCAAGTGGAGTTTGCAGCTTCGCCACCGAATTCATTTGGCTCGCGCCATTCAGCGCAGACCATAGCCGTCAACTAAGCGGCTATGAAATGAATTGTTTACCCGGGTCACCGTTAGATCACCGCTAGATGACCACCAGACTACCCCCGCAAATTCATAAATCACTTCCAGTGCATTGATCGCCTGACGCGCCCAGCGCATAGTGCGCCCATGAGAGCAGGAAGAACGACGTCGAACTGGCCGTCCTGCTCGCCGGAGGGGATACACCCGGGGTGCAGGCAAACCATCCTGCCCCCGGGTGGTAAGGCAACTGGATTTCAAGTCAGCCGCGATGTCCGAAGGACGCGGCAGAAGGAGGGAGCCATGAAAGGTGCACTGATCGTGATTGCGGCAGTGGTGCTGTGGGGCATGCACATTGCGGGCGTGTTATCTAGGAACGTGACGACAAGTCCCACGCCACAGACGGTGACAACAACAGAAGTACCCAACTACGTACCAGGAGAATTCCAATGATGACCGATAAACGCCAGCTTTACCGGGCCACGGAAACTTTGTTCCGCGCGTTTCACTACCTTCAACCCCGGATGTGCGGCGGAGGAGTGGCTCTGCCGCAGCCCATGAACGCCGAGGCCCTGGCAGGATGCATTCTGCATGGCTGCATGTCACGGCTCGTCAGGGAGATCCAGGAGCTTGCCAGACCGGCTCAGGCAGGCCCAACCATGGAGCTTGACCTCAGATAAGGTGCCCGGATGATCGAAAACGTAGAGCCGCCCTCTGCGCGGCTCTTTGTTTTGTGTGTGAAAAGAGTCCGCTTGTCAGCAGCAACTGCCAGCGCCCTGCAAATATTCCCATCAAACACTCAAATCTTTCCCGCATGAAATTCCGCACATACACCGCAAAAACTTTGGAATGAGTCGGTTACTTCGATAACCGGTAAATCACCTCGAGATCACCTTCAAATCACCGCTGGTGCATTGTCTGCGCAACGCAATTAACGCACACTCGGCACGAATTTGAACCGGATTAGCGAATTCGGTTCCCAGCGGCGAGCGAAGACCGCAGAGACAACCGGCGACCGACCTCGGCTCAGGCCGTCGCACAACCAATGAAAGGAAACGACAATGAAAAAGACAATCGTATTACTCGCTTGCCTTGCAACTCTGGCCATCGGCGCCAGCGCTCAAACCGGAAACACCGATCCCAACAAGGGTCCCTGGAAGACCGCTCCCAAGAGCCATGCCGTTGGCTCGCAGAAGAAAACCTTGAGTTCCTTCGATATGACGAGGAAATTCGGGCCGACTGCGCCGAAGGGTGTCAGTTCGACTGCGCCCAAGAACACTCGGATCGGAAGAAAGTAAGTAGGCTCTTGGCTGGCTAACCAGCCGCCATCCCTACATCTCCCGAGCAGGACGGGAAAATAACTCACCGTCCTGCTCGCAACCATTTCCAGATTCGCACGGCAAAAACCACCGTTCGCGGAACGAAATATGAAGCCAATACACTCCATCTTCCATGCCGCGCTCTACTGCCTCGTACTTATCAAGGTGCTGGCTCCGGTCGCAGCTCTGGCCCAGCAGCCTGATTTGTGGACGTCGGAGAATGTTATCGATTACGCGCCGGACGAGAAGATCTTGGGAGCGAAGTTCGCCTTCCAGGCACTGCTGCCCGAGGCGAACAGTTCCTCACCGTCGCCAGAGAAGGCAGGCGAACCCGCTGATGGCGGCGCATGGATGCAGTCTATGACGTTGCAGTGGGACTGGAACCGGGCCAGTACCTCGGTTGCTTATGTCTTTTCCGCTTCCAGTGGCCAGCATGCCGGTGGCGTGACCAACAGCATCTTCTCTGAGTTCTGGACCAATAGTGTGACGAGTGGGACCACGCTCAACCTCATAAAAGACAAGGGAATCTCCGCCGACCTGTCCACCGATTGGGAGGTCCAGGGACAAAAGCAGCGCGCCAGCGGAACCCCTGCTGTGCTTGGAGAATCGTTCACCATGGAATGGGGAGTGACTCAACTGCTGCCGCTGAACCGGCAGATGACGAAGGCGCTGCAGTTCGGCTTTGCCGGCTATGACGAGTGGCTCAACGCCAAAAATGGCGGAGCGTTCCCCGGTGCCTTATCGGTCCGTGACGGGCGCTTCTCCATGCACGCCGCCGGTTTTCAGACAAACTTAATCTTGCCCGAGAACAACCTGCTGCTCTCGTTTAAGTACGAACCCTCATACTTGGCGCGCGCCCCAGCACCACGACGCATAGTCGTGTTTGGCATTTCGTGGACGTGGTGATGCGGTCGCTGCCTCAGTCGCGTTCGAAGCTCTGCATTTGCTGAGTCGCCGCTTTTGGCCCCTGCGATCCTTCCTGGTGCTGCTTCTGCCAATCCGCTTCGCTGATGGCTTGAATAGGCTCCAGTTTCTTCTGTTCCAGCGCGCTGTTGATGGACGGCAGTTGGCCCACCAGCTGGGTTTGAACTTTCTTGATGACGTCCTCCAACTCGCGTCCCAACACTTCGGTGCGGTCAATCTGCGCAGCGGTCGGCTGCCCGTTGTAGCCATTCACGTCGCCGTAAACCGTGGTCAGGAATTCGCGCAGCCGTTCCTCGCCGGTGATGGCGCCGCCTTCCTTGGTGGCCACAATCTCGGAGCGAATCTTGTCGGCCGAAACCGCAAGCTGAGTCAGACGCTTGCGCAGCGGATCGTTGGCCGGCAGTTTGCTGGCCCGCGCGGTGGCGCCGTCGCGGATCTGGATAATCGAATCGACTGCCCAACTCATATGTTCCAGCTGGTGGTAGAGCTTCATGGTCAGATCGAATTGGGCCTGGCGCTCCGCCATCGTGTACTTGTCGCGCGGATCTTCGACCACCTTCAGCTCGGTGGTGTACACGTCATCGCCTTTGGTCATTTTTATGGTGTAGGTGCCCGGCACTACCAGTGGCCCTTGGATGGCGCCAAATGCCGCGGTCGCTGCCGGAGGCACGGTCGGAGACTTCAGCCTCATCGACCAATCGGCGCGGTTGAGGCCACGATGCTTTGTCCCGCTGATGGTGTCGAGCAGCTTGCCCTGCGAATCGAAGACCTCAATCTTCATGTCGCCGTAAATGTGGCGGCCTCGCTGGTAGTAGGTGATGAGCGCACTCTGCGGACGGCTGGGGCCGATGAACGTCTCGTCGCCCTCAGGCCATCCGGCGTTCGCATCGATGTACTGTGTAGCCGGCCGGCTGGTAATGAAGGCCGCGGTCTTCGGCATCAGCTCGGGAGTCAAGGCGCGCAAGGGCGAAATGTCGTCGATAATCCAGATGCCGCGGCCATGGGTCGCCAACACCAGATCAGACTCGCGCGGCTGCACCACGATGTCGCGCACCGCAACCGCCGGGAAATCGCTGCCTTTGTACTGCGCCCACTTATTGCCACCGTCAACCGAGATCCACAGCCCGAATTCGGTGCCCAGAAACAGGATGTTCGGGCTCACCGTGTCTTCGGTGATGACGTGGGCATACCCGCGCACGCCGTTGTCCTGCACCGGCAAAGAGGTCCAGGTCTTGCCGTAGTCGGTGGTTTTGTAAAGGTACGGCTGCATGTCGCCGAAGGTGTGACGATCGAAGGTGACGTAGGCGGTGCCTTCGTCGAAGCGGCTGGCCGCCACCGTTGATACCCACGAGAATTTCGCCACGCCGGTATTGCCGACCACATTCGTCCACGTCTTGCCACCATCGCGCGTGATCTGCACGTTTCCGTCATCGGTGCCCACCCAGATGATCTGGCCGTTTTTGGGCGACTCGCTGATGGAGTAAACCGTGGTGTGCGTTTCTGCCGCAGAGTTATCAATGGTGACGCCGCCCGACTCTTCCTGCTTCTGCTTTTCGGGATCGTTGGTGGTCAGATCGGGCGAGATGCGCTCCCACGTTTGTCCATGATCGCGCGAACGGTACAGAAACTGAGCGCCCAGATAGATGGTGCCCTTTTCATTGGGGCTCATGGCGATGGGGGCGTTCCAGTTGAAGCGCAGTTTCTTCTCGCCATATTCCGCATAGGGAGTGATGGAACGGGTCTCGTGGCTGTAACGGTTCACTCGTGCCAGGGTCCCACCCTGGTATTCGGCGTAAATGTAGTTAGAATCGGCAGGGTCTTCGAACATCCAGAAGCCGTCGCCGCCAAACATGTTTTCCCAGCGCGAGTTGCTGATGCCGCCGGGATACGAGGAATCGCCCACCCAGGAACTGTTGTCCTGCAGGCCGCCATAGACGTGATAGGGGTCCGCATTGTCCACGCTGACGTGATAAAACTGCGAGACCGGCAGGTTCATCTGGTGCTTCCACCGCGTTCCACCGTCTTCACTGCGCCACAAACCGCCATCGTCGCCGGCATACACAATGTTCGGATTCGCCGGATCGATCCAGACGGTGTGAAAGTCGCCGTGTGCGGCGTTCGAAACGCCGCTGAAACTCTTACCCCCATTCACGCTGAGCAACAGAAAAAGATCGGGCTTGAAAATCTTGTTCTCATCTTTGGGATCGACAATCAGGTTGCCGAAATAAAACGGCCGCCACACCATGAACTGGCTGGCATCCATCTTGGCCCAGGTTTTGCCGCCATCGTCGGAACGGAACAATGCGCTGTGGGTGGCTTCGATATTGGCATACACCACCTGCGGTTTGCCCGGCGCTACCGCAATTGCGATTCGGCCATAGGGCTTGGCGGGAAGGCCCTTGCTGTTGGCGTCGGTCAGTTCCGTCCAGTGCTCACCGCCGTCGGTGGATTTGTACAACCCGCTGCCCGGGCCGCCCGAGCGGAAGGTCCAACCCTGGCGGCGGACGTCCCACAATGAGGCATAGATGGTATTCGGCTCCAGGGGGCTCATCGACATCATGCCGCAGCCGGTCGAGGCATTGCTGCCGCCCAATACTTTGCGCCAGGTTTGTCCGCCATCGCTGGTCTTGTAAACGCCGCGCTCGGTATTGTCATTCCAAAGATGGCCAATCGCGCACGCGTAAACCGTGTTGGAATCTTTCGGGTCCACCAGAATGCGGGCGATATGCTCGGAATCTTTCAGACCCACATTGGTCCAGTTCTCGCCACCGTCGGTGGATTTGTAAATGCCGTCGCCCACCGAAACGCTGTTGCGCGTCCAGGCCTCGCCGGTGCCTACCCACACGATTTTCGGATTGGAGCGGTCGATGGTAACGGCGCCAATCGACTGCACATCAGGCTTGTCGAACACCGGCTTGAACGTGGTGCCACCGTTGATGGACTTCCACACCCCGCCGCTGGCCGCGGCGGCGAAGACCGTCAGGCGGCCTTGCTCGTTGATGGCATCCACCGCCGCGATGCGTCCACTCATCCTGGCCGAGCCGATATTGCGGGCCGACAAACCGGAGATAGTGGCGGAATCAAACTTGACGGGCGTCTGCGCCTCGGGAGTTTGCGCCATCGCAGCGATGGCGAACATCAACCCCGACATGGCGCACAGCGAATAAATAGCTCGGACAGTTCTGTTCATACGGGAAGCAGCAATCATTTTGCTCAAATCCTCTTGTTCGAAGATCGTGTAGCCAAATAGGACCAGGTGAAATCTACTCGCGGTTATTTCTTCGGGGCCGGCATCGCCGGCATCTTGAATTGCGAATCGTCGATGGGAACGTTGACTTCAATTTTCTCGACGGTAATCACGGCGCGCTGACTAGGATCGCCCTTTACGCCGGTCTCAATCGAGTAAGGATAGTAAACGCCCGCCACCTGTTTATAGGCCCCCAGCAGCTCTTCGCTTTCGCGCACCGAGCCGCGAATGAACTGCTGTTTTTCGCGCTTGATTTCCAGATAGGTGTCGGGGTCGAGGTAGTAATTAATAATGTCCCCATTTTTCAAGGTGACCTTAAGCTCGTAAGCGTCATCCCCATCGACCGTGGCGTGTCCCAGATATTCAACTTTATTGCCTTTGGCCTGGTAATCGACCAGCGGGCCATCGATATCGGCATCTTCGACCAGGTCACGGGTGTCATCTTCACCCATTCCCTCCGGGTCCCTCCGGCCTTGAAAGGGTGAAATCTGCCAGCCGCTGGATCCATCGTAGGCCTGGACCTGGGTCATGCCCTGGAGGGTGAAGCTCTGGCGGATCAGGCCGCCACGCTTTTTTTCCACCTCGACAGCGGCGTAAAAGTTCTGTACGTACAGCTTGCCCGACATGCGCACGGTATTGATCGCCTTGATTTTTTCCAGGCCACCATGGGCCTGGATATTCTTGGCGACCAGTTCCTCGGCTGTCTGGGCCGAAGCCAGACTGGTGAGACATACAATTCCAAGCGCTACCTTCAGGACTAGGCGCATGTGCAGTTCGCTCCTCTTTTTAAGGCAACTTATCGCAACCAAACAATTGCGGCGGGGCCGGTACGCTGGTTCGACGTGCGACCGCCGGTTTCGTGAGTTCCGGCCTGGACTTAAAGTGCGCCGCCAATTCGGCTACCTATTGTACGGCAGGCGGCGAATTTAGTTCCCTTCGAAAAAGACCTGCTACCAGACCACACAGCGCTCCGAGGCGGGCCGCACCATGGCCGAGTCCGGCTTACACGAGAATGCGCTGGCGAATGGCGGGAAATTCGACAGTGGACCAATCACGCGAAACTTGGCAACCGGGTGAGGATCCCCCTGCACCATCAGCCGCTGCGTTTCCGGCCGGGTCTCGTCTCCGCGGAACTGGCCCCACGCGATAAAGAACTGCTGATCGGGCGTGAAGCCGTCAATCGTAGGAGCCTGGGGCTTACCCTGCTGCGACTTCTGGAACGCCAGGTAAGCAATCTTCACTCCCGCCAAATCGCCGATCGATTCGCCCAGCACCAGCTTGCCGTTGTGATGAATGTTGGGCTCGATGAAGTAGCCATCGAACTGGTTCACCACGCACTGAGTTTTCGCCTGGAATTTTTTCAGATCGTCAGCCGTCCACCAATTGTTCAGCCGGCCGATGGAATCGAACTGCGCACCCTGATCGTCGAAGCCGTGGCTGATCTCGTGCCCGATGACCACGCCGATGGCGCCGTAGTTGACCGCGTCGGTTGCCTTCACGCTGAACGCCGGCGGCTGCAAAATTCCCGCCGGAAACACAATTTCGTTCAACAAGGGATTGTAGTAAGCGTTGGAGGTGGGCGGCGTCATGCCCCAGCGTCCGCGGTCCACCGGTTTGCCGATGGTCGAGCGGTCGTCGTTGACCACAAATTGCGCTCCCGCCATCACATCGTCAAAGTACGAAGTGCGGGTAATGACCACGTGGCTGTAGTCCTTCCACTTGTCGGGATACCCCACTTTCACATTGAAGGTGCCGATCTTCTCCATGGCCTTCTTCTTGGTGTCGGGAGTCATCCAGTCCACGCCATTGATGGTGTCGGCCATCGCCGCCAGTATGTTCTTCACCATCTCCTGCGCGCGCGCCTTGGCTTCCGGAGGGAAGTAACGCGCCACGTAATCTCGCCCCAGCGCCTCGCCGAGAAATTGGTCGGTCGATTCCACGCACTGTTTCCAGCGCGGCTTCAGTTCGCCAACCCCGCCCAGCGTCTTCTCGTAGAAGTTGAAGTTCTCCTGCACGAAGGCCTGCGAGAGATAGGGCGCGAAGCCATGCAGAAGCTGCCAGGTCAGGTAGATTTTCCAGTCCGCAATCGGGGTCGAGTTCAGTTGCCGGTCGAACTCCTCCATGAACTTTGGCTCCTGCACATTCAGATTGACGCGCGGCAGGTTCGCGTCCTTGTAATACCGGTCCCAATCAAAGTGTGGGGTGAGTTGCTGCAACCGGGCGTAGGTCGTCGCATGGTCCGTGTTCTGCGGATCGCGACGGGCGACGTTGTCCAGGGTGGCTTTGGCCAGCGCAGTCTCAAATTGCATCACCTCGTCGGCCGCTTTGCGCGAGTCGGCCTCGCTGTATCCGGCAAGCTTGAACATATTGGCTACATGGACCAGGTATTGGGCGCGCGCTTGCTGGAAGCGCTCTTCCGTCTTCAGATAGTAATCGCGGTCAGGCAGGCCGAGACCCATAGCCTGCACATCGGCTATCACCTGCGAGGGATTGTGGTTGTCGCTGGCGGCATTGACCGCGAACGGGGCCTGCACTTCCAGGTCCGCGAAGCGCACCAGCACTTGTTGCAGGCCGGCCTGGTCTTGGATGGCATCGATTTCGGCGAGCATCGGCTTGAGCGGCGTAGCGCCCGCCTGGTTTACGCGCGATTCGTCCACACAGGCCGCGTAGTAGTCCCCAATTAACTGGTCAACACTACCCTTGGGCTGGTCGTGCTTGGCGGCCGCTTCTTCCAGAATCACTCGCAGTTGGCCTTTGTTCGATTCCCCCGCAGCCCAGCGGCGGCTCCAGCGATCCATGGTGGCAGGAATCGGATTGGCGGCCCGCCACGCGCCGTTGGAAAACTGGTAGAAGTCGGTACACGGATTCGCCGAGCGGTCCAGATCTCCAGTTTCAATTCCGACCGGGGCTTGTTGTGCGAAAGCGGCAACTGAAAAAAGTATGACCAGCAGAAAACGGCAGATGAGTCGCATGATGTCCTTCAGGCTTGTGAGGTGTAATGCGAGGCAATTCTACGCAATCTTGCGAGAAAGTGCGAAAGGCGGGAGCGCGTCATGGGGGACGGTAGGATGACGTTCTGAACCCTAGATTTCCTTTTGATCCCGCCTCTTGGTAGATTGGCGGGACCACCAATTCTCATGGGTGTAAACCCTTCCCTCGGATCGGATCGGCGATGGCCCTTGCGGTTCTTCCTATGGCCCGCACCCGCCGCCCACACTGGCACACTTGGTGTTGATCGCGATGCAATCAACCAGCCCGGATACGATCTCAGGGATGGTGACCACCGATGCTGGTGCCTTCGAGCCGGTGTAAATCGCGATAGCGGAATCACTACCCATGGCACCTGGTACTTCATCGCTGCAAACTGCCGCATAGCTGCTGTTAGGGAAAGGCAGGTTCCATGGGAGCGTTACCGTGTTCGGATTGCCCGAAACGGTTACCCTGCTCCGCCGCACGTCGCTTGTGTCCGAATCAGGTATTGCCAGGCAGTGCATCGTCCCGGTGGGGAACCCGGCGTTGATCACGGTAATAGAATCCGCAGTCTTGGCACTGATCACGCTGGTGAACTCGCCACTTCCGCGATCCTGAGTCTCCACCGTACACACAGCCGTATAGTGCGTATCGGTGAACACTGGATTCCAGGAAACCGTCACCGTGTTGGGACTGCCCGTGAATGCGGCCCGAGCATGCCGAATATCGGTGCCATCAGAATCAGGTATCGCTATGCAGTCCAGTATTCCCGGTCCGGCATTGTCGGTGGGAACTATGTTCATCGATCCTGGCGAACGGGACGTGATGACTGGTAGCAGGAAATCGGACGGGAGCTGCTCGGCAGTGCAGACGGCTGTATAGTTTGTGTCAGCAAACGCAGGATTCCAAACGACCGTGACATTGCTGAGGCCGTTGGCGAACAGAACCGCGGTCGCCCGGATATCGCCGGTGTTGGCCGACGCCTCTACTGCGCAACACGACAGCACAATGACGACCAGCATTACAGTCACTGACAAACGAAGTTGGCGGTTTCTCATGACAGGT
>CAWCSJ010000036.1:0-198675 GCA_963798185.1 uncultured Acidobacteriaceae bacterium
GGCATGAGCCGTTTTGCTCAGCTCTCGCGTTCCGCCCGAATTACGAACTGCTCCTGCCGGGGATCAAAGTGGACGGAGAGCACATTGGGTTGGCAGCAGACCTCGCAGTCCTCCACATACTCCTGAAGCGGACCGGCGGACTCGTCAACATCGGTAGAGTTTCGCTCGCCGCAGTAACTGCACTGGAAGTCGCATTGCATGGGGTGGCGCCTTGATCGCAATTATCGCAGGGTGCGCCACTCATTCGCGCTTTTCGAATGAGTAGGATCGGTTCGGACCGCAATTATCAGCCAGAAAACAGGTTTCCTAGATCAGAACTTCAAAACAGGAATCGTTCCGATTTGATTATGCCTTGTTCTGACCTTAGTTTTCGCTTTTCTTTCGTATCCATCTGACCCGCCGAAGGTTACCCCGACCCCTCGCCCTTCCCGCCAACTGGCATTGAACCTGCATTTCTAACGGCGGTTGTTCGCAGTTACGCGGCGAACGCGAAGACGAGGGAATACATGAACACTTCTCCGGCCAGCACCAAGGTTTGTTCCTGCCCAACCGGCCAGACCGAATCCACTATTCTGCTGGTGGAAGACGAGCCGGTGGTCCGCGAAGTGACGCGCGCGGTATTGGAACATGCCGGCTATCGCGTGCTCGCCTGCAACGGTCCGGATGAAGCTCTCCGCGTGGGCAGCGAGCACCGCGAAAACAATTGGGCTGTTGCTGACGGATGTCGTGATGCCCGGGATGAACGGCGCGGAGCTGGCCGAGCGGTTGCAACGTTTGGGATCGGGCTTCACTACGGTTTTTATGTCCGGTTACGCCGAGCGCCATGTGCTGCACCAAGTACTGCACGACGACCGGACGAACTACATCCAGAAGCCGTTCACCATAAACATTCTGTTGACGCGCGTGGCGGCGGCCTTGCGGAAACGGGCGGAAGTTAGCGAGGCTGAGGTTGGTGATTCCACTCAATGACACGTGGTAACCGGGTTTTCACCGCTCGCCTCCGCTGGCGTAATATCGAAGTAGATGCCCCAACCGATGGTTCACGCGCGTAAGTGGCTGCTGGGGATTTTGCTGCTGCTGGTGGCTGCCGTCACCGTAGTGTATTGGGCCGCCCGCTCCCGGGTTGGCCCCATGTTGCACAATGTGCCCGGACAGTTGGGCCTCGACATCCAGCAGACCAGCGATGGCTTCTCGCTTTCCAAGTCCGAAGGCGGCCGCACCCTTTACACCATTCGCGCCTCCAAGGCGGTGCAGTTCAAGGCCGGCGGCCACGCCGATCTGCGTAACGTTCACATCGTGGTGTACGGTCACGCGCACGATCGTTATGACCAGATTTATGGCAACCAGTTCACCTACGATCCCCAGACTGGCGACATCAACGCCGTAGGGGAAGTGCATATCGATCTTCAGGGGAACACCGAGGGCCCGCAGAAGCCCGACCAGGCGCCGCCCGACGAGCTGAAGAACCCGATTCACCTGCTGACCCATTCCCTCACCTTCAACCAGAAGACCGGCATCGCGCACACCGATGAGGTTGTGGAGTTTCGCACCACCCAGGCCACCGGCTCCGCCAAAGGCGCCTACTACGATTCCAATAGCAATCAGCTTCTGTTGAAGTCCGACATTCACATCGTCACCACCGGCCAGCATCCAGCAGTCATCACCGGCAGCAGCGCAAGCATCCAGAAGACGCCCAGGCAGGCCACGCTGGAGAACGCTCATCTCGAACAGCCCGACCGGACGCTGACTGCCGACAAAGGCACCATGTTGTTCGAAGCCGACAACAGCGTGAAGCACGTGGTGATGGAAGGTAACGTCCACATCCAGAGCCGCGGGCCATCGGTAGTCGACATCATGGGACCTCGCGGCGATGTAAACATGGGCCCGAACAATGCGGTCCAGCAAACCATCCTCTCGGGCGGCGCCAGCTTCGTGTCGCATGGCGCCAGCCTCGCGCACGGTTCGGCAGACAACTTCGTTCTTGACTTCGACGATCAGAACCAGCCTCTGCGGCTGCACCTGGTCAAGAACGCGCGCATGATTCAAGATCCCAAGCCGCCTGGGTCTGCTGGCAGCAGCGGCCAAGCCAGCGGTCAGCCGATGGAAATTGCTGCCGACCAGCTCGACTTCTTGCTGGCGGATGGAAACCAGCTCAAGACCGGGGACACCTCCGGCAAAGCCTCCATTACCATCTTTCCTGCCCCGAATTCAGAGAAGCCGAAAGTCGCCAGCAATGGCGAGAAGGAAACAGGAAAGAATTCCACGACCGTGGCTACGGCCGGCAAGTTTCACGCTACCTTCGACGACAACAATCGCATCCAGACGCTGCATGGCGCGCCCAACTCGCGAATCGTCTCCAGCTCGCCGGGAGAGCCGGACAAGCTCAGTGTGGCCCAAAATCTGGATGTCGCCTTTGCTCCCGATGGCGGCGTGCAGAAGCTGATCCAGACGGGAGATTTCCAGTATCACGAGGCTTCGGCCAAACCTGATACCGGCGGGCGCGAGGCTTTCGCCGACGTCGCCACCTACACGCCCACCGATGCCATGCTGCTGCTGGTTGGCTCGCCGCGCATCATCGACGGGGGCATGACCACGACTGCAACCAACATACGCATCAACCGCCAGACCGGCGACGGCTTCGCCGACGATAACGTGAAGACGACCTACAGCGATCTAAAGCCGCAACCCGATGGGGCGTTACTCGCCAGTTCCGATCCGGTGCATGTGACCGCTCAGCACATGACCGCGCACAAGGAACAGGGCGTGGCGCACTATACCGGCAATGTGCGGCTGTGGCAGACGGCCAACGTGGTGCGCGCGCCCAAGATCGACTTTGACAATCAGAAGCGCAGCATTGTTGCCGAGTCCGATCCCACGCAAAAAGTTATGAGTTTATTCATGCAGAAAGGTCAGGACGGAAAGCTTACGCCCGTAGATGTCACCTCCGACCGCCTGAGCTACATGGATGAGGAGCGTCGCGCCCGGTTCACCGGCGACGTGTTCGCCAAGAGCGCGGCCAACACGGTCAACGCCCAACTGATCGACGTCTTCCTCAAACCAGCAGATCCCGACGCCAAGGATGGCGTCTCCGCGCCGGCGAACGCGCGCAAGAAACCCACTATGCTTGGTTCCGAAGGGCCGAGCCAGATTGATCATATGGTTGGAATCGGCAAGGTCGTAGTTACCGGCCCGAACCGCCGTGCGGTGGGAGATCGGCTGGTTTATACGGCGGATGATGGGAAATACGTCCTGACCGGAAAATCTCCTAGCATTTTTGATGCCGAACGCGGTACCGTATGGGGCGATTCTTTGACTTTCTACAGTCGCGATGATAGGGTTTTGGTAGAGAGCAAGCGTTCGTCTCCCACCATCACTCGTGCACGTACCACGAAGTAAATGCAGACTTTATCGGCTGAAGAGATCGGCAAAAGTTACCGCGGCCGAAGGGTCGTCAGCGACGTCAGCTTCCACGTAAAACAAGGTGAAGTGATCGGTCTGCTGGGGCCAAATGGCGCCGGCAAAACTACCAGTTTCTATATCATCGTGGGACTGATTCCGGCCGAGACCGGCCGCGTCCTCATCAATGGCCAGGACATCACCCACGAGCCCATGTATCTCCGGGCCCGAAACTATGGGATTGCGTATCTGCCGCAGGAACCGTCCATCTTCCGCAAGCTGACGGTTGAGGACAACATCCTGGCGGTTCTTGAGGCGCAACCGATTTCATGGCACGAACGCCGCGAGCGGATGGAAAAGCTGATCGACCAATTGGGATTGGGGGTCATTCGCAAGAACCGCGGTTACGCGATGTCGGGTGGCGAACGCCGGCGCGTTGAGATTGCCCGTTGCTTATGCATCTCACCGTCGTTCATTTTGCTGGATGAGCCTTTTTCCGGAATCGATCCCATCGCGGTATTGGACTTGCAGAAGATTATCTTTGATTTGAAGGCCAGTGGCATCGGAGTGCTGGTTACGGACCATAATGTTCGTGAGACGCTGTCGGTTACCGATCGCGCCTATATTATCAACGAGGGGCGTATCTTCCGGCACGGCACGCCCGATCAACTCGGAAATGACCCGGAAGTTAAACGTGTTTACTTAGGCGAGAGCTTCTCATTGGTTTAGAATTCATATCAAGGGGCCAAGCCCCATAGGGACCTGTTGCATGGTTTTGTTGCAGCCCAAGTTAAACCTCAAAGTCTCACAGAAGCAGATCCTGACTCCTGGACTAGTCCAGATGGTCAGCGTCCTGGCGCTCAACAAACTTGAGCTGGCGGACATGATCACGGCTGAGCTGACCGAGAACCCGGTCCTTGAGGAACTTGACGATTCGGTCCCCCTGCTCGACGAAGTCTCTGCCCGGGAAGAGCAGAAGGAGCGCGACAGCTCCATTACCATTCAGGAAGAGAAGCCGGCCACCCCTGAAGAAAAAGATCCCTTCGACGAGATCGATTTTGGCTCGTTCTTCTCCGAATATCTGGATCCCGGCCTGCGCACCTCGATCGAGATGGAAGAGAGTGAAAAGCCTTCCTTCGAGAATTTCCTTTCCAAACCCACCACCCTCACCGACCACCTGATGTGGCAGCTCGGCTCGCTGCATGTCAATGAGGACGTGTATCGGGCGGCGGAGCTGGTGATTGGGAACCTGAACGAGGAAGGCTACTTGACCGCGACCGACGATGAATTGCTGGGTCTGGCGGTTGAGCAACCACCGGCTGGCCTCGACGAGCAGGTATTGGAATCAGTTGGAACTGAGCGTGAGGCGACCGATGATGGATTGGCGGCCATCCCGCCCCTGGGCCGTAACTTGGAGCCGGAGATTTCAAAGTCCAGCGTGGCCATAGCCGAGGAAGACATCCTGGCGGCCGAGGCGACGATTCCGCCGGTCGTGTCCGAGGTTCGGCGTCCCGTTCTCGTGCCCCCGCGGACGGTGCCGGCCCGCGTGCCGTTCAGCCGTGACGCTCTGCGCGAAGCCATTGATCTGGTGCGCCAAATGGACCCGCTAGGGGTTGGCGCCCGCGATTTGCAGGAATGTCTGATGGCGCAGCTACAGGGCTTGAAGCGCGTGGACCGCAAGAACGGCAATGGCAGTCATGCCGCCGAACTGGAAACGCTCGACGATGCCATCGTGCTGGTAAAGGAACATCTCCACGCCCTACAGAACAAGCGTTACAAGGAAGTGGCCAAAGCCATGGGCCGGCCCGTGGAATCGGTCATGCTAGGCATGGACTTCCTGCGCACTCTCGATCCGCGCCCCGGCCTGCGTTACAACAAAACCGAGACCCGGTTGATCGAGCCGGATGTGGCCTTCATCAAGCAAGGCGAGGAATATCTTGTCCTGATGAATGACGAAGAGGTCCCGCAGTTGCGCCTGAATCCGACCTATCGCCGGCTGTTGGCCCGGGATGCGGCGGAAAAAGACGTGCGCAATTACGTCAAAGAGCGCTATAAATCGGCCATCCAGCTCATCAAGAATATTGAACAGCGCAAACAGACCATTTTGCGCGTGTGCTACTCCATCCTGGCGCGCCAGCGCGACTTCCTCGACCATGGCATTGACCAGTTGAAGCCGATGATGATCAAGGAAGTGGCGGAAGAGATCGGGGTCCACCCCTCCACCGTCAGCCGGGCCGTAGCCAACAAGTACGCGCACACCCCGCAAGGGGTTTTCGAACTCCGTTACTTCTTCAGCGAGAGCGTCAATGGGCCTGAGGGCGGCGGCACCTCGCTGCTGATTCTCAAGCGCCGCGTTAAGAAGCTCATCGAAGAAGAAGATCCTGCCAGGCCGTTGACCGACGAGCAGATCACCCGCATCCTCCAGTCGCAGGGCATCCAGGTCACTCGCCGCACGGTTGCGAAGTACAGGGAAGATATGCGCATCCCGAGCACCCACCAGCGCAGAGTAAAGAACTAGCAGCTGTACCGGCGTTGTGACCGGATTTGCTAGTTGCTAAACACCAGATACTAAAATGGTAGGGGGTTAGCCGGAGGAACAACATGCCCGAAGAGCGAAGGCCGTCGATTGACGAGCGTATCCACTCCCTGACTATGAACCTGGAGCTGCTGCTTAAGCAAGGTGAGGAGCAAGGCCGGCATATCGATAAGCTTCATGAAGAGATCGCTACGCACGAGCAAGACATGCAACGCTTTCGTCGCGCTTTGCGTGCCGCGCTGCAAGCGTATCTCGGCAACGGAGATTGGCGGAAAAGAACAATGAAGCCAGCTTGAGAGTTCTTCAAGAAGGGAGCTCAATGACAGTAGAATACTTCGGCAAGCAATACGAAATTACTCCCGCCGTTCGTGATGAGGTCGAATTGGGCCTCACCAAGTTGACCAAGATCCTTGGCGAAAACATCAAAAGCAAGGTCATCCTGTCGGTGGAAAAGCACCGCAATATCGCCGAAATCACGGTGAAGCGGCGGCGCGGCCATCTGGTGGGACTCGCCGAGGCCACCGACATGCTGGCTGCCGTCACCCAGGCCCTGGAACATATCGAGACCCAGGTGCTTCGGCACAATGGACGCCGCCGCAATATTGGCCGCAAGCCGAAAGACAAAAGTTGGACATCACCGGTGGCGTCAGAGAGCGAGATGCAAATCTCCGTGGGCGCCAATCCTGCGACGGCGGTACCGGTGGTGGTGCATAAGTTTCCTTCCATCGCCCGCACCACCGAGGCGCACCTGGTGCACACTACAGACTCCATCGCGATGCGGCCCATGACCATCGAGGAGGCCGTCAAGGAGTGCGAATTCCGCGATCGCGCCGTGTTCGTCTTTCGCGATCCCAAGGGACAGGTGAAGGTGTTGCATCGCCGGAAGGACGGCAAGATCGAGTTGATCGAAGTGCCGTAAGAGTTTTTCGGAGATAGACGAGGGGCGCCGATTTTCGGTGCCCTTTTTGTTTGGAGGCTACCGCTCGATTACTTTGGGGACTTTGAAGAAGATGCCGTCGGTCACCGGCGCATTGCGCAACGCTTCCTCGCGCGGCAGCGAAGGACGCAGCTCGTCGGCGCGCAGGGTCTGAGCCGATCCCTCCGTAACGTTGCCCTCGCTGGCAACCTGGGCCATCGGCTCAACGTTGGACGTGTCCAACTCGTTCAGGGTGTCGATGTGGCCGAGGATGGCGTTCAGGTCTTTCAGCATGCGGACGCGCTCGTCTTCGGTCAGTTCAAGCTGCGCCAAATCGGCGACATAAGAAACGTCTTTGTCGGTAACCATTAGTGCCCTTTCCGACCGGCGGGCTAGCGCGACCGCCGTTCGGTTTGGTTCCTCACCACAAACTTGATCGCATTCACCGGCTGCGCGCTGAGCTGCTTTAATGCCGCAACGTATTGCCGGTTAAGGCCGTAGAGTTGCTGCTGCCAGGTCGCATCAGGAACTTCGACCGTCAGCACTCCATCGGCATAGCCGATAGCGCTTGCCTTCTCTGCCACCTTCGATCCGCAGACCAGCGGCCAGGCCAGCAGCGGCGCGCTGTCGCCATCCCCGCGATGCAGGGCATCGGCAAAAATCTTCTTAAGGGTCGAGCCGGCATGTCGCATAACGTCAGGAGTCCAATTGTAGAGCAGAGCGGCTGCGTTTCGCGATTCGCTTTTCGCTTTTCGCGCTTCGCTCTTCGCCCTTCGCGCTTCGCTTTTCGCTCCTCTCTTTTCGCCAGCATCGCTACCGCTGGCGTCGCGGAAGAGCACTTATCTCCTCTCGATTGTCATCCCGACCGAGGACTTTAGTCCGAGTGGAGGGACCCGCTTTTCTCAACTGGCATGTCTGAGTTCTTCGCGGATGACGCGGCGAAGCGTGGCTTCCAATGGCTCCTTTACGCGGCGAACGTGCTGCCGAAGAGCATCATTGATCAAGCTCTGATAGTTGCCGCCGCCGGCTCTTTCCACCTGTTGCCGAAACCACTCTAGAAGATCGTCATCGAGCCGGATCGTGATTCTGGTCTTGCCCTTGGGTACTTGCACCACGGCTCCGCGTTTTGCGTGACTGAAGTCGTATTCACGTTTCATTGATTGTTGTCCTCGTATTGCCGCCTCTCGCGTGGAGTGGCTGGCCGCGCCGAGATGAGCCGAATTCCCTCTCCACGCCACGTATAGATCACCACCAAAAGTTTCCCGAGTATGTCCATCCCAATCGTGCTCCATCGCTCTTCATTTTCGAAGTACGGATCGCGAATGGTCAGAGCACGTTCATCTTCAAAGACGACAACAGCATCGGCAAAGTGAACTCCATGTTTTGCGAGATTTCTCGTCGCTTTGCCCGGATCCCACTCGAAATTCACGGTTCTCATTGTATGCACATTTGTGCACCCGAGTCAATTCTCTCCGCCCTCCTCCACTCCGTTACTATTGCTTCTGATGGTTTCTGCTCCCCGACGCTGGTATCGCAATCCCCTGTCCCTGTTGGTCGTGGTTGCAGCCCTCAGCGCGTTCGTCATCCAATCCGGTGAGCTTGGCACCTCTGACACCTCGCACCGGCTGCAAACTACGCACTCCTGGTGGACCTCGGAGCCGCCGGTGTTTCCCCGGGAATATCCCGAGTTCGGCATTCACGGCCGCGGAGGCAAGCTGTATAGCTGGTATGGCATGGGGCAGTCACTGCTGATGTTTCCGGCGGACGTGATCGGCACCGGCATTGCGCACCTGCCAATCTTTGCCAACTACAACGACACCGATCCCACGGTCCGCGCGATTTTCGTCAGCTACACCACCAACATTCTGGTCAACGTGCTGACCGCGCTGATCTGCTTCCGTTTTCTGTGCCAGTTGGGATTCAGCGTCAGACAGTCCATCGCCGGAGTGCTGGCGCTGCTGTTCTGCACCACGCACCTGCACTACACGCAGAACATGATGGAGAACAATTACATCATGCTGCTGACCTTGACCGGCCTCTCGTTCCAATACGAGTGGCTTCGGACCGGCAGCAGACGCGCCTTGCTCATCGGTTCGCTTGCCTTCGGGCTCAACCTGCTGACCCGCCTCACCACCGGCCTCGACCTGCTCGCCGGTGGTGCGTTTCTGCTGCTGGTCTTGTGGTTAGAGAATGTGCGTGGCCGCTCGCTGTGGCAGCGGTTCCTGAGCTACAGCAAGACGGCGTTGCCGGTGTACGCCGTCTTCGGACTGATTGATCGCCTGTACCAGTTCTACCGCTTTGGTTCGCCGTTCACCAACTACATCACGATTGCCGGCCGGGAAATGCGCCAGCAGAATCCATCGCTGCCGCCGAACTATCCCTGGGAAGTTCCCTTTCACGTTGGCTTCTTCGGGGCCTTGTTCAAACCAGAGAAATCTATCTTCCTCTTCGATCCCCTGCTGGTGCTGACGATTGTTCTGGCAATAATCGCATGGAAGCGTTTTCCTCCCGAGGTCAGGGCTTACCTGATCGCCGCCTTTCTCCTACTTCTCGGCTACATCAGCTTCTACGCGCGCTACACGGTGTGGAGCGGTGATTTCGCCTGGGGCGATCGGTATGTCTCTACCGCCGCGGAAATGGCCGCGTTCATTTCGGTGCCGCTGCTGCTGCGCTGGCGCGCGGCGTTGGGAAAACCGGTGTGGTGGATGGGAATTACGCTGATTGCCTTCAGCACCGCGATCCAGTTGGGATCGCTCGCCTTCTGGCTGCCGCTGGAGATCTACCAGGAAGACACGCTGGGTCACCCGACGTTCGTCGTCTTCCTGCGCTTCAAGAACATCGCCGCGTTTGCCTTGGGAAAGATGCAGGCCTGGGGCCTCAACAACGATTCCATGACCTACGACCCCTGGGACTACGTCCACATCGACACCTGGAATTTTCTGCCCTTCCTGCTGCGGAGAGTCGGCGCTGCTCCGCGCTGGGCGGTGAACGTGACGTTTGCGGTTTGGGGCGCGGGCCTGGCCGCTCTGACTTGGGCGTTGTGGCAGCTTCGCAGCGTGTTGCTGACGATAGCCGACGACGCTTGCTAGGCAAGTTGCATCGGAACGATGTTCGTGTGATGCAAGCGCATCACAGATCAACCGGATCGGGTTGCAAGTCGGGGACGGAAGGAAAGTCCTCTTTCAGCGGTTTTAGCATCGACAATACGGCCAGCAGGGATTTGGTGGGAGCAGGCTCGATGATCAGCCGCTCGCCTTCCTTGCGCATGACGGCCTCGTCACCCGAAAATTCGAACTCGCGAGGAATTCGCACTGCCTGATCGCGGCCATTCTTAAAGAGCTTCACGGTGCGTTTGGAACTCACAGAGGCCTCCTCGGCTTATGCCGACTGGGATTCGATTGTCCCGGTCGTGTCTGAAATCTGCTTTCTGCCAATGCCCACTATCCAAACGGCCGCGGCGCCTTCCCTTCCGGGTACGCCTTTCCCACGGTCTCAGCCTTAAACAGCCGCTCGTCGATGCGGTGCAGGTGTTTGACCATGGCCGGCGTCAAGAGCTTGTAGTGATGAATCTCCAGCAGGTGATAAATGATGAACCAGATCGGCTCTTCCGTCGTCATCCATGCCTGATCGTCGAACCGCGCCAGATTGACCGGCCGCGAAAATGTCCTGAGCGTGCGTTCGCGCCGCAGGTTGAAATAGATATCGAAGTAGCTCATGGCCAGCTCACGCAACGACCGATACACCGGCTCCCGATAGCGGCAGCCCGCGTAGTTCGACTTGGCGACCGCTCCCCAATGCCCCTTCACGCGATAGATAGCCAGCACATGGTCGGTATCGTGCTGCGCCTCAAAATCGACAATCAGCGGCAGATAGCCGTTGGCGCGCAAAGCAGCGGCGGCAAAAATTGCCCCCTCGAAGCAATGCGAAGTATTTTCGCGCAACACTCGCCGGGGTGACCATGCGGTGTCGGCAAGGTGATAAGGCATGTCGTCGAGGAACCGTTGGATGCCGTACGGGTCTTTCAAACTGCGTAGCTTGCGCAATTCGGCCGGAGTAAAACCGTGTTTGTCGCTCATGATTGAGTGGAAAGCAGTGTATCGCATTGTGGTCATGGTGAACTTGTCCGGCCCCGGCCAAATGTTAATTGCGCACCCCATCAGGAATCGTTCTTCGCTGTTCTTGCATCTTTTGTGTTTTGGTTTGCCTTAGCGCTGGCTGCGGAGCATTCCTTCCGCGACGGCCGACTTTCTCGCCCAAGGAGCCGAGAATGGCAACTGCGACGATCTCTGGTTCACAGGGCATGAGCCTCTCACGGCCCACCTCCAGCCCGTGGATGATCGCAGTCTCGGTCATGCTGGCGACCTTTATGGAGGTGCTGGACACCTCCATCGCGTCGGTTGCGCTCCCCTACATCGCCGGCAGCCTATCGGCCACCAATGACGAGGCCACATGGGTGCTGACCAGCTATCTGGTAGCGAACGCCGTGATTCTGCCAGCCAGTTCGTGGTTCGCGTTGCGTTTCGGCCGCAAGCGCTTCCTGATCACCTGCATCGTTATCTTCACGGTTTCGTCGTTTGCCTGCGGCTCGGCGACGAGCCTGGGAATGATTCTGTTGGCGCGCGCCGTGCAAGGGGCCGGCGGTGGCGCACTACAGCCGCTCTCGCAGGCCATCCTGCTGGAGAGCTTTCCGCCCGACAAGCGCGGCATGGCGATGGCGGTGTTTGCTCTCGGAGTGGTCGTCGCGCCCGTGCTTGGCCCCACGCTCGGCGGCTATCTGACCGACGCGTACTCCTGGCGCTGGGCCTTCTACATCAACATCCCCATCGGGATTCTCGCCATCTTCATGATCCTCCGCTTCATCCAGGACCCGCCGTACATCAAGAACGCCAAGCCAGGCCGTATCGACGGCATCGGATTGGGCCTGCTTGCGGTGTGGCTGGGAGCGTTGCAGATCATCCTCGACAAAGGCCAGGAAGACGACTGGTTCGGCGCCAACTGGATCCGTTGGGCGACGGGAATTCTGGTGGTTGCGTTTGTCGCTTTCATTGTCCGGGAGATGACCCACGACAAGCCGCTGGTGAATCTGCGCGTCTTTCGACACCGAAACTTTCTGCTCGGCTGTCTCCTTATCGCGATTTTCGGCGGTCTCCTCTATGGCCTGGTGACCCTGCTTCCGCTGTTCTATCAGGAGTTGCTCGGGTACACCGCATTTGCGGCGGGATGGGCGGTGAGCCCGCGTGGAATCGGCGCCATTCTCGCCATGCCCATCATAGGAGTCCTGACCAACAAGCTCGACACGCGATGGTTGATCGCCTGTGGCTTTGCCATGTTCGGCATCAGCAGCCTGCGGTTTGGTCAGGCCGATCTTGCGATTTCCCAGTGGTCGTTTCTCTGGGCCATCGTGCTCAGCGGCTTTGGTTCGGGCTCAATTTTTGTTCCGCTGTCAACAACTACGGTGACGGGACTGGCGAATGAAGAAATAGGCAATGCCAGCGGACTCTACAACCTGTCGCGCAATGTCGGCGGGAGCATTGGCATTTCTATCGTAAACACCATCGTGGCCCGGCATCAGCAGCTCCATCAAAACGAGCTGGTCCATTCGGTCACCTCGACAGGTATCGCGCTGCAAAACCAGCTTCAGACGCTGCAACATTACCTGCAAATCCAGGGCTACAGCGCCACCGACTCCATGCGAAAAGCCTACGGAATAATTGGCGAGATTGTTTCCGGCCAGGCGCGCCTGTGGTCCTACGTCGATGATTTTCGCTATATGGCGCTGGTCTCATTCGCCTGCATTCCGATCGTCTTCATGCTGAAGAAAGCCTCGCTGCGCAAGGGCGCGCAGAGCATCGGACACTGAGCCGCGAGAAGTCGAGGATTTCATTTGAGCTAAGAAATGGGTTGTTTCCCAATGGGGACGGAAGCATAATCGCCTGCAGTGGGACCGAGGGTGGTAGCCCCGTCCACACTACTTGCACTCGAGGAGGGCACAAGTCATGCTAAAAAGAAGGACGCTACTCTTGCCAGGAATCATTCTATTTGTGAGCTTGGCCGCGACGTTCATGTATGCAGCAGGCTCGGAGCAGAAGGCCGGGGCCTCGCAGACCGTGACCGGCTGTCTTCAGAAAGGGCTCGAGAACACGGGCTACTTTCTCCTCACCGCGGACGGTCAGCATTGGGAGCTTTATCCCGCCAGCAAAGTTTCCCTGGCCGAGCACGTCGGCCATACGGTAACCGTGACCGGCACCGTGGCCAAGCGATCGGCGGAACAAGAAGAAAAAAGCCAACCTTATGAGAAGAAGGAAATCACCGGGAAGGAACACGCTGACCTCAACGTATCCAGCCTGAAAATGGTGAGTGAAACTTGTAGTAAGTGAGTTCGGCCGGGTGACCGGCCCTTAATTCCTGCCCGCTCGGCGAACTGCTCAGGGTGAAATCGCGGGAAGGTTATCCAACGTCTAAGGGGCAGGTTTCAGCCTTGAACCAGCTGAAACCTACCCCTTTGCCTGTTGCACGCGAAGGAAAATCGCCGAGGTGGGTTCTTGGTTTGAACTCACCTCGGGGCAGATTGAATGGTTTACGGCTCGATCGCAACCAAGGCCGGAACTAAATGATTCACCTTGGGTGAACCGATTCCCGTCACCAGGTCGTAGCCAGCGACAGCCGTGCAGTCAGCACCGCAAGTACCGTTGGTTCCCGACGTGACGTCGTGGTAGTCGTTGTAATGGGTGGTGTTGTAGATGGTGTACAGGTCAGCAATGGCGTTCATAAGCGGACCTTTGCCCGCATGCGCACGGCTGGAATTGGCGACCGCAAAGACCGCGCTCCAGTCGGGAGAAGACACGCTGGTGCCCCCAACTTGGAGCCACTGCGGTTCTCCGTAGGTGTCATAGACGGGAACGCCAGTAGAGGGATTAGCATCGGAAGAAATATCGGGAACGCAGCGCTTTCCAGTGCTGCCGCAACCCGTGAAGATCCCGTCCTGATAAGCCTGACCGGGCTCGTATGCGCTGATTCCGCCGCCGCTGCCGCTCCAGGCCGTCTCATTGCCATAGTTCGACTGCAGGGGATTAGGCAACGGGACCGCCGTGGACAACACCAGCGTGGTGCCGCCAACAGCAACTACCCACGGCGACGCCGCGGGATAGCCGACTCCGTGCCCGCCGTCACCGGTCGAAGACATAAAAGTGACTCCGGGATGCTGGAAGTAGGAATCGGCCTCCAGCTCGCTGGGATCTTCTCCACCACTCCAACTCATCGAAATTTGGGTGGCGCCGTTCTCGCGAGCGACGTCCACTGCGGCCAGCAGATCGTCAAAACTGTTGCTGTTGGCTTCCACCAGTATCACCTTGGCAGCCGGGGCCAGGCCGTGGGCCTGCTGGATGTCCAAAGAGATTTCGACTCCCCAACCAGTGTCGCCGGGAGGGTTGCCGACTTTAATCTTGGTGAAGCAGCCATTCTGGGTAGTGCAGACCGGCAGGTTAAACTGAGTATCGTAAACCTGCAAGTCAGCTTCGGCGTTGGGATCATCGAAAGCATCCACAATGCCGATAATCTGGCCCTGTCCCTGATTGGGCGTGGCATTCAATCCGTAGGCGGCCTTTATTTGTGCCGGAAAGAGGCCGTGCGGAGAAGTGCTCTCAGGTTGCGGGCTGGTGAGGCGGAAAGGAGGGTACGCAAAGATGTGGCTGGAATCCCGCTGTTGGGCGGCCACGGGCAGAGTCAAAGCAAACAGAGCTAGCACGCTGAGCGACAACAAAGCAATTCTTTTCATTCAATCTTCCTTATTCCTTTAGGTTCGCTGTATCGCCTGCGAAAGAGCGCGATGCCGTTGCAGGACAGCGGCTATCGTTAGCTAATTGATTGGGAAAGGATCGAACTTACCCTAGCTTGCGATGCATCCCCCACTCGCAAACCAATCCACGCACTTCCTGCGAGCACCTAGACTTATCGATCACAGTGCCAGGTTCCTTACTTGAGTGACGACATCTTATTATTCGGGCAGATATAGAACAACTTATTTCTTCCAGTTTATTTAGGAATTCACTCTACTATCGCGGTAGTACGTTAGCTATAAACCATAGACATGACCTCTAATTCGCCCAGCAACCGTAGCATTACTACCTCGATAGTAGAGAACGTATGAGCATAGATATTCAGTTGATTTGCAGCTATCACTGGTCTTTTACCAATTGATCTATTACGAGGACAAATGCGACGCAGATGCTGGGCGGTTGAGATTCATTGCCTTCTTGAGTACCAACGAATGGCAGGGGACTCTAATGACGGGACTTTCTGGCGGACGACGATTTCTTCTTCCTACTTTGTATGCGGCCATCATGCATTCCAACCTTGTAGCCTTCCTGCCACCCATCCCACCAGGCCGGCGACTTTCTATTTATAGCGTTCACCGTTGAGTTTGCTGCCACCAATTTCACATGTCTTCGTATATGGTTTGGCAGTCCTGACCTGGCATAGAGGTCGCCGCATACCGGGCACGGGGCTTCCCCAAATCTGCCTTTCGCCGTGTCGTCGTGATATGCCACTTCCTGACTCCCTGCGGCAAATAAGTCGAGCCATCCCAAGGCTGGGCGCACAGAAATATAACGCGCAGAATCATCTACTACCACGGCCCGTAGTACAACGCTGTAACCGGCGCGTCCACTCCCAGAACTCTAATTTTACTCAGATATTAACGATGGTTGGCGGGTAACTATCACTTCGCTGGACGCATATTCGATTTGCCGTGACCGGGCGAAATACTATTTGCCCACGTAGATGAAGCGTGGTCTATTGATCGTTGGGGTAACTGTTTCCGGCGGTTATCTCCTTTCTCCAACTGAGGGGCTAGGGAGCCCAGAGGCTCCCTAGCCTTATTGCTGGGACCTGTAACTGTGGGATTTCAGATTAACTTGTTAAAGAAAGTGCAGAGAATCCGAACCTTCCCAACTCAGAAGGTGGTTAGCCTACTCGGTCCAAGAGCCTCCTGAGCTATCCGCACGACCTGCCCGCTCACGCCTCGTAGACTAGCTTGCCATCCACAATCGTCGCCACGACCTTGCCGGTGAAGCTCCACCCATCGTAGGGCGTGTTCCTGGACTTTGACTTCGATTGCGAGGCATCGAAGGTCCATTTCTTCCTGGGATCGAAGATGGTGACATCGGCATGCGAGCCAGGGGCAAGGCTGCCGCGTCCTGCGAGACCGAAAATCCTGGCGGGATTTGCCGAAAGCAACTCGACGAGGCGCGACAGTGGCAGCTTGAAGTGCTTATGTAACACGGTGACCGCAATCGCCAGCGCTGTCTCCAGGCCGGTAATGCCGAAAGCGGCGCGCTCAAATTCCACCTGCTTTTCGTGGAAGGCGTGCGGGGCATGGTCGGTTGCGATGGCGTCGATGGTGCCGTCGGTAATCGCTTCGATCAGAGCGGCACGGTCGGCCAGCGAGCGCAGCGGCGGATTCATCTTGTAGTGCGGGTTGAAGTCGCCAACATTCTCATCCACCAGTGTGAAGTGGTGAGGTGTAACTTCGGCGGTCACGCGCACGCCCGCCTTCTTACCGCGGCGCACCGCGTCCAGGGCTTCGCGGGTCGACAGATGCGCCACGTGCACATGCCCTTTGGTCTCGCGGGCCAGCGCGATGTCGCGCTCTACGATGTTCGCTTCGGCTGCGTTGGGCATGCCATGCAAGCCCAGGCGAAACGACGTCGCTCCCAGGTTCATGGAGCAGCCTGCGGTCATGCGAGTGTCCTCGGCATGTTGCACCACGGGCATGCTGTGCCTGGCTGCATCGCGCAGGGCGTTGCGCATCAGGCGATCACTGAGAATCGGCTTGCCATCGTCGGTCACGGCGACGGCGCCAGCTTTCTTCAGGGCGCGAAAATCCGTAAGCTTCTCACCCATGCTGCCGACGGTCGCCGCCGCAACGGGAAAGACGGTTACCAGGGCGGCACGCTCTGGAGCCAGCATCCAGCGCGTGATCTCGACTGAATCATTTACCGGCACCGTGTTGGGCATGGCGCAGACCGAGGTGAACCCGCCGGCGGCCGCCGCAGCCGTTCCGGTGGCGATGGTTTCTTTGTGGGCCTGTCCCGGCTCGCGTAAATGCACATGCAGATCGATGAAGCCCGGCGCCACGATGCACCCTTTGGCGTTGAAGCTCCGCTCGGCCTCACCGCGAAGGGTTCCCGGCGACGCCACCGCAGCCACACGCCCGTCGCGCAAAAGAACATCCATTTCCTGGTCGAGGCCGCTGGCCGGATCGACCACTCGACCGCGTTCGATGAGCAATGCGTCCATGTGGGTCATTTAGCGCGCGCCCCGAGCAGCATGGCCAGGATCGCCATGCGCGTTTTCACTCCATTGCGGACCTGCTCGTGAATGCACGACTGCGGGCCGTCGGCCACCTCGCTAGTCAGCTCCATGCCGCGAATTACCGGCCCCGGATGCATCAGGATCGCATCCGGCTTGGCCAACTCTAAGCGCTGCGGCGTGATCTGGTAGTTGGCGATGTAGTCTTCCACGCTGAGATGTTTTCCCGCCAGCCGCTCCTTTTGGACACGCAGCGCCATGACCACGTCGGCCCCTTGCAGCGCGAGATCCAGGTCGTGGCAGGCGGTAACTCCCGGCGCGAGCGTGGCCGAGATCTCGGGCACAAAATCCGGCGGCCCGCAGAAAACGATTTCCACGCCGAAGCGCGACAGCAGCATCGCATTGGAGCGCGCCACGCGGCTGTGATACACATCGCCCACAATCACCACGCGCAAGCCTTCCAGCCGCTTCTTGTGGTTGGTAATGGTCAAGGCGTCGAGCAGCGCTTGCGAAGGATGCTGGTGCATCCCGTCGCCGGCGTTCACGATGGGCACTTGCACATAGCGCGCCAGCAGGTAAGCCGCGCCGCTGTTGGCATGGCGCATCACGATGGCGTCGGCCCCCAGGTTGGCTACCGTCCAACCGGTATCAATCAGCGACTCGCCCTTCTCGATGCTGGAAGAGGTCGGGGTCACCAGCGTGGTCGTGGCTCCCAGGGATTTGGCGGCAAACTCGAACGAGGTCCGCGTGCGCGTGGACGATTCATAGAAGAGCAGGGCGACGCGTTTGCCGCGCAACACCTGTGACGGACGACTGGGATCCATGCGCCGCGCCAGCGCCAAAATAGACTCAATCTGTGCGGTGGTAAGTTGCTCGATGCCCAGCAGCGAACGCAGTTGCGGCGTCATTGGGCTTCGCCCGCCCGTTCCATCAACAGCACTTTGTCGGAGCCGTCCGTCTCTTGCAATTTCAATTCGATGAATTCATCGCTGCTGGTCTGGATGGTGCGGCCCACGAAGCCCGCTTCGATGGGCAACTCGCGATGGCCGCGGTCGATGAGCACGCAAAGCTGAATGCGGCGCGGCCGTCCATGGGCGAATAGCGCATCCAGCGCTGCTCGGGCGGTGCGCCCGGTGTAGAGCACGTCATCAACCAGGATGATGTTCTTGTCCTGGATGTCGAACTCCATGGTGCTTTTTTTCACTTCCGGGCGATGCCCCACGGTCGAGAGATCGTCGCGATAGAGCGTGATGTCCAGCGTACCGACCGGGACTGCGGTTTTTTCGATGCGTCCCAGCACCTTCGCCAGCCGCTGCGCCAATGGCACCCCGCGGCGCATGATGCCGACCAGTCCCAGGTTGGCGACGCCGTTGTTCTTCTCCACAATCTCGTGCGCCAGCCGAACCAGCGTGCGCTCAATTTCGGAAGCAGACAGGATTTGCGATTTCTCGCGGAGATTAGAGGTCTGAGTGGAGGCCTTGGTCATGCCATTCGCATCATACGAAAAGCCCAAGCTCGGGAGCAACTTTCTTGCGATTTCATTCCCCGCGTTTACGCGATATGTGGACAAGTCTTTCTCAGGCTGCGGAAAAACTTTGACGTGAGGGATTGGTGCAAGCCCCCTGCTTCAGCAGGGGGAGCTGGACTTCAGTCCAGCGGAAAAGTAGTCGATTTTGAAACGGGCTTTAGCCCCGGGCTTCTCGATCCCAACGCTAAAGCGCTCCTCCTCCGCATGAATGCGGGGGCTCCCACCGAGCTGGTTCGGTCCTGCGCAACGAGGGAAAAATCAACGCGGCGTAGTTCAGTCGGTGCTCATCGCAATTCCCGCCGGCTGCCCGACATCGACGCTCCCAGCGCGCCCCCTGCCGCGGTAATGGCGATGAACACCACTCCCAGGACAAGCAAAATCAGCACCACAAAGGTTGCGGCGCCTTGCGGGCTCGACATCCAGTCCATGAAATGCTGCACGATGGCTTGCGCCTTGGGATCAGGATTGTTCGCCATCTGCCTTTGCATTTGCTCCTGCATGGCACGGCGGAAATCGTTGTTCGAACGAAACAGCGCGAACGACATCACCGTCAGCACCGCGTTGACCATGAAGCCGAACATGCCGGCCAGCGCCCCAATCTTCATTCCCATGGCCGCAGTAATCACCACTCCCGGCACCTGTTTGCGATACATCGCAACCGCCAGCATGCCCGCGCCCAGCATCCACAGGCAACAGCCGATGGAGACGAACGGAATTGCGGTGAGGATCGCCGCGCCGACCCCGGCCAGCAGCGCGGGCTTCCATGCCAGGTCCCATTGCACAGCGCTCCCCTGGGGCGCGTAAGGCGTGCCGCCCTGCGTCCACCCTGGACCGGGACCCACGGAATAGCCGGCGGGAGGAACTTCCCTGGGAGCAGGCGGGGGGAGCGGCGGTGTCACGGGCAAATTTTCGTCGGGAGGCACGACTCGAATCTGCGGAGCGCCGCAGTGCGGACAAAAAGTAATGCCCTCTTCAATCGAAGCCTGGCAGCGATAGCAGGGATGTTCCACTAGCGAAAACTTACAGCAGATGGGCCGCCCACGCAACCGCTGCGGGCCCAGCCGGTGGGCTGGATCGGGCGGCTTGCGGTATAGTATTTCCAAAAGGGCGTCCCCTACGGTAGCTAACCCGGGGAACCATCTTGGAGAAAGACCCATAGCGCTCGGCTGAGAAAGAAGCCAAGGTGCGGAGGCTGATGGAAACCGATAAGGCGCATAACTCTGGCAGCGCAAAGCACCACGCCCACGAGCTGATCGAGCGGCTGGGGCCCACCCAGGTGTCCGCGGTCGTCGGCGTGCTTGAGGCCATGCTCGACCCGGTATCGCGCGCGATTGCTAACGCTCCCATGGACGATGAACCTGAGTCCGAGGCCGAGCGGAAAGCGGTCGCCGGCTCGAAAGGGTGGTTTGAACGACATCCTCACGGGGTCTCGCACGAACAGGTGCTAGCAGATTTCGGACTCACACCTGACGATTTTAAACGTAAAGATTAGTTGTGAAAAGAATCCTCTGGTCCGAGGCCGCGCGCGCTGACATTCGCCGTCTGAACCGAGGCACGGCAATGCGCATCTTTACCGCGCTGCATCGCTTTGCCGAGACCGGCCAGGGCGACATTAAGAAGCTGCAAGGTAACACCGATGATTTGCGGCTCCGCATCGGCGACTACCGCGTTAGATTCACCGAAGAAGCAGACAACATCCTGCGGATCCATTCTGTGCGTCATCGCGGTGAGGCCTACCGATGATTGCCGCTCCGCGCCCGGTTCTTGATCCAGATAGGCGTGCCTACAAATCCAAAGGCCGCGCGAATCTGGTTCTCCAGAAAGCGCTGATACGAGAAGTGCAGCTTCACGGCGCGATCGGTGAACAAAATGAACGTCGGCGGCGACACGCCTGCCTGCGTCATGTATAAAATTTTGACGCGCTTCGCCACCGGGACCGAAGCCCGATCGAAATCGACTTTGCTGAGGAAGCGGTTCATCTCTCCCGTGCCGATGCGCTTGCGCCGCTCGCGCGCTACCAGCTCCAGCGTAGAGAAAACCTTGTCGAGATTTCGCCCGGTCGTCGCCGAAACGAACAGCACCGGAGCGTACGACAGAAACTTCAAGTGCCGCCGGACCTGCTCCTCGTAAACGCTGCGATCGGCAGCAGGCTTGCCGTCGGTCCGCTTGTCGGTGACAAGGTCCCATTTGTTGATGACGATGATCACCGAGCGTCCGCTCTCGTGCGCGTAGCCGGCGATGGTCGCATCGCTGGCGGTGACGCCTTCCACCGCATCGATCAACATCAGCGCCACGTCAGCGCCTTCCAGATGCTTGCGCGCCATCACCACTGACAGCTTCTCGGCCATCAGCTCGGTTTTGCCCTTGCGGCGAATGCCCGCGGTGTCGATGAAGCGATACTCCTGTCCATCGCGCTCGACCAGTTCATCCACCGCATCGCGCGTGGTGCCGGCAATTGGAGAAACAATCGCGCGCGACGTTCCGGTGAGCGCATTCAACAGCGTTGACTTGCCGACGTTGGGCCGGCCAATGATGGCAACTCGGGTCTCGCGTTGAATTTCTGAGTCAGGTTCTTCCGTGGTCCCGAGCTCATCTGTCGTCCCGGGCCCGTCTGTCATCCCGCTTTTATCTGTCATCCCGAGCGAAGTGACGTCGCTATCGGCGCGCGAACGGAGTCGAGGGACCTGCTGTTTTTCGGTTGGCGCCTCTGTCGCCCGCTCCGGCATCACGCTCAGCACGTGCTCCAGCAACTCGGCAATGCCATTGCCGTTCTCCGCCGAGATGGGAAACAGTTCCCGGATCCCGAGGCTGCGGAATTCCTGAGCATAAGGCTCCAGCTTCGGCGTATCGGCTTTGTTTACCGCCAACAGCAGCGGCTTGCCGGTGCGCAGCAGCAGTCGCGCCAGGTCAATGTCGGGAGACGCCAACTCCGTGCGCCCATCCACCACCAGCACGATCACGTCGGCCTCTTCCAGCGCGACCCGCGCCTGGCGGAAGATCTCCGCCGGAATCCGTTGCTGATCGTCAGGAACGATGCCGCCGGTATCGACCACGCGAAACTTCTTGCCGATCCATTCCACGTCGCCGTAAATGCGGTCGCGGGTGATGCCCGGCTCGTCGCCAACGATGGCGCGGCGCGAACCGACCAGGCGATTAAACAGCGTGGACTTCCCGACATTCGGACGGCCGACAATCGCCAGCGTACCGACGGTGGGCGGTTCGCCCTGTTCGACAGTCCGGCTGGACTCAAATTGCATTCGACGATTCACGCAGACTCTTTCCGGCGACGGCTCAAACAACGACGGCCGTTAGCAGCTATTATAGGGACAAGACCCCTCGCGCCGTGTCTTCCAAACCACAATCCGCCGCACTCGCCGCGCGCCTGCCATCCCTGTTTCAGTTCTTCGGACCGGGCGGCGTGCTGGCGCGCACCCATCCAGCGTATGAGTTTCGGCGCGGGCAGCTGCAAATGGCCGAGGCCGTCGAGCTGGCGTTGACCGAGCGCCGCCACCTGATCGTCGAAGCCGGCACCGGCACCGGCAAAACACTGGCCTACCTGCTGCCGGTAATCCGTTCCGGCAAGCGCGTCATCATTTCCACCGGCACCAAGACTCTCCAGGAGCAGCTCTTCTTCAAAGACGTTCCGTTCCTGCGCGAGCACCTCGGCGAGCTGCGCGTTTGCTACATGAAGGGCCGCGGAAATTATCTATGCCGCAAGAAACTTTACGACCTCACCGACCAGCCGCTGCTGAACGGACTGGAAGAGATCAGCCACTTCCGCATCATCAGCGACTGGGAGAAGACCACCGAAACCGGCGACCGCGCCGAACTGGCCGAGCTGCCGGAGAACAGCCATCTGTGGCCCAAGCTGGACGCGCGCACCGACCGCTGCATCGGCTCGCAGTGCCAGCAATTCGACCGCTGCTTCATCACCGAGATGCGCCGCCGCGCCGCTGAGAGCGACATCATCATCGTCAATCATCACCTGTTCTGCGCCGACCTGGCGATCAAAGCGGCCAAAGACCATGCGCCCGACGCCGGTGTGCTGCCCGACGCCGCGATCGTAGTCTTCGACGAAGCCCACGAGTTGGAAGATGTCGCCACCAATTACTTCGGGGTCACGGTGTCGAATCTTCGGGTGGACGAACTGCTGCGCGACGTGGAGCAGACCCTGCGGCGAGTCGATGTGCCCATCACCGAAATCATGCCGGCCTGCGCTCAGGTGCGCGACCGCTCGCAATTCTTCTTCTCACTGCTGCCGCCCGGCGAGGGCCGTTTCGCCTTCGAGAACCGTCCCGAGTTCCTGGAAGAAAATGGCGACGAGTTTCTCGGCCTGCAGAATGCACTGCTGCACCTGTACACGGAGTTGCAAGCCATTCCCAACAAGCCCGACGAAGTACACGCGCTGTCTCGCCGGGTGGAAGAGTTGCGCGTGCACCTGGGCTTCATCCTGGAATCGAACCAGTGCAACATCGTCTTCTGGATCGAACGCCGCACCGGGCGCGGCCCTCAGCACAATGTATTTCTGCAAGCCACCCCAATCACGGTGTCCGACATTCTGCGTACCACGCTGTTCGAGCATCTGGAGTCGGCGGTGCTCACCTCGGCGACATTGGCCGTCGCCGGGGACTTCGAGTACATCCGCAACCGCATCGGTATCGAACATGCTCGCGAACTGGTAGTGCCGTCGCACTTCGACTATGAGAGCCAGGCCCTGCTGTATGTGCCGCCCGATCTGCCGGACCCGCGCGAAACGCATTTTGTGGAGCGCGCGTCGCAACGCGTCAAGCAGCTATTGGAGATCACGCGCGGGCGCGCGTTCTGTTTGTTCACCAGCTACGCGCTGATGCACCAGCTCCACGAGCGCTTGCTGGGCGAGCTGGCATTTCCCATACTGCTGCAGGGCAGTGCGCCGAAGAACGCTCTGCTGGAGGAGTTCCGGCTCACGCCGAATGCCGTCCTGTTTGCCACCTCGTCGTTCTGGCAGGGAGTTGACGTGCAAGGCGAGCAACTCAGTTGCGTCATCATAGACAAACTGCCGTTCGCCGTACCCAACGATCCCGTGGTGGCCGCGCGCATCCGGGCCATTGACGAAGACGGCGGCAATGCCTTCTTCCAGTATCAGGTGCCGAGCGCCGCGCTTTCGCTGAAGCAGGGTTTCGGCCGCCTGATTCGTTCGCTGCACGACCGCGGCTTGCTCTGCTTGCTCGACAATCGCATTCTGCGAAAGCGATATGGCCGCGTGTTTCTCGACAGCCTGCCGAAGTACGGGAGGACGACGGACATAAAGGTGGTGGAAGAGTTCTTTGGCGACGTGGCGGGAGAATCAGCAGAGTGAAGAAACCATGCCGGTTCTTGCTAGGCACCAGGGCTAAGAAAACTGTTACGAGTCCGGGCTTGAAAAGCTAGGCTCATCTGGCCTATGACGGCACGGGGCAGTCGAAGCCATACCGCGAGATGATTTCCTTCCGGTATTTCTTAGCGTCAGTTATCTCCCGTTGTGACACATCGAGGCGATCGCCGAAGACCCTTCGGAGAAGAGGTCCATATCCGTTGACTTCTAGAGCCTCGTTCATTAGGCCCACCAATCCTGTAAATCGTTTGGCGGCGAGATAGTCAGGAGCCACCGCAATCACTCCCTTCTTCAATAGGGCGAAGGCGGGCTTCATAAGAGCCTTCTTTAGTTCTCCCTCACCTGCCGCTTCAATCGCAGTTCCTGCCAACTCCTTGTAAAAGCCAAGGCGGTCGCTGTGAAGTTTCTCGACCACAGCATGAATGGATCGCTCGAGGCCCTCGCGTATCTGAATCTTCTCTCTTATTGTCGAAGCTTCATCGAGCGTCCTGAACCACTCGGCTACGTCTCTTCTAAAATCGGCATACTCAAATCGCAGTTCCCGGAGACGCGGTATGATGTCCGCGGCGCTTTCGCATCGTTTTAGCAAGATGCTGAGCAGAGGCGGCAGATAAACGGTGCGAGGCCTAATGAGAGACTGAACATCGTCGACCAGCTGCCGCTGTGATGCGGTTAATCTCCCGTACACTAGCTGAGCCGGCGTCTCCACCTGCTGGAAACCCTCTAGGAATGGCAAGAGATTTCTAGGCGAAGGCATAAGAGTTAGCCGAGTCTTAGCGAGCTCCTCTAGAGCAAAGTCTATGTGCTCCGTGAGTTCTCGACTAGCGAATAGCAGATAATCTCTCGAAAAGTAGCGAATCCCCTCTGGAGGATAGCACCTTGGTATCTTTGCCTTTTCCTCGTCTGACAGTCGCAGCCAGTAATCGTAACCGTCCATCGAAAAAGAGCAGTTGACCTTGGCGCAATCGTATATCTCCCTAGTGTTGTCAGAAATGTACGAAATTGTGAGACTCAGTCGATTGTCGGGAAGCTCCTTAAACGGGCAATCTTCATAAGGGGCCAGCGCCTCGAGGCTAACCTGCCTTGAGGACGAATTGAGATAGATCACGTCCTCCAATACATACAGGTCGATAAAATGCGCAAATTCGATCAAGTGTGCAAGTGACACTCTGCCGCCTTCAAGAACGCAGCCTATGCTAAAGTCACTCAGCAGACTTATGATGCCCGAGGAAGGAAGTAAGGAATCTCCGTTATCGCCCACGTAGTTTGCAAACTCCATCCGACGTCTTGACGAGTTCCAAAACAGAGATCGCGGCCTCGCGCGCAACCGTAGGAAAGTCATCGAGGAACTCTGCCAGGGTCTGGCCTGCTTCCAGATAGTCGAGCAAGGCTTGAAATGGAACCCGCGTCCCGCGAAACACGGGAGTGCCCCCCGAGAATGTCCGGGTCCTTAACGATTATTTGGTTAATCGCCCGCATCGCCCTATCTTAATCCCCAAACAGGCTAGAATCGTAGCTTCACCTTACTGACAACCGACAACTGACTACTGACAACTGCCTTGAAGCACCTTCTCCACAAATGGACGCTGCTGATCCTGGCCCTGCTGAAGCCGCTCGGCGTCTGGGGCGTGCTGGGCTTCGCCGCCGTGGACGCCGCCTTCCTCGGGATGCCGCTCGACGCCATCGTCGCCGGTTACGTGTGGGCCAACCCGCAGCGCCTGCTGTTGTACGCGGCGATGGCCGCCACGGGCTCAACCCTGGGCAGCATTGTCATCTACGTAATCGGGTACAAGAGCGGCGAGGTGCTGCTGATGAAGCGCATGGGCGAGAAGCGCTTCAACAAAATCAAGGCCGCCTTCGATCGCCACGAGTTCCTCGCGATCATGTTGCCCTCGATGCTGCCTCCGCCGATGCCGTTCAAGCTCTTCGTCCTCTCGGCCGGCGTGGCCGAGATGAGGTTCAGCCACTTCCTGATCGCGGTTTTCTCCGGACGGTTTTTTCGCTTCGTGGTGCTCTCGTTTCTCGTGATTCACTATGGCCCGCAGATTGTGGGTTTCATGGGCGGCATGGTACACAGCCACTGGCGATTCGTCATCGCCGCGATTGCCACGGCTTGCTTGGCGAGTTGGTGGATTTGGCGACTGCGAAGGTCGAAGCAAGCCCGTAAGGCCAGCACTTTGCGGCCATCTGCCTGACTCTCTGGCGCTTATGTGCCCGACAATAGTCCAAGAGACTTCCCTTTTAAATGCAAGTTTATGCAGCGGGTTTTGGATAAGCCAGAACATAAAACCACTTAAGTAGCTTGCGTTCAGTTGTTTACCGCACACCCCGGTTCGGCATCCTACGTGCATTCCCAACTGGTTCCATCTGTTAAGGAGGAACTCTTATGCTCAAAGTCAGACTTGTCCTCGCTGCGCTGACCTTACTGATGTTGGCCACGGTCGCGCGCGCCGACACCATAATCTACAACAACGGCGGTCCCAACCAGCAGAGCGGCAACGAGATGACGGAATGGGTCCAGACCGAGGACTTTACCCTGACGTCTTCCCAGACCGTTAGCGACATTCATTTCTGGGATGTCGACTCCGGCGGCTACAATGGATCGATCACATGGTGGATCGTCGGCGATACGGGTGGAAACCCGAATTTCAACGACGTCCTTGGAACTGGTAACTTGGATGTTACCCGCGTTGCCACGGGGAATTGTCTCTCCTTTGGCTGCGAATTCGAAGACTCGTGGAACATCAATCCTCTGAGCCTCGGACCAGGGACCTATCACCTCGCGCTCCACAACGGCCCGGTCACCGACACGACACGTGCCGAGTTCTACTGGGAAACCACGGACTTGAACGGAACGCCGACCGGACGGGAATGCGACCTGACCACCGGAGCCTGCTATAGCAGCTGGTTCGACAACGGTCAGGAGCACGCGTTCAATCTGACCGGTGGAGGAGGGGGAACCACTCCGGAGCCGGGCACGATTCTGCTGCTGGCGACCGGCTTCGTTGGCGCCTTTTCACAGCTGCGCCGCCGCCGCTTCTAGTCAGAAGTAAACCAACTTCTCACTGGCCAAAGAGATCCGCAAGCCTTCAGGGCGGCGGATCTCTTTCTGCTTACAGCTACCCCACCAGATTCCGCAGCTGGCTACAGCGTTCCCTCTTTGCCATGGGTGCGGAGCAGTACCGTGCCAAAACGCGTTCCTGAGCCCTGCGGTTCGATCGAGACCAGATGCTGGTCGTCGCTGGTGCCGGCCTTAATCTCCCATCCATCACCGGTGGCGTCCTTGCAGGTCAGCTTCTTGTCGGCATCGCCATGTGAGTCCATGTGAACATCCGAGCCACCGTTGTGGCCCTTGCACACCAGCACGTCACCGAAGGTCTTTAGTTTGGACTGATAGAACGATTTGACCTTCTCCGGCGGGTCGTCGGTTTCGTACTCGGCGGCAATCACCTTCAGGCCGAATCCCGCCGCTCCCATGTCGATATTGGCGGAATGACTGTCGCCGTTGTCCGATGGTCGCAGATGCGCGCCCGGATAAACCGGAATGCCGTTGTCCGCCGGCTTGTCGCTGGTATTCACCTTCAGGTTGGCGAAGGGAGTTTTAATATCGACCTTTTCGTTCTTCTTGTCCTTATCGTCCACGTTAATGGAACAGGCGGCCAGCAGCACTGCGACACTCGCAGTTAGCACGGCAAATGAAATTTCCTTAGCGATATTGCTCATTGTGGTCCTCCGCTGGAACCTGGTGCCGAGCCCGCGAGTCCCGCACCGCGCCCGGCGATGTTGGGAATCGTCACCGGCGAGTGGCCGGGCATCGGGATCTCGCCAAACATTGCCTTCACCGCACTTAACTCCGAGGAGTGCCCGCTGGAGAATGTACAAATGTAAGTTTGCACCTCGGGCAATTGTGCGGCTATGTACGGACTGCCCACTGCCGCGACAATCGTCTTCTCTGCGCCGTTTCGCAAAACCTGTTGCAACAGCATCGCGGACGATTCCTGTACTACGATTGCGTTGGCAGCCGCGCCGTTGTCAGCACGCACTATCCTCCCCGGCACGGGAAACTCGAATACCGCGGCAATCACCGCCTGCGATTCCTTCACGGCAGCGAGCACTGGCTGCGTCATCCCCGCCGCAACACGTGGATCGATGTAATACACCCGGGCGTCAGGAATTCTCGTCCTGAACTCATGATCCAGCGTTCTTCCCGCGTCGGAGCGGCTGTCGTCGGTAAAAATCAACAAGACGGTATTATTGCGAGTCTCCCCTACTGGCTGATACGGATTCGGCGGAGGCTTGGTTCCCTTTACGGCCGCCTTTAGAGGCAGCACTCGATGATTATCGCGGACCACGGTCACCGCTTTGTCGGCAATCTCTTGCGCGGTCGCCAGGCTGGCTGGTTTCGCGACAATCTCGTTTATGCCGCCGATATCGACCAGCTTGGACTTGTTCAATCCGACCGAAGCCTTGGCGCGCAGTATCTTCAACACCGATTGATCGATGCGCGCTTCAGAAATCTCCCCGCTTCTGACCGCTCGCAGTAATCCGTTGTACGCGCCGTCCAGATCGAAAGGCAACAGCAGTATGTCATTACCAGCCTTCACCGCTTCCACTGCGGCGCGGACGGCTGCATCTGCGCCTGCCTGAGGAAATGACTTCCGCAACCCACCCATGTCGAGGGCGTCGGTGATGACCAATCCGTGGAAACCCATCTTCTGCTGCAACAATTCGGTGACGATAACGGGCGACATGGTGGCCACGTGTCCGCCATTGGAATCGAGCGCGGGGACCAGCAAGTGGGCAATCATCACTGCATCGACTCCCGCCTGAATGGCAGCGCGAAAAGGCGGCAGCTCCATTGTCTCCAGGCGCGCCCGATCTCCTTTGACGACCGGCACGAATACATGCGAATCACTTTCCGTGTCGCCGTGACCGGGAAAATGTTTGGCCGTGGTCATCATCCCGAACTCGTGTGCGCCGGCGATGTAGGCGGCTGCCATCTCGCCCACCAGCTTCGGATCTTCGCCGAAGGAGCGGGTGTTGATGATGGGATTCGCAGGATTGGAATTGACGTCCACATCGGGAAACCAATTCCATTGCACGCCGATGGCACGCGCCTCTTGCGCCGTAATGCGGCCAGACTGGCGCGCCAACTCAACATTGCCGGTGGCGCCGAACGCCATAGCCTGCGGAAAATCGGTGACGCCGTTAAGGCGCATGCCCAGTCCGTGCTCGAAGTCGGCGGCGAAGATGAGTGGAAACTCCGAATCCTTCTGCAACTGATTGATCAAGGTGGCCGCTTCGAGCGGTTCGTTTTTGTAGAGCAGGCCGTCCTCGAAGCTTACGGTGAGTCCGAATCCGCCGAGGTGGTACTTGCGCATGGTGTCGCGCAGCGACAGGTAATCGGGGCTGTTCACGTTCATGAATTGCGCCAGCGCGCGCACCATGAACATCTGGCCGATCTTCTGCTCCAGCGACATTTTTTTCAGCGACTCACGCGCCCACTTCTCGCCTTTCTTATCGAGATGGACCGGACCGGGAGCTGGCAGAGGTTCTTTGGCGTAGCTCATGACGGACACGCAGACTGAGATTAAGAGCACCGCAGAATAGACCCGAATCATGACGAACCGACCATATCAGAAGTCTTTCGCCGCGACGAACCGGCTCGGGTAGTGCGGCGCTTCAGAGGCTGTTACGAAACAACGCTAGCACGGAGGGAACGAAGGCATCTTTAACCTCCGGGGAAGCTTTCCGAGATTGCTTTAAGGCGGCGGGGTTGCGGCTTGCAGATACGCCAGTTTAGTTAGGAGGCCAGCGCTGTCCGGAAGGCAACTCCACCCAGCACCTTCAGCATGCGTTTCAGGTTGTAGGCCAAGGTGGCCAGGCTCATTTCGGTCTGCGCTCCCATCCGTCCGCGAAGCAGGAATCGTGGATGGCCGAAGATGTGGTACTTGAGCGCAGCGAAGGGATGTTCCGCTAGACAACGGCGCCATCGCATTATCTCTGCCTTCGCGCGCTGCTGCATGCGCTGCAGGGCCTCTTCGTAAAGGTGACGCTGCACGGAACGTTGTGGCGCGTTGGTGCATTGCGACTTCAGCGGACAGCTCCCACAGATTTGCGGCGAAGCCATATAGACCACCCGCTTTTTGTGGGGTTGTACTTGTTTGCGGCGCAGGATTTGCTGAGCCGGACAGCGAAGGGTGTCGCTGTTTTCGTCATACGTAAACTGGCTGCGGTCGAATAGGCTGCCATCTCCCCGATTGTTCACGCTGCGCTGAGCCGGCACATGGGGCACGATGCCTTGTGCTTCGCAGGCTTGGGCCTGCTCACCGTTGGAATAACCGGCATCGGCCAGCACGTTCAGCGACGCCGGATCGCCCACGGCGTGTTTGGCGGCTTCGGCCATAGGCAGCAGGCTGCGCTCATCGTTGCTTTCCGTCGTGACCTTCTGGGCCACGATCAGCCCGTGTTCCGCATCCACCGCTAACTGCACGTTGTAGGCTGGCCGTTCTCCGTCGGTGGTACGCATGAAGCGGGCTTCCGGCTCGGGATCCTGCTTCAGTTTCTCCAGCGCCGCAGCCACCGCGCTGGGGTCAATCACCCATTCTTCCTGCTCGTCGGCCCGATCCAATTGCTCCAGATAGCGCTTCACCCCATCGCGCTCGCGCACCCGGTGGGCACTGCTCACGGCGCGAAACTTTGAACCATCGATGGCCACGGTCTCACCCCGCACCAGTCCCATGTGGCGCGCGAAAGCCACCAATTGGCAGCCCGCTTCGCTCACCGCTTCACTATGCATCCGCCGGAACTCGGCGATGCTCTTATAGTCCGGGTGCAGCCGTCCCAACAGCCACATCACTTCCACATTGCGCTGGCATTCGGCTTCCAGCCGCCGCGACGAACGCACCTGGTTCATGTACCCATACAGGTACAACTTCAGCAGATCGCGCGGATCGTAGCCCGGCCGCCCCGTCTCTGCTGGCTCCGCACGCACGAATCCCAACTGCTCCATCGCCAGTCGATCGACGAAGGCCTCGATCACTCGACACAGGTGGTCGGCCGGAATCAACTCTTCCAAGGTCACGGGAAACATCGTGACCTGTTCCCGCGCTTCTCCCCGAATGTAAGCCATACAAAATGCCCTCGCAACTCGCAAGCGCATCTTCTCATTGCTTCCCGTTTTCGCCTAGAGTCTTGCTGGATTCCCGCGCGAGTTTCGTAACAGCCTCTTCAGCGCCGCGTTCAGAGACAGCAAGAGAAATGGCATCAGCCACTGAGATCTTTTGACCTCAGTGGCTGATGTGGGTGGTTTGGCACGTCAAACGCGGGCCTGAAGGCCCGCACTACCCGGTCTGGAACGAAACACGAATCCCCGGAACCGCTCTAGAGCGCGGTTCTACTCGATACCAACTCAGCGGCTTCCTTCTCCACGATGACCTCCTCTCCAAATCCCTCCAGCCAGGTGACATCCGGCTCGCGGCGAAACCATGTCATCTGCCGCTTGGCGTAGTTACGATGCCCTTGTTGCGTCGCCACCAGCGCCTGCTCGCGCGTAAGCTCTCCGCGCAAGAACTGAATCGCCTGCTTGTAGCCGAGCGAATCCAGTGGCGCGACACTCCTGGCCTCGCCGTATCGCTGGAGTAGAGTTGCGGCTTCCTCGATCAAGCCATTTTCGAACATCTGGCGCGCCCGCTGGTTCAGCCGTGCATACAGTGCGTCCCGTTCGGGGTTGAGCCCGATCCGCAGAATGCGAAATCCGCGCAACGGATCGCGCCCACGTTCCTGCCACAACTGGCTCATAGGCCCGCGCGCGGTCAGGCACACCTCCACGGCGCGAACAATCTTGGGCGTGTCATTGGGATGGATGTTCGCTGCCACTGTGGGATCCAGACGCGCCAGAAGCCGGTGAAGATACACTGCGCCGCGCTGGTGTGCGCGCTCGCGAAGGCGCTCGCGTAATTCCTCGGAACGTTGCGGTCCCGGGAACAGCCCTTCCAGCAGCGCTCGCAGGTAAAGCCCCGTGCCGCCAACTACGATGGGCAACCGCTGGCGGCCGACGATTTCCGCAATCGCGGTCCTCGCCTGCCGCGCATACTCGCCTGCGGTGAAGGGCTGATCGGGTTCCACCACATCGAGCAGATGATGCGGCACTAAAGCTCGTTGTTGACGGGTGGGCTTGGCCGTGCCGATCTGGAAGCCGCGATAGATGGCGACCGAATCGCAGTTGACCACTTCACCGGCGAACCGTCGCGCCAGAGCAATCGCCAGCGCAGACTTACCTGAGCCTGTCGGCCCAAGAATAACGATGAGCAGCGGTTCAGACTGAGGCGGCTCCGGCGTGCCCATTCAACGCGCACCCCAGGGGATGGTCCGGCCAAAACGCAGGAACGCCAGGGCAAGGATAATGACTATGAGCGCGAGCAAGCCGAAGAGCTTCGCCCGCTCACGCGAACGATATCGCGCTCTCCACTCAGGATCATTCGTGCGGGCATCGGATTCAGGCTTGGGAATAATCTGCTGGCGCGAGGTCACAGCCACATTCTACGCGTGGCAGCTATTCCATATCGCCTTTTTGCGGGTTGTAATAGAAGCGAAAACGCAATGCGAGGTAGGGACCGTGATATTCCGACGGCAACGGCGCGAATGGATTCGATGCGGTGATTCCACCCCAGGCGGCGCGATCCAACGACACATCGCCCGACTGTCCGGTCAGCTTCATCCCGGCAACCCGTCCATCCGGGAGGATGGCAAACTCGATGGCGACCTTGCCGCGTTTGAGCAGTGGGGCGCGCGCCGCTTCCGGAATTAAGGTGTACCAGTTTCTGCGCACGGCATCGACAACGCGCGACAGATAAGGCCCGAAGTCCACACCTTGGGTGTCGCTCAAGACCTCCAGGTTCCCAAAGGTCCGCGCCCGGCCGCCCGGTCCGGCGCCATAATCACCACCGCCGCCGCCGTAAGAGCCTCCTGAACCACGATGTTCAGCAACCGCGCGGGCCGCATCCGCCGTCAGAGCGCCTGGCGACTTATCATCTGAGCGAAATCAACCGGCTTGCCGCCCTGGTCCGGCACCGGCAGCTTCGGATTCGCCGAGGGTGTGGCGGGCTGCATCTGGGCCATCTGCTGTTGCGTAGGATTTGGCTGTTGGCTTCCTGGAGGTGGCGCCGCCTGCGCCGATTGTGCTGGCGGTGCAGCCGACGGTCTCGGAGGTCCGGCGCGCCGCAACTCTTCCAGCGTCTTCTTATCGATCGACGGATTGCGGCTCATGGCGACGCGGTTCTTGTCGGATATGACGTTCGTCTTGGGAGCCACCTTGGGCGCTTTCTGCAAGTCCGGCGGCAGATCCAGATAGGTCATGTTCTGGTTCTTCATCAGGTCGGCGGTAGTGGCCAGATCGATGCCCTTGTAGCCGAACATTTTCGGTGACATGGCAATCAAAATAATCACCAGCAAGTGCACGACGACAGAAATCCAGAAGGCTTCGCGCAGGTGCGAGCGTTCCAGGTCATCCTCTAAGCGAAGCAGTAAATGGGGTGTGAGATCCAGGCCCGGAGGACCGTTATCAGCCCACAAAGCGAGCTGTTGCTCGTCCTTGGTAAGAACCTCGGCCGGTCTCTCTGGCGGTATTAGGATTGAAGCCATCCGTTTGGATCAAGTGCGCCCTGAGCTCAAGCACTTAGACGCCTTTCGACCCTCCGGAAGTACAAAACTTCCCCGGTGACGGCGCAAGCGTAATAAACCCGGTGGCCTGCTGCAAGTTTCCAGCTCTTATTTTCGCACAGGAAGAGTCCATAATGCGATTCGCCCAATGGCTCGAGAGAGTTCCACAAAAGGTACGCCTACACACTTGCCACCTCATGGGAGCCGTTTTTTCGGAACGCGGTTCCACGTTCCACTTAAGTGATTAACGACTCGCCCGCAACGGGTGTAGAATTCCATGCCAAGAATCGGCAATCCTCGGGTTGGGCAGCGTCATGCTTTCTTACTCGCGTTTGAAATTTCTGGGTTGTGGATATTGCTCCCCGTCATTGGCGCTGGTTACGTTCTTGCTTCTGGTTGGGCCAGCGCAGTCGCAGCAAACCACCACCGGGACTTCTGAGTCCAGCACTTCGCCTGCTCCTCAGCGTTCCGTTGATTCGTCACAGCTGCCGCCTTCCAGAGAAGGACATCCACCAGAAACCAACCCCGGTCGAAACCCGCACGGTTCAAACGATGGCGCGGCCATTGGTGCCGCAGCTGGCGCGGCAGCCGCCGGGGTGTTTATTGGCGAACTCATCGCGCACCACAACGCTTCCCCGGAGAAGTTGGGCAAGGACGGTCCACAAGTTCCAAAAGAATTTGACATGGGTGGATTCGAAATCAAAGGCCTGGTGCACCCGAACTGGCCCATCGTGCTTGACTTCATGCTCTACTCACCGGGAATTGTGCGGATCGACGTCATTGCTGCAGACAAGAATCACTACGCGGCGACCATAAGCAATACGCCAAACCGCCGCGCCTATGCAATCATTCACCTGCCCGCCGACTTCGGGAAAAAATTGCAGACCGGTGTCTATCAGGTACGGGCACTTCCCCCCCCGGGTTCGAAGACACCGCCGCCCGCTCTGCGCACCTATGGTCTCGGGGCCGGAGACCGGGCAGTGGGTTCGGTGGCCATCGATCAGTTGACCTTCCAGCCGGCGATCATCCATCCGCAGGCAAAAGAATTTGCCAATTACGGTTTCCACGCTCACTCAGCTTTCGATGGGGTGCGCGCGGAGTTTATTTTCACCACGATCTACAATGGGCGGCTGCTGGTACAGAAGGACCAGGAGGAGAAACTTGCTCCCATCCCGCAAGGCGAAAGGGCCAAGGGAACCTGGCAAGGCAAAGGCAAGCCTGGCGAGCACATGCTGCAGATCAGGGCGTGGCGCGGCCTGGAAAATGGCGGCGACTGGGTCGTCGCCTGGTCGCCCGACATCGTCGATGTGGTCAAGTAATTGAATTGATGGAAGACAATTGGTCAATCTGAAGCAGCTCTGGCAGACGTCACTTCTGTTTCGCAGGGTCACGGCGGGGTCCGTGTTCGTCCTCGCCGCCTTGCTGGTCTACCTCGGATCGCATATTCCGCGTGCCATCTCGTTGCCGGCCGACGACCTCAACGCCAAAAGTATGGCCCACATCCTGGACGAGCAGATCATCATCGAAAAACCCGCTATTGCCCCAGGCGATCTGGTCCTTTCTTACGTTGGAAGCAAGAACGAGGTTGCCGACATCTGGCTTGAAAATGCAACTCTGGACGAGCAGTCGCAACATCTGCTGTTCCGCAATTCTCCCGCGCCTGCACCTGGGAGAATCAGTTACACGGCCGGCGACGTCGCCACTCCGGGAAAATCCGACGATACTTGCCACACCACGATAGAAATTCGGCGCGCAAAAGGCGCTGCTCCACTCGATGCGTTGAAGCTCTACCAGAGCGACGAAACGGCCGGCGCGCAGCGCTTCCGGCAGGTCATCCTCGACACCGGCAGCGCAGCGATGGAAATCGAGGTCCACACTGACGCCCCCGCAGACGCAGCCCCGGACTTGCCGGTTTGTCACAAGCTGCTTACCATCGGCGACCGATCACCCATCGATCTGCCTCCTCTTCCAGTTCATATGCTGGTCCAGGGCGGCAGGATTGATCTGCACTTCAATCCCGCCAATCCGGCGCTGCCCATCTGGACTGGCCCAGATCAGACGTTTGAAGCAGTTTCTCTGGGCGAGAATACGCTGCGGGGAAGCGGTCTGCAGGTTGTCACTCAGCAGCACTCCGTCGCCCCACGACTCGACGTGCGGGCCTCTCGTTCTGGGGACAACATTACCTTCGGCCGCTTGAAGCTTGGTTCAGACAGGCTGAAGCTCGACATCGGGCGTGACGCCGAAAAAGCCGTGGCTTATGCTAACGGCTCATCGCTCTACAACTACGATCTGATTGAAGCCATCCAGAAGAATCCCATCCTGAGCTTCGCATTCGCCACCGTGCTGGTACCAACATTGTGGCAGTGGATCAGAAAGAACTGCTTCCCCAACAAAACATAGAGCTGCGTGTGGATCGCAAAGCGCTTGCGGGCGTTTTGCGAAAGCCTGTAGAAGCTCAGGTTTGCTAGTGTACTTTCAATCAAACATGGCATTCACAAAGGGAAAAGTCTGGCGGCCAACCTCCATCGTCGGTAAACGACGGTTGCCGTGGAGCAGTAGGTGGTCACGCCTTATCGGGCTGGCAGCGGCGCAGGCTGTTGCAGACGAAACTCAATCAACGTTTCGCTGGGTACTTTGACCTCTTTGCCCTTCTGAGCTACCGACCCTACGGCCCCGACCGTTGCGCCGATGGCTGCTCCCTTGCCGGCATTGCCGGCGATGCCTCCGATGGCCGCCCCCAGGCCCGCACCGCCTACAAGCCGCTTGGCGCTCCTCTTGCCGCTGCTGCTGCCCTTCACCTGATAATCGCTGGTGAGGATCGGGTAGCCCGTCCCGTGGACGACAATGGTCGTCAGTTGCAACTGCAGCTCGGATGACCCGGTTGCCCGCCCCGCCTGTTTGGCTTGCGCCAGCTGGCCGTAGACGGTATTTCCTTGCGGCACAACCACCACGCCATTCACTACGAGATTGGTTTCCAGAACAGCCGTAAACCGCGAGCCCGGCGGATTCTTGCTGGAATCCACTGTGTCCAGCATTCGCACCAGGATGGGCGTGCCCGCCGGCACCGTGACCATCTTCTTCTGCGACCAGGAAGCACCGCTGAATCCCACCATCATTCCCAACAACACCACGATCGGCAAAATCTTATGGCTGCGCATCTGTGCTCTCCTATGGCTTGGCGGCAGAGCCGGCCAGGGGTAACTCTGAAGCGATTTGTAGATCGATGATCAGGAGCAACTGATTTTCCACCAGCAGGAAGCGAGCGGCGGTAACCGCGCCCAGCGCCTGCTTCATGCGGTCGTAGTATTTGGCCAATAGCTCGGCGCGCTGCTTCTGATAGGCCATCGCGTTGTGCACCAGCTCATCTGCCTTGGCATCGGTCATCTGGTCGTAGTTCTTCGAGTACTCTTCAATGTTTGCCACTCGCAGATCATTCACTTTGGTCAGCTCGGCGTCGTAATCACGGTAGATCGGCCAGAACTTCGCGGCCTGGTCCGGGTCGAGTTGCATTACCACGCTCATGACCGCGGACTTCTGTGACCGCACGTCTTCCCGCAAAAGCTTGATGTATTCCTTCAGGTTCTGTTCCTGCGTCACGCTCGCCGAGGCCGCCGCCTTGGGTGCTGGCTGAGATTGTGCTTTCTCCTGGGCCAGGACCATGGCAGCGGAAAACAGGAACACGAAAATTGCCAGGGCTGCACTTTTTCTAATCATTCTTCCTCTCCTTCGGACCCAACTCGCTGCGTGGGCCTGACTCGCCCGTCATTCGGGAATACTTGTAACCGGCGTGGAAGCGATACGAACTAGATCATTGCACGGTCACGATTCTCAAACTGGTGACCTGACGGACCCAAGATTCGTCGATCCATTTCGCCTCTCCCCCAGTAATTCTAATTGCACGTCGCTTCGTAATGCAGCTATTCTCTACCGGATAGATCGATCGTCCATGCCGAAACTCTACACTCCCCGCGATGCGGCCCAGGTCCTGGGAATCAGCTATGCCTCGCTGAAGCAGTGGATTTACCGGGGCAAACTGAAAAGCGTACAGACACTGGGCGGCCACCATCGCATACCCGAATCGGAAATCGACCGCTTGTTGCCTCGCGTCACAGCGTCGGGCGCTCCAGAGAAGCGGCGTCGCATGTTTCGGCGCATCAGTGGACGAAACCAGCTGATTGGAAGGATCACCGACATCAAAATCAGCGGCTTCCTTGCCCAGGTTACGCTGTCGATCGGAACCCAACACATCACGGCCATCATTACCGCCGATGCCGTACGAGAACTGCGGCTCAAGAAGGGTCAGATTGCTGCTGCGCTGATCAAATCCACCGAAGTGATGATCATCCTACCTGAATAGATTCGGTTGACATTAACGGTTTTGTTCGATTAAATCGACGGTACTTTTTGCTGGCGCCGCGGTCCGTGTGTGGTTGCCAAGCAAACTGAGAGCAATCAGTCTCGTCGAGGGAGGATCATGTCAGCCCTGTACCGCCGTTTGGGGATCTTATTCTTGTCTTGCGGGTTTCTGGGTTCGCTTCCTGCCGCAGGCCAAGTCTCTGCCAGCTTGTCCGGCCGCATATTGGACCCGACCGGGGCGGCGATCTCAGGCGCCACCGTCACGGCGGAAAATCTGGACACGGCGGTCACCCGCACCACCATCACCGACCAGGCGGGTCGCTACCAGCTCCAGGCGCTGCCCATCGGGCGAACTGAGATTCACGCGGTGAAGAGCGGGTTTGCCGAGCAGATCCGAACTGGGATCGTGCTGGTGGTCGGCCAGGACGCCACCGCCGACCTCACCCTGCAAGTGGGCAAGGTGACCGAGCAGGTGAAGGTCGAATCCAACGTTCCTGTCGTGAACACTTCGACGCAGGACATCTCCGGACTGGTGGGCGAGAAGGAAGTGAAGGCGCTTCCGCTGAACGGGCGCAGCTACGACTTGCTGCTCACGCTGAATCCCGGCATCGTGAACTTTACATCGCAGAAAACGGGCGGCATCGGCGTATCGAACTCGAGCACGGGAAGCAACTTTTCGGTCACAGGCAATCGTCCGCAACAGAACCTGTTTCTGCTGAACGGCGTGGAATTCACCGGGGCGGCGGAGAACAATATGACGCCGGGCGGGCCCAGCGGACAACTGCTGGGCGTGGACTCGGTGCGCGAGTTTAACGTATTGCGCGATACCTACGGCGCCGAATACGGCAAGCACCCGGGCGGGCAGGTGGCGATTGTGACCCAGTCGGGCAGCAATCAGTTGCACGGCGCGGCCTACGAATTTCTGCGCAATAGCGCGCTGAACGCCCGCAACTACTTCGATCCTCCGGGGACCACCCCGCCGTTTCAGCGCAACCAGTTCGGCGCCGCGCTGGGCGGACCTGTGCAGAAAGACAAGACCTTCTTCTTCGTCAACTACGAAGGCTTCACGCAAAACCTGCATCAAACGTCGGTGGCGTTTGTGCCGTCTTTGGCCTCGCGCGCAAAAGCCGCGCCCGATGTGCAGCCCCTGCTGAATTTGTGGCCCACGCCCACGGCCAGCGATCCCAGCTTTAGCGGCATCTCGGCTTACTCCAGCAGCCCGCTGCAAACCATTCGCGAGAACTACGGCACCGCGCGTGTGGACCACATCTTCTCGCCGAAAGACACCTTGTCGGGGGTTTACACCATCGACGACGGCCACGATTTCACGCCGACGATTGCCGATCCTTACAGCAGCGACATCCTTACGCTGCGCGAACAGGTCGCCAGCCTCGACGAGACCCACGTCTTCTCGCCATCGCTGCTGAACACGGCACGCTTCGGCTACTCGCGCGCCGGATACTTCTTCACCGGTGAGCCGACGACGGGTACGCCGGCAGCCTCGGTGCCCGGATTTCTTCTCGGAGATGCTGTTGGCGCAGTTGTGGTGGGCGGAAGCGCAGCCTCGAATCCGCAGGCGCAAATTGGCCTGGCGGGCAGCAATAACGGCAGCAACCTGACGGTCGCGCGCAATCTTTATACGTACGAAGACCAAGTGAGCTGGACCCATGGCGCGCACCAGTTCAGCTTTGGAGCATGGTTCCAGCAGTTCCAGTCGAACGAGACCCTGGCGCTCAGCCAGTACGGTCAGGCGACCTTCACCAGCCTGACAACCTTTCTGACCGGCGTGACCAGCAGCTTCCTGTACGATCCAGCGCCGACGGAGATGAACTGGCGGTCGCTGTTTGGCGCGTTCTTTGCGCAGGACACGATTCGTATGAATCCCAAGCTGACACTTACGCTGGGCTTCCGGGATGAGTTCTCGACGGGTTGGAATGAAGCGCACGGCCGCGCCGCGAATTACACCTTCACCGACGGCGTCATCTCCGGCCAGCCGCATATTGGCAACAATGCTTTCACCGTAAACAACGCGAAGTTCCTGCCGCAGCCGCGCGTCGGGGTGGCGTGGAGTCCGTATCTGGGCAAGACCGTGGTGCGCGCCGGCTTTGGGATGTACAACGATCTGCAGGATGCGCTCGGCTATCGCATGGACCAGAACGCGCCGTTCAATCCGGCCTACAGCATCGCATCGCTGCCGGTGTCGCAGCTGCCCATCGATCCGGCGCTGCCTGTATCGAAGAAGGCGCTGCTGGTGCCCGGTGGAGTGCAGCCCAACTTACAGATGCCGACGCTGATCTCCTACTCACTGCGAATCGAGCAAGAGCTTACGCCGAATACTTCACTGACCATGGGCTACGTTGGCTCGCACGGCTACCATGAGCTGATAGGAGTCGATGCCAACACGCCGGCGCCGGTGATTTGCCCGGCGTCGCCCTGTCCGGTTGTGTACCCGGCAAGTTTTCCGGCGCCGCTCGCGGGTTCGCCGGTACCTGCAGGCACCTATTACATCCCTGCCGGAACACCCAAGGCGAATCCCAGCCTGGCGAATACATGGACGTGGTTTTCCGAGGGCGACAGCAGCTATAACGCGTTGCAAGCTGACCTGAACCATCGCTTCAGCCACGACCTGTCGTTCCGCGCGACCTACACCTGGTCGAAGGCACTCGATGATGGTGATTCACTGAACCAGACAACGGCTGGAAATGCGCCGGGGCTGGTAGCCAATCCGTACAATATCCGCGCCGACTGGGGCTTGGCGACCTACGACGCGCGGAATCAGGGCTCGATTAGCGCGGTGTATGCACTACCGTTCGGGTCAGGCAAGCGCTACATGAACGGATTGGGGAATATGGCCAACGGGTTCGTGGGCGGCTGGTCGGTGACCAGCATCGTCACACTACAGTCCGGATTCCCGTTCACCCCGCAGCTCAGTTACAACCCGTCGAACAACGGAGATACTCGCAATCCGGTACGGCCGTTTATCAATCCGGATTTCACCGGCAACGTGATTGCCGGCAATCCAGCACAATGGTTCAATCCGGCGGCGTTCCTACAGCCTCCGGCGAACAGCGGCTTTTATGGCAACCTGGGGCGCGACACGCTGATTGGGCCTGGGCTGGCTACCTGGGATTTCTCCGCCATCAAGGACACCAGAATCCGCGAGCGGGCGACCCTGCAGTTCCGCACCGAAATCTTCAACCTGCTGAACCGCGCAAACTTCAATACGCCGAATTTAATCGTGTTCACGCCGTCAGGAGTATCGGGAACGGCCGGCGCCATAACCAGCACCTCCACTACCGCTCGCCAGGTGCAATTTGCCTTGAAACTTCTTTGGTGAGAGAGGCCATGGTTGTTCCAATGGCAGCGAAATGAGCGAAAGCCTGGGGCCCGACATTTGGCAATCGCTACCGGCGGGGTATCAATCCTTCATAAGCATGACTTCGGTTGACTTGATCACCACTTTGACCACATCGCCTTTCTTCAGCGCCATCTCCTCGGCGCTCCTCCTTGTAATCACGCTTTCGATCAGGTTCTCACCGACCCGTACTCCAACGTGGGCCATTACGCCGCCGAGATGAATCTCCTCGATGGTTCCCTGGAGCTGATTGCGAGCAGACAGTGTCATGCCACAAGCTTACTGCAATCGTCTGCTAGTGAACCAGCCATGGCGCTAAGAATCGACGTCACCGCACCTGTCCGCTTGCCTAAACGATACACTGGGTGCCATGAAGTCGGTGATCGTCGGCACTGCGGGCCACATTGACCACGGCAAGAGCGCGCTGGTCCGCGCGCTCACAGGCATCGATCCCGATCGTCTGGAAGAAGAGAAGCGGCGCGGCATCACCATCGACCTCGGCTTCGCCAACCTCGACATACCGAGTCCCACCGGAGAGCCGGTCCGCATTGGCCTGGTCGATGTTCCCGGCCACGAGCGCTTTGTGCGCAACATGCTGGCCGGCGTCGGTGGCATCGATCTGGTGCTGCTGGTGGTGGCGGCCGACGAATCCGTCAAGCCGCAGACGCGCGAGCATTTCGAAATCTGCCGCCTGCTTTCCGTGCCGCGCGGAATTACGGTGCTGACCAAGTCCGACCTGGTCGATGCCGAAACTCTGGAAGTCGTGACCATGGAAGTCGCGGAGTTTCTGCAAGGCTCATTCCTCGATTCCGCAGCTTCGCCGATTATTCCCGTCAGCTCCAAGACGGGCGCGGGACTCGACCGGCTCAAGAGCGAGCTGGCGCGGCTGGCGGCCGAGGTCTCGGCCAAAGATTCCAGCGCGGTCTTTCGGCTGCCGATGGATCGCGTGTTCACCATGAAGGGCTTCGGCACCGTGGTGACCGGCACGCTGATTTCGGGCACGGTCCGCAAAGAGCAGGAGGTCGAAGTCCATCCCACGGGCAAGCGGCTGCGCGTCCGCGGAGTGCAGGTGCACGGCCACCCTGCGGATGAAGCCGTCGCCGGCCAGCGCACGGCATTGAACCTCGCCGGCGTGGAGACCACCGAACTGGCGCGCGGCATGATGCTGACGCCGCCGGAAATGTTTCGCCCCGTGGACCGGCTGGATGTGCAGCTTGACCTGCTGCCTTCGGCCAAGCCCTTGCGGCAGTACGCGCGGGTGCATTTGCACGCCTTCGCGGCCGAGGCCATCGCCCGCGTGACTTTGCTCGACACGAAATCCCTTCAGCCCGGGGGTTCGGGATTTGCGCGCTTGAAGCTCGATCGGCCGATGGTGTTGTTTCCCGGCGACCGCTTCATCCTCCGGCAATACTCTCCGGTGCTCACCATTGGAGGTGGACGCGTGCTCGACGCCGGCGATCCACCCATACGAATTGAGCGCGATCAAAGATTGCCGTTTCTGCAGATCATTGCCAATGCCAATCCACGCGAAGCGCTGCTAATGCGCGTCAACCGGCTGTGGATTTTTGGACTCACGCTGGCGGAAGCCGTCGCCGAAACCGGATGGCTTCCCGCCCAAGTGCAACGGCTGGCGGCGGAGTTGAAGCAGGCGGGTGCTATCGCGATTTTCGGCAACGTGCTGATCGCATCGCGCTGGCTGGAGAGGGTTCGACAGGACATCCTCTCGATTGCGGCTCATTTCCACGATGCGAACCCTCTGCTGCCGGGAATCAACCGGCAAGAGCTGCGCGCAACGCGGTGGGGACATGCCGAGCTGTTCGATGGCGCCATTGCCGCTTTGCTGCGCGAGAAAAAGCTCGAGGCCGAAGGCGAGCTGTTGCGACTTCCCGGCCGCGGCGTGGTGCTGCGCAACGACGAGGCGGAATCGAAGTCGCAGATCGAGCAGGCCTTCGCCCAGGCTGGCTTGCAGGTTCCGTTGCTGAAGGAGGTGCTGGCTTCCCTGCCGGTGGACAAGGTGCGCGCGCAAAAGATTCTGACGCTATTGTTGCGCGAGCGGGTGCTGGTAAAACTTTCGGACGACCTGGTGTTTCATCGCGACGCGCTCGACGCGCTGCGCAGGCAGATCGTCGCGCAGAAGGCGAAGACTCCCAAGCTGAATGTGGGCAACTTCAAAGACCTGTTCGGAGTGACGCGCAAGTACGCGATACCACTGCTGGAATATCTGGATCGCGAGCGGGTGACACGGCGGGTAGGGGATGAGCGGGTGATCCTGTGAAGCTATTCGGGTAGTGCGGCGCTTTAGCTCCGTTAGCGTTCAAATTAAAGCCCACTCCCACCGTGGGGTTGCCTTTAACAACGCAGCCCGGCGTGATGGGTCGGCCGGTCTTGTCGTCGTAGGCCTGGTAACGGCGACTCTCTCTCAATGCTCGATCCACGCTTTTACAGTGTCCAGATCCATGGTTCTTCCTGACCCTTAGGACAAAGTCAGCGTGCAGGTAAAACAGGCATTGTCCTTTGCCGTTTGGAAATCGGTGGTCACGTTGCCGGCCGTGCCCGTGTTGCACAAGTACAACAGAGCGCTTAGCGCGGGCTTCGACCAGTCGGGATCGACGTCCGAGTGCACCCACTTCTGCAGCGTGTCAATCAATTTTTGCCAATTCGCCGGTGTGCTCACCTGCCCGGCGATGGCCGCCAGCGAGTGCAAGTCATCACAAAGATTCATGAAGCCGCCGCTGGCCAGCAGGAACGGCTGATATGCCTGCCAATGATCACTGAACAGATCCTGTCCCGCCGGCACGTAGTTCCCGACATTTCGACGGTCCGGCACGTGACTGCCGTCTGGAACATCATCGGGTTGGTAGTTCGCCCTCACGTTCCAAAGCATCCAGTTGTCGTAGGTCAGCCCAGCCACAGTTTCCGACAAATCCGGAATCACTCGCCTGACCGAAGTTTGAAACACCACCCAGTTATTTTTATCCTGCTCTTGCGGAAGGGCCGCCGGATGAGAACCGTTGTAAGGCGAGCACGCCAGCTTCTGGTAGGCAGTTGGCTTAAAGATGGTGGTCAGCGCCAGTTTCTTGCTGCCATGCTTCGCAACAAATCCCGTCATTTTCTGTTGCGCTGACTGGACAGTAGCGTTGCTGGCTATCGACCCAACCGAATTGGCGATCCGGTTGGCCTCGCCAGGCTTGTTTGTCTCAGATAATTCAATGTAAAGATCGACTTCGGCTTTTTGGTAGTCACCCGACATTGCGTCGTCGGTTGCAGTAGCCACAAAGTGAATCATGGCGGTCTCGCTGACCGACGTGACCGAAAAATCCGACTCCTTCCCCAGGTCGGTGAACACTCGAAGGCTGCCATCCGGCGCCAGTTGGATACTAGAGTTCTTGAAGAAGTCCTTGGTCTGCGATAGCTGGAACAAATTAAAGAAATGCAACTGAATACAGCAGGCGCGTTTCAGCGTGTCGGCCATGCCGGAACCGGGCTGGAGGGTGAAGCCACCGATTTGCAGCGACTGGCGCAGATCGCCCTTCATCAGTGCCGTCCAACTCTGTTTGGCAAGGCCCTGCGAAGCCGCAGACGACAGATCTACTTTGAAGGCGAACAGCACGGTGCGGCCCTGCTGCTGCGACAGGCTTAGCGTCAGACCGGCATCTTCCTTGTGGCTCGAAATCCAGGTGTTTGCCTTGCCAACCAGGGCCGTCTCCAGGTCGCCGGCGACGGACGCGATTTCGCTGTCCAACTTTGGCGATCCCCCTCCAGTCACCTTTTTCACCGTTTCTTTAAGTTGCGCGGGATCGACCGTGCCAGTTACCGTCGTCGCTGATATGCCGACATCCGGCCCCACCGATTGTCCCGTCTCATCGTTAGCAGAACGAACCAGATACAACATTGCCGTGTTGGCATCCACCTTCTGCACAAGCACGCCGAAGTGATCGGCGTGCTTGTAAGTGAAGCTGGCTTTAGCTCCGGCATTGATGCACAACGATGGCGGCGTAAGTTTGTCTCCCGCAACCTTCACCGAGTTTTGTGCCGCCCCGAAGTCTTGCGCCGAAAGCTTGTAGCTGGCCAGGCCGTAGGTAACATCCAGCTCGCAACTCAGCGTACCGTCGAAGTTCACTTTGCCAACCGTCCCCACCGGCATTCTCAAGGCGCATTCCGGCTCAAAAGGAAACAGCAGTCCTTCGAACGCCGCCTTGAGGGCTGCCCTTGTTTCAAGCTCGGCACTAACCGGCTGGGAGTAAGAGAGCGTCGTGGTCTTCGAGCCAGACGCTTTCCCGGCAATTCCAATACTGCCGGCGGTTCCGCTGCCCGAGAGCGTGTTCGTAATATCGAAATCAAGATCGATGTTGATGTACACCATCCCCAGCATTGGGCCTGAAACGACGTCCATCGTGTCTTTGGAGTCCACGCTCTTGGCCATCGGGAACTTCTCGCTGGTATCGCTGATCGCGATCGTGCAATTGGCGCCCACGCTCAGGCTACAAATCACTCCCGAGGGCAGGGTCCACTTCGGCTCGCCCTGGACCCCCAGTTTTACGGGTTTAGAGCCGGCTGCATTTCGAACCGGCTGGCCAGCGAATTTCGCAATCTCCATTCCGAAGCTGAAAATTGCGGGCATCTGACCGCTGAAAAAGTTACCCAGGTCGCTGGTCTTATCAAGGTCTTTGGTTACATCAAGGATGATCGCGTCGGGTTTGGATGTGGCGCCTGCCATGTTTTACTCCTCAAGTTGTCGGGTTGTTTCCAACACAAATCAGTTGCAGTAATGCTGCGCGATCGCTGTCGCAATCGGATTGAGTAGCCGATGTTACCACCCCGCCAGTCTTAAAGCCGAGACCAAATGCCACAAAAATAAGCCGCCTAACCCGTGCTCCGGCTGCCGCCTCCAGATGGAAATTCCGGGTAGAATAGCAAATCGGCTGCGGGACCCAGCGACTACCTGGCCCGCACCGGCGACATCCTGGAGGAATAAATGGCATTCGATAAATACGTCAAACTGCCCGGCAGTGAACGCCAGCCGATGCCGGGCGCGACCAAAATCGCCGCCCCTGATCCCAACCAACCCATGCACGTGACTGTCGTTTTGCGACCACGGCCAGCCAGCGGCAATCAGCCATCTTTGGATGAGTTGGTGGCCAGCGGCGGGCGCGTCTCGCGCGACGAATACGCTGCCCGCTATGGCGCCGATCCCAAGGACGTGAAAGAGGTCGAAAAATTTGCCCAGGCCCAAGGATTGAAAGTGGCGCACGTTAATCTTCCCGCGCGCACCATACAACTGTCGGGACCTTGCAGCGCCTTCGCGAAAGCCTTTCAGGTGCCACTGGCGATGTACCAATACGAGGGCGCGACCTACCGAGGCCGCACCGGCGCGGTCAACATTCCCAGCGAGCTCAACGGCATCATTCAAGGCGTGCATGGACTCGACAACCGCCCGCAAGCCGAGACGCACTTTCGCCTGGCGGTTGACGCCAGCGCCGCGGCCGCGACCTCATACACCGCCGTGCAAATCGCCCAGGCGTACAGCTTTCCCACCACCGTGAACGGCACGGGGCAGACCATCGGCATCATCGAGCTGGGCGGAGGCTTCACGCAGTCCGATCTCAACACCTATTTCAACTCGCTGGGCATTTCGCCCGTGCCGTCGGTCACCGCGGTCTCCGTCGATGGCGCCACCAATGCGCCCACCGGCGACCCCAATGGTCCAGACACCGAGGTCATGCTCGACATTGAGGTCTCAGGCGCAGTCGCTCCGGGCGCGAACATCGTGGTTTACTTCGCCCCCAACACCGACGCGGGATTTCTCGACGCCATCAACCAGGCGGCGATGGACAAGACCAACAAGCCTTCCGTCATCTCCATCAGTTGGGGTGGACCCGAATCCAGCTGGACGGCGCAGTCGCTGCAAAACTACAACAGCGCCTTGCAAGCGGCTGCGGCCCTGGGCGTCACCGTATGCACGGCCGCTGGCGACAACGGCTCCAGCGATGGCTCCTCCGACGGCTCCGACCAGGTGGACTTTCCGTCGTCGAGCCCGTTCAGCCTGGCCTGTGGCGGCACCAGCCTGGATATCAGCGGCAGCTCCATCTCGAGCGAAGTCGTGTGGAACGATCTGCCCAACGGTGGCGCCACCGGCGGCGGAGTGAGCGCAACCTTTCCGCTTCCCGCTTTCCAGGCAAATGCCAATGTGCCGCCGTCGGCCAATGGCGGCGCGAGCGGGCGTGGCGTGCCCGATGTCTCGGGCGATGCCGACCCTGAGACCGGCTATGTCGTCCAAGCGGACGGCTCGCAATTCGTGGTGGGTGGAACCAGCGCCGTTGCGCCGTTGTGGGCGGGCCTGATTGCGCTGTTCAATCAAATGATCGGCACGCCGGTCGGCTATCTCAATCCGAACTTGTACGCCAGTGTCGCCCTCGCCGCAGGAACGTTCAACGACATCACCTCCGGCAATAACGGCGACTACTCGGCCGGCCCAGGATGGGATGCATGCACCGGCTGGGGCAGCCCCAACGGGACACGGATTCTTCAGGCGCTGACGACGTCCGGAAGCTCCGGATCGTAGTCGCGGGTGTCCCACCCATGCAGGTTTTGCTTGGGTGGGAATTTTGATTTCACGTTACCAAAATTTGTCATCCCGACCGAGGACTCTAGTCCGAGCGGAGGAACCTGCTTTTCTGTCGTCGGCACGATAGTGAACCATGACAACATTGCTGCAAAGCCGGCAATCAACGGGATTGACCATGAAATCGAAAGCACTTTTGCCGGGAGTGCTTCTCTGTGCAGCTCTGTATGTGTACTTCCATCTCTTTGCACTCGCTACACCGATTTTGCGAGATGGTGATCAATGGCTCTTCGCCCAGTCGGGTGCCCGCATGGTGGCTGGGCAACTTCCCTACCGGGACTTCTGGGAGATGCTGCCCCCAGGCACCGACCTCGTCTATGCTGGCTCGTTCATGCTGTTTGGCCAGAGATTCGTTGTCGCAAACATATTGTTTCTACTTATGGCCCTGGTCTTCGTTGGTCTGGTGACTAGCATCGCGCGTGCGGTCCTCGACGACGAACTTACCCTGTTGTCGGTAGCCATCACGGTCTTCCTTGGCCTTCGTTTGACCATGGATGCAAGCCACCATTGGTTTAGTGCGGTCGCAGCCTTTGCCGCCCTGGCCTCCGTCCTGCGCACGCGTTCGCTGGCCCGGATCATGATGGCCGGCGCCTTCTGTGGGCTGAGTTCTCTTTTCACCCAAACCCGGGGGCTGGCCGTGGTTCTTGCTTTGGCTGGCTTTTTCTGGTGGGAAACACACCATCGAGAAGCCCCTGCCCACGCGTTTCGCAATCGGCTACTTGTGCTCGTGGCTGCCTATGCGACTGTACTGGGCGCAGGCCTTTCATATTTCCTCGTGATGGCCGGTCCACATACATTGTTTGACGCAACCGTTTTTTCCCCAGCCAAATACTATGGTTCCTACAATGCCGCAAGCCGATTCTGGGAACCTATAGCGGAGTGGTCAAGCAACGGAGGGCAGTTTCCAGGCTTCATCGCTGCACTGTTTCTGCATGTCTTACCGCTCGCATATTTCGTGTTTCCATTCGATATCAAGGGCGACACAGCGTGCAGCGCCGAAACCAAAGCCAAGCTGGTTCTGATAGCCGCTGTGGGATCAGCGCTTTTCCTTGAAGTGATCAACTCGGCAAGCCAGATCAGGCTAGTCGTCACCTTTCCTCTGGCCTTAATTCTTGCTTTGTGGATGCTCAACCGGCATAGGTTGCTTCCCCAGCGGGTAGCAGTAACAGCTCTCCTGGTACTGGTCGCACTCGCCGTAGTTGAAACGGTTATGACGCAGAGGTCCGTGTTAGCGGTGCTCGATTTGCCCACCGGGCGAGCAGCGTTCTTGACGCGGGGAGAGGGCTGGTATGAGGATTGCGCTTACCTGGCAAAGCATACCGAGCCGGGAGATTGGTATTTCGGCGATGACGATTGCGGATTTCCGCTCATGCTAAGGAATCCGGCATTTGTTCCTTATGTCACTGCCACTGACTTCACCAGGCCCGAGCATGTGCAGGAACTGATTACGTCTCTTGAGCGCCACCAGGTTCCCTATATTTCAATTGAAAGCGGATACCGGAAGATGGGCGATAGTCGGCCAAGACCACCTTCAGCCATTGCGGGAATACATAGAGACTCACTACGACCCTGCCTATCATGATTTTATGAGACGGCGAGATACCTTCGGACCAACTAATCGGTAGGCTCGGCGGCGGGTGGCCCAGCCAAAAATCCTGAGGGTGTCCCAGCCAAGCTTCGTTTGCCAGGGTGCGGACTTTGATTTCACGCTACTAAGATTTGTCATCCCGACCGAGGACTTTAGTCCGAGCGGAGGGACCTGCTTTTCTGTCGTCGGCCCTCAGCCATCAGTGTCCAGCTCCTGGAGCCACCGTTGTCATCCCTGAGCGAGAAGCGCAAACGGGGTCCCCGGCAAGCACCGGGGTTGTGCTTACTGGGTTGTTGGCGCGAACGAGTCGAAGGACCCCTATTGGCGACGAACCGTCCGGGCGGGTGGCCGCCACTGCAAAACAATTCTGGTGATTCTTCCCAAATATCAAAAAAAGGCCGGAGCAGAAGCTCCGGCCGTCTGACACCTGGTGGGAGGGTTGTATTTATCGGCTCAGCTTGCGGCGCAGCACGCCAGCCAGACCGAGGATGCCGGAACCGAACAACAGGATGCTGCTGGGCTCAGGAGTCGTGCCGGTGGTGGTGGCGCCGGTGAGCGTGAAGGATTCCCCGCCGAGTCCGCAATCGCCAAAGTTGGTGCCGCTCTGCCGGAAGTTGCAAGTCGCAGGACCGCCGTTTGCTTCTGGTAGGTCCCACGCTCCCGAATTCGAGCTTAAGGGAGTCAGTGGCATTACTCAGGGACACCCAGTACTCGTTGCCTGCTGTCATGGCTAGAGAGCTAACCGGAATAGTAACGTCGTAAATGTCGAAACCGAAGCCGTTGGTGAAGAGGAACACGCTGTTACCCGAATTTAGCGCAACGGTTCCGGAACCGAGGTCGGTGCCGAACGCCGAAGTGCCTAGCTCATAGCCAATACTCGTCGGCGTGGCTCCGTTGAACACCCACTCACCGAACGAGAGCATGTTGGGGGCGCCGGACGCTGCGGAAATAAACCCGTTCGAAATGTCCTGGATACTCCCTGCAGGATTTGGGTTGTTGGGGCCGCTGATAAAGAACCCATTGTCATTGCCATCAATCCCGCCGTCGTTATAGAACGTGGTTGTGCCAGCGAAGGCGGCCACGGCAAAACACAGAATTGTGAGAGACAGAACAACACTTCGAATTTTCAAGGGACGAACCCTCCTTTTGTGTCAAGGCTGACAGCATGCCTAAGGTGCAATTCAAGTGCCACGGTAAACCCTTTAGAATGTTGGATTGTGAAGCGATCCTGTGCACCTGTTTGCGACATCGCTCTGGGAAATTACCCTTCAACCGGCTTTTCCCGGGCGGGATTGCAGGGCGCGTCGGAAAAACTAGACGGTAGCTGGCACGTTCGTGGGTGTAGCCGGCCCGTGAACTAAATTGCCGAAGAACCTGAATGCTGACGACTATTCCGACTCCAGCACCAGATAGCTCAGGTTCCCGGTGCGCTCGATTTGCAGCACGATAGGTTGTCCCGGCTTAATCTGGCGCAAACGTTGTTTCAGCTCGGTCAGGTTGTGAATAGGATCACCGTTGACTGCGTGGATGACATCGCCCGGCTGCGGTCCCTCGCCCAACAGCGTGCTGGTCGCAGTCTTGGCGGCGACGAGTACCCCGCCTGCGATGCGCAGGTCGCTGCCCAGAAGTTCTTTCAGCTCGCCGGTAATGTTGACCCCCACTACGCCGATGCGAACCACCAGGTTGTCCGGCCCGCTGACGAAGTCGGCAAAGCGCGTGGGATCGTCGGGCCGCTCGATCACCGGCACCGCAACCGTTGTTGGCGTGCCATTGTGCAACACGCCGATGTCGGCTTTCTGGCCAATCTTGTACGCGTAAAGGTCAAGCGCAAACTGGCGCACGTCTTCCACTGGCTTGCCGCCGATGCTGGTGACGATGTCGCCGACTTTCAAACCGGCCTTCTCCGCCGGAGAGCCCGGGATTACGTCTTCCAGCAGCACCCCGCGGTTGACCGGAAGATGCAAACCGGCAACCAGATCCGGAGTGATGGTGCGAAGGAAGACGCCAATCTGGCCGCGGTGCACGTGACCCTCGGTACGAATCTGCTCGAAGATGCTGCGCACCTCGTCGCTGGGAATGGCGAAGCCGAGTCCTTCATTGCCGCCCGACTGCGAAATAATGAAAGTGTTGATGCCGACCACGCGGCCATCCACATCCACCAGCGGACCGCCGCTGTTGCCCGGATTGATGGGCGCATCCGTCTGGATGTAGATGGCGGGATTGTCGGGGTCGATTTGCCGCGCCGTCGAACTGATGACTCCCATCGTGACCGAGTTCTCCAAGCCCAGCGGGCTGCCGAAGGCGAAGACGATTTCTCCTTGTTTCAGCTCGTTGGAGTTGGCGAACTGCAGCGCCGGCAAGTTGGTCATCTCAATTTTCAACACCGCAAGGTCGGTTTGACGGTCCAGACCAACCAGTGTGGCTTCGATGGGCCCAACCGGTTCCGACAGCGCCGGGGAAGGTTGCTTCTCCAGGCCTTGCAACCGCACCCGAATTCTCCGGGCGCCCTGCACCACGTGCGCGTTGGTCACGATGAAACCATCGGGCGACAAAATCACTCCCGACCCAATGCCATGCTCCGGCGCAAGATACGCCGTGTCGGTCTTTTGGTTCTCGCCGCTCAGAGTAAAACCGCTGGTCAGGATCTGCACCACGGACTTGGTTACGTTGGCCGAGAGCACCTGCACCGACTCGCTGAAAACGTGTAGCGGATCGCCCTTCGGGGCCTTGGCCGCATCGGCGGAGCGAGTGGGTTGCGCGGCCTGCGCAACCACGCAAACGGGCGCAATCGCCACTGCAATGCCGAGGACCGCGAGGTATCGGGGGCGGAACATGCGTATCATTCTACGGGAAGAAGCGAATGGCGAAGAGCGAATCGCGAACAGCGGCTTGTTATTTTCTGCTCTGCCAGCGCAGTCCAATACGCGCCAGAATGGGCTGGCCGAGGTTCACCGCCGGGGTGCGCGCAATTTCATACTGCTCGTTGGTCAGGTTCTCGCCTTGGAAGAATATGTCGAAGCCCTTGGGCAGCGGCCGCGACACCGTCCCGCTCAGTACAAAGTAGGCGCCCAGTGGCAACAGGTTCTGGTCGTCGTCGAATTCGTTGCTGGCGGTGCGCCCTTGGATGGCGATGAAGATTTTCTGCGGCGCAGCCCACGTCCCCTGGAAGACGAACTCGTTCTTCGGTACCAGCGGAACCTGGTTCCCCACCAGCGACGGGTTCGCGGAGAAGGACGAGACGGTGGAATCGATGAATTGGTACGCGCAGCTCAGCCAAATGCGGTTGGTGACCGTGTAATGGAAGCCGGCCTGCAGTCCGGGCGCCTGAACGCGGCCCAGATTCTCGCGCATGCGCACGATAAGTTGCGGAGTCACGCTGAGCGTAACGTTGGAAACCGGATCGGTGACAAATCCCCAGAAGCCGGCCCCGTAGAGCGTTATGCGATCGTGCAAGCCGGTGAAACGAACTCCACCTTCGCCGCCGGTGAAGTGTTCGGCGCGGAGGAAAGCATTCGCCAGGGTCTGCACGTTGCCCACGCGAAAGCTGCGATACAGTTCGTTCAGCGTGGGCGCGCGAAACGAGCGATAGGCCGATGCATACAGCACGGTGTGTTCGCCGGCACGATACGACGTCGTCAGCCGCGGACTAAATGCGTTCTGGCCGCGGTCAGGATAGGCAATGATGGTTGGTTTACCTTGGACTGGAATTCGCGTCGAGCTGGCATCGAAGTTGCTCCACAGGTCTTCGCGTCCGGAAAATGTGACCGACCACTTCGGCGTAATCTGCACGATACCTTCGGCGAATGCGCCCAGCGATTGCTGTGTGCCGCCATTCGACAATCGCGCCGTCGGCTTGCCGAGCGAGAAGGTCGTCTCGTTGCTGAATCCCTGCACGTCCAGACCGTCGAGTCCGGCCAGCAAAGTCAGGCGAGTTGCGATTTGCTTCGACCATTGCGCCAGCAAACCCATCTGCTGCGCTGGAACGTACTGAATGTCGGTCAGCGATTCGCTGTCGCGGTTGGCCGCGATCGAGGAAAACGTCTGATGATAGTTTTCCGTTCCGCCGTACAGTCGGAGCGTAAATAATCCGGCCGCCTTGCTGTCATAGTCCGTGCCAAATGCCAATTGCCGTAAGGTCGTGTCGTTGATTTGCAGCGGCGTGCCATTTAACCGGTCCTCGCCGTAGAGCGAACCGCTGAGGAAGACGCGTCCGCGATTGCCGAACATGCGTTCCAGGCGTAACGTCCCGCTGCCGTACTGCGACGCGACCGGCGTGTCCACCGAGCCGCGTATGTCCTTCGGAACGGCGATGTAACCGTCAGTGCGAAATCCTTCGCCGCTGGCCACGACCGCCCACTGACCAAAGCGGACAGCGCCCCAGCCCGAGCCGAACGGAGCGTTCTGGTTGCCATACGAGCCTTGGACCACAGCGTCGGTCTGCACCGCATGACGCGTTTCCAGATTAATCACCCCGCCCAGCGCATCGTTTCCGTAAAGCGCCGAGACGCCTCCGGGAACGATTTGCACCTGGTCCAGTGACGTTTGCGGCACGCGCGCCCAATAGATCCATCCGCCGAAGGGATCGTTGAGCGGAATGCCATCGGCCAGCACCAGCGCGCGGCTGGCGCCGCTGGCGCCCAATCCGCGCAACGACACGCCTTGCGATGTTGGGTTCGCCGTCTGGCTGCCCGACCGACGCAAAAGCGAGAATCCGACCACGTTTCGCAACTTGTCGTCGGTAGCCAGCGCGCCCAATTGCTGCAATTGAGTTGAGCCGACATTCACCGCGTCGGGTTGGGCTTCCACGTCATCCACTCCGGTCGGAAGGATGGCGGTGCGCGTCGCGGTGACGTCGAGACTTTGTTGCACTGGCGCTGGAACCAGCGTGATGTTGAGTTGGCTGGCTCCCGCTTGCCAGGCGATGGTACTGGTCGCGAAACCCGACGCACTCACCACCAGACTTCCGCTGGTGGCCGTTATGCCCGTGAATACGAAACTGCCATCGGCTTGCGTCGTACGGGTGATTTCCTGCCCGTCGGCGTGGAGCAGGACTTGCGCCTTGGCGATGACCGCCCCACTGCGGTCGGTCACCACGCCGCGCAATTCCTGCGCTGGAAGGGCCCAAAGACGCATCAGCGTCACTAGAAACAGCAGGGACAGAACCACGCCAATCTTCAGACGGGGCGAGCGCAACATCTGATTATCTTCGCACACCAAGGTTCATGGTTGAAGAATTACCTCAGCCGAGGTGGCGCAATCGTCCTATACTGGTAGGTTGTCCAGTTCATAAAAGAGTTACCAGGAGAGACGCAATGATTAGCTCCGATGACAGAACCGCCCTTTTAGAAGACATTTCCATCCATCCTCCCAAGCGACTGTTGTTTGGTCCGGGCCCAAGTCAGGTACACCCGCGCGTTTATCAGGCGCTAGCTCAACCGGTCGTCGGCCATCTCGATGCCTATTTCTTCGAGATTTCTTCCAACATCCAGCGAATGCTTCGCAGCGTCTTCGGGACGAAGAATGAGTTGACCTTCGTTATCTCTGCCACCGGCAGCGGCGGAATGGAAACCGCCATCTCCAACTTTGTTTTGCCGGGAACGAAAGTGGTTTCATTCGCCAACGGATTCTTCTGCGATCGCATGTCGGAAATGGCACGCCGTCAGGGCGCCGAACTTGTGCGCTTCGAGAAACCCTGGGGCGAAGTCTTCGGCGACCAGGAAGCGGCTGATTTTATCCGCCTTGAAAAACCCAAAGTCGTGATGTACGTTCAGGCCGAAACTTCCGCCGGGGCGTTCCAACGCGGCGATGCCATCTGCAAGGCCGCGCACGAAGTAGGCGCGCTGGTGATTGCCGACTGCGTCACCTCGCTTGGCGCCATGCCCGTCGAAGTGGACAAGACCGGCATTGACATTGCCTACAGTTGCACCCAGAAAGGCTTGAGCTGTCCTCCCGGACTGTCGCCCATCACGGTCTCACCGCGTGCGGCGGAGTGGCTGCAAGCGCGGCCGACCCCCAATCGCTCCTGGTATTTCGACCTGAAGCTGATCGCCGACTACTTGACGGTGTCGCATCGTTATCATCACACCGCCTCGGCAACCATGTTCTACGCTTTGCATGAAGGCCTGACGCTGATCGAAGAGGAAGGCTTGCAGAACCGCTGGGACCGCCATCACCGGGCGCACCTGGAGTTCGTCAAGGCGCTGGAAGCCATGGGACTGGAAATGCTGGTGGCGCCCGAGCATCGCATCTGGAACTTGAACACGCCGAAAGTCCCGCAGGGGGTGGATGAGGCGAAGGTGCGAGCCACGCTGCTGAAAGAGCATGGCATCGAAATCGCCGGAGGCTTCGGCCCGCTCGCCGGAAAAATCTTCCGCATTGGCTTGATGGGTCCGCTGGCGACCATGGACCATGTCCACGATTTCGTGGACTGCTTTGCGGCCGCGTTGCGCGGCGCGGGCTACAAGCAGTAACTACGCAGTCTACATGTGAAAAATGCTCCGTCCTAGCCAGAAGAAGGCTGGGACGGGGTACTCATGTATCCGCTCTTTTTAGACCTCAACGGCGCTGAGTCCAGCTTTTGAACACTGACTGTACATTTTCTGGACGCCGAAACCCCCATCTTCCTCAGCCGCAATTCTTCCAAACTACTGTGTAATCGAACCTTCCCTGCGCAAGCCAGAAATCAGATTCGTGGCACCAGGATTGCACTTAGTTGATTAGCACGTAAGCACCACATCATATAGACACTATGGTGGTGCGTAACGCCGACAAGCCGGACGCTGGGTGATTTTGCTTTGTGCCCTCCGCCCACCATCTTCATCCGCAAGGCTCCGTCTTTGGGACTCAGAATGGCGAAGCCATGCATTCCTCCTTACAGTGTCGAGCGAAACGAACGCAACTGGGATGGAACACGAACGATGCTGGCTGGCCGCTTACACACGTTCTCGTCATGAGAACAACGTGGCCAGCCAGTTATCGTGCAAGGGAGTGGAATCCCTGCTGCCGACCTACGCCAGGCTGAGCCGCTGGTCTGACCGTATCAAACGTTCGCAGGCGCCTCTTTTTCCGCAGTATGTCTTTGTGCATGTCTCAGACGCAGAGCGTATCCCGGTGTTGCAAACTGTAGGTGTCGTCAACCTGGTCTCCGTCGGCGGCAAGGCAGCGATGTTGCGGGATGAGGAAATCGACCAGCTGCGAGCTTGCGTGGCACGTCCCAACGAAGTTGAGCCCCACCCCTATCTGAAAGTTGGACACCGCGTGCGCGTCAAGCACGGTCCGTTTGCTGGCTGTGAAGGCATTCTGGTGCAGAAGCAGAATGGGACCCGCCTGGTGATCACCGTGGCGCAGATTATGAAGTCGGTGTCGATCAACCTCAATGGCGCCGATGTGGAATCAGTCGAATAGATCCTCCCCTGTCCTATAGTCCACCTAGAGTCCTAGTGTAAGCGCGCCGCGCGACTGTCTAGCTTCTTTGGTCTGCAAGCTAATTCGCGAAGACTTGCCATGATTCCGCTGCAAGGGTTTCCGACCAGTCCATCCTGGGCGCAGGATTTCTTCCGCGCCGCCGCCGAGGTCAGCATCGGCCGTGCCAAGGCAGCCGACCCAGGCAGCCGTCTCGAACCCTTCCTCAACGCCGCTGAAAAAGCACTCGATTTTCTGGCGGTCACGTTGGCCGTATATTCCGCCTACGCTTTGTATCGGTTATCCGGCGCGGGACGGCAAGCGCGATACCCGGCATCGGCAGTGCTGCTTGGGGGCGCTGCATTCGCGGTGCTGTTCGTGATCCTGTTGGAGCGGCGCGGCGGTTATCGAATCGGCCATAGCCTGCTTGCGGTGCGGGAGACCGAACGGATTCTGCGGGTCACGATGGAAAGCTTCCTGCTCGCACTTTTCTTTTCGTACTTTTCTGGCTTGGCTCTCTCCCGCATGGTCATCGCCATGACTGCGATCACGGTGCCTACGTTTGTCATGCTGGAGAAATGGGAGGCGTACCGCGGTATGCGTATCCTGGGGCGAAAAGGCTACGGAGCACGCCGGGCGGTGATCCTTGGGGCTGGAACGCTGGGACGGCGTGTGTATTCGGCGCTCGTGCGCTCGCCTAAGTTTGGGCTCGACCCGGTGGCCTTCGTGGATGACGATCCGCAAAAGTACGGGCTGGAAATCTACGAGTCGTCCTATAAGCATAAACATCCGGCGAAAGTAATGGCCGGACCAGTGTGCCCAGAGCTGTTACGACAGCTGAATGCATCGGTGCTGGTGATGGCAACGGCCGACGCCGATCGCGATGCGATGGTTCCAGTGCTGGCGCAACTTTCGGCGGCCGGCGTGAATACCTACTTCGTTCCCAAGGATTTCTCCGAGCCGGGTTATTGGATTGACTACGCAGAACTCGATGGCGTCATGTTGGCCCATCTGGCAAAGGCGCGGACGGGATTCATCTACGAACCAGCCAAGCGACTGCTCGACGTCGCAGGCGCCGCAGCATGTCTCCTCTTGCTGGCGCCCGTGCTTTGCGTTATCGCGGCGCTGGTGAAATTCACCTCACCGGGACCAGTTCTGTTCCGGCAGAATCGCGTGGGGAAAGATGGGCGACTTTTCTCGATGTACAAGTTCCGGACGATGTTCCGCGACGCGCCTGCGTATGCGTATTCACCGAAGCGCGGCGATGACCCGCACATCACGCGGATTGGCCGCATTCTTCGCAAGACCAGCCTGGACGAGCTGCCACAGGTCTTGAACGTTCTGCTGGGAGACATGTCGCTGGTGGGCCCGCGGCCGGAGATGCCGTTCATCGTGGAGCAATACACTCCGCTGCAGCGCCAGCGCTTGTCGGTGAAGCCGGGAATCACCGGCTTGTGGCAACTGAGTGCAGACCGGGCCTTCTTGATTCACGAAAATATTGAGTACGACTTGTATTACTTGACGAACAATCCGCGCTTTGTGTGGGACATTGCGCTTCAACTCTCAGGGCTGAGGAGGTTTGACATCGAAGGATGTTAGACGATTCGATCCCCTATACTGCCGCCCGATTGGCCATGCTCGTGGCGGCGCTACAGTCTCTCGGGCTGGTTTGGTCCCGGTTCGCGCACCGGAGCATCCGCGCCCACTACCGGCTTATCGGGTGGTTCTTCGATCGGCGGAGGCGGCTCCTCGCCGGGCGGAAGTGGAATTGGCGGGTCCTCGTCGCTGCGCAGGTGAATTGGATTGCTGTTGCGGTCTGACACTTGCATTTTCCTCCATGCTTGATCGGTTAATCCAGTCCTGGGCGGGAAAGCCTTTTTGTGGTGGATTTCGCGCTGCCGGGTAATATAACTTCCTGCGCTTTGCGGCTCCGAAGAACGTTCTTCGCTGGTCTCGGTCGCTTGGCGGTTTTCACGATCCCGGCCACTGCTGATTTTCTTCCCACGTTTCGCGAACCCTTGACTGGATTATTCTTCCCTGGCGTTTCACTACCACGCGAGGCGGCAGCTGTCCCAACTTCGCCGTCGCGCCGAGACCTTTGCGAAGCGCTTCTGCCCTTTCCTCCTACCGCGGCCTCAACCTCATCCACAGTTTCACGGGTGACAACTTTGTGAAAGTTGCTGCGCTCTCCATTGGCTGTGTCCTCCTGGTAAAGCAATGCCAGGCCGGCCGTCTCGAATTGCTTGAACCAATCATCCCAACTAATCTTCTTGAGTGAGCCGTTATTGTGACCCTGCGGGAAATCAAGGCAGATGCGGATAGCTTTTTCCTCGGCATTTTGGGGGCGAATTATGGTTGACGGTTTACCGCCCCGCGCTGTTGCCCAGCGACGTATTTCCTGGTGGTCGGTTGTAACCATGGACTTAGTGAGTGCTGCCATTCTCTCTCCTAAGCGTCACCCTCGGACGTCCATCGCGCGCCTATGCTTCGCCCGCCCTGACTTGACCGAAGTTTAACAGTGTAACGATGAGTACTCCGCCGAGAACGTTGCCAGCCCGTAAGGCCCATGAACCAGTCTTGCTTCCTCCGTGCTTCGGGTTAGATGCGGATTGCGGGGCACTAAGGAAGTTGGTAGCAGTGGCTGTTTTTTTTTGGAGGCGGGAGGCAGGCCCGCGCCGCTGAAATCCTATGCCGCCGGTGGGGCGTTCGGCACCTCGAGCAATCCCAATTTCTGCTCGAAGGGTAGAAACACAGAAAAGGCGGTCCCGCTTTTACCGGCTCGCATGCGGCTGGAAAGATGAATTGTCCCTTCGTGCTTTTCAATGATGCCGCGACTGACCCAAAGGCCCAACCCGGTGCCCTTCTCACCTTTCGTGGTGAAGAAGGGAGCGAAAAGATTTTTGCGGACTCCAGCCGGAATGCCTGCGCCGGTGTCGAGTACGGTAATCCGCACTCCCCGGCGCGCAGGATCGGACGCGAGACTCGATTCACGGATATGCAAAACTAACTTGCCTCCGCCCGCCATCGCGTCGAGAGCATTACCGACAAGGTTTGAGAACACCTGCCGCAGTTCGCCGGGAAATCCTCGTACCGGAGGCACCGCTGCGAAACGCTCCTCCACGTCGATGTGCGCCTTGCGGATTTGCGGCGCAAACAGAACCAGCACGCTTTGCAGCACGTCGGAAAGATTCACCTCAACTGGGGCGTGGGCTTCGCGATGGAAGGTCAGTAGCTGACCGGTAATCTGCGCGATGCGGGCCAGTTCGTCACTGGCGAGTACCAGGTATTGACTGGTCGTGTTGTCGGGATGTTGCTCGTGGCGTAGCAGGTAGATGAGGTTCGAAACCGTGTCGAGCGGATTGCGTATCTCGTGGGCAATGGTGGCCGACAGGCGGCCAGCCGAGGCCAGGCGTTCGCTCGAGCGCAAGGTCTGCTCGGTCTGGCGGCGCTGCGTGATATCGCGAAAGACGAGCACAATTCCGACGAGCTGATTGCGATCATCGAGGATCGGCGACCCGGTCAGGTCGATCGGATATTCCTGTCCGGAGCGGCTGACGAGGGCGACGTGGCTGGAAGCATTCACCACTCCCTGCGAGCGGCGGACCACTGCGACTTGATCTTCAAGTTCGGTGCGGGTCCTTTCATCAATGATGCGTATGACTTCACGTAAGGGCCGGCCGCTGGCTGTCTGGTAGTCCCAGCCGGTAAGTTTTTCGGCAACTGGGTTGATGAACGACACGTTTCCCGCAGCGTCGGCGGCCACGACGGCATCTCCCAGGCTGGTGAGGGTGGTCCGATATGACTCGCGGCTTTCTTGTAAGAGCCGCGCCTTGTCCGCTTCGGCTTTCAGATGCTTATCGTAGGTCGAAGAAAGCGCAAACAATTCGCGACGCGTCAGGGTGAACAGCAGGAGGACCGTGACCAGCGCGAGACCCACGGCGGTGGCGATGACAACATTACTGAGACGCGTGGCACGACGGAAGCGGACCTCATGTAAGCGCTGCTCCTCGTCGAGTATCTCGCGCTGCTTGGCGCGAATCTGGTCCATCAACTGTTTGCCGGTGCTGTATTCCTGGGACGACATGGATCGAGCGCCCGGTTGCTGCAACAACTGGTCGGAATACTGGATCCAGCGGAGATCGAGATCGCGAATTTCTCTGAGGCGGCGCTGTTGGCTGGGATTATCGGCGGTCATGCGGTCCAGGGCAGCCAACTGCTCGGGCACGGCTTTATTGGCCGCCTTATAAGCATCGAGAAAGGACTGGTCGCCGGTTAGAAGGAAACCACGAACTCCGGATTCCATGTCGAGCATGGAGCGCATCAACTGGCGGGAATTGGCAATGACCTGGTCGGTGTGGTCGACCCACCCAAAGGAGGTGGTCAGGCCAAGAATTTCCACCACCAGCGTCGCGGTGAGCAGCAAGAGCAATACCACGGGTATCAGAACCGTGCGGCGCAGCAGCTTCTGGAAACTGCGTGGATCCATGTCAAGTCTTTCGGGTACGGCGGCTCAGTGGGAAAGTCCAGATCATACCGTATCTTGGTGGGAGTCAGAAGAGAGATGTGACTCAAATCGGCAATGGAGGCTAACCAAAGCAGATTCCTCGCTTCGCTCGTAATGACAATTTAGTTTCTAGCGCAGCAGCGTTGTCGGATCGGGATCAGCGGTCGCGCTATCGGGCAACAACGTGGGTGACTCTTGCGTAGCCGCTTCTTCGGTGGTGTCACCCTCTCCGGGAGCCAGGAACAGATTCTCCTCAATGCCATGCTGCTTGGTGTAAAGCTCGTAGTAGCGGCCGCCAAACTGATAAAGCGATTGGTGGTTTCCGTGCTCGACAATCCGTCCTTCTTCGACCACCAGGATCTGGTCGGCGCGGCGGATCGTCGAGAGCCGGTGTGCGATGACAAACGTGGTGCGCCCTTGCATGAGATAAGAAAGTCCTTCCTGGATCAGGGCTTCCGACTCGGAGTCGAGACTGGATGTGGCTTCATCCAGAATCAGAATGCGTGGGTTGGCCAGGATGGCGCGCGCGATCGAGACCCGCTGGCGCTGGCCGCCGGATAGTTTCACTCCGCGCTCGCCGATGATGGTGTCGTACTTCAGTTCAAATTTCTCGGCGAATTCGTCCACGCGGGCGATGGCGCAGGCCCGCAGTATCTGTTCTTCGGTGGCGTCAGGCTTGGAAAAGGCCACGTTTTCGCGAATGGTTCCGTCGAACAGGAACGAATCTTGCAACACCATGCCCAGTTGCGTGCGATAAGACTCCAGCCTGACCGTGGAGAGGTCGACCGAATCCACCAGAATCTTGCCCTGATTGGGAGTATGGAAAGCGGCAATCAGCCCGATGATGGTGGACTTGCCAGATCCCGAGGATCCAACCAGCGCGGTCACGGTACCCGGGCGAGCATGAAATGAGATGTCGTGCAGAACGGTTTTCTTCTGCTCGTAGGCGAAGGTGACGTCCTGGAAGACGACGTCGCCGCGTATCTCGGGCAGGGTTACGGTTCGGTTAGGATCTTCGTTTTCGGGAACTTCATCGAGAACTTCACGGGTCCGTTCCAAACCAGCGAGCGCCTCCGTAATCTGGGTGCCGATGCCAACCACCTGAAACAACGGCGCGGCGAGGTATCCGAGGAACATGGTGTAGGTGAAGAAGCCACCCAGCGTCAGCTTGCCTGCCAGAATCTGGCGCGTGCCCATGAACATGACGATCGCGCCGATAACGCCCATCAGAGTCGAGGAAGACAGGCTCATGACCGAGGTTGCGGTCAAGGTGCGAAAGACATTTTGCAGCAGGCGCTCGACCCCCGAGCTGAATACCTCGTGCTCGCGCTGCTCGGCGTGATAACCCTTCACCACGCGCACTCCGCCGAGCGATTCCGTCAGACGGCCGGTAACCTCGGCGTTAATCTTGGCGCGCTCCCGAAAAATCGGACGGATGGTTCGAAAGGCCTTACGCAGTCCAAATCCAAAGGTCACCAGAAAGCCGAAGGCAATGGCCGTCATCACTGGGCTGATGCGAATCAGAACGGCGAAGGCAATGACTGCAGTGAGCAGGCCGCCGGCAAAGTCAACCAAGCCGGTGCCGATAAGGTTGCGCACCCCTTCGACGTCGCTCATGATGCGGGAAACGAGCATGCCGGTCTTGTTGGCGTCGTAATAAGAGATGGAGAGTCTTCCGACGTGCTCCTGTACCCGCCGGCGCAACTCGGCGATAAGCCTTTGCGCCGCCTTGGAAAGCGTTTGTGTCAACGCAAACGAGGTGAGCCCCTGGATGATGGTCGCCCCAAGGACAACTCCCACCAGCGGATAGAGCAGCTTGAAATGCCGCTTGACGATGATGTCATCGACCAGATACTTGGTGGACGCCGGAAGCACCAGCCCTGAGACGCGGTTGATGACCATCAGTCCCAAGCCCAACGCGAGCAACGCGCGGCGTGGCCGAAGCAGTTGCCAGACTTCGGGCAGCGCCTTGAAGAAGTCAGGTTTCTTAGCCGGCTTGGATGAAGTGCGATCCACAATAGGGTAAAGTCTTTGGATTCATCGGACAGGGGTTTGGGTTCGGAAGCAGGTTAGCGCTTCCGCGATTGAACGGTTGGGAGGATAATGCACCCGCAGGAACTCCGATGAAAATAACACTGCGCTTTGCTGCCTTCCTCTTGATTTCGGTGCCGCTGGCTGGGCAAGACAACCACCAACTTAGACCCGACGCCGGTTTACTCGACGAGATCAACCATATCAAGGCGATCGACAACCACTCGCATCCCGTGGCTTTGAACAATGCAGGCCTGGCGGACGACGACTACGACGCCCTGCCTTGCGACCCGCTGGAGCTTACGGCTGCAGGCCTGATGTTCCGCGAGGACAACCCCATATACATCAAGGCATGGCAGGCGATGTTCGGCTACAAGTACAACGACGCCACTCCGGAACACGTGAAAGAGCTGATAGCTGCGAAAGAACAGGTCAAAGAGCGAGAGGGCGAAGGCTATCCCACCTGGGTGCTCGACCAGCTTGGCATTGAAAGCGAGCTGGCGAATCGGGTTGCTCTGGGGCGCGGCCTTAAGCCGCCACGCTTCCGCTGGGTGCCATTTGACGACACGTTGCTGTTTCCGTTGAACAATTCCGCGCTCGCCGCGCAATCGCCGGACCGCAAAATCTTCTTCAGCCGGGAGGAACTGATCTTCGCACGATACCTGGACCAGCTCAACCTGAGCGGCGTGCCGCCCACGCTGGCGCAATACACGGCCAAGGTAGTCACGCCATTACTGGAACTGCAAAAGACAGACGGGGCCGTGGCCATCAAGTTCGAGGCCGCCTATCTGCGGGCGCTGGATTTCGCTCCCGCGAAAGACGCTGATGCCGCCCGAGTCTATGCGCGCTATGTGAAGGGCGGGGTAGCCAGCGAGGGCGACTACAAGACACTACAGGATTACCTGTTCCGCTACATCGCGTCCGAGGCGGGACGGCTGGGAATGGCGGTACACGTCCACACCGGCGGCGGTTGTGGAGGATATTTCTATCTAGAGGGCGCGAATCCCATTCTGATGGATTCGGTCTTCAACGACCCGACGCTGCGGAAGACCAACTTCGTTATGCTTCACGGCGGCGCCGCGGGCTTCGAACAACTTGTTCCGTATCTGCTCATGAAGCCGAATGTCTATGCTGACTTCTCCGAGCAGACCTGGATGATCGCGCCGCGGCAGATCGCGGCCAGTATTCGCTCCATGCTGGAGTTCTACCCGGACAAGGTGCTATTCGGCACGGACTTGTCTCCGCTTGCGCCGCAAGTAGGTTGGGAGGAAGCGGGATACCAGACATCAACTAGCGGAAGGACGGCGCTGGCTATTGCACTCACCGGAATGATGCAGGACGGAGAGATCACGCGTCAGCAGGCCAGTGCGATTGCACACATGGTGATGCATGATAACGCGGCGAAGCTTTACGGGTTAGGCAGTGCGCCAGCACAATGATGTGCGCGCGCGTCGGAACTCTGCAAGGTCAACGGCGCGTTGTCTCAGTGCTTGCAAATGTCAGTTCATTCCACAAAAGTTCTTGGTTGAGCGGCTTGACGCAAACGAAAAGGCCACCCGGCAACAGGGCGGCCTTCTCTTCAAGGGAGAATAGTTCCAACGGAGGCTAAACCGTCAAAACTTTCTGCACAAATACTAGGGTCACGGAAAACCCGTGTCAAGCAATTTCTAGGGCTTAAATTGCTGTATTTTCAACAACTTATGATGACATACGGGATTTGCAGGAAATTCACCGAAAACTGCGGGGTTTCTCGTTATTCCGGTAAACATTTTATTTTCAATAACTTACTTGGTATAGCCGCTATCACAGATGCAATTGGATGATGTCCACGTCCTCATGGCGGTCGAAGCCCCGCTCCGGAAAAAGACGCTTCATCACGATGCGAATGCCCCCAAAAAAAATCCCGAAGATGAGAGAGATCAACAAAATAATCCCGGTGAGCGCAAACACACCGACGATCAGATTGCCGATGTTGTCACGCTTGCTCATTGAGGTCGCTTCGTTCCATGTGACCTCGGCCTCGTAGTTTACGGAGTTGAGAAGTGCATGGGCTTCACTGCTGCCGACGGCGCCGGTCACGACATCGACCAGCGGTCCGGTGCGTCGTACCAGCAGAGAGTTCGGAGCAGACTGTGCCGCGCTTTGCAACGCGCGCAGTCGTTCGCCTGCAATCTGCGGCGTTGGATATTGAATCAACGTGAGTGTTAGAGGCCCGCTGTCGGACGAGTAAGCTTGAATCAGGATTTCCGGATCATGAGTGAAATCGACTTGTTCGGGAGTGAGCAGTCCCTTCTGTGCCACCAATGCCTGCGGGCCGAGAATATATTTAGCCGAGTTTTCCACAGCACGGTTCTTCGGCAAATATCCAGGAAGGCTCGGCAAGTTAGCGGCAGTAGCTTTCGCGGCGGGCAGCATTCCGGCGAGTTCGCGCAACTCAGCGGCCGACATTTCGGTCAGACGATCGAAATTGGCGTCGACCAGAACGTTGTCACGGAAGAACAGAATACGCTGGTTCGCCGACGCGGCTTTGGTACCGATCCGCTCCGTCCCCATTGCCGGCTGGCGATAGAAGGTGAAGGCGCCATAGGCCCCGGTGGCATCGTTAAATCTTGCCGCTTTCACCGTCAACTTGCGTCCATCGGGGCGAGTGTAGGTCACAGTTTCAGCGTCGGCGAAGCCATACTCTTTCAAGACCGCCGGATAAGCAGAATCTGCTTTCGCCGGATCGGCGGTTGACTGCGCTGAGCCAGACTTGGTCCAGCCGGCGAACGACTGCGGCAGGAAGTCATTGGGGTCGGATGCGAATGCGAGAATACCCGACGAGAGAAACAAAAAGGCGACGATGAAAAAACGTTTTGTGAGACACGACAGCATGCAGATAAAGGACCTACCGAATTAGACTACTGCGCCAGGGGTAAAGTTTCCAGCTGGGTCAGGCTGAATACAGGGAGCTATTCTACGGCGGGCTTGCCGAGCTTGGATGCCACTTTCACGCCGCTGAGTCCATCAGCGTACTTCGCGATGCCCTTGTACAGCGACTCGGCAATCTTCTCGCGGTACTCCGGAGTTTCCAGTTTCGCGGCATCCGCAGGATTGGAAACAAAAGAGATTTCCGTCAGGATGCTCGGCATGTTCGCCCCGATCAGCACCACAAACGGTGCTTTCTTGACGCCACGATCGCGCAGTGTGGATCGCTTGCTGCCGAGTCCGCTGTAAAGCGACTGCTGCACATCGCTGGCCAACTCACGCGATTCCTCGATCTTCTCCTTCAATGTGATTTTCTTGACCAGGTCTTGGAGCTCGAAGATGGATTTCTGCGAGACGGCGTTCTCACGCGCCGCGACTTCCAGTGCATCGGGATTTGAGGTGAAGTTCAGGTAGTAGGTCTCGACTCCGCGCGCCGAGGGGTCGGGACTGGAGTTGGCGTGCACCGAGATGAACAGGTCAGCCTGATGCTCGTTGGCAATGGCCGTGCGCGTCTCCAGAGGAATGAAGGTGTCGTCGTCGCGGGTATAGATCACGTCAGCTCCGAGGCGAGTTTCCAGTAAGCGACCCAGGCGCAAAGCCACGTCGAGAACCAGGTCCTTCTCCAGGAGTCCGTTGGGGCCAATCGTTCCAGTGTCGTGGCCGCCGTGGCCGGCATCCACCACGATGCGTCCAATCTTGAGTCCAAGCGCACGGGTCAGGCTGCGATCTCCGGCGGACGTAGGTTCGGCCTCGTGCGTGGGAGACACATCCTGAGCTGATACTTTGCTGGTCTTCTTGCGCGCGCGAGGGGCGATAGCGACGGCAGTTGGAGCGGTGGTTGGCTCAGAGGTCGCCTTCAATTCCGGACCCTTGCTGTCTCTCGGGTCGGAGAAGAGTGGGTCGTTCGGGTTTACAGCGCGAGCTACCGTGGGTTCAGTTGCTTTCGGAGCGCGCGGTTTTACCGATGATGGGATTGCAGGAGGCAGGTCATCCGTGCTGACCTCGTCGTTTTCGTCCACGACGACTTTGCGGTGGGAAGGGGCGGAAGAGGCCGTCGTGCCGGCGGTGGCGGAATGAGTTGGGGGTGCTGCCGCATTGGCAGTGGCGTTGGTTTCCGCGCTGGCCATCCTGGCGGCGCCATTTTGTTTTGCATTGCCTTCACGGGGAGACTTCGTCGCGGTAGCCGCCTCAGGCTTGCGGCCGGATAGTCCATCTTGTTCCTCACTGTTGACCGTGGGCTTGGCTTGCTGAGCGACCTGAGTCTTGGAATGAGGCTGGCGGCCGTGAATATCAATAATGAGACGATAAGGATTGGGCAGCAGGAACGCCGAGTAGTCGGAGACGTCGGCAACTTCCAGAACGACTCGGGTATATCCCGGCTGGTACTGCGCGACCCGGATCTTCTTCAGGAAGCCATCTTCCACGTCGAAGCTCTTGCCGACCAGGACCGACGCCAGCTTGGTATCGGCCAGATCGAAGAAGATGCGGTCTGGGTCGGGAACCCGTCCGGCTTCATACTTCACTTCGCGGTCCACATCAATTGCCACCCGCGTGTAATCGGGGGTTGACCAGTGGCGGATGCCAGTCACCATGGGCAACGACGACTTCTTGGGCACCGATTGCGAGACGGTTTCCGCCGGGGGAGTGTCTGAAGAATCCGCGTGCGCTTCTTCGACAGGCTTCTGGCTCGGTTTCGTCTGCTCCAAGTCGGCTAGCGCCTGCTTTGCTTCCCGTGCCAGGGGCTGGCGCGGATAGCGCCGCAGGAACTCCTGGAAGGTCTCGCGCGCGGCGGCGTCATCCCCGAGGTCTTCCGCGTAAATCTGCCCAATGGTGAACAAAGCCTGGAAGCGGTATTTGCTGCCCGGATACTCCCGGCGCAGAAACTCATACTCGCGGATGGCCGAACGCAGGTCTTTTTCTCCAGGCTCGAACTGGCGGCCCATGGTGGCGAGGACCTCAGCCACCGCGATCACACTGGCGTCGGCTTTGCCGGAGGCCGGCGCGACGTAATAGACCTTGCGATACGCGTCGGCGACACGCTGGTAATCGCGACGAGTGCGTTCCTCCTGCGGGCGGCCGTTCAGCGCCTCGCGCATCTGTTCGGCCTTGGCAAACTGGGTGGCGGCCTCCTGCTTGCGACTGGCCGCACTTGCGGCGAAGGCATTTTGATGTAGCACGGCGAAGAAAGCCACGAAGACCAGGGCGCTCAATACTTTGAGATAGCGGAACGTGAGGCGAAAGCGAGGTGAGGAAAGCCGGCTCGCGGATGGTAACGCGCCTGGGTCGGGAAAGAGCATCGCCATATGGACATGCTTCCGGATAGTCGCGCGCCACAGCCGCGAACTCACGACTGCGGTCAGGTGCGATCCGGCGGAGCCTTGGTCGTCCAGAGCACTTCAATTATAGGTGTGGAACAACCTGGCACAACCGCGAAAGCAGACGGAATCAGAGGAGTGACCCCACTGAGGAAGTCGTACAACGGCGATCAGACACGCGGAACTACGGACCGTTGAAACAGGGGCCTGATCTGCGGTTGCATCAGGTACCAGATAATAACGACGCTGATGGCAATGCGAATCAGGCGAAAGCCGCCGAGGAACAGGCCAAAATGGACTCCCATGAGGAGCAATCCGGGAAGAGAAAACAGCAGCGAGATAGCGGCCAATCCGATGGACAGGATCCGTCCCCACTCACGCATGCTCCAGATCCCGTAACCAGCGATGACGGCGATAATCGCGAAAAATGCAAAGAAGGCGGCCCCGACCATCCCAATCAAGAGCCCGATACCCATACCGCCCACGGCGGTGTTGCGTCCCGCGCCGAACATTGCGCCCAGAACACTACCACCAATGGCCATGGAAACGGCAAGAAACACCAGGAACAACGCGCTGATAAAGTGATACAGCGCAATCAGAACAATTCCCGTAGGGCGCATGCCGGTTCTCCTCAGTGGGATTCAGGCAGACAGTAGTGGAGCGTGAGAAGTAAGTCAAGCAGAAGCGGGCCGGGGTTGGCACGACAAGATTTTGGCCATGAATGTGGAGTCGATCGCCGCCGACCGCTCGACCGTCTTCAGCGTTTATACTCTTGCTACGCGCATGTCCACCAAGCTGGAAGAGATCATCGCTGCCGCCCGTGAGCGAGTTGCGGTTGCCAAAACTTCGGCGGACCTTCGGCTGCTAGACCAGACGGCTGACCGGCATAAGCCGCGCGGGTTTCGCGAGGCTTTGCAGGCCGAGTCTGGCATTGCGGTGATTGCCGAGTTGAAGAAGGCGTCGCCGTCGAAAGGCTTGATTCGCGCAGATTTTCCGGTGGCCGAACTGGCGCGGGAGCTGGAAAGCGCCGGAGCTGTAGCCCTGTCTGTGTTAACCGACGACCGGTTCTTTCAAGGCTCGCTGCAGAACCTGGAAATCGCCTCGCAAACGACCCGGCTACCGTGCCTGCGAAAAGACTTCATTGTCGACGAGTTTCAGTTGCTCGAAGCGCGGGCCCATCGCGCCGATGCCGTACTGCTCATCGTCGCAGCACTAACGCAGGCGGAGGTGGTCAATCTGCACCGCCGGGCCGTTGAGTTGCAACTCGATGTGCTTTGCGAGGTGCACGACGGCCCAGAATTGCAGCGCGCTCTTGACGCCGGCTTTGAAACGATTGGGGTCAACAACCGGGACTTACATACCTTTCGTGTAGACCTGAAAACGTCGCTGCAACTGGCCGAACTGATGCCACCGGGAGTGATGAAGGTCGCCGAGAGCGGTATCGAAACTGGCGATGACATTGCCAGCTTGCGCGACGCGGGATTCAACGCGTTTCTGATTGGCGAATCACTGATGCGCGCGCCGCGTCCCGGAGACGCATTGCGGGCGCTGCTGGCGCAGGCGGTCGCAACCCGATGATCTGGATAAAAATCTGCGCCACCACGAATTTGCACGACGCGGAGGCCGCTGTGGCCGCCGGAGCCGACGCCTTGGGGTTTATCTTTGCGCCGAGTTCGCGGCAAATTGAGGTCAACCGGGCGGCGGAGATCATCTCCAGCTTGACGAACGATATGGAGAAGATCGGCGTTTTCGTGAATCAGACACCGGCGGAGGTCACCGACGTTGCCGAGCGGGCTGGATTGACGGGAATCCAGCTTCACGGCGATGAACCGGCGGACCAGATGCGCCAGTATCGGCAGGCAGTCGGACAACGCAAGATCATCAAAGCCTTGCAGGCGCGCGAATTGTTGACGTCGCCGGGCAGTCTGGATGACTATCTACAATCACGCCAGAGCATCGACGCCATTCTTCTGGATGCGGGCTCACCGAGCCAGCGAGGCGGGACTGGGCGAACATTTGACTGGCTCGCCGCTGCTCCAATTGTCGCGCGGGTTCGTGCGCAAATGCCTGTGATCATCGCGGGAGGATTGAATCCGCAGAACGTCGTCGAGGCGATTCGCCTGTTCGTACCCTGGGGAGTGGACGTGGTGTCGGGCGTGGAACGCGAAATCGGGAAAAAGGATGAAGACAGGCTGCGCAGCTTTGTCGGGGCGGCGCGCCAAACACAAGGAGCATTGCGGTAAGAGGGGCCATGGAAGAGACCATCAGCAACGCGCAGACTTCTACGGCGGATTCCGGGTCTAGAAAGCCTCGCAAGCAGCCGGCGGTGCGCGCCGTCCCAGGGCGATTCGGTTCCTATGGCGGTCGCTACGTCCCGGAGACCTTGATGGCGGCATTGCAAGAACTCGAGGCTGCCTACGCGGTGGCGCGTAAAGACAAGACATTTCGCGACGAATTCCACCACCTGCTGGCCGACTTTGCCGGACGTCCGACTCCGCTGTTCCACGCCGAGCGGCTCACCCGAGAACTTGGCGGCGCTAAGATCTATCTGAAGCGGGAAGATCTGCTACACACCGGTGCACACAAGATCAACAACTGTATCGGGCAGGCACTGCTGGCCCGGCGCATGGGCAAGCATCGCATCATCGCCGAAACCGGCGCCGGCCAGCACGGAGTCGCGACGGCAACCGTGTGCGCGCTCTTTGGTATGGAGTGCGTCGTCTACATGGGCACGGAAGACATGCGGCGGCAGGAGCTGAATGTCTTTCGCATGAAGTTGCTGGGGGCCGAGGTGCGCGGTGTGGACTCAGGCTCGCGTACTTTGAAGGATGCCATCAACGAAGCCATGCGCGACTGGGTGACGAATGTCCGCACTACGCATTACCTTCTGGGCAGCGTGCTGGGGGCGCATCCTTATCCGACGATGGTGCGCGACTTTCATCGCGTCATCAGTCAGGAAGCGCGCAAACAGGTCCTCAAGGCTGAGGGCCGGCTGCCATCGGCGGTCATCGCGTGCGTGGGCGGAGGCTCGAATGCGATTGGCGCTTTCTACGAATTCATCAAGGACCGCGAAGTGAAACTGATTGGCGTGGAGGCTGGCGGGCGCGGCCATTCGTTGGGAGAGCACGCGGCGCGTTTCGACGGCGGCGGCCCGGGCGTTCTGCAGGGGACCTACTCTTATGTCCTGCAGGACATGGCCGGGCAGATCGCGTTGACGCACTCGGTTTCAGCTGGGCTGGATTATCCGGCGATCGGTCCCGAGCATGCGTGGCTGCACGATCAGGGGCGCGCGGAATATGTGTCGGCAAGCGATCAGGAAGCGCTCGACGCGTGTCTTAAGCTGGCGCGCATGGAGGGCATTATTTCCGCGCTGGAGTCGGCGCATGCGGTTGCAGAATGCATCAAGCGAGCGCCGACTATGGACCAGTCGGACATTGTGATTGTGAACGTGTCAGGACGCGGCGATAAAGACATTGGAATTCTGCGCGAGAATGTGCGGTTCTGAGTTTGCTTCTTCTTGATGTGACATCCTGAGCGGAGCGTCCGCCCGATTCTTCCGACCGGCTGTTCTGCCGGGGGGACGCGGAGGCGAAGGACCTGCTGTTTATTTGACAGGGCAGCATTCGTGCTTTGGAAACGACAGCAGGTCCCTCGACTCGGCGCAAAGCGCCTCCCTCGGGATGACACCATATAGAGAAGTGGAACAGGATGACAGAGTAACTTAGGGAGGAATTTGGCAATCAAATTCAAGAAACGCCCCGGCCTGGTCGCCTACATCACCTGCGGCGATCCCAGTCTGGAGGTATCACGCGATGTCGCTTTGGCGGCGATTCGCGCGGGCGCAGACGTGATCGAGTTAGGCGTGCCGTTCAGCGATCCGGTCGCTGATGGCCCGGTCATTCAACGGGCGAGCGAGCGGGCGTTGCAACACGGAACCAACCTGACTGGCGTTCTGGAGATAGCGAAGCTAATCCGGCAGCAGTCGAAGGCGGGGTTGATTATCTTCTCGTACCTCAATCCGATCTTGCAGTTTGGCCTGGAAAAATTTTGTGCCGCTGCAGCCGACGCTGGCGTGGACGGCGCGCTGGTCACCGATCTGCCGGTGGAAGAGGCCGCAGAATATCTGCACGCCATGAAGGCGCATAAGCTTGCACCTGTCTTTCTGGCGGCGCCCACCAGCCCGGAAAGGCGCTTGCGCGAGGTGGCGAAACATTCGCGCGGATTCGTTTATGCAATCTCGCGGACCGGCATTACCGGGACGCGGCAAGAGGTGGCGGGCGACGCGCGATCGCTGGTCGAGCGACTGAGACTTCACACCAAATTGCCCATCGCGGTCGGATTTGGAGTTTCGACCCCCGAACAATTCCTCGAAGTCGGAAGTTTCGCTGACGCCGCCGTTGTGGGAAGCGCGATCGTGCAGAGGATCGAACAAAATGCGGGCCGGGAAGCGGCTGCCGTGTCGGAATTCCTGTCTTCGCTCACCGGAACGCAGGAAGCGGTCGGTAGAAGTTAGGGTTGGGGTATGGTGTAGTAAGACGAGGGCAGGCGATGGACATCGAAGATTGGCGACGAAAAATTGATGACCTCGACCGCGAACTCGTGCGCTTGATGAACGAGCGCGCCCGGTGCGCACATGAAATTGGCAAGCTCAAGCGCAACTCAGCGATGCCCATTTATGAACCGGACCGCGAGAGGATCATCTTTCAGAACATCGCGCGCGCCAACCCTGGCCCATTGTCTGATGTGCAATTGCGCCAGGTGTACGAGCGCCTGGTGGACGTGATGCGGCAGATTCAGGGTGAAGAGATGGCTCCGGAAACGGAAAGTCAGCGGGAAGCAACTGAGTTGGAACCGAACGACTGAACGATAATTGCTAGTGGTTAGTTTTCAATGTCGAGCTGCTGCGGCAGATGAGTTTGCCAAGAACTAAGAGCGCACATCAAAAGGGCGAAATCGAGGGCGAAAAGCGAGTAGCGAAGAGCGAAGAGCGAAACCATGATTGTTGCGATGTTGGAACATGCCAGTGAAGATCAGATCCAGCGGGTGACCGACCATCTGTTAAGGATGGGCTTCAATGTGCACCGCACGACGGGCGCGCGCCAGAGTGTCCTGGCCGCAGTGGGCAAGCGTATTGACTTTGACACGCGTGACCTTGAAGTGCTGCCCGGCGTGGAGCGCGTGCACCGTATCAGCGCGCCTTACAAGCTGGCCGGACGACAGTTCCATGAGCACGACACGGTGGTTAAGCTTCCGAACGGAGTTGAGATCGGCGGCAAAGAAGTAGTTGTGATGGCCGGACCGTGCTCGGTGGAATCGCAGGAACAACTGTTCGCGGCGGCCGAGATGGTGGGCAAGGCGGGCGCCAAGGTGCTGCGTGGGGGAGCGTTCAAGCCGCGCAGCTCACCCTATTCTTTTCAGGGCCTCGGACTTGAGGCGCTGAAGTTGCTGCGAGAAGCCGGCGACCGCTACGGACTTATGGTGATCAGCGAGGTCATGGAGATTTCGCAGATTGACATCATGCTGCCCTACATCGATATTTTCCAGGTTGGTGCGCGCAACATGCAGAACTTCAACTTGCTGCGCGAATTAGGCAAAGCGCGCAAACCCGTCCTGGTGAAGCGCGGCATCGCAGCAACCATCGAGGAAATGCTGCTGTCGGCCGAGTACATTCTCTCTGGTGGCAACTATCAAGTTATCTTTTGCGAGCGCGGCATTCGCACCTTCGAGACCTACACCCGCAACACTCTCGACATATCGGCAATTCCGATCGTGCACAAGTTGTCGCATTTGCCGATCACCTCGGACCCTTCGCATGGGACCGGATTGCGCGATAAAGTCGCGCCCATGGCGTGTGCGTCGCTGGCGGCGGGGGCAGACGCGTTGCTGATTGAAGTGCATCCTTCGCCTGATGAGGCACTGTCGGACGGCGCGCAGTCGTTGTATCCGCAGCAGTTTTCAGAATTAATGGACCAGTTGCGGATGATCGCCCCGGCGGTGGGGCGAACCATAGGATAGATCGCGCCATGGCGATTCGGCAGATCACGATCGTGGGAACGGGCTTGATCGGGGGATCTTTCGGACTCGCCTTACGCCAACAGGGATTCCCTGGATCTCTGGTTGGGTGCGACCGACCTGAGGTGCTGGAGGCTGCTATCAGCCGAGGTGCGATCGATCGCGGCGACTCAGCCGTAAGTCAAGCGGTGCATGACTCCGACGTTGTGGTTCTGGCCACACCGGTTGGCGGAATACTTTCCATGCTCGAGAAGCTTGCGCCAGCGCTTCCCTCCTCTACTCTGGTTACCGATACCGGTAGTACCAAGGTGAGGTTCGTCGAACGCGCGCGTATGATATTCGGCGCCGAAGCGGGAATCCGCGTGCTTCCCGGACATCCCATGGCCGGCAAGGAACACGGCGGAATCGAGAACGCGGATGCCAATCTATTTCGCGACGCGGTGTGGCTGATCACGCCAATCAACGCCGATCAACCGTACACGGCGCGGCAGCAAGAGTACATTGCGTTACTGGAGTCCATCGGGGCGCGGGTGATTGCGATGGACCCGGAGCGGCATGATCGTCTGTGCGCCTGGATCAGCCATCTGCCACAGATGATAGCGACGGCGTTGGCTTCGACCTTGCGCGATGAATTGGGAGAGGACGAAGCGATAAGGGAAATCGGCGGCCGGGCATTGCGGGAGATGACGCGAATTGCGAGTAGTCCGTATTCGATGTGGCGCGATATTGCGCATACCAACAGCCAGAACATCGAGGAAGTGCTGCTGCGCTTTGAGCAACAATTGGCACACTTGCGCGAGAACCTGCGCGGGCCGGGGCTGCGGGAGATGTTTGAGAGCGGCAACAAGTTCGGGGGCTAGGGGTCAGGGGTCAGGGATTAGGGGTTAGTCTATTGCGTGCAACTCACAAAAACCCTGGTCGATAGCTTACGATATCGCCTGGTTTCGCCAGCTATTACTATTCTTGTCTTTGGAGGATGGTTAGTTGGTGGGCGCATCAGTCGGTAGGGTGCTGACAGAAACGACGTCGATTCCGCCGTCGAAGCCGTTTGTAATGGAGGCTGAAATTGCGTCAGAGAACTCATCCAGCAGAGCGAGGCCGTTCGAGTCGAAGTCGTTCTCGGCTTGCAGAATGAGTCGAGACCCATCCCACTCACACCGCACATTGTGATGCCACGGCCTGTGGGTGAACTGCTCGGCGATGTCACGCGCTGCAACTGCCCCAACGTCGGCGGGTACGCCCTTACAAGCCAGAACTATTCGATACATGTGAGTTAAGCGAGTGTAACCCAGTGGTTGGCGTAAAATCCGTAGTGCCGTATCGACAGTGCTCCGCAGACAAGACTTGTGTGGTGGCGATGGAGATGGGCGGAGCATTGTCGATAGGGCGATTTGCAGTAAGCCGCTAGCGCGTCTCTATGGGGATTGAATGGGGTGAGCGGTCTGCGGGGATAAAGCGTGGGCAGCTTTGGCAGCATGGTGGGAGGTAGAGAGGGGTGGAGACGATAAAGATGGAAGGGTGCTTAGGTCGCGGGCGACGGTGGTGGATATGGGGGGAAGCGATTTTGAGCGCAAGGGTACTGCAACCCGTGACGGACGGGTGAGAGTGGGCCTGCGAGTTGGTGTTGGCATAGTCATAGGTGGAGCTCAGGAAGAGTCGATGGGGCTGGTGGAAGCCAGGGTGGTGTAGGTGGCCAAGGCATAGGCGGAGAGCCGGGCGAGGATGTGCAGAGTTCCGCGCTGACAACTGGGGCAGCAGCGATGGAGGGTGGGCGGTTGTAATTGCGTGAGAATCGCGGTGGCTTCGGTGGCGGCTACGTTGAGGTGTAATCGGCAAAGAGCGAGTGCGCTTCGGCGATTACGGTTGGCCAGCAGACCGAAGTGGCGGATCTTGACGAAGCCCGAGGGCAGGACGTGCAGCAGGAAGCGGCGGATGAACTCGACCGCATCGAGGGTCATGACCCGGATGCGGTTGTTGTGTTTGGAATCGCGCCAGCGGAAGCGCACCTGACCGTTCACGAGATCGAGAAGCCTGCCGTTGGCGATGGCAACGCGGTGGGTATAGCGGGCCAGGTACTGGAGAACATGCTGGGGTCCGCCGAAGGGTGGTTTGGCATAGACAACCCATTGCTTGGAACGAAGCCGACGCAACAGAGAGTGGAACTGACGCGGATCGGCGAGGTTTGCCGTGGTGCCGAGGCAACGGAGCTCTCCGGTCTTATAAGCCTGCTGGAGGAAGGCCAACATCTTGCCCCGGAAGAGGCGGCTGAGTACGCGCACCGGCAGGAAGAAACCGGGTCGACATGCGATCCAGCGGGAATGATCGAGAGCGAGTCCACCGGCGGGGACCAGGCAATGCAGGTGAGGATGGTGGCGCAGGTTCTGGCTCCAGGTATGGAGCACGGCGAGCATCCCGATGCGTGCGCCGAGATGGCGAGGATCAGCGGCGATCTGCAACAGGGTTTCTGAGGCGGCACGAAACAGCAGGTCATAGAGCAAGCGTTGGTTGCGGAGTGCAAGCGGTGCCAGTTGTTCCGGCAGGGTGAAGACTACGTGGGAATAGGATACGGGCAACAGGCTGGCCGCCTGCCTATTGAGCCAGCGGTCGCGGGCCGTGGACTGGCACTTGGGACAATGCCGGTTGCGGCACGAGAGATAGCTGACGGCCTGATAGGAACAGGCGTCGCACTGTTGCAGGTGAGCGCCGAGAGCGGCGGTACGACATAGGCCGATGTCACGCAGGACCCTGTGTTGCTGGCGGGAGACCACCGGTCCCCAGCGTTCGAGGAACTCTTGCTGATGAGCGTGCAAGACATCGGCTACTTCGAGCCGATGTGGTCTCATCTTCTTCTGCCATCTCCATCGGAAATCTTGATCTCGCGAATAGGCAGATCATCGAGCGGGCTGGCAATGGCATGCAGTCTGTGTTCGGAGACATGTAAATAACGGGCGGTGGTCTCCAGGTCGCGATGGCCGAGCAGCAGTTGAATGCTGCGCAGATCGGTGCCTGCATCGAGCAGGTGGGTGGCGAAGCAGTGCCGCAGCACATGCGGACTGAGCGGCTTGAGCATGCCCAACTGGCGGCTCAGGTTCTGGCAGATCAGGCGCACCCCGCTATCCCGCATGGGTAGATCCGATCGCTTTCCAGGGAACAACCAGTCCTCGGGCTTGCGCCAACGCCAGTAGATACGAAGCAGATGCAAGAGCTTGGGCGAGAGCATGACCTGGCGCGGGAAGTTTCCCTTGCCGGCGCGGATGTGGATGATCATGCGTGGGCTGTCGATGTCGGTGACCTTCAGATCCAGGGCTTCCTGGCAACGCAGTCCGGCACCGTAGAGGGTGGCCAGCAGAGCACGATGCTTAAGGTTCACCGTGCTGTCGAGCAGGGCGCGGACTTCTTCCCGGCTCCAGACCACGGGCAACTTGCGGTGCACCTTCGGCTTGGCGACCTCGTGGTCGAACCAGGTTTGCTTGAGCGTCCGGGTGTAGAGGAACTTCAAGGCCGCCATGCGAACCTGCAGGGTTTGCCAGGCCAGCTTCCTCTCATTCAACAAGTAAAGCTGATACCGGCGCACCTGCTCGGGGCCCATCTGGTCGGGCGACTTATGGAAATAGCGGGCGAAATCGGCGACGGTTGCGATGTAGGTGCGGATGGTTTGTGGGGAGTAGTTGCGCAGCCGGAGTTCTTCCTGCATGCGTTGACGTAGTTCCGTCATAGACACCTCCTTCAGGTGTCTATGAACTCTACCCAATCAACACGCTGCACACCTCTGCCGCGCTAGCGGCTTAGTGCAAATCGCCATATCACCAGTAAAAGGCGAAACCAGCAAAGCATTTGGCTCGAGTCGGACTGCCTCGATCCGGCAAACGACTGGCCCTTTTTGCGTCGAGGCGACATGCCCCGGTACAATCGCGGGTCGGAAGCAAAATCCTATGGCAATGAACAAGGTAGTTGCGAACGCGGACGAAGCCATTCACGACATTCGGGACGGCGACACACTCATGGTCGGGGGCTTCGGGCTGTGCGGGATCCCCGAGAACCTGATCCGTGCTCTGGTCAAAAAAGGCTTGAAGAACCTGAACACCATCAGCAACAACGTCGGGATCGACGACTTTGGGATGGGACTGATGCTCGCCGCTGGCCAAATCAAATCGCACAAAGGCAGCTACGTCGGCGAAAACCGCCTGCTGGAAGAGTTGGCGTTGACCGGCCGCATCGATCTGGAGTTGATACCGCAAGGCACCTTCGCCGAACGTATCCGCGCTGGTGGGGCGGGAATTCCCGGCTTCTACACGCCGACAGGATTCGGAACGGTGGTTGGCGAGGGCAAAGAGACGCGCGATTTTGATGGCCGGCCCTACGTGCTGGAACTGGCGCTGAAAGCCGACTTCGCGTTGATTAAAGCCTGGAAGGGCGACCGGTGGGGGAATCTTGTGTACCGCAAGACGGCGCAGAACTTCAATCCCATGATGGCGACGGCAGGTAAGGTGACGATCGTGGAAGTCGAGCACCTCGTCGAACCCGGAGAACTGGAACCGGACCAGGTGCATACGCCCAGTGTTTACGTACAGCGCATCTTCCAGGGAACCGGCTACGAGAAACGCATCGAGCGGCGAACGTTGCGCAAGGCGTAATTCGCAAAGGCGAGCCAGGAGAATTCATGCCCGACGAAAAAGCGGTGAAGCAGAAAGATACTGAAAAGCGTGATCGCATCGTGAAGCGCGTGGCCCGCGAGTTACGCGACGGCTTCTACGTCAATCTCGGAATTGGAATGCCGACGCTGGTGGCGAACTGCGTGCCACCCGGCATGGAAGTTATTTTGCAGAGCGAGAACGGCATGCTGGGCGTGGGACCGTATCCGGTGGCCGGAGACGAAGATGCGGACCTGATCAATGCAGGCAAGGAAACGGTGACCGAAATTCCCGGCACCGCCTATTTTTCCAGCGCGGAATCGTTTGCCATGATCCGCGGCGGACACATTGACCTGAGCGTGCTGGGCGCAATGGAAGTGGATGAAGAAGGCAATCTGGCCAACTGGATGATCCCCGGCAAAATGGTGAAGGGCATGGGCGGAGCGATGGACCTGGTGGCCAGCGCGAGGCGCGTGATCGTGGCCATGGAGCATACCACCAAGACGGGCGCGGCAAAAATCTTGAAGCGGTGTACGTTGCCGATCACCGGACTGCGCGTGGTCAACACCATCGTCACCGAGATGGCGTATATGCGAGTGACGCAGAGCGGCCTGGTACTGGACGAGATAGCGCCCGGTCTGACCGCAGATGACGTGCAGCGCGCAACCGAGGCTCCGCTTATCGTTAGTCCAGAGTTGAAGACGATGGAGTTCTAGCGGGGGTGTCGGGTCCCACTCATGCGAAAACCGCGAACGAGTGGGGACCCGGAGATTCCTCAATCATAAGAAGTGGAAAGCAGGTCGTTATGTACTCACGTATGGTGTGCCTTGCAACGGCTCTGATATTGGCGCTTTCGATCTCACTGGCGGCGCAAAGCAGTCCAGTCGCGACCTCACCAACGACGGCGCAGGCTACCCCAAGCCAGGTGAAGAAAGTTCCCGCGCCCTACGCCAGTCCGTCCTCCGGTAAAGACATGTACATCGCCTATTGTGCTTCGTGCCATGGCAAAGACGGCATGGGAAATGGGCCAGCAGCTGCCGCCTTAAAGACACAGCCAACCGATCTGACCATACTCGCTGTGAAGAATGGTGGAAGATTTCCAGAATCGCATATCGCGGAAGTCATCAAAGGCGACAAACTAACCGCAGCCCATGGCAACAAAGAAATGCCGGTCTGGGGGCCCGTGTTCTTCACCCTGGGCCGACATGACCAAGCCCAGGAACAGCTGCGGATACACAACCTGACGACCTATCTTGAGTCGATCCAGCAGAAGTAATGAGGGGCGGCGCGTCGGCTAAATTTCGGCTTCTGTAATAAAGAAGGGCGCATCGATCGCGCCCTTTTTTGATACACAGGTTGGTCTCGCCTAGACGCTTACAGGCTGTTTCAGTGGAACCGGCGTCAACCAACCGAAGCGATCTTCTGTGGTCCCATTCACAATCGCATAAAACTCCTTGCGAACCGTCTTGGTGACGGGGCCACAAATCCCGTGTCCCACCGTGATCTTGTCCACCGAGCGGATGGGCGTAATCTCGGCGGCGGTACCGCTGAAAAACAATTCGTCTGCAATGTAGAGCATTTCGCGGGGAATGATCTGCTCGACCACTGGAATTCCCAGCTCCTGCGCGATGTGCAGCACCGAGTTGCGGGTAATACCCGGAAGGACGCTGTTGCCTAACGGCGGCGTATACAGGCGGTCCTTGTGCACAACGAAGATGTTCTCGCCCGAGCCCTCGCTCACATAGCCGTTGACATCGAGCGCAATGCCCTCGCTGTAACCGTTGACGATGGCTTCCATCTTGATGAGCTGCGAATTCATGTAATTGGCGCCGGCTTTGGCCATGGTCGGCATGGTGTTGGGAGCGAGCCGCGTCCAGGACGAAACGCAAACATCGACGCCGTCTTCGCAGTCAGCGCTGCCGAGATACTTGCCCCACTCGTAATTGGCGACGTAGACCTCAGTGGGCGAGTTGAAGGGGTTAACGCCGACCTGGCCATAACCGCGCAGCACGATGGGACGAACGTAGCACGGCGACACTTTATTGGCGGCGACGACATCCAGCGCTGCCTGACATAACTCGTCGAGGCTATAGTCCAGCTCAATGCGATAGATTTTGCAGGACTGAAGCAGTCGCAGCATGTGGTCCCGCAGGCGAAAGATCGCTGGGCCCTTGGCAGTGTGATAGCAGCGGATTCCTTCAAACACCGACGAGCCGTAATTAACCACATGGGCCATTACGTGGATCTTGGCGTCATCCCAGGGAACCAGTTGCCCGTTATGCCACACGTAGTCACTTGCTTTGATAGCCATTCTGGCGCTCCTTCACAGAATCGGAGTGGTATACCTTGTTACGCTGTCGGACCGGACGTGCAGAATACAAAACATGCTCACGACGAAAATCAAGGCTACGGTGCTCGATGATGGTGGGCATCAGTGAATCAGCTTAACCCGGAATTATAACTGACGCTAACTCCACCTTGGGCCAGGGTTTTCCTCAGCCTTGGAAGCGACCGGCGGCCCCAAAAGAATGGATGCGGGAGGCGCGCAACACGCTCCGAATTTCATGGGGAATTCGTGACCTTCGGCACCTGAATAGCTGCCCGCGCGCATCTGGGGCATTTACAATAAAGGGTACAGCCACTTCAGCCCTGGAGAAAACCCGTATCCGGACCTATAAGCTCTGCATCGTCGGCTTCGGCAATGTCGGCAGGGCGTTCGTCGCACTCCTCCAGAGAAAAGAGACGGAACTCCGGAGCCACTACGGCGTGGCTTGGCGGATTACTGGTGTGGCCTCGCGCAGGCTGGGCTGGCTCGCGGTGCAAGAGGGGTTCTCTCCGGGCAAGTTGCTGGCGGCAGATTTCACGAGCGCGCAGGTCTCAGGCGATGTTCGTGAGTGGCTTCAGGCAGCGGGCGCCGATGCACTTTTCGAGGTCAGCTCACTCAATGCCGCGACCGGGCAGCCGGCGATTGATCATATACGGGCAGCGCTAGAGGCTGGGGCGCACGCCATCAGCGCCAACAAGGGCCCGGTGGTGCACGCTTATCGGGAACTGACCGATCTGGCAGACGCCAAAGGACGCCGGTTCCTGTTCGAGTCGACGGTCATGGATGGCGTGCCGATCTTCTCGCTGTTTCGCGAAACCTTGCCGGCCTGCGAGCTTCGTGGGTTTCGGGGAGTGTTGAACTCCACGACCAACGTGGTGCTGGAGGGCATGGAAGCGGGAATGACGTTCGACGAATCGGTCCGCCAGGCGCAAAAGTTGGGAGTAGCGGAATCCGACCCGAGCGATGACATCGAAGGCGTTGATGCAGCAATGAAAGTGGTCGCGTTGGCCAACGTCCTGATGCACACCAGTCTGAAACTTGAGGATGTAAGCCAGCAGGGTATCCGCGGAATAACTGTCGAACAGTTGCGCGAGGCTCGGGCCGAAGGCGAAGCTTGGAAGTTAGTTTGCACTGCCAGACGTTCGAACGATGGGCGGGTGGTGGCGTCCGTTGCCCCTCAGCGGCTTAAGCTTTCTGATCCACTGGCGCAGGTGAAAGGCACGTCGTCGGTCATTAGCTTTGAAACTGATGTTTTTCCGGAACTAATCATTACCGAGCAGGACCCCGGGCTGGAGGCCACAGCCTACGGTCTGCTGGCAGACTTTCTTACCGCGGTCAGGAGTTCTTGAATATGTCTTCGAGTGCAAAAGCTGTCGTACAAGGGCACATGCTGGATGTGGAGTGGGTGCGCCAACAGTTTCCATCCCTGCGTCAGGTAGTGCACGGGCAGCCTGCCGTGTTCTTCGATTCGCCTGGTGGGACCCAGGTTCCGCACCGCGTGATTGACGCGATCGCCAACTATCTCTCTACGAGCAATGCGAATACAGGTGGGGCTTTCGCAACCAGCCAGCGCACCGATCAGATGATTGCCGATGCCCGCGCCGCAATGGCGGATTTTTTCAATTGCGCAAGCGACGAGGTGGTCTTCGGCGCCAACATGACCACGCTGACGCTCGCGTTGAGCCGCGCCCTGGGCCGGGAGTTGAAGAACGGTGACGAGTTACTGGTGAGCTGCCTGGACCACGATGCCAATGTCTCGCCCTGGGTGTGCCTGGAGGACCGCGGGGTGAAGGTGCGCACGGCCGACATCAAGCCGGGCGATTGCACCCTTGACATGTTTGACCTGGCGGCAAAGATTCGCCGCAATACTCGCATGGTAGCCATTGGATGGGCTGCCAACGCCGTGGGCACCATCAACGATGTTCACGAGATTGTGCGACTGGCGCATGCGGCGGGGTCGATGGCCTTCCTGGATGCGGTACATTACGCGCCGCATGGGCCGATTGACGTGCAGACGGTGGATTGCGACTTTTTGGCATGCTCCAGCTATAAGTTCTTCGGCCCGCACCTCGGCATCCTTTTCGGCAAGCGCGAGCAACTGCAGCGGCTGCGTCCCTACAAACTCCGCGCCTGCACCGAGAAGTTACCGGATCGCTGGGAGACGGGCACCCAGAACCACGAGTGTCTGGCCGGACTGATCGCAGCCATCGACTACATTGAGGATGTGGGCCGGCATCACGATTCCGCGGTCAAGACCAGACGCGAAGCCATTCTCGCGGCATATCAGGTTTTCCAGCAGCATGAGCGTGAACTGGTCGAGCAGTTAATCAATGGTTTGCTGGCGATTCCTGGATTAACGTTCTACGGCATTAAGGATGCAGCGAAACTTACCCAGCGAACCCCGACGGTGGCCATTCGTGTGGAGGGCTACACGCCACGCGAACTGGCGGCCCATCTCGGCGAGCGAGGTATCTTCACCTGGGACGGAAACTACTACGCGATCGATCTTGCCGAGCGGCTGGGCGTGCAGGGCTCGGGAGGCATGCTGCGCATTGGCTTGGCGCACTACAATACCGCCGAAGAAGTGGAGCGTCTGCTGGCGGAGTTGCGGGGGCTGGGGAAATAGCCGTCGATTTTCGCGCATGACCATCTCACGTGTGACCGCCGTCACTGCCAAATCCGAAGTTTGGGCAGAGCATTGCAGCTTGCGGTGTCCCTGAAACCGGGTTTACGGCTCGGTTCACAGCAGAAATACTCCCAGACGTAGATTGACAAGACCCTCTCGCATCCCAGATTGACCGCGATCCTCATAAGACAGGCCCTCGAGCATCTATTCGAGTCAGCCACGCAGGTGAATGCTTGAGCAAGACCAAGGTCCTTGTCATCGACGTTGATCCTGTCATCCGTTCAGGAATCTCCAGCTTTCTGGTGGCGCAAGGTCACAGTGTGGCTGAGGCCGCAAACAGCTTTGACGCACAAATACAGCTTGAGAAATTCCATCCTGACGTCGCCATCCTCGACTTCTCCTTCCCGAACGGCGATGCCCTCCAGCTCTTACAACGAATAAAGAACGCTGACGCGAGTATTCCCGTCATAGTTCTGACCGGCCAAAGGTCGCTGGAATTGGCGGTCCGTGCCATACAGGAAGGGGCTGAACAGTTTCTCCTTAAGCCGATTGACTTGCCGACTCTGCACGCTGTGTTGTCACGGACCCTGGCGAGCCACCAACATCGCCAACAATCGCTGGCCACCAATTCCCGGACAAAACGTGAATGCGCGGACCCATTCCTGGGAACCAGTCCTGCGATTCGGCAACTGGAAGTTCTGGCCAGACGCGTGCTGAACAGCGAGAGCCCTGTTCTGCTGCAAGGCGAAACCGGCTCAGGCAAAGGCGTGCTCGCCAACTGGATGCATCGCAATGGGCCGCGGAGTGAAGAAGCTTTTCTCGATTTGAATTGTGCCGGACTTTCTCGCGAGTTGCTCGAGTCTGAACTCTTTGGTCATGCCAAAGGCGCCTTTACCAGCGCGGTCACGGCCAAGCAGGGCCTGCTGGAAGTGGCCGATCGCGGAACCGTCTTCCTCGACGAGATTGGCGACATTGACCTTGAGGTGCAGCCCAAGCTGCTGAAGGTGCTGGAGGACCGCGTATTTCGCCGGGTGGGGGATGTGCGCGACAAAGCTGTGGACATACGTTTAATCTCCGCCACTCATAGCGAACTTCTGGATCTGGTGCAGCAACAACGGTTTCGTGAGGACCTCTACTACCGGGTGAGCACTGTTCCCTTGCGCGTGCCCCCGCTGCGCGAGCGCACCGAGGACATTCCCCTGCTGATGCAGCACTTTCTCGTCCGCTTGTCTCAGGACTGCGGGCGGGGGGTAGTAACGGCCGATAAATCGGCCGTGGATGCGCTGCAAACATACTGGTGGCCGGGCAACATTCGCGAACTGCGCAACGTGCTGGAACGCGCTGTATTGATAGCGGAGCACAATCAACTGACAGCAAAGCATCTTCAGTTTCAAAGTTCTGCTCACACTGCGCAATCGCCGATGGGCGGCCTCACCGGCACATTGAAGCAAATGGAACGCGCATATATTAATCACGTATTACGGGATGAAGGCGGTTCCATCGAGCGTTCCGCCCACCGCCTCGGGATTCCACGTAGCTCGCTATACAATAAGATGAAACGATTTGAAATTTCCCCCGGAACTGGGCGCGTTGACCCTGATTGACAGCACCATCACCGCATAATCTCTTATCGGCCACAGGCCAACCTGCGCGACCGTTACACCATCTTTTAAGGTATAGTGACGGCTTCGTATGTGGGTGATAACCCGGCTTGAACAAATCGATAGGGCGTATCGCGCTCCGGACGCGACATGGGACCCGGCGGAGTCGGCCATTAGCTTACGCTTTCCCGAAGGCCTGCTATTCGCACTCTTGCTGGTCACACCGTTCTGGGTGGTGGTTGGATTCCTGCTTCATCTCCTGATCGAATAGCCTGACACGCTTGGGGCGTTCGTCATTCCCGCTTCGACAATCTCCATATCGATTCGTTCGATTATGATGGTTGAAGATCACCGAATGTTGAACGCCTTCATCTGCGATGCAATCCGTACGCCCTTCGGACGGTACGGCGGAGCACTGTCTTCTGTCCGGACCGACGACCTCGCAACGATCCCGCTCAAAGCTTTGATAGAACGCAATCCCTCCGTGGATTGGAGTGCGGTTGACGATGTAATTTTGGGATGCGCGAATCAGGCTGGCGAAGACAATCGCAACGTGGCACGGATGGCGCTGTTGCTCGCGGGTCTGCCGCAGACTGTTCCTGGCACAACGGTGAACCGGTTATGTGGCTCCAGTATGGACGCGGTCTCCATAGCCGCCCGGGCCATCAAGACTGGAGAGAATTCTCTGGTGATCGCCGGTGGCGTAGAGAGTATGTCGCGGGCGCCCTTCGTTATGGCGAAGCCTGATGTTGCTTTCCACCGCGGCATGAAGTTAGAAGACACCACCATCGGCTGGCGCTTCGTAAATCCGCTGATGAAAGCACGCTACGGTGTGGACTCCATGCCTGAAACTGCGGAGAACCTGGCCGGGGAGTTCCATATCTCGCGTCAGGACCAGGACGCGTTTGCCCATCGCAGCCAGCAGCGCACAGCGGCCGCCATTAAGAGTGGCGCTCTGGCGGAAGAGACTGTTGCGGTCACCATCTCCGGGCGAAAAGCGCCCGTCGTTGTAAGCCAGGATGAGCATCCGCGTCTCGACACAACTCTCGAAGCGTTGGCGGCGCTAAAGCCAATTGTAAAACCCGACGGCACGGTCACCGCAGGAAACGCCTCCGGGGTCAACGACGGAGCCTGTGCGCTGCTGCTAGCTTCAGAGCAGGCTGTTAATCGTTATGGTCTTACGCGAAAGGCACGTGTGGTCGCCTCGGCGGTGATCGGCGTTGCGCCGCGCATTATGGGGATGGGCCCTGCTCCAGCGGTGCGCAAGGTGCTTGCGATGGCTAACTTAACCCTCTCGGATATGGACGTGATCGAATTGAACGAGGCATTCGCCGCGCAGGCGCTGGCTGTGCTTCGCGACCTGGGAATCCAAGATGACGCTCCGCATGTGAACCCGAATGGCGGAGCGATTTCGATCGGTCACCCTCTGGGCGCCAGCGGGGCCAGATTAATCACAACCGCGGTGCGGCAACTTCAACGTACCGGCGGGCGTTACGCTCTGTGCACCATGTGCATCGGCGTCGGCCAGGGCATCGCCATGATCCTGGAGCGGGTGTGATCCTCTTCTATGCTTTCCAGTTATAGGGTCGGTCATGCATTCGCAATCGATATTGCGCAGGCAGATGCCTCATGTTCCTCTGGTAGGTGACCTCGACCTTCAGTACCCAAAATGCGGAGACGACAACTACCGCGAGCAGCATCCACAATAGCCGTTTCCGATTTCGCAATATTGTATTCAACGCCGTCATTTGGATTTCAGGTGCGTCGCCAGAAAGTCCACGGTCAGAGTCCACGCTTGAGCGGCATCCTCGGCGCGATATCCCTGCTTATTATTGGGGTTCTCGAAGGCATGTCCGGCGTCAGGGAAGATATGAATTTCCACCGTCTTTCCCAGCATCTTCATCTGGGCTTCGAACTTCTTTACGTCCGCCGGCGGAATACCGCGATCTTGTCCCCCAAAGATCCCAAGTATTGCCGCATTGATCTTCTTCAGCGCGGCGTCATCAGTTGCAAGATGGCCGTAGTTGATGACCGCAGCCTTCAACTTGGGATCGTTCAGCGCGAGATTTAGAGAATAGCCCCCGCCCATGCACCACCCAATGGAGCCAACGCGATTGGGATCGACATTCTTCTGCGCGCGCAAGTAACTGCTGGCCGCCAGCAAATCACGCAGGGCGCGGTCCTCCGGTACGCCACGCATGAGCTCGTGCGCCTCGTCGGGGGTAGTCCCGACCTTTCCGCGGTACAAGTCGATGGCCAGCGTGACATATCCCTGATCGGCTAACTTCGATGCTTGTTCCTTGACCCAGTCGTTCAGGCCCCAATATTCATGGATCACCACCAACGCCGGAAACGGTCCTTTGCCTTGCGGCGTGTACATTACCGCGTTCACCGTCTCATCACCGCTCTTATATGACACGTTGCGCGAATCGGCCGCAAACGCCGCCATCGCGAACATAAATATGGAACTCAACAGTAACAAGATTCTCATGTGCTCTCCTCAGCCAACGCGACTCCCGCTATTTCTTGCCCGGCGCTGCCAAACCTTCCAGTAAATGGCGACCTACCTCCAGCAGCTCGCCAAAGCCCTTCTGATACTCGATGAACAACCGGTTATACTCCAGCGAATGATCGGCATCGAGATGCGCCCTCAGCATCATGTCGCGCACGCGCACTGGGTTGGGTAGCAGGGCCTCTTCATTCAACTCTTCCAGCGCAGTATGGGGATCGTAGTGATACATGCTTGTTTCCTCGAGATGCTATGCACCTGCTAGGAGATGCCGAGAAAGGTGGCAACGTCGCAAGGGAATTCAGGATTTGTGCGCGGCGCAGCTGTCATTCGCACATGGAAGATTGTATTTCGCAGCGCGTGCCAGGGAGCGTGACTTGGAAGCCACGGACGGACAGAAGGATTCGGTTCCTTGCTTCAACGTCAGTTAGCGGCCGACAGCTATCACACCGTTCTCGACGGGCTGCACAAGCTGATCGGAACCTTCGCTTCCAGCCTGGGCGATGCGGATCTGCCGTTTGAAGTCGTCCATCATATTTTCGTGCAGGCGAACTTCGGTAGGCTTCTTGGCGATCGTCATTTTGTCGATTTTGTCCTGCAGGCGCAGCAATCCGTAGAACAGATTCTCCGGTCGCGGCGGACAGCCCACGACGTAAACGTCCACGGGCACAATGCGATCGACTCCCTGCAGCACTGCGTAAGTGTTGAATGGGCCGCCTACCGACGAACAAGCGCCCATCGAGATACACCACTTGGGATCGGGCATCTGGTCATAGATGCGCTTGACCACCGGGGCCATCTTCAACGTAACCGTTCCAGCTACAATCATCAGGTCGCTCTGGCGCGGGCTGGGACGAAATACCTCTGAGCCGAAACGCGCGATGTCAAAGCGCGAGGTCGAAGCAGCAATCATCTCGATCGCGCAGCAAGCCAAGCCGAACGTCATGGGCCAAATAGCCGACTTGCGCGCCCAGTTGAACACGTAATCGACTGTCGTAATCAGAAAATTCTTTTCGAACCGGTTGTCAATCCATCCCATGAATGTCTTCTCTCGATCCCAACTCCACGTATTGGCAAACGTTATGCCGACCTAAAGGCTTCAGTCCAAGTGGGGCTGTTTTTCTCGACCCTCTATCTTCGCCGATGGCCGCACACCCAGGCTGTGATGAGCATCACAGTTGCCGCTAGAATCAGTCTAGGCGCGTGGGAAAGGCTATTCAAGCGAATTGCGTGCGAGAGAACCGTCACGCGGCGCAGCATTTAGCAGCTTGCATACGGTACAATTCCGTTATTTCCATGCACTTGAAGACCCAGCCGGCAAAGAGGGCGTCTACTGCCGACGCATCGAAGTCTGCACCTCCGTCGCGCTGGCATTCCTTCGCACACTCGGTCGCATGGATGGTACTGGTCGCTTTTTTAGTGCGCGTCTTGTGGATCATTCTGGCCCATACCTATCGCATCCGCACGTCGGAAGACAATTGGGGCTTTGGCTGGGAGATCGGCCGCCTGGGGTATTCACTGGCTAACGGCCACGGGTTCAGTTCCCCATTTGGAGGCGATACTGGCCCCTCGGCGTGGACCGCGCCCATCTATCCATGGATCGTCTCCGTGGCCTTCCGACTGTTCGGCAACTACTCGCGTGCGGCAGCTTTTTCGCTCCTGGTGTTGAACAGCGCTTTCGCTGCGCTCACCTGTTGGACTATCTATCGCACCGCCCGCCGGGTATTCAATGTAACTGTGGCTGTCTGGTCAGCCTGGATCTGGGCGCTGCTGCCCTACACTATTTTTTGGTCGGTCCGCCAGATATGGGAGACCAGCTTGTCGGCCTTCCTGTTAAGCCTGCTGTTCATGCTGACGGTGGAGATGGAGGGCGACGATCGGCTGACCTCGTGGATTGGCTACGGATTGCTATGGGGCGTTGTCGCGCTGACCAACCCGGCTGCGCTCTCGTTCCTGCCATTTGCTGGATGCTGGCTGGCTTCTCAGTTGCATCGCCGGGGAAAGCGATATGTCGCCCCAGTCTTGCTAAGCGCACTCGTTTTCTGGATGACGATTATGCCCTGGCTGGTGCGCAATTATGAAGTACTCGGCCGGCCCGTATTTATCCGCGACAACTTTGGAGTTGAATTACGAGTAGGAAATAATCCGCTGGCCGAAGGAATCTACGTGCTCGCATACCATCCTGCGAGCAGCGTCACTCAATTTGCGAAGTACAAGCAGATGGGCGAGCCCGCCTTCGCTGCCGAACAAGGCCGCCTGGCCAGAGAATGGATCGAACAGCACCCTGGCCGATTTGCGTTGTTGACCGCTCGGCGCTTCATCTTCTTCTGGGACGGCATGCCTCGAGTCTCGGACGTCGAAGGATTGATTGCTATTAAGAATCTGCTGTTCCTGGCGACTTCCGTATTGGCAGTCGGAGGGTTGCTGCTGGCATGGAAGCGTCGCATTCACGGAGTGTTCCTGTTTGCAGCTCTGCTGATTTTCTATCCTCTGGTTTACTATGTATGTTTTCCGGAGCTGCGTTATCGGCATCCCATCGATCCGCAGCTTTTGATTCTTGGAGTTTATCTGGTCTCCGAAACTAGATCGGCCACATCGGCACGAAACGACAGCGAAGAGCTTTCCGAGCTTTCGCCAGGCGAGGCTCTCCCTCAATTCCACACACTCTCCGTTATTGTTCCCGTTTATAACGAACGTAAGACCGTCATGAGACTGTTACAGCAGGTGGCGCGGCAACCGCTCAGCCTGCATAAAGAGTTGATTATTGTGGACGATTGCTCAAGCGATGGCACGCGGGAATTCTTGCGGGATACCGACCTGCAAAAGCTTTTGGGAGGCAGCGGAGCAAACACGGTAAAGCTGGTACTGCACGAGAAGAACCAGGGCAAAGGCGCTGGAGTTCGAAGTGGACTGGAGCATGCCAGCGGTGAGTTGATCCTGATTCAGGATGCAGACCTGGAATACGATCCCCGCGATTATCCTGCGCTCATTGCTCCGATTCTCGAGGGACATGCCGACGCGGTATTTGGAAATCGGTTTCACGACGGTCCACACCGCGTCCCGCGCTACCGGCGATACGTGCTCAACCGAGTGTTTTCCATGTTATGCAACGTGCTCACCGGCCTCAGTATTCATGACGTGACGGCCTGCTATAAAGTATTCCGGAGCGAAATTTTCTCGCAGATGCATTTGCGGTCCGACCGGTTCAGTGTGGAAACCGAGATGACGGTGAAGCTGGCGAAGCTGGGAGTCCGAATTTACGAAGTGCCGATTTCGTACCATGGACGCACTTACGCCGAAGGCAAGAAGATCAACTGGACCGACGGTGTCTCCGCCGTATACCACCTTGTACGCTATCGGTTCAAGGACTAGGCGCTCCGGAGCGCCCGTTCAATTCCCCTAGCCCTGACAATTTATCCAACTACATTCTGCCGGTTGGGCCGGTTGCTCTTGGAGAGCGCGCCCGCGACGTAGCTCCAGGTAACTAACCAGGGAACAATCAGAGAGAAGAACAGCCTGGCGCTTAACTGCCGTAGTGAAATCTTGCCGGGGAAACTTTTCCAGTCGAGTCGAAAAGCAAAATAGATCTCCAACAAAAGCACGCACACCAGCGGGATAATGGTGTGGCCTGCAAACACAACGGCAAGCACCTCAGCGACACAGCGCGCCAGATTTCGGAGTAGGCGAGCACGTCTGATACCGAGGGCCCCGTCAGAAATCGCATAGCGTCTAACCTGGTCGATCGCCGTCCGCAGACTGAACCCAGGCCGGTACAGCGCCTTGGCACGTTCAGCGAAGGCAGGGATCGCAATCTGGCGGACGCGTAAATCGAACAGCGCGTCTTCGCCGATCAGCCTCTCTTCGGGAAAACCGCCAACCTTTTGCCAGACTTCTTTCCGAAAAGCCATGGAACGAGCGGTGCAAGACTTCGATTCTTGATTTGGATCCAGCTTAACTCCAAAAAAGGGAGCTGACGCGATGTCCCAAATGGTCCGGCAGTCGGTGTCGAGGCAAGAGCCGCCGAGCGAATACTTAGCACGGCCGCGAAGGATAGGCTCTGTAAGGTTGCGCAGCCAGTCGGGATAGTAAACGCAACCGGCGTCGGCGCATGCAATTATTTCGGAGGATGCGGCCGCGATCGCAACATTTCTTCCACGGGCAATGGGGCCGCAGGACATTTTCAAACTGCAACTCTCGTCTCGGATGGCTTTCAGAGTGGGGTGAATTAGGGCGTTACGTTGCAGTCGCTCCCAAGTGCCATCAGTAGAACCGCCATCGACTACCACAATTTCGGCAGGCTGGAGAGTCTGCTGGAGGAGACTCGAAACCAGTCCATCGATATCTTCCGCTTCATTGAGCACGGTCGCGATTACACTGACTGCTGACATCCCTGGCAGAACCTCAAAGTGAGCCTTTTTCTTCGGGCGAAGCTGCTCTGGTTAGCTCCCACACTTTGGCGTATTTGTTGGATACGTAAACCGCGTGGTAAAGGTGCAGCAGCAGACCTTCACGTCCATCGAGAAATCCGAGACGAAAAAAGTAGTTGTAGACGAACGTCGCCATGGGCCGTAAGACGATGTCGAGAATACTGAAACCGCGATAGCCCTTTTCCACCGCTGCGCTGGCACCTAGAGAAGAATAACGGTTCATGTGCTCCATGTAGGACGACAGAGTGGGATAAGCGTTATGGACCATCGGGTTCTGCAAGTGCCCTGTCCTTTGGTCAAACTCCGGTTTCAGACGGACGTCTTCGTGCACTATAGCGTCTGTCATAAAGACACGACCACGGCGGAAGAGTCGCAGCTTGGGATCGGGATAAAAGCCGCCGAATCGCACCCATTTCCCCAGAAACAAATTCTTGCGTGATATCCAATATGCGGTAAGAGCATCGGGATTAGTAATTACCCTCTGGATTTCCTCCGCTAGCTTAGGCGTCACTACTTCGTCGGCATCCAGCGACAAGATCCAGTCCTGCGTACAGTGTTCGAAAGCAAAGTTTTTCTGCGCCGAGAACCCGGGCCACGCTTTCCGGACCACGTCGGCGCCGTGTTCGCGCGCTATCTCGATGGTCCGGTCGCTGGATCCGGAGTCCACCACGATGATCTCATCCGCCCATCGGACGCCCTCCAGAGTTCGGCCAAGATTAGCCTCCTCATTCATGGCGACAATGGCAACAGACAAACCCATAGGCGGATAGTGCTCGGTCGAGTCCGTAAAGGTGACACAAGTGGTTGAGAATTCTCGTCTTGGACTGCCGAGTATACAGTATCTACAGGCGACCTCCGATCGGGTCCCCTAGCCGATGAAGCGCCAAAGAGCAAATCCAGTCGGCCGATTTCGCCGGCAAATACCTTCATAACGATTGGTTCAATGTTTCGTCTAACCCGCGACAGGAGGCAACTATGTTCGACGTTCGTAAAACCTCGAAGGCAACGATGCTAGGATCGCTACTCACGCTGTTGTTAGCCACCTCACTCCAGGCGCAGGTCACGCAGGATTTCCACCGTACTGTTCCTCTTTCCGCCAGTGGCCGGGTTTCGCTGGACAACGTCAACGGCAACGTAGAGATCACCGGCTGGGACCGCAACGAGGTGCAAATCGATGCGGTGAAGAAAGCGCGCGACCAGCAGCGACTCGATGAGGCTCGTATCGAAGTCAATGCCAGCGGCGACTCAGTGGAGATTAAGACGCGCTATCCAGAGAGTCACACCAATAACAATCCGGCATCTGTGCATTACGAGTTACACGTGCCGCAGAATGCGCGACTTGATCACATCAATCTGGTGAATGGCTCACTCACTGTGCAGAAAGTCAGCGGTGAGGTGACCGCCAACCTGGTGAACGGCAAGCTGCGGGTTGATGACCTCGCGGGGCGGGCCGATCTATCCAGTGTGAATGGTGGAATCGAAGCGAACTACGCTTCTTTGAACAACGTTCGTGACATCAAGCTCAATTCAGTAAACGGGAGTATTGAACTGGGGCTCCCGGCGTCACCGAACGCCCAGGTCAAAGCCAGCACCATCAGTGGCGACATTCGTTCGGACTTCCCGCTGGAAGTGCACAGCGGATTCGTCGGCAAGAACGTTACCGGTACGCTCGGGGGCGGCGGAACTTCAATCGCGCTGAGCAATGTGAACGGCAGTATTCACATTGGTCCAAGTCACGGAAGCCTGTAATTTGACAGTCAGAACTGAATTGTTCGGCGGGCTTGAGATGCTGAGTATCGAACGGTGTCTTTAGTACGGCCCGATAATGCCACAGAGATTGTCGCGAGGACGGCACTTCGCCGCCACGGTGAATGCGTTCTCGCCGTCGGTATCAGAAAACCGGAAGTAGCACTTTACGCAATAGCTTCAGTACGACGAGGCAGGGGCGATGACACTGCCGCCTGACATGGTGTGGTTATCATCCGACTGGAGAACTGATATGCCAGGAACCAACGGCGAATCGGAGTGTACAATTCGAGGGCGAGATGGCCGAAAGACCAGAGGAGGGTTATGAGCGACTTCCACAAATACTTCTTAAGCAACATTTTCGAGGGGTTGGAGGAGAAGGACGATGCGAAGGCTGACGGCCCTTTTGACATTATGGCCTTAGGTGAAAAGGTCAGAGCGGCCAAAAGTGCCGACATTGACGCCCTGCCCTTCCTTGAGCGATGCCATGAAGACGGTTTAACGATAGAGCAAAGTTTTGCCGCGCTTGATGCGGCGATCGCCAAGGTTCCACCTAAGCCTTGATTTGTTTCCAAAAATCGGCAAAGAACTCAAGGACACTCCGAGGCGTAAGCCAGATATGCTCAAGTTGCATCGAGATGCTTCTAGCCCAAGCCGCTATTGGGCACCTCTATTGAAATAATTTCTTCGAACAGCCTCGCATGCAACGTTCGTCACCGCTTCGGCGCAACAAGGTGAGCTATTCTTGAGTGTTATAATCCGCGCAATTCCCGCCAATGCGATGACAGAGCCATCCACCCCGCTGATGCGGCAATATGCCGCGGTCAAGAAAGAGCATCCTAACGCGCTGGTTTTCTTCCGCCTGGGCGATTTTTACGAACTCTTCTTCGAAGATGCGGTCGTCGCCTCGCAGGAGTTGCAGATTACGCTCACTTCGCGCAACAAAGAAAAGGGCATTGCCATCCCCATGTGCGGCGTGCCGTACCACTCGGCTGAAGGTTACATTGGAAAGCTGATCCGCAAAGGGTTCAAGGTCGCCATCTGCGAACAGATGGAGGACCCGCGCATCGCCAAAACGCTGGTCAAGCGCGCAGTCACGCGTGTGCTTACGCCGGGCACTGCGGCCGACGTTCATCTCGGCTCAGAAGAAAACAACTTTCTCGGTTGCGTGGCGCGATCTGGTAATACTTTCGGCTTTGCGGCGCTGGACTTGTCGACGGGCGAATTTCGTGCAACCGAATTTCAGGGCGACGATGCCGAGCGCCGGGTGCGCGAGGAACTGTTGGTGCTTCGCCCGCGCGAAGTGCTGTTTGCCTCGTCGCTTCCTCTCTTCGACCAGCCACACGGCAGCGCCCCTTCATCCCGAGCGGCATCGGCGCCACGCATCACGTCGCTGGAAAATGCTTCGTGGGCTGAGACTCCTCTTGACGACTGGGTTTTCTCTCCCGACTACGCGATTCCGCAAGTCGAAAATCATTTCGGTGTGCTCTCTTTGGAAGGATTCGGGCTGTCCAACCGATCGGCGGCAGCGACCGCGGCAGGGGCAATACTGCACTACGTTCGTACTACGCAGCGCGGCACGCTCGATCATGTGGACCGCATCGGCTTCTATGAGCGGCAGAACTGCCTGGTGCTGGATGCAGTCACGGTGCGAAATCTTGAACTGATCGAGCCACTATTTGCCGGCTCCGCCGACAACGCCACACTGTTCCGTTGTCTGGATTGCACGATCACCCCGATGGGCAAGCGCCTGCTGCGGGCATGGATGCTACGGCCTTCGATTGATGCCGCCGAAATTAATCGGCGGCTTGATGCGGTCGAAGGCATGGTGAAGGACGTGGTCGCGCGCGAAGAACTCCGTCGCTCGTTGGAGGGCATTCTAGATCTGGAGCGTCTGCTCAGCCGAGTGACTTTGGAAACGGCGAACCCGCGCGACCTGCTCACGCTGGCAACATCGCTGGCGAAGCTGCCTACGGTGCGGGTCGCCCTGACACACTTCTCCGCCGAGCGTCTTCTGACGCTACATGCGCAATGTGACGAACTGGGGGATTTGCGTGAGCGGTTGGTTAAGTCACTGGAAGACGAGCCACCGCTGACACTGACCGACGGCGGGGTTATCCGCACGGGAGTGGATGCCGGACTCGACGAGCTTCGTGACCTGAGTCGCAACAGCAAGCAGTACATTGCGCAGATCGAGCAGCGCGAACGCCAACGCACCGGCATTGGTTCGCTGAAGGTAAAGTTCAATAGCGTATTTGGCTATTACCTCGAGATCTCGAAGGCGAATCTGCACCTCACGCCGGCGGAATACGAACGCAAACAAACTCTGGTCAACGCCGAGCGTTTTACCACGCCGGAGCTGAAGGAGTATGAAGTCAAAGTTCTCGACGCCCAGGAAAAGATGGTCGAGATCGAGCGGCGCTTGTTCGCGGAGTTGCGCGCAGCAATAGCCGCCGAGGCGCGGCGCATCAGGCAGACCGCCCTGGCGCTGGCGGAAATCGATGTTCTGGCATCTTTCGCCGCACTCGCTGCGAACCGCAGCTATTGCCGTCCACTCTTCAAAGATGGCGCCGACATCGAAATTGTTGAAGGGCGTCACCCAGTGATTGAGCAGATGGAGATCCTTGGAGCCTCCAATCGCTTCGTCCCGAACGATCTCTATCTGAATGGCACAACCCATTCGATTCTGGTCATCACCGGGCCAAACATGGGCGGCAAGTCCACGTACCTGCGGCAATCTGCTTTGATCGTGCTAATGGCACAGATGGGATCGTTCGTTCCCGCCCGGTCGGTAAGCCTGGGACTGGTGGACCGCATCTTCACTCGCATCGGCGCGGCCGATAACCTGGCGCGCGGGCGTTCTACATTCATGGTGGAGATGACCGAGACCGCGGCGATCCTCAACACCGCGACCTCGCGCTCCCTGATCCTGCTCGACGAGGTGGGTCGCGGAACTTCAACCTACGATGGATTGGCGATCGCTTGGGCCGCTATCGAATACATCCACGCCAATACCCGCGCGAAAACGCTCTTCGCCACGCACTATCACGAACTGACGGAGCTGGCTGACAGGTTGAGCGGAGTAAAAAACTATCACGTCTCGGTGAAGGAAAGTGGAGGTGGGATTGTTTTTCTGCGCAAGGTGGAAGAAGGCGCAGCCGACAAGAGCTACGGTATCGAGGTCGCCAAGCTGGCCGGGCTGCCCGCCGACGTAGTCACCCGCGCCCGTGAGGTGCTAGCCGAGCATGAAAGCGCTGAGCGAAGCGCGATCAAGCATCTGGCGCATGATGAAACCATCGAGGCGTCGCCGTTGCAGCTGACGATTTTCACGCCGCTGTCGCAGAAGATCGTGGATCGCATCAAGGAGACCGACCTGAATCGCATCAGCCCCATGGAAGCGCTGACTCTGCTTCACGAGCTTAAAAAACAGATGGAGTGAGCAGTACCTGTCTGCCTACCTGAATTTCCCTCTGCCAGGCGGTACACTTTCTTATTCCTTATGTCTTCCAGGGGAACACTTGAACTTCGCCGGCAGGTTGGCCAGTTGCTTATCATGGGCTGCGATGGAACGACCATGTCTGCGCGCCTGCGATCGATGCTGGATACTCTGCATCCAGGCGGAGTAATCCTCTTTCAGCGCAACATCGAAGATGCGGCCCAAACCCACGCGCTGCTGCATGATGTGCAAAAGGTGATTTTCACTCCACTGTTTCTTTGCGTGGATATGGAGGGCGGAACAGTCGATCGTCTGCGCGATGTTATCGCCCCGGTCCCCGCTATCGCCGAGGTCGCAGCCGCAGGTTCTAAGCAACTCCTCCGCACGCATGGCCGCATTATCGGCGAGGAAGTACGTGCGTTGGGGTTCAACACAGATTTTGCACCGGTGCTCGACCTTCAGCTTGAGCCATCGAAAGGTGTGCTGACCTCGCGAACGATTTCGGCTGACCCTAAAAAGACGATCCAATACGCTCGCGAGTTTTTGCGCGGTCTTAGCTATAGTAAGGTTCTGGGCTGTGGCAAGCACTTTCCAGGGCTCGGGGAAGCGAATCTCGACTCGCACCACGAATTGCCCGTGATTGACAAATCCTGGAAGCGCCTCTGGAATGAAGACCTGCTTCCCTATCGTGAGTTGCGGCGGAATTTGCCGTTCGTCATGGTGGCGCACGTGGCTTATCCGCTGGGTACGGGGAACCGGGTTCCTGCGTCGCTGTCGAAAAAATGGATGAGCGAGGTCCTGCGCAAGAAGATCGGTTATCGCGGCCTCATCATCACCGACGATCTCGACATGGGTGGAGTGCTCGCCGCAGCATCCATCGAGGATGCCGCGGTCGAGACGCTTCGTGCCGGGGCTGATATGTTCCTGGTGTGCCAGAAGGAAGAGAGCGTGTGGCGAGCATACGAAGCTGTTTACAAGCAGGCCGAGAGTGACAAGAAGTTTGCCAAGCTCGTTGCGGAGAAATCACGAAACGTATTGGCGGCAAAAAAGAAGTCTCGCGCGCTGAAGTCGCGCATGGCTGCGACCCCAACCCAGAAAACTGTGGACAAGCTTCGCCGCAACATCTGGGAATTCACTGAAGAAGTGCGGATACATACGATGGGGCACCCCCTGTGATCGTCGCCGGAGTGATGAGCGGCACCTCGGCTGACGGTATCAACGTCGCCCTGGTGCGCATTCAGGGACGCGGCTTCCGCTCTCGTTTCGAACTGCTGGCGCATTACGAGTTTCCCTATCCGGCAAACCTCCGGCGGGTCATTCTTGCAACCATGAATGCCGGTTCTGCAAAGGTGGCCGACCTCTCGCGACTGAACTTTCTTCTCGGTGAACTCTACGCCGATGCGGTCCGTGCAGCACAACGGCGGGCACGCCTCGAGGCGGAACTTATCGGATGTCACGGTCAGACGCTCTATCACCAGGGAGAACGCGCACTGTTCCTGGGCCGCCGCATTGCTTGCACCTGGCAGAGCGGCGAAGCGGCCACCCTTGCTGCAAGAATCGGCGTGCCGGTGGTTTCCGATTTTCGTCCTGCCGACATGGCTGCCGGTGGTAAAGGCGCACCCCTGGTCCCGTTCCTCGATTACGTGCTTTACCGTCATCGCCGTTATGGGCGAATTGCGCAGAACCTCGGCGGCATCGCTAATCTGACCGCAATTCCGCCGCGCGCCCTTCCCGAAGATGTGGTTGCCTTCGATACCGGTCCCGGAAACATGCTGATCGATGGCCTTATGGAGCATCTATTCGAGCGTCCCTTTGATCGCAACGGACGAATTGCCGCCCGCGGTGAACCGATTGACCGTGTTTTACAACCGATATTGCGTAATCCTTTCTTCAGGCAGAAGCCGCCGAAGACAGCGGGCCGCGAACAATTCGGCCGCGGGTTCGTGCGCGAGTTCCTGCGACTTTGCCGCCGAGCAGACGAGCATGACGTCATCGCCACTGCAACTGCGCTTACGGCACGCTCCATTGGCATCGCCGTGCGCAAGTTTGTAGTGCCGCTGGTGGAACCTCCATTGCGTTTTCGCGAACTTGTCGTCTCCGGTGGCGGAACAAATAATCTGACCTTGATGCGGATGATTCGTGAGGAATTGGCGCCGCTAAAAATGCGCGTGCGTACCAGCGACGACTTTGGACTTCCCTCGCAAGCAAAGGAAGCTGTGGCTTTTGCGCTGCTGGCGTACCAGACATGGCGTCATCTGCCGTCAAACATCCCATCGGCAACCGGAGCCGGGCGAGCGGCGATCCTGGGCAAGGTTAGCTATGCATAGAATCACGCTCACGCCCCCATGCCGCCCGAGCGTCACGCTTCGAATATCGATGTGCCTCTGTGTCTCTGCGGTTTTATTACTCGCCGGTTGTGCGCGCAAGCCCGACCCCAACACGCTGGTGATGGTGATCGAGTTCAGTCCGACGAATCTGGATCCCCGCGTAGGAGTTGATGCGCAGTCGGAACGAATCGACACGCTTCTCTTCGATTCGCTGGTCCACCGAGACGACCACTTCAACCTGCAGCCGTGGCTCGCCGACAGTTGGGAAATGCCCAACGCGCAAACGTACGTCTTTCATCTGCATCAGGGAGTCCACTTCCACAACGGACAGCTGCTGACCGCGCGCGACGTCAAGTGGACTTTCGATTCGCTTCTCAGCGGTAAAATTCGCAGCGCTAAGACAAGCACTTACGCCCCGGTCGAACATATCGACGCGCCGGACGACTACACGGTGGTCTTCCATCTGAAGGAGCCCTTTGCGCCGATGCTGTGGAACCTGTCCGATGGAGCCATCGGCATTGTGCCTTATGGCAGCGGCGATGACTTTAATCGCAATCCTATCGGTTCGGGCCCGTTTCGCTTTGTGCGCGCGCAGATGGACAAAGAAGTCGTGATTGAGCGCAATCCCAACTATTGGGCCGCGGCGGCCAAGCTGGAGCGCGTGGAGTTCAAAGTGATTCCCGACGCCACTACACGCGCGCTCGAGCTGCGAAAGAAAAGCGCCGACATCGCGCTGAACTCCCTGGCAGCCGACACGGTGGTTGCTCTTGAACGTGATCGCGATCTCACGGTCGCGCATTCGGACGGCACGATTTACGCTTACCTCGCCATGAACTTACGCGATCCCATTCTGAAGGATGTCAGGGTTCGCCATGCAATGGCGTACGCCATCAATGTCGAACCTATCATTCATTACTTGCTGCGCGACCAGGCGCGCCCAGCTTACGGCGTGCTTCCGCCCCAGCACTGGGCCTACAACAGCGATGTAGCGAAGTACCCTCATGACCCAGCGCGAGCGCGGCAGATTCTGGATGACGCCGGCTACCGGGCAAGCAATGGGATTCGATTTCACCTCACGATGAAGACTTCCACCGATGAATCGACGCGGCTGCTGGCGGCGGTGTTGCAGCAGCAATTACGGGAAGTGGGCATCGCACTCGACATCCGCACCTTCGAGTTCGCTACGTTCTTTGCAGACGTGACCAAAGGCGCTTACCAGGTACACTCCTTACGTTGGGTCGGCGGCAGCAATCTCGATCCCGATATCTTTGAGCACATCTTCGATTCCGGCAGCTTCGCCCCCAAACGCGCCAATCGCACCTTCTACTCCAACCCGCGCGTCGACGAATTAATACGCGAGGCTCGTGGCACCGTTGACCAGCAGAAACGCAAGGTCATTTATGACGAGGTCCAACGCATCCTGGCCGACGACCTGCCCTACATCAACCTTTGGTATCTCGATAACGTGCTCGTGCACACCAATCGCGTACGGGGGATCGAGATGAGTCCCTCGGGCAACTACGATTTCTTGCGCACGGCGGAGCTGTCCCACTGAGTGAAACCCGATGTTCAAAACGCGTGTTAACATCGAAATACAGCGTTACTCAAGGACCACAGCAGCTTGCGCATACTGTTCGTCGGTGACATTTTCGGGCGCCCGGGGCGCACCATCGTTCACGAGCGTCTGCCGGAATTACAACGTCAATACGGCGTTGAACTCACGATCGCCAACGGCGAAAATTCGGCCGGCGGCTTCGGCATCACTCAACAAATTGCCGAAGACCTGTTCGAACTCGGCATTGATGTCATCACCACCGGCAACCACGTTTGGGACAAGCGCGAGATTATCGATTACCTGAACTCCGCAAACGGAAATGAGACTTCTCTCGCCCGTCGGGTGCTGCGTCCAGCAAACTATCCGGCAGGATCTCCGGGCTTTGGTTGGTATGAGGGGCGCACCCGTACCGGTGTCGCCTATTGTGTCATCAATCTTCAGGGACGCGTCTTCATGACCAATAATGACGACCCTTTTCGCTTCGCCGATCAGTTGCTCGAGCGGATCACCGCCAAAGTAATCCTGGTGGATTTCCACGCTGAAGCCACTTCGGAAAAGATTGCGCTCGGCTGGTACCTGGAAGGAAGAGTAACGGCGGTGCTGGGTACGCACACGCATGTGCCCACAGCCGACGAGCAGGTGCTTAAGAGTGGCACAGCCGTGCAAACCGACGTAGGAATGACCGGCCCCTACGACGGAGTCATCGGCGTGCGGAAGGAACAGATCCTCGCGCGCTTCTTGACTAATATGCCTGGCCGTTTCGAGGCAGCGACCGACGACGTGCGCCTGTGCGCAACCCTGATCGATTGCGATTCCACTACTGGCCGGGCAACTGCGGTGCGGCGCATCATGTTGCGGCAGGAATAATGCCGGCAATTGCTAATTGCGAGTCCCTGCATTAGCCTCTTCGCCATGTCTGTCTCCGACGAGTTCTGGATGGAAGAAGCACTTCGTGAGGCGCAACGCGCGCTCGCGCTGGGCGAGGTCCCTGTCGGAGCAGTCGTCGTGAGCGAAGACCGAATCATAGGCCGGGGGTGCAACCGTCCCCGGTCTTCTAATGATCCGATTGCACACGCTGAGATTCTGGCGCTGCGCGAAGCCGGAGCAGCCATCGGCAACTACCGACTCCTCGACTGCGATCTCTACGTGACGGTTGAGCCCTGCCCGATGTGCGCCGGCGCTATCACTCATGCGCGGATCCGCCGCCTGATTTACGGAGCAGAAGATGTTAAGGCCGGCGCAGTGTACTCGGCGCTCCAGGTCCTCAATCATCCCAAGCTTAACCACAAGGTTGAGGTGAGATCAGGAGTGCTGGCCGCCCGATGCATGCATCTGTTGCAGAGTTTTTTTCGGGGGCGGCGACGTGATAGTGGTAACTCCGAATAGAGTGCCTAGGCTCCAATGCCGACTTGGCCTTTTGCCGCCCTGACCAGCGCCAGCGCGGTAAAATCGTTTTGCGCGGGCCCTGCCCGCATGAATTGCTGAACGTCGTCGAGGATTGCGGCAGCCGTGCTCTTCGCGCTTTCGAGCGGGGACCGCTCAAATTGCTGTTTTACGCGCTCGAGCCCAAACTCTTCTTTCTTGTACGCAGCCTCCACCACACCTCGCGATACCAGCAGCAAGGACGCGCCAGGCTGCAAAGCAGCAGTCGGGGCCTCATACGTCGATGCAGAAAACAATCCCAGCGGAAGGCCGGTTGCGGGCAATTCGGTGACCCCCGAAGGATCGCGCAACAATCCGGGCGTGTGCCCCGCGTTGGCATAGCAGATAGTGCCAAGTTCCTCGTTGTAGCAGCCGAGAAAAGCAGCACACGAGCGGACTCCGGCAGCAGCGCGGCGAATGCTGAGATTCAACTCCAGGCAGAATTCCATCATGGCATCGGCTTCGTTGATTTCCGCGTCGGCAAATCTCTCGTTGCCCAATTTCTGAAACGTCTGCCGCGCCGCCTCCACGATCTGGTGGTTCTCTTCGTGGCTTCCGGCAACGTCCAGCAAACCAAACACAACTCGGTTTGGATTAGCCCGAAGAAAATGGTAAAGGTCACCACCCACCCGTTGCCCTTGAACGACGCCGGCGATGTCGGCACCGGAAACGGCGGGAAAATCCGCGTGGGTCGGAACAGCGCGCGAAGGCGCTTCACGCTCGCGTTGGAAGGAAAGCTTCATAGAGCGCCTAATCATAGACGAAATCCGGCGGATTGCAAGAGCGGCGTGACTCTTGTTTTCATTACAGCAAATTGCCCTTTCCTCGTGGCTGCCTATCGTCTGTTAGGATTAAGGTTCGATGAGCAACAATGCCGATCAGCAATAATGCCGAAGAAGCCCCCGAAAGTATTCCAGGCTCCGCAACTGCTACAATCTCGCCATCCTCAAGTACTACTGTCACGAACACCATTAACTGCAACAAAAAGATTGAGTTACAAAACCATCGCCCAGGCGGCAAACCAGCCGACGAGGGTTCACCTGAAAAGCACAAGCTAGGGCTGTTTCATGACCTGCCGGAGACCTACAGCCTGTCACACCGCCTGCGCAGGCATGGCTGGTCCACGCTTCGCTACCTGACACAAACCGAGGTCCATACCTACGCCTTTTCGGTTGCGGCCAATGCGATTCTGTCGTTCTTCCCATTTATCGTCCTCCTGCTGATGCTTATCCGCCGGGTGATTCATTCCCAGGCCATGTACAACGTAGTGCTGGAACTGTTGCGCGACTATCTGCCGAGCAACAAAGATTTCGTTATCCGCAACCTGCAGTTTCTGGCCGGCGTGAAAGGACGAGGTCAGGCGTTGTCGTTTGTCATGTTGCTGATCACCTCGACCGGAATTTTTCTTCCGCTGGAAGTCGCGCTCAACAGAATTTGGGGTTTCAAGAAGAACCGGTCCTATCTGATGAACTTGGGGGTCTCGCTCGGACTAGCCTTGGCATGCGGCTGCCTGGCAATGCTCTCGATCGCTTTGACAGCGCAGAACCTCAAGATGTTGGGGCTGGTGATTGGCGGCCAGAACTTCGTCTTTGCAGGGCTCGGATTCGTCGTGATGAAAGCTTCGGCGATTCTGGCTACGATTGGGATCTATTTCCTGATCTATTGGGTGCTGCCGCACGGCAAGGTTCCTGCGCGCGCCGTGCTGCCGTCGGCGATCATTACTGGATTGCTGTCGGAGGCGGCGAAGTACATTTACATCCTGCTGCTGCCATGGCTGAACTTTCAGGAAGTGTACGGGCCGTTCGCGGTTTCCGTGACCCTGATGTTCTGGTCGTTCTGGAGTGGAATGCTGTTGCTGGGCGGCGCATATTTGTCGGCCGCCGAACACAGCAGCCGGGTCGAGGCCAGACGAGCAACTGCGGCGGCACAGAGTTGATCTCTGGCCACCTGCGCCACGGATTGTTCATCCATTCATTGATAGGGGACGAACAGCGATGATCCGCAAGTTGAAATCTGGGGAATATCGGCTCTACTCACGCAAGAAAAACCCAAAGACAGGAAAGCGTCGAAATCTGGGGACGTTCAAAAGCCGCGAGAAGGCCGAAGCCCACGAGCGCGCCGTGCAGTACTTCAAGCGGGCCTGAACCAAGGCCGCCCGACCGTACGGCGCAATGCTGTTAGCCCCAAGGCCCATTCGTGATAGCGCCAGGCAGCGAGGCTTGCTCACACATAATGTTATGTTATTTATGTATTGTTATGTTATTCTTTGCTTGCGGTGTTTTTTTAAGCGACGAGGAAAGGAACGGTATGGAGCGGTCGGTAGATGCGATCAGATCATACGCCGCCAAACAGTACGTGGTGGTGGCACGTCGCAAGGGCGAGAAACAGGTGCGAATTGTGGCTGGGGACATCCATCGTGGCTTGAAATTGAAGAACAGGGTTCCAAATGTCTGCAACGCCCTGACATCCAGGATTTTTCTTGAGCAAAATCATCTCGCGATCGAAGACGTATCCGGCCCTCCCTCTGGAATGGGTACACGAATGGTTTATACCTACCGCTTGCTGGATGAAAAAGAGTCGCGACCCGAAACCACAGAGACACATAGCTTCGAAAGGTTGCGCGGTTTGCTTAAGGGGTCCTTACGATCTCTCGGCGGCGGCGAAGCTTTCCTACGTGAGGAGCGCCGCAAATTCTACGACCATGAACCGCCGGAGGGAAGGTGAGTCTGATCTATTGGGACACGATGCTGTTTATCTACTGGCTCGAGGCCCATCCCAAACATGGAACACAGATAGAGCAGATTCACAGGCGAATGTCCGAAAGGGGAGACCAACTCTGCAGCAGTGTCTTTACCATGGGTGAGGTCCTCACGGGCGCGTACAAGACCGGACATAAGAGCGCCGCACAGCAGATCCGCAACTATTTCGAAAGCGGAGCTGTGCGCATTCTCCCCTTCAATCTGGAGGCTGCAGACCGCTACGCGAAGATACGAGCGGCACATCGAGTTTCGCCGGCTGATGCCATCCATCTGAGCACGGCTTCTGTGGCTCGGGTGGATGTGTACTTAACCAATGATCAGCGTCTGAAGAAACTCGTCATCGACGGCATTCAGTTCATCGTCGGACTCGACGGCAGCATTCTCTGAACTGACCCGGAATTAAGTCACCTACTTCCCTTTCGTCCACTCATCCACCCAGCCATTCACGGTCTGATACCACAGGCGGCTGTTTTGCGGCTTCAGCACCCAGTGACCCTCGTCCGGGAAGTAGAGCATCTTCGACGGAATCTTCAGTCGCTGCACCGTGGTGAACAACTGGAACCCTTCGGAGACGTCGAGCCGGTAATCAAGCTGGCCATGCACCACCAGGATCGGCGTCCTAAAGTCCGTCGCAGACAGATGTGGCGACCACTTGCGGTACATCTCGCGGTTGGTCCATGGAGTGCCCTTGAATTCCCACTCGTTGAACCACAATTCTTCGGTCGTGCCGTAGGCCGACTCGGTGTTGAACATGCCGTCATGCGACACCAGGCACTTGAAGCGCGCGGTATGGCCTTCGATCCAGTTGATCGCATATCCACCGTAGCTGGCGCCGAGAGCGCACTCGCGGTCTTTGTCAACAAAGGAATAGGTCTTCTCGGCATAGTCGAGGCCCAACATCAGGTCGTGGAAGGGAGCGCCGCCCCAATCGCCATTGATGGCGTCGATGAACTTCTGTCCATAGCCGGTCGAGCCGTGGAAGTTGACCATGATCACCACGTACCCGTTAGCGGCAAACAGTTCGGGATTCCAACGATACGACCAGTCGTCGCCCCAAGCACCCTCTGGGCCGCCGTGAATAAGGAACTTCACCGGATATTTCTTGTTGGCATGGAAGTTTGGCGGCTTCACCACGAAGCCCTGAACTTTTTCCTCCGCCGCACCGGTGAACCAGAAATTCTCCAGCGGCTGCATCTCGACCTGAGAGAGGACGGGGCCGTTGAGATTGGTTACTGCTTGCGCCTTCGATAGTAGACACTCCGGAATGCTATAGGCATCAGGAGGCACCGCCATCCGGCATTGTGGGAACATCAGTGGGGCACTATAAATTTCATTCGGCGCGGTGACCGACATGCGATCGAAGAGCAGCGTCTTGCCATCTGGCGTCGGAATGGGACTGTCGTTGAAACCGGCGACCAACTCTTGCGGCCAAGGATTTGGATCAGTCAGGTTGATTTTGTAGATTGGCGCTTCGCCTTCGTTTTCGGCTGTGAAGTAGATGCTCTTCGAGTCAGGCGACCACACCATCGAATCGACCCAGCGGTCAAAGTTTGGAGTCAAGTCGGTAATCTTGCCCGCCGCGCGTTCATACAGCATCAGACGGAAGCGGTCGCTCTCGTAACCGCCGCGCAACTGCGAGCGATAGGCGATGTACTTGCCATCGGGCGAATACAGCGGTGTTCCATCACTGCCGGGATTAGTGGTGACCTTCTTAGGCGTTCCACCTGCGGTCGGCACCAGGAAGATGTCGCTGTTGGTGCTGGTGGCTTGCACTTCATCGAGGTTGCTGGTGAAGGCGACCTCCTGCCCATCCGGCGAAAATTGATACTGGTCCTGCCCGCCTAGGCTGAACGGTGGCACGTCGTGAGCGCCGGGGGTCAAGTCGCGCGCCACGCCACCGTCGGCCGAGACCTGGAACAAGTGGCTATACTTGCCATCGGAATACCTGGTCCAATGTCGAAACATCAGTTGGGTAAAGATCTTGGCTTTCACCTTCGATTTGGCTTGTTCTTCGTCGCGCTGCTTATCGCAAGCATCGTCATTGCAATCGGCGTAGACCGAGGAGACGAACAGGATGCTCTTGCCGTCGGGTGACCACAGTCCACCCGAAGCTTCCGTCGAGATATTGGTCACCTTGCGCGGGTCGCCGGTCAGAGCGCCGCTGGAGGTGTCGAAGTCCTGGACCCAGATTTGCGAAGCCCCATCGCGCGATGATTCGAACAAGACGCGCTTGCCATCCGGCGCGAACCGCACCCGATCTTCTCCGGTGCCTGTTGCTGGAGTGAGCCGCCGCGCCTCACCGCCGCTGATGGCCACAATCCACAGGTGAGGCTTGCGCGTGTTTTCATCGAGGTTAACGTCCACGGCGCTGAACGCTACCCATTTGCCGTCGGGCGAAACCACAGGTTCGCCGACGCGCTTGAGCTGCATCATCTCTTCAAATGTAAAGGGGTGCTTGGTCTGTGCCATCCCGAAAAACGAGCAGCATAATAGGAACAATGCGATGCGATGTAACATGGGACCTCCGGGCGCGGACACGGACAATAATCCGGAACGTGACGGCGTCTTCGAAACTGGCTAGTCTAAATTAGTTGGACGAATGGAGAAAGCTGCGACCGAACTCGGGTTGTAGCTCAGTTCGCAGCCCCACGGCCGAGCCAAACCCATCATCGTGCTTGACAGCAGTCGAAAGGCATTACACAATCCAAGCCTACCATCTTGGTGGGAACCACTGCGGGGTGACATCTCTCGAGCACCCTGCATCCCAAGTCGCGGAGGGCAAACCCTTATGAACAGAATCGGCAAAGTATCTCGTTTTATCCGTCTGGCAACCGCATTCTTTGTCTTAACCTTCGGACTCGCAGGATGCAACAAGGGCAGCCAGGACAATGCTGCCCAAAACCCGAACCCACCGGCGCAGACCGATCAATCTCAGGATCCAGCAGCCGCGGCCAACCTGGCGCCTACGGACACGACCCAGGCAACCAATACAAATCAGCAGCAGCCAGCAGCCACCCAGCCCGCGCAGCAGACCAATCAACAGCCTGCGAGCCAGCCCGCACAGCCTGCTCCGTCAGATCAGAACTATCAACAGCCTGCTCCGGCGCAGGACCAGAATTCTTCCGATAACGGTTACGACACCGCCGATCAGGACACAAACTACGGCCAGCCGGTGCTTCAGGCCCAGCAGCCGCCGCCGCCGCTACCGGAATATTCGCAGCCGGACTTGCCGGGCCCAGGTTATATCTGGACTCCCGGATATTGGAGCTATGCCCCTCAGGGCTACTACTGGGTGCCCGGCGCGTGGACGCAGCCGCCTCAGGTCGGCTTTCTGTGGACCCCCGGATATTGGGGGTTCGTCAGCGGCAGATATCGCTACCATTACGGATATTGGGGCCGGCACATCGGCTACTACGGCGGCATTAACTATGGATTCGGGTATGTCGGCGTAGGTTATCAGGGCGGCTATTGGAACGGAGATCGTTTCTACTATAACCGTGCCGTGAACAATGTGAACGTCAGGAACGTTAACGTGTACAACCGCACCGTGACCAACACGGTGATCAACAACGTTACCATCAACAACACCACGATTAATCGCGCCAGCTATAACGGGCCGGGAGGCGTCACCCGCCGGCCTCTCCCAGCGGAAGTAGCCGCAACGCGGGAGCAGCGCGTTCCTCCGATGACCACGCAGGTGCAGCACCAGCAGGCGGCAGCACAGAATCGCCAGCAGTTCGCCGCTGTCAATCATGGGCGCCCCGCTGTAGTTGCAGCACCGAAGCCCGTCGCGGCGGCCAAACCGATCGCTCCGGTAATTCCTGCCCGTCCTGCTCCTCAGCCACAGCCGCAGGCCAGGCCCGTTCCGCAGCCGCGTCCGGCTCCTCAGCCGACGCCACGCCAGTCCCAGCCCAAGCCACAGGAACAGCCCAAGCCAACTCCACAGCAGCGTCCGGCCCCTCAGCCGACGCCACAAGCACAGCCTAAGCCCGCTCCGCAGCCGCGTCCTGCTCCTCAGCCCAAGCCACAGGAACAGCCCAAGCCGGCTCCGCAGCCGCGTCCTGCTCCTCAGCCGACGCCACAAGCACAGCCTAAGCCGACTCCGCAGCCGCGTCCTGCTCCTCAGCCCAAGCCACAGGAACAGCCCAAGGCGGCTCCGCAGCCGCGTCCTGCTCCGCAGCCCAAGCCACAGGAACAGCCCAAGGCGGCTCCGCAGCCGCGTCCTGCTCCTCAGCCGACGCCACAAGCACAGCCTAAGCCTGCTCCGCAGCCGCGTCCTGCTCCTCAGCCCAAGCCACAGGAACAGCCCAAGGCGGCTCCGCAGCCGCGTCCTGCTCCGCAGCCACAGGCCAAGCCCGCTCCGCAGCAGCATCCGGAGTCGAAACCGGCGCCGAAGAAGCCTGCAGGCGAGGAGAAGAAACCGCCGCAGTAGCGGCGATCGTCTGGGTTCACTCTTGGCACAACAGCATGGGCGAAGCTCACGGCTTCGCCCTTCTTTTTTGCGCGCCCAGCATGTTGGAAAACCTCAGGAAAAACTCCTTCTTAGAGCCGGTTGCTCTTACCCGCCTTGGTTGTCAAAGCGGCTTGCGGAGCCCGCCGACGACCTCCAACTTCGAATACAATAGTTGAAAAGGATCACCCAATGAAGTTTCGCATAGGCCCATCGCATTTCCTGACATTCTCACTGTTATTGCTCACCCTGTGTTTAGTGGCCCCGGCATGGGGAGATGACCGTGGCGAAGGGAATCTGGACCCGTCGCAGCCGACTGGCATCACCGTGGAGGCGATCATCCAGCAATTTGCCGCGAAAGAAAAGCTCTTCAAGATTGCGCGTGAGCAGTATACGTATCGCCAGGATGTGATGGTGGAGACGCTGGAAGGCGACACGGTTGACGGGGAATACCGCCAGGTTTCGGATGTGCTCTTCGACAATCAGGGACATCGCATCGAGCAGGTCGTGTTTGCCCCACAGTCAACTTTGGTGCGCATTTCCATGAGCCGTGAAGACTTCGACGATATTCAACATCGCCTGCCTTTCGTACTGACCAGCGACGACGTTGCGCAGTACTCGATTCTTTACGTGGGCAAACAAAAAGAAGACGAACTCGGAACTTACGTCTTCGATGTTGCGCCCAAGCAAATCGAAAAGAACAAGCGTTATTTTCAAGGGCGCATTTGGGTCGATGACCACGATTTCCAAATCGTAAAGACCTATGGCAAGAACGTTCCCGACATAGGCGTTGGCAAGCATCACGGGGACAATGAGAACCTATTCCCCAAGTTCACTACCTGGCGGCAGCAAGTCGACGGGCAATACTGGTTTCCGGTGTACACCAAGATCGACGACGAACTGCATTTCTCCAGCGGCGACGTCCATATAAAACAAGTGGTGAAGTACACAGACTACAAGCGCTTTGGCGCCAAGTCGAAGATCACCTACCAAGGCCAGGAAATTTCGAAGGACAAGCCGCAATCGGGCACTCAGCAACCAGATAACACGACGCCACCTCCCAAGCAGTAGCGCCGCAGCTTCGCTACCTATCTCTTCGCTTTTCGCTTTTCGCTTTTCGCTAAGAGCGCGTGGGAACTCCCCAACGTATGGCGAACTCAAAAGCTGGGTGAAATCTGTGCCGCCCTACGAAAGCTCGTGCAACTTGAAGTGCGAGACGAGGTTCTGGCGAAGAGCGAAGCGGGCTGTGTCAGGAGCGAATAGCGAAGAGCGAATAGCGAAGAGTGGGTTTTCTCATGCTGCGGGCGCCATGGAGCGCTCGGCCGCATGCTGAATGAATCGCTTCATCACGTGGGCCCACATTACCTTCTTGCGAACGGCGGTTTCTTTGATAGCCCGCCCTTGCGCAAACATCTGGAGAAGTACTTTCATCTTCAGCACCGATAGCAGCGGCTTGTCTTGCTCGCTTATACCGTAACCCTGCATGAATGCTTCCTGCACGGGGGTGGTGACGCTGCGATCGCAAAACGGATATTTCTCCAACGCCTCCACGGCAGCCAGAAACATGGCGACGTCATGGAGCGAGTTGCCCTGCTGCTGCAGAGTAGCGAAGTCGGAGAAACCCACCCCGCTGGGGGCGACTAGCACATTGAGTGGCACAAAATCATTGATAACCGCTGAGGCCCGCGCCGTTCTCTTCTGCTGGCTGAGTGTCGTTTTGGCGTTGCTCAGGATCGCCTCCGTTGATTCCATGGGCAGCCCGTTTTTCTGCGCTCGTAGGCAGAGCTTTTCCATGTCGGCGAGCATTTCTCGGATAGCCAATGTAGTCGGAATTGCGGAAGTTGCCTTGTGGAATCGTTGCAGCCAATCGCCAGCCTGGCTGGCAGCCATTTTCAACAGCCGGTGATTCGCAGAGTCGGGCAGCAAGGCCGCCTTCATAATGATGCTTTGTAAGGGCAGACCATTGATCTTGGTACTGACCACGGCGCCGAGCTCGGTAAAATCGCCGACCGGACGCGGTATTCCCTCAAGTTTTCGCTTGGCGGCAGCCTGATAGGCAAACCTCAGATTGTCAGCTTCATTCCTTGCCTGCCCGTGCGAGACTCGGGAGGCCGATTTTCCGCCACGATAAATTTTGGCGTTGACACGTTCGCTGTCGCGTTCAAAGTCCAACACAATTTCGTAGGTGTAGTGATCCGGCTTGGGTGTGTGGCCAACCACTCGAACCGCCCGCAACTCTGAATGTTCGGGAAAATACCTGGAACCCGAGCTCCGCAAACTATTCACAATCTGGTCTAGAACGCTATCTGACATTGAGTCTCCGACTTGGGTACGACGCTCTATTTGGGATGCATGTCGAACGAAAAATGGCAATCCGCGGAATAGGCCGCTATTCCGCTTAAATGCAGTTTGAGTGCCATTGTCTCCGCAGTAAATAACTCGTAAGTGATTGATTACTCTAGAAGCCACACCTTAGGCGGAGAAAAATGCGGTTGCCGCATAGGGACGTTGAGAACTTTGGTGCACAAGGTTGGCAGCACCAGAAACGAAAAAATATTTCGAGGAGAATTGACGTCTTGGGCAACGGCACGAAAAACACGACCCTTTGCTGCTAGAGCTTTAGCGCCGAACTGAACGCCGCAGACAGAACCCGCGGCCATCAATAGAACAGATACTTACGCCATTTGGAGTCGGATCGGCCCATCATGCGCATGATGTGACGGCTGGTATGCAGGTTAAAAGCCCGGGGCTCGCGCATCAGTTTCATGCCGGTTTCATGAGGCAGCAGATTGCCCTTGCGCCGGTTGCAGGAGTGGCAGCAAGCGACCAGGTTTTCCCACGTCGAAGCTCCTCCTCGCGAGCGCGGGATAACGTGATCCAGGGTCAACTCGCCGGCGGCCAGGATCTTCCCGCAATATTGGCAGGTGTTGCGGTCGCGCAGCAAAATGTTCTTGCGGGATAGAGCCCGGGTCTGGTGCGGGATGCGCCGGTATTCCAACAGACGGATAACAGAGGGCACATGCATGGCGATGCGCGCCGCGTGCAGATAGTGTCCGTTGGCTTCTTCCATCATGGCCACACCCTTTAGCACAAGGATGATGGCGCGTCGCGCGGCACAGACATTGATGGGCTCGTATGACGCATTGAGCACCAGAACAGGGGCGTGCATAGCCGTCCACTGTGGAGGCTCGTCGCCAGCGACACGGGCATGCTGCATACATCCGGCAAGCGACTTGCCGTACCGGGACGCTCCGCTGTGGCCCGACATGGACATACGTGGTTATACCGAAGCTGTAGCTACCGCTTCTTCGGATTCCTCCTCATCGCCATGATTAGCAGCGTCCCGCGGAATCCCAGCCTGAAAAGCACGGGCCACGGTTGCCGCCCAAACTTGTTCTGCGCCAGCCTGCTTCAACACTCGGGCGCACTCGGAAAGTGTAGTTCCAGTGGTCATGACGTCGTCCACGACGATCACCGCACGACCCGCAACACGACTCCGGTCCCGAACGCGAAAGGCATCGCGCATGTTGGCGATGCGGTGCTCGCGGCTGAGCCCAACCTGCGAAACGGTCGCGCGCCGGCGAACCAGCACACCCGCCACCACCTCGATCGGTTGGGGTAAGCGCTTTACCGCTGCCCGAGCGATCAACTCCGCCTGGTTGAACCCACGCTCGCTGAGCTTGCTCTTATGCAGCGGAACCGGGACGACGAGCGGCAGCGAATCACCACAACCAGGAAGAAGCTGGATGATTGCACTGGCCAGCATTCCACCCAAAATTGCGGCACCCGGTAGAACGCTTTCGTACTTCATTAGATGCACCAGACGGCGCAGGCCGCCTTGATACTCCCCGAAGGAGACGGCGCGCGCGAACGCTGGCTCATCGTCGCGGCAGTTCCGGCAGCGGCCATCCCCCATCAGCAACTGCGCGCCGAAGAGAAGATCGCCGCAAATCACGCACTGGGGTTCGCAGACCGGCACGATGGCGGCAAGGCATTCAGGACAGACGGGAATACGGGAAATGTTATTGAGTGGAGTCTCGCAGAGTCTGCAATCGGAAGGGAAAAGAACAGAGAAAGCGTTACGCCAGAGAGCTTGTAGAGGCGAGAAAACCGCGGCGCGTTGGTGGGCGCGTTGACTTTGCCGGTCTCGCTTTAGCGTCTCACGACTGCTGAAGACGACTCTCCAATCATCCGATCACGCGCCCTCGGCGCGCATCGAGGATCCGCCGCCGGTGCCTCCGGGTGCCAGAGAGCGATGGTTGACGCTCTTCCGATCACCCCAACGAAATAGACTCGCCGGGGACCTGATCTGGTCCCGAAGCACCGTGACAGCACAGTATAAGAGCTTCGATGCGCAACGCGCAATGCCGCAGAAGGTTCGGGAAAACGATTTCACAGAGATTTCATCCCAACTCGTCGTCAGGCACTGGGTTCTGGTGCCGCCGCACTTGTAACAAGTGCCACTGACGTGCTAACTTGCGCCGTCGCCCTTATCTGCGCTCGCGAGGCCTTCTTACATGAGTACAACCGTCACCACACCGGGAAAGAAGTTTCGTTCCTACGTCCCCGACAATACAACGATGCCAGAGTTTACCGTTCGGGCCGTGCTCCTCGGCTTGGTGCTTACGGTTATTCTGGGGGCGGCCAACGCCTACCTGGGCTTGCGCGCCGGCATGACCATCGCCGCCACTTATCCAGCCGCCGTTATCGGCATGGCAGTTCTCCGCATCATGAAAGGTTCACTGCTGGAGGAGAACATCACGCGAACGGTTGGCTCCATCGGTGAATCGGTCGCAGCCGGAGCTATCTTCACCATTCCCGCCTTCGTCATCTCCGGCGCCTGGCCAGTCTTCGATTTCGAACATGCTTATTGGAAGTCGTCCATTCTAATGCTGGTGGGCGGCGTGCTCGGCATTCTTTTCGTTACCCTGCTGCGTCGCGTGATGGTGGAAGATCCCGAGCTTCCCTTCCCCGAGTCGGTAGCCGCCTCGCAAATTCATATCGCCGGACAGCAGGGCAGCCGCGCCGCCAAGATTTTGTTTGGCAACATGGGGTTCGGCGGCATCGTCTACTTGCTCGGCCAGTTCAGCTTGTTCAGTGCGAGTCGCGACTTCATCGTCAACGTCGGCAACCTCGGCACCAGCTTTGTCCGCATGGGACGCAGCGCCACGGCCGCGAAGCTACCTGCGGGAGCGGTAACGACGGTGTCAGCGCCGGCTATTAGCCCCGCATATCTCGGCGTAGGCTATATCATCGGCCCGCGGCTGGCGTCGCTGAACTTCGCCGGCGGTGTAATCGCATGGGGCCTGCTGGTTCCGTTGATCTTGTTCCTCGGCGGTCCCACCCTCGTCGCTCAGTTCGCTCCTGCGGGCACAACCCTTCCGGATAACACGTTCTGGACGGGACAGGCTGGCGCGGTGTGGAGCTTCATCGTGCGCCCGATCGCCGTCGGAGGAATGTTGGTGGGCGCTTGCTACACGCTGTTCCGCATGCGCAAGAGTTTGGGCTCCGGCATGGCGCGTGCGGTCTCGGACTTGAAAAAGTCAGCCGCGGCTCACGCCGGCACGGCCCGCACGGAACGCGACCTGAACCCCAAATTCGTGTTCGGCGGGTTGCTAGTCGTGCTGGTGAGCATGGTCTTCCTGTACAAGAGCTACGCGGATTCGTGGGGGCCAGGCATGGTCGCCGCGATTGTGATGATCATCGTCGGCTTCTTCTTCGCCGCTGTGTCAGGCAATCTCGTTGGACTGATCGGTTCGTCGAACAATCCAATCTCCGGCCTGACACTGGCGGCGCTTGTGATCGCCGCGCTTCTGATGGTGCTGATGGGAGTCTCGGGAATTCATGGCATCGCCGCCGTGCTCGGGGTGGCGGCTGTGGTCTGCATCTCCTCCGCGGTGGCAGGCGAGATGCTGCAAGACTTGAAGGTCGGGCACATCCTCGGCGGCACCCCTGCAAAGATGCAGATCGGCGATTTCATGGGTGTGACTGTAGCCAGCTTCGCGCTGCTTCCGGTGCTGTTGCTGCTGAACCAGGCCAATATCAACAGCGGCGGCATGGGCTTCGGAGACCGTCAACTTCCCGCTCCGCAAGCCGGCCTGATGGCTATGCTTTCGCGCGGGATCGTCGGCGGAGAAATGGCGTGGCCACTGATCGTGGTCGGTATCCTGATGGGTTTTGCCTTAATCATGATTGAGGTCAAAAGTCCGATGCTGTTTGCCGTCGGCATGTATCTGCCGCTGGAGACGACCTTTGCCATCTTCCTCGGCGGCATGATTCGCTGGATAACCGACAAGATGCGCGATAGCAAGGACTTTAACGACGCGCAGAAGGCCCGCGTAGAGAATGCCGGGGTGCTGACCGCCTCAGGGTTTATCGCGGGCGAGGCATTAATGGGTATTGTGATTGCCGTCTTCAAGTACAAACAATGGCCGTTGCCGGTTATTTTTCAGCACCCAAATGTTATTTCCGGTTTTATCGTGCTGGTGATTCTTGCCGTGGTCATGATTCGTGTGCCGCTCGCCAATGCCGGTAGTCCGGACGAACCCGCGCCGCCGACCGCGATCATGTAGAGTGTCGCTGTCTAGTTCAACAGTCATTCCGAGCGACCCGCCGCGGCGGGCGAGTCGAGCGACGTGCTATTTTGTGCGCGGATGACCATCGCATCCAATCTCTCTGCCATCCACGATCGCATCGCGCGCGCGGCCCAGCGCGCCGGACGGAATGCTGACGACGTTGCCCTGATGGCCGTGTCTAAAACGCAGCCCGCAACCAGACTCATCGAGTCCTACAAAGCTGGCCAGCGCCTGTTCGGCGAGAACCGGGTACAGGAGTTCTCGGAGAAAGTGCGCGCTCTTTCAAGCTTGAATGCCGCACAGTTTCACATGATCGGCCACCTGCAATCCAATAAAACGCCGAAAGCGGTCGAAGTCTTCCATGCGGTTGATTCTCTCGACTCGGCAAAGCTGGCAGAACGGCTGAATAGTGCTGCCGAGAAGCTGGGTAAACTGCTCGAAATACTGATCGAAATCAATGTTGGAGGTGAGGCGGCCAAGTCCGGTCTCGCCCCGAACTCACCGGAACTGGAAAGCATTATTACCAGCGCTCCTTCCTGGAAGCATTTGCGGATTCGCGGGCTGATGACCGTACCGCCATTTAGCGAAGATCCTGAAGGATCGCGGCCTTATTTTCGCCAACTCCGCGAATTGCGGGACCGTATTGCCACTCGCAATTTGCCGGGGCTCACTCTCGATGTACTCTCCATGGGCATGTCCCACGATTTCGAAGTGGCCATCGAGGAAGGTTCGACCTGCGTGCGTATAGGCACCGCCATCTTTGGGGACCGCCCTAAACCATGATCCCCGTCCGCGACACGCCATCGGGCGCGACATTTCAGGTGAAGGTGCATCCCCGGGCGAAGAAAAACGCGATTACCGGCGAGGTCGGCGACGCGTTGAAGCTGGCCTTGACAGCTCCTCCGTTGGAGGGCCGCGCCAACCGGGCTTGCATGGAATTCCTGGCCGAAGTTTTGAATGTGCCGCGTTCGTCGGTTACGATAGCCGCCGGGGAAAGCAGTCGAAACAAAGTGGTTCGCGTGGCCGGCCTGAACGCCGCTGAGGTCGAAGCGAGATTGCATGCCGCCTTGGGTTAAGTTCCTGGAAAGGACAGCATTTTGAGCTTTTTGCAACGTTGGCGTGACATTCGCGAGGGCTTTGAGCGTCCCTTCTGGGTTGCTAACATCAGTGAGTTGTTCGAGCGTCTCTCCTATTACGCAGCGTTCGCTTCGCTGGCGCGTTATCTCCACGAAGTTCTGAAGTTTCCCACGGAACAGGCGGGCACTCTCACCGGATTTTTTGGCGGCCTGGTCTGGTTTCTGGCGGTATTCGGTGGAACGGTCGCTGACCGGATGGGCTTCCGCCGCGCACTGTCGCTGGCTTATCTGATCCTGAGCTGCGCCTACTTTCTGTTGGGATCGCTAGGTGCGCCTTGGCTCGCTCCCGTTCGCGACTCTGTACCGCTGGTTGCGCTGGCGACATTTGTCCTGGCTCTCCCGGCGCTGGGAATTGCGTTGGTGAAGCCAAGTGTCGTTGGCACCACCGCTCGCGCCTCGAAGGAAAACGTTCGCTCCATCGGATACTCGATCTATTACACGCTGGTGAACATCGGCGGCGCCGCCGGCCCTTACGTTGCATCGTACGTGCACCAACGTATGCACGTGGAAAACGTCTTCCGCGTGGCTGCTCTGAGTGTTTTCCTGATGTTCCTTGGTGTGCTGCTGTTTTTCCGCGAGCCGCGCCGCACTGAGGAGGTTCAAACCACCAGTCTCTCGCAGGCCGGCAGAAATTTCTGGACTGTCTTAACCAATCCGCGCTTCATGTTGTTCCTGCTGATCTTTACCGGTTACTGGATCGTGTATTGGCAGGAGTTCATTACCCTGCCGCTTTACGTTCATGACTACATCAATCCCCGCACCGACACCGAACTCCTGCTCGTAACCGGACCGCTGGTCGTGATTGCGCTCACCGTGGCGATCAACATCTTTACCCAGAAGTTTCGCGCCTTCAGCGCCATCATCATGGGCACATTGATCACCGCTTTGGCGTGGATCATCCTCATCATCAGGCCTACGGTAACGGGCGTGGTTTTGACTTTGATTGCGGTCGCGCTTGGCGAGATTACCCAATCGCCACGGTACTACGAATACATTTCCCGGCTTGCGCCCTCGGGGCAACAGGGAACTTACATGGGATTTGCTTTTCTGCCGTTGGGCATCGGGTCGCTTATCGGTGGGAAGTTTGGCGGGTTTCTCATTCACTACTACGGCGAAGTGAACCACCAGCCTGCAATGATGTGGTGGGTAATTATTGGAGTGGGCGTCCTCACCGCAATTTTGCTCTGGATTTATGACAGGTTCGTGATGCAGCAAACAGCGCCAGGCAATACCCATGCAGCGGCGGGCTGATTGGCCGAGGTGTGACATCACTGCTTTATGGCGTCGAGTCAGGTAGATCTCGTCTTTACAGCAAGCACTACGATGAAAAAGACCCCAGCGTATATCGCCAAACACATCCGCATCGTAATCAAGAATGGCGGCTCGGCGCCGCACACTGACGAAGTTCAACGCTTCTTCAAGCATGAGGTGCAGTCGCGCGGGTGGTACACCGCAGAACTGCGGAAACTTGCGGTGCGATTTCGCCGGACAATTATCGCGGAGAATGGTCTGCCTTTTCTGTTACAAGTTGCCGATCAACTCTTTCACGGTGAGGTGTTGGAGGAAAAAATTCTAGCCGTAGTTATGCTCCAAGGGATCGTGGATGACTTCGGCAAGGCGGAGTTCAGGCTGTTTGAGAGCTGGCTTGATCGTGTGACCACATGGGCCGATCACGACGCGCTGGTGCATTACCTTATTGGCCCCATGATCGCCGCAAACCCCATTTTCCTGTCACGGCCACCTCGCTGGGCCAAGGCCCGCAAGCGCTGGCATCAGCGTGCTGCGGCCGTGAGCCTCATCCACAGCACCCGGCAGCACAAGAATTTTGCCGACATCCAGCGTGTCACCGAGATGCTGCTGACCAACGACGACGATATGGTTCAGAAAGGTTTGGGCTGGCTGCTGCGCGAGGCGGCCAAGTCCAATCGAGAACAGACCGTCGAGTATCTGATGACCATACGCGATCAAACCCCTCGGTTAGTGTTACGGACGGCATGCGAAACGGTGCCTACGGCCACACGAACGCGCGTGTTGGGGAAAAAACAATCGAAACCAGCGAAGGCCGGATAGTGATTCGCAATTGACCGCTTTAATTCTCTGCGCTGCGCCTGTGTGGTGAAAAACTCCTTTCAGCCTCACTCTCATTTACAATAGAACCCGCATGAATCTCTCTGATATTCAAGCTGCGCTGCGTGACAGTCATAACGATTGCTGGCTTTTCTATGATCACCATCATCGCGATGCGATTGCTTACAGCATACTGGGGCTTCCGCAAAAAATGATGGTTACACGGCGCTGGTTTTACGTGGTCCCTGCCAATGGCGAGCCCGTAAAGCTGGTGCACCGCATCGAAAGCCATCACCTGGATTCGCTGCCTGGAAAGAAGCTGGAATATTCAGCATGGCAGGAGCTGTGGCAGAATCTCGAGTCGATGCTGAAACCCTATAGCACAGTGGTGATGCAGTATTCGCCGAACAACCAGATTCCGTACATCTCCCTGGTGGACGGTGGCATGTTGGAATTGGTGCGTGGCTTTGGCAAGGAGATTGTCAGTTCGGCGAACCTGGTCGCGCGCTTCGAAGCTACCTTGACTGACGCGCAGATTGCGACCCACTTCAAGGCTCGCGATGCGGTGGACAAAATAACCGCTGCGTTTTTCCCGGAGATGGCACGGCGGGTCCGTAACGGTGGCACTCACGAATTCGAAATGCAGCAGTGGGTCATGGAAGCTTTCAAGCGAGAGAACTTAACGACCGATGACCCGCCTATCGTCGGCGTCAACGCGCACAGCGGCGATCCACATTATGACCCAACTGCCGCAACCTCAGCCCCGATACGTGCGGGCGACTTTGTGCTGCTGGATCTGTGGGCCAAAACCAGCGACCCGGATGGCGTCTATTACGACATCACATGGACGGGCGTGATCGGCAGCCCAAGCGACCAGCAGCGAGAGGTATTTGGGATCGTGCGCGACGCGCGTGACGTCGGCATCAACAAAGTGAAGCATGCTTTTGAGACCGGGCAGAAAATTCAGGGCTGGGAAGTGGACGAAGCGGTCCGCGGCCATATCACCAGCAAGGGCTACGGGCAATATTTTATCCATCGCACGGGACATTCCATCGGCCGCGACATTCACGCCAATGGCGCGAATCTGGACAATCTCGAGACCAAAGATGATCGCGAGATTTTGCCCAACACCTGCTTCTCGGTCGAACCGGGAATCTACCTGCCGGACTTCGGAGTACGCAGCGAAATCAACATGATGATCCGCAATGGGAAGGGCGAAGTTACCGGCCGCGTGCAGAACGAGTTGGTACTGGTCTGATGGCGAATCCGCAGAATACAGCTACGGTGGCACAGCGTCCTGAGAAGACTTCCGCCAAGAGTGACAATCCAATGGCGATCATTGCTCCGATCGCGGGATGGTTGTTTCCCGGCCTCGGGCATTTCATCCAACGCCGCTGGATTCGGGGCTTGCTGCTCCTGTCAGCGGTATTTGTAATGTTCTTCGCTGGGCTCGGCATGCAGGGAAAAGTGTACTCGCTGAACACCGGTGACTTGCTCGACATGCTCGGGTTCGTCGGGGATTTGGGTGCAGGCGCTCTGTACTTCATCGCCCGAACAATGGATTGGGGAATCGGCAACATTCATCGCGCCGTGGCTGACTACGGCACCAAGTACATCGTGGTGGCAGGATTGCTGAATGTGATTGCTGCGGTTGATGCTTACCACATCGCGATCGGCAAGAAACCATGACCTTCGAACTCTCTCACTTTAATGCAGCCCTGTTGTTTGCGCTGTGCGCTTCGACCGTCTTTGGTATCACCCAACGCAATACCACGCGCGACATGCTGCGCTACGGCGCGTACTGTTTCGCGCTTTTTATCGGCGGCGTCATTGTTGCGGCTTGGGCGATGTGGCTGATTAAACACTAGCTGCTTGTCAGTAATCAGTTGTCAGTTCGACTTGTGGAGACTGAAGCTTGCCGGCAACTGCCTTCTACCCTTCCCACACAAAGGCGTCAAACACTCGCAATTCGACGAAGCCCAAGCGCCTGTACAGGTCAACAGCGCGATGATTGGCTTCGGTCACGGTCAGTGACAACTGACTGAAGTTCCGATTGCGTAACGAATGATAGGTGCTGGCGATAAGGCTCTCTCCAATACCCTTCCCCCGATACTCTGGGACCAGACATACCTGCGTAACGTGGCCCACGTCATCCTTCACTCGCGAGCAAAGAATCAGTCCGACAAGAGTATTGGTCGACCGATGGATGGCGACGAACGAAGACTCGGGGTCGAAGACGCCACAGCCAGGAAATCGCACAATGTTGTTCAGGAAACGGTTCGAACCCGCATTGGTGCGGTATTGGTCATTAATCTCGGAGTCGATGTGGGAACGATAAGCTGCGGTGATGATGCCCGCTGCCGGCTGATAGTCCTGCTCAGCCCAGCGGCGCATCATGATATCTTCCCGCAGAACCATAGGCGGGATATTCGGAGCAACGGAACCCCGTAAGGGCAACGCGAGGAACAACCTTCGGTAACTCTGAAATCCCGTCGAAACAAAATTGGCAGAGAGTTCGCCGGTCTTGTGGGTCAGCAACTGCGCTTCCACCCGTAGAATGCCAGGCGACTGCTGGAGGGTTGCGATTACATGTTCCACCATTTGCAGTTCAATGGCGCGGGCATCGGCACGTCGCGGCGAGACGAAAAGATCGCCCACCACACCTTTGCTGCCCTCATAAACAAAGAACGAGTAGCCTACTATGCTTCCCCGCTCGACGGCAGCGTATCCGGGCAATATCTTGGCATCGATGTAACGCAAGATCATGTCCGACGAACCACGATAGTCCCACGCCAGCAGCTTGCCCCACACTTCGACCTCTTCGTCCAACAGGGGACGCAGGTCGGCAGACGAGAAGTGCCTGAGGTCGAGAATCTCCACAGGGTTCAGCCAAGGCGGCCGACGGGAATGATCAACGGCTCTATGCGCTGCGGCCATACGCTGAGCCAGTCTAGTGCGGCTTGGCGTCTGAGGCAAACCTTAAACGGACGGATGGGGTTGTATGCAAAGTTGCGAGAGCCGAAAAATTTTATCCTGTTACCGTATTATTTTTTTAGCAACTATTCCCCGCTGTCTTGGTTCCTATCCCTGAAGTAAGAATAAAACTTGAAATCACGCTTGGCGAACTCGAAAATTCCCGATTGCATTGCGCGCAATTGGCCGGGCGCTGGAATGGAAGAAGAAAGGAAAACTATGCGAATCGTTCGTTGCAATCGCTTGGTCATGCTAGCTCTGCTGATCTTCGCCGTATCAATCTCTTCTTTTGGAGCAGTATTTATTTCGGTTGGAATTGCACCGCCTCCGCTGCCGGTGTATGTGCAGCCGGTGTGTCCGGCTCCTGGTTACATCTGGACTCCGGGCTATTGGGCCTATGGGCCTGATGGCTATTTTTGGGTACCTGGAACATGGGTCATAGCTCCCGAGGTCGGCTTCCTTTGGACACCCGGTTACTGGGGATGGGGTGGTTCAGCCTTTATTTGGCACGGCGGGTATTGGGGTCCGCAAGTGGGTTTCTATGGCGGCGTCAACTACGGCTTCGGTTATACCGGAATCGGCTACCAGGGCGGATACTGGCGCGGCCGTGATTTTTATTACAACCGGTCCGTCAATCAGGTGAATGTCACCAACATCCACAATGTGTACAACACCACGGTAGTAAACAACACCACGGTAAATCGCGTCAGTTATAACGGCGGCAACGGCGGTATCAATGCCCGGCCGACGGCTGCTCAGCAAGCTGCCTCACAACAACGTCACATCGCTCCTACATCAGTCCAAACTCAACACGAGCAGATGGCGAGCACCAACCGCGCCCAGTTGGCATCCGAAAATCACGGGCGTCCAGAAGTGGCAGCAACCCCTAAACCAGCGGCCTTTCACGGTGCTGGTGTGGTCCGGGCGAGTAATGCGCCGGTGAAGGATATTCCCGCGGTCCGGCCCCAACAGCCGAACAACAATAACGCAAGCGCTTCCCGGCCCGCAAACAACAATGTTTCGCACCCGCCCGAACACGCCAACGCCTCTACCGCAGCAACGCATCCGAGCAGTGCGAGCAACGCTTCACGACCCGCAAACAACGCTCCGCACCCGCCCGAACACGCTAATACTTCTACCGGAGCAACGCACCCAAGCACTGCGAGCAACGTCCCGCATCCTCCGGCTCACACGAACCAGACGGAGATGAGTCCGCAGAGCAGTCGTGCAGCTAATACGCCGACTCATAACAACAATGCTGCGCATCCACCGGCGAATGAGAGTGCATCGCGTCCGAATAATGCTGCCGCTCCAAGGCCGCAGAATTCCACCGTTGCACGCAGTCCGGCGCCCCCGGCCAGCAGACCGCCGGCCCAACCTCCGGCGCACCAGAACCAACCAGCTACGCATGTGAGCCAGCCGCCGCCGCGCCAGAGCCAGCCGGCTCCGCACGCAAGCCAGCCACCGGCACAACACCAGGCTGCGCCGCATCAAAGCGCGCCGCCTCCACCGCCGAGTAAGTCAAAGGAGCCGCACGGCTAGAAAAACTCGAAGAACGTAACCAGGCTAGGGGCCGCTGTTCAGCGGTCCCTCAAATTCCAAATCTGGGGCCGCGAACCATCCGGCTCAGGGCTTCACTTGGCCGGACGTATGCCCCAACACGACATAAAAGTCCAGGTGCTGGGGCGCGAATCCGCCCACTCGCGTGACGCTACGTCCGGGAAGGCGATATTCCAATTCCTTCTGGACGCCAGCGGCGGCCACAACCAGGTGGTCGGACTGGGGGATCTCATTTTCTTCGTAGCTTGCGATTGGTTGGTTCAGATAGAACCCCAATCCGTATCTAGTGCTGAGAGGCGCGTCATAGACCGCAATGCTGGGAATTTGTTCGATGGTCTGGTGAATGGCCTCTTCCACCGGGCGAGCCGATTGCAATAGGTTGACGATCGGCGCAGTACCCCGCAATAACAGAGCAAAGGCGATGACAATCGGAACTAACGTGATGAATCGCAACACGCGATACCCTTGCATCCGCAGACTAAGCCCTAGAGCAAGAATCGCCATAACTCCCAACACTAATCCCACGATGATCACATTTCGAGGCAGGGCCAGCTTCAGTAGTTTGAAGGGGACAATCAGCGCTGCCACAAGCATGACCGCCGAGAGCAGTGCATGCAACAACCCCAACCATGTGCTTGGCTTCTCTGCTTCCTGTTCGCGCCGCCAGATAAAGTTCGCCAGCAGAATCGTACCGGCTGGAATTGCGGGGAGAATGTATCCCGGCAGCTTCGATTGCGACAAAGAGAAAAATGCTATCGGCAGCAAAAACCACACCATGAGATATGTGCGGAGGTCTTCTATTCCAGGTGGCTGCTGGACGGAGAAATGCCAGTCGCGAACGGCATCCACGAGCGCGGCGACGACAAAAACCGTCCAGGGCACCAGCGCCAGCAGCGCTACTGGCAGGTAAAACCAGAAGGGCGCGGGATGGTGATACAGGTTGGTGCTGAAACGCTCCAGGTTGTGCTGCAGAAAGAAGCTGCGGAAAAACTCGGGATTGGCGCGTTGCACTGCTATAAACCAAGGCAAAGTAACACCCAGATACAAGAGAATTCCGGCAGGCCACAGAGTGCGGAGAACCAATCGCCAATCATGCCGCAGAGCTGCAAACACCGCAATAATCAGCCCAGCAAGGAAGACGGCAACTGGACCCTTGGCCAGAGTTCCGAGTCCGAGGAAGAGATAGAACGCCAGCAACCAGCCCCGATTTTGATTGGAGTGCCAACTATACCAGCACAGCATTGCGGCCGTGAACATGGTCGCCAAAGGCATGTCGGTGGAAGCGCTTCGCCCAAACCCAATCACAATCGCTGAGGCTGCCGTGATCAACGCGGCGTCGAGCTGCATCCCACGGCGAAAATGGCGCGCCCAGACGAAGATAAAGAAGATCATCAGCGAGCACAGGATCGCAGATGGGAGGCGCGCAGCCCAATCGCTTCCCCCCCCCGTCGCCTTATATGCCAGCATAGCGCCCCAGTAATAAAGCGGTGGCTTTTCGAGCCAGGGCTGACCATTCAGAACTGGAGTGACCCAATCGCCGCGTTGCAGCATTTCGCGGGCAACTTGTGCATAGCGGGGCTCGTCAGCGCCTACCAAACCAATCACCTGAAGGCCGGCAAAAAATAGAAATCCACAGAATGCGATGAGAGCAAGAAGGTCGGTGGAACGGCGGGTGCGCTCATCCAAGATGGGGTTCTGTTTCAATGCTCGATCCATCCGCCCGGCGAGAGTTACTGCACCCCGGCGTGATAACTGGGAATCCGAAATTGCGCCAGCAGACGCCCCATGGCGACCGCCAGTGGGCCGGGCATCGCGCAGCCACTAGCGCACTCGTGACCACCGCCGCCAAACTGTTCGGCAACCGCGGCTACATTAACCGCTCCCTTGCTGCGCAAGCTCACGCGAAAGTTGCCGTCAGGCTGTTCCCGGAAGAACAATGCCACCTCGATGCCTTCGATGGACAGTGCGTAGTTGACTAATCCTTCGCAATCTTCTTCAGTAGCCTGGCAGCGTTCTACGGTAGCGCGATCCACATGCATGCAGACCAGGCTACCGTCCCGGTGCAGGGTGTTGAGAGCAGCTCCCAGCAAACGCATCTTGGAAAGCTGAGTTGAGAAGTACACGTTGTGGGCAATTCGCACTGGATCCGCGCCACAGCGAACCAATTCCTGTGCCAGAGCGAAGGTATCCTCGTTAGTTCCGCTGAAGCAGAACGAACCTGTGTCGGTGAGCACTGCGGTATACAAACAGGTGGCTACCTCGGGCGAGATGCGAACGCCAGCTTCGCGCGCCAGGCGGAAGATCATCTCCGCGGTTGCGCAGGCACTGGGGTCAATCCAGTTCACATTCCCAAAAGGTCGCGCGGTGGCATGGTGATCGATGTTGATGAGGAAGTGCTGTTCCAGGCCCGTCAGGCGCGTACGTTGCACGCTATCGCATTCCAGGATGATAACCGCTTCAGGTTGCGGCGCGTTCTCGGTGGTTTGCAGCACTGCATCGCTGAAGGGCAAGGGGCGGTAGATACCCGGCACGCCGTCGCTGAGGACCACACTCGCCTGTTTGCCCATGCTGCGCAGAATCTGGCAGCAGGCCAGCGTCGACCCGACCGCATCGCCATCTGGACGGGCGTGCGACGTGAGAATAAATTTCTGCCTTCTGCTGATCTGATTCAGAACTTCGTCAAGCATCCTAATGGACCAAGGTTTCGAGCCTAACGCTTTCTTTTCTGAATGCGATGCAACAACTCTTCGATTCTGCCCCCGTATTGGTCTGCGTGGTCGAGTACGAAAATCAACTCCGGGGCCTGGCGGATAGCAAGGCGACTCACCAACTCATGGCGAATATAGCCGCCAGCCGCGTTCAGGCCTTTCAAGCTTTGCTCAACTTCGTCCTCGTTTCCCGCAACCGAAATGAACACACGGGCTGTCTTGCCATCGGGACCCAGTTGGACCTCGCTGACACTGACCAATCCAATACGTGGATCGCCCAGTTCCCCCTCCACCAGGGCGACGATTTCTTCACGCAGAGCTTCTGCCATGCGGCCGCGATGGTATTTCTGTCCCCGGTTCTCCATTGCCTTCTATTCTGCCAGCCGAAAATAGGGGAACGTTAGAGAATACGCCCACCTGTCAAGCCGGCGTGATAACAATTACGATTCCCCAGTTGGGCGTCCGCCAAATTCTGCTTCACTCAAGAAATCAAGAAATGAATCGACGACTTCGCCGCCGCTGTTATTGGCCGTGCGCACCGCGTGCCGTTCCACATTGCGCATCAGCCCTTCCAGATAATCGCGCGAATGCGAAATGCCAACCACGCCCAAGGTGGCCCGCTGCCAGGCTTCGCTCGGGTCAAGCTCCGCGACCGAGACGTTGAAGTGGGCCCGCAGACCGTCTTTCACGCTGCGCACCACCTGCCGCTTGTCTTTCAGCGAGTGCGCGCCTTCAATGCGAATCTCGAGTGTGAGATACGCAATCATGCCCTTCCTAATTGCACATCGTCCCGGATACCGTTGGTCCTCTGAGGAGAGGACTCAGTTCCGGGACGCCGTTGACTCTTGTCGTACTGTTGGCCCACTGCTCGTACTGGCCTTAGCACTGGCCTTAAACGAACGCTTCCGCCGCCACTCTCTCAGTCACAAATACTTCAATGACGTCCCCAACTTTGATATCACCATAGTTTGCGATCGAGATGCCACATTCCATGCCGTGACGGACTTCGCTCACGTCTTCCTTAAAGCGCCGTACGGACCCAATCTTACCCTTGAACATCACCACATTGTCGCGTAGCAGGCGCGCTTCCGCGTCGCGTTTGACGACACCATCGGTGACATAACAGCCCGCAATCACACCGACTTTAGGAACGCGGAAGGTGTCGCGGACATCGGCGCGTCCAAGATAAGTTTCCTTGATGATCGGCTCGAGCAATCCGGTCATGGCGCGTTTAATTTCGTCCGCCAACTCGTAGATGATGGAGTGGAGGCGAATGTCCACTTTCTCCTGCTCGGCAAGTTCCTGGGCTTTGCGTTCCGGCCGCACGTTGAAGCCGATGATTACAGCATTCGACGCCGAGGCGAGCAGTACATCGGTCTCGGTAATGGCGCCCACACCGCTAAGCAGTATCTTGATCTTGACCCGATCATTCGACAGCTTGGTCAGCACGTCGCCCAGTACCTCAACCGAGCCCTGAACATCGCCCTTGAGAATGATATCCAGCTCTTTCTGTCCGGCAGACTTCAGTTGTTCCGCCAAGCCTTCGAGCGAGACTCGCGAACTCTTGGCAAGTTGAGCTTCACGCGCCTTACCTTCGCGATATTCGGAGATGCCGCGCGCTTTCTCGCGGTCCGCCACAGCGACTAGTTGATCGCCCGCTTGGGGCAAACTTTCCAGGCCGAGAATCTCCACGGGGGTGGCAGGAGTAGCCGCATCCAAGGCAACGCCCCGATCATTAAACATGGCACGAACTCTTCCGAAGACGTTCCCAACCACGAAGTTATCGCCGGTCCTGAGCGTACCGTTCTGTACGAGTACTGTTGCTACCGGACCGCGACCGCGATCCAGTTTGGCCTCGAGCACCGTGCCTTGAGCCAAACGGTCGGGCACCGCCTTCAGATCTTGCAGGTCGGCCACCAGGCAAATCATTTCCATTAACAGATTAAGGTTCGTCTTCTGTTTCGCCGACACGTCTACGAAGACCGTGCTGCCGCCCCAGTCTTCCGGCATCAGACCACGGTCGGCGAGTTGCTTCTTGACGCGGTCAGGCAGGGCTTCCGGCTTATCGATCTTGTTCACCGCAACGATAATGGGAACATTGGCGGCTTTGGCGTGATCAATGGCCTCCAAAGTTTGTGGCATTACGCCGTCGTCGGCAGCCACCACCAGTACCACAATGTCAGTCACTTTCGATCCGCGGGCGCGCATGCGGGTGAACGCTTCGTGACCCGGGGTGTCGAGAAAAACAATCTCGCGGCCAAATGCTGGAGAGTTAGGATCGGTGATCGCGACCTTGTAGGCGCCGATGTGCTGCGTAATTCCACCGGCCTCGCCTCCAGCGACATTGGTTGAGCGGATGGCGTCGAGCAGGCTGGTCTTGCCGTGGTCCACGTGGCCCATGATGGTTACAACTGGCGGACGGGCAACTGCCTGGGCGGTGCCTTCTTCACCCGCACCTTCCGCCGGAACTGTGTCCTTGGCCAGTTGCTCCTCAAAGGTGATAACCGCCGTCTCAGCGCCGAAGTGACGAGCCATATCGGTCGCCAGATCAGAATCGAGCGTCTGATTCACCGTGGCAAAAACACCTCGGGCCAGCAGACGGGCGATAAGGTCCTTGGCCCGAATTCCTAGTTTTTCCGCCAAGTCTTTTACGCTGATGCCTTCCGGAATAGTGATGCTCCGCGTGATGGGCAGCGGCTCACTGGAAAGCGATAGCCGCGGCGGTGGGACGAAGCCCTTCATTGGGCCTTCCTTCACCCCTCGCGGAACATAGCGCTGTCCTGGCCGCGCGGGACGGCCGGCGGGACGTTGTCCGGTAGGAGGTGGCGGGGCGATGCCCGCGCCAGGTCCGAACCCCGGACGAGTTCCCGGCGCTCCGGAACGGGTAGGATGCGGACCGCGGCGCTCTCCCGCACGCACCGGTGGCCGCGTCTGTCCTTGCGGCGGCACTCCCGGACGGGGACGCTGGAAGATCGGCTTGCCACGCTCCGGCATGCCGCCACGCGGAGCAATAGGTGCGCCTGGACGCGGGGGCGCCACCGGCGGGGCAAGATACACCGGGCGCGGTCCAGTCTGAGGAACTATCAAGCGGCGCGGCGTTTGTGCCGCAATTCCTGTCGGACGCGTAGGTAGCCCAGCGCGACCGACCCCCTGACCGAGCTGCCCAGAAACAGCGGGGCGAGTGACGCCTGCACGCTTCTCCGGCGGTGTTTCCAATAGTGCCGCTGAAACTTCGCCCTTGGCAGCGGTGGGAATCTCGGATTCGATTATTTCTGACGTGGACGGCAGAGCTTCACTTTCTTCGAGTGCCGTTATCTGGTCCTTGACTACTGGCTCGGAAGGTTGCACGGCCCCAGCAGTGGATGACAGAGGGGCAGGCGGTGCTGCCGAAGGCGCCGCTACCGGCGGCTTCGGTGGCATAACGATGGCGGCGGGTGGACGCGCGACAGACTGCGGAGTAATGAATCGCGGCGCTGGCTTAGGCGGTTCCGCAGGAGTTGCCACTGTGGCGCTCGCCACTGTTGCAGGTTTCGTGACCGAAGTCGCAGGACGGACGGCTGAAGGCGGTGCTACTGTTTGGTGAGGTCCGGCGGGCGTGGCCAGGGTCGTCGGCGTGGCGGAACGTGCAGCCGCGGACGGCTGGGCCGCCCGTTGCGTGACCGCCTTCAGTACATCGCCTGGTTTGGAGATGTGCGACAGATCCAGCTTGGGCTTGAATTCGCCTGCCGAGGTGCGCGACGAGGCACGAGCGGTGCCAGGCTCGGAGTGCTCCGCGAAGTATTTCTTGACGCGCTCCGCTTCGTCCACTTCGATGGAACTGGAGTGCGTTTTCTTTTCCGTTACCCCAACCTTGGTGAGAGCGTCGAGGATCATCTTGCTCTTTACCTCGAGTTCCCTCGCCAGGTCGTTAATTCGAATCTTCTGCATTCCGCCCTATTTCCTCCGTATTGTCGCGCGCTGCTTAAGACGTCATCGCATCCTCACGGTGAAACCTTGCCGACCACAGTAGCAACTGAGGTCTATGTTCTTACCTCTGCTCGCCAGGCTTTTCTTCATCTGGAACGTTTTCGTTTTCTCCGGCCGGACGTTCGTGCGTCGTCACTTCGGCTTCATCGGCCGGAGGTGCGTCCTCGATGCCTTCGACAACTTCGGCTTCATAGTACTGGCCGGTCTCAACCAAGTCCTCTACGCTCTCTGAACTCGCTTCTGGCTCTGCTTCCAGATCGGTGACATCCCCGGACTGTCCACCCGAATCAGGCCCAGTGCCGCTCCCCTCGGCAGCGCCTTCTGTAGAAGCCTCAACTTCCGTAACCGCCTCTTCGCCCGTAAGCGCTGCGGCTTCCACCGTTTCTGCTTCTTCGGTGGACAACTCGCCTTCGGGCAGTGGAGCTTCTTGGGCGCCGGCAGCAGTCGCCGCATCCAAACTGGAAAAGTAATTGTTGACTGCGATACTGATTTTTTCCACAGTCTTAGGACCGATGCCTGGCACCTCTTCGAGTTGCTCAGGAGTCATATCGGCGACCGCTTCGACAGTCGTGATACCGGCTGCAACCAGCTTTTCGATGATTCCCGGCTCCAGGTCAGGAACGCTTTCCAGTGGCGTGGCCGGCTGATTCAACACCACGTTCATCCGATCTTCGACTTCCTGTCGTTTCTCTTCTTCACTCTTGATGTCGATCTTCCAGCCCAGCAGTTTGGCGGCAAGACGAACGTTCTGGCCCTTCTTGCCGATAGCCAGCGACAATTGGCTGTCGTCGACTATCACTTCCAGGTGCTTTTCCTGACCTTCGAGAACGGTTACGCGGCTGACCTTCGCCGGCTGTAACGCTTTTTCCGCAAAGGTCACTGCATCCTCGTGGTATTCGATAATGTCGATCTTTTCGCCCCGCAACTCGCGGATGATGGACTGCACACGCATGCCCTTCATTCCGACACAAGCGCCTACCGGATCGACATCTTTGTCCTTCGACATCACCGCAATCTTGGTGCGTTCGCCAGCTTCCCGCGCAATGGCGCGAATGACCACGGTGTTGTCGTAAATCTCAGGCACTTCGGTCTGAAACAAATGCGATACCAACTCAGGCACCGCGCGAGAAACTACAACTTGCGGGCCCTTGGAAGCTTTCTCTACGCGGACGATCACCACTCGCGCCCGCTCGCCGGGAGCGAACGATTCGAGTCGCGATTGCTCCTTCTTGGGCATGCGTCCTTCGGCCTTGCCGAGGTCCACAATGACGTCCTGGCCTTCCTGGCGCTTGATAGTGGCATTGATTACTTCACCGACGCGGCCTATGTACTCGTTGTAAATTGTGTCCCGTTCGGCCTCGCGGACCTTCTGGAAAATGACCTGCTTCGCCAGTTGTGCCGCAATGCGACCCAGCACGTCAGTCGGCTTATACGTGCGCAACTCGCCCCCCACCTCGGCAGCGGGATCGATGCGTTTCGCATCCTCCAGTGAAATCTGCGCCAGGGGATCCTCGATCTGCTCAGACCCATCAACGATGGTACGCACCGCGAATGCGCGAATCTGCCCACTCTCTTTGTCGAGTTCAGCCCTCAGGTTCTCTTGGCTCTTGTAATACTTTCGGGTGGCCACAACGATGGCATCCTCAACCGCGTTCACGACGATCTGCGGATCGATGCCTTTCTCCCGGCTTAGAGCGTCGATAACGTTGTACAGTTCACTCGCCATAAAATGTTCGCCACCTTACTTCCGTTGGTCTTTACTTCTGTTGGTCTTTGCTGGCTTCGAATCAGAACTCGGGAACCAGGTTCGCTTTCTCTACGTTGGCCAACTCGATTTCAACTTGCGTTCCCTGCTCCACGGCTTGGTGCTTCTTCGACTTTTTCCTTCCGGTCAACTCCAAACTGAGGCGCCCATCGTGAAACTCTTTCAGTCGCCCTTCAAAATGGCGATTCCCATTCACCGGATCGCGCGTCATCAGCTTCACCAGGCTGCCGGTAAAACGCTGATAGTCCGCCGGCTTCGACAATTTGCGATCAAGTCCCGGCGATGAAACTTCCAGCAAGTACGAAGCTCCCGGCACAGCCTCTTCAACATCGAAGATGGTGCTTACTTCGCGGCTAAAGCTGGAACAATCCTCGTGCGTAACTCCGTTCGGCTTGTCGATGAAGATGCGAAGCATACGCGCTTTACCGCCGCCCAGCAGTTCGATATCGACTACTTCCAGGCCGCTGGATTGCGCCACCCGCTCGGCGATCTCTCGAACTTTTTCCAAACCGGCTGCCATCGTCTATTCTTGACTAATAACGGCGTCCTGCGAATAAGCACAAACCGCCCGTCAGGCTATCGCTGCCGCCTGGACTCGCCGCGCACCAGCGGATTAAGGGTGGAAATAAAAAGTGGGCTCTCGCCCACCGATGTGCTTCGCCGATTATGCACCGGGCTCGCCGCCACACCGGGAGGGGGTGACAGAAACCCTCAAAACACAACAGTACCTCATTAACTATACGCTGAGCCAGCTGAAAATTCAATGAGCAGAAGGCGACCAGAATACACTGAAAACGGGCACTCTAAGGACATCTGGCCCTCCGCTGGTACCATCGAGTGCCGGCGTTTGCTTAACAGCCAGCGCAACCCTACAATGAAAGATTATCCTTCCGCGGACCTAAAGCCATGATTCATTTTCCGGTGCCTGAAGCGCTTACCTTCGACGACGTGTTGCTGTTGCCTGCCAAGTCCGATGTAGTTCCGGCCTTAGCGACGACGACTACCCGCCTGACCCGCAACATCGAACTCCGTATCCCCCTCATCAGCGCCGCCATGGACACGGTCACGGAATCGCGGATGGCCATTGCCATGGCGCAACAAGGCGGCCTCGGCATCATTCACCGCAACCTCAGCATCGAGCAGCAAACCGGTGAGGTGGACAAGGTAAAGCGCTCGGAAAGCGGCATGATTGTCGATCCCATTACTATGTCGCCCGACGAAAAAATTTCCGATGCCTTGGAGGTCATGCGCCGCTACCGCATCTCGGGCGTGCCCGTAACCAAGAACAAAAAGCTCGTCGGCATTCTCACTAATCGCGATCTCCGCTTTGAAACCCGGACCGATGTTCCTATCAGCGAGGTGATGACCAAGAAGAACCTGATTACGGTTCCGGTCGGCACCACCCTGAGCGATGCGGAAGCCATTCTGCATGAACATCGCATCGAGAAGCTGCTGGTGGTGGACGATCATTACAACCTCAAAGGACTGATCACGGTAAAAGACATTCAGAAGCGCCTGAAGTATCCGACAGCCGCCAAGGACGATCATGGCCGGCTGCGGGTGGGCGCCGCCATCGGCGCCACCGGCGACTTCCTGGAACGCGCCCAGGAGTTAGTGCGGGCCAAAGTCGATCTGCTCGCCATCGATAGTGCCCATGGACATTCGACGCGGGTGATCGAAGCGATTCAGGCCATCAAGTCGGCACTACCAGAAGTCGATGTAATCGCCGGCAACGTGGGCACGTTCGATGGCGCGTGTGAACTGGCGCGCGCCGGCGCCGATGCCATCAAGGTTGGCATTGGCCCAGGATCGATCTGCACGACTCGCATCGTTACCGGCGCCGGAGTTCCTCAGATCACCGCGATCGCCGAGGCCGCCCGCGCGGTGCGAGACACCGATGTTCCCATCATTGCTGACGGCGGTATCAAGTACTCCGGCGACATCACCAAGGCAATTGCGGCAGGCGCCAGTTGTGTCATGATTGGCTCGCTGCTCGCCGGTACCGAAGAAAGCCCCGGCGAAACCATTCTTTACCAGGGCCGTTCTTTCAAGGCTTATCGCGGCATGGGATCACTGGCGGCAATGGCTCAAGGCTCTAGTGAACGCTACTTCCAAAACGCCGATGCGGATTCCTCGGTTCCGGTTTTGTCAGAGGACGGCAGTGATGGCAATCGTCTCGCCAAGCTGGTACCTGAGGGAATCGAAGGACGCGTTCCCTATCGCGGGACGGTCGGCATGATTGTCTACCAACTCGTGGGCGGAGTGAAGAGCGGAATGGGCTACGCAGGCTGTTCCTCCATCGCCGAACTGCAGCAGAAAGCACGCTTCGTACGCATTAGCGGCGCTGGCCTCCGCGAGAGCCACGTGCACGACGTAATGATCACCCGCGAAGCTCCCAATTACCGCGTTGAGTGACCGTCAGCTCCGTTCGAAAACCGTCGCAAGTCCAACCCCGCAGCCCTTGAACCGTGAGCGTTTGCTTAGACCCTCATTTCGCACGTTGGCACATCGATGGTGGCCCGTCCTGGTGTGGCTGGGAGTCATTCGGATGGAGTCTACGGACTTCGCATCCGCCAACAACACCTCCAGTTTGCTGTATAGAGTTATTGCGTCGGTGTTCCCCCGGGTTGACGAGTCCCTCGTGAATTGGCTCGACGCGATCCTGCGTAAGACCGGGCATTTTGTAGGTTATGCAATTCTCAGCGGCCTGGTTTTTCTCGCTCTCAAGAACATTAACCAGGATCGGTTCCGGCCACTCTTGCGCCGGCCTTGGGGAACCTACTTGCGCGATTTCTGGCGCTGGGACTGGGCCGTGCTAGGCATGCTGGTAACAGTCGTGACTGCGGCGGCGGACGAGATCCACCAGACCTTTATCCCCTCCCGCACCGGAGCATGGCAGGATGTAGTGCTCGATTCCTGCGGTGCGTTGGTGCTGCAGGTGATCATCTACTTTCTGTCGCTGCGAGCCTTCCATCGGTGTCGCACCCGTCTCGGACAGCCAGAGCTTTCGTCCAGGCAATAAGTGGTTGCAGACCGCAAAAAATCCCGCCCTGGCGTTCGCTAGGGCGGGACATAATGCTGTGAATGCAAACTGGCGACGGCCTAACGGCGTCGGTTTCTACTCTTCCTTCTTCTCTTCGTTGACGCCTTGCTGCGCTTCCATCTGCTTGTTTTCAGCCTCAGCCGATTCCATCGCCTTGCGGGTTTCTTCGGCACGCTTGGCGCGGAGTTCAGCGCGCTTCTGGCGCTTCTCGTCCAGCGTCTTCTCGCTGCCCAGCAGTTCGACAAAGGCTATGTCGCCGCCGTCTCCCTGGCGGAAACCACCATGTATGATGCGCAGGTACCCGCCTTCGCGATCGCCGTAACGCGGTGAAATTGTGTCAAACAGCTTGTCCACCGCGTCCCGCGTCATGAGATACGACGCCGCCTGCCGGCGCGCGGCCACATCGCCGCGTTTGCCTAGCGTAATCATTTTCTCCACATGAGGACGCATGGCCTTGGCCTTGGTGACCGTCGTCTCAATGCGCTCGTCCACGATTAGCGAAGTCACCAGGTTGCGCAATAGCGCGCGCCGATGCTCAGTATTCCGTCCTAACTTCCATCCTGCTCTACGATGACGCATTTCTGTGATCCTTCGACATCAATTATCGGTTGTCAGTCATCAGTTGCCAGTAAGAACGCGTCAGGATTTCTGACAACTGACAACCGGCTACTGACCAACTGTTTCTAGAAATTCGGATCGCTTCCGTAGCCCGACGACGGCAGAGAATAGCCTTGCGACGCGCTCGAAGCACTTCCGGGAACGGCATTGCCCTGGTCGTCGATCTTCATGCCCAGACCCAGGCCCATCGAAGCCAGAATTTCCTTGATCTCGTTCAGCGACTTGCGGCCGAAATTCTTGGTCTTCAGCATCTCGGCTTCGGACTTCTGCACCAGCTCGCCAATAGTTTGAATGTTGGCGTTCTTCAGGCAGTTATAGCTGCGCACGGAAAGCTCAAGCTCTTCCACCGAGCGATTGAGATTTTCATTGCGGATTTCCGGTTTGTCGCCAAGCCCGGCAGCCTGCGCCTCGAGCTCTTCCTCAAAGTTGATGAAGATATTCATGTGGTCCTTCAGCAACTTCGCGGCCAACCCCAGCGAATCCGCCGGAGTCACCGAACCGTTCGTCCAAATCTCGATGGCCAGCTTATCGTAATCGGTGATCTGTCCCAAACGAGCAGCTTCGACCGAGTAGTTGCATTTGCGTACCGGCGAGTGCACCGAGTCGATAGGAATGAATCCCAGACCCAAGTCTTCGTCGAAGTTCTTGTCTGCCGAAACGTAACCACGGCCGCGTTTCAGCCGCATTTCCATGTCAATCTTGCCACCCTCACTGACGGTGGCGATGTAAACATCCTTGTCGAGCACTTCAACGTCAGCGTCGGCGTCGATCATGCCAGAAGTAACCACCCCCGGCTGATCGGCGCGCAGGTAAATGGCCTTAGGCGCGTCTCCGTTGAGGCGGAAGGGAATCTGTTTCAGGTTGAGAATGATGTCGGTCGCATCCTCCACTACTCCTGGGATCGACTGGAACTCATGCAGCACACCTTCAATTTTGACTGCAGTAACTGCGGCGCCCTCGATGGACGACAGCAGCACCCGGCGTAAAGCGTTGCCAATGGTCGTGCCGAAACCGCGCTCAAACGGCTGCGCCCAGAAGTGACCGTACTGGTCAGTCAAGGTCTCGGTGTCGGTAGCCAGCCGTTTTGGTTTCTGAAATCCTTTCCAAAGCATCTATAACTCCTGTCTGTTCTGTTCGGCCATGCTGCTCGGTTGCGTTTCGGAAGAAGCGCACACCGGCTGATCTGGCTCGAAGATTGTAGAAAACGCGACGCAGATCGCTCTGCGCCACGGGCGTACTACTTGCTATAAAGTTCTACGATCAACTGCTCATTGATGGGCAAGTTGATGTCGTTCCGTGTGGGCAATGAGACTACTCGCCCCTTGTAGGCGTCGCGGTCAACTTCCAGCCACCCTGGCGGCGCCTGATGACTGGCAAAATCCTTCGCAATCTCCAAGATTGCGAGTTTATTGCTGGTCTCGCGCACGGCGATTTCGTCGCCGGCATGCACCTGGTAGGAAGGAATATCGACTTTCTTGCCGTTCACCTGCACGTGACCGTGGCGCACCAACTGACGCGCCTGGCGCCGCGCTACCGCAAAGCCGAGACGATATACCACGTTGTCGAGACGGCGCTCCAGTTGTTGCAAGAGCACTTCGCCGGTGACTCCGCGGGTTCGGGCGGCCCGTTCAAAGTAATTGCGGAATTGTTTTTCCTGGGTAAAGTACATGCGCTTCGCCTTCTGTTTCTCGCGAAGCTGCAGTCCGTAGCCCACGATCTTGGCCTTGCGGTCCTTACCGTGCTGGCCGGGGGCGAAATTGCGCTTTTCCACCGGACATTTGTCGGTGAAGCACTTTGCGCCTTTGAGGAACAACTTCATGCCCTCGCGGCGACAAAGGCGGCATACTGCGTCTTTGTATCTTGCCAAGTTACCTTCTCCTTCTACCGGGCAAAGCTTGTCTGCCCTTGTATCGATCGGTTTACGGGCGCTTGGCGTCCCTTCGTCCCGAACGAAAATCAGTTGTTAGGGCTAGGTTTTAGGGGTTAGCAATTAGATGTTGCTGCCAACCATTTTGATCCTGCCCAAAATCGCCTGCCCGCTGGCAGTTACTTTTTCTAGTCCGTAGCCCTGGTCCCTAGACTCTGCGCCGCTTCGGCGGCCGGCACCCGTTATGCGGAACCGGCGTCGAGTCCTTGATTGAGCGGACATCCAAGCCGGAGGCCGACAAAGCGCGCACCGCCGACTCGCGTCCCGAGCCCGGACCGCTTACCCGCACATCCACCACGCGCATACCGTGATCGCGCGCCTGGTTGGCGGCGTTAGCAGCCGCCTGCTGCGCCGCGAAGGGTGTGCCCTTACGCGACCCGCGGAAGCCGAGCGAACCCGAACTCTTCCACGACACCGTATTCCCATTCGGATCGGTGATGGTGACGATGGTGTTGTTGAAGGAAGCCTGAATGTGCACGAGCCCGGTGGGAACGTGCTTGCGCTCCTTCTTCTTGAACTTCTTGCTCTTGCCCTTCTTTTCCGCGGCAGCGGATCCAGCTGGTTTCGCCATGTTCTATGTCTTCCCTGCTGCTTTCTTCTTGTTTGCTACGGTACCCTTGCGCGGACCCTTACGGGTGCGAGCATTCGTATGGGTACGCTGTCCGCGAACCGGCAGGCTGCGGCGGTGACGGTATCCACGATAGGAACCGATTTCGATGAGCCGCTTAATGTGCATCGAGACGTCTTTGCGGAGGTCGCCTTCGACGTTCCCACCCTCTTCAATGACCTGGCGGATGCGGTTTACCTCATCTTCGTTGAGGTCGCTGACCTTGCGGTCGGTGGGCACATTGGCAGAGCCCAGAATGCTTCTGGCCCGCGAATTCCCGATCCCAAAAATGTAGGTCAGCGCGATGCTGATGTGCTTGTTGCGCGGTAGATCCACGCCTGCTATACGTGCCATAGTTGCTCCGTTATCCCTGCCGTTGCTTGTGCTTCGCGTTTTCGCAGATCACGCGGACCACTCCGTGACGGCGAATCACCTTACATTTGTCGCAAATCTTCTTGACTGATGCCCGTACCTTCATGAAAACCCTCAGTTGCTAATTGTTCTTAGCGTTTGGCACTTAGCACTTAGCATCGAGCATTTGCCAATTGCTAATTGCTAAATGCCAACTGCTACTTGTATCTGTACACAATCCGTCCGCGAGTTAGGTCGTACGGCGATAGCTCCACCGCTACCCGGTCGCCGGGAAGTATGCGAATGAAGTTCTTGCGCATCTTGCCAGAGACATGCGCCAGCACCTGGTGCTTGTTCTCCAGCTCCACCTTGAACATGGCATTGGGCAGTGGTTCAACCACCACGGCCATCACTTCAATCGCGTCTTCCTTACTCATTCAACCCCTGAAATAGTTGTCAGTAGCCAGTTTTCAGTTGCCGGAAACCACTAGTAACTGACGACTACTCCGTTAAAATCATCGGCCCATTTCTGGTCACCGCGATGCAGTGTTCGAAGTGGGCGCTGTAGCTGCCATCTTCGGTCACTGCCGTCCACTTGTCATCGAGCACTCGCGTGCCCGGCCCACCAATGTTCACCATCGGCTCGATCGCCAACACCATGCCGTCGCGCAACTTCGGCCCGTGTCCCGGAGTCCCATAGTTGGGAATCTGCGGGTCTTCATGCAGCTTCGTACCGATACCATGCCCGACAAACTCCCGAACTACGCTGAAGCCGTTGGCCTCGACAAGTTGCTGCACCGCTGCGCCCACATCCCCGATCGTATTGCCCACACGCGCCGCCTCAATTCCATGAAATAGAGAATTGCGCGTCACTTCGAGCAGTTTCTGCAACTCCGGCGTAATCGTATCGCCTACCGGAACCGTGATCGCCGCATCGCCGTAATATCCATCCAGCACGACGCCACAATCGATGGAAACAATGTCTCCGGCCTTCAGCATTCTCCGCGGCGACGGAATGCCGTGCACAATCTCGTCATTCACCGATGTGCACAGCACGCAGGGATAGTCATAATATCCCTTGAATGCAGGCTTCGCGCCTAAATCCCGGATCTTGCGCTCGGCGACGCGCTCCAGATCCATGGTCGAAACTCCGGGCGCAACAGCTTCTCGTGCGGCCTCGAGAACCTGACGCACAATGCGCCCGCTCCGGCGCATCTTGTCAATTTCCGAAGCCGACTTACAAACGATTGACATTCTGTATCGCACTGAACGTTTGCGCCATTACCGTTTCCACCGGCTGATCGCCGTTCACTTCGATCAGTCGGCCCCGGGAACCGTAATATTCCACCAAAGGCAGGGTGAGCTGCTCATAGGCCTTCAGGCGTTCGGCAATAACTTCCTCTGCATCGTCGGGACGCGCCACTAAGGGCGTACCGTCGACATCACAGGTGCCTTGGACCTTGGGAGGCTGGTAATAGACGTTGTAAATCAGTCCGCAGGTGGGACAAGAACGACGCCCGGTAAGCCGTTGCCGTAGTTGATTATAGTCTACTACCAACTGGATCACAACCGGCGGCGCGCACGCCTGCTGCCCTTTAACGTCCTTGCCTGCCCGCATTTTCTCCAACTGCCCATCCAACCATTCCGCCTGCCGCACGGTGCGCGGAAAACCGTCCAGGATGAAGCCGCGGACGCAATCTGCTTGTGCCAGGCGGTCAGCAACCATGCCGCAAACCAGTTCGTCGGGAACCAGGTCACCGCGCTCCATGATCGCTTTGGCCTTCATCCCTAGTTCAGTCTTTCGGGCCACGTTGTCCCGCAAGATATCTCCGGTGGAGATCTGCGGGATACCGTAGGTTTCAGCGATCAACTTCGCCTGCGTTCCCTTGCCAGCGCCCGGAGGCCCCAACAGCACAATGGGACCAATGGTCTGCTGATTTGGCTTCACGCCCACTGCCGCGGAAGTCTGCACTTCCATGACTCTTACCTTGAGCCCGGACCTAGGGCCCTTTCTTGCCCGCCAAGACGGGCCGAAGCCTCCCGGTAGCTCCGAAGAACAGTTGTCAGTAGCCGGTTGCCAGTTGCCAGTTAGATCGAATCGGCTTCTGACAACTGACTACTGATCACCGGCAACTGCTTTACCACGTCGCCCTGCGCCCGCGAATACGTCCGCTACGCGGGGTGAAACCCTCATAATGGCGCATCACCAGTTGCGACTCAACCTGGTTCACCGTGTCCATGGCCACGCCTACGACAATCAGCAGCGAGGTACCGCCAAAGTAGAAGTTCACACCCAATCCATTGGTCACCCACGTCGGCAAGTGTTCGAAGAACGCTCCGATGGGGCCGTACAGGTGATTGAGGTGAATGCCCGTGATCATCCATTCAGGAATGAAGGAGATCAGAATCAGGTACAACGCGCCGACCAAGGTGATGCGCGTCAGAATGTCGTTAATGTAGTTGGCTGTCCGCGCACCCGGCCGAATGCCAGGAATGAAGCCGCCGTACTTCCGCATGTTGTCGGCAACCTCAGTCGGGTTGAAGACGATGGACACGTAGAAGTAGGCGAAGAAAATGATACCGATCGCATACAGCAGCGTGTACAACGGCTCGCCCCAGGTCAACGCTCGCAGCATCGGTCCAAAGTAGCGGTTGTCTTTGAACAATGCGCCCGCGGTCTGCGGCAGGGTCAACACTGACGATGCAAAAATGACCGGCATGACGCCGCCGGAATTGACGCGCAAGGGCAAGTGGGTTGACTGTCCGCCCATGATCTTGCGGCCAACCACACGCTTCGCGTACTGCACGGGGATGCGGCGCTCACTGCGTTCGACAAAAACAATGAATGCGACTACAGCGATCATCAGGACAACCAGCAACAGCATGGCAGGTACGGTGAAAGCGCCCCAAGCCTGGGACTGCGCTTTCTCGTACAAATCCATCACGCCGCGCGGCAGGCCAACGACGATGCCGGCAAAGATCAACAGCGACATGCCGTTGCCGACACCGCGCTCGGTGATCTGTTCGCCCAGCCACATGATGAAGACGCTGCCCGTGGTAAGCGTCAACATGGTCATCAGCACGAAACCAACGCCCGGATTGTTGACGAAGGCTGTGCCTCCGCTGATCGTCTGGCGCTCCAGCGTGATCGCAATGCCCAGCGACTGCACCGCGCTCAGCAACAAAGTGAGGTAACGGGTCCACTGGGTGATCTTCTTGCGTCCCAGTTCGCCTTCCTTCTGCAGCTTGGCCAGAGGTTCGTACACCACCGTCATCAACTGCAAAATGATGGAGGCGGTAATGTACGGCATGATGCCAAGCGCGAAGATCGTCAGCCGGCGCAATTGGCCGCCGCTGAACAGATCGACGAAGCCGAGGAAGGTACCACGGTTCTGGTCGAAGAACTGCGACAGCAAATCCGCGTTAATACCGGGCGTTGGGATGTGTCCGCCGAAGCGGTAAACCGCCAGCAGCCCAAGCGTGAACAAGATGCGCTTGCGCAGATCGGGAACGCGAAATACGTTGGCTAACTTCTCAAGCATAAAACCCCAGTTGCCAGTAGTCAGTTATCAGTTGTCAGAAATGCCGGCCAGCCTCAGTGCTGGCAACTGGCTACTGACTACTGACAACTTTGATAGTGCCGCCGGCTTTTTCAATCTTTTCCTGGGCCGACTTGGAAAACTTGTGCGCGTGTACCGTGATGGCCTTCGACAACTCGCCCTGACCGAGCACCTTCACCAGCGTGTTCTTGGAACTGACGACGCCGGCCTTGCGCAGCAACTCGGGCGTGATCTCTTTCTCGCCCAAGCCTGCCAGCCGTTCCAGGTTTACTACTTCATACTCGACCCGAAAAATGTTGGTGAAGCCGCGCTTCGGCAGGCGGCGATGCAACGGCATCTGGCCACCCTCGAAGCCGCGCATCATGCGCGAACCGCTACGTGACCTTTGGCCTTTGTGGCCTCGGGTGGATGTCTTTCCCATACCCGAGCCCATACCGCGGCCGACGCGCTTTTTGTTCTCTGACGCTTTTCGGGGTGCCCGTAAATTGCTGAGATTCATTTTGTACCTGTCTCTTAAGTTGTCAGTTACCGGTTGTCAGGCCGCCATCGGAATGAACATATTTTAATTGCCAGTTCCCGTTGCTCGTTGCTATCACTGACGACCGACAACTGCCTACTGGCAACTGTTATTTCACAATTTCTACCAGGTGCGGGACCTTGGCCACCATGCCACGGATGGAAGGCGTGTCCTCACGCTCCACTACCTGATTCAACCTGGTAAAACCTAATCCCTTGACCACCAATTTATGTTTGACCGGCGCCGCAATTGCCGAACGCACCCACTTGAGCTGGAGCTTCGCGCCCTTGGCCGCCGGTTCCGCTTGTGCCTTTTTACGCATACGGGCCATGGTTAAAGCTCCTCGACCGATTTGCCGCGCGCGCTGGCCACATCTTTGCGGTCGCGCAGGCGGGACAGCGCGTTGAACGTGGCTTTGATCACGTTGTGCGGGTTGGTCGTTCCTATAGATTTCGTCAGCACGTTCTGGATTCCTGCCGAAGTCATGACCGCGCGCACCGCACCGCCGGCGATAACCCCAGTGCCTTCGGGCGCCGGCTTCAGCATGACCATGCCTGCGCCATAGCGGCCCAGCACCTGGTGAGGAATCGAGGTCTGCGTCAGATTCACGCGCAGCAGGTTCTTCTTAGCTGCTTCGATTCCCTTGCGGATTGCCTGCGGAACTTCCTTCGCTTTACCGGATCCGTATCCCACTACGGCGGAGCTCGGATCGCCCACCACCACCAGCGCCGCAAACGACAGGTTCTTGCCGCCTTTGACAACTTTGGTGACGCGGTTGATCGAGACCACCTGGTCTTTCAATTGATACTGACCGGCGTCAAGCTTTCTCTTTACTATTGCCATTACCTTTGTTTCTCCCGGCGTTCGCGCCCGATGGCAGTCACGCCCTCAAATCTTGTCATTCCCAGCAAACGAAGTGCGTCGAGGCACACGAGCCACTGACCGCTAACCTCTGCCTTTAGAACTTCAGTCCCGCTTCCCGTGCTGCGTCGGCCAGCGCCTTGATGCGTCCGTGGTAAAGATATCCGCCGCGATCGAAGACCACCTTCTCGATGCCCTTCTGTTTCGCGCGCTCGGCGATCATCTTGCCTACGTCCTTCGCCGACCCCACATTGCCGCCGGTGGGACGTTTCTCGCCTTTTCCGACTTTCTTTACGGAGGTCGCCGACACCAGCGTTACACCCTGCGCGTCGTCGATTACCTGCGCGTAAATATGGTTCACCGAACGATAAACGTTCAGCCGTGGCCGCTCCGCCGTGCCCAGCACCTTCTTTCGGATCCTGGAGTGGACCTTCTGCCGCGTTTGATCTTTTGAAGACTTCGTAATCATCGTTTTTAGCTCTCAGCTGTCGGCTATCAGCCTTCAGCTAACTAATCAGTTCACTTTCCAGCCACTGGCAACCGGCCACTAGCCACTATTTCGCTCCGGTCTTTCCGACCTTCTTCTTCAGGCGCTCATCGCTATAGCGCACGCCCTTGTTCTTGTACGGATCAGGTGGACGCAGGCTACGCATCTCGGCGGCAACGAACCCCACCTTCTGCCGGTCAATGCCGCTAACCGTCAGGTGCGTCAACTTGGGATCAACCGCCACTTCGATGCCCGCCGGCAGCGGGTACTCGATGGGGTGCGAATACCCCAAGGTAAACACCACGGTCGTCTTGCCCTTCATTTCCGCACGGTAACCGATCCCAACGATGTCCAGTTCCTTGGTCCAACCTTTGGTGACACCTTCCACCGAATTGTTGACCAAAGCGCGCACCAGACCGTGCACTGCAGCTTTGGAGTCGTCCTCGCGCACAATCGTTAAGATCCCATCTTTCTGTTCCAGCTTCACGCCCGCCGGCATGTGGGTCGTGACTTCGCCCTTCGGTCCCTTTACCCGGACCGTATTGCCCTCTACGGCGTAGGTAACGCCCTTCGGCAACGGGATCGGCTTCTTTCCTATTCTTGACATAATCTTTTTGCTCTCAGCCGTCAGCTTTCAGCTGTTCGGCTCGTTTTCTTAACTCTCAGCTGTCAGCTTTCAGCCTTCAGCTTGTCCTTATTGTCCGGGCGCCGAGGCGGCTAAATTGTGGTCAGGCACCTACGGGTTCTAACTGACAGCTGACAACTCATAGCTGACGGCTGCTCAGTAAATCTCGCAGAGTACTTCTCCGCCGATGCCCTCTTTGCGGGCTTGGCGCCCCGTCATCACGCCGCGCGGAGTCGTCAGAATACTGATCCCCAAGCCGCCAAGCACGCGCGGAATCTCGGTGTGTCCGACATACACTCGACAACCGGGCCGCGAAACCCGCTTCAAGTCCGAAATTGGCGACGAGTTGTCAGGGCTGTACTTCAAGTACACCCGCAGGACCTTGCGGCCCTCTTCTTCAGTCGCCTTGAAGTTGGCGATATAGCCCTCTTCCTTCAGGATGCGGGCCATCTCGACCTTCAGCTTGGAATGCGGAACGTCCACCTTCTGGTGCCGCGCCTTGATGGCATTGCGAACGCGGGTCAAGAAATCTGAGACCGGATCGGTCAAACTCATGCTTTATATCTCCTCAAATCGTCGCCCGTTAGCTTTCGCACGAACTCTTCGTGCCAGCGCTTCATCAACGCTTGGGAAAGAACCAGCCGCGACGGACTACCAACCACTCGCCGACAAATTACTGCTACTACCTTTACCAACTCGACTTCATGACCCCGGGAATCTCGCCCCTCAGGGCCAATCCGCGGAAGCACAGGCGGCAAATGCCGAACTTGCGCAGAAAGGCGCGCGGACGTCCGCAGATATGACAGCGATTGTGCTGCCGGACCGGGAATTTGGGCTTCTTGTTCGCCTTTGCAATACTGGATGTCTTCGCCATCGTTTCCTTTTCGCTCTTCGCCGTTCGCTATTCGCTTTTAGCCATTTAGCTATTAGCTTGAAACTCAAAACTCGAAACTCTTTTACAGACAACTGACAACTGGTAACTACTTACTGTCTAAACGGCATGCCCATGTGTTTCAACAACGCCCGCGCCTGGTCGTCGGTGCCCGCCGAAGTCACGATCGTAATGTTCATGCCCTTCATTTTCTCGACCTTGGCGTAATCGATCTCTGGGAAAATCAACTGGTCGCGCACGCCCAGCGTGAAATTGCCCCGCCCATCGAACGATTTGGTGGGCACTCCGCGGAAGTCGCGCACCCGCGGCAGCGCCACATTCACCAGGCGATCGAAAAATTCGTACATACGGTCGCCGCGCAGCGTGACCATCACGCCGATGGGCATTCCTTCACGCACTTTGAACGCTGCAATCGACTTGCGCGCCCGCGTGATGACCGGCTTCTGACCTGTAATCTGTCCCACTTCTCCTGCCGCCGGATCGATCAGCTTGGCATTCTGCGTGGCCTCGCCCACTCCCATGTTCACGATGATCTTTTCCAGCTTGGGAGCCGCCATGGGGTTATCCAGTTCGAACTCTTTCATGAGCGCCGGCAACACATCCTTGTAATAACGGTCGCGCATGCGGGCGGTCTGGCGATTGGTTGCCTTTGGCCGCGCCGGCTTGCCCGCGCCATCCGACGCTACTTCGGCCTGCGCAGGCTTCGCCTTCTTGCCCTGGGGCTTGCTCTGCGGTTTTCCTTCCGCGCCCGCCGCTTGCGCTTTCGGTTTCTTCTCGTCCGATTTCTTCTCGTCTGCCATTTCCTGCTTCTACCTTTCTCACGGTTTCGGTTGGTTACCGCTACCGGTTCGTGAGGAAATCAATTGAGCAACTAGTTGCCCACTACTTTTCCAGTGTGGTCCCACAGTTCTTACACACGCGGGAGTGACGGTCGCCATGTTTCTCGTGACCCACCCGCACGGGGCGCGCACAGGAGGCGCACATCAGCATTACATTGCTGATCGAGATCGGGCTCTCCTGCTCGGCAATACCACCCTTAATGTTCTTCTGTGGGTTGGGCCGCACGTTCTTCTTCACCATCATCACGTGCTCAACCAACACCTTGGACTCGTCCGGCATGACCCGGAGCACGCGACCTTCCTTGCCCTTGTCGCGTCCAGTTATCACCCGCACCTGATCGTTACGGCGAATGTCTACACTCTTCTGCATCTCTTAAAACCCTCTTGGCAACTAGCCGTTAGCCTTTAGCAATTGGCATTTGGCACTTAGCTAAATCACTTCTTACTGACAACTGGCAACTGATCACTGACAACTAAAGAACTTCCGGCGCCAGAGAAACAATCTTCAAAAACTTCTTCTCGCGCAGTTCACGGGCCACCGGGCCGAACACGCGGGTACCCACCGGCTCGTTGGCATCATTGATCAACACTGCCGCGTTCTGATCGAAGCGAATGTAGGTGCCGTCGCGCCGGCGATGCTCTTTGCGAGTGCGCACGATCACGGCTTTTACCACCGTTCCCTTCTTCGCGGTGCCATCGGGAGAAGCTTCCTTCACCGACGCCGTTACCACGTCACCCAAATGGGCGACCAGTCCGGTGGAACCGCCCAGCGGCAGAATCATCTGCAACTTGCGCGCGCCGGAGTTATCGGCGACGTCGAGCATGGATCTCATCATCACTGCCATAATCTTGTCTCCTCGCTGCCCGTCTGAGCGGACCCCGGCGCCATCTTTAGCTCGCCGCCTTTTCCTCGATGGGCGCGATCAGCGCTGCACGCTGCACAATTTCTTTCAACTTCCACCGCTTCAACTTGGAAAGCGGCCGGCTCTCTTCCAACTTCACGAAGTCGCCGAGATGCGCCGTACCTTCCTCGTCGTGCGCGTAGTATTTCTTGCTACTCTTCACGACACGCTTGTAGAACGCGTGGGCCTTCTGTCGCCGAACTTCGACCACGATGGTCTTGGCCATCTTGGTGGAGACCACTTCGCCAATCAGGGTCTTGCGACGGCCGGGGGCTTTCGCTGGGCTGGTTGCTGTTGTTTCGGCCATAGCTTACTTTTTCTCCGTCGCAGCCTTCTTGTGGGCCGCCTTTTTCGCTGTCGCTGTCTTCTGCACAGGATTGCTTGCGCTCGCAGCTGACCCATTACCGCCGGCCTGCTCTTTCTGGCGCAACACGGTTTGGATCCGCGCAATGTCTTTCTTCAGCTCGCGGATTTTCTTCAGACTCTCGGTCTGTCCCATCTTCATCTGAAACTTCATCTTGAAGAGTTGGTCAGCCATCTCCCGCTGCTGATGGGCCAATTCGATGTCCGTCAAATTGCGAATTTTGTTTACATCCATCTTTTAAGTCCAGTTGTCGGTTGTCGGCGCAACCGACCAATTTTTATTTACGTTTAATGCACGCCTTCACGCTGCACGAACTTGGTGCGAAGCGGCAGCTTGTGCGACGCCAACCGCATGGCCTCGGCGGCATCGGTCACCGATACGCCTTCCATTTCAAACAGGATCTTGCCTGGGCGCACCACGGCCACCCAATGGTCGGGAGCTCCCTTGCCTTTACCCATACGGGTTTCAGCCGGCTTCTTGGTGACGGGCTTATCCGGAAATAACCGGATCCAGATCTTCCCACCACGCTTGACGAAGCGAGTCATAGCCACGCGGCTGGCCTCGATCTGCCGGTCCGTGATCCAACCCGGCTCCATGACTTTCAAGCCGTAGTCACCGAACGACAACTGGCCGCCGCGCCAGGCCTTGCCAGTCATGCGGCCGCGCTGCTGCTTGCGGTACTTCACTTTCTTTGGCATCAACATAATCAGTTTCCAGTCGTCAGTCGTCAGTTCTCAGTAACCATGTGTGTTGCCGTTTTCTGGCAACTGGCGACTGACAACTGCTCTAAAACGCTCCGCTCTGTACGCCCTGCGGTTCGCGCTTGCGTTCCTTGAAAATCTCGCCCTTGTAGACCCAGCACTTCACGCCGATGATGCCGTAGGTGGTGTGGGCTTCGGCAAAACCATAATCGATATCGGCACGCAGAGTATGCAGCGGCAACCGGCCCTGCAGATACCATTCGGAGCGGGCGATTTCGTTGCCGTTCAAGCGGCCGCTGACGCGGACCTTAATTCCCTTGCAACCGAAGCGCAGAGCCGAATCCACGGCCTTACGCATGGCGCGGCGGAATCCCACGCGCTTTTCCAGCTGTAGTGAAATGTTCTCCGCCACCAGTTGCGCATCGAGCTCCGGCTTGTGTACTTCCTGGATGTCGACAAAGACATCGCGATTGGTGCGCTTCTGGATGTCCTGCTTCAGCTTGTCGATCTCCGTGCCTTTGCGGCCGATAATGATGCCCGGACGCGCGGTGCGGATGATGATGCGCAGCTTGTTGCCAGGACGCTCGATCTCGATCGAGCTGACGCCTGCCGACTTCAGCTTTTCCTTCAGCTCGGCCTTCAGCTTCACGTCTTCCAGCAGCAGTTTGTCGTAGTCGCGCACTACGAACCAGCGCGACTTCCAGGGCTTGGTAACGCCGAGGCGAAATCCGTATGGATGGACTTTCTGTCCCATAATCTGTTTCTTCTCCGCGACGATCGCACTCTGGCATCGCCGCTTCTTGTATCTCTACTTCTTCTTTTTGGCCGGCTTCTTAGCCGCCTGCTTCTTCGCTGCGGGTTTCTTCGCCGCCACTTTCTTCTTGGCGGGCGCCTTCTTCGTGGCTTTCTTGACTGCTTGTTTCGCCGGTGCGCCTTCCTGCACCGTTTGCACCAAGCCGGCATCACCGTTGCGACCCGCCTTCTCTTCCAAGGCAATCTCAATATGCGAGATGCGCCGCTGATAGTGATAGGCGCGACCCATGGGGGCCGGACGGATACGCTTCATGCGCGGCCCATCGTTGGCAACGGCGCGCTTCACGTACAACCGGTCGACATCGATATCAAGATTTTTTTCCGCGCTGGCGTAGTTCGCATTCTCCACCGCGGAGCGCAAAAGCTTGTACAGCTTCGGAGCGATACCCTTCTTGGCGTACAGCAGCGTGTCCAGCGCTTCTTCCACCCGGCGACCCTTGATGAGGTCCAACACCAGGCGCACCTTCTGCGGCGAGACGCGCACGTAATTCAGTTTGGCTGTGAATTCCATGTGGTTTTCCTTATCTCGCCGGAGGCGCGGGTTTGGCCGCGGTTTCTGTTGCGGCCCGGACCGAGTGCCCCTTGAAGCTGCGGGTCATGCTGAATTCGCCCAGTTTGTGCCCGACCATGTTCTCGGTCACATATACCGGAATAAATTTCTTGCCGTTGTGCACCGCCAAAGTGTGTCCCACCATCTCGGGAATCACAGTGGAGCGTCGCGACCAGGTGCGCACAACCTTCTTCTCGTTGCGTGCGTTCATGCCGTCAATTTTGGCCTGCAGGTGCGAATCAATGAACGCGCCTTTTTTCGTTGAACGTGCCATATCGTCTCAGTCCTACTTCTGTCTGCGGTTTACGATGAACTTATCGGTCCGCTTGTTGTTGCGAGTCTTGTAGCCACGCGTCGGCTTGCCCCATGGGGTCACCGGGTGGCGTCCACCGCTGGTTTTACCTTCGCCGCCGCCGTGCGGGTGATCGACTGGGTTCATGACCACGCCGCGGTTGGTCGGACGGATTCCCAGCCAGCGCGTGCGGCCAGCCTTGCCAATCGAGATGTTCTCGTGATCGATATTGCCAACCTGCCCCACCGTGGCCATGCAATCGACCAGCACTTTGCGGGTTTCGCCCGAGGGCAGCTTGAGCAGTGCGTAATCGCCTTCCTTGGCGACCAACTGCGCCTGCGCTCCCGCCGAACGCGCCATCTGCGCACCCTTCCCGGGCTTCAACTCGACGTTGTGGACCGTGGTGCCGGGAGGAATGTTGCGCAGTGGTAACGCATTCCCCACCAGAATGTCGGCCTCAGGTCCGCTAACGATCTTGGCGCCCACCTGCAGGCCCACCGGATACACGATGTAGCGCTTCTCACCATCGGCGTAGTTCAGCAAGGCGATACGCGCCGAGCGATTGGGATCGTACTCGATGGAGGCGACGGTCGCGGGAATCCCGAACTTGTCGCGCTTGAAATCGATAATGCGCAGCTTGCGCTTGTGTCCCCCGCCGTGGTGCCAAATAGTCAGATCGCCGCAATTGCGCCGTCCACCAGTGCGCTGCTTGGGCTCGGTCAGCGGCTTGTACGGACGGTTCGTCGTCAGGTCATCGTTGACCGTGCTCGTGGTGAACCGCCGCGACGGAGTAACCGGTCTGTAAGTCTTGATAGCCATGTGTCTACTCGTTTCTCACTACTTCTATCTACCAACCTCTGACCACTAACTAGAGGTTCTCGGCGTACTCGGGCATCTTCTGGCCCGCCTTTAGGCGCACGTACGCTTTCTTCCAGTCGGGACGATATCCCGTAAACTTGCCGCGCCTGCGCTCTTTACCTTCAAACGTCGCGGTGCGCACCGAGTCCACTTTCACCTTGAAAATGCTTTGCACGGCCTGCTTGATCTCTGTCTTGGTCGCCTTCAGCGAAACTTCGAAGACCAGAGTCGCGTCGGTTTCTTTGACTCCCAGACCCTTTTCGGTAATGACCGGGCGGCGCAAAACCTGATATGCCGATTTCATTACGCCACCTCCGCGTGATTGCGCTTGGGCGCCGAGGCCTTCAGCGAGTCCTGTAACTTCTCCAACGCCGGCCGCGCGAAGATTGTGGTTTCATAACGCAGCAGGTGATACGGATGGACCTGATTGCCCGCCAGCAGTTCCACCCCCGCGAGGTTGCGTGAACTCAGATGAAGGTTGTGATTTTCGCTGGTGGCGCTTTCCACCAGCAAGGTCGTGCCCTTCGCGTTCAATGTGTGCAATGTCTTGCGGAACTCTTTGCTCTTCGGCTCTTTCACGTCGAAGCTCTCTACAACGACCAGCTTGCCATCGGCCAGCTTGGCCGCCAGCGCCGACCGCAACGCGCCCAGCAGCTTCTTGCGCGGAAAGGCGTAATCGTAAGAGCGGGGTTGCGGTCCATGGACCGTTCCGCCGTGCCGCCACAGAGGTGAACGAATGGAGCCCACACGCGCGCGGCCAGTGCCCTTCTGCTTCCATAGTTTCTTGCCCGCGCCGCTCACCAGCTTCTTGTTCTTGGTGGCGTGGGTACCAGCACGCTGCCCGGCGCGATAGTGTTTCACCGCTTCCCACAACAGGTCCTCGTTAATCAAGCCGAACACTTCATCGGCCAGTTCGAAGGAACCTACCTTTTCGCCGCCGAGATTTACTACATCAATCGTCGCCATAATCTCTTCCAATCGGTTGCCAGTAGTCAGTTGCCAGTTCTCAGCTACTTCTTCTTTGCCGCCTGGCGTTTCGACGCCTTCAACGGATCGACCGTGCCGGTGCCGCTAAATCCACGACGCTCTCTGGGTGGTTTCTTGGCCTTCGCAATCATGACGTATCCGTCCTTCGGCCCAGGCACCGCGCCCTCGACTACCAGGAGATTCTCGTCCTTGTCGACGCCCAAAACCCGCAAGTTACGAATGGTCACGCGATCGACACCCATGTGCCCCGACATGCGCATACCCTTAAACACACGCGATGGGAAAGCCGACGAGCCAATCGAGCCGGGGATCTGGAACATGGAACCGTGCGATCCGGCGCCGCCGCCAAACTTGTGGCGCTTCACCACTCCGGCGAAACCGCGGCCCTTGCTGGTCGCCACCACGTCCACAAACTTCTCACCCTCAAAAATGTCGACCAGCACCTTGTCGCCAACTTTGGCGCCGTCCTGGTTGTCAGCATCGACGATAATCGGCACTTCACGCAGGAACCGCATCGGGGGAAGGCTATGCTTGGCGAAATGGCCCTTCATCGGCGCCGTCAGCCGCGACTCCTTCACGAACTCCACCAGCCCGATTTGAGCGGCGTCGTAGCCGTCCTTGGCGACCGTCTTGCGCTGCGTCACAAAGCAAGGACCGGCCTGCAGCACCGTGACCGGGTGAACATCACCCTTGTCATCGAAGAGCTGCGTCATGCCAACCTTCTTGCCCAGAATTCCACTCACTGCCATATGTCTGTCCTCAACTCCGCTTCCTGATTCTGGTGTCGTTGCACCAGGGGCCTACGCCACGGAAGCATTGTTTACTGCTAATTGCTATCTATGTTCCTTGCCGAACGCCTTGATCTCGACATCGACGCCGGCGGGAAGTTCAAGTTTCATCAGCGCGTCCACGGTTTGCTGCGTAGGCTCGAGAATGTCGAGCAGACGCTTATGAGTGCGAATTTCAAACTGCTCGCGCGATTTCTTGTCCACGTGCGGCGAACGCAACACGCAATACTTGTTTTTCACTGTGGGCAAGGGTATCGGTCCCGCAATTTGCGCCCCAGTGCGCTTCGCCGTATCGACGATTTCGCCGGTGGACTGGTCGAGAACGCGATAGTCGTATGCTTTCAGCCTGATTCGGATTCGTTCTTTGCCAATCACGTTGGTTTCTCTCAAAGATCTTGGTTGAGGCAGTTTGCGTCTCCGCAACTTGCCCTGCGACCTCTGCCGCGGTTGATGATGAGTACAGCGACTGGCGCCGCACTCGCAAAACTACGCAATAATCTCGGCGATGGTACCGGCGCCCACGGTGCGTCCGCCTTCGCGAATTGCAAACCGCAAGCCCTTCTCCATCGCCACCGGCGTGATCAACTCAATCTCCAGGCTCACGTTGTCGCCCGGCATCACCATCTCGGTGCCCGCCGGCAACGTCGCCACTCCCGTCACGTCGGTGGTGCGGAAGTAAAACTGCGGCCGGTAGCCCTTGAAGAACGGCGTGTGCCGCCCGCCTTCGTCCTTCGACAGCACGTACACCTCGCCCTTGAACTTGGTGTGCGGCGTAATCGAGCCCGGCTTGGCCAGCACCATGCCGCGCTCCACGTCTTCCTTCGCCGTGCCGCGCAGCAGCAGGCCGGCGTTGTCGCCTGCCAGACCTTCGTCCAGCTGCTTCTTGAACATTTCCACGCCGGTCACCACCGTTTTGCGGGTCTCGCGGAAGCCGACAATCTCGACGTCCTCACCCACCTTCACCTTGCCGCGCTCGATGCGGCCGGTGACCACCGTGCCGCGCCCCTGAATCGAGAAGATATCTTCGATCGGCATCAGGAACGGCTTGTCGATGTCGCGCGCCGGCAGCGGCACGTTCTTGTCCACTGCCTCCATCAGCTCGTCGATTTTGGCTTCCCACTGCGCCTCGCCGTTCAATGCACCGAGAGCGCTGCCGCGAATTACCGGTACATCGTCGCCCGGAAACTGGTACTTGGTCAGCAGCTCGCGCACTTCCATCTCCACCAGATCGATCAACTCGGGATCTTCCACCGCGTCGCACTTGTTGAGAAACACCAGCACGTACGGCACCCCGACTTGGCGGGCCAGCAGCACGTGCTCCTTGGTCTGCGGCATCGGTCCGTCGGTGGCCGCCACCACCAGAATGGCGCCGTCCATCTGCGCCGCGCCGGTGATCATATTCTTGATGTAATCGGCGTGGCCGGGACAATCCACGTGGGCGTAGTGCCGGTTGGCAGTCTCGTACTCCACGTGCGCGGTGGCAATGGTGATGCCGCGCTCGCGCTCTTCCGGCGCGTTGTCGATCGAGTCGAAGCTGCGAAACACGATCTTGGGATTGTGCTTCTGCAATACCTTGGTGATGGCCGCCGTCAACGTGGTCTTGCCATGATCGATGTGCCCGATCGTGCCCACGTTCACGTGCGGCTTGCTGCGGTCAAATTTCTCTTTCGCCATTGGAGCTCCGTATGTCTTGCAGGGGCCAACGCCCCTATATTTATTTACGCTCTAATGGGCACGACTAAAGTCGTGCCCGGATACAACTCACTTCGTTCCTGCCGGACTCTTGCCCTGCACCTTGGCCACAATCTCTTCGGCCACTGCACGCGGCGCTTCTTCATAGCGCGAGAAGTGCATGGAGAATGTCGCGCGACCCTGCGTACTCGAACGCATGTTGGTGGCATAACCAAACATTTCGGCCAACGGCACCATCGCCTTGATCACCTGCGACCCAGCGCGATGCTCAAGGGCCTCGATACGTCCGCGGCGGCTGCTCAAGTCGCCGATGATGGTGCCCATGTATTCCTCGGGCACAACCACTTCGACCGACATCACCGGCTCCAGCAACACCGGGCTGGCCTTGCGGGCGGCCTCCTTGAACGCCATCGAACCGGCGATCTTGAAAGCCATTTCGTTGGAATCCACATCGTGATAGCTGCCGTCGTAGAGCGTGGCTTTCACGTCCACCATTTCGTAGCCGGCGAGCACTCCGCCTTCCATGGCTTCTTTAATGCCCTGGTCCACCGGCTTGATAAATTCCTTAGGGATCACGCCGCCCACGACTTCGTTCACAAATTCGTAGCCCTTGCCCGGCTCGTTAGGCTCCAGCCGGATGCGCACGTGCCCGTATTGGCCGCTGCCACCGGTCTGGCGAATGTACTTGCCTTCCGCCTGCGACTGCTTGCGGATGGTCTCACGATAGGCAACCTGCGGCTTGCCGACATTGGCCTGCACATTGAACTCGCGCATCATGCGATCGACCAGGATCTCCAGGTGGAGTTCGCCCATGCCTTCGAGAATGGTCTGGCCGCTGTCCGGGTCGGTGCTGACCTTGAACGTCGGATCTTCCTGCGCCAGCTTGCCCAGCGCGATGCCCATTTTTTCCTGGTCGCTCTTGGTCTTGGGCTCGACCGCGACCGCGATCACGGGCGCTGGAAACTCGATGGACTCCAGCACAACCGGATGGTTCTCATCGCAAATCGTATCGCCTGTCGTGATGTGCCTCAGGCCAACGCACGCACATATGTCGCCGGCGTAAATCTCGGTAATGTCTTCGCGCTTGTTGGCGTGCATCTTCAGCAGACGGCCAATGCGCTCGGTGCGCGAACGGCCGCTGATCAGCACGCTGTCGCCCTGCTTCAGATGTCCGGAGTAAACGCGAATGAAAGTAAGCTGACCGACGAAGGGGTCAGTCATGATCTTGAAAGCCAAGGCCGAAAATGGGGCGTTGTCTTCGGCGGGGCGTTGCACCTCTTTACCTGTGTTCGGGTCAATACCTGTAACTGGCGGAACGTCGACCGGCGATGGCAGATAATCGATGACGGCATCGAGCAGCGGTTGCACACCCTTGTTCTTGAAGGCGGTCCCGCAAATTACCGGAAACACTTTCATCTTCAGCGTCGCGCGGCGTAATGCGGCCTTCAACTCGGCCTCGCCGATGGTCTCGCCTTCGATGTATTTGTGCATCAACTCATCTTGATCGTCGTTTTCAACCACGGTTTCGACCAGGATCTGGTGGTAGGCGGCGGCTTTCTTCTTCAGCTCAGTCGGAATTTCCTCGATCTCATATTCAGCGCCCAGGCTCTCGTCATTCCAGATAATCGCCTTCATCGCCATGAGATCGATCACGCCCTTGAACTTGTCTTCCTGGCCGATGGGCAACTGAATGGCAACCGGGCGCGCATTCAAACGCTTGCGAATGGTGTCGACGGCGTGCTCGAAGTCAGCGCCCATCTTGTCCATCTTGTTAATGAAGCAAATGCGCGGAACGCCGTACTTGTCAGCCTGACGCCAGACCGTCTCAGACTGCGGCTCTACTCCATGGACTGCATCGAACACGGCGCAAGCGCCGTCGAGCACGCGCAGCGAGCGCTCCACCTCGGCGGTGAAATCCACGTGACCAGGCGTGTCGATGATGTTGATCCGAATATCTTTCCAAACGCAGGTGGTCGCGGCCGACGTGATGGTGATGCCGCGCTCCTGCTCCTGCGCCATCCAATCCATCGTCGCGGTGCCTTCATGGACCTCCCCAATGCGGTGCGTGCGTCCTGTATAGAACAGGATGCGCTCCGTGGTGGTGGTCTTTCCGGCATCGATGTGGGCCATGATGCCGATATTCCTGCAACGATCTAATGGGACCTGTCTGGGCACAATCTTTTCCGTTTCTTGCTATGCGACTCTGCAGTCGCGGTAATTTCTTCTTACCACCGGTAATGCGCGAAGGCCTTATTGGCCTCGGCCATGCGGTGCACGTCATCCTTCTTCTTGATTGCCGCGCCCCGGCCATTGGCCGCGTCGAGCAACTCATTCGCCAGCTTGTCGATCATTCCCTTTTCGCCACGGCCACGGCTGTAGGTCAGGATCCAGCGGATGGCCAGCGAAGTCCGGCGATCGGCATTGACTTCGACCGGGACCTGATAGTTGGCGCCGCCCACGCGGCGGGTCTTCACTTCCAGCACCGGCTTGGCATTCTCCACGGCCTTCTTGAACAACTTGATGGCCTCGTCCCCGCCTTTGTCTTCTAGTTTCTTCATGGCGCGATAGAAGATGTTCTGGGCGGTGCTTTTCTTGCCGTCCCACATCATGGAGTTCACAAACTTGTTGACCAGTTGGGACTGATAGACCGGGTCCGCCAGGGTTTCACGCTTCGCGATGTGTCCTTTTCTCGGCATAATTCCTCTAACTTGCTTCGTAGCCTGCTTTGAAGGGGACGGCCTTCAGGCCGTCCGTAAAACGCCACCAACATCCAACGGGCTTTAGCCCCCGAAGAGCTTAAGCCTTCGGCCGCTTGGCTCCGTATTTGGAGCGGCTCTGCTTGCGATTGGCGACGCCCACCGAATCCAGCGTGCCGCGCACTACGTGATAGCGAACCCCCGGCAGATCTTTCACCCGGCCGCCGCGGATCAGCACAATCGAGTGCTCCTGCAGGTTGTGGCCGACACCGGGAATGTAGGTCGTGACCTCAATGCCGTTGGTCAGCCTCACGCGCGCCACCTTGCGCAGTGCGGAATTCGGCTTCTTCGGCGTTTGTGTATACACGCGAGTACAGACGCCGCGTTTCTGCGGACAGGATTGCAGCGCAGGACTTGCCGTCTTGTACTTCGGCGCCGTTCGCCCCTTGCGCACCAGTTGATTAAATGTAGGCACTCTTTGCCGCTCCTTCGTTCGTAACGCCAGCCTCGAGACTGGCCACAACCGCCGCCGCAGCAAAAACTCTCGGCAGCAACCCGGCCGCACGTTAGCTTGTGCCGTCAGGCAGCCTTTGGGCGCTCAGTACGGCACAAGATTCATCCCAGCGATTGGGACTGGGCAGCTTTACACATGGCCTTTGCGGGCCATTCTGCCCTTGCTTCCCCTCACACAAACACGGGGAATATTGGTTTCCGATCAGATTAGGCGTACGACGGTGGCGCCGTGATCGTTGCGCAAACCAACTCGAAAGCTGGGGCGGAGAAAACGAGGGCACTCCGTTTCGTTGCCTCGGCCTGCATACCCACTGGAAAGCTCCAGCGGAAGCGCAGACACGTTTCAGCGAGGACATCCTGCAACCAAATTCTACAGGATGGAGATCGATGCAGCACAGCCAGACACTACAGGCAGGCCAAGTATGACTCGCAGAACCTGTTTAATATATCAAGTCGCGAATCCTCAGTCAACCAAACCGGCCGAAGTTTTTGCAGCCCGGCAACCCTTCAGGCAAATCTTCAGTACAACTCTGGCGGCTTGCGTGGGTTTTTAGCAAACGGCGCGCCCCTGGCTCGACGCCAACACGGCTAAATATCAAGGACTAATGTCAGGGCCGCTTGCCGAAACCGTAGGCAGTCTCTACACTGTGGGTTTTACGCAAGAAATTATTTGACAGTAATGGATCCGCCAGGATTTGCTCCGGTGGGGAGGATACATGCGTCAGTTTTCTGTGGTTCGTGTCGTGCCTGCACTCGTAACGGCCATTTGTCTTTCGCTTCTCGCCGGTTGCGGTGGCAGCGCTACAACGACCCCGGTTGCGGCCCAGATTGTTCTAACGCCAACCACCGTTTCGCTAAACGAGGGTAGCGTGGCTACGATCTCGGCGATAGCAGAAGACTCTACAGGTACCACCATCGCTGCGGATATCACCTTCACCAGCAGCAATCCCAGCATCGCGACCATTTCCACTGGCGGGGCGATCTGCGGCGGAGTGTGGGACGCCAATTTTATCGTTTGCAACGCCACCATAGGCCAGGCCGGCGTTGGTCAAGTCACGATTACAGCTACTTCTGGCTCCACGAACGCCACTCTTACGGTCTACGTACACGAAGAAGTGGACCAGGTTGTTGTCAATCCCCTCAGCGGCTGCACCACCGAGGGGCAAACAGTGAATGCCACAGCCTCCGCATTTAATACCACGGCCCCAGGCTGTTCCCCAACTGCACCGTGCGACATCACTTCCACGGTGGGACCAATCACCATTGGTTCGAACGACCTTACGATCGTTGCCAACTCGGCTGGAATTGACCCGACTTTCTCCTCCAGTTCCGATAGCCCAACCTATCTCTCAGGCGGCACAATTACTGGCACCAAAGGCCAAACCTGCAACCTATCGAACTTTACGGTTGGTAGCGCATCCGGCATCGACCCGACTTACTCGTCGGTCACCAATAGCCCAACCTACACGTCGGGCGGCGTAATTAGCGGTAGCACAGGCCAAACCTGTAGTCTATCTGACTTCAACGGTGTCACGGGCGCCACCGCAACCGTAGTGTTGACGAGCGCCAACACCATCGCCGCCGGAACTCGCTTGTCCATCACGAATGAGGGCTCCGGGGCAACAACGCCGCCAACGACGGCAACTCTCGGCAATGGCACCGCCTCCTGTAGCGGTACGGCGAATGTCATAACCCAGCTAACCACCAGTAGTGGGCTTGGTTTTTCAGTCATCGGTGCCGCCGCAACCGTAGCTTTGACATCCGCAAACACCATCGCCAGCGGCACCCATCTCACCGTTACGGCCTCCGGGTATGGTGCTACCACACCTCCGACGACAGCGCTGTTAACGAACGGCTCAGCCACCTGCAGCGGTACCGCAAATGTCATCACCTCCCTTACCGGTACTGGCGTCTTTACGGCGCAGAATCCAGGCTCGACGTCCGTCTTCGGCAGCGTCTCAGGGGTGAACAGTGTCGCCGTTCCGTATCTCACTTGTCCGGCAGCCAGCATCATGGTGCACGACGCGGCTTCGCCTAATACCACATTTACGATGAGTGCGGGTGGCATGCAGATGGTCATTGCCGATGTTTTGGACACCAACGGTCAATCCATTCACCCGACCCTCACTTGGGGCTCGTCCGCTCTCACCACCGCTGCCGTCGCCACCGGAACTGCCGGCACCAACCTGGCAACCATCACCGGCCATCTTGCCGGGAACGCTTACGTCACCGCGACCTGCAGCGACCCGGATTGCAACAAGAATGTTGGTGCGCAATACAGCCAAAATATCGTGACGGTGATAGTTCCCGGCGGTACCGCAACCACGGCTTATGCTGCCAGCACAAATTCCTTGAGCCTCGTCCCCATCAATACCTCAACCAACGTGGCGGGCACAGCCATCACCCTGCCTTATCCGCCGACATCGCTCATCACTGACCCTACTGGCGTTGCGGTTTATCTGGGTTCAAGCTCGGGTTTGATGACCGTCGATGTGAGTACCAGCGCAGTCACCACCGCTGCGGGAGTGAATGGAACCGTTCAGGCGATCTCAGCAAATGGAAGGTATTTGCTGCTCTCGGACCCGGTGGCGAATAGCGTCTATTACTTCGATATCGGTTCCCTGAACAACGCCTTCACCCAGCCTGGCGATGTCACCAGCTCAACTGCTTTCACTCCCGACAGCAAGCTGAATGAGTTCCTCAATGGGAGCATACTCGGCGTCGCGATTCCCATAGACGCCCGCTTCAACCCGACGACACTGGAAGAAAATAATGTTTCCTATACCGGCAATGCCCTCGACATCAGTGCTCAGGGAGGGCTGACCTATATCACCGGCAACGGTGTAAGTCCATCCATACTCCCGGCCATACACGTGTTCGCCACCTGCAACCAGACTGAAGTGCAAGTACCGCCGCTCACCGCGACCGGCCCTACTTTGATTAAGGCGATTCCCAATGGAACGGGTGCCGTGGCGGCCGATTCGCCCAATATTGATGTGGTTACGACCGGCGCAGTTATGCCGGGTTGCCCCGCAACTGCACCGAATTCAGTCGCCAGTTACGATCTGGGAGCAGGACCCTTTACCGCCCGGCAGGTTTTCCTCAGCTCCAACGCTGCGGATGCGTGGATCATCAGCGATTTGCCGGAATTATTGCTCTTCGACCTGCAGCACTTGACCTCAATTCCGGTTCCACTAACCGGCGGCGCCACAGCGTACAACGGCGGTGTCACGCTTGATGGAGCTCAGGTTTACGTAGGCACCAGTGATGGCACCGTGCATCGTATCGATGTCGCCAGCCACGCCGATGCACAGCAGATCTCCGTTAACCTAAAGGACGGCAACGGCAACCCAGTCACCCCGAACCTGGTGTACGTGGCGCCCTAGTTATGACGGCGTAAATTGTAGTTGGAAAGCTTGCACACGCAGCGTTCGCGTGTGGAATTACTCTGCCCGCTTCTTGCCTTCTCCCAGTTCGCGGGCCACGCTGTCGAGTACGCCGTTAATGAAGTGCACGGATTCGGGTGTCGAGAACCGGCGCGCGATTTCCAATGCCTCATTGATCACGACTGCCGGCGGCGTTTCCGGAAATCCTAACAACTCAGCCACCCCAGCGCGCAGAAGATTGCGATCCACCGCTGCCATGCGGTCCATCCGCCAATGCTCCGCATTGCGCTCGATCAACTGGTCAATCTCCGCGGCGCGATCGGCGGCAATGCCGAACAGGTCATCAGCAAAGCCGCGCACCTTGTCATCCAGGTCCTGACGTTCACTCCAGAAGGATCGCCGCACCTGCTCGGGATTCTGCTTGCCCATTTCCATTTGAAATAGCATCTGCAGCGACAACTCGCGCGATTTCCTGCGTGTGCCCGCCTTGCTCATGGCTTTTCGTCCGCTGCGCCAGCCATGTGCTTGGCAACCTGCTGCCGCAATGACGTCATTTCGACCGCGGCCAGACCAGCCTCATATCCCTTGTTGCCGGCCTTCAGCCCAGCGCGGTCGATGGCCTGCTCCAGAGTGTCACAAGTAAGCACTCCAAACGCGTGCGGCACTCCGGTTTCCTGCGCCGACTGGCCCACTCCGCGCGTCACTTCGTTGGCGATCACTTCATAGTGCAAGGTCCCACCACGCAAAAGACAACCCAGGCAGATGATGGCATGGTAGCGCCCGCTCTGCGCCAACTGGCGCGCTACGGCTGGAATTTCGAATGCTCCCGGCACATGGACGACGAAGATGTCATCCGGGTTCGCTCCGCACTGCCGCAATGCCAGCAGTGCGCCGTCCAGCAGACGCTCGGTGATGAACGAGTTAAACCGGCTTACCACAATGGCGAAGTGCTTGCCCGCGGCATTCAGCGATGCTTCCAGCCCGTGCTCTCCAGCTTTCTTGGCATAGGCCAGGAAGCCGATACGAAGCCCAGCCACTTCCACTTCGAAAAGCCGCGCCCCGTAAGGCGTATCGCCGATCTCTCGACGGACGGTCACGCCGAGCTTCTTGGCGATCTGCCATGCACCGTCGGCATCGGAGACTTCCACCATGGCATCGACGCTCGGCTCATCTGCCGCAGCGAGAAACTCAATTCCTCCGCTTGGCGCCACCATCTCGATTCCGTGGTTTCCGCCTTCGTGCCATTCATTGCCCGGGGCGAAACCCAGAGCGCGAAACAACTCCAACGCTGGCTGCAACTCCTGCAGCGACTTGCCGGCAACGTGAGGGAAGACAATCGATCGGATCATGGCGATAGCTTTCTATTCTAACTGGCAGGAGAGTCGAGAGGGACGCTACTCGTAACGCAGCGCTTCGATCGGGTCGAGCCGCGACGCTTTGATGGCCGGCAGCATTCCGCTCACCAGCCCCACCAGCGTCAGAATAATGGTGGCAATGAGGACAATCTTGGGGTCGATAATCAGCCGGATATCGGCCGCTTCCGCATTCTTGGCCACCGCGCTGTAGAAGGTGAGGCGGCCAACGCCAATGGAAATGGCATACGCCATGGCGATTCCCGCGATGCCACCCGCAAAGGTAATCGCCAACGCTTCCGCCAGAAACTGGAACAAGATGTCGCGACGCCGGCCGCCTAGGGCCTTTTCCACGCCAATCTCGCGCGTGCGCTGCGTCACCGATACCAGCATGATGTTCATCAGGCCGACGCCACCAATGCCCAGCGTCAAGGTCCCAATAAAAGCCAGCAGGACCTGCAGTCCCGTAATAATGATTTGGAACTGCTTCAACTGCTTCATCATGTTGAAGACGAATATCGCGCGCTTGTCGTCGGGCTTGAAATTGTACTGCTGCGCGAGAACCCCTCGGACCTGGTGCTCCACCAGTTCGTATTCATTGCCCTCGTAGTCGAGCCAGATGCCGTCGAGGTAGTGCGTATCCTTAAAATCGCTCATGGTGCTGAACGGGATGTAGATCAGCTTGTTGATGCTGTCGTCACCCTCCTGCATATGCGGCGAGAGAACGCCTATCACCCGGTAGCTGATGCCGTCGATGCGTACGGACTGGCCCAAAGCGGGCTGCCCGGAAAACAGCTTGTTCCTGGCCTCCGAGCCGATGACCGCCACCCGCGCGCGCGACAACTCGTCGTCCCCGTCCATCAAGCGCCCTTCACCCAGGGTCAAAGCTTGAATCTTGAACATGGTGGGATAAACGCCGTTGATGGGAAGGGTGTAGGTGCGAACATCCTGTTGCACCACGCAGTCCTTCGACACCATGGGGGTAATGCGATGTACCAGCGGGGCTGCATTCACGATGCGGTCGATGTCGTCGAACGTGAACCTGATCTTGGTGCCGGCCTTTTGCCCGCCGGCTTGCTGCGAAGTGCGTCCGGGAAAGACGCCGATGATGCGCGTGCCCCAGTTGGCGAAAATAGTCTCGATGGCGCGGCCGAATCCTGCACCGTAGGCCAGCAGTAGAACCACCGTCGCGATCCCCCAAGCCATTCCGAGCATGGTCAGCGCGGTGCGGCGGCGATTGTGCCGCATAGCCCCGTAAGCCTGCGTCAGCAGATCCTTGACCATGACTACTCCTGCCTCAGCGCATCTACCGGTTGCAGCATCGCGGCCTTGCGCGCGGGATAAAGCCCGGCAAAAATGCCGGCCAGGGCCAGCGTTCCTATGGCCACCGTCGCCGACATATACGACATGGTCGGAGGATCAAAACCCGGCACCTGTCCCACTCCGCTCATGGCGTGCATCAGCAGCGCCGCGCCTCCCATGCCAATGGCGCCGCTCAACAGGGTGAGGAAGGCGCCTTCCAGAAAGAACTGCAGCAGGATGCTGTGATTGGTCGCACCCAGCGCTTTGCGCAAGCCGATCTCGCGCGTCCGTTCGCTTACCGCCACCAGCATGATGTTGACGATGCCAATCGCGCCCAGAGTCAACGTCACCAGACCAACTCCGCCGAGGAAAATATCCATCACGTCGAAAATCTTGCCCACCGTCTCGGCGTTCTTGACCGTGTCCCAATCTTCGAAGGCATCCTCGTTGCGCCAATCGAAGCCGTGATTGCGGGCGACAATCTTCCGGACCTCCTGACGCGCAATGGCGTGCTCGTCCCGCACCCGCGGACGGTAGTTCAAGAACGAGATGGCGTCCTGCTGCTGTTCTCCCGCCAACGGAAAGAACTGATGCATCATGGTGTAGGTAAGGAAGACGCGATTGTTGGTCGAATTATCATCGCCGTGACCCACGCGCTGGACCACTCCTACGACCTCGAAGCGAACGCCATTCAGCAGGATCGCACTGCCAACGGCAGTTCTGCCGCCCGGAAACAGGTTCTTCACCATCTCGTCCCCAATCACGCACACAAAGCGCTTCTGGGTATCGTCGGCGTCATTCAGCCAACGACCACTGTCGAGCGGCAGATAACGAATGGTGTTGAAGTGCGGCGGGACCCCTACGACCTCGCCATTGGTATTGCCGTAATCGCTGACCTCGCGAATGTCCTGCCTTCTCAGCACCGGCGCCACAGCGCGCACGTGCGGCGCTTCCCGCTGAACGTCGAGGTAGTCCTGGTAGGTGAGCCGGTACTCGCGACTGGAGCTCATGTTGCCCGGGACCGCCGGGGCCCGTCCGGGGAACATGAACATGATGTCTTCCCCCAGCGAATTCAACTCGCGCCGGTTGCCCGAGCGAAATCCCTCTCCCAGTCCCACCAGCAGCAAAAGCGATCCCACTCCCCAGGCGATGCCGAACATGGTGAGGAACGAACGCAGCTTGTGCGCCCACAAGGTCCGCAACATCTGTCGCAAAATCTCAAAAAATAGCATCGCGGTGAGCCAAGACCCAGCCTCTCTTAAGATATACGCTCGCAGGAGACCATTGGTTCCGGGATCCTAGAAAACCTCTGACGCTTATTGGACAATCAAGGCCGTGAAACGATAGCACCCTGATTCATTAACCATATGTTCATGTCAGCCGCACAAAAGTTGTAGAAAAAGGTACCGGGTCGGTTGTAAGGGGTGCGGATTCGTTTATAGTTGAAAGGTAGCGGCCGCGACTGTCAGTTGAGCGCGGACCGGCTGCAAATTTTTGGTCCAGGAGTAAAGTACGATGCCGAAAGCAACCCGAGCCAATGATGGCACCACGCCGAAAAAACGGAGCCGCAAGACTACTCCTGAAGTTGGGAATAGTCCCCAGCCTGAGAACGGAAATGGCGCTCAGGCAGCGCAACCGGTGACGACGACGCCCGAATTCGCTCACGCGTCGCAACCCTCGCCGATTGTGGAGGAGAAGATCCGCACCCGCGCCTATGAGTTGTACCTGCAGCGCGGAGGTGTAGGCGGCTCTCCTGAGCAGGATTGGTTACGTGCGAAGGAAGAGGTTTGCGGCCAGCAGCGTACGGCTTAAAGCCTTGGATAATGGGCGCTCGCGCATGGCGGCGAAATTTGCCCGAGTACCTGTTTAGATACGCTTATCCTCGGCGGCTTGAATTACGATAGCTCCAGTTTTCGCAAGACTGCTCCAGGAAGAGGTGCGGGAGATGGGTTCTTGAGCCAGATTCTCCTCGTTGATGACAGTCCAGTGCAGTTGAGCGTCCGCGAAGAGGTGCTGCGGAGGGCCGGATTCCACGTGTCCATCGCTACCACCGCCGAAAGTGCCCTGGCTACCCTGCACACCCTTGGTGATCGCATAGCCGTGATTGTCACCGATCATCTCATGCCCGGCTGTAGCGGGCCGGAATTGGTCCGGCGAATCCGCGCGGAGAATAATTGGGTCGCGGTCATCGTGCTCAGCGGCCTGCCCGACGCCAGTTCTGAGTACGAAGGGCTGGAAATCGTCTTCCGGGCAAAACCTTTGCCTCCGCCCGAGCTGATCGAACTGGTGCGCTCCAGCCTGGCTGCGGCAAATCGCCAGCGTGGTGCGGCCTGACAGAAATCCGGTAATTGCCCTTATTTGTGCCCAATCAGGTAGTCCCCCGAAAGTGTGACCTCAGTCACATGGCGCTGTGCGCTCAAAAGCGTTATCCTAAGCCCATTCGGTAAGAAGTCTGCGGATGCCATGACGCATCCGGGGCGTTCAACCGCCTAGAGGATTTAGTTCATGTCTGAACAGGGACGCAGGTACACGCGCTTCGGCGCCGTCATTGTCGTAATCATCGTGGCTCTCGGCTACCTCGCCTACACCGGCGTGCAAGACAGCAAGAGCTACTACGTCACCATTAAGGAACTGAACGGAATGGGCAATGGCGCCTACAGCAAACGTTTGCGCGTGGCCGGTAATGTTCAGCCCGGATCCATCAAGCGACAGGGGACCCATCTTGAATTTCTCCTGGTCGAGCAGGACCGCACCCTGCCGGTGGTTTACAACGGAAGTGAAGCGCCGCCCGATACTTTCAAGGACAACGCCCAAGCCTTGGCGGAGGGAAAGTTCGGACGCGATGGCGTTTTCCGCGCCACTAACATTCAGGCCAAGTGCGCCTCCAAGTACGCCCCCCAGCCCGGACAGCCGGCTGCCGCTCCAGCCGCCTCGGGAAATGCACAAAAGGCCGAGCTAGCAGGAGCGCCTGGCACGGCGGGCCGATAAGTCCCGCCTGGAAGCGAGAGTCACGGACACGCACAGCATGACAGGCACTAGCGCTCTTTCCTCTCCGCCTGTCATCGTTCTCGATAATCTCGTGAAATTTTTTGGCCGCTTTGCGGCTATCCGCGGCATCTCGGCCAGTTTTGCGCCGGCACGCCTGTATGTGGTGCTGGGTGATAACGGCGCCGGCAAAAGTACGCTGCTGCGCATCGTCGCCGGTCTGATGCAGCCCAGCCAGGGTAGTTTCACTCTGATGGGAGTGACAAACCACCGCGAGGTCGCTCATCGCCTCGGATACATGGGACACGCGCCGCTGCTCTATGACGAGCTAAGCGGGATGGAAAACCTGCGCTACTTCGCCGGCCTGTACGGTCTCAACGACGACAACGTTTGTCGCAACGCCATGCAGATGGTCGGCCTCGACCCCGAGTTATCACGCCGCATCGGCCAGTATTCACAAGGCATGCGGCAGCGCCTGTCGCTGGCGCGCGCCGTATTGCACGATCCGGAATTGATCCTGCTTGACGAGCCCTTCTCCAACGTGGATGCGCATTCGGCGCGCGAGATGGCCGCCGTGCTGGGCAGGGTCCGGGACAAGGGCAAGACCATCTTCGTGGTCACGCATCAGGCTGCGCTGATGGAAGGCGTGGCCGACGAGTTCGTGCACATGACGGCCGGACAGATTGTTTCTCGCGAAGAGGTAGCCCGCAAAGCAGTGGTCGCCAATCAGGAGTGGACACCGCGATGACTACGCTTGGCATGACTCGCACCACCCTGATGAAAGATTTGCGGATGGAGTGGCGCTCCAAAGACGCAATCAACTCCATGCTGTTTTTCGCCCTGCTGGTGGTGGTGATATTCAGCTTCGCCTTCAATCCCACGGCCGAAGAGTCGCGCCGCATCGCGGGCGGCCTCATCTGGGTGGCTTTTCTCTTCGCGGCAGTCGTGGCCCTGAACCAGACCTGGGCACGCGAGTTGCGCAATCAGGTCCTCGATGCCTACCGGGTGTCACCTGCTCCGCCTAATGCCCTGTTCCTGGCCAAAGCCATCGGCAATTTTTTCTTTGTGGTGGTGCTGGAAGCACTGATGACCCCGCTGTTCGTGGTTTTCTACGATCTGCGCTCGGTCGGGCCCGTCTGGCAATTGATGGTGGTGGCGCTGTTGGGAACATGGGCGCTGGTGGTCAATGGCACGTTTTTCGCGGCGCTCTCCATTCGCACTCGCAGCCGCGAGATTATGCTCCCGCTCATTCTTTTCCCCATTTCAATACCGGCATTGCTCGGCATGGTAGATGCCACCACCTCCATCCTTACTGGCGAGGCTTCGCCCGATTTCTGGATCAAGATGCTGGCAGTTTACGATTTCGTATTCACGGCAGTCTGCCTGCTCCTATTCGAAAGTGTGTTAAACGCGGAATGAAAAATCTATTTATCGCCTTCGTTATATTCACTCTCGCACTGCTGGCCTTCAGCACCTATCAGGCACTATTTGTTGCTCCCACCGAGCAGACCATGGGCGAGGTTCAGCGCATCTTCTACTATCACGTCCCCTCGGCGTGGACGGCGGGCGTGTGCTTCTTCGTCAATTTTTTGGCGTCAGTGGTGTACCTGTGGAAACGCAACCTGGCCAGCGACGCGCTTGCCGTGGCTTCCGCTGAGGTGGGCGTGGCTTTCTGCACGATTGTCCTGATCACCGGCCCGATCTGGGCGCGCCCGGTGTGGGGTATCTGGTGGACCTGGGATGCACGTCTGACAACCACGCTGGTGCTGTGGCTTATCTACGTAAGCTATCTGGTGCTGCGGCGTTTTTCTGCTGGAGGCCAGACGCAAGTGCTGGCGGCGGCGCTCGCCATCTTCGGGTTCGTGGATGTGCCGATCGTGTACATGTCGATACGCTGGTTCCGCACCCAGCATCCTTCCCCGGTGATGGGAGGCGGCGAAAACTCGGGCCTCGATCCAGCCATGCTGCACGCCTTCTTCTGGAACCTGGCAGCGTTCACCTGCGTAGGAATTGTGCTGATGGTGGTTCGTTACCGCTTGCAGATGCTGGAAGAAAAAGTGGAAGCCGCGCACGCTGCAGCAGCCCTACAAGGAGACCTGCGATGACTGGTCCAGTCGCACTGAAAGCCGCTTACATCGTCACCTGGGTGATATTGCTGGGATACCTCGGGTCACTGCTCAGCCGTTTCCGTCGCGTGCGCGAAGAGATGAAAGACCTGAAGCGCGGAAAGTAGTGCGGATTCACCACAGAGACACAGAGCCACAGAGAAAATCCGAAGAAGCTGTTTTTACCACGGGGTACACCGGCGAAAATCAGAATGTAAGCTTGAACGATCCATAAAAGAAGAGAGAAAACTCAGTGATCTCCGTGTCCTCCGTGGTAGAAAAGCCTTTTTTTTCTCCTCTGTGACTCTGTGTCTCTGTGGTGAACACGATCTTGACCAGCGAAAAACATGGCCTTCTGCTGTTCCTCGGAGTTGCCTTCCTTATTTTTTGCGCTCTATCAGTAATTTTGAGCCTGCCCTTTTTCTGGCGGCAATACCAGGTGTTGCAAACCTGGCCCCAGACCCAAGCCCAAGTCATACGCAGCGAAGTAGTGACGCAGCCGTCGCCTCCGCACCAGCAGATATACGCCGCCAGTCTGCAACTGCTCTACACTGTCGACGGCCGACCGATCACCGCCGAGCTAATCATCTTTCAGAGTCAGGACCTCCAACAAACTGCCGGCCGCGCTGCACAATTCCCTGTCGGCAGCCGCCATCCTGTCCGCTACGATCCCCGTGCCCCAACGCAAGCACAAATTGGCGTCGGCTGGACCGTGCCCTTCTTTATCGTGCCTTTAGTAATCCTTGGAATAGGCGCGATCTTGGGGGCAATTGCTGGCGCCTTCCTCATATCGGCAAGGTTCTTGCGCTCGCGACCAAGGCGCGACAGCAGTTCCGCTTTGGCCTAGACGTTTCCGTGACGCCCCAGTGTTAGACTCTGACACCAACCGGCTACCATGAACACCAGCGGGATCAAGCGAGAGGAGCAGAGATAATGTTTCGTTCAAGGCGCGAATTTCTGGCCGGAGCGGCAGGAACGGCAGCCGCAGTTGGAATGGGGCCATTGGGACTTCCCACGGTGGCCGAAGCAAAAGAGCAGGCCTCTCCGCCAGCAATTTTGTCTCTCTTCAAATCGCTGCCGGGAGAGGTGGCTGTCAAGATTCACGCGCCCGCGACCAACGGCAAGCCGGAGTTTCTGGTGGAATCCAATTCCTCTAAACAGATGTTTGCCGGCAGCGCCATCAAGACTTTCATTCTTTGCGAAGCACTGCGCCAGGCCGATTCACCTCAGGTGGCTAAAACCCTCGCGGCAGAACAACTGGCGCTCGATGCCAGCGTCTGGTCGGTGGACAGCGCAACCTTCAATCCTCCGAATCTGATCGGCAGAGTCTCGGAGCGTACCGCGCTGGAAGCCATGATCCTGCACAGCGACAACACGGGCACAGACATGTGCTTGAAGTACGTTGGCCCAGACAAGGTGCGCGAATTCGTCGCTTCGGCGGGATTGAAAAGCGTCATGATTCCCGAAAGCACCCGCGCGTTTTTTGGTTATCTTCTCGGCGCGAAGGATTACAAGACCTTCTCGTGGGAACAAATTTGCGCAGCCGCCAATCAGTCGATTGTCAATTCGCCCATGAACCAAGTCGAGTCTCTTGCGGGTTCGGCGGACGATTTCGTGTCTTATTATTCGCGGGCTTTGCAGGGAGAATTCTTCGAGAACAAAGAGACCTTGAATGAGTTCAGGCGGATCCTGGCGATGAGTGACGCCATCTGGCTGGTGCCTCTGCCCTTGGGTGTGAGTGCGTTCGTCAAAGGCGGCAGCATCGACGTGCCTGGCCATCATGCTTTGTGTGTGCCGGGAGCGATGCTCTTCGACGACCGCTGGGTCTATTTTTGCCTGACCATCAATTGGAATGCCGCAGCAGAGACCGACCCAAAGACGGCAGGCGCATTTGCCGCGGCCGCCAGTCGCGCGCTTACGCTCGTGAAACAAGCGCTTTCCGCCTAGCGATCAGCGGTTGCGGCCGGTCTTATCGGAACGGGTTTACCACCCGTATCCCGTCAATCTCTCGCGCTTCCTGGAAGTCTTCCGAGAAAAGTACGCTACATCCACCCTGCTTGGCGGCGCGAACCACCAAAGCGTCCCAGAAAGAAAACCCGTGAAGTCGATGGAGGTCGATGGCGGCAAGAATGTCGGGAACTTCGGGCGTAGCCACATCGAACTGAGCGAGCAATTCGACCTTCCTGCGAGCAACAACCGCGTCAACATGCAGTTTGCGCGTGATGGTGACAAAATATTCTTGCAGTACTTGCAGCGAAACCACGCCCGATCCGCCGCGCCGGTGTTCCGCCAGAAGGTCGAGGGCGCGTCGCTGCTTTGCCGCTGCCGCCCGGTCGTCTGAGTAAACCAGAACATTGGTGTCGAAGAAGCTACGAGCGCTCATGAATCTCATTTCGATCGAAGCGCCATCCTCGAGAATGACCCCGACCTGAGAGTTGTTTGAACTCCTCGATCTCCTGCTCGGGATCATCGCTGCCGGCGAGTTTTTGAAGGTAATCACGGATTAGCTGATTGAGGCTCTTGCCGAGCGCGTCAGCCTTCTTTCGCGCGCGGGCGACGAGCTGCTCGTCAATCGATAAAGTCACGTTCATCGACACAGTATATGTGCGCATGTATCCTGTGTCAAACGAAGCAGGATTCCCCGCATTGCCAATTGAGGCGACGCAACTGGATCGAACGACTAATGAGTCACCATCCCCGGTTGCGCCCGACCTCAGAACAGGATAGTCTCGCGCAGAGTTAGGAGAGGCCAAGCATGCGACTGAACTGGGCCGCCGTGATAACGGCAGCCATCGCCGACTGGATACTGGGAGCAGTATGGTTCACGGCCTTCCGGGCGCCATGGCAGGCTGGCACGCGCATACCGCCAGAGGAGTTGCAGGCCTACATGGCCCATCCCAACTTCTGGCCTTATATCGTTTCGCTACTTTGCAGTATCCTGATCGCCTACGTCATCGCGCGGGTGCTCAGTAGCTACGAAACCCACCAACTGCTGAGCGGAATCGGCATTGGCATTCTGGTAGGCTTGGCGGCTGCGGTGGCAATGATTACAGAAATGGTCTTCGAAATTCGCCCGGTTTCGTTCATCATGATTTCAGCCGCCTACCCGCTGCTCGGCTGTATTTTGATGGGCATCATCGTGGGGGCGTGGAAACCGAAAGCGGTGGCCAAACTGAGTTCGACGACGGGGTCACGATGAAGATCGAAGGCAAAATTGTTCCGGTTTACTTGAAAGCCTTAAGCGGATTGGAGCAACTCCCCGGTCCTAATGGGGAGCGCTCCGTCGAGTTGTTCCGGCACGGCACGCTTACGGTGAAGTTGTATGCGCCACGCCTCACCGATAAACAACACCCTCACACCCGCGACGAGATTTACGTCATCGCGACCGGCACCGGGCGCTTTGAACTGGAAGGAAAACAAGTGGGCTGCGGTCCGGGAGATATGCTATTTGTCGCCGCCGGCGAACAGCATCGCTTCGTAGAGTTCACGGATGATTTCGCAACCTGGGTGTTCTTCTACGGTCCGGAGGGCGGCGAAGCGCTTCGCGACAGAAGCGCTTGATGCTCATCCAGGCTCTCTGCACGCCGTTATTTCCCTGCATAACTCACTCGCCATATCGAATTTGAACCATCGTCCGTCACCAGTAGCGATCCATCGGGAGCTACCGTCACTCCCACGGGCCGGCCCCAAACCTGTCCATCAGGAAGAACGAAGCCGGTAAGGAAGTCCTCGTATTCGCCGCTCGCCTTGCCGGTCTGATGCAGGGGAACGCGAATAAGTTCGTAGCCCGTGCGCACGCTTCGGTTCCACGAACCATGTTGCGCCGCGAAAATGTCGCCCTGATATTCCGCCGGGAATTGCTTGCCGGTGTAGAACGTTATTTCCAGGGACGCATTGTGCGGTTGCAGCAGGACGTCTGGCACAATCGCTTTGTCCTTCAGCTCCGGATGCTTGCCCTTCATGCGCGGGTCCGGGTTGCCGCCGATGTAGTAATACGGCCAGCCATAAAACCCGCCAGCTTGCACACTGGTGATGTAGTCGGGCACCAGATTGTCGCCCAGACCATCACGCTCATTCACCGAACACCACAGCTCGCCGTTCTTGGGATCGATGGCCAACCCGCCTCCGGCGTTGCGAATGCCATACGCGTACACGCGCAGGTTGGAACCGTCGGGATTCATGACCAGAATGTCGGCACGGTTTTTCTCGTTGGGGTGCGTGTCAGGGTCATCCACGTTGTCGTCTGAGCCAACGCCGACGAACAACTGCTTGCCATCAGGCGAGAACGCAAGGTCGCGAGTCGAGTGTCCCCCGCCGCCCGGCAGGTCGGCGATATGCTCGGGCTTCCCTGCCGCCTTCAGGTCGCCGCTGTGATAAGCGAAGCGCACCACGGCGCCGGTTTCGCCAACGTAAACATATTCCGGGTTCGGCCCCGGGGGATAAAAGGCAATTCCGTACGGCTCGTCGATGCCGGTCGCAAAACTCTGCGTCTGTCCGGCCTTCCCGTCGGCGGTGATCCCGCGGAAAATCGTGATCTCCCCTTTGTTGGGTTGAGCCAGGAAAATATCGCCGTTGGGCGCGGTGACAATGTTGCGTGGCTCGCCCAGGCCGCTGGCAAACAGTTCGACTTTGAACCCCGCCGGCGCTTGCGGCCACGCATTCTTTGGCCGCCCCACTACGCGGGCGTGGTTCATCGCAGACTTGCTTGCGTATGGCGCCGGCAAGTCCTGGGCTGTGATCTTGTGCGTCGCGCCAGGCTTCTCATAACGATAGTCGGTGAACGGGCCTTGCGGCGAAGCCGCTGACTGCGCCGACTTACCGCTTTGGGCGCACGCCGGGAAAGCAGAGAACAAAAGGACAAAAGGAATAAGCAGGTTCGTCTTCCAAGCTATTCGCATTGGTTCTTGGATATCTCCAGAGTTGCAGATGTTGGTCGGCGCGTGTCGCCGATGCTGCATCGAGCCGGCACGCACTCTCGTTCAATTAGATGAACCGAACGGTGCCTCGGATAGCAGCACCGGGCAAGTAACGATGACTTGGGCTTCAGAGACCGTGTCACAACCTGTGCCGTCCCTACGGGACTCGCTTTTACTCCCCACTTTACCCAGCACTGAAGCGCTGGGCTAAGTTTTTTCGCCCCATTCGGGGCTGGTTTTGACGCGATTCCTTCCACCGCCGCAAACCAAATGAAGTTGCGCCACAGTCTCTTCAGCCCCGACGAACCTGTCTTTGGCTGAGTTGCGGAACTTCACTAAGAGGTCTAAATTGTTGGGCAAGTAGTGGAGTGGCTCGTGTTCAGCCTCAGTTTCATCCTTATCATCGCTGGCCTGGCTTTCGGCGGCGCCACAACCCTCATCGGATTCGGCGGTCTGCTGGGAGCGTCGTTTCACCGCGCCCTCGGCACTCCGTTGCCGCTGCCGACAATTCACAATGCTTTCGAGCGGCGCGTGTATATCGCTGTGGGGACCGCCGGATTCCTCGTGTGGATCAGCGCGTTTCTCTACAGCCTGAAAGTCGCGCCTTAGTTTCTCACTGCCTGAATAACTCGGATTGGCCGCTCGGTCCCGCCAGCCTGGCCATCTGTTCGATGTATCGCTGGGCGTCAAATTTTTTGGCTGCAGCTTTTCCTGACATGTAGCGAACCGTCCCGAATATCGATCGCTCGAACCACGGTCGGTCGAACTTGCCACCAATTGACCAAGCGATTCCTGCATAGCCATCGGGATCACGGCCATCGAGAAAGTACTTGTCGTTCAGGTACACGGCAGTCTGGTAAGCCACTCCCGGCGATGGACTCCACTCCAGAATCTTCTTCGCCCAATACATGCGCATGTAGTTATGCATCCAGCCTGCGTGCAGCATCTGCCGCTGAGCAGCGTTCCACAGCTCATCGTGGGTCTCGGCGGATTCAAGCTGCGCGCGCGCGTAAGTCACCGGCCGCGGATCTTGCGAATGTTTGCCCAGCGTCCGGTGTGCCCAGTCTGGAGCGCTTTCAATCGAGTCGTAAAGCGGATTGAAATGCACAAAGTTGATGGACAGCTCGCGCCACGTAATGAGCTGATCGAGGAAATCGTCTTTCGCCGCGCGCGGCGCCTTCGACTTCTCGACCGCCAGCGCGACCGTGTGCGGCCCGATGTGCCCGAAATGCAAGTACGGCGACAGGTAGCTGGTACCGTCCAATTCGGGCTTGCCGTGGCGTTCAGGATAATGGGCCAGTTTGTGAGTTACAAAATCGTGCAACAGGCGCAGTGCTTCGCCGGTCCCGCCGCGAAAGGTATCCACGGGCGCTACCGAACGGTCAAGCTCTTTCCAGTCTTCGGTGATGTCGAACGACCCATCATCCGGCAATGCGCGCAGGCCGCGCGGTTTCTCCCACTCGACCTTCGCCGTGAAATTCGCGGGCGCGGCGAGGAATTCCTTCAGCCTAAGCCTCAATCGCGGCCTTATAGTGCGCGCCGCGTATTGCTCTTTTTCCAGCAGCTTTGAAGGAACCAGAACGTCGGCATCCACCGTCCACAGCGGCACCCACAGCTTCTTCGCGGCGAGGTCGCGCCAGCGATTGGGCTCGCGCAGCGGGTTCTCATCGCCCACTACCAGTGAGGCCTTTATTTCCTCGCAGAACCGCACCAGCGAATGCTCTGGGTAGCGTCGCAGCACGTAGCCGATGCCGCGTTTGCGGGCCCGCGCCGCTGTGTCGGGTATGCCTTGCGCCAGAAACGCGCAGTGCCGCAGATTCGCACGAGGATAGAACGGCACTGGCGCGAAGAAAATAACCACTGGCTGATGCAGAACGTTCGCCGCCTCGACTGCCAGGTCGAGTGCAGGATTATCCAGCGCACGCTGCGCCCGCTGCATCCAGTAAACCACGCAGCGGCCGCCTGGATCAGGCGCTCCGGCCCGACGCACGGTGACCCGGGGCGTTAAAGAAAGTTGGTTCAGGTCGGCCATTTTTCGGGACAGGAAATGTTTCAAAGCACCATATATTTCAAAACTGCAGATATTGATCTGTGATGCTGGAGCGAGCGTTCGCCGAGGTCAGCGAACGTGAGTCGAAGAATAGCCAATGTTGGCCCTCACGCTTCTCCTCGCGCGGCAAGCACTTCATCGGCGACCGCCGCTGCTTCCACCGCGGGCTTCACCTCGTGGACCCGCACGATGTGCGCTCCACGCAGAATGCCGGCCACCATGGCCGCCAGCGATCCATGGAGTCGTTCCGGCGGCGGCGCATCCTTGCCTCTCCGCTTCCCGATCGTTTGCCCCACAAATCCTTTGCGCGAAGTCCCCGCCAGCAGCGGAAAGCCGAAGCGCTGCAAGCGATCGAAATGCGCCAGCAGCGGATAGTTTTCCTCTAGCTTCTTGCCGAAGCCGAAGCCCGGGTCCAGCACAATACGCGGTCGTTGCACGCCACTATGCAACGCAATCAGCAGCAGGTTGGCGAAGTCATGCTCTACCAAGGCGGTAACGTCCGGCACGGGCGGAAGGCTGCGCCACTCAACGGGTTTGCCTCGGCTGTGCATTAGAACCACGCCGCATTCCAGTTCGGCGCACGTCCGCGCCATCTCCGCGTCCCACTGAAAGCCGCTGACATCGTTCACAATTTCCGCGCCTGCCCCCACGGCCGCGCGTGCGACGTTTGCCTTATAGGTGTCCACCGAAATGACCGTTCCCGGCCGCGCCTGCAAGATGCCCTGCAACACCGGCATCACCCGGCGCAGTTCCTCCTCCTCGGTGACCACCGGCTTGGGCTTCGATTTTGACGTTGCACTCGCCTTATCGCCGGCAACCGGCGTTCCCGGCCGGGTGGATTCGCCGCCCAGGTCAATGAGGTCGGCGCCTTCGTCCAGCATCTGCAATGCGTGTTGCACCGCACGCTCTGGCTCGAGAAACTCGCCTCCGTCGGAAAACGAATCCGGCGTAACGTTCACCACTCCCATGATGAGAGTTCGCCGGTCCAACTCGAGTGTTTTTGAACGTAGTTGCCAACGAAACGAAGGGCGCATGAAACAATTGTACTGGTCGGAAGGCGCACCGTTGGTGGCAGAAAAATGAAATAGGGAAGCTCGCGTCCTGGTGCTAGAATTTGTGCGGTGGCTCAATGTTCAGGGTTCGCAATCTCGCCGTCATCGTCCTCCTGCTTACGCTGCTTGCTTCCGGCTTTGCCGCCACCAACAACAACCGGGCCGACAAGAAGCAGACTGAGGAGAAGAAGCTCGCTTCTCAAATCGAAAGTATCCTGAGCGATCCCGACGCTGCGCGCGGATTTTGGGGCATTAATGTGGTTTCAATGGATACCGGCCAGCCGCTCTACGCCCTGAACCAGGAGAAACTTTTCACCCCTGCATCCAACACCAAATTATTCACCACGGCCGCTGTCTTCGGGCTGATCGGCTCCGACTATCGTTTCAAGACCACGGTAGAAACCATGGGCGCGCTCGACAAGTATGGGCGGCTCAACTCCGATCTGGTGCTGGTCGGACATGGCGATCCCAATCTTTCGGGACGCACCCTTCCCTACAACATGCACACCGAACGCAAGACGCCGCCCATCGTGGTCTTGCAAACTCTGGCTGACCAGCTTGTGCAGCAGGGATTGAAATATATCGACGGCGACGTCATCGCCGACGACTCTTACTTCGTCTTCGAGCGCTACGGCGAGGGCTGGTCGCAGGATGACCTGGCGCGGGAATGGGGCGCACCGGTTTCCGCGCTGACCATCAATGACAACGTCATCTTCGTGAATATCATGCCCGCCGACCGCCCCGGCGAGCGCGCTTTCCTTACCGTCACTCCGTTTCCCGAGTACTACAAAATCGACAATCGGGTAATGACCACGCCGCAAGGCACCGGTCCGCGCACCGTGTCCATTAATCGCGAACCCGGCTCCAACCAGCTCACCTTCTGGGGCAACATCCCGCAGGATGACCCCGGGTTTGGCGAAGCCCTCGCCATTGAAGACCCTGCTGATTTTGCCGCCCGTCTCTTCCGCCAACTGCTGGAGGAGCGCGGTGTCACCATTTACGGACGCGCGCGCACTCACCATACGGAACTAGCGTCCACCCAGACCTTCAGCGTCACTTCCATGGCGTCCGGCGGCGGCGACACCACTCGGCCGCCGAACCCGGCGCCGCAAGTGTTGGCCAGCTACCAGTCACAACCGGTCGCACAGGATCTGCGGGTCATTAATAAGGTAAGCCAGAACCTTCATGCCGAGTTGATGCTGCGCTTGCTCGGCAAGGAGAAGGGTACGTCAGGCTCCATCCAGGGCGGCTTGGAAGTTCTGCGAGGCTTCCTGATTCGCGCCGGCATCAAGCCGGAGCAGTTCGTCTTCCTCGACGGCTCGGGCCTGTCACGCGAGAACCTGGTTACCCCCGACGCAGTGGTTGCGATCCTGCTCTATTGTCACAAACAGACTTGGGGTCAGCTCTACGAAGATACGCTGCCTATTGCCGGGGTCGATGGATCGCTCGCGGAACGTTTTCGCACCACGCCGGTGATGGGGCTGGTGCACGCCAAGACCGGCTCGCTGGCCCACGTGTATTCTCTGTCGGGCTACGCCACCACCCAGCGCGGCGAACACATCGCCTTCTCCATCATGACCAACAACGACACCATGCCCGCCAAGAAGGCCCTCGACACCATTGACCAGATCGTCGAAAAAATGGTCGAAGACAAGAAATAAACTCGCCCTGTTGTCATCCCGAGCGAGGACCTCAGCCCGAGTCGAGGGACCTGCTGTTCGCCCTCCGAGCCTAGCTTGAAGCAATTCCTGTAACCACCGCCGACAATCGTGTACAACTGTATCTTGCAATTATCTCGACTTGGCTAGCAAAGGAGTGCGCACCGCATGATTGAACGACTCAAAGAGAGTTTTGGAGGAGTACTGGGTTTCAAGGTGGTCGGCAGGCTGACCGCCGAAGACATCAAGGGATTTGAGCCGCAACTCGAACTCGTGATTCGCGAGCGCAAAGCCAAGCCCATCGGCATTCTCGCCGACCTTTCGCAGATGCACGGCGCCGACTGGGGAGCGCATTGGGAGCAAATGCGGTTCCTCCAGAAACATACCGACCACATCGCACGCATGGCAGTCGTGGGCGCCGATAAGTGGGAAGAGATTGTGGCCATCGTCACCGCGGGTGCAGCCATTCTTGAGGCTGAAACCCGCTACTTCGACAGCTCCGAAATTCTCCACGCCTGGGAGTGGGTGCGCACTGCCAAGCACGCCGAAGACCTTCCTGTGCGCCAGATCTCCGCCGGCACAGGCATCTGGAAGGATTACCATCCAGAGTGGATGGACATCGGCACGTAGCGGCGTTGGCAGTGGTCGGTTTGATCTCTGGAGAATGGAATCTTGCCATCAGTCTAGCTCACAACCCCCGCCAGTTATTGACAGAAACTGTCAGCGATTCTTAGACTAAATCACATGGAAATGACTTCGCTCAACGTTTCTCTGCCCAAGGTCCTTAAGGAATATGTCGAAGGTCAGGCCAGCGCAGATGGTTACAGCACGCCCAGCGAATACATCCGTGAACTGATCCGCGATGACCGCAAGCGTCAGGCCAAGGAAAAACTGGAGGCCGCCCTGTTGGAGGGGCTCAATTCCGGCCCGGCGAAACAGATCACTTCGGCCACATGGGCACAAAAGCGAAGCTCTCTACGCCGACGCCACAAGCCCGCCAGGATCACAGGTTGAAGCCTGCCATCTTGGTTCGACCGGCTGCGGAGCGGGACCTGGATGAACAAGCTGAGTACCTGGCTTCCCACGGCAACCTCGAGTTGGCGCTCCGCTTCTACCGGGCGGCGGAGGCAACCTTCGAGCTATTAGCTCACCGGCCCCGGATGGGCAAGGTCAACCAATTCCGCAGCCGCTTCCTCACCAATGTCAGGACGTTTCCGCTGAAAGGGTTCCCCAAACATCTCGTCTTCTACCTGCTGATTGGGCAAGGAGTTGAGATCATCCGTGTTCTGCACGGAGCCCGTGACCTCGAAATTCTGCTTCGGGGGTGAGTAGCGACAAACCCCTCGCCCGCGCATATCATTAGAGCTTGGCCTGTGCTCGCGCCGCATCCCGCCGCAACGCACGGCATCTATTTAAACTGCACCACCAACATCTGAGAGGACGCAATTATGGCTACCACGACAACTCCGGCCCGCGAAGGCACCCGCATTGCTGCCACCATTAATAACGCCCACATTCCCACCACCTTCAAGAATGAACCGTCGGTTGATTTCAGCAACCCCGAGAACGCGCGCCGCATGCGCGCTGCCATCGAGCATGTCCGCAGCGAGTTGGGTCGCGAGTACGAATTGGTCATTGGCGGCCGCCATCTGAAGACCGCCGAGAAGGCGCAGTCGCTCAACCCAGCCAAGCCATCGGAGATCGTCGGCGTTCACCAGATGGCGAGCGCAAACGAAGTTGAGCCCGCGATGCAGGCAGCGCTGCAAGCATTCGAGAGCTGGAAATTTGCCTCCGTCGAGGAGCGCACCAATCTGCTGTTCCGGGTGAGCGCACTGCTGCGCGAGCGCAAGTTCGAACTGATGGCGTGGATGGTCTTCGAGGTCGGCAAGAACTGGGCTGAGGCCGATGGCGACATCGCCGAACTAATCGACTTCTGCGACTTCTACGCTCTGGAAGCGATTCGCCTCTCCAAGGCCGAGCCACCGGTGCAGTTGCCCGGCGAGCGCGACTGGCTGCGTTACATCCCGCTGGGCGTGGGCGCAGTGATTCCGCCGTGGAACTTTCCGGCTGCCATCATGGGCGGCATGACGCTGGCGTCGATTGTGTGCGGTAACACCGTCATCCTCAAGCCCTCGGGCGACTCGCCCACCATAGCGGCGAAATTCTTTGAGATCCTGGAAGAAGCCGGCCTGCCCGACGGCGTCGTCAACTTCTGCCCCGGCCATGGCAACAGCTTCGGCAACGCCATCGTCGAGCATCCCAAGACCCGCTACATCGCCTTCACCGGCTCGAAAGAAGTCGGGCTGCACATTAACCAGCGCGCCGCCGTGCAGCAACCCGGCCAGATATGGATCAAGCGCACCATCCTCGAGATGGGCGGCAAAGACTCCATCGTGGTTGACACCGACGCCGACCTCGATGCCGCGGTCGAAGGTGTGGCCGTCTCGGCCTTCGGATTCAGCGGGCAGAAGTGCTCAGCCTGCTCGCGTGCCATCGTCGATGAGCGCATCTACGACAAATTCCTGCAACGCCTGAAGGAGCGCGTGGAGAAGATGACGATTGGCGATCCCACGCAGAACCCATACATGGGCCCGGTCGTCAACGAGAAGTCGATGAAGTCGATTCTCGGCTACATCGAAAAAGGCATCGCGGAAGGCGGCCGCCTGATTACCGGCGGCGGGCGCGCCACCGAAGCTGGCGACGGCTACTTCATCCAGCCCACGGTGATTGCCGACGTCGATCCCATGGCGACGATTTCGCAACAGGAAATCTTTGGCCCGGTGCTGGCCGTGCTGAAGTCGCGCAGCTTTGAACATGCGCTTGAGATCGCCAACAACACCGAATTCGGCTTGACCGGCGCCGTCTATACCACTTCAGAAGATAAGATCGCGTGGGCCAAAGAGCGCTTCCACGTCGGCAACCTGTACATCAATCGTAAGAGCACAGGAGCCATGGTTGGCGCGCATCCCTTCGGCGGCTTCAACATGTCGGGCACCGACTCTAAGGCCGGCGGCCCCGATTACCTGCTGCTGTTCACGCAAGGAAAGTCGATCGGCGAAAAGATCAGGAGATAGTTCTCAGCTGTCAGCTGTCATCGTTAGGTCGCACAGTTTGTCATCACGAGTGGGCGAACAGGGGCCCCGACAAGCGCCGTTCTTGCGCTTGTTGGGGTAAAGTTCAGCCCGCAAGGGATCTGCTCTTACTGACTACTGACAACTGCTCTTTGTCATCCCGATCACCGCCATCATGCGTCCGGTTTTCCCGAACTCCGCGCGGTGCGAGAAGTAACGCGTCCTGTCGCATGCGGTGCATCCGCCGACAACGCTGATGTCGTCAGCGCGCAATTCCGCCTCTTCGAGCTGACGGCGGTTCGCCTCCACCAAATCGAGGTGCAGTTCGGGCCCAAGCTCGCTGTGGCCCGGAGCTCGCGCCGTCAGGAACAACATCGGATAGCGAACATGAATGGCATTCGCATCGAACACCTCTTCGAACAAATCACCGCTGTATGGAAATTGCGACTCGAACTCGGCGCGCACTTCCAGACCAACCTGATAACAGCAGCGCCGAATCGACGGCCCGATTGCCGCGCGCAGATCGCGCGGCACGCTGCCAAACTGCCGGCGCATTTCGCCCACGCCCTTTTCGACAATGCGCGCCACAGTGCCACGCCAGCCCGCATGGAACGCACCAACGACGCGGCGCTTCACGTCAGCCACCAGCACCGGAACGCAGTCGGCGGTCTTGATACCTAGCAGCAATCCCGGCGCGTTCGTGATGATCCCGTCGCCGATGAGCAGTTCGTGCGGCAGCACGCTCACGTGATGAATCACCGCGGAGTGTACCTGCTTCACTTGCACCAACGGCCATGTGCCGCCGGAGTCTTCGCTTGCGCCCAGCGCTTCCAGAAATAGCGTGCGATTACGCGCTACATTTTCCTTGCGGTCCGGCGCAGTGACGCCAAGGCTCAAAGTCCGTCCGCCGTAGCAGGTCGAAACTCCACCGGGTCGTGTGCTGAAGCCATGCACCAGCCACGGCACATCCGCGAGGCTGGGCGCGCGCAAAATCTCGAGCGCGTTCGCGCTCGCGGATGCGGCCTTACGCTTTTGAACGTTCGGCTGTTTGGGGTGAGGATTGGGTTTCGCCCGCGCACGCACGCCTCTATTCTAATGGAACAGCGCTGCTCGACTTCTGCGCTTCGCGCTCTCCGAATTACAATCGGTGCGGCGATGCTGCTTTACTACATCACAGACCGCAAGAGCCTGGCAGGAACTAACGCGCAGCAGCGCAGCCGGTTACTCGTCAAAATCGCCGAAGCAGCCCACGCCGGGGTTGACTACATTCAGCTTCGCGAGAAGGACCTGCCGCCGCGCGATCTGGAACTCCTCGCGCGCGACGCGGTGCGAACTGTTCGGGAGAACTCCGCGACCACCAAGCTGCTGATCAACGGGCGCGCCGACGTCGCACTCGCCTCCGGTGCCGACGGTGTGCATCTTCCCGCAGGCAAGTTGGCTGTCTGCGACGTTCGCGCCCAGTGGATGCAGACCAGCGAGCGACTGCCCCTGATCGGGATCTCCGCTCACACGCTCGCCGAGGTACGCGCCGCCGCGGCCGACGGAGCAGACTTCGCCGTACTGGCGCCGATCTTTGAGAAGGCGAATACCGATGTTCAGGGGATCGGCATCGACGCCTTGCGGGCCGCGTGCACGTCAACTGAATCAGCGACCGAACACTTTGCGATATTAGCGCTAGGAGGAATCACTCTGGCCAACGCAGGCTCTTGTCTGGCGGCAGGCGCCGCCGGAGTGGCGGGGATTCGCTTGTTTCAGGGCAGCGACATCGTGCAGACGCTTCAACGCCTGCGCGAGTTGGAACACATCTAGCGGCCTACTCTCGTTCCCGTTCCCCGGCCAGCGCCTTCAGCAACATATTCACCAGCGACAGCACGATGGCACCCCAAAAGGCCGGCCAGAAGCCGCGGACCGCGAAATTGGGAGACAGCAGAGTCGAGGCAAACATCAGCATCAGCGCATTGATGACCAACCAGAAAATCCCCAGCGTCAGAAAGGCCAGCGGCAACGTAATCAGCTTCAAGAAGAACCCAAGCGTGGCATTTACCAGCCCGATCACCACCGCGGCGATCAGTGCCGCGGTAAATCCGTGCACGTAAAATCCGGGCACCAGATGCGACACGATCAGCAAGCTGATCGCGCTCAACAACCAGTTCAGCAGCAGACGCATAACGTTCCTTTCACGGCCGGCTCAAGAGATGGTTTTCTTCGACAGAATCATGCTTACCGCTTTGCTGGCGCGGCGTTCGCGGGTCTCTTCCTGCTTGCCGCCGCTAATCCATTGTGCAAATTCCTTCCGATGAGTGTACGCCAGCTTGTCCCACAGCGTCTTGGCTTCTTTGCTCTGGCGGAACGCCTTCGCCAACTCAGCCGGCGCCACTACCGTCCACTCTTCAGCATCACGTTCCATCACCACCGCAACCGTGTCGCCAGGCTTGGCCTTGGCGCCTGCCTGCAGTTGTTTGTTGAAAGTCAGCAGATGCCGACCGTCCCCCGGCTGAATGTTTGTGCGGAAGGGAAATCCGTTGATCGTACCTTTGACCCGCACGCGTCCCCGCGTTCCCCACAGTTCGGCGACATCGAATGGAATCGCCAGGAAGCACCACGCGCCACCCGGCCCCGCCGGCTCAGCTTTTGCTTTGAATTTCTTCTGCATGGTTCCCTCAAAACGGTCGACTCAGAACAACCGGATTTTTTCTGGTCAAAATTTGCGGAAGATTATACCGCGAAGGATCTGCTTTTACTGACAACTGGCAACTGACCACTGACCACTGCCACTCAATGCGATACCCTTATGTCATGCCGGACGCGATCGGGCAATTCGCCAATGCCAAATATCTGAACCTGGAAACCTTCCGCAAAACCGGGGTCGGCGTGCGCACTCCAGTATGGTTCGCGCAGGATACACCTGTTCCGCCCGGGGCAAGCGCCATCTTCTACGTTTATTCCGCGCCCGACAGTGGCAAGCTCAAGCGGATTCGCAACAATCCCCGAGTGCGGGTTGCGCCTTGCAACTTTCGCGGCAACCTCCGCGGAGCGTGGGTGGATGGACTGGCCCGCATCTGTGACGGCGCGGAGGCTGACCACGGGCAGGAACTACTGCGCCGCAAATATGGCTTGTTGAAAATTGTCGGCGACTTCTTCAGCCGTGTGCGGAGCAGGCCGCAGGGAGTGATCGCCATCCACATCGACTGATCTTGCCGAACGCCAAGGATCCCGTCCAAGCTGCGCCTGAACCGGGCCCTCGACACTCACTATTGGAATCAGCTCCCTTCCTTACAGCGAGCGCAGGAAGTTGAGCAGGTCCTGCTGATCGCTCGAGGACAGATGGTTGTAGCCGCTCACCACGCCATTGGCTTCCGATCCCTGATACTGACGGTTTCCGCTGCTGGCATGGAATTGAATCGCCTGCACCAGATCGCTGGTGCGACCGTCATGCAGAAAGTAAATGCGCTGACCTAATCCCCAAAGCGGTGCAGTGCGGAACTGATCACCCGCAGCCGCGCCCTGGCTGACGTTATCGGCAAGGTTCGGCCCCATGTGATGCAACAGCAGGTCGGAATACAGGTTGGCGTGCACGTTGCTGAGCGCCGCCACCGATGATTGCCCGGTGGTAAATGACGCGGTGTGGCACAGGGCACAACCGATCCGAGAAAAGAGTTGGCTGCCATGCTGGGTCGACTGCGAACCCTGCCCCGGCAGCGGTTGATCGAGCATGCGCATGAAAGTCGTGAAGCGAATAATGTCACTGGGCAACTGCGCGCCATCAAGATCGAAATTCGTGCTGTCCTCGGGAGTGGCATTGAATTGGCAGCCCGGGGTCTGGTCCCGCTCGGTGTAAAACAGCTCGTTGGTGACTCCGATTTCAACGTTGTAAGCTTCGCCAGAAAATATTTCGAGCGACTTGTTTTGTGCCTTCCAGCCAAATCGAGTGATGGTGCCGTCGTTGCCGCTGGTATTGGGAACGCCACCGATTCCAAGGTTATGTTTCGCGTTGAGGTTCGAGTTCATATTGGCAATGATGCTGGCGTCGGAAATCGCCTCAATCAGACCCGAGCCAAATAACGGAGTCGGAATGCGGAAGATAAGATCGCCCTTCTGCGCGGCTTCGGCGAAATTGTCCTGCGCGGTATTGCAGCCGGCAGCATCCGTGCGGCCGGTGATGGTGAACAGAGCGTGCACCCCGCCGTCCACATGACGCAAGTCGAGGGTGTACGGAAAACGGGCTTCGCGAACCGGTCCGTTGGCCGTGATGAAGGATGGCACCTGATTGGTCGCTCCTTGATCATTAGCCGCCGCCACCTGCGGGTTGACGAACGGGCTGGTGCCGCCAGTGGCCGGCTGGGCATGGCATTGCGCGCAACTCTCCGCGTTGAACCTTGGTCCCAAGCCATTTCCAGTGTTGGAAATGGTTCCGGAAACCGAGTCGATCTCATTGAAGTTAGCCAGACCGGCGTTGAAAAAGTTCAGTTGATTGGTGGTCAAGCCGGCTATCGGATTGCCGGCCCCAGGGGCGCCGTTGCGTACTCCGGGATCATGCGCGCCCGACGAGCCTTGCATCCCGGCAACCATGGTGAAGATAAGGACCGGTAGAGCGAGGGCCGGGATGAACCGATGGAACCGATAAAGCGAATTTGCACCTGCGGGGCGAACTGCTGAGGCCTTCCGAAACATAAATTCCTCCTGCGACTCGCGGGGAGCCGTGTGGTCGCCGAACCCTCGGCAATGGTTAACTGGGACTGCAGTTTTTGTTCAAACGACTCGATCGAACGAAGAAGGGCACAGACAAAGCGTGCGACGAAGAACAGTGACGCAGGCTGGCATCCTCCGAAGCCGCCAGCCGGCAGCTCTAGAACTGGATCCAAACAAACAGGCATTCACTCTGCGCCGGCGCGTGAGCGCCGTCGGAAGTGAGGGTCCTGCTGGTTTGATTTTCGTGCCTGGTGCTGCGAACCGGCACCAGTTTTTCACATGTGGCGAGTGTTGACAAGATGCAACACACCGGACACATAGTCAACGAAAACTAGTTAGCCAAATCAGCTATTACTTAGCAGCAATCGCTGCTGGCTGCGATAGTCATTCGGACTCGAACCAAACTTGCTTCGGAAGGCGCGAACGAAACTCGGCGCATGGCGATATCCCACAGAGTAAGAAATCTCCTTGATTGGCATGTCCGTCGACTCCAGTAGTTCGGCCGCCTTCCCCAGCCGGCGGGAAGAAAGAAAGCTCTGCAGATTGATACCGGTTGTGGCCTTGCACAGGTGCGCCAACCGCGAGCTGCTCAGGTTTACCATGCGGGCGAGCTCCGCGATAGTCACGGAAGGGTCCGCTTCGATTGCCTGCGCGATTCTTAGGACCCGCCCATCGGGCGGCTGCGGATGCTCTCTGCCGGTCTCCGACCGAGCCGAAGACTGCCCGCTTTCCGGCATGAATGCTCCCTGGCGACGGGTGGGCAAGGAGAAAAACAGCGAAAGAGTGCTGGGCTCCGGGCGAACCTATCTGCTGTGCTGCTCACCCCCGGCCAGAGAGCTGAAACATTGTCACTAAATTGTAAAAATGAAGTTTAACTCAGCTCACGTTGGGCCGCTATTAGGAAGAAACCTGATTTCTTGACGAATGTGACGCACTTCGGGCTAAGAGGACTTGCCGAGCGTTCCCACAAGCCCTAGAAAGGCGCGGTCTGGATCGACAGCGTGGGCTCTGCGATCGGCAGTGAACTCGCCTCACCCAAGTTCGCCCCAACCATGATCGACGATTTTGCAGATTTGCTCATCTCGCCGGCGTCGGCCTGGCGAAGCTCCAGCAGAAGAATTCTGCTGTCGGAGTGATAGCTCTCGCCGGAGGCGGTTTGCGCCAAGAAGACCGGATCCACCGGATGCAGATATTCCCGCCCGCTCACCGACAACGCACTGGCCAGATCGGTCCCAACGAAATCGCGCTCGGTATCGACCGCCGGATCGATCCGATGGTTGATTAAACGCCCTTGCTTGGCAATTTCAATGGCCACGTCGTGCGTGGCGGCAGCCGCCCAGATGGGCCTTCCATCGATGGTGCAATCGGTCTTCCAGATGCGAAGATGATGCCGCCGCGACACCACCGCCCCCGGATCGGGCAACGCGTAGGAATAGTCCTGCACCCTTCCGAACAGGTAAAACCGGGCCATGGGCAATTGCGCGTCGCTAGTCCGATGCTGCAACAGGTGCCAGACGAAAAGCGGCTTCCATTTGTCGGTCTTGACCCAGCCGGCGCGCTTGAATGCTGTCAGTAGATCTTCCTGCCTACCAACAAAAATCAGGTTCAGCATATCGCCCTCGCGGCCCTCGCGAGTGAAGACGCGCCCCGGCAGATAATCCATCAGCTCGGCAAGTTCGGAAGAATTTTTTCGCGACAGCTGCAACCCGGCCGACAAAAGCGACGCCGCGCCATCGAACTGTGCCGTGATCTCCGTACTCTTCACCACCGTGCTGTCATGACCGCGGATGAGCGCAAAAACCGGCGCAGCCGGCAGGAAGATGAATCCCGTGGCGATCATCGCCGCAGCCATCAGCTTGGTGCGCGAGCCTCCCTTCACTTCCAGGCGTGCCCGCAAATCGACCTCGTCGCCATTCACCAATTCCACCGAATCGAGTTTCAGCGAAACTTTGCCGCCAATCCCCAGCAATCGCCTGCCCTTAACCCCGGTGACCGACCCGTGAGCGATGGTTCCGGCGGGAATCACCGTGAAACCGCCGACGTTCACATCTCGCACCACCACAAAATTCAGATGGTCGCCAACTTGGGCATGGCGAGACGAAACGCTTTCGGTAAGTCGAAGTTTGATAGGCGTGCCATCGGGAATCATCAGTGTGGCAGCAGTCGTACTCCCCTCCTGGGCCCAGGCCCATGGCATAAGAATCGAGAACAGGATGTATGCCAGTATCTTCCGGAGATACGCGCTAAACATGGGACGCCGCCTTTGCTGGAGGTCTGACCTCTCACTCGCGACGGCCAAGGAGTGTCTAGCACAATTGCGTAGTGGATTTCTGAAGTTTACCGCGGTCGGGATGTCCCGTGTATGGTCAAAATTGCACAATATAGAAATTTCATCCTGGCTTCATCTTTCAACCGAGGACCTTGAAGGGAATGCCGTTGCCCGCGTCAGTGCACGACCTTGGTCGTGCCGAGGCACGCGCAAAGAAGAAGCGGGCTTTAAGCCCCTGCAAGAAATACCGGTTGATGGGATGGGACCGCTGATTGCTAATTGCAAAAGGCGAATTGTTATTTAGACACCTAATTACAGAGATTCCCTGTCCTGCGCAGCTCGCCTCAGCTTCTCCGGCGTGCCCAGATCGCGCCAATAATATTCGTCCGCACGGAACGCGACGATCTTTTCTTTTCCCGCCAGGCGCAAATAACAATCAATGATGGAGAACGCGCCCTCTTCGGTCATTTTCGCAAATAGCCCAGGCGAAACTACGTGCACGCCGCAAAACGCCAGTTCCTGCACATGCACGTCCGGCTCGCCCTCGCTCGACCGCCTGCCGCAAAGCCGCCCCTGCTCGTCGAACAACAGATAGCGCGAACTCTCGCGCGACTGTACCGCCAGGGTGGCCAGCGCCCGATTCCCCACATGAAACTGCACCATGCGCCGCAGATCAATGGTGCTGATGACATCGACATTGTGCACCAGCAGCGACCCTTCCGAGTTCGCAAAAAAATGCCCGGCTTTTTTCAGCCCGCCACCGGTGTCCAGCAGGACCGGCTCGCGCGAAACTTCAATTCGCATCCCGAAGTTGTCGTTCGCTTTCAGATACTCGACGATCATGTCGGCAAAGTGATGCGCATTGACGATCACCTCGCGAATTTCAACCGCGCGCAGGCGCGCCAGCGTGAGGTCCAGCATCGTGCGCCCGGCGACTTCCACCAGCGCCTTGGGGCGATCGTCGGTAAGTGGCCGCAGTCGCGTACCCAGGCCGGCGGCCAAAATCATCGCTTTCATTCGCCCAGCTTCTCCCGTTCACGATGCTGCACCACCACCTCCAGTCCGTCCCGGCCTCGCAAATGTTTCGCCAATTGCTCCGCCAGATACACCGAGCGATGTTGGCCGCCGGTACAGCCGAAGGCCACCGTCAAGCTCTTAAAGCCGCGCCGCTGATAATCGCTCACACTCGCATCCACCAAGGCCGCGGCGCTGGTCAGGAATTGATGCACACTCTCGTGCCGATTGAGATACTCGGCCACCGCTTGGTCTTTGCCGGTGAGAGCTTTGAAGCGCTCTTCCCTCCCGGGATTGGGAAGACTGCGCGCATCGAACACGAACCCGCCGCCATGTCCGGTCTCGTCTTTCAGCGGCCCGCGGTGAAATGAAAAACTGCAAATCCGCACGGTGATATTGCCGGTCCCCGGCGCCGGGAGCTGAAATTTATCGGAATCCACCACGCTGCGGAATGCCTTCATCAAGGCCGGCAGCGCGATCGGCAGCGTGACGTTAGCAAGCAGCCAACGCACGTTCTTCAGTGCGTACGGCACGCTTTGCAGAAAATGGGCCTTGCGCTCATAGAATCCCCGATAACCATAAGCGCCCAACGCCTGCATGATGCGCACGTACACGTAGGCGTAGTAATGCCGCATGAACAGCTCGCGATCAAGCTCGATGAAACCAGCCAGCGTGTCCAGATAATGATCGAGCAATTGCTGGCGAAGCGGCGGCGGCAAATCGGCCTTCGCGTCGAATAAAAGCGACGCGATATCGTATTGCAACGCTCCCCGCCGTCCGCCCTGGTAATCCACGAAGAAGGGATTACCCTCACGCAGCATCACGTTGCGCGATTGGAAATCGCGATACAGAAAGTAATTCCGATCGGCGCTCAGCAGGAACTTCGTCAGGCGGCCAAAATCCTTTTCCAGCGCCTGTTCGTTGAACGGAACATTGGCGAGCTTAAGAAAATAGTATTTGAAGTAATTCAGGTCCCACGCGATTGACTGCCGATCGAAGCGCTTGCGCGGATAGCACACTTTGTAATTCAAGTCGCGGCCGGATTCGACCTGAAAGCGCGGTAGCACCGCCGCAACTTTCCGATACGCCGCAATTACCTCGGGAGCAATCGCCTCGCCTGCGCGATTTTTCGCCAGAAACTCAAACAGCGTGATGTCGCCCAGGTCTTCTTCCAGATAAGCGCCGTGTTGCAAATCTTCCGCATAGATTTCCGGCACGGGCAGTCCGTGCCGGCGAAAATGCCGGGAAAATTCGAGGAACGCAACATTCTCTTCGCGCACGTCGTAGCGAACCCCAATGGCCGTGACCTTTCCGCCGGTCAGCCGGACCATGCGTCGCCCCGAGGCGCCGAGTTCCCCACGCAGCGGCTCCGCCTTATTCACCGGCGTGCGAAAATGTCCCTCAAAAAGTTGCGCGAGAACATCCATGGATATGGTTTCCAGCGATTCATTCTAGAGGAATCACCGGAATTGACCTATACCGTGAGGGTTGTTTGGTTAGGAATTGTCCTATTGCGCGATCAAGGGTGTCCGGCTAAAAGTTGAACAGAATCAGCTGATTGCGGTCTTCGAGTAAGTCGCTCTGGAAGTCCGATGCTTCGAGAGTCCGTAGAATGGGCACTTTCTCGAAAAGCGTGAGGCTGAGAATCTGTAGAATTTGGTAAAGACTCGCCTGCAGTCCCAAACGCTTCCGCACAATCGCCACCAGCACATAAACCGAGATCGCAATCCATATCTGGGTTTTCACCGCATTCTCGCTGGTACCGAAAAAGGACTTGATCCGGAGGTGCTGCTTGATCCAGCGAAAAAAGAGTTCCACTTGCCAGCGGCACCGGTAGGTCTGGGCGATCGTAAGTGCTGGCAGCGTGAAGTTGTTGGTCAGGAACTTCAGACGCTTGTTGGTCTCTGCGTCGAAGTAACTCACTCGCCGCAATGCATCCGGATACACTCTGGAAGACTCCATGGCGGTTAGGATGACGGTGTGATCGGAACGTACGCCGGTACTCTTGTCCACCGGATGCGAATAGCGCCGTTGGAGTAAGACATTCTCTTTGGTACGTACGACAAAGAAAGCGGAGCACAGAGTGAAGAAGTAGAGGCGTTGGAAGTCGATGTAGCCACGATCCATCACGTAGAACGCGCCCGCTTCGGGAAGGAGTTCGTCGAGGAGGTTGACGTCGTGCACTTTGCCGTCGGTGATGCGGATAAACGTGGGGATATTGCCGTGCAGGTCCAGCAGGGTATGCATCTTCACCGCGGCTTTGTGTTGGCGAAACCGAGCCCAGGGAAACAAAGTCAGGCAGAGATCGATGGTGGTCGAGTCCAACGCGTACAGACTCTGCTCCAGATCCACTCCGATGGGATCGTGGGCATACAACGGTCGCGCAGCACCGATCAACACCTGGGCAAAGTCGGCATAGATTCGCCAGTCGCGCGACTCGTTGGCATCGGCCAGGGTAGAGCGCGCCACCTTGCCGCGGAATCCCATGTGGTAGAGCTTGCCCTGCATCGAACGCAGGCAGGCTTCGATATCGCGCAGACTGTCGCGGTAAGTCAACTGCGCGAACGCCATTGCCAAATACTGATCCCAGCAAGAGAAAGCCTTCTGCTGATAGTCGCCGCGGTAACGAGTCACACATTTTTGAAACTCATACGAGGGCAGGTGATCAAGGAGCTGAGCGAAAACGGTTCGGCCAACGTTCATTCACCATTGTGCACCGACCCTGCTCCTGCCGCTCCAACCGACCGTTTTCAGCCTCTCCGACTTCAAATCGAAAAAAAACAAAACCACTCCTAATCTCAAGCCTTGCAGGGCATTAGCGGAATTTCAAAAGTCATCTTCCGGACATATGTTGCGCGATATTCATCTGCAGCAACCGCTCCATCGCCTTGGCAAATCCATCGTCATCATAAGACGCCGTAACCCACGTCGCCTCTTTCTGCACTTCCTCGCTGGCATTCCCCATCGCGATACTGATGCCGCTCTTCTTGAACATCAGCACATCATTCGGCATGTCGCCGATGGTCGCGATCTGGCTCGGCTGCACATTACACAGTCGCGCAAACATCTCTACCACCTCGCCTTTGTTGGCTTTCGGGTTCGTCACGTCCAGATAATACGGCTGTGAGCGCGCCGCCGAAACCCGCCCCGCACTCCACTCCTGCATATCTTTCTCGCAGCGCGCCACTGCATCCAGATCGTCGCTAACGCCCGTCACCTTCACCACGTTGTCCATGTGCGAATCGAATTCCTGCACCACCGTCGGCTGAAACTGCACCGTCCACGCCTCGCGCGCCACGTGCGGCGCATCGGCGTTGCGCACGAACCAGTCGTCATCGGTATAGAGAAAGATGTCCAGCCCGTGCTTGATAGTCATGCGCACCACTTCGGCGGCCACGTCGGGTGCCAGCAGTTGCTTGGAAATAACCGTCAGATCGGGTTTGACGGTGACTCCGCCGTTGAAGCCGGCAATGGGCTCCGTGATGGCCAAAGGCTCGATCAGCATCTTCATGCCCCGCGGCGGGCGCCCACTGGTAATCGCAAACAGGATGCCGGCCTCGTGCAACTTCTTCACTGCCGCGATGGCCCGCGGGGTGAGCACTTTGTCTTTCGTCACCAGCGTGCCATCGACGTCGGCGATGACCAAATCCACGCGTACATTTTCCGGCTTATCCTGCGCACTCATAGCAGTTCTTCCATATCTCCCGTTTTTTGAAATCAGCCGAAGAGATCGCGGAGAGCACGGAAAAATTCGAGGCAAACAATAACTCCGTGTCCTCCGTGCCTCCGTGGTGAATGTTTTCGGCGACTACAGTCCCGGACCGCTCTGCATGATGCCGCCATCGGCAAAAATGGTGGTCGCTGTGATATAACTCGCGCCCGCTCCGGCCAGGAACGCCACGACGCTGGCGATTTCTTCCGGTTTGGACAGCCGCCCCAGCGGGATCGAAGCGTTCAATTTGGCCAGCAACGCCGGATCTTGCATCGTGGACTGGTTAATCGGCGTCGCCACCGCGCCCGGCCCAACTCCCACAACCAGAATATTGTGCGCCGCCAACTCCACTCCGGCGGTGCGCGTCAGCATGCGCATGCCGCCCTTGGCAAGGCAATAGGGGGTGTTGCCCGGCATCGGCCAGTCTTCGTGCACTGACGTAATATTGATGATCCGTCCGCCGCTTCCCTGCTTGATCATTTGCCGGGCTGCGATCTGCGTGCCGAAGAAGGCGCTCTTCAGATTCACCTCGAGCACCTTGTCATACTGCGCTTCGGTCGTCTCCAGCACCGACGTGCGCGTCTCGATGCCGGCATTGTTCACCATGATGTCCACCCGGCCCAGTCGCGCCACGGCGGTGTCCATCAGCTTCTGCAACTCCACGACCTTGCTGACGTCGGCCTCCACGCCGATCGCGCGGTCGCCCAGCGCGCAAATTTGTTGTTCCAACTCCTCGGTGGCCGCGGGATTCGAGATGTAGTCAATCACGATGCTTGCCCCTTGCCTGGCCAACTCCAGCGCAATCGCTTTGCCGATACCGCTGTTTCCGCCGGTAACGATGGCGACTTTATTCTTCAACATGGCAACCTCAAGGTCATTCCTAACTATGGATGCTTCGCAGCGAGATTGGGCACAGCAAAACTTGCGATGGTCCGTCGGGGATCGGCATAGGGGGGACGGTCACCCGTCCGCCCCTGCCACACCCTCGAAAACAAACCTACAGGCCGACGGTTTACCCAGGGATTGGCGTTAGTTGAACAGAATACCCGAGCTTTTTTAGCTGGGTGACGAGCCTCTGCTTTCGGCGTTTCAGGGTGAGAGCACTCACCGCGGGCCCATACTCAACATAGTGGACTCCTTCGTGCAATACCTTCCAGATCAATCGGCAAAGACGGTGGGCGATTGCCCAGACAGCCTTCGCATAGCCGAGGCGAGGCGAGAGGCGTTGGAACAGGATTTGTAAGTAACAGTCTCGCTTGCGGACAGCGGCATGCGCGAGTTGGTTCAGCAGGCGCCGCATCGCGCGATTCCCTTTTGCAGACCGATTGCTGGTGGACTCGCCCGCGCTCTCTTGGCGTCCCGGACAGACTCCCACCCAGGAGGCCAGTTGCGACGCTGACGGAAACGCTTCCGCACCCGGACCGATTTCGGCGATGATTTGCTGCGCCGAATCAATCCCTAAGCCGGGTAGCTCGGCCAGTCTCACGATGGCATTTTCATGCGCCTTCATGGCTTCCGCGATCATGCGCTCAATCTCAGCGAGCTGCCCTTCGATCACATCCAACCGCTGCAGATACAGCGTCAACAGCTTTCGGTGCAGCGGCTGAGGCTGTCCGTCGAGGGCATCCCTCAGTTCCTCATCCGTAGCCTGCAACCGCCGATCGCCTAGTTCTCTGAGCCGTGCCGGATCCGTTTCACCAGTTGCGATGGCGCGCAGAATACGCTGGCCACTGGCTCCCAGCAGATCGCTAACCACACTGGACAATTTGATCTGACACTCTTCCAGCAGACTTTCCAGTTGGCTCTGCAGCCGCACCCGATCCCGCGTGAGTTGATATTTCGTGCGGGTCAAAGTGCGCCAACTCCGTTGCTCCTTTTCGGGAACGTAACTCAGAATCAAATCGTCGCTCAGCAATCGGCTCACACTGCGTTTCGCATCGCGAAAGTCGGTCTTCCGTCCGCGAGGGCCTCGGTTCGATCGTGCTTGTGCCAGCCAGAGCTGAAACTGTCCTTCCAGCGCCAGCCACACCGGTTTCCAGTACTGCGCCGTCGACTCCATGACCACTTCCTGCACCGCGCGCTCCCGCAACCATGCCGATAGTTTCCGCAGTTCGCTAACCGCTGTACCGAACCGCCGGCACTCGAAGCACAGTTCTCTGTCTCTAGCGTTTGCCACTACCACAGCGAGCATCTTCTTGTGAACGTCAATGCCGGCCACATAATAGGCTGCCTCCATCCTCCACCTCCTCGGCATTGAAGCGGAGAACGCACGTAGCAGTTCTAATGCACCCTCACGTGCTACCCCTGCCAATGCAGGCGGCGCACACTTATCAGCTCAATCATGCGTTCCCGATCAAACACCACCACGGCCTCGACTCATCCAGTGTGACAACGACCTTACCGCTTCAATCCCGGTCGCCATCATACGGTTGCTAGCGCTCATTTTCATTGCTATTGGCGGGCCGGTACGGCCCATAGAAACACCACCGGACATGCGGGTCCGCATACGGCGGTTCGGATGAGTTCAGTTATCCCGATGACAAGCGTGGTAGGCCGAGCGAATCGAAGTAGGAGATAGGAAACGCAGCGCTCAGGACCGGGCTGTTAGCCAGTCGCCAAGAGGCGCGTCGCTTCCGTTGTTTCCAGATCACGGATCGCAGCCTGCGCCGTGTCCACTGATCCAGTCCGTGCAGCACCGAGGGCGTCTGGCAGTAGCCGAAGTAGCTCTTCCAGCCACGCAAGTAGCTGGCGAGTTCTTTCGTCATCTGCTCCATACTGATCCCTCGCGTCCGGCGGGTCAGTTCCCGGATTCTTTGCTTGCAGCGGAGCAGGGCCTTGGGCGCAATGCGCCGTTTCGGCTCGGCTCCTCTGGTAAAGCTAAAGCCTAGAAACTTCCGCTCCTGCGGTCGCGCTACCGCGCTCTTGGCCTCATTCACCCTGAGCTTGAGTCGTTGCCGGATAAAACGGGTCACGCTGTGCATCACCCGTTTCCCTGCCCGCTCGCTGGCCACGTAGATATTGCGTCGAGTCGCCCGGGGGAGTTGCACCCCCAGGCGCTCACAGATTCCGGACTTGAACGTCTCCGCTCATCCGGCTCTTATCGCCCAGTCAACGCCCGATGTAACAACGGCCAATGAGCAAATAGCCGTGGGTCTCTTGAAGCTGCCTTGCTGACCCAATGCTCTGCTCTTCGCCGGTGTCGTCTTAAGCGCTTGTATTTCGCCATCGCCCAGTACGCCAGGCATTGGTCCAGATAGCGAAATGTCGGATAAAGTGCTGACTTGTAGTAGCGACCGTAGTAGGTAATCCAACCGCGAATAACGGGGTTGAACATACGTGCCAAATCGTCTATCCACCGATCAATACGACAACGCAACTGCCACCTGCGAATTTCCTCTCGAATCGCTTTCGTCGCAGCGTTGCTAACAGCCGGGCTGAAATTGACGAAGAACTTGCCAAAACGATTCTTCGATCTTCTGGCTCGAAAGCTATAGCCCAGGAAATCGAATGATTCATTCTTTGAGTTTCCCCGCCGATCATCATCCTTGCAGTAGACGACCTTCGTCTTTTCAGGATGAAGCTGCAGTCCGCATTCAGCAAAGCGCTTTTCAAGCGCTTCCTTGAGGATCTTCGCCTGCGCCTCACTACCACAATGGCAGAGAGCGTCGTCGGCGAACCGCTCGAAGCGAATGTCCGGATAATTCCGAACCATCCACCGATCGAACGTGTAATGAAGGAACAAGTTGCTCAACAAGGGTGAAATCACTGAACCTTGTGGCGTTCCTCTTTCTCGGGGTTCCAGGGTGCCATCTTCCAGCTGAACAGGAGCTTTGAGCCACCGCTCAATATAGAGCAACACCCAGGGACAGTCGGTATGCTTTCGCACCGCCCGGAGAAGCAGTTCGTGAGAAATCGTATCGAAATAGGATTTTATGTCGAGGTCGAGCACCCAGGCGTAACGCCAGCAGCGCTCTCGCGCAACTCCAACCGCATCCAATGCCGATTTCCTAGGTCTGTACCCATAGGAGTCGGGATGGAAGTGCTTCTCCAGTTCCGGCTCGAGATACCCCTTGACCACCGCTTGGGCGATTCTGTCGGAAACCGTGGGAATTCCCAGTGGTCTGATTCCGCCTCCTCGCTTCTCGATGTTCACGCGCTTCACCGGCGGCGGGAAGTAACTGCCAGACGACATCCGATTCCAGAGCTTGTAGAGATTGT
>CAWCSJ010000037.1:0-131613 GCA_963798185.1 uncultured Acidobacteriaceae bacterium
GCTCCTCGACGAGCTGCCTCTACAGGCGCTCGATTCGAATGCGCCCGCGCCAAACGATGTTACTCCACCACTCTCCGAGGAAGAGATTGAACGGATACAGGCACGGGAGCGCGCGCTGCTGGCCGGCATGATGGGTCTCGTCAGTGACCCGGTCGGTCACTTCAACCGTCCTGTGGAGCCTCCCTTCACCGCGAAGGCTGTCCTTGCTGAAAAGTCCATCTGACTCTTCTTAGCGCTCCTCGCTGCCCGCGACCGTCGGTCGTGCAGCAGACTCCTGATTCGCGAACGCGTACTGCCGATCAATTGATCCACTCATCCTCGTCGTCGTCGTCTTCCTCTCCTGAAGCTATTTCAGACTGCGCCACGGCCTCAATGGCGGCCTCAAAGATTTCTTCGTCGTCGGAGTCGGCCAGGTCTGCTAGGATTTCCCGCGCCTCCGCCGGACGGATACTGCCAACGGCACCTATGGCGGCAAGCAGCAAGAGCTTTGGGGGGTGAGCCGCTTTGACGAGTTCGACAATGTGAGGCCATGCCGCATGGATTTCCCAGTTGCCGGCCGCGTGGACTGCCTCAAGGTGTATCTCAGGATCGTCGCTTTTCAAGGCTACCAGTATCTGATCGTCAAAACCGCGAACCCAGCGCATCGAAAACACTGCTGTCAGCATCCACTCTTTGTCCCCGCTGGCATACGCATCCTTGATCGCATTCTGGTGCCAGGTCTCGGGAGCGCGCACCGATGCCTCCAAAATTCGCCGCCGTACTTCCTTAGGCGTGCTGTTATCGAGGTAAAGCTCCTCCATCGAGCTCTGGATGTTACGAAACGTGGGCTCGTTAATGGGTACGTCATCCGGATCCTCGAATCCATCCGTATCCGCCTGTTCCAGTACCGGCCCAAGGGAAATTGCCGCCCTGGCGCGCAGTTGATCTGGCTCGTCGGCACTGCATACAACCGTCAATAAGGTATCGGCCAAATCGTCGTTGATCACGGTAGAATCGCCGGCTAGCTCGGCGGCGATCAGTCGATCGGATTCATTGGCTCCCTGATCAACCAGAACCTTCCGCAACGTCCATCCGGCATCTCGTGGCCAGTCCCATGGAGGTGTATCGAGCAAAGTCTTAAGGTCCATTACATTCCTCCGGGATTGCGCTCAATCACGCAATCTCCACTGCAGGTGCAAGCTACCCCTTGCCAATTATGGTATCGCAGGCCCATCGACGGAATCCGCCGATGTTCTCCGTTTACACAAGACCAGAGAACAGGGCTCATCTGCGAAGTCGACCTTTCAGTTGGCTGGCTGGTGACGTGAAAGCATCGCGAAATGACATCCGACCCGCGATCTTCAAATGCCGGCCAACCGCTGGTTGGCCAGAAGCCGGCTTCTGGGGGGGCACTCCCGATAAGTCGGCCAGGCTCCAATTCGGAGTTGATTACTTCCGAAATTGCCCGTGACCCGGGGCTAACTAATGTCAGGTTCAGTGGGTCCGGCTTGAAGGGATTGCCCTGAGACTCCCTCTCGGGCTACGAGAGAAAAGGAAATCCCCGCAGAATCTCGCTTGACGGGAGGCCAACTCGTATATACTTCTTTCCCAACTGGGAGCCAAGCCGTAGCCGGTTCTCGACGAGTTCTGCTTTTGGGGCGATGCGGCTCGTGCTCTCCATCTACGCTCGAGGGGCACCGAGCAAGTGCAGAAGGCAAATACCTATCCGCAGGCGGCAATGCGGCATCCCCTTCATCGATGGGAGGGAATGCGAGTCCACTCCTACGTTTGCATGCTCTATTTCGGAGCGGTTTCTGGCATTCTCGTGGGTACGCATTGGGCGGACCTCCATGGCCTTCCTGCGCCCAGGGTATTCGTCGCGATGCTGCTGCTTTTCCCTGCCGCCCTGATGGGGGCAAGGCTCCTGTTTGTGGTGTTTCATTGGGGAGTCTTCCGGCATGATCCAGCGCGCATCTGGCGGACGACGGAAGGCGGTGCCGCGCTCTACGGAGGACTCATCTGCGCCTTCTTGCTCAGTCTGCCCCTGCTGTGGGCGCTGGCGCTTCCGTTTGGCGCCTTCTGGGACGCAGTGGCCATCGCGATGCTCGTCGGCATGGTCTTTACTCGGACAGGTTGCTGGCTGCAAGGCTGCTGCGCCGGCCGGCCTTCGCAAAGTTTCATGGCTTTCCGATCGCCGAATGCGCAGGGGGTCTGGTGCCGGCGTTTACCGTTCCCGTTGTTCGAGGCGGGCCTGGCCGCGATTATTCTCACCGTTGCTATTCAATATCTGGGTAAAGCTCCGATCGGCGGTTCGCTCTTCCTCGGCTCGCTTGCCCTGTACGGCACCGGCCGATGGATGCTTGAGCCCACCCGCGAGCGGGTGGACAGGGTAGGGGGCTGGAGCCTCCACCGGATGATCTCGGCCGTCCTCGTGGGACTCGCCGCGGCGGCGTTTCTTGTCTCGTTGGCACTACGGAGCGCAAACGCAAGCCTTGTTCGCTGAAGTAGTACGGGAGGCAGAGTCAATATGGCCATGACCCAATGGTATTTCCTGCTGGCTCCGCTGGTAGTGCTGGCTGTGATGTCGCTGCTCCGGTTCAGGGGGTGCGGTTTTCACCCTTCTCAAGCGGATGAGTATGGGGTAGCGGTAGGCAACGACAGCCCGGTCGCAAGGTTTCGTCTGGAGGACGCTCTCGGAAGCACCGTCGCTAAGAATGCTGCAGGCTCAGGGGATGGCGCGTATGGCAGGGCCCCCAGTCCCCTGGGCGCAGGTCAACCCACGTGGCATTCGGCGGCGGTGCCCGTAACCTCACTCACCCTCGCCATCAACGACCCTAAGCTGGTCCTTCTGGAGCACGACGATCCCTACGATTTTTCCATCCGCGTCGAGGGAGCCTTTGTTACAGTTCCCGCCGATGTTCCGGTGTTGCAGGACCTGACTGAATTCACCCTCGAAGCATTGGTTTATCCCGACTGGGATGTAGGCACGCTGGGAAACTATTATTGCGTACTGGAGTTGGCCGGATTGGCGCCGGGGGCAATACAGAAGAGTGCGGGATTCGGCCTCTATGCCGGGCCCTCCGACACCCAAAACCCCAACAGTCCATATTCCTGGCAAGCATGGATGGGCAACGGGAGTGGTTTCCAGCGGCTGGAGGAGAAGAAGCCCTACACTCCTGATGATCCCAATAATCCCAATCCTGGACCCACCGTAGAAAAAGACCAAGCCACTTACCTTGCCTTTACCTTCAGCAAGTCACAGGGGCAAGCATTTCTGTATCTGTTCACGCAGGACCGGGATCTGGATTACGTAGCCTACGAGTTAAATCCCGTGGCTTACGTGCCGGTTGTCGCCGGCACAGTTACGCAGGGGATGCACATCGGCATCGCCGCTCAAGGGCCATTGTTTCCGCCTGCGCCGGGAGCGGTCCCACCGTTTCTATACCCCTTCATAGGGCAGATGTGCAATGTTGCAGTCTACAACCAGGTTTTAACCCAAGACACGCTTAGACACCACGCCACAATAGCGTTCTTTGTCGATTCACCCGGTAGTTAAGTCAAAAAGGAGAGAAGCAGATGCCATCGGCACAAGATATCTTCAATAAGCTGGTAGAGATCGGCGGCAAGCTGGATGATCTGAATGCGACCACGCAGGCCATACGCGCGGATGACGACCAACTTGTCAACATAGAAAGCACGGACCTGGGCGAGTTGATCACCCTCACCGCGTATGACAATCTGGCCCTTTATCAGAATGCTCTCCAGAATGCGACGATCATCTGTCTTCTCGAACAGATCTCGAAAAATACCTGCGACCTGGTGAACCAGTCCCACTTGCAGACGGCGCTGCAGCAGACCATCGAAAAAAACACCACTCGGGTGGCGGAGATGTTTGCCGCGACGCACGGCGAAGTCGCTCTGGCGCTGGAGCGGGAGCACGTCCTGCGGCGGGAAATCGAGAAGTGTTGTCCGCCGAAGCCACCCGCGCCGCCCTGCCAGGAAAAGCCGTGCAGCGCGCCCAAGCAGATTGATCCGCCGCCGCAGGTCGGCGGCGTAATCGAGTAACGACGTGCCGACGCGGCAGCTACTTGTTGCGGCCTTCGTGGTTGCGGCCGATCAAGCCACCAAGGCGGCCGTCACCAACCGCCTGGGTTCGGGGAAGATAGTGTCGGTGGGACCCTGGCTGCATGTCCACTGTGTGGTAACGCGGTTTGGGCGCCACGGGCTTCTGCGCCGTCCGGTAGTGCTTCTGCTGATTTGGGCAGCCGCTCTGGGGGTCCTGGTGCTCGCCACCAATTCCGGCCACTTCTTCCAGCGCCCGGCTGCGCAGATGGGACTCGATGCCGCGCTCGCCGGCTCTGCCAGCAACCTTTACGATCGTCTTCGCCACGGCAGTGTTATCGACTTTCTCGACCTGGGATGGTGGCCAGCAAGCAACCTCGCCGATATTGCCATCGTTTTGGGTGTAATCATGGCTTTGCGATTCCTTTAGTCAGGTTGCGCGCTCGGACGTGGCAAGAAAGGCGCAACGGAATCAACTGGAACTCAGGGAACGCATACATAACTTGGACCGCGCAACTTTTCTTATCGATCCCTTGCCGACCACTAGCGCGATTCCGGATGTATCGTCGCTAGCCTTGATCGGAAACGCCTCGGGCAGGACAGGTGGGAAGGGCGGAAGACTGGGTCCGAGGCGTTTTCGATAAGGAGACTAGGAGGAAGACGCTGGCGTTTGCGGCGGACGCGGGGAACTCGTCAGACTATGGAATTTGAATGCCTTTTTCTTCGCTCTTTCTTCGTGGTCTGCCAGTAACGAGTGCGCTTCCAACGCGCCGGAGAAAAGAGGCAAATACCAGCACACACGCGACGGATTATCTCACGCGTAGCGTCCGCCGCGCCAGCGGCTTCGTCCTGGTCGGCGTTCCGGAAGTAATCCGGCTGCGCACCGAGCAGATTAGTACTGGAAAGTCGGCCAGTGTTTACAAATCCAATCCTCCTGATTTCATAACAATGTCGGCTCCCTCGACTTGAGTAGACTTGATAGCGGCCAAGCAACCAAGGCTCGGGAGGAAGGAGCCGAACATGTTGATTATAGGTTGTGATTATCACCCGAGCGTTCAGCAAATCGCGTTTGTAGATTTAGAAACGGGAGAAACCGGTGAACGGCAACTGCTGCACAAGGACGGTGAGGCCGAGAGGTTTTACCGCGACTTGAAACTACGAGGTATCAGCGTGCGCGTAGGGATAGAGGCCACGGGACATGCTCGTTGGTTCGAGCGGCTACTGGCGGAACTGGGTTTCGACCTATGGATTGGGGACCCGGCCCAGATTAAAGCCGCACGAGTGCGGAAGCAGAAGACCGATCGTCAGGATGCGCAGCTGTTGCTGAAGCTGCTGGTGGAAGAGCGCTTCCCACGCATCTGGATACCAAGTCCGGAGAATCGGGATGTGCGCCAACTGCTTTGGCATCGGCATCGGCTGGTGCAGATGCGGACACGAGTCATGAATCAGTTGCAGGGCGTGGCTATGAATGAAGGAGTGCGACGCAAGAAGGCGCTGTGGAGCAAGCGGGCGCGCCCAGTTGGAGTCCTTCGTGCTGTCGCCTTGGGCCAGCCGACGCCGGCAAGACTTGCTGGAGGTGCTGGACCGCTTGAACCCCACCATCGATGAGTTAAGCACGGCGGTGGAGGAGGAAGCCAAGAAACGACCCGAGGTGCTACGGCTGATGACGCATCCTGGGGTTGGTGCGCTGACTGGCCTTGCCTTTGTGCTGATCATCGGATCGGCGGAGCGTTTTGCTTGCGGCAAGCAAATTGGCAGTTACTTGGGGCTGATTCCCTGTGAAGACTCCAGTGCCAATCGACAGCGGCTGGGACATATCAGCAAGCAGGGCAACACGCTGTTACGTTTCTTGCTGGTGGAAGCAGCCCAGGCTGCTGTCCGTTGCGATGCGGAGTGGCGACGGAAGTATTTACACCTGGCCATGCGGCGGGATCCCCGGATCGCCAAGGTAGCCATGGCGCGCAAACTCGCCGTCAGTTTGTTCTGGATGTGGCGCAAGGAATGGAATTACGAACAGGTTATAAAGTTCGGTTCGCAGGGTCGAAAATCCGGCTCTCATGCTGGAGTACCCACTGCTTCGACCCGGTAGCCGAGGCTGCGAAGTTCCCGGATCATCCTAGTAGTGCGCTGTCGTCTCGAGTTTGCAGTTACCGAGGGGCCTCGCTCTTCGTAACGCACACCCTGATGAAGAATGATCCAGATCAGGCGACAAAGCCGATGGGCGATGGCCCCGATGGTTTGATTGTGTCCCAGGCGCGAGACCAGTCGGCGATAGACAATCTCGAAAATGGTTCCTTTCGACTTGGCTGCGGCGTTGGCAGCTTGATTGAGAATGCGCCGCATGTGGCGGTTACCTTTCGGGGAGCGGTGGCTCTTGGATACTTCCGCGCTTTCTTCGTCTCCGGGGCATGCTCCCACCCATGAGGAAAGCTTTTTGGCCTGAAGCAAAGGTCGCTGCCTGTAGCGCCTACCTCGGCAATGATCTGTTGCGCCGAATCCACGCCCAGGCCGGGCACCTCCGCCAGGCGCTCGACCGCATCCTGGTGTGGGCTGAGCAGAGTCGCCATCTCTTGGTCGAGTTGGCCGATCTGCTGCTCGATCAGTTGCAACTCCTCCAGGAACATCTTCAGCAGCCGGCGGTAGATCGGGTTGAGCTCTGTGCAGGCGCCGAGCGCATCGCACAACTGTGCTTGCGTGGCCCGCAAGTTCTTATCGGCCAACAGCGGCCAGAGCGGCCGGGTCGGTCTCCTCCCTCCGCGAGTCGCCTTCAGCATGCGTCGTGCACTGGCGCCCAGAAGATCCGAGACCAAGCTGGACAACTTAATGTGGGCTTCTTCCAGTAGAGCCTCCAGTTGGTTCTGCAACCGCACTTTGTTGCGTGTCAGCTGGTACTTTCGGCGTGTGACCGCCCGCCATAGCCGCTGTTCGGCATCGGGCACAAAACTTAGGATCAGCTCATCTGCCACCAGCCGCTTTACCAAACGTTCGGCGTCGGGAAAATCCTTCTTGCGTCCGCGCCGTCCACGATTCGATTGTGCTTGCGCCAGATGGAGCGTTCCCGACATCGGGCCTGCGCCTTCTCGCTTTTGGCAGATCGGTTTCCAGTACCGTTCCAGTGCTCCCCAGACGGGTTTCCAATATTGTGCGGTCGATTCCATCACGACTTCCTCGACCTGGTGCTCGATCAGCCATGCGGCCAGCAATCGCAGATGTCTCCGGATTGCTACCGTATCGGATCCGTTCAAACTGGTACTCCCCTTGAACTTCAACGTCGGCCACGACCACAGCCAGCATCTTTTTATGCACGTCGATTCCCGCTATCCTGTAAGACATAACGTTTCCTCCTGGCGGGAGCGGAGAGCGTGCTGCGAGTTCCTTAAGCAGGGTCACAGGCTATCGCCGCTCCCACAGGAGGGGAGAGACAACGCCCAATTATTCGCTCAACCACGCACGCTCCGGATCAGACACGTGGACAGCCTCAACTTCTCCACTGCGAACTCAATCTCGCCGCTCCGAGCCTGTTCCTATTCTGCACTCGACTCGGAGTAATTTTCATGAGATTTCGCGGGCCGTCGGCCCATCAGGACACGCGGGACAGTCCGACTACGTCCATGGTGTGAAGTAAATCACCGCCCACTTGATTGGGCATCCCGCTCCTCTTCACGGGGGAGTCTGAAGTAGTAATCATGATCGACGTTGCGACCGGAGAGATGGTTGGGTCGGACTGAGTTCCACCTGAGAGATTACACGCGAGCCTTTGGTTGATGATGGCCAGTGATTTTTCAATGAGAGCGAAATGGCGCGCTCTTAAGAGCGGATGGCGTAGTGCGCCTCAAAAAGTGCTTGACAGGGGCAACATTGTTAGAGATGGCCGTATAACGCCCATCTCGCCCTCTTGGCACACGGTTAGCATCCACAACGACAGAACGCCGACTCTTCGTCCAAGTGGAAAGTCCCCCACTGGAAGTCGTTGAACACTGGCGCGTTTGAACTAAGCCTCCGGCGCGGCGGATGCTACCGCGTGGCTCGCCCGAGCATTGTCGCTTGTGTAAGTTGTGAGTCACAAGGAGGCTTTTGTGACCCATCTTCGGCAGTTGATGCTGGACGAGCTCCAGCGTCGCAACTACGCTCAGAACACCGTCCGCGCCTACATCCACGCGGTGGAGGATTTTGCGAAGTACTTCCACCGTTCACCGGGCCGCCTCGGCCTAGAGCATATTCGCGAGTACCAGGTCCATCTGTTTCGCGATTGCAAACTCTCACCGGGTACGATCGAAGGTCGTACTGCCGCTCTGCGATTTCTCTTCGTCAAGACGCTGAGGCGACCGTACCTTCCCGATCACATTCCGTTTCCCAAGCGTCAAAGGCGGATGCCCACCGTACTGAGCCAGGAAGAGGTAGCGCGGCTCATTGCTTCCGCCCAGAACCTGATGCACCGCACCATGCTGATGACGCTGTATGCAACCGGCCTGCGCCGGGCTGAACTATGCCACCTCAAGGTCTCTGATATCGACAGCCAACGCATGGTGATTCATGTTCGCCAGGGAAAGGGTGGCCGTGACCGCGACGTCCTGTTGACCCCGAAGCTGTTGCAGACCCTGCGCGAGTATTGGCGCTGGATGAAACCTGAGACCTATCTGTTTCCGGGTACGGTGAAGAACTGGCGGGCAGATGTGCCCATCACTGCGAAGGTCGTGTGGAAGGCCGTGAACGAGGCTGGTAAGCGCGCTGGCATCAGAAATCGCGTCGCACCGCATTTGCTTCGACACAGCTTCGCGACCCACATGCTGGAAGCCGGCGCCGACCTGCGCACCATCCAGGTTCTGCTCGGCCATGCCAAGATCAGCGATACTGCACTCTACCTGCATCTGTCTCGCCGCCATCTGCAGGCGGTTGCCAGTCCGCTGGAAGCCATCGAAGTGTCCAGCCCGGACGAGGTGAAGCGCTCCAGGAGACTGAGGAAGCGATGAGCCGGCCCACCCTCGAGGTGGCCGACATCGTCCGCGCAGCGGGCGACAGCTTCTGGGACAAGCACAAGTCGCACTACGCATGGGTGCATCGCAAGGTACTCGATGCCATCGTCCGCTGCCGTACCGCGGCACTCGGCGGTCATCTCGATAAGTGCACTCGCTGCGGCCATCAGGCCATCTCGTTCAACTCGTGCCGTAATCGGCACTGTCCCAAGTGCCAGGGGAACGCGCGCGCCAAGTGGTTGGCCGCGCGTTCGGCTGAGCTGTTGCCCGTGCCTTACTTCCACATCGTCTTCACCCTGCCGCACGAACTCTGCTCTTTGATCCTCCAGAACAAACAGCTGCTCTACGATCTCCTCTTCCGCACCAGTGCCGCTTCGCTGCTGGAACTTGCTCGCGATCCACAGCACCTGGGAGCCGACATCGGATTCCTCGGCCTGCTCCATACCTGGGGACAGAACCTCCAGATTCATCCCCACGTACACTACATCGTTCCCGCCGGAGGTTTGGCCCTCGATGGTTCCCGATGGATAGACTCGTCGCCCCGGTTCTTCCTGCCCGTCAAGGCACTCAGCCATAGGTTCCGTAAGAAGTTCTGCCAGCAACTCGGTGAACTATTCCAACAACACAGACTTCAGTTCCACGGTTCACTGCAGCAGCTTGCCTCACCTGACGCCTTCAGCAACTTTCTCTGGCAACTTGGCCAAAAGGACTGGGTCGTCTACGCCAAGCCACCCTTCGGCGGTACCGAACAGGTTCTCAACTACCTGGCCCGCTACACCCATCGCGTCGCCATTTCCAACCATCGCCTCGTGGCCTTCGAGAACGATCGCGTCTCCTTCCGCTGGCGAGACTATGCCCATGGCGGCAAGAACCGGGTCATGACAGTTTCAGCAGACGAGTTCCTGCGCCGCTTTCTTGTCCACGTTTTGCCCAAAGGCTTGGTCCGCATCCGCCACTTTGGCCTGTTCGCAAACCGAAGACGGGAAACTGCCCTCGCACGCTGCCGCCAGTTGCTCGGCGCAGTTGCCTGCGCAGATCGCCCCGAACCAACGAACCAGGCGCGTTGTCCCGCCTGCTCAGGCACTATGCTGGTCATCGAACGGATGACGACTGCTCAACTTTACTCCCGGTTAGACCTGATTCTCCCTACCCTACAGAGGTGCTACGTTGACAGCTCATAGCACATCCAGGGTCCACGACGTCTCTGCCCCGGTCGCTCGAGGGCATGCTCGCACATGCAAGGGCGTCGTCCGCCCAAAAGCTGTTCAAGTCCTCTCCCTACGGCGCCTGCTTACCCATGGCAGAAGGCCATTCTGCTCACCAAAGCCACTCCCACTCCTCTGTCGGTCGGGCTTTGCGCCCAAAACACTCCCAATCAGCCAATCGACGCTATTGAAAATCCATAGGTAGATCACCGCATCCGCCGCAAACGCCGGCGGCTCAGTTCAAACGACTCTATCGAAACTGCCCCGGCCGAAAAAAACCGGCTTCAATCCTGCCTCGTCTGCCGGGGCAGTCCCGATAGAGACTAACGATAGAGACCTAACGTTTCCCGTTACCAATAAACTGATGGCTTCCGATTGACCCATGATAGAGGAGCGGTGGGCAGAGTAGCCATCGCGCTCGCGGTTCAGTCTCAACACGGTTCAATTCATGCGAAGACGATTTTCCACCAACTGAGCTCGGCGGCGCGATCAGTTCCTAATTGCCGACGCCGCGGGAGCTGTCACGTGGCCGCTTCCGATGTCAAGAAACCGTCCGCTATAGGCCGAAGTTCATGCTTTGAAGGAATGGCACCCAGCGTGGGTCGGATCGGAAGGGGTCGAATGAGGGATTGACGGCAGCCGTTCCGAGTATGCCAAAACGAAGGTCACGGGCCCGTTCGAGCTCCGCAAAACCTTCATCGAGCTGACCCAGCGCACCATAAATGATAGCGGCGAAATAGGCGCCAGCCGCGGGCGCGGCAGAGTCCCGTCTGGCGAGAACACTCTCAGCCATATCGCGATCCCCGGCGAGAGCAGCCACATACCCCAGCAAGAGCTCCCAGAGAAGCTCGGGGTAGGCTTTCACGAACTCGTTGACTCGTGCCATCGCCTCGGAGAAACGCCCCGAGCGGGCCAGTACAACCCCGCGCATTGCCTGTGCCAAAAAGAAGTTCGGGCTGATATCCATGGTGCGTTGCAGCTGTACCTCTGCGTCGTCCCACCGGTGTTGATAATACAAAAGCAGGCCATAGCAGTAGTTGATGGGCGCCATCAGCGGATCAATCTCACAACCTTCCCTGGCCAGTTCGACACCTTCCTCCAGCTGGCCGCTGGCGGCCAGCGCCTGGGCATACGCGTAGCGTGTTATGCCGGAACCAGGATTCAGCTCAAGCGCTCTTTTTCCTTCAAGAATCGCTCCGGCCAGGTTGAACTCGGAGAACGCCATAGTGACAGCCAAGGCTGCATGCGCTTCGGAGAGCGTGTCATCCAATTCAAGCGCCCGACGGGCGCATGCCTTGGCCTGACGAAATGCATGCGCCGTATCCACTCTGCCCACGACCGTCAGGACGGCATAGCAAATCGCCATGCCCGCATAGGCGGGAGCGTAGATCGGATCAACGTCGATGGCCTGCCGGCAAAGCTCGATACCACGCTGCAGTCCTTCCGGGGTCCATTTGTTCGCGTGATGGGTGCCACGAAGGAATAGTTGATAAGCTTCCTTGTTCACCGGCGTTTCAGCCGCCTTGCGCGTGGCTTTTGCCGCTTTGGTCCCACCTGTCGACGGACCTTGGAGTTTTTCGGTAATCTGCCTGGCGATCTCCCCTTGGACCTCCAGTGCTTCTTTGGCACTAGTGTTGAACTGTGCGCCCCAGAGCTGCGCATCCTTGGCTACATCGATGAGTTCCGCTCGGATGGACAGCAGGTCGCCGCCGCGCAACGTGACGCGGCCGCTCAGGACAGCGCGGACTTCGAGTTCCTGCCCGGCCGACTGCGGGTCGTCCTCACGGCCCCGGTAGCGGAACGCTTTGCCGCGTGGCACCACGCGGAGCGTGGGCAGATGAGAAAGCGCGTCAATCACGCCTTCCGCGATCGCATCTCCCAGGTAATCGAATTCCGGAGTACCCGTCGCATTCGCGAATGGCAGCACCGCCAACGAGTCGATTGTCTTGCCGACTTTGCGTGCCTTTGCAGCGATTGCGGAAGCCGTCTTAGCGGGACTGCCGTCTCGCTGCAGGCGGCGCAGGTCCACCACCAGATCAGAGGCGTTCTGATAGCGCAAGCGGCGGTCCTTCTCCAAGAGCTTGGCAACTATGTTCTCGAATGCCGGCGGCAGGACTGCATGGAGGCGGGAAAGTGGAACAGGGGCGCGATTCAGGATCGCATCGAAGATGAGTGCCGATGTGCTACCGCGAAAAGGTGGCTGGCCACTCGCCATCTCGTACAACACGACACCAAAGGAAAACAGATCGGTTCTGGCGTCGACCTCCTGCCCCCGCGCCTGCTCCGGAGACATATAAGCGATAGTCCCGACCGTCTGGCCCGGGCTGGTCAAGTGAAGAGCAGCCATGCCGGTATCGGTTGCCGTGAGACCGGCCGCACCGACGGTGAGCTTCGCCGGTTCCAGCTTCGCCAGCCCAAAATCCAGAACCTTGGCCTCTCCACGATTGGTCAGGAAAACATTTCCCGGCTTGATGTCGCGATGAACAATGCCTTTCTGGTGCGCTGCATCGAGGGCATCGGCAACCTCGATGGCGATGCGGACCAGATCATCTGTGGCGAATGGGCCGTCGGCAATCCGGTCACGCAATGTCCGGCCCTCGAGCAGTTCCATGGTGATGAAATGAAGCCCGTCGGCTTCATCCACTTCGTGGATCGTGCAGATATTCGGGTGGTTCAGAGCGGACGCAGCCCGGGCCTCGCGCAACAGCCGCTCCACCATCTGCGGGTCACTGGCGACTTCGGGTGGCAGGCATTTGAGCGCCACCTGACGGCCCAGACGCGTGTCTTCCGCCCGGTATACCACGCCCATGCCGCCAGAGCCCAAGGTGTCAAGCAACTTGTAATGGGAGATTGTCGTGCCGAGCATTAGGTACCTGAATGCACAGAATATACCACTGGTGGCTTGGCGATCACGGCAGACTAAAGCGATACCGAATCGGCTACCATCCGATCAGAACCAGGGCGAGAGTAATAAAAGGCGCCGCATTGGTAAGAGGTTAGCCACCAGTAGTGTCCGGTTAAAAGTCGAGTAAACACAACTGGTTAGGATTTTCGCCTCCTTGGGGAAGCAAGTTGTTGGGCAAAAAAGCTTGATTTATGGGCGTTTTCTCGAACAATGAGACGCTCAGGATTTGCAGCATGGTGTACAGGCTGACGGGCAGATGGAGGCGCTTGCGCACGATGGCGACCAACAGGTAACTGCACACTGCAATCCAGATTTGCGTCTTGACGGCATTTTCCGAAGTGCCGTAGAAAGCTTTGATTCGCAGATGCTGTTTGATCCACTTGAAGAACAACTCGATTTGCCAGCGGCGCCGGTACAACTCGGCAATGGTCAGCGCCGGCAGGGCAAAATTGTTGGTCAGGAAGATCAGCCGCCGGCCATGCACGCCATCCCCGTAACGGATGCGGCGCAGCCGAGCGGGATAACTCTTGCGAGTATAGAACCATACCAGCGAGATGGTTTGATCGCACTGCACCCCGCTGCTCTTGTCCACCGGGTGCGAAACCAGTCGGCGGAAGCGGAAGTTCTTGCGGGCCCGGGTAACGAAGAACGCCCCCGCCAAGCTCCAGCGGTAGAGCCGTTGGAAATCCAGGTAGCCGCGATCCATGACGTAAAACGCGCCTGCTTCGGGAGTGAGCAGATCGAGGATGTTCACATCGTGGATGTGGGCCGCAGTCACGCGCACAAACGTAGGAATGGAGCCGCGCAGGTCGAGCAGGGTGTGCAATTTCAGGGCGTTCTGATTGCTCTTGTAGCGCGCCCAGGGAAACAGGGTCATGCACAAATCGATGATGGTCGAATCCAGCGCATACACCGTGTTGGCCAGATCCAGTCCCAAGTCCTCGTGAACATAAAGCGCTCGTGCTTGCGCGATGAGGAGGTGAGCGAAATCCGCATAGATTCGCCAGTCGCGGGATTCGTTGGCATCGGCCAAGGTGCTGCGCGAGACCGTGCCGCGAATTCCCAGGTGGTACAGTCGACGCTCTTGCGAGCGCAGGCAAGCCACGATGTCGCGCAAACTCTCGCGGAAGGTCAACTGGGCAAAGGCCAGGCAGAGAAACTGGTCCCAGCAGGAGAAACTCCGCACCCGGTAATGGCCAGCGTAACGCGCGACGCATTGGCGAAACTCGTGGCGGGGCAAATGATCGGTCAACTGTGCAAACAGAGATTGTCCGCTGTTCATGATGCCGCCATTGTGACGGCACCGGCCAACGGATTGCTCTTTTGCAGTTCAAATCGATTACGAGACTCAACATGCTTAAATTGCAGTACAGCATTGATTTACACGAAACCAGTGAATCCTTAACCGGACACTAGTGGTTAGCCACGATTACCAACCCATTTGGTCCATCCGCTTAAGGATAATCGCGCTGTAGTTATTCATGCGCTCGGGTCGTCGCTTCAGGGGCGCCGGCAGAATTGCAGCGAGCCGTGCCGCCTGTTGCCGGCCGATATTCCGGGATGCGGTTTCGTCGTAATAACGACACGCCGACTCTGCACCATAAATACCATGGCCCCATTCAACCACGTTGAGGTATATCTCCAAAATGCGCTGTTTGCCGAGTACGAATTCGGCCACCGGTACCAGTGTGACCTCTGCGCCCTTGCGGAGGATAGAGCGGCCCGTTCCGAAGAATAGGTTCTTTACGACTTGCTGTGTAATGGTGGAGGCTCCGCGAGTGCGCTCACCTTCCAAATCGTCTTCGGCAGCGATTTGAATCTCGTGCCAATCGAACCCATGGTGCTGGTAGAAGTGCGCGTCCTCTGCGGCGATTACAGCGTGCTGGAGATCGGGCGAGATTTGGCTGAGCGGAATGAATTTGTAGCGTTCGCGGTATGGCGTGTGGTGAATCCAGGCCTGCAAACGGCGCTGGATGTGCACCGCAGTTGTCGGGGGGTCGATCCACCGGGCGACCACAAGGATCAGCGCGGCAAGCGACCAAAGGAGCACCACGCCGATGACAATCCACCGAATAAAGAATCGGAGGAAGCTCGTCCGAAGCGGAGCCTTGGCGTGTGTGTCCGGCATTGCAGTCACATTTCAGAATAATAGCCTGGGCTGGGTTGCCGCTGATGGATCATCTAGCGCGCGCGAACACAGAGTGCTGCGTGCTACTCAGGCCACTGGCGACAAAGCCCCTTGGTCCTGAATCACATTGAACCCCGCTACAAAGATGAAGTGAAATTACTCCCAAGAAGTCGGCCAGTGTTTACGAATGCTTTCCTTTCATCTGGCCGTATAACGCCCATTCCGCTGAAGTGGACGGACAAACTCTCAGGAAGTCCTGTTGTGGGAGATCTGCCGCTGATAATTCACGGAGACTAAACACCGGTGCCGGCCAAACGAGTTCCGTTGATCGCTAGACCGCGAAAGCAACCCTGCTCCGCCGATATAAACGATGTGAGGATGCCCCCTCCGGACTTGGTTGCGGATGAACGCGTCGTCCTCGACGGTTGTTGCTGGCATTGCAATCTGGCGAAGGACTGGCGGTTGCCAGGCTAAAGAACCGCAGTGAGGCGGTATTCGCGGGCCACTGGTTCTACGATTTTCACGCGTCCGTGGCCGGGATTGATCTGTTCGCGGGTTCGAACCACTCCCGCTCGCTCTAACTTCAGAACGTCTCGGCGCACGGATTTGGGATCACGCTTCAGCGCGGCCGCCAGCGCCGTGATCGACGAAGATTTTGTCCGCACTTTCTGCACGAGCCGGAGACGCTCCGCCGTGAGGACCTCGACCATTGCGAGTGGGTCCTCGAACGTGATGGTGATCGCCGGCTTGATCGCTTCCCGTCGATCCAGCTTGCGCGCCCGCTCCAGGGCTCGCTTCGCGTAGCCTTCAAATCCATCCGCATTGATTCTCAACTTCATATCGTCTCCTTCTTCTCCCGAAGTTCCCGCACTTCGTTGAGAAATCGTTCCAGCAGCTTCTGGTAGCTGGTAAAAGCAAATTTCTCTCTTGCGCCGGCGAAATGCCGATGATGATCACCGTGGCTGTTGTCGTAGCCCACCACCCTGCCGTTATCTCTGGCACAAATAGCATGATTGATGAAAACCAGGTTGTACCTGGCGACCGTGCCGCGCGAGTCCTGCCATACCTCTTCGGGGATGAGACCTTTTTCGAGAGCACAACGCACTTGGGTCGTTTCGTCCACAACCTTGCGTAGCCTCCGGGTTTTCTTCACCTATGGATCATAGCACAGATAGGGCATTACACGCCCTGCCTGTCAGCCGAGACTGACCATTTCAGCACAATTCGAGCAAGCCAGAGATCCTTCATGCACGTATAGTTCAAGGGTAGCGGAGTGCGAATCCGCTGCGCTTCCGATTCGGCATGGAAAGTCCGACGCGCAAGCTCGTGCTGAGTATTTGCTTCATTTTCTGACTGAGAATGCCGGCCTGCAGGGAGGGTTGAGCATTTCGACGATTCAAATCATGACCACAAACCGAATGATCCAAAAGGGTTTAAGTCTGGTGCCGGGAGGGGGAGTTGAACCCCCATAGAGCTTCCGCTCTGGCGGATTTTGAGACCGAATCACTTAAACCGTAAGTCAAGCTAAATAAATGATTTAGAGCCACTTAACCGAAATTGACTGTTAGGTTTTGCACTGCAAAATACGGGTCTACAAGGTCTCCTGCATCACGATTACATCACGCGGCGATCGTCATACTCACCCATGCGCAAGGCTGCTCGCGCAGGGTCTTGAGCCCCCTAACCTTGACTAGACAATTACATCTGTCCCTCGTCAAAACTTAGCGCGCCTCGAACTCCCTTCGAATCAGCGACAACAAAGAACAGGAGTTGGTCTGGGCTGGATAGGATGTAACAATGTTACATGGTGCCCAAAGTGTCGGATCGAATTCTTGCGGAGCACAGCAGTTCGGCACGCGACTATGCAACCAAACATGCAACCGAGAACCCGGTGGCAAGGCAGACCTATGGCCAGGGTGAACTGGATGGCATCGCGCTACCTGAATCGTGAGATGCTGGGGCCAGTTCACACTACTGCGTCGGCTGTACCACCAGATCGTCCGCCAGCTTGAAGCGGACAATCGACTCCGCCGGTATCTCGATATCCCGGTTGCCGGTCAATCCGGCGACGGCGGTTCCAGCGCCACCACCCACCAACCCTCCCACCACCAGCCCTACGCCGCCTCTGGCCACGCCCCCACTAGCATGCCCAGCCCCGCCCCACCGCCAATCAAGGCCGTCGAACGTCTGCCCTTGCCCTTCTTGCTACGCCTCAGGTCCCGCGTCATCAGCGGATACTGTGTCCCATTCAGCGTCAGTGAGGTCAACCGCAGCTCCAGCAGCGATCTGCCTTTGAAGTGTCCCCGCCGATGCGACACATCCACCACGCCACCCACCGGCGCATCCTTCGGCACCAGCACACTGTTGTCGCTGGCCAGCACCGGCTCCACGATCTCGCCGGTAAACGTGTCCCCCGCGTGGCTGGTTTTTACGCTGATATGCTGATCGATCCTTATGGTCAACGTTGTGCCCGCCGGAATGCTCACGCTGACCGGTTGCGGCACTGCGGAGACGGTCGGTTCCGAGGGTGCGGGAACGGGCTCTCCAGCCGCGGGCGGTGTTACCGTCGTCGTTATCGCCCCGTCCGTCTGCCCGGCCGCCGGCGGCTGCACCACTGTCGTCGTCGTGGTGCCATTCTTGTCTACAGAAGCCACCTGCTGTGCCTGGCCGGTTGTAGCCGCCTGCTTCTTGGCCTGATCCAGCGCCTGTTCTTGCTTCGATTTGCATCCCGCCAGGATGGCCGTTACGACCAACACCAGCACCAACAACGCCTTCCGTCCGGTGCGAACCGATGAGCCTGAATTGAACATGGTGATCCTCTTTCGCGGGTGCTCTCAAGGCTTCACACAAACCTAGGTTAGTGTTCGAACCTAAGTTCGTCTGAGCAGAACTGCTCAGGGGAAAATGATGGATTCGGCAAACTGCGGCGCCTGTTGAGGAGGGGGTCATGAAGCCGAACCAGAGCCTTGACGTAGCTGTTTTAGATGGCAGGAGGCGATCGCCTCCGCATCGGAAACAGAAGTATACTGCTGCTCAGGTACTGAGAAGGACGTCGAGGTTTTTATGGCAGAGAACATATTAGAAAAAGCGGACGCTCAGGTCGCGGAATCAATCCACAAACTTTCACGCGCAACATCTGCGATGGCAGAGGCGATCGACGACGGCGTAGACGTTATAAAACGTGCCGTAAAACGGAGCAGTGATGCCGCCGAAGAACTCGTGGATGATACGACTCAGCGGATAAAGCGCCACCCCGTCGAAGCAACCGTGGTGACGTTCGCGCTGGGTGTCATCGTCGGAGGGTTCATTAGCTGGATGATCAGCCGACGGTAGACACAAACGTGCGATGAAGAAAGATGCGTGTTTTGTTGCGGAGTGGAGGAGTGCACGCTCTAAACACCGGTGTGTAGCGTCATCATTCTGAATAGGCGTCATCACCATCTTCCACTTCCTCTTCGTCGCCGTCATCTCTTCTCCATCCTTATCGCCAACTCCTGCTGTGGCCCACTCTTGACCTAGCAGCATTGTGCCTGTCTGGCTCCAGTTGAAATAGCTGACTACCGTCGCCACAATCCGTGTGGAGCTGAAAAAAAGAGGCGAGAAAAACGAGACAGTAGCAATTAGTTAATTAACACCCGTTTTTATCTACGGAAGCGCTCGTCGCTTGTGTTTATGCATGTGCGCTGCAGCCTGAGCGCGGTAAAAGTGGCAACCGCGTTGATTTGCGTCGCAGCCGTCGGACAATCGGCAGGGAGGGACAGCCTTGACCTCGATACAACCTAGCGAGCGAAAAAGCTGAATCATGACGGAGACACCTGTGGTCCGCAAAAACATCTGCACGTTCAAGCGACGACCTCATCCAGCCAGTATTCGTGATGTAAGCCGCCCAGAACGTCCATCACTCTGATCTCGCAGTCACGTGGAAGCTTGTGCCTGTGAGTCGTTGGTCGTCGTCGCGGTCTATCCGACGTTTTCTCAGGAAACCCTGGCCCCAAACTGGAATGTGGACGTCCTTTGTTATAGTGCCTGATCCAGCATTGGAGGCTTCGACGCAGATGCCGCTCGTTCAGCGGAATCATGAAATCCAAGCATTCGCGCCGTACCGTTCCGATCAGCCGTTCGCAATACGCGTTCGCTTTCGGCGCACGCACCGGCGTGCGCAATACCCTGAGCCCAAACGAACTCTTGAGCTCCTCATCCAAGTCCCGCGAGAAGATCGAATCGCGGTCATGGATCAGGAACTGGTAAGGATTGTCGCTGGGAATGGCTTCTCGCAGCTGCTGCAGCGTCCACTCTGCGGTGGGATGCGTGGTCACGTTGTAATGCAGTACACGACGACTCCCTATCTCCATCATGACGAAAACATAGAGCACCCGGAATCTGGCCGTGACCGCAACCAGGAAGTCACAGGCGATGATGCCTTGCGCATGATTCTTGACGAAGGTTCTCCAGTGCTGCGAAGACATTCGGGTGCGCCCGCTCCCGCCCAGCTGCTTGGGCCAGTACTTGCCAACGGTTCGCGGCGAAACCAGAATGCCCAGCTTTAGTAAGAGTTCATCGGCAACGCGCTCTTCTCCCCAGGTTATGTTCTCCCTTACCATCCGGGCGATGAGCTGGCGTATGTCCTTGGGCAGCGGTGGCCGACCACGCCGCGACTTCCAGCGCCAGTACAGTTTGAAAGCCCTGCGATGCCAGCGGATAAAGGTACCGGGTGTGACGACCATGAGTGCTTCTTTCCAATCGAAAAGCCGGGACCAGAGTACCAGCGACAATCGTGCCGCGTCGGCCAGGCGGCGAGGCCGAATCTGGTGATCCCGGTAGTAAGCCAGCTGCTTTCGCAAGAACAGGACTTCCGCTGCTACGGCTGTTCGGGAACGGGCCACGACGTTCAGGAACTGCAGTCCATCCCGCAGTAGTTCCCAGAGGGCAGTAAGGCTGGGGCGGAAGTTACGCTCCCAAACACTTCGAAGCGACAACATGGGAGATCAGCTTCGCACAAAGCAAGAACGCCGAACAGAGTTCTTTGGAACAATCGCACGGAAAAAGCCGGAATCTGCACCAGAAGTCATGCAGATTTCGATTCGCAAAGGTTTTTGCGGACCACAGGCGTTCGCCGTCTTGGAACGTGCCCGCAACTTCATGGAAGAGGCAGAGCAGCCCTTCGAAGTCGCACTGGCCGCCACGCGAGCGGGCAACCTCTTCACCAGCCGAGTGCCACTGTATCAATTAACTTGCGGAGTCTGCCTGAAGACAGCGGCCTGGTTGGCATCCTCGCCACAATTGTGATTGTGGAAATCTGTCACAAGTCTGCGGCTCGCCTTGCCAGCATGCTCCAAGGATATGCATCGGACATCGAAGAGCCGATGACAGTGGGAGCAACGACCCGCTACGGCGACCCAACTTACCGAGCGTGTTATTTCGAGTTTACGATCTACCATTACCGCACCGTCAGTCGCAGAACAAAGCCCGCAGGGGCTCGGGGTCGGCCAGATGGTTATCCGAGTCATCCCCCCGACAATCCCTGCGGGCTACCTAAAGATGGTCACTTGGGGAACAAAATGGATAGAGCACGTGATTGTCCACGGAACGCCAGGAGAAGGGAAAGTATTTGGCTTATTATCAGCAGGTTAGAAAGCGGGGTCGGAATCGAGGAGAGATTCAAATTATGGAAATGTTCTATTCAGGGATAGTGTGCGGGATTGGTACACAGGTTTGTTCTGCAAGCGAGGTGCAACCGTGTTCCACGGTGTGCGCGAAGCAAAAGTTACCACTAATCATTAGCACAGGCCGTTTTTGCGGGAAGTCCCGGAGAGGTAACTGCTTGATATTGCTTGATAATAAATTGGCTGCCCCCGGAGGATTCGAACCTCCATATGCTGATCCAGAGGCAACTAGCCTACGATTCTCCGGAGTTCCCTGGCGTAGACTGGTGTTCAGGGAATCTCCTTTCGTAGTAGGTGGTTATCCGCGTTGAGGAACGTCGGATGACACTGCGCGACATCCTATCCCAATACGCGAACATGGGTCAACTTCAATCCGAAAGTTACCACAATTGTTACCACTGCAAAGTGCCGCGGGATGCTGATTCTCTATCAGCCGATTTCGTCCGAAATCGGCGAAAGGCGGGCTGTTAATTGTGGTTTGGAAAGTGGGAGAGACAACAAAAGTGGTGGCGCAGCAGCTCTGAAAAATTCTACCAATCACATTTTGTCTGACTGACGGGCAGAACATGTGTGGCTCAGTCGCCAACCACCGAAGTGAAGTCGATTCCCTCCCCCATACGCCGCCGAATCTCCTTCAGCCAAGCTCTGGGATTCGAACCATGAATCACCCGTCCCAGGTAGCCCAGACGCTCGGCCGCATTGTTGCGGTTTCGGCGGATGTCGTCCTTCGTGATCATCGTGTAGAGAGCGAGAAAGCTATCCATAATCCGAGGTTTTCGAAAACATAAGTGGCATGACCGAGCTGAGGGGTTTCGACGACAACAGCTTTCTCAACGTCGAAGATGTATTCGTCGCGAAACAGATAAATCTTGCGCGCCCGACGAAAGAGCTGGCGATAGAAGAACGGGTCATAATCCGCACGCCAGCTGATTTGGGCGACATCAAAGTCACCGGGAAGATGTAGCCCGGAACATATTCGCTCGAGCTCCGCTTTCTCGACCGCCCGATGTTCCAGGCACAGGCGGATCTGATCAAGTGCCTGTGAATACCGACCAAAGCGGTGGTGAGTTGTTCGCGCCGTCTCCAATTGTTGCTGCAAATCGGCTGGGATCTTGAGCTGCAGTCGGCTCGGTAATGCTGTTTCCCGAGTAACGAATTCCCATTCCCCGCCCCAGAACTCGAAAAACTACTTTGCATTTCCTAACGACAACAATGATCCCCAAGGACACCTGCTTAGAGACCTGAAACAGGTTGCGCTCGAGGCCGGGTTGAATTGCGGGCATTGCACGACGCGGAAGGGGCTGTCGTGCAAGCAACATCCTGTTTGCCGACGCTGGTACTTGCACAAGTTCCGCGCGACGGCGGCCACCAACTGGTTGCAGAACGGTGTCGACATACGAACAGTCCAGACTTGGCTGGCACACAGCGACATGGAGTCGACTTTGCGCTATCTGAAAGCCGCCGCTGCCCGAAAACCAATCGTGAAGGAGAAAGTCAATGCCGCCTTCGCGGGGCTGACTGGGTAAAGGATCCTCCGTGCCACCTTCCCGGCCCACGTCAGTTTGCTTGACCTCCGCACCGGTCTCCATAGATCGAGGATCCTTGTCTGTCAGCGGGTGTCTCTGGCGTGACATAACAGCAGGAGACAATCGTGAGGGCCCCAGCGCCTGCTTTCGTTATTTCACACCTCATCACTGACAAAGGCATACGAACTGGGGGATGCTATTTGCATGAACCAAGGTTCGACCCTGCCTAGCGCTCACCACAATCGCGACGGCCGGAAGTGTTCTATGCTCGATCACCTGATCCACAAGTCATTGAGTGATCCACGAGTGGCAGTTTTCTTGCAGTTGCCCACGGTTGCCCGGACGAGTGCGCTGGCCACGATCCTCGACAGCGAGGAAGGGAAGAACTTTCGAGAGGAGGCAAGCCAGTGGATCGTTGAGGCTCTATCTGTTAAGTACCTGGTCCCGGAGCGGTATGCAGAGTGGCGGCCGGTGGTGCGCGAAGCCATGTTGTACTTTGGCTCGCATCTCTCGACCCCGCGGCTCGCGCCTAAGCTAGTCGAACAGATCGAGCTTCCAGCGAATACAACGCCCGAGAAGCGTCTTCTCCGGTTGATCGCAAAAGTACCAGGATTGCAAAAGCTCGGGCAGGTGATCGCCAGGAATCGCCACCTACATCCGCGTTTACGACGAGCACTCACACAACTGGAAAACGGGATATGCGATGTAACGGTCGAGGAGATCCGGGCCATCATCGTGCAGAACTTAGGCCCGATGATCGAGCAGTACAAAGTCAATATTAAAGACAAAATCTTCTCGGAAGCGAGCGTTAGCGCGGTAGTTCGATTTACCTGGTACAACCCGGAACGGCGGCAGCGGGAGCACGGTGTGTTTAAGGTGATGAAGCCTTATATTTCGGCGTATTTTGCCGAGGACATGAACCTGCTTGCACGCCTGGCGGCACACCTTGGCTCGAAGCACCAGGAATATGGCTTCGCTGAGCACGTTCTCTCGGAAACGTTTGACGACGTCCGTCGCGTGCTGCAGCACGAAGTGGAATTCGTTCGCGAGCAGGCAAACCTGCAGAAGGCCTCGCGCGCTTACAGCTCACTGGCGTCCATCCACATACCCCGCGTCATTCTGCCCTTGTGTACGGACACGATAACTGCCATGACGGAGGAACATGGGCAGAAGATCACGAAGGCCGTGACCAGCATGCCGAGCTGGCAACGGCGACTCACTGCTGAGCAGCTCATCGACTCAGTGATTGCCGTTCCGCTGCTTACGCCCGGGACGAATGGCATGTTCCATGCAGATCCGCATGCCGGCAATCTTCTCTACAACAAGCGGACTAGGATCCTAACGCTTCTCGATTGGGCCCTTACCGGCCATGTGAGCGAGGAGCACCGACGGCGGTTCGCTTTACTGTTCTTGATGGTCCTCCTGCGCGATTCAGCGGGCGTTTGCAGCGCCATCCACTCCCTCAGCATAGGAGGAAAAAAGCGCGGCGCCGACAAAGCGCGGGTAATCCAGAAACAGGTAACCGACTTCTTTAGTGAACAGCCGCTAGTCTGGATACCGAGGGCGGTAGATGTCGTGGAGCTGTTGGAAAGAATCGCGTGGCAAGGCGTTCGCCTGCCCAATCAACTGATCATGCTGCGTAAGGTGCTGTTTACACTGGACGGCATTCTGCATGACATTGCAGGTCCGAGCGACAGGATTGAATTCGTACTGCTGCAACGCCTGCTGCAACGCTGGCTCGAGGGCTTAACCTGCCTCGGCTGGCCTCTTTCAGTGCGCGACTGGATTGGGGTGTATCAGTCCGTTATGCTCTATCCCAGCCGTTTGGCCATAGCAACTCTTCAACAGTTCTCGGTCGTGCAGCCACAGGCTCAGCTACGAGGATCCGGCTAACTTCCCCCAACTAGACTTATGAGGAGTGAACGAGTTCCAGTTGGTCTCCGGAAGAGCGCTGAGCACAACTAGCTCGCGATGAATTCCGTTGCCCGCGGCCATCGATAAGTAGAGGCATCAGGATCGGAGCCCCAGTCTGACTTGTCCGTCACCGGACACCGGCTTTTGAGCCGGCACGGCGACTTCCTTTGCATCCTGTCATTCTGTCGTTATCATTTCCTGCAGGGGCATTTCCATGAGCAGCGCTCTTCTCGTCGGCAAACCATCGGACACCATCCGCTCCATCGCGCAGGCTCTCGCAGCTAGCCAATGCGAATGCGAACAGGTCGACGGCGATGCCGGCGCTATCCGCCGCTTGCGTCGCCAGTCGTTCGACGTGCTCATCACTGACCCGGACACGACTATCGAGGAAGACCTAGCGCTTATGGAGGAGCTACGCGAGGTTCGTCCTGGCGTAAAAGCCATCTTGCTGGCGCCGTCCACGACGCCTATGGAAGTTATTGCCGCGTTGCGCGCCCGAGTCTTCGTCTGTCTAAGCGCACCATTCGATGCGACACAAATCGCCCAGTTTGCGTGCCAGGCCGCCGTAGAGTCCGACTGGCGAATCGACATTGAAGTTTTGTCGGGACAGCCACAGTGGGTTTCACTGCGCGCCAATTGCCGCATGCTCACGGCCGAGCGAGTGGTGACGTTTCTTAGCGAGCTGCACTCACAGCTGCCCGAAGCCGCTCGCGACGATCTCATGCTGGCTTTTCGCGAGATCCTGCTGAATGCCATGGAACATGGTGCGGCGTTTAGCGAGCACAAGGTGGTAGAAGTTTCAGCCGTGCGCACGCAGCGCACGCTGGTGTTCTACGTACGCGATCCGGGTTCCGGCTTTCGCCGCGAAAAATTGGCGCATGCTGCCATTGCTAATCCTGCCAGCGCTCCGACTGCCCACATCGAACGTCGCGAGCAACTGGGTATGCGGCCGGGCGGATACGGCATCCTGCTGGCGCAAGGTGTAATTGACGAACGGAAGTGTTGCAAGTTTCAAATGCAGACAAGTTTGTCGCCGAGCGTCTGTCGTGCGTTCTTAGGCTGCCAAATCGAAAAGGTTGTCGATGAACTGAATCTGCCGAAGAAGATCATCTCCTGCCACCCATCGAACTTGCCCCTTCCGGATCATGTGGACTGCTTCGTAGCCTTGAATCGTTCGCCGAGCCGCCTGAAATTCTCGGAATCCCTGCTTGGCGTTCACTCGACGTTTGATGGCTCGATGATCCTGTTCGAGAATGTTGTTCAAGTACTGCACAGGTCGGTGTCGACAGCGGTTGCGCAGCGTCCCTTCCTTCTTACTGCCAGGGATCGCGGAGCTGTAAATCGGTGCCAGGTCGGTGTTGATCACTCGAGGTTGAGGATGGGATCGATCGCTGAGTGCCTTGCGAAACAGCCGCTTGGCAGCATCGGCGTCGCGAAACGCTGACAGCAGGAAATCGATGGTGGCTCCCTTGGAATCGATGGCCCGATACAAGTAGCACCAGCGACCCTTCACGCGGACGTAGGTTTCGTCCACTCGCCAAGACTTGTTTGTCGGCTTGAGATGCTGTCGCAGTCGCTGCTCCAACTCAGGGCCGTAATATTGCACCCAGCGCCAGACCGTTGTGTGATCGACATTGAGACCACGCTCCTCCAGCAGCTCCTCAACATCGCGCAGCGAAAGAGAATAGCGAAGATACCACCGGACCGCACAAAGTATGAGGCTGGGTTCGGTCTGCCGCCATTTGAAGATCGCGGGTCGGGTTATCATTTCGCGATTCTTTCACGTCACCAGCCAGCAACCCTGAAAGTTGCAACACATCCGATCCAACAAACAACGCGAACGGCCTCCCAGAAAACGAGGCAGCAGCGGCACCGGAAACGCCGGCGACGCCGGTAGAACAGCCGGAAACGGCCGCAGAGCCAGAAGCTCCCGAAGAGCCGGCATCAGAGGAATAAATAACAAGATCGGGACGGGCAATCGGCAACGACCCTGGAGTCACAAATTGGCGGAACCGCTCCGGACGGACATTTCTATCCAGCTCCGCAACCGCCCCCTCCGTCGGGTATAAGGGGCTCCCGGTCTCAGCAACGTGGTACACTCCCGCGATGATCGAGCTGACGACTCTCATCGATCTTGGGAAAGTCTTCCTTGAAGCCGCCAACGAGTACAAGAAGACTCGTCAGGTGAAGCATGGAATCACTCCAGATCCTCTAATAGAGCTACACGAGTCGCTGTACAAGTTCAAACTTGCGACCGAAACGTGGCGAGACGAAAAGCGTTGTCCAACACTGAGCACGGCTTCAGACGAGATTCGCAATCGTTGGTACAAGGCGCTCGAACGTGCACTGACCGCACTTAACAATATTGATATAGCCACCGTTCGCGTTTACTCTCCAGAGCTTGCGGAATGGATGGGGGAAAATCTCCTTACTTCCGAAGCCACATGTTTGGAGAGCCAAATGCCGTCGATTCCTAACGCAGACCAACTTTTAAAAATGCGCAAGGAAATTGATCGCGTGACTCAACGATGGTTCGAAAACTCTTTCGTTCCAATGTTCATTGGGGAGGAGGTTGACGGATTGTCGGATCTCGCAAAGGTGTTGGACGAGTCCATCGCTAAATTGGGTGTTTTCATTAACCAAAACTGGAAAGTCGGAGGGCAAAAATAATAACTTTAATGATCGAACGCTACACCATAAAATTCGGCCCGGCAGTGAGTCAGAAAGAGCTTGAGAAGGCTTTGCATGAAGGCACAGACTCGCCACAAATTGAGTATCTTCACAAGCTCAAAGCCCGGATCGAACTCATCTGCGATTACAAAGACCTACATATCATCGACGACTTCATCAAACATTGCCGTGACACAGACGAAAGGAACACTAGGAACAATTGACACAGCTATCAAACAATTACAGCTGATAGCGAAGCAGTTTTCCGTTCACGGACAATTCCAGTGTGCCAAGTTTTCCAAGTAGCGTTCTTGCCTGCGAGCTATTAAATTTGTCCTCGTCCGGTCCCACCCAACCTTGAAATAATTGTTGCGGGAGGACTGCCCTCAGTGAACACCCAAAAGCGGCCATACATGAACACCTGAAAAGCGGCCATACTTTCAGAAGAAACGTCCAGGACATTGACAACAGCGGGAGGGTAAGTAGCCTCTCGCAACATGGCGAATGTCTTGAAGGACGAGAAGAAACAGCAAATCATAGCGTTGGGACGACTGGGATGGTCTCTGCGAAAGATCCAAGAGGCCACGCGAGTGCGGCGAGAGACCATCAGCGCCTATCTGCGAGGCGCAGGTGTGGAAATATGGCCGCCGGGAAGATGGAAACGCGAAGGTAAGGCAAAACCGGCCATACAAGTGATCACCGGCTCGGAGGCAGCAAAAGCGGCCATTCCGGAGTCTGGCGGTCACCCCAACTCTAACCTCAACTCTAACCTCAACCCCAACCCCAACCCCAACCCCGAAAACCTTTCTACGAAGGGGGAAGCAAGAGCAACTTCAAAACCGGCCATAGCGGTGATCACCGACTTTGGCGTGGGGTTGAGCGGGCAGGAGCCAGAAAACTCGAAAGGCGCGGGCTCGGCAAGTAGCTGTCAACCCTACCGGGAAATCATCGAGTTAGGTTTGAGTCGGGATCGCAATGCCAGGGCAATCTGGCAGGATCTGGTTTCCGACCACGGATTCCAGGGTGGCTATCAAAGCGTTAGGCGCTTCGCTTACAAGTTGCGTGGAGCCCAACTACCACAAGCGCGGGCGGTGATCCTCACCGCTCCCGGAGAGGAGGGTCAAGTTGATTACGGCAGCGGGCCGATGGTACGCGAAGCGAAGAGCGGCAAGTATCGACGCACCCGTTTGTTCGTGCTCACGCTGGGCTTTAGTCGCAAGGCAGTACGGCTGCTGGTTTTCCGCTCCAGCACGCGCATCTGGGCCGAGCTCCACGAGAAGGCATTTCGTCGATTAGGCGGAGCTCCGCGCATCCTGGTGCTGGACAATCTTCGCGAAGGCGTACTCGTTCCCGACGTCTACGACGCCACGCTCAATCCCCTCTATCGCGACGTGCTCGCTCATTACGGTGCGGTCGCCCTGCCCTGCCGGATCCAGGATCCAGATCGAAAAGGAAAAGTTGAGCGCAGCGTCGGACACGCCAAAAACACGCCGCTCAAGGGACAACGCTTCGAGAGCTTGGAGGAAGGGCAAGCCTATCTGGATCGCTGGGAAACGAACTGGGCCGATACGCGCATCCACGGCACCACGAAACGGCAAGTGGCCGCCATGTTCGCAGAAGAAAAACCAACCTTGCTCCCGCTGCCGGTGGAACCGTTCCGCTATTACCAGTACGGCGAACGGGTGGTGCATCTGGATGGTTGTGTCGAAGTCGAAGCCGCCTATTACGGTCTACCGCCAGGCTGGATTGGACGCGGGGTCAAAGTCCAATGGGATGAGCTCTACGTTCGTATCCTCGATCCCAAGAACGGGTTACTCCTGCGCGAACATGTACGCCAGAAACGGGGCTGGTACCGCATTCAGCCCGCGGACCACCCCCAGCGCACTCCCTTCCGGGTGGTGCAGTTGCTCGGCCGCGCCGGCCGAGTAGGCACCCAGGTCGGTACACTGTGCAACCTTATCTATAGCCAGCAAGGCGAAGTGGGCGTGCGCCGCATCCTGGGCGTTCTTTCCCTCGCCAAGAAATACGGCGCCCCGGCCGTCGATGAAGCTTGTGCAGCCGCCCTCGAGATGGGCGTGCACGAATATCGTTTCGTGCGTCGCTACCTGGAGCGTTGTCCCCAAGCCCCGCTCAGTTTGCGCCAGGTCGATCCCTTGATCCGCGAACTGGTGCACTACCGTGATCTGATCCAAACCAAAACCAAGGAGCAAAGTGAATGAATCTCATCGAGTTGAATCGTGCTTTACGACAACTGCGGCTGGGTGGAATCGCGGCGGTGCTCGAGATGCGTCTGCACCAGGCTCAGGTCGAATCCATGGCGCCCATCGATCTGATCTCCTGCCTGGTCTCCGACGAACTCATTCGTCGTGGCGACCGTTTGCTGGAACGTCGGCGAAAGCAAGCCCAGTTTCGCGATCCGCAAAAAAACCTCGATAACTTCGACTTCACCTTCAATCCCAAGATGAATCGCAGTCTGATTTTCGATCTGGCGACCGCGGCCTTCATCGCCCGTCACGAAGACTCACTGTTGGTCGGCCCACCCGGCAGCGGCAAAAGCCATCTGGCACAAGCCATTGGCCAGGCCGCCATCCAACAAGGCTATCGTGTGCTCTACCGCGAGACCCATACCCTGCTTGACGAACTCGCCGAAGCCTCGATCGACGGTACGCGCAAACAGCACATCGACTCTCTGGTCACGGTACCCTTGCTGATCATCGATGACTTGGGCATGCGGAAGTTATCCCTCACGGCTGCCGAGGAACTCCTGGAGATCATCATGCGACGCTATGAGCGTGCCAGCACAATCATTACTTCGAATCGACCTGTCGAGGACTGGGGGAAACTGCTGGGCGACAGCGCAGCGGTCTCTGCCATGCTCGATCGTTTGCTCCATCATGGCCACGTACTGAAATGCGGCCCACGCAGTTGGCGCACAAAAACAGGCTTGCCTCCACAGCAGGCGGCAGGATAGAACAACCTATGTCGTGGACGGCCTCCAAAGTATGGCCGGTTTTGAACTGATCATGTATGGCCGCTTTTCAGGTGATCACTGAGGCTGCTACCCGAGGCATCCCTTGATCCCCAGGAAGCCATTGTTGATGATACTGTACCTGAAGCACTCCCATAGGTAAGCTTTTCAGGGTCACAGCTTGTGCCATATAATCCGAAACGCTCACGTCTATACATCCAGGGGAGTCGTTGCGGAATTGAAAATAACATTTCACGGGAAAGCTTAGTGCCTGGTTTGGATTTGGGTCGGTAACACGCACGCCCATCAACTTTAGTTGTGGCTCGAATCCATATGTCGCTCGCAAGAGTTTCGAAAGGATCAGGATAGAGACGATGAACGCCCCCACCGAGATCACAACGACGAGCCACAATGGAACCACAAGTCCCCAGAATCTTGATCCTGAACCACTGGAAATAGCCCACAACGCCACGATTCCACCGGCGATCCCAGTCGCAATCACCTTACTCCAAACTGGGTCATGCCAGACCTTCTTGAGTTTCTCTCTCATCTGCGTGCTCCCGTCGGGTAGAAGATAACACATCACATTTGTATAAACGCCGGCGTTTGCTACAGTTAAGGGAAACCCCCTCATCCTGCCATGCCCGCCTTATCCGCCAAAACTTGGGTCGCCTTCGGTTTGCGCAGCGAGGAAGGCGGCGGTCAGCTCCCATTGGCAGGCGCGGCGCACGAGCGCTAGATCGCCCGGATGATCCGCAAGAAGAAAAGAACCCGCGCCAGCCACCTTGACCCCGGTCGCGTGACAAGCGGAACGCCGCCCTGAAATCCCCGTTTGAGCTAGGGAGCAGTATTAGAACCATTCTTAGCATAGGAATACCGGCGCGGTCGCGAGCTTATCTTCTGTAATGACCCGTCGTTATCTGACTGCACGGTCTCCACAACAAATCTCGGGATGTTCTCGGCGTCCTCGCTCGCGCTTCGCGTCACTACCGCCTCAAGCTGTTTTCTGTGCGGTCCCATAATGAAGCGCTCGGAATTGGCCGCTGTGTTGTGATTGATGATACGCACCGTCTCCCTATCCACGTCCCTGTATCTTCTAACCGTGCCCCGGTCGCCCGCCCTGAAGCACATGCTGCGGCTGATAGGAAAATACTTCACGACGCCAGGTATCACAAAGCCCACCTGTTGGTTATCTTTGGGCGGCACAAGCGTAAAAGGCGCATCGCAGATGATGAAGCCGCTATCGTCAGGCGACACGAGGATTTCCATGTCGAGGTGTCCGAGAACGTTACTGATCGTCTCGGCCATGTGGAGCATGTTTGAAAGGAACGCCTGCTCCGTCGCTACGAACTCCAGCTCCTTTCCTTGTATCGCTTTCACCATTGATTCCGGTGTAACTGTGGTCTGTTCGCCTGTTTCCTTCAGATACTTATCCATGACGGCTTTAGCTCGCTCAACATTCGCGAAGCTGACCCTTGCGAATTCTTCCATGGCCCTCGCGTATATAAGCCGCGTATCTCTGTCTACAGACGGCAACCGCTGATGCTGAAGTCCGGCGAAGAATGTGAATGCGTCAAAGAAACTCGGGTCAAGCCCCTTCCTAGCCTCCAGCCTCTCAATTGCCGCCGCGCCAAGCCCATCGACAACTGACATGACCTTCGTTTCTATCTGCGTGTCCACCGCCTTGCCCTCGGGTCGAACTGAGTACAGGTCTTTCTTAAAGCAGACCACGTCGGGATGCAGTCCTTTGTAAGTATGCAACCGCCTGTCATACACCCACAGCCGGCCATTCTCATTCGTGAATTTCCGCTGGTAAAAGACAGGGACGTAATGATGCTTCCGGGGCGCGTTTCCTTGCTTGCTCTTCGCTTTGTCTTCAGCTACTGGTGTTTTGTCCATCCACCTCGGATTCTAGCAAGCCCCAGCCGTGTTTCCCGCCGCGCTGAACTTCACATTCACAGCGTGCCGCCTTATCTGTATCTCCTTTGAGAATCTCCGCCACCTACCTATGCCCGCTTCTTTTGCATGCCGGCGACTATCCGCGGGAGCGGGTGAAAGGTGGGGTGCGGGCGAAGGCCACGAAAACGCTAGATCCCAATAAGGCTTGGTTCTCCTATGATTCGGCAATCACATAGTTACGTTTTTCTTTGGCAGGTTCGGGGTATTGGAGTATCAAAATTAATTATTCTTCCCCCACACAGGGCTTTCGGACTGGTATTCTAAGAATATGGAGATGCAAGTCTCTGCGATTCATTGTGCATCTCGGTAAGTGCTTCGCTGAAAGTTTGGGCGAACGCCGCTAGCGAAGCGTCCCTGGTAACAGTCCTTCCATTTAAGGCATAACGTGAGAGGTTCCCAAGTTTCGGTCGCTACCCGCGGCCTTAAAGAAGGAGACTCTGTTTATGCTCCAAGGAAGCCAGAGGTCCTTTATGCAGGCGTAGTTCGCGACTAGCGAAGTGCGAATCCGGCGCGCTTCCGATTCAACCTAGAAAGTCCGCCGCGTCTCCTCTAGCAGAATATCTGCAGCATTCCTTGACTAAGAATGACGTTCCGCAAGTGGGGTTGATCGTTCCGCCGGCGCAAGCCATCGCCACAAACCGAATGATCCAAAAGGGTTTAAGTCTGGTGCCGGGAGGGGGAGTCGAACCCCCATAGAGCTTTCACTCTGGCGGATTTTGAGTCCGCTGCGTCTGCCAGTTCCGCCATCCCGGCCTGATCGAAAAATCGTGGCAAAGTTAGTTTAGCAGCTTCGCAATTTGCCTCGGCGCCTGTACCTCAGCTATCGGCTTCGTCATGCAATAGAGTGGTGGTCATCCAGCAGGATAGTTACGGTACGAAACATCACTATTTTCAGATATTTGAAGTCGCTTGTAAATTGTTCACGAGCACGGGAAAATTGCGCTTGCGCCTTGTTTCTCCTTGACATTTCCACAGTTGGGGGTAGCATAGATACATCACCTCCGATCCATTTCAGGATCGAATGGGCCCGAGGCCAAGGAAATGTCACCGCTCCTTGGCAGCGGGCCCATTTAATTTTCCGGCCTATTCGCGAGACCTGCAAAATAGCCCTGTCCGCAAGCACAACTTAGGAGAAAATTTCGGCTGCATTGGGCGTTTTAACGCCGCAAGTCTTCAGCCAGTCTTGTAATTCTGCCAACGCCCTTTCGCAGACCATGGCGTGACGCTGCTTCTTGTCCCGGATGCGACGGCGCGTGGCTTCGTCAAGCGGCATCAGCAAGTCAAAGGTGATGTTGGCCGGCTGGAAGTGTTTGGCCTCGGCGTGACAGATGTAGTTCACCAGTGCTCCGAAGGCGGTGGCCCGCGGAGGAGCGACGGGCTCCGCGTCCCGAACCAGTGCGCTGGCGTGGATGCCGGCGAGCATCCCGGTTGCGATTGACTCGACATAGCCCTCAACGCCGGAGATCTGCCCGGCAAACAGCACGTTGCGATGCTGCTTCATCTGCAAGGTTTCGTGTAGCAGCGTGGGGCTGTTGATGTAAGTGTTGCGATGAATCTGCCCGTAGCGCAGGAACTTCGCGTTCTCCAGGCCGGGGATGAGCCGCAGGATGCGCGCCTGCTCGCCAAACTTGAGGTGGTTCTGGAAGCCGACCAGATTGTACGAGTCGGCGCGCAGATTTTCCTGGCGCAACTGCACCACGGCGTAAGGAGTGTAGCCGGTGCGCGGATCGCGCAGGCCCACTGGTTTCATCGGTCCGAAACGCAGGGTGTCGCGACCGCGGCGCGCAATCTCCTCAATCGGCAGACAGCTTTCAAAGTAATTCAGCTTCTCCCAGTCCTTGGCGTCAACCGAGTGCGCTTCCAACAGCGCATCGAGGAACTGGTCGTACTCTGCTTTCGTCATCGGACAGTTGATGTAGTCGGCGGTGCCCTTGTCGTAGCGCGCCGCCATGTACACGCGCGACATGTCGATGGAATCGGCTTCAACGATGGGGCTGATGGAATCGTAGAAATACAGCTGCTCGCTCCCGCTCAACCGGAGGATTTCACTGGTCAGGGCATCCGAGGTAAGAGGTCCGGTTGCCACAATCGTGATTGCATCTTCCTCATCGATGGCCATCACTTCTTCGCGCACAATACGGATCAGCGGTTCGCTTTCGATTGCGGCCGTCACCGCTTGGGAAAATTTATCGCGGTCCACCGCCAGCGCATGTCCGGCAGGGACAGCGGTCTGTCGCGCGATGTCCATCAGCAGCGAACCGGCGCGCCGCATCTCCTCCTTCAGAAGCCAGGGTGCGGTATTCCCGGTGTCGGATTTGAGCGAGTTGGAGCACACCAACTCGGCGAAGTTTGCGCTCTGGTGCGCGGGCGTCGAGCGCACCGGCCGCATCTCAAACAGTTCCACGGCGAGGCCGCGGCGAGCACATTGCCACGCTGCTTCCGAGCCGGCAAGTCCGGCGCCGATGATGCGAATGGGGTTGGGCATTCGGTGTAGCGGGTGTTCAGACCCAAGCTTCTTTCTATTCTTGCAATGCGTAGATGGATGAAGGGGCGCACCGGAAAGATGCGCCCCTTCAAAACGCGTGCAGCCGAATTTTATCAGCAGCCTGCCTACGGCGTGAACTTCACATTAATCTGGGTCTCCGCTTCGACTGGTTGCCCATCCAGGTAATAGGGCTTGTAGCGCCACTGTTTCACCGCGTCCACAGCCGCTTGGGTCAGAAGTGGAGGGCCGCTTACGGCGTGCAGATTTCGCACGCTTCCGTCCTTCCCAATTAAAGCCTGTAAGACCACTGTTCCCTGAACCCTGGCCTGCCGCGCTTGTGGGGGGTACTTCGGCGTGACCTGATGAACCAGCAGGCCTTGTGCCACTCCTGAGGAAACCGTGATCTTCTGTGCCAGCTTGGGCTGCGCTACGGAGATGCCATTGATCAGGGTGGTCGGAACGCTACCATTACGGGGCAAGCTGCCGAGATCGGGCGCCGTTTCTGGCGCGTTAGAGGCAACTTCCTGGGTCTTGGGGGCATTCTTTGCGACCGCCAAAGGTGGTTGCAAAACTCCCGCGTCGGGCTTGCCTGCCGGTTGGGCGGGCGTACCAGGAGCAGGCGTCTTAGCAGCAGCAGCCGCAGCGGCCTGGTCTTTCGCCTTCTTGTCGGCCGCCTGCTTATTCACATCGATGGGCAATGCGGACTGATACTGACTGGAGTCCGCAGGCGGTGGCACGACAGCGGCAGCCTGGCTCTCGTTGGCTTTAGCTGCAGCCTGGAGGGCCTGGTTCCTGCGCGACCTCCACCAGAAGATTCCAATCACCAGAAGCAGCACCAACGCCGCGACGCCTATCAGCAGCCGCGGGTTCCGCTCCCAAAGCTCTGTCATGCGAGTCTTGAAGTCGTCACTCTTGGCCGGATGGTCGGTTCCGCGGAAAACCTCAGACTTGAAATGAGGCTCAGGGTGCGAACTTGTCACTAATGCGGGGCTCGTCTCGCGGAATGCTTCCTTGGTGACCGCAGGCTCGACGACCTGCTTCAGGCGGCCGACCGGCTCGGCCACGAGGCCCTTCATGCTGGGCACGACAGCGTCTTTCTGGATTGGCACCTCGTGTGGAACCGCCGCCGCAGGAACAGGTTCCTCCGGCGCCAGAGTAGCCGACCTAAACCCTTGCGTAGAAGGCTGATTAAGGGCGTTCGAAGCGCGCCACTTGTGGCCTCGCCCGGACGACTTACCTGTCTTCAATTTGATGGGCAGAGGTCCCGAGGACAGGATAGTTTCCTCAAAGCCGTTTCGATCTGGCGGCGTTTGTTTTGGCTGCCCGTTTCCAGGAGTTTTATCAACTTGCGGCAGAACTTCCGGAACGATTTCGGGAGTCGGGGAGCCGCCCCCGGCCTTCCACATGTCGGGTTCTAGACTTGCAACAAAATCGTCGAGCTGGGCAAATCCATCCCGAAGGGTCTGAAGAGATTCAGCGTCTTCAGGCTCTTTCAAGGCGCACGCCCACGCGACCCACTGGTCTGGTTCAGGACCGGGCAGAGTTGGAGGGTTTCCCGTTCCCTCGGCCTGGGACCGTAATTCCTGGACCGCCTGGTCACGAAGTTGATTAAGTTGACTTACGCGAGATGCGCGATGGTGCACAATACTGCCGCGCTCCAACTCAGTGGCGAGATCCGAAAGACGTAAACGCAAGTTCTTCCGGGCTTCCTCCTCCAGGAGTGCCCTCAGCTCGGCTTCGTTCTGCAATGCGGGATCAGGCACCGACCACATGCCGGGCTCGAGATTGGCCACAAAATCATCGAGTTGGGCAAATCCGTGGCGCAGAGCCTCTAGCGATTCAGTATCTTCGGGCTCCTTCAAACCGCAGGCCCATTCGATCCATTGGTCGGCTTCAGGGCCCGGCAGAGATGGTGGTGCTGCCTCCGCTTCGGCTTGGGACCGTAGTGTGCTGACCGCCTGGTCGCGGAGTTGATTCAGTTCCGTTACCCGGAGTGCGCGCCGGTGCACAATGCTACCGCGCTCCAACTCGGCGGCGAGAGCCACCAGTCGTGTGCGCGTCTTCGCGACATTACGTGCGTCGACAATTTTCCGTATCGTCTCAATGTGCGCGTCAAGTTGCGTTCGGGTCTGCCAGGTGGCTTCCGGCAGTTCCGAGGCGACCAACTCGCGCACCAGTTGAGCAGAGTCGGCAGCCGTCCTCAGGTGCTCGACGACTTTAGCGACGTCGATTGGTACAGCAGCATCAAGTTTTCCCAGGGTTTCACAAGGGAGAGCCAGAGCGTCATCCAGAGACGCAAGCTCGGGTGGCCAGATTGAATTCATGTCAAGCTCCTAAACCGGAGTTTCGGTTTTGACTGCCCACATGTCGGGCTCCAAATTGGCAACAAACTCATCGAGGTGCGCAAATCCGTTCCGAAGAGTCTGAAGCGATTCGGTATCCTCGGGCTCCTTCAGGCAGCACGCCCACTCGAGCCATTCGTCGGAATCAGGGCCGGGGAGAGGTTGTGGGGTCTTCAACCCGGCTTGGGCGCGTAATTCGGTGATTGCCTCATTTTTCAGCTGATTCAGTTGGGTAACACGGACGGCCCGACGGTGCGTAATACTGCCGCGTTCCAATTCCGCGGCGAGACCCAAAAGCCGGTTGCGCAGTTGCTCCAACTGCCTCGCCTCCACCCGTTTCTCAATCTTCTCGAGGAGTGCGTCGAGTTCCTGCCGGCTTTGCCATGCGGCGTCGGGAAGTTCCGACAAAACCAGCGCACGCAGGTTGCGAGCAGATTCAGCTGCCGACTTAAGCTGCTCGGTGACTTCGGCGATGTCAACGGAACGGGCAGCCTTAAGTTTTTCTACACTATCGTCTAGTAGGGCAAGGGAATCGTTCAAAGAGGTAATCGTGGAAGGCCAGAGTGAAATCATGTCAGCTCCTAAAGCGGGAATTTCCCTTTTTAGCTCACAACTGGGCGGATTATCTCACCAAGAGACTAAGTTGTCAGTGACATTCATTACAACATCACAATCTGGCTTCGCCGAATACCCCTTTCGTGCAATGTACTACTTGATTACTAAAAGGTTTCGAGTTGCTCTGCCTTCTGACCCTTCGTGGTTTGACCACGCATTCTCCTGCCTGTTAAACTAGCGTTTTCCCACCCTTACACCACACCAGATAAGGACTTTTCGTGCGCAGTTACACTCGGCACCAACTTAAGCAGGACTCATTCAGGACGTCGACCACCGAAACCATCACCTGGGCGGTAGAGAATCGCTCCCAGGTTACGACAGTCATCGTTGCCGTCGTAGTACTTTGCGCCGTCATTCTTGGCGGCTGGGCCTACGTGAATTATCGCGATCGGCAGGCCAGCAGTGAATTGGCGGGGGCCTTGCAGAAATACGACGCTCCGATCCGGCCGGCTGGCACGCCCGCAACCCCGGAAATGTTGAGCTTTGGCTCCCTCCAGGAACGCGCCAAGGTCAGCAATGCCGAATTCACTCATATTGCAGATAAGTACTCGTTCACGCAATCAGGACGAGTGGCCCGCTATTTTGCTGGCATAACTTTGCATGAGCTGGGCGACAATTCCGGCGCCGAGAAGGCGCTTAAAGAAGTGGCGGACAGCCGTTACAAAGAGATCGCCAGCCTGGGAAAGCTAGCGCTAGCTTCCATCTATCACGACACCAACCGCGATCCCCAGGCCATCGAAATCTACAAACAGCTTTCTGATCATCCGACCCTTTCGGTCGGCAAGGGCACTGCTCAGTTCCTTTTGGCTTCGCTTTACGAGGAAGATAATCAGCCTGATCAGGCGCGCAAACTGTATCAGCAGATGCAGAAAGAAAGCCCCTCCAGCGCGGCTGCGCAGATTGCCAGTCAGAAATTACAGGCCCTTAAATAGGTCTACGCTTACGTAGATTTGTCATCACCGGCGCCGCGAGGGTCTGCCTGGCCCAACTAGAGACAAAAGCAGATTCTTCAGGAGTTCACAACCCCTCGCTTGCACCGGATCCGGCGGCGACGAGTAAACTGTAATTCGCCATGACCCTGTTCGAAGCCCAGCCCTATGATCCGGCGCGCGCCCGCAAGAAGCGTCTGTTGATCTTGGCGATCATCGGCGGCGTCCTCGTGATCGGTATCCTGTGGTGGATGTTCCGCTTCTGGCCGGAAGAGCAGGTGGTGGACCAGTTCTTCGATGCACTTCAGCAGCAAAGTTATGAGAAGGCCTACGGCGTGTGGATGCACGATCCGGAGTGGAAACAACATCCCGGCAAGTACTCGCGTTATTCGTACAACGACTTTCTCAAGGATTGGGGACCGGGCGGCGAATGGGGCATCATCAAGAGCCATCACATTGACGGAGCGGCGGTGCCGAAGGGTTATAGTGGTTCGCCGTTTGCCACGGCAAGCGGAGTAGTGGTGGTGGTCACCGTCAACGACCGGGTCAGCGACAAGGCGCATATCTGGGTGCAGAACGACGACAAGACACTGGGATTTTCACCTTTTTGAATGACGCCGGTCCGCCTTTGGGTTGCGGTTGATCACGCCAACAACTATTTTCGTTTTACGGAAAGGCATCATGCCTGCGAAAAAAGGTCCATTCATCGTCGCCGCATACATCCCCTGCCAGTCATGTAATTACCCGTGCGTCATCACTCAGAAGTTCGATCACGATCCGACCGATGACGAACTCGACCGTCACGTCTTTCATGCAAGCTGCGACAACTGTGGTGAGCGGCAGACGCGCGTAGGTCGCGAGGCCTTCAAACGCACGATCGTTGAGTGGGATCTGGAAATACGCACACCGCGTCGGGACGAATTGCCGCCGTCGGAGTAGGCGCTGGCCCAGTTTGCGAGATGACCGACGTTAGTCCGGCTTTGGCGAGGCGGCGCTGAAGTGGGTCACCGTCTTCTGCAGCGAGGCTTCGTCTTCCACGTTCACGCAAGTGCGCGAACGATCAATCTGACGCATCAGTCCGCACAGCACTTTGCCGGGTCCGACCTCTACGAAGTTATGCACTCCGAGCGCCGCCAACTCGCGCATGGATTTGTCCCACCACACCGTTCCCGTAACCTGCCGTATCAGCGCATCGCGCGCTTGCTCGGCGGTCGTGACCAGGGTCGCATCCACGTTGCACATCAGGGGAATTTCGGGCGCGTGAAACGCGAGGGCACGCAAGTCCTCCGCGAGTCGGTCCTGGGCAGGCTGCATCAGCGCACAATGGAAAGGAGCACTGACGGGCAGCAGGATGGCACGCTTCGCTCCACGGTGCTTCGCCAGTTCGGTGGCGCGCTCGATGGCCGCTTTGTGGCCGGAGATTACGGTCTGATCGGGTGAGTTCAGGTTCGCTGCCTGCGAGACTTCGCCCTGCGCTGCCTCCTCGCATACCTGCTGCACCTTCTCGCTCGACAGCGCCAGGATGGCAGCCATCGCGCCTACACCAACCGGCACCGCCTCCTGCATATACTTTCCGCGATTGCGGACGGTGCGCACTGCATCTGCGAACGACAGCGTACCGGCAGCCACGTGCGCCGAATATTCCCCCAGACTGTGTCCGGCGACGTAGGAAGGCGCGATCGCTTTGGACTGAAGCACGCGCCACGCTGCGACCGACATGGTCAGAATCGCGGGCTGGGTGATTTCCGTCATCTTAAGCTTGTCTTCGGGACCCTCGAAGCAGAGTTGCGAAAGCTTATAGCCGAGTGCGTCGTCGGCTTCGTCGAATGTCTCCTTCGCCACCGGATACAGAGCGGCGAGTTCCTTCCCCATTCCCATTGCCTGAGAACCTTGTCCGGGAAAGAGAAATGCGATGGGAGAAAAATGAGGGGTCGTCATGTTTGCTTAGCGTACGAGCGAAGCATTAGTGTGACCGCCATTTGAAGTTTCGGCAAGCGCAAAGCTCCTGGAGTCGGCCTACCATCAAGGCGATTTTTGCTCACGACGTATGTCCGGAGCTTCATTGACGGAGGCGGGCTCGAATATAAGGACCAACGTCGCGCCACCAGGCCCCGTGCCAGTTGATCGCGGGAAGCGGAGGCGCTGGATGAGGCTGCAACGCTTCATAACATTCCCTGGCACGAGCGCTATCGCCCAGGTCGCTATACAGATGTCCCAGGTTGGTCCATGCCTGGGTAACGATACGAGGGTCCCGCGAAACCGCCAATACCTTTCGATAATACGGAATGGCCAATCTGAGATTTCCACGTTGATGTTCGACCAGGGCTATACCGAGGTTGATGTCGACTTCCTCGGGCCGGTCTTGCGCCGCACGATAGAAATGCAGCAAAGCTTCGTCCAGTTGTCCCTGCCACTGGTATGAGATGCCGATGCCCAGGTCCGCCGTCCAATTGCGGCGAGGAGTGGCCTGCAGGGTATGTTCCCATAGGATAACGTTATCCCTCCAATATCCAATCTGGCGGTGAGTTATCAGCGAGAGGACGGTCAATACCGCAAGACAGGTTGCCGCCAATACCCATCGGGGAACATGCCGGTAGGTCGCCCACTCCCCTGTCCCCCAGCAGACCATCAGAAACAAACCGAGAAAGGATGTATAAGCATAGCGATCGGCAAGTGCCTCCAGGTGCGGTTGCACGACCAGACCTATCATCGGTACTAGAGTCCCCAGGAACCACAGCCATCCGACCACCAGGTAGCGATGGCGCCGTCCTGCGGCCACCAAGCCGCTAATCGCCAGCAAGACAACCGATGCTGTCAATACCTCCCACCATCGGATCGAGTCGCCGCGATACGGGGCCTCAAAAACCAAATTTGCGGGCCAAACCGCTTTTCCTATGATATTGAGCGTACGCAAGCACGGCGTTCTCTAAGCGAATGGGAAATGTGTAGGGCCACTTCTGAGCACCGACTACGTGTTGAGCCATCATGGTCAGCACGGCATCGACCGCGGCGATTACGAACAGCGGGATCTTCTCTTTGATCAGCGCAGGGAAACTCCGCTGGGGAAAGACCTCGGCGCCAGCCGTCGAGGAGTCTGGCGCCTTGGGAAACATGCGGCGCAGCGGCCAATAGTCCCACAGCAACAGGACAAACGGCAGAGTAATCACCTGCGGCTTGGCCAGCAGTCCCAACCCATAGAGAAAAGCGACGACCGCCATGCGCCGCAGTCTGGGCCTGCGCGCATACCAACGGTAGGCCCCCAGTGCCAGCAGGAAAAACACCGTGCTGAGTATGGTCTTGCGCTCGGCAATCCAGGCCACGTTCTCAACCTGGATGGGATGCACAGCAAATAGCGCCGCCACCATGAAGCTGCGCCCGGTAAAACCGGTGGCTCGTTTCAGCACCCAGAACAGCAGCACCACGTTCAGCACATGCAGGATGACGTTGACTTCATGATGTCCTCCGGCGTCTAACTGAAACATCCGCACATCCAGGCTGTGCGAAATAAAAGTCAGCGGATCGTAATTGGCGGCAAAGGGATGGGTGAACGCCCACTTGACGGTTGCCCAATTGAGAGCTGCGAGGACGTGAGCATCGCCGGTTACGTACATAGTATCGTCGAGTTCGCAGAACGGATAGTGGTGAACTGGGTAGTAAAGCGCCAGGGTGGCGACGACCAGAACCAGGCATAGTAAGTGATACTTGTGGCTTTCCACCCAGCCCAATGGCCGGTTGTAGGAACCGGACGCGACTTGCTTAGGCTTAAGAGCTAAAGAAGAAGCCATCGGATATTCTCGACGCCCAGTATACGACTGGACGGTTCGAGTACCTACAGCAACCCGGTGCCGACCCGGGGCCAGCCGGCATTGTCCTTCCTGAGCGAAGTGAGTGGCCGTATGATAGCCCCAACCAGTATTCTCGACCTTCAGAAGGTACAGCGAAACTGGAGCGCCCAACCCATGGGCAACCAACAGAATCCGCGGTTTCTCTTCTTCCGCCCTGGTCTGAGGGTGATCAGCGATCGTGGTGAACTGATCGCTCACCTGGCAATGCTGATTGGGTTGAGCCTGCTGGTGACTTGGCCGGTGCTGATCTACGGCGCTCCCGATCGTTCGCATGATGGCGTAGTTCATGCGGTATGGGCGAAGCAGTTCGCCACCCAGTTTTGGCAAGGTGATTGGTATCCGCGTTGGTTTACCAACACCAACGGCGGTCTTGGTGGACCTTCCGGGTTCTTCTACCCACCCCTGGCCAGCTACGCCTCCGGTCTGTTCTGGCCCTTGCTGGCGGCGCGCGATCCCGAGGGTTGGTTGGTCGCTGGATACTCACTGGCATTGGCCGAGGTTTTCTCGGGAATTACGGCGTATCTGTGGTTGCGATCCATTACCAAACCTGGAGCTGCACTGCTGGGCGCCGCTATTTATGTAATTGCGCCGTATCATTTGGCGATCGATGTTTATTACCGGGGTGCATCGGCGGAGCTTTGGGTGTTTGTGTGGTTGCCCTTGATAATGTTATCGGTCGAGGGCCTGCTTGGGCACTCCAAGTGGTCTGTCCCCGGAGCGGCGGTGAGTTATGCGCTGGCGATTCTCTCTCATCCCACCGTTACGCTCTGCTTTACGCCGATTCCCCTGGCCTACTTGTTTTGTTTCAGCGAAAGCAAACAACGGGTCCGCTCCACAGCAATGTTCATGGTGGCATTGCTGCTCGCTGTGGGTCTGAGTGCAGCATACTTATTGCCGGCCAAGCTGGACCAAAACAAGGCCTACGTCTCGTTGTATACGTCTGGTTGGGGCGACTATCACAACCAATGGTTGTGGCAAGACGCCGGCGAACTGGCTGACATGGGCCGCTATTTGTACGGCGCGGCCGCGGGACCCCCACACCCGATTTCCCGGGACACCCTTAACAAAATGCGGTTTCTGCTGGTCACGTTAGCGACGCTGCCCGTCATCGTGGCCTTGTTTCTCCTGATTCGCCGCTTCGAGCAAGCAGGCCGGTCTCGTCGTATCGCTCTGTTCTACCTGAGCATGGCGCTGCTCTATTTTTTCCTTATGACCAAAGCGAGTGGGTTTATCTGGGAAACAGTCCCGTTATTGAAGGGCCTGCAATTCCCCTTTCGCCTGAATGTCATATTAGTAGTTTGCGTCGCGGCGCTCGCGTCTCTGGCTGGTCCTTACCTATTACAATCGCGGGCCCGGGCGATCACGTTGTTTCTGGCCGTGCTTGTCGCGGGGTGGCTGGGCGCTGACGTTTGGGCCTTCCCCCGGGCGTTCTCCGATCTGCAGTCGGGGCCGGATCGGACCGAGCAACGAGCCACCGATTGGGTGCGAATGCACATGGACCCTCCTGAGATGTGGCCGAAACCCTCCAACGTTGACCTAAGCGCAGCTCCAAACTTTGCAGCGTTTCAGCGGTTCGTTGCAATGCATCCGCCGAAAACAGTGCAACTCGAGGCGCTCTCCACCGGGACAACCAGCGGCACAGCACAAGTCGAAAGCTGGCGACCGCGTCGCGTAGTACTCAAGGTCGAGGCCACGCGAGACTCCGAGCTGACTCTCAACCATTTCTACTACACCGGATGGCAGGGGCGAATCGAAGGGGCGACGACCAATCTCAGCGTGGGCTTCTCGCCTGACGGTCTCATCCAGATGGATATTCCGAAAGGAAACTACGACCTTATCGTTGAGCTTCCCAAGGACCGGGCGGAACGCGCGGGCGCGGTAATTTCACTAATCTCGCTCTTGCTGCTCGGCGGCGCGGCGCTTTGGGGCTACCTTCGGAGAAATCGGACAGGTCGTGCAGCTTTGACCGCCTGAGGCCGGGAGGTTACACCAGGCTGCTGCCGACCGGGCCGGCGGTGGCCGCGTCGGTAACGTGATTGCTCAGGTTCTTGCTGGCGGCCGCAATGCGCTCCTGAATGATGTCGTTCAGTTGGCTATTGGCAAACTCCATGGCCACGCGCACCGCGTTCTTGATGGCGTTCGAGTTCGACGATCCGTGGCTGACGATGCAAACGCCCTTCAGCCCCAGCAGCGGCGCGCCGCCATACTCTGAATAGTCAAGGCGCTTCTTGAAATCGGCAAATGCCTTGCGCGACAGCAGATAGCCGACCTGGCTGCTGATGGTGGCTTGCAACGATTGCTTCAGCAGGAAGCGTACCGTCTCAACCATGCCCTCGGAGATCTTCAGGGCCACATTTCCCACAAAACCGTCGCACACCAGCACGTCGGCCTTCCCGTTGTAGAGGTCGCGTCCCTCAACATTGCCGACGAAATTCAAAGGCAGCTCGCGGATCAGCTTATAGGCTTCGCGGGTAAGTTCGTTGCCCTTGCTTTCTTCCTCTCCGATGGAAAGCAAGCCTACGCGCGGATGTTCGGCGCTGGGGAACCTGTCCCCGAAGATGCTGCGGAAGTAGATATCGCCCATAATGGCGAACTGCTGCAGATTTTGCGGCTTGGAATCGACATTAGCGCCAACGTCAATGAGGATGGTCGCGGTGCCTTGCGCGGTAGGAAATACAGCGGCCAGTGCGGGGCGGTCAACCCCGGGGATCGCGCCCAAGACCATCTTGGCCGTCGCCATGGCCGCACCAGTATTGCCTGCGGTGACAAAACCAGCAGCCTTGCCGTCGCGCACCAGTCGAAGCCCGACGCGCAGGGATGAATCACGCTTGCTGCGCATCGCCTGCACTGCCTTCTCCTGCATGCCAATAACTTCGCGAGCGTTGACGATGCGAATGGAGAGCCTGCGCCAGAAAGGATGGTGGTCGAGTTCGGCGCGGACCACGTCTTCTTTTCCCACCAGCAGGACTTCGACGTCGTAGTGACGCGCGGCGAGAATGGCGCCTTCTACTTCAGGTTTGGGCGCGCGGTCCGAGCCCATGGCGTCAAGAGCGATAGTGGTTGGCATGCTTGCCTGTCAGTTGCAAGTTACCAGAATTCGAGGCTGGCTACCAAACTTCAGTTAGCTGCTTCGCTCTTCGCTTTTCGCTCTTCGCTTTTCGCCAGACGCCGACGGCATGGGTTCTAGCCAACAACGAACGGTGAGCACAGAACGGAACCGCAATTTCTGTTTGATTGCCCCGCAGGCCCAAGCTTTCTGGCGTAAAGCGAAGAGCGAAAAGCGGCGGGCCTTAGCTCTTGGCCTCTTCGACTGCGATGACCTCACGGCCTTTGTAGAATCCGCATTTGGGGCAGGCTCGATGGGGCAATTTGCGCTCGTGGCAGTTGGGGCACTCGGACAACGACTGCGCCGTCAGATGATCGTGCGAACGGCGTTTGGATGTGCGCGCCTGGGAATGACGTCGTTTTGGATTAGGCATTCAGAACCTCATTAAAAGACCGCCTGGCCTGCCGGACGATCAGAACTTTAGCTTTGCAGCTTCTTTTTGATTTCACTCAGCGCTTCCCAACGAGGGTCGCTGACATGTTGCTCACAATGGCATGGCTCGACGTTCAGATTTGCGCCGCAATGCGGGCATAATCCCCTGCAGTCTTCCCGGCACAGGGCCCTGACGGGCGTCGCCAGCAACACCTGCTCGCGCAGCGCATCTTCCAGCAAAAGACCTTCGCCTTGATAATACCCGATCTCGGTTTCGGCCTCGGTAATCGCCACCTCGTCAGCTCGACGATCCACCCCTAAAGGCCGGTAAATCAGGTCGAAGACCCAGTTGACATCCTCGCCAACTGGCTCCAGGCAGCGCGCGCAACTGAATTCCAGATGCGCCTCCACCTTGCCCACCAGCCGTATGTCTTCCACGTTCTGGTGGTGCCCGCGATGCTCCACGATCAGCTCGGCACGGCCTGCGCTATGCAAGGGGCCGACCTGCCGGAAGTCGGGACCGAATTCGATGGCGCCGGGCTGATAGTTTTCGTCAAACTCCAAATTGCGGAGTTCTAAATCCCGAACCCGAATCAGCATAGCAGCACCCGCTTAAGAAAACGCCCAGAATAGCCCTTTGCTCCGGCCGAAACCGGGTCTGGCAGGCCAAGCTCCTGACGGGAAACGCTGGCAGGTACAGACGGGCGGGAACGTTCTTAAGGCAAACATCAAGCATAAATTCATGCTGGAACAGTGTCAAGGCGGGCGGCCCGAGGGTGTCTGAAAGTGAGCGGCAAGTGCCTAGGCTTGCAGCGGCGACACAGGGTAACCATTTCCGCAGATTACGTTCGTGTGTCTGACACTGTGGTAGTCACAGACTGCTCCAAGCGGATCGCGGGATACTGACTTCGGAACCCTTTATCTGGTTATCTGGTCGCCCGCAGGGATTCTGGGAGTAGTGGCGAGGCGCAACCCGTCAAAACTCTTAGCACCCCTGCGGGTCTTAACAAGTTTCCCGCAGGGACCCTCAGAGGAGATACCCCTCGAACGTTCCAGGCTAATCCCGACGACTTCTCTGCGAACCTTATCCTCGGACTGGCCATAAATGATAAATCGTAAACTCGAAGTAACGCGCTCGGTAAGTTGGGTCGCCGTCGGGGGACGTTGCTCCCAATGTCGTCGACTCTTTGATGTCCCATGCAACTCGCTGGAATATGCTGGCAAGGCGAACCGCAAACTTGTGGCAGATTTCCAGATTCACAATTGTAACGAGGTTGCCAACCAGGCCCAAACCGTCAGAGCGAGTGTTGTTGGAGTCAGGTGAGAATTCTCGCCGGATAGCCCCGCCGACAGTTTGGATCTTGGACAGAAAACAAGCCCACAGGCGTCGCGGAACGTTGACCAAGATGCGCCAGGTCATCACTCCGATAATCACCGTGGGCTTTTTTGCCTACCGCAGACCGACACTCAACAACAGCAACACCGCAGCCATCATCAGCAGCCAAGCTTTATAACCCGGACAATCGACATTGAAGAACATCCGAAACATACACAATCTTGTGTTCTTCCGTTGCTCTCCGTCAGTGATGATGGTCACTGTCGCAATACAACTTGCGTGGGAAGCGCAGATCGATCCTTCGATATCGGCCGGCGCGGCCCCCAACATCCCTGAATCTCGGACGGCCAATCCCTGAGCGCGCCTTTACCGTGCGCCCGACACACCCGCCTGCGCACACTTTGAAGGCTTGCCCGCCGATGCTCGACGCGCCGCCTCCAAAAAAACGGGGGTTCCACCCAATCGAGCCGTAAGAGGCAACGTGTGTGGGACGTTGCTTCGTCCGTTCCAGCCGCCTTGGAACTGCGGTTTGGCGAGCAGCCGTGTTCATTGACTTGCTTTCCGGGGTCAACCTAAGATGAACGCCAAATGCCGGGCCCTTCCCTAATCGGCCGGACCGTCTCCCATTACCGAATCCTAGAAAAGCTAGGCGCCGGCGGCATGGGCGAGGTCTATCGGGCCCGCGACGAGCACCTGCAACGCGATGTGGCGTTCAAAATCCTTCCGCCGGATTCTCCGAGCAGCGCCGATGCCAAGCACAGACTCCTCGTGGAAGCGCGGTCCGCCTCCGCCTTAAAAAGCCCGCACATCTGCGTCATCTATGAAGTAGGAGCGGCTGGTGACCTATCGTTCATTGTGATGGAGTTGGTCGAAGGCACGCCGCTCGATGCGCTCATCCGGCCGGGAGGACTACGCCCGCAGCTGGTGGTGCGCTACGGCAGCCAGATTGCGGCAGCCCTGGCACATGCGCACGAAAACGGCATCATTCATCGCGACATCAAATCGGCCAATGTCGTTATCACGCCGTCCGGTCAGGCTAAAGTCCTGGACTTTGGTTTGGCGAAGCTTTTTGGAGATGGCGAATTCCCGGAAGCTACGGCGCAATCGGTCATTGATGGCAATACCATTGCCGGAACGCTGCCCTATATGGCGCCCGAAATTCTCCGCGGCGAAAAAGCTGGCGCGGCCAGCGACATCTGGTCGCTGGGCGTAACGCTGTTTGAGATGTCAACTGGCCAGCAGCCATTCCGTGGCAAGACGGCCTTTGAGCTGACTTCCGCAATCCTGCGCGAGTCGCTCCCCCCGCTCCCGGCCCAACTTCCGGCTGCACTCCGGATGGTGATCGAGCGCTGCCTGGAGAAGGAGCCGGGCCACCGCTACCAGCATGCCAGCGAAGTACGCGCAGCGCTGGAGGCGGTCCACGTCCAGCAGGACGGATCTTCTTTTGGCCGTTTCCCCGTCCGCGCCTCCAGCGGATTCTCCCAAGCGGGGCCTGTGGGTTGTAGGTGCTGCCGCCATAGCCGGGTTTGCCGCGGTTCTGTTTGCTGCCAACCTCGGTGGCTGGCGTGACCGGGCATTCCATCGTGTCTCCGCTGCTGCGCATTCACTCTCTCGCCGTGCTGCCACTCGAAAACCTCTCCGGCGATCCTCAACAGCAATATTTCGCCGACGGCATGACGGAAGAACTGACCACTGAATTGTCCCAGGTCGGTTCGTTGCGGGTCATCTCACGCAGCTCGGCGATGCGCTATAAGGGGACCCAGAAGCCAGTCCCGGAGATTGCGCGAGAACTGAATGTCGATGCCGTCGTTGAAGGTTCCGTCGAACGGGAAGGTGGCCGCGTTCGTATCACCGCGCAATTAGTTCAGGGCACCAGTGACACGCAACTCTGGGCCAAGGGCTACGAACGCGATTTCCGGGATTCTCTGCGCCTCCAGGACGAGGTTGCCCAAGCTATTGTGGATGAGATCCAGCTGAAACTTACTCCGCAGGAACAGGCCCGCCTTGCCCGCAACAACGTAATTGATCCGCAAGCACACGAAGATTATCTTCGCGGCCTTTTCCATCTGAATCTGCGTAATGGTCCTGACGAACGCAAAGCCATAGAGTTTTTCCAGGCCGCCATCCACAAGGACCCAGGTTATGCGTCTGCCTACGCTGCCCTGGCCGATTCCTATCGGGCACTCATATTCAACAGCAACACCGCTCCGGCTGACGTTGTTCCGCAGTCGAAGGCTGCTGCCGAGCGCGCTGTCGAGCTTGACAGCCAGATTGCAGAAGCGCATGCTGCCTTGGCCTCCGACCTGGTCGACTACGACTGGGATTGGAGCAGTGCCGAGACAGAATTTCAAACCGCGCTACGCCTGAATCCGAACTCCTCCCTCACCCACTCCTACTATGGACATTTCCTCCGGCAAGAGGGCAGGATTGAAGAAGCGATTCGCGAAGCGCGCCGGGGAGTCGAACTCGACCCGGTGTCCCCGCAAGCCACCTTTCTTTTGGGACAGAGCCTCTACGAGGCGCGACGCTTCGAGGAGGCTGGGGCTCAATTGCGCAAAGCCTTGGAGCTGGAGCCGCGCTTCTGGCCCGCGCATCTTTATCTCGGTAAGACGCTCGCGGCGCAAAGTGTTTATCCAGAAGCGCTTGAAGAATTGAGAAAAGCGGGCGACTTCACGGCAGAACCATACGCCACCATTGGCTATGTTTACGGTAAAATGGGGCGGCCCGCATACGCCCGCAAAGTGATTGCAGACCTACAGGAACAGTCGAAATCGGCTTATGTGGCGCCAACCGATCTTGCGAAAGTCTACATTGGTCTCGGTGACAGGGACCAAGCTTTCGCCTGGCTGGAAAAGGGTTTTCAGCAGCACGATTTCTGGCTCACCTTTCTCAAAGGCGATCCGATGTTCGATGGGCTGCGCTCTGACCCTCGCTTTCAGAGTTTGCTTCGCCGCATCGGGCTGCCGCAGTAGGCTCTCCTGCTACTCGCAATCTACAGGCACAGCAACGTACCTTTTCGATACTGCCGTTTACCTTGCGCCCAAGTCACCCGCCTGCATATACTTGGAAGGTTTGCCCGCCGATGCTGGATGCGCAGGTCTGCATTAGTGTCCACCCAATCGCGCCGCAAGACGTCTGCAATAATTCGGAGAAATCTTTATGGCAACAGCACATACGCTCGAGCAGGAAAGTAATCCATGGGAACAACAGGCCGCGCGTTTCAATCTGGCGGCCGAAAAACTGAAACTCGATGAAGGCCTGTGGCGGGTGTTGCAACAGCCCAATCGCGAGATCATCGTCCACATCCCGGTCAACATGGACAACGGGCAGTTGGAAGTGTTTACCGGATACCGGGTGCAGCACTCGATCGCGCGCGGACCAGCCAAGGGCGGTGTACGTTACTCGCCCGATGTCACGCTCGACGAAGTGCGCGCCCTGGCGAGCTGGATGACCTGGAAGTGCGCGGTGGTGAATATCCCGTTTGGCGGCGCCAAGGGCGGTATCATCTGCGATCCCAAGAACATGTCGCGTGGCGAACTGGAGCGCATGACCCGGCGATACACCTCCGAGCTGATCGAATTTATCGGCCCGGAGAAGGACGTTCCCGCGCCCGACGTCAACACCAATGAACAAACCATGGCGTGGATGATGGATACCTACTCCATGCACATGCGCCAAACGGTGACGGCCGTGGTGACCGGCAAGCCGCTCAACATGGGCGGCTCGCGAGGCCGCCGTGAAGCCACTGGCCGCGGCGTGATGATCATCTGTGATGAGTCCATCAAGAAACTTAATAGGACGCGCGAAAACACTCGCGTGATTATCCAGGGCTTTGGCAACGTCGGCTCTAACGCTGCTCTGCTCATGTATCAGGCCGGGTACAAGGTGGTGGGCATCGGCGAATGGGATGGCGGCCTGTACAACAGCAAAGGCATCGACATTGCGGCGCTGTGGGAGTACCGGCAGAAAGAAGGCACCATCCATGGCTTCAAGGGCGCCGAGCGCGCGGACACCGAAGAGTTGCTGATCACCGATTGTGAAATCCTGATTCCGGCGGCCACGGAAAACGTAATCAACTCGGGAAATGCCGACAAGGTGAAGGCGAAGATTCTGGTCGAAGGCGCCAACGGGCCAACGACGGCGGCCGCCGACGACGTCCTCAGCGACAAGCATGTCTTCGTGATGCCCGACATTCTGGCCAATGCCGGAGGCGTCACCGCATCTTACTTCGAGTGGGTGCAGGACCGCCAAGGCTACTTCTGGAAGGAGTCGGTGGTCAACGAGCAACTGGAGCACATCATGGTCTCGTCGTTCGAAGATGTGGTCCGATACGCCGAAGCTCATCAGGTAAACAATCGCATCGCGGCGTACATGCTGGCCATCGATCGCGTGGCCTATACCATCCGCCAGCGCGGGATTTACGCCTAAATTGCTTTGAAGGGGCGCACCTTCAGAGCCTGCCCTGAGCGAAGTCGAAGGGTGCGCCGCAAAACGCTCTTTATTTTTGTCATCACGAAAGGGACTTCAGTCCCCGAGGGATCTGCTCTTCCCCGGCCATAGTCGAAACGAGAATAAAAGCAGATTCCCCGCTTCGTTCGTAATGACAATTCCATAAAGTGCTGAATGGGGTGCGACCTCTTAGCTTAGCCTCGATCCGAACTAACCAATCTCTCCAACTTTGCATCGCACCTAGGGCTCTGCGTACAAATCTCGATAGCGGAGGAACTATGTACATTCTGTGGTGGATTATCGTAGGCCTGATCGCTGGGTGGATCACCGGGAAACTCATGAAGGGCTCCGGCTACGGAGCTTTAATGGACATCGTGGTCGGTATCATCGGTGCCGTGATCGGCGGCTTCATCATGAGCAAGCTCGGCATGGCCGCGCAAGGTGGGATGATCTATACGATCGTTGTTGCCGTCATCGGCGCCGTGATTTTGACGTTGATCGTCAGGCTGATCACCGGGCGAAAGTGATCTCTCGAACCTGGACGTTTCTTGGAGCACCGGCCCTTCCGGTGCTCTTTCTTTTCGCAGCCACTATGCCCGCTACGCGGCGCTTCGGATCCGGCTGCGCTGATAAAAGAACGAGACGGCAAGTAGAATCGCACCCAATACGATGAACGCGGCGATGCGATACCCGCGCTCCAGCGTGTTGATGTCGACTAGAAACACCTTGAGCACCGTAATCGCCAGCAGGATGATGGCTTGCCAGCGCAGGAACGCCGAGCGCTTCCAGAAGCCGATCACCATCAAGCCGCTGCCGTAGAACATCCAAACCGCGGAATAGGCGAAGTCGCGGACCGTCTCGATGCTATGCCGCTCGTGGTACGAGTAGGCCAGCGCCAGTTGCTGCTGAAAGTATCCCAACACCTCGAAGTGGAGGGCCAGCAGCGCCAGAAGGTTGATGCCGATGATTGCCGCCGCGGCCCACTGACGATTTTCGGCGCCGGCTTCATTGCTGACAAAATAAGCCAGCAAAGCCAGCGCTCCGATCGCCAGGAGATAAAGGCCGAATCGCGGATTAATCAGCAGCGGCTCGCGGCTGAAAGAGTCCACCATGATCAGGCGGAAGATGCCAAGAGCAAACGCTCCGAGCCCGAGAATGCGCAGCAATCGACGCCGGCTGCGATGCGCTGCCCAGAAGAGCGCGCCGCCTTCCACCATCCAGCCCAAGGTATTCCAGTAGCTCTCCAGCTTGAGCGGGATGGCAATGGTGAGAAAGCCGACGCCGAGAGCGAGGTACAGCGGCCCGAAGAGCGGATGCGCGCTTCCTTCACGCCTTTGCACTGCGCGGGTAAGGACGAAGAACAAAGCTGCAACCGCCACCGTGAGCCAGGCCAACTCCATGCGGTAGTGCACGTACATCATCAGATAGCAGGCCGTGAAGTAGGCCGCGGCATTGAACAGGGCCAACGCCACCATGACGTTTGGATACCGCTCCCCGACGGGCTTGCGGCCGAGGAATGGCGCTGCCGCATAGAGCAAGAAGAAGAAGGTGGCGAAGAATAGGGTTGTCGCCAACTGGTCTTCGGTGTAGTAACTGGAAGCCCAGGCCGCGAAGAGCAACGCCGTCCCGATAAAGCTGGCAAGCAAGAGCCTTTGCCAGCCCCGGACGGCGACCACCCATACTGTGCCAAGGTCAAGCAGTATCACGTAACAGAACAGCGCGACCTCATGATTCTGATTGGTGGAGACCAGTACTGGCGTGAGAAATCCTCCGGCCAGTGCAAAGGCAGCCAGCAACTCCGAATTCTGGCGCAGCGACATGGCCACTGAGCCGGTGGTCACTAATATCATGGCGAAAAACGCCACCGGAGCGGATACGAGGTGATAGAACTGGAAGGCCGCCCACAACGACAAATACAACGCGCCTATGCCGATGGCCTTTAGCGAATACGCGAATGCCGCAAAGGCACGCGCGCGGAAGCGTTCGCTCCACCAGATCAGCCCGACGCCCGCAATTAATCCGATGGCAACGCGTGTGCCCGGCCCAATCCAATCGTTTTCGATCGCGAGTTTCAGGAAGTACGACAGCCCCACCAGCACGGCGACAATGCCGATGCGGTTCAGCCATTGGCCGCCAATGCGCGTCTCCAGTGAAACCCCGGGGCTCGCTGACTGAGCTGGAATTTGAGGGACGCGCTGCGGTTCAGGGAGATCAGGCGGCATCGCCGGCGGGCTAAAATCACTTGGCGGAGGCGCCTGAGCGACAGCCAGCGGCACTTGGGGTGGCGCGGCTTCCACGCGGGGAGGCGGACTTTTTCCTGCGCCGCTCTCGGCGGCGACACCCGCACGCAGCAGTTGCTCCAGGTTAAAGACTCGTCGCGTGAGCGCGGCCACCTGCTTATTTAATTGTTGGAGTTCTTCGGATTGCCGCGAATCCGTCACGTGTGGCTCCCATGGCTGCGCTTACCATACGCCAAAGCCAAAGCTCAGGCAAAGTTGTGTGATTGGTTAACGCTGCACCTGGACTATTCATAACGCACACGGTTCATGGGTATAAGTAAGCGCTCGCCTTAGATTCCCGGAGCCGCATCGTCGTCCAAATTCACGAAGTCCCAATTCTTAATTTCTCTCTGATGCCGCCTGATCAGTTCCCCCCGTTTTTGCTTGACCGATTGAGACGTCTTCCCTATGCTTGCGAGCGTCGAGTAGAACCGAGACTCGGCAGCAAACCCACTCAGAGATCGCAAGTATGCGCTTACTCTCGCCGGTTTCAGTCGCGGGAGCGGCCAAGTTCCAGCGGTTTCGAGTGGAGTGAAATGTTCGCGGAGTCGCTGCTTGCAATACCTCGCTGGACTTCAAGAAAACACCTCATCTAACTGAGGATGGCAGAGCTTTGCCCACTCCATACTTTCACACCAACTAGTTCCCCCAATTGACTTACCATCGCAGGTTTCAATACACAGCCAGAGGTTAGAAGATTGTGAAAAAAACAGCGGGACGAAGTGTCACAGAAGTACGCCTCATCGAGGCCGCTGTTCAGCTCTTTTCGCGCCAGGGTTACAAGGGCACAAGTACGCGGGAGATTGCCCACCTGGCCGAGGTGAACGAAGCCACCCTGTTCCGGTGCTTCATTCGGAAAGCTGACTTGTTCTGGGCGGCTGCCGAATCGCGGCTGACGCGGTTAAAGTTGGGACGAGAGCTGCAGCTAGGCCTGGCGACGGATGTGGACCCGGCCATCATTGTTCCCATGCTGGTGACATTCGTGGTGGAGAATATGTCACAGCAGCCGGAACTGATGAGGCTTCTGTATGTCGCCAGCTTTGAACTGCCGGGCGCCGACCGGATGTTCCGTGAGCATCTGGGCCCGATCTTCGACGCGGTGAATGCGTATTTCGTCAGGTGTGCGGCGCGAGGCGTAATTTGCGATCTCGAACCAACGATCGCCACGCTCGGACTGGCCGGCGCCGTCAGCGCTCATCAAAATCTGCACCTCCTTTTTACCGGGCGCGACTTACCATGGGATGCTCGCGATGCGGCCCCAGCCTACGCTCAATTCTGGCTGAACGCGCTTCGCCAGCCGGCTCCGAGCCCCGAGGTTGTCAATAAGTAGCGAGTAGAACGCCAATTGTCACCTTTACTAGTTCATACCCGACCCAACCTGGGTCTTGGGGAGATCGAGATTGAGACTGCTTCCGAAAGGTAATTTAGACTTGCGAAATTATTCGAAGCGTTTTGCCGCGGTGTTGGCACTCTCTGTTATTGCGCTGATGGTCTCGTCAAGCGCCAGCGCACAAAAGCGACCCGACCAAACCGAAACTTCGCCGCCCACCCAGATGCCGGTGGAAGGACAGCCGGCGGCCGGAGAGCAGGCCCCCGCGCCTACTCCCAATGTGGTGCTCGACGACACCCAGCCCGCGCCACCGCCGAATCCACCCAATCCCGATAACCCCACCGAGACCGGGCCTAAGACTACGCGGCCCGCGGCTCGCACTCCCAAGAAAACTGTCGAACTCACCGATTTTCAGCAGATGGTAGTTGCGTCTCTCGGCAAACCGCTGCCCATCTACGGGCTGAGCCTGTTTGAGAACGTACCCACTACATTTGCTCCCGTGGATCGCGTCCCGGTCACGGCAGATTACGTTCTCGGGCCGGGCGATGAGCTGTTGATCAGGGCGTGGGGACAGATTGACTTGAATGTTCACACCCGGATTGACCGTAATGGCAGCATCTTCGTCCCCAAGGTCGGAAACCTGAATGTTGCCGGCCTGAAATACTCCCAGGTGGAAGAGTTTCTCAAGTCGCACATCGGACGCATCTACCAGAATTTCGATCTCAACGTGAGTATGGGCGAGTTGCGCTCGATTGATGTCTATGTGGTGGGTCAAGCACGCAGTCCGGGCCGCTATACGGTCAGCTCCTTGAGCACGCTGGCCAATGCGATCTTTGCTTCCGGCGGACCGTCGCCCACCGGATCGATGCGTCACATCCAACTGAAACGCGGCGCCGTGGTCATCACCGATTTCGATCTCTACGATCTGCTGCTGAACGGCGACAAAAGTAAAGATGTCGTGCTGGGTGAAGCCTACGGGGTGGCGGGCGTCGTTTACCTGGGCTGCCCATCGCACGAAGACGATTCTCGGATTGCAGCAGCCCTCAATCTTGAAGATCAAGCCGCGTCAGGCAAATTATCCGTTGTTCGCGCGCCTGGGCGATTCCAGTGACATCAGCGTTTTTAACGAGATATTTAATTTCAACGGGTACGCCAGCTTACGAAACCTCCCTTCCCCCCGTTTAATCGTGGATTTGGGTGCGAATGTTGGCTATGCGAGCGCGTATTTTCTGAGTTGTTTTTCGACCGCCAACGTTGTCGCCGTCGAACCCGACCCCGGCACTTTCGAACTGTGCTGCAGAAACCTCGCGCCGTACGGAGGCCGAGTCCAGGTTGTGCGGGGTGCGGCTTGGTCCAGACGTTGCAAGTTGGAGCTTGCCCGGGGTGCTGGCGATGGCCGCGAATGGGCAACTCAAGTACGCGAAAGCAATGGCCGGCGAGACGACGCAACGGTTGAGGGCTGGGACATTCCGAGTCTTTTGGAGCTGTCTGGAGGAAGAGAGATCGATTTGTTAAAAATTGATGTCGAGGGCAGTGAACTGGAAATCTTCGGCAATAATTCTTCGCGATGGCTGCCCAAAGTGCGAAATATCTGTATCGAGTTGCATGGGCCGGCCTGCGAGGAAGCCTTCCTTCGTGCGCTTGGGGATTTCGAGTATGATCTCGGACTCTTCGGCGACCTCACGATTTGTTGGAACTTGCGGCGCAAGTCCAGTAGCTCCAGCTGACTGGCAACGAGTGTCGGAAATGCATGCACGCCGGAACCTCTCGGCAGTTTGTCTTCCGGATTTACTGACCCTTCTTGTCGTTGCATGTCTCGTAACGACACCAACCGCCGCTCAGTACGAGGTCCTCGGCGCAGAGGCCAATGCCGTCGTTAATAAGTTCATAGCAGGCCAGGAAGCCGAGTTAGGCGGGGAAGAATATGGAGGAGCCAGGAAAATAGTGGCCGGCGACCTCAACCACGACGGTGTGTCGGACGTGGCAGTTCTGTACACAATCGAAGGCGTGGGTGGCGGAAACAACTACACCCAATACCTGGCTGTCTTCGTTCGACTGGAGGGAAAGCTTACTCCTACCGCGCACGCTGTCGTCGGTGGCAAGGGCTATCGAGCAACTCATCTCGAAGGAATAGGGGACAACGTGATTTTCCTGACGACGTTGAGCTATGGACCACACGATGCGATGTGTTGCCCCAGCATAAAGGGCAGCGCCCGTTTTGTGCTTGCCGACGGCAAACTCGTAAGTCAACCGCCACCACCGCCGTCTCCCAAGCTCCGCCAGTAGGGAAGTCGCACATTCCGGCGGATGAGGTGGAACACGAACATGAACGGCCGAGCCAGTTGCGAAGCAACCGAGCCTTGCATAAGCAGGCGAGCAAGTCCGCGGGGTGCCGTCTTCAGGCTACGCATTTCCTCAAGTGCAATCGCGGTGAAGTGCCTCTGCCGGCAGAGCGCGACGGTCAGCGGATCGAGTTGATCGCTCCACTGGTCAATCAGCCAAATGACTTCCTCATTCATCCTGATCGCCGCCAACCGCGACATGTTGGCGCTGTGCATGCGATAGCGGCACACCGGTTCCTGCACCGCCCGCACCGGGTAACGACGTGCGACAGCGACATAAAGCCAGTAATCCGGGACGATCTGAATTGCGTCCGGTATTCCTCCGATGGCTTCGACGGCTGCACGTCGAAACACAGCCGAACTCATCGCGATGAAACAGGAATCGGTGAAGAGCTGCGTGAAGATGTGACCTTCGGGCAGCGGCGTGAACTCGTGGGCCTGGTCGTAGTCGCGCTCCAGGCCGCTGGGATAGAACCTGACCGTCCGCCCGTAGATCAGGCCGACGGTATCGTCCACTAGGGCCATCTGCTTCTCTAATTTGCGGGGCAGCCAAATATCATCTTGATCAAGGAAAGCCAGCCACGCTCCTGTCGCGTGTCGAATCGCATCGCTCCTGGCCCGGCCTAATGAGGTTTGCTCAGGCGACAGGAAGTAGCGGATTCTGGGGTCCTTAAACTGAGCGACAATTTGTGCGCTGTCATCGGTGGAACGGTCATCCCAGACAATCAGTTCCCAGTCGTCGAAGGTCTGCCACCGCACGCTTTCCAGCGCTTCGCGCAGCGTGGAAGCTCCATTGCGGACGTTGATGATGATACTGACGGAAGGCATGACGATTTTCGCTGACTGCACCACGAGCTTAGCTGATCGTCCAAGTTTGATGGGACGAAATCATCACGCAGTAGATCAGCACCTCCCAAAAGACAATAGCGATACTGGTGACTCCGAAGGTCAGCATGAAAGCGTCAGTGGCGTCCAGGGTCTTGGGTACACCAATCGCCAGCCAGGCACGTACGAGCGCCACCGCGATGGCCACGGCAATCATGATAAGAGCAATGCGCGGACCGGAACCGGCTTTCGCCTCGCCCAGCGCCGGTTTCGGAGGCGTGTTGCGATACCACAGCAGCACCCAGATCCCGAGCGCAACCAATCCGAGGATGGTGCTCGCGTACTGTAGGGCCATGTAGGTTGGCATCTGTCCCAGCACCGGAATTTTGACCCTGCGTTGCAGCCACGCCCAGTGCCACCATGGCCAGGAATGTGCGTGGGTAAATGCATCCCACACCAGGTGCGTGGCAATGCCCAGCGCAATGGCAAACAAGATCGCCATAAAACGCGCCGGGCCGCCGAACTTAAAGTCTCCGAGTTGGCCACGCAATCGCTGCTGCATACCGCTGGGTAGCAACGTGACGGCTGGCCGCTTGAGGGCCGCATGAAACAGCCACAGCGCGAAGATGGAAGCCGGGAGCGTGAATACGATAACGCCGGGAAACTGGTGGCCCAAACTCCGGTAGGCGATGTTGCCGACAATGTACGGGAAATCGGGAGCCATGCTGCCGACGACGAATGCCGACCATACCAGGTTCAATCTGCGCAACGGCAACGCCGCGGCCACGTGGGATACAGTGAAGGGCATAGAGTGGAAGCAGCGCCAGTATAGCGGACTTCCTGAGTCGCACGGGTTCGAGCTGCGCTTGTGCTGGCACCGTTCATCGTAATAATTCCCAAATCATTTACAATCACTCACACACAGAACTTCAAGACTGAATCTTATGAAGCGCGCTCCGCTGGCTGGCGGACACTCAAATCCAGTTCAAGAAATCAACGGCCTTCCCGCAATAGCGGGAGGGGAGCCTATCCGTGCGCCCGAACGGCGACTGATCTTTGGAGCGCCGGTGATTGGTGAGGCCGAGATCGCGTCGGTCACGGAATGTCTGCGCAGCAATTGGATTGGACTGGGTGGAAGGGTTGAGCGCTTCGAACAGGAATTCGCGCGCTACAAAGACGCACCCCACGCCGTTGCGGTAAGCAGTGGCACGGCTGCGATTCATCTCGCGTTGCTAGCGCTTGGAATCGGCGCTGGCGATGAAGTGATCGCGCCAGCTATGACGTTCTGCTCCACCATCCACTCCATCGTGCACACCGGAGCCAAGCCCGTTCTGGTCGATTGCAGCCGCTCGACCTTCAACATCGATCCCGCACAAATCGAAGCGCGAATCACCGCTCGCACCAAAGCCATACTGGTCGTCCACATGTGTGGACGCTGCTGTGAAATGGACGCGATTGGGGACATCGCGCGCCGGCACGGCTTACGTGTCATCGAAGACTGTGCGCACGCCATAGAAGCCACCCACCACGAGATCCCGGCAGGGCTGATGGGCGATGCCGGCTGTTTTAGTTTTTATCCCACCAAGAACATCACCACCGGCGATGGCGGGATGGTGATTACGCGCGATCGGCAACTGTACGAGCGCGTCAAGGTTCTGTCGTTACACGGCATGACGGCCGATGCCTGGAGCCGGTTTGTTGGCGGGCCGACCGGCTACGAAGTAATCGCGGCCGGCTTCAAATACAACATGACCGACCTGGCCGCTTCGCTAGGCTTGCCCCAACTGGCAACCATCGAGGAGCGGTGGCGGCAACGCGAGCAAGTCTGGCTCGCTTACCTCGACCGCTTAAAGCAGCTTCCGCTGGTGCTGCCGCCGCCGACCGGCGCCGGCTCGCGGCACGCCTACCATTTGTTCACGCCGCTATTGGAGGCTGCGTGTGATCGGCAAACGATCATCGCGGCGCTGGATGCGGAGAACATCGGCGTCGGCATCCACTACATTCCGGCGCATCAGCACCCCTACTACCGGCAGCAGTTCGGATTTGTCGACGCCGATTTCCCCAACGCTTCGTTTGTGGGAGCGCGCACCATCTCATTGCCGCTTTCTTCCGCCATGTCGGTACAGGACGTGGACGACATGGCCAGGGCGCTGACGCGCATATTCCGGTACTACACGCATTCCGCCTGAACGGTTGATCCGAGAGGCCTTTTGACCTGCTCCGCTAAGCTTGCAGTTGCTATTGCTCTCTGGTTCTCCTGCGCCACAATTTCGGCACGCGCTCAGCTACCGTCAACTCCTCCGGTTGGCAGCGCATCGTCCCCGCAAGCCACCGCTCCTGCGGTCGATGGCTCCATCCCGCATCCGAATGAGACGCGCTTCCTGCAACATCTGGCCGCAGATCAAAGGGACATCTGGACCAGTCCATTTCACCTGAAGCCCGCCGATGCCAAGTGGCTGGTCCCCATGAGCGGCATTGCCAGCGGATTGTTCGTTACCGACCCGCAAAGTTCCTACGCCATGCGGCTCGACAATCTGCACTTGCTCAGAGTCGCCTCCGATGCGGGCGTAGCGGAAGCGGGCGGGGCAACCGCAGCCCTGTACATCTGGGGACATGTGACCCATAACGAGCGCGCCCGCGAAACCGGGGTATTGGCGACCGAGGCGATGATCAACGCCCTCGGGGTTGACTATGCCATGCAGTATGCAACTGGGCGCCTACGGCCAATTCCATCGAACTTCCAGAATGAATTCTTCCGCGGTGGGACCTCGTTTCCCTCGGACCATGCTGCGGTGACTTGGGCGTTCGCGGCCGTGGTGGCGCAGGAATATCCCCATCCCGTACAGGAAATTGGCGCTTACGGTCTGGCCCTGGGAGTCAGCCTGGCACGGGCGGCATCAGAACAGCATTTTCTGTCCGACGTTTTCGTGGGAGGATTGCTTGGTTATCAAATCGGCCGGCATATCTACAAGACCCGGCACAATACAAATCTTGATGACGATCTTAAGATCGTGGCGGAAGAGACTTCGGCTCCTCGTCCCGGCAACTTCGCAAGCACCTACGTTCCGCTAGACAGCTGGATTTATCCCGCGATGGAGCGCTTGATCGCCACCGGATACATCAACACCGGATTCATCGGCTTGCGGCCGTGGACGCGAATGGCTTGCGCTCACATGCTGATCGAGATGCACGACAACGTTGCGTACCACGCCGACCTTCCGCCACAAATCTTGCAGCTCCAGAAAACTCTCGATGGGGAGTTCGCCGATGAACTGGCGGCCTGGGATGGACGACCGGTGGAATCGATCCAACTGGATTCGGTTTACACGCGTGTGACCGACATTGCCGGGACGCCGGTGAACGACAGTTATCACTTCGGACAGACGCTGATCAACGATTATGGGCGCCCTTACTGGAAAGGTCTCAACAACATCACCGGATTCAGCGCCAGCGCCAACAGTGGACGGTTCGCGTTCTACGTCAATGGCGAATATCAGTACGCGCCCACAATTCCGGGATATCCACTCTCGGTTCGGCAGGTGATTGCGAATGTCGATCAAAACCCGGTGCAACCCTCGACCACAATCTCCGCCAATCAGTTTCGCTTGTTAGATTCCTATGCCCTGGCAAGATACGGGGGATTGGACTTCTCGGTGGGCAAACAAAGCATGTGGTGGGGGCCAAGCGAGAGCGGCGCCCTCTTGATGAGCGATAATGCCTCCCCGTTCTGGATGCTGCAAATCAATCGCACCGAACCGACCAATGTCCCGGGATTGTCAAAGTTCCTGGGGCCCTTCGAGGTGTCGAACTACTTCGGGGCGCTCGAAGGTCATCGGCTGTTTCCCGCAGGACCGTACATGTTCGGGCAGAAGGCCAGTTTTAAGCCGACTGAAAACCTGGAGATTGGATTCACTCGTAATGCCGTATTTGGCGGTCAGGGACACGTTCCGCTTACCTTCGGCTCGTTTTGGAACAGCTTCACCAGCGTCAACGACGTCCTCCCTATCTACAAGTTCTCGCGCAAAGACCCAGGCGCGCGTCATGCCAGCTTCGATTTCTCTTACAGGTTGCCTGGTCTGCGCCGCTGGCTGACGATCTACAGCGATTCGCTGGTGCACGACGACGTCTCGCCGGTCAGCGCGCCCCTGCGCGCTGCGTTCAATCCCGGGATCTATCTTTCCCATTTTCCGCATTTCCCCAAACTCGACTTCCGCGCCGAGGCGGTTTATACCGATCCGCCTGGGCAAACTGTCAGTAAAGGAGAGTTTCTGTACTGGGAGGTCGTGTACCACGATCTTTACCTCAACAATAACTTTCTGATGGGAAATTGGATTGGCCGCGAAGGCAAGGGCTACCAGGCGTGGAGTACATACCATATCAGCCCCCAGAGCAGCGTTCAGGTCGGCGTGCGCAACAGCAAGATCGCCGATGATTTTATTCCTGGTGGAAGCACCCAGTGGGACTGGAACGTTTCAGCAATGCTGCGGGTCCGAAAAACTCTCGAGCTCAAGTCCTTCCTGCAGTATGAGACGTGGTTACTGCCAGTGTTGGCACCGACACGGCAAACAGACTTCACTACCTCGGTGCAACTCACCTGGTGGCCGACTGGACTCGGAATGCGCAAGGCATTCCAATAGTCGCTTCTCTGTTTGTCATCCTGAACGAGAAGTGAAGCGACGAGTCGACTTGCGCGAAGCGAGGATGGCGCAGCCTCGCCGCTACTTCGCTCCTAGGGGCAACGCCACTGGAATAATCTCCGTGTTGTGAAACGCAGCGATGCGCCAATGCCCGTCGTGTTCCACGAAAACGCCTGTGATCACGCCGTGCCGGACATCCGAAAACTTTGCTCCCGGCGGCGATTCGTGCCCGGTCATCTCCCACCGGATGTGCGCCAGCACCACACCGGGAGCCAGCCAGCGCAGCGAATAGTCAAGCGTCTGCAGCTTACTGTTGCGAAAGATGCTCCGATGAACGTCGGTGTGCCGGGTTTCGATCTCGGGCCGCCCCCGCCAGTGCATGCCGATCACATTCACGAAATCCGCGTCGTCGGTGAACTGCGCTGCGTAGGTTGTCATGTCGTGTCGATTCCAACTATCGGTCAGGGCGCTGATGATGTTGGCAATTTGGGACTGGGCGTCAGCAGAGGGTTCGGGGCGCGCCGGCATTCAGCAGAACTCCTATTCAACGATTTGTTTTCAGCCGATTTTGGTTTCGGTTGGGGAAGATTTTCGCATGAGAAGCTGTGGCCTGTCATTGCGTAGGCTCCGAAGTCCAGCGGCTTGCCTGGACTTTGTGATTCACTGCCTTCGCCATACAATGCTGACTAGCGCCCGCACAGTTCGCTACAGCGGGCCGCATCCGTAACTCATCAAGGGGCCTGTAGCTCAATGGTGGAGCAGGGGACTCATAATCCCTTTTTATGCATTTTGCACCGAGATGCATAAAACTGCATAAGGTAGAAAACATACTGTATTTCCAGTGTGATACGCGGGATTATGAGTTGCACGGCGTCGCACTGAGAGGTACAGAATTCCGGTACCAAGTGCCACCAGAACTGCCACCAGCAATATAACCCCGGATGTCGGACACCGCCCATTCGACGCGGGCGCGGCCGGGTCGGCCAAATAAGAAGTGAATGGGTGATGGTATTCGCCCGAGTATCAGAATGTCTCAAAAGAAGCTTGCACGAGTGAATGGGCATTCCTCAGGCGTCGCAACTAGGCTGCTGGTACGTTTGCCCGGCAGTTGGCTGCCGGAGATGGAGGCGTCAGCAACTCCATGTAGGCAACGGATGCCCCGCTTCCTTCAACAGCGCGACAATCTGCAATTGGTATCCAGGATTACCGCATAGCTGGAATGCTGCAGATGCACAGCGGCCACTCTCTCAGGTTGAGTGCCGAACTTTTTCGAGCGACTAGGCTACAGTTCCTCAGTCGTCAGCGAGCCTTCCCATGGAATTCCTTCAGGGTTACCTTGTAATCCACCGCAATCCCCAAACTCGGTGCTCATCGTCCGAGAGAGCAGGCATTGGCAGGCGCTTGCACGCGAGTACGGAATGTTTGGACATCTCTTTGGCGCGGTCGCAAATTGGTTCGGACTAGATGCTTAAGTCCAAGCTGAATTCCCAACCACAGTATTTGCCCTCCGCGGCGTCGGGTGGGCAGTGCAGGCATCTGGTGTGAATCCGAGGGTCCACGGTGCGAGCGAATGTCTCGAACTCCACCGTGCCAACAGGCTTGCAAGGAAAGTCCGCAAGACCCTTGCGCCTGCGGACATCCTGTACCCGGCAGACATCCATGAAGAGCCGCAGCCGTTTGCCGTCTTTCGACCACTCGGTTCGTTGGGAGTTGATCAGGCTGTATTGTCGCAACCCCAAAGCCTTTTCCAAAGCAGATAGGCCGCTGGCAGGCGGGATGCCGAACGTTGTCATGATGCGATTTGCCTCGGCGACGGCGAAGCGTTGCCATGCGATCGTGTCCAGCTCGATGGCCGTTTCCATTCCAAGACTTTCCTCTGTCGCCAGGAACCAGCAGCCGTCATGGGCAAGCCAGTTCTTCGCGAACATCTCTAATGCCCGCAACAGATCTTCGCGAGTCATTGAGTGAAATGCGGTTTTACCTGTCTGCGTCTCTATCTCTATTGAACCCGGCATCGCATGGCTCCTTACATCGGCGAGTCATCGCTTACAAGGTGATCGAGGTTTCCTGTTGATGAGAGCATTCCGTCAGGAAACCACAGTTACTGCGTTCTCCTCTGCACCAACGGCGCTTTCCTCTTCCGCCCCACCTGCCGCTTCGGCAATAGCATTGAGAGCTTGACGCAAATCGGCGATCAGGTCTTCCACATCCTCAATGCCGACCGAGTATCGGACGAGTCCGTCGCCGTAACCGGCCGCGCGCCGATTGGCGGGAGATATGCTCGCGTGCGTCATCGATGCCGGGTGTTCAACCAGGGTCTCCACCCCACCCAGCGAAACGGCCAAAGTTGCGAGTCGGACGTGGTCCATGAGCATACGGCCGGCTTTCATCCCGCCCTTCAGGTCGAAGCTGATCATGGAACCGAAGCCGCTCATCTGCCGTTTGGACAGCTCATGTTGGGGATGGGACTTTAACCCGATGTAGCGAACCGTCTGCACCTCTGGCTGTGTCTCCAGCCAACGGGCGATTTGAATCGCACTTTGCTGGGCTCGCTCGATGCGTACCCCAAGTGTCTTAAGGCCACGCAGAACCAGGAACGCCTGATGCGGATCCATGTTGCACCCTGAATTGATCATCGTCTTGCGCAGGCGCTTATAGATGTCCGCGTCTTTCGCCACGATGATGCCGCCTACCACGTCCGCATGGCCGCTAATGAACTTGGTCACCGAGTGCAGAACGACATCTGCGCCCAAGTCCAATGGCCGTTGCAGGTACGGGCTGGCGAAGGTGTTGTCCACGACAACCAGGCAGCCATGAGCGTGGGCCAGGGCCGAGACCTGTTCGATGTCGGTGACTTGCATCGTGGGATTGGCTGGCGTCTCCAGATAGACAACCTCCGTGTTGGCTCGCAACGCCTTCTCAACCTGGTTAACATCGCTTGTGTCCACGTAGGTGGATTGCACACCGAAGCGCGAGAAGGCTTCCTCCATCAATCCGCGGCTGGGACCGTAAACGGAAGCCGTACTCACTATATGTGTGCCGCTCTCCAGCAGAGCCAGATACACCGTGCAGACGGCGCCCATGCCGGAGCTGGTGGCGATTCCGCCGCAACCGTTTTCCAGTTCGGCTACGCTGTCCTCCAAGGCACGAATCGTGGGATTTCCGATGCGGGTATAGATGAATCCGTCTTCTTCACCAGCGAACAGTGCCGCGCCATGAGCGGCATTCCTGAAGGCGAACGTCGAGGTTTGGTAGATGGGAACGGTAACCGAACCTGTAGCATCCGCCTTGTAACCCGCATGAATGAGCTTGCTGTTAATGCCCAGGTGCTTTGTGTCCATCGCCATTCCTTCCAGTTCTGTATGAGTGCCGTGACTGCTGCGAACATCTTTCTTGTTTCTACCGAAGAACAATCATTATCAATTGCAGCCCCAACCAAAACAGTGATGACTAGCACACCCATCGGTGAGCACTAACTGGGTGTCACGACGCAGGGTGACTCCTGGCACGATGTACGGCGCGCGCACAGCACTTGGCGCTGGCACTACGGCGGCTCCTATTTTGATTCCCACCCAATGCCCTCGAATGCCCGTTGTAGTGTGATGGCTCATTGTCCTTGGCCCCTTGCGACCACGCCTTCCTTCTCGCATCTAAAAACATAGAGGTTAAGGAAAGCAAAAAGACTTATGCAGCTGTCGAGGGTGAACTGGTTTGCAAATTTCATCCTGGCAGCGATTCTGTCTGCGCCCGCTTGGGGCGCAACTCCAGCGCTACCAGGAACACTCAATTACGTTGAGGGGCAAGCCGCAGTCGGGACTGATGCCCTGAATGCAAAATCTGTCGGATCAGTGAGTCTGCAGAGCGGGCAAACGCTCACCACGGAAACCGGCAAGGCCGAGATTCTGTTGACTCCGGGCGTGTTTTTCCGCGTGGGCGACGACAGTTCCGCCACTCTGGTTTCGCCGAGCCTGACGAACACGGAAATGTCGTTAACCAAAGGTCAGGCGATGGTCGAGGTTGCCGAAATTTACAAGGACAATCTGTTACGCGTGCAGGAAGATGGCGCGACGACACAATTGCTGAAAACCGGGTTATACGGATTCGATGCCAACGACGGTGACATTCGCGTCTTTAAGGGCGAGGCCCTTGTGCGCGATGGCGATCAGACTATCAAGGTCAAGAGCGGCCATGAACTTGATGTGAACAATGCTGCGGGCAAGCTGACGACGCACAAGTTCAACAAGTCGGCTGATGAGGAGAACGATCTCTATCGCTTCAGCAGTCTGCGCTCGCAGTATCTCGCCGAAGCTAATGTTGACGCGGCCGGCCGCTACATCGGCGGCGGGCTTGGCTGGTACGGCGCGGGTTGGTACTGGGATCCGTTTTTCACGGCCTACACTTGGATTCCGGGTGACGGAATGTTCTACAGTCCGTTCGGCTGGGGCTTTTATTCGCCGTGGTTTGTCTCCTATGCTCCATACTATGGGGGTTACCCCTATGGCTATGGTTACGGAGGACACGCGAGACCCCACTACGGCGCTTATGGCGGTCGTGCCGGATATGCCGCACCTCGGGTGGGAAACGGTTTCCACGGCGCGCCGTCGGTTGGTGCGTCACACTTTGGCGTCATGGGCGGAGGTTTCCATGGCGGCACTGGAGGCTTTCATGGGGGTGGTGGCGGCTTCCGGCACTAAACTGGGTTCGCAGCGATGGGCGCGGACACGATGCCTTGAGCCTGGCGCCGCGCAACGGTCGCAGTCGCCTCGACAAGTCCAGACGCACCCCAGAGGGTGACGGGCAAAACATCAAGAAAACTTGAATCGCAGGGAACCAGATGTGATCTAGCGTAGTCTAAGCAGAAGCAGGGGGATGCTCTTGGCAGACAGCGGGCATTCGCGAAAGGGACCGGCCGGGGTGGCTTTGGTACGTACCACGCTACTCTGCGCGTCGATCCTTCTGCTTATACTGGCTCGTGTTTCCACACCCTCTTTCCCGCAAGTCCTCTCCAGCAAGTCAGTTGTTCAGGCTGGTCTGCAAATTGAGCACAGACAATGCTTCGACCACTGCGGATCTGAGTGGAACTTTGCCCCTAGAGTGCTTCACTTGCCTCCCCCGCCTGCCCTGGTTCGCGTGCTGATCACGGAGACAGAACCGGTCGCCACGTTTCATCTTAAGGGTTTCCACTACAATCGTCCCCCACCCAGCAGCTGACCCACCAGCTGCTGCGACCGGATTGTCGCGATCCTGCCGTTCAGCGGCATCAGCAGTCGGATGCTGTTTCTACTTCGCTTCTTCGCGTCCTAGCTCCGAAATCTCTGGGCGACAGAGACGAAGAGTGGGCCATTCTGAGTTCGGCTCCGGAGGGAAGCAGCGGACACCCTTCGTGCGATTTGGATGGGGGCCTTGCTATGGAAACGATACTTGTCATCTACGTGCTCTACGCAGTCGTGGTCTTGATCTGGAGCTCCTTGGATGGACGAAATCGTAAGCACGGTTTGTGGCCAGCCCGACGCCTGATTCCATGGAGACTCATCGCGTTTGGTCAGAATTGAGGGCAAGTCTGACTGTTGTAACGAAAACCGTCCATCTCGAAGGAGGAGATTGCCATGAACCGACGGCCCATTGAGGTTGCTTTGACAGTTTTTGCATTCAGCATTACTGCCGAACTGCTGTGCATCAAGATTCTGCGTGGTTCGTTGACCGATTGGCTCAATCATCCCCACCGGGAGTTGCTTCTTGCCTCAATGATTCTCGTCAACCTCTTGAACGCCGCCACCGCTATGTATTTCTGCTCCCGGGCAGTAAGGGCAGAGGTTAGCTTAAAACTCAGAGAAAGAAAGCAGGAACAAGTTAGCGTCTACCTGAATCACCACCTGCGCAATGCTCTGTCGATTATCCAGAATGCCGCCTTCCTGACCAATGACGAGCAGACGATCAAGCTGTGCGACGATGCAGTGACGCGTATTGTGCAGGTTCTTGTTAGCACGGAAGCTGATTTGACCGACCCGAGTGCGGCTCTCTTCGCAACCCGGACGTTCAGGTGTTAAAAGGCGGCAAGAGATGAGCACTCGTCGATGGTTTCTACAGCTAAACTCACACCCAGATGAAGGAACACTATGCAATACAACAGCGAGGAATGCGCACGCGCGTGTGTCATTTGCCAGTCGGTCGTGACGAAAATGACTTGGGATAACGTGCCGCTCTGCGAGACCCACTTGCAGGAACGGGAAAGCATGCAACTGGGTAGCGACCAGCTGTTTCGGCAGCAGACAGCAGAACAATCATTCGAGCTAGCTGTTCAGGAGGAGCCGGTACCTTCCGCCAGCGAAAATTCTGAGGTTGAACTTCGCGGCATTGTTGCCTGAGCCATAACAGCCCCACACATACGAAGTAGCGGGGCGCAAGCCGTGCTCGGACTATCGATCTCGACGCGCCGTGTTTCTCTTTTCAGATGAGGGGAGCGTTAGCGAGCCTAATCTTCGGTGACTTAGTCAGCGGAGCGGCAGAGCACCTCGAGGGCTGAAGCAGTGGACTTACTAAAGACCAGACATCCCCGCGACTCAATTAGGCATTGAACATCACAGTAGAAAGAATCGGGCCGACTCGCAGCCGGTGGATAGCATTGCCGCAGACAACAGCAAGTGCAACCAGAAGTAGAAGCGTAGCGAAAACGGAGATACCCGCCATTTCGGGTTGTTTTATGCGCAAGACACAGCTTCTTATTTTACTGCTGCTCGGCTCTTCGCTTGGGTTGCAAGCGCAAGAGGGGCATCCGGGGGCAGATATCTGGCTGGCCCCCGCCGGCCCAGACACTGTCCACGGGTGCTTATACAGCTCGGGTGGGCATTACACAGTCAAAGGCAAGGACGGGACGCTCACAGATCTTACGGGTAATACGGCGAGGCTCAGGCATTATGTCGGCCACGAAGTCGAAATCACCGGTAAGCCTACGATTAGAACACTCGATACAACCGTAATCCATGCAGCGTCTACGGCAGAGGAGCTACCCGCTCTTGAGGTAAAGAGCGCCCGGGAAGTATCCAAGATGTGCGACGCAGCAGGGCAGTGATCCCGATTTTCAGTGCCGGCCGTTGCGGGAGCTCCGGGCGACGGAGAAGTCACTGAATACCGCCGAGAGCCTGGCGAATCATTCTTATCCACTGTGGTGGATTGTCTGCGGGACAATTGAAATCAGCCCTGCTAAAGACCTTGTCTCGGCGACGCAAGAGCGCCACGATAGGAACCCCAGGCAGGATTTCCCGAAAATGGGCGATAAGCTCGACTCGCTCTCGCCAAGAAGCTCCGTGTCCGATCATGACGACTCCCACTGCACGATCCGAAAGATCGAGGTGTCGCGCGGCCTGCGAACCCAAGACAGAAATCACCGGATGCCCAAGCGATTGAAGAATATCTTCACGGATCGACAAGAGACTCGGACCATATTCGACTTGCACAATGGCTGTCATGGTTTTGTTCGTTATGCAGGCCTTTTCCGAGCAAGCACCGAAGGTTGAGCGCGGGACCTCAAGAAACCGCTGATCGGTAGAAACTATCGCGAACAGTCCTTCTCCGAAGAAGGTCCTTGGCTCACGGACGAGCATGGTTCGTGAGTAGCTTCGCGTCGAGACTCGGCGCCGCCTCGGATCCTTCACGTGGGCACACCGAGCTTCGGCAGAAGCCACTGCGTCACCACCAAATAGACAACAACAAACGCGATTAATAACAACCAACCAGGCATGGGCACCTTCTATTACACACAACCGGCCGGTTTCAGCCCAAGCTTCGCCAGCATCCACATTCCCGGACACCAGTTGGTGAATGCCGATTGCAGTAAGTTCAGCCCTACGAATGCAGTGAAGAGATACCAGTAGGGATTGACCCAGTATCCCAGTGCCAACGAGAGCAGCACAAATACTCCCGCCATGAGTCGCAAACCACGTTCGATTGTCATGCGTGTACCTCCTGCGAGCGCACCGCGGCCGAGATATTACCCGACGTCGGTTGTTTGTGTTTTTCCACCATGTAGTACAGCACTGGCACTGCCATGCGCGATAACAGTGTCGAAGCCACCTCGCCGGCCATCAGAGAAATCGCCAATCCCTGGAAAATCGGGTCGAACAGAATTACGCTGGCGCCCACCACCACCGCTGCTGCCGTCAGCAACATCGGCCGGAATCGTACCGCACCGGCATCGACCACGGCATGCTCAAGACTCATGCCCTGCTCACGGCGCAACTCGATGAAGTCCACCAAAATGATCGAATTCCTCACAATAATCCCAGCGCCCGCGATGAAGCCAATCATCGACGTCGCGGTGAAGAACGCTCCCATTAGCGCATGCGCCGGCAGAATGCCGACCAGGGTCAGCGGGATGGGTGCCATGATCACTAGGGGGACAATGAACGAGCGGAACCATCCTACGACCAGCACGTAAATCAGCACCAGCACTGCGGCGAATGCCAGTCCCAGATCGCGGAAGACCTCGACCGTGATGTGCCACTCCCCGTCCCACTTCATCGCCAGCCGGTCGGTTTCGGTGGGCATCGCAACGTTGTACTGCTTGATGTGGTATCCCTCGGCCGTCTTCAACTGATCGATTGCCTTGCCCATCTTCTGGATCGCATACACAGGGCTCTCTTCTTCTCCAGCAACATCGCCGAGCACATAAACCACGGGACGCAGGTTTTTGCTGTAGAGGCTTGTGTCGATGGTTTTCTTCTCGACATTGGTCAACTCGCCGATGGAAACCTGCCCGCCGCTTGCGCTCGGCAAACGCAACGAGGTGAGCGAGTCGATGCTGGAACGGTCGGCCCGCGCCAGTTGCACCCGAATGGGGACGTCTTCCCGTGACTCTGGCGAATGCAGCAGCCCAGCCGTCGTCCCCTCCAATCCGATTTGCACCGTACGGGTCACATCCGCCGCCGAAATCCCGTGCAGCGCCGCCTTGTCGAGGTCAACTTTTACGTCGTACTTCACCTGCGGGTCTTCGACATACCAGTCCACATCCACCACCCCAGGCGTCGTCTGAAAGATCTGCTTGATCTTCTTCGCCAACTCGATCTGCTGCTGGTAGTCGGGACCATACACTTCCGCAACCAGGGTTTCGAGTACGGGAGGTCCGGGCGGCACTTCCGCTATCTTGAGCCGCGCTCCGTAACGATTGCTGATCTCCACCAACCCAGGCCGTAGGCGTTTGGCGATGGCATGACTTTGTGTGCTGCGCTCGTGCCGGTTCAGCAGGTTCACCTGGATGTCCGCCTGATTGGCGCCACGCCGCAGGAAGTAGTGACGCACCAGACCGTTGAAGTTGTAAGGGCCAGACGTGCCCGCGTACACCTGGTAGTTCGCCACTTCAGGCTGCTTCCCCAGATACTGCCCCAGTTCCTGCGCCACACGTATCGTCTGCTCCAGCGTGGTGCCGTTCGGCATGTCGACAATGACTTGGAACTCGCTCTTGTTGTCGAATGGCAGCATCTTCACCTTCACCAGCTTGAACGCCACCAGCGAACACGCAAGCACCAACAGCACCACCATGCCGCCAAGAAAGATCCAGCGACGACTGGCATTTTCAACGAGCGGGGTCATGATTCGGCGGTAGAGCCGGGTCGTCCAACCCTCCGTCTCATGTTGAAAGCCACTTCCCGTCGCATAGTGACGCAACAGCCGTAGAGCAGCCCACGGCGAAACCACAAACGCCACGATTAGTGAGAACATCATCGCAGCCGACGCGCCCACGGGAATCGGACGCATGTAGGGCCCCATCAGCCCGCGCACGAAGGCCATCGGCAGGATCGCGGCGATCACAGCAAAGGTCGCGAGGATCGTCGGGTTGCCAACCTCATCCACGGCCTCGACGGCGACCTCCGATAACGAGCGGCCCTGGCTGTCCGGCAGCCGAAAATGGCGCACTACGTTCTCGACAACCACGATTGCGTCATCGACGAGTATGCCAATGGAGAAAATCAACGCAAAAAGCGTGACCCGATTCAACGTGTAGCCGTACAGATAGAACACGACCAGCGTCAGCGCCAGCGTCACCGGCACGGCCAGCAAGACGACGCCCGACTCACGCCATCCCAGCGCCAATGCTACCAGCAACGTGACCGAAAGCGTCGCCAGGAACAGATGCTTGAGCAGTTCGTCGGACTTGTCCTTTGCCGTCTCACCATAATTCCGCGTGACCGTCACGTTCAGGTCGAGCGGAAGCAGGTAACCGCGCAATTCGCCAATTTTCTTTTCGGCTTTTTCCGTGATGACCGTCGCATTGGTGCCTTTGCGCTTGGCAAGCGTAATGGTCACCGCCTGATACTCACCGCGCACCGCATTGTTCGGCGCTCCGGCAGCGTTGGCAAATAGCACGTAGTCCTGCGGCTCGGCGGGCCCATCCACAATTTCTGAAGCCACATCGCGCAGATATACAGGCCTGCCCTGATAGACGCCGACGACCACCTGCTTTAAATCGTCGGCTTTGCCAAGAAAGCGTCCCGCCTCCACTTCGAACTCCTGGTTGTCATAGGCGAAACTTCCGGCGCCAGCGCGCGTATTGGCCTGCTGAAGTTGCGCCGTAACCGCGCCCGCCGTCATTCCGTAAGCGGCGAGCCTTTGGGTATCAAGCACCACGCGCACCTGACGAGGCAGCCCACCGATGATCTTCGTCTCCGAGACGTCATCAATTTGCTTGAGTTGGTTCTCCAGTTCACCCGCAATCTGACGCAGCTTGTAGCTGTCGTAGTTCTTGCCCCACAACGTCAGCGCCATAATCGGCACGTCATCAATGGAGCGCACCTTGATGAGTGGCTGCGAAACGCCCGCGGGAATGCGATCGAAATTCGAGTAGAGCTTGTTGTAGGTCTTGACGATTGCGTCTTCTTCTTTGGTGCCCACGTAGAAGCGCACCACCAGCATGCTCATGCCCGGCCGACGTGATGGAGTACACGTACTCCACTCCGGGAACTTCACGCAACAGGCGCTCCATGGGAACCGTGGCCCGCTGTTCCACCTCTTGCGGCGATGCCCCAGGCATCTGCACGAACACATCGAGCATGGGCACGACGATCTGGGGTTCTTCCTCGCGCGGAGTCATCAGAATCGCAAAGGCTCCCGCCAGAAGCGCACCGGCAATGAACAGCGGCGTCAGCTTCGAATTGATGAAGGTGCGGGCAATCAACCCGGCGATGCGAAGCGGAGTTTTCCCTTCAGCCGCCCTCGTCATTTCGCCCCGACTTGCTTGCCGCTCAATTCGCGATCGCCCGGCTGCGCCACGATGCGCTCACCATTTTCCAGTCCTGAGAGAACCTCGACGTCGCTGGCAGACGGTTTACCTAGCGTCACGTATCGCAGGATCGCGATGTCGTCCTTGCCCACCACGTACACGGCGTCCAATTGTCCGCGATGCAGCAGCGCGTTGTGAGGGACAAGAATTGACTGGCGCTCTCCGCGCGCGAAACGTGCGCGGCCAAAAAGTCCAGAACGAATTTGCGGGTTTGATGGAAGGTCGATCTTCACGGTGAACGTTCGGCTCGCCGGATCGACCATCGGCACGATCTGGACAACTTTCCCGGTAATCGTCTGATTGCCAAGCGAGTCAAGTACGACCGGAACAGCCTCACCCAAACGCACTGTGCCGATCTGACTTTCGTCTACTATTGCCTCCAGCCGGAAGCGGCCGGGATCTTCGATCGCCAAGAGGGGAACGCCGGGAGTTGCCATGGCGCCGGCGTCTGCCAGCTTGGCGACCACCAGGCCATCAAACGGAGCGCGAATTGTGGTGAAGCCGATCGCTGTATTGGCCTCGGCGACTCCGGCTTCAGCTTGAGTCCGACCAGCGTGCGCGGCGTCGCGTCGCGCCTTCGCAGCCGCCAGCCGTGTCTTCACCTCGTCGTATTCCTGCGGGCTCACCGATTTCTTGTCGAACAGCGTCTGGTAGCGGCGCATGGTCGATTCCGCCAAGGCATAGTCGGCATCAGCGGCCGCGATGTTTTCCTGTGACGCTTGCAGGCCGGCATTGGCACTGGCGTAGGCAGATCGCTGCTGCGCCGCATCGATCGTGATCAGAACTTCTCCGCGCCGTACGCGATCGCCTTCATGAACGTTCACTCGCGTGATGGTTCCCATCACCTGGCTGGAAAGCTGCGCCGACTGTGCTGCGCGCACCGTGCCAGTTGCTTCGGTGTAGTCAGGCACTGTCGTCTTTTGGACATTCAGCAGCGTGACGTCGCGTACGATTTCGGGAGTCGCGGTTGTGTGCTGCTTGTCGTTGCTGCATGCGATCAAACCAGTCAGCCAACTCACCAGAATGCCGAGCAGGAACAGTTGCGCAACGCGCATCGATTTCTGAATCATTGCGTCACCACCGGGGAAGCGGGAGTAAGTGTCCCAGTCGCCAGCTCCACGCCGGCGTAGCTGGTTTGCACGCGGTACACCGCCTGCCAGTAGTCGGACTTGGCACGATGCGCAGCCTCTTCTATACCCAGCAGATCGCTGACGGTGCTCAGGCCGCCTTCGTAGCGGTTCTGGTTGATTCGCAAGCTTTCGTCCGCCTGCGCGATCGCGCCGCGAGCAACTTCAACTTGCTGGCGCGCGGCGTCGTATTCGTAGTACGCCTTGCGTACTTGCAACCGGATTTCATCGCGATAAACATCGCGCATTGCGGCCGCTCTCTCCTGCACCGCCTTTTCACGGGCGATGTGGGCTCTCTTGTTGTCGCCGTCGAACAAATCGAACTGCAGTTCGACGCCGGCGATCCAGTTGTTGCCCCCGTTCCATCCTGGGGAAGGACTGTCCGTCTCCCACGATCCAAAAGCATTTAGCCGCGGAGCCAGTGCGCCCTTGGCCATTGAGACGCTCTTGGATTGCGCGCTGCGCTCCGACTCCACCCGTTTCAAGTCAGGACGTTTTTCCAAAGCCTTCGATTCCAGCTCCGCAGCCGTCGCCGTCGGGAATTGGCGCTCTTCCAATGCCTCCTGCGGTTCGTAGGCAGTATCCGCAGGCATTCCGAGATCAAGCGCTAGTTGCGTGCGTGCCAGCGCCAGGCCACCCTGCGTCTGGATCAGCTCTTGCTTGCGCCGGGAGGTCACAACCTGTGCGCTCAACAAGTCCGAGTCCACGACCATGCCGCTCTCCACGCGCGCCCGGCTGCTGGATTCGATGGCTTGCGCCGTTATCAAAGAGTCTTTGGCCACCTGTTCCTGCCTCTGTGCGAGTAGCACTCCGAAGTACGCCTGCACAGCCTGATACACAAGTTCCTGGTCGGTGCGGCCGAGTTGTTGTTCGACTGCTTGCTGCATGTATTTCGCGCGACTCACGCCGAACCAACTCTGCAGCCCGTCGAACAGACTCCACTGACCGGAGAACCGACTGGAGAAATTGCCGATCGGGGTTGGCGTATTCAGCCTGTTCAGCGCGAAGTCCGCGGCGCTGAAGCTTTGCTGGCGTAGTCGTGTGCCGAAAACAAACACGGGATCGTTCCCGCGGACTGCGCTCTCGGTAAACATGATCTTCGGCATCAGCGGCGAGCGGGCCTCACGCACATCGGCTGCCGAGACGCGAGTGCCGGCGATTGCGACTTTGTGCAGGGGATTTTTCTCCAGCGCCATACTGACGGCTTCGGGCAAAGTCAGCGGAGTGCCAGTTTGCGCCGTCAGCGGCATCGCAAACGTGACAGCGAGCGCTGCGAATCGCACGGCGCGCGCCAATGCAGTTCTCGGCGATCGCGATGAATTGTTTCTCAGAATGGCTGGCATCAGTGTGCGAGAGACTCCCAACATCCTTAGGCCCCAACCAACGCAGTTTCCATCGCCGGTACGATCTCGAACGTCGTATGCAGTGCGGCGCTCAACTTGACCATGGCGCCAACCGAGCAGTATTTTTCTTCCGATAGCCGGATGGCATCTTCCACCGCCTGCGGGGAAACATCGGTTCCGGTCACGATGTGATGAATGCGGACCTGGGTGAAGACCTGCGGCGGGTTCGGGGTCTGGTCGGCTTCGACTTTGACTTCGTAGCTGCTAACCTCCTGACGCTTCTTGCGCAAGATGTTGATGACATCGAATGCCGTACATCCCGCAAGGGCTACGGCAACGAGTTCGATGGGCTTCGCCCCGGTATTGCCGGCTGCATCGTCAATCAGGAAGTGATGTCCGGTACCGCTGGTAGCTATGAATTGTCGATGATTGCTAAGGGGTTGAGTCAAGGTTACGCTTGCCGATATCATGGCTTTCTCCGTGTTCGCCAGGTTCTTCAGAACTCAGCTAGGCCCATTACATCTGGGTCACACGGATAAACGCTGTGACACCGCGCACCGTTACAGGAATTTCTTGCTGAGGGACAAAAGAAATTGCCGGGATGGGTCACACTTTGGTAGTAGGGGACTTTAGGAGGCGTGAATCTTAGCGGCGACGGCGCGCCTCTTCCCGAGCTCAGCGAGTGCCCGCTGGTACTGCGGTAAAAGCTGCTTGCGGAGCTGTTCGGCGCGCTTGGAATCGCACTGTGGCCGATAGGATCGGCACTGCGCCACGGCATTCTTCAAGCTGGACAAAAACGCCTGGCACGGCTGGCAGTCGTTGAGATGCAGGTCCATCTCCTCGCACACCGCATCGTCGATCACGCCATCCATGTAATCGGAGAGCGCGGCGAATAACCGCCGGCAACGCTGCGATTTGGGCGCCTCGGCGCTGGCGTGCAGGACCAGGCCAGCACCGCGGCGGGCTCGCGACATCTTCGCCAGTTGCTGACGGACCATTAAACGCGCGCGGTGTAGCCGCACTCGCACCGTTCCTTCGCGCAAGCCCACGATCTTGGCTACTTCGGCTGTGCTCAGCTCCTCCATGTCGTGGAGGACCAGCACCATCCGGTACTGCGGAGGAACTTTAAGAACCGCCCGCCTCAGATGCTCGGCGGCTTCGCTATTCAGCAGCGCCGCCTCCGGGTTGGGTGCCGCGCTCTTCATCAGTTCTTGTAGCTCGCGGCTGTCGGGCATCAATTCGTCCAGCGATAAGTTTTTGGCGCGTGAGACCTGGCTTCCACGATGGCTACTGATGCAGCGGTTCCGCGCGACCTTGTACAGCCATACTGTCAGCGCTTGCGGATTGTGGAACTTGGCAAGATACGGGACCGACTTCAGCAGCACGTCCTGCATAGTGTCTTCCGCGTCCTGGGGATGGCCGCAGACTTTCATGCTGAAGGAATAGACCGTGTTCTGCAGAAGCGCCAGCGCCCGGTCAATCGATTCCGGACGGTTCTCACGAATCAGTTCCAGCGCTTGCTCTACCGCTTGCGGCATGTGTTCAGGTTAGCTGATGACAAGGCGCTCAGCCAATAGCAGAGCGCGGAGGAACGTCGGCCTGACACAACTTGCATGCATCGTAATCGCGCATGGTGACATCTGGGAGGAGCGAAGGAGCGCAACATATGCAGGGCCTCAACGTTCTTCTGTCGAGCCTGTTGTTGGTTGCTTCGGCCTTATTTGCACAAGAGATTCCAGCCGGGACGGTCATCCCGGTGATGCTGCAGACTAAGCTGGACGCCAGAAAAGCCAAGACAGGTCAGAAAATCCAAGCAAGAGTCATGCAAGACGTTCCGCTATCTCCACAGACGCGAATTCGAGCCCGCGCCAAGCTGGTTGGGCACGTCGTCGAAGTGACGCGGCCCAGTGTTAGTTCAGGATCGCGCATCGTGATCTCATTCGACCGGTTGACGATGAATGGCGCTGAAGTTCCTGTAACCACAAGCCTCCGCTCGTTGGCCTCCATGATGGATGTGTTCGAGGCCCAGGTACCGACAACCGCTTTTGCTGACCGTGGAACGAGTGAAAGCGATTGGGTCACGGTGCAAATCGGAGGAGATGTTGTCTATCGTGAAGCAGGAATCGTAGTGTCGTCTGACAACCAGGTGGTAGGGAAATCAACCGACGGGGGCGATGTGACCGCGAAGGTGCGCGCGTCTCGTGACGGCGGTTGCCGAGGGGCAGTATCTGGGAACGATCGAGAGCAGGCGCTTTGGTTGTTCTCGCCTTCGGCGTGTGGCGTGTACGGTTTTGAAAACCTCGGAGTCAGTGGTTGCACTTCTATGAGTAGGGCGTTAGCCCGAGATACCGGCTTCCGGGAAGTCAGAACCTCGAACCTGAGCCAGTTCACCTCGTCAGTGTCAAATGTGCGGGCCTTTGGCACCCACCCGGCTGCGTGAGACAAGACCCTACTTCAGCCCCTCCACGAGATAAAGGTCAGCGAGCATGCGGTGATATCCGAACACGCAGGTCTGGGCGTCGGGCGTCATAAGGATAGGGCCGATGGTTTCAACTCCGGCGGGATCGGAGGGCATCAACTGTTTCCACAAGGTACGCTGTCCGGTTTGAATGTCCAGACGATGGACACTCGCGGGCAGTTCGCCGGGTTGATAGATATACAGGGAGCGGCCATCCTGGCTCCAGGTAATAGGCTGCTCGCCAGGACTGAGCCCGGGAATTACCTTAGGCTCCCCACCCCCGACGGGATATAGATATCCTTTACGGTCTGGCCCAATTCCGGCGATCCACTGCGAATCCGGGGAAACGAAAAAGACATTCCCATCCACGCCTTCGGGCGTGACCGCCTGGCTTTTTCCCGTTGCAACTTCGTAAATGTAAAGCTTCACTCCCTGGCCCGGCTCATTACCCGAAAACAGAATACGCTTCCCATCAGGAAACCATCGCGCCCAGGTGTGATTCACGTTGTCCTTGGTCAGGTCGCGGGCCTCACCGGCTCCCGTGGTTAACAACCTGAGTTGAGAAGGTGAATCCTGCGTCTGCGAAATCACCCACTTCCCGTCGGGCGACAAGGCCAGTGCTCCGCCCTCTCCAAGCAGTACCGCCGGGGAGCCATCGCTCTTTCGAACATAAACGGCATAGGACAATCCGCCCGACTTTGAGTAGGCCAGAGAACCGCCGCCACCCTCCTCATCAAACAGCAAGGTCTTACCATCGTCCGATAGCCCGGCTGGATAGGAGTAGTCGAGCCAGGAAAGGTCACGCTGTTTGGCTTCACCAGAAATCACACCTACCAATTCACGCCGCCAGCTGGCGCGCATCATGAGCACCCTGCCGTCCTTGAAGATGTCGAACAGCATCAGGGCGCCGGGAAGCCGCAACACCATGCGCTCTTTTCCATCCATGCTAACCGCATAAAGTGTCCGGTCCACGCCTGACTTGCTGGCCGTGAACCATACTTCATTGCCGCTGGCAGACCAGGCCAGGCCCTGTACCGTGTACCACTCTTCCGAGAGGTTCTTCTTGTGGCCTGACAGATCAACGACGGCGATTGTGCCCCGGTCATCTCCCTGAACCGGATGATCGATGAAAGCGATCAGGTCCCCTTTGGGCGAGACGCGCGGATGTCCAATCCAGCCTCCGGTTTCGTACAGCGGCTTGCCAATCGGAAACTCCAGCCGGTTACGGCCGCCGAAGTCGCGGACCACGGCCAGGCTGTTTCCATCCGGCGACCAATCGGCCCACTGGACTTGTTCCAGCAATTCGCGCGGAGCGCCACCCACCAGTGGCGCGCGAGCCAGCGTGCCCATACTGACCCAGGTCCCCAAGGCCTTGCTGTTCAGCAAGACCGCCATCTCCGAGGCGGAAGACACAGAAACCAGTTGAGTATGGCTGAGTCCCATCGACCGCGCTTCGGGCGCCTCGGGACGTGCGGTAAAGACGTCGAGCGGGCCGCCTTGCCAAGCTGCGCTGTAAAGGATGGTTTGTCCATCGGGAGCAAATCGCGCCGAGCGAATGCTACCTCGACGGAATGTCAGCTGACGATAAAGTGGCGGCGGTGGAGGCGTGTTCGAAAAAAGTAGTTTTCCAAAAAACACTCCCGCGGCCAGCGCCAGGAGAGCGCAAAGGCTGGCAATAAGAGCGATGGGCGATTTCTTCTTCGTCCCGGCGGTTGGACGGCTTGGCGATAATGGTACCGCCGGCCCACTTTTCTCCGGCAACACCGCGGTGCGTGAGGAATCAAGGGAGCGCTTCAGGCGCTTCAGGTCAGCCCGCATCTCACCCGCAGTCTGACAACGCAAGTCGCGGTCCTTCTCCAGCGATTTGCTGATGATTTCTTCCAGCTTCAGCGGTAGTTCCGGATTCAACTGCAGGGGTTCGGCTGGCGCGCGATTGAGAATTGCGTCCGTTACGACTGCGGACGTTTCCCCACGAAAAGGTTGGATCCCCGTGGCCATCTCGTAGAGCACCACGCCGAAGGAGAAGAGGTCGGTGCGGGCATCAAGTTCTTTTCCGCGCAGTTGCTCCGGCGACATGTAGGCGACAGTACCGACGGCGGTGCCCGGGCTGGTCAAGTCAACGCTGGTCGCGTCTGCGTTGCTTCGCGAATCGGCCGCAGCGCCCTTTGCATGCGCGATCTTTGCCAACCCGAAATCAAGAATCTTGGCGTGGCCGCGGTCAGTGACAAAAATGTTTGCCGGCTTGATATCGCGGTGCACAATTCCTTTGCTGTGCGCAGCGTCAAGCGCATCGGCGGCTTCGATAGCCAGTTCCAACAGCCGCTCCAACTCAAGCGGGACGCCCTCAATGAGGTGTTTCAGCGTTTTGCCGCTGAGGCACTCCATGGCGATAAAGAAAAGTCCCTCGTGTTGTCCAATCTCGTAGACGGTGCAAATGTTGGGATGGTTCAGGGCCGAGGCGGCGCGGGCCTCACGGCGGAAGCGCTCGATGGTTTGAGGATCTTTGGCTAATTCATCAGGCAGAAACTTCAGGGCTACCGCACGCCCAAGCGTGAGGTCTTCGGCTTTGTAAACCACGCCCATTCCCCCGCCGCCGAGCTTCTCTAGAATCCGGTAGTGAGAAATGGTTTGCCCGATCATGGCCTGGTTGATTCGGCAACTCTGGAGCAGCAATCTTATGGAGCAATCGGCGTTGAGTCAAGCCGACTTCTTTTGCGATCCCGGGCACCACCGTCGCTCAACGATAGGACAGACCAAAGCACCGATGCGTCTGACGCGCGAAATGACGTCGCCCCGATCATCTATCCAATCTGAAGCTCAGCATGGTGCCATCTCCGTTCCCAGGTATCTTCCTAGCTCCGGACCGCTACTGCTTCCACCACCGGCGATTCTTTTCAGCTAACTCCAAGGCGCGATCCACGGGAATCTGACAACTCCATCCCAACTGGCGCAGGACCCGCCACGCCTGAGAAGGGTGGTAGGCAATTCCACATTTTTGTTTGATCAGATGGGCGACACCTTTCGTAGTCCATGATCCGGAACCATAACCCAGGATTTCCGGACCGCGTTTGAGGCCCCGGTCGATTTTGTGCATATCCTTTGCGCTCAATCGTCGCTTGCGACCGGCACGGCCTGCTTTTTTTAGTCCGGGGAGGCCTTTCTGCCGTACGTCGGCTGCCCAGTGGCTCACCGACTGCCGGTGTGCCCCTACCCGCCGCGCGACTTCGGATTGAGTGTAACCCTTCTTCAGCAGCCGGGCTGCCAGCATCCGCCGCCTCTCCAATGCCGCAAAATCTCTGTGCACACCCGCCGGATTTCCCATGCACCAACGCGAAAGAGGAGTTTTGCAATGACCAACTGTCAGTCATCTCCGGAAAGAACCTTTACAACCGCCCTGGGCCAATGGTCCTCACTCTCTAAAAACGACCAGCTCTCAACTCTGCGCTGTCTTATTGAGCAGGTCCGCAAGGTATTTTCAGACCGCGGGCTGAAGACTCCCGATGCCGGCTTTCTGGACTTTGCCGTCAGGGCAGGTCTCCACGATTTTCAGATTCTGGTTGCCGCTGGAAATGAGAAAGATGGTCCAGAGAATCAGGGTCGGTTCTGCACAGATTTCATTTTGCAGCTCGTCGGCCAGTCAGAGAGCGCACCCAGCGCTCAATGAGCTGTGTTGCCTGTTCCCGCTGTTCATCACCGGCAACGCCTGACCGTTCTACATCCGGCATGTGTTTGGCAGACAGCGCGCCTTGTGCAGGATGTTATGAGGGCACGCCATAAACATTTTTCTTTGGGCCGCTGGACGCTCCCCAATACGTAAAGAGTGGCTTCCAGCACCGGGCAATGCGGTGTGTCGTCTGAACGAAATCATGCAAGGAGCAGGAAATCATGAGTCAACCTACAGTCGAGATCCATTTGAGCGCACGGGAACGGAGGCGGTTGTTACCCGGGCTGGAGCACCTCTCTGAACGGCCTTGGGTCTTTTATTTACCTTGGTTCCACTCCAAACGCCAATCCGGGCGAACTGATTCGCCTTCGGCCCCCTGCGATCCATGAAGACCGCCAATTTGACCTGGAATTCTCGGAGTGGGTCTTTTATGTTCGGAACCAAGTCAAGTGGCCGACCCAGTCGTGCAAATTCCACTTTACGGAGGTGGAATTTTCCATCCTCGCACTCGCTGCGAGGGTTACCAGAAGGCTGAGAAAAGCGTCTGTCCGTGTTTCGCGCCCGCTCCAAGACAAGCTTGAAACCTTCCGCAAACGCGCTAAGCGCGCCACCATCGCCCAGCTAGGCGAGCAGGAATACAAGGAAACGACGTCGAGGTGGCGGCATTTCTTGTCTTGGATTCGTTTTTATCTGTTGTGCTTCCGGATGCCGATGCGGCCTGGTACCGTAAAAATGATATGGCGCGATCAACGATCACAATTGGCGGTGCTCATCAAAAACACAATCAGCGAGATGTCCGATGCCCAGGTGCCTGATTCGACGATTTGCTGGCTGGCTGGACTGCTGAAGGCGGAACTGCGCCGTGGTTATCGCCACCCTGTGATACTCACCGAGATGCTACGGGGAGAGCCAGCAAGCTTGCCAGTCTTGAGGAACTTCCTATTGAATAGGTTGGAATTGTACCCCCTCAAGCCGCAGTCGGGTCCCTTCTATATGCGCCTGACCGATCCTCCGGTCCAGGCCCCCGATCCGGTCCGGGCCCCCGTGGTCATCACTGATTCCGAGAACAACCACGAGGACGAAATTCAAAGCAAACCCGAGTCCGCGGTGATGGCCGTGCCCGTACCGGTAGCGCAACCAGTGCACCGCAAAGAACTGACATCCCCAACCGAAGTAGAGGCGGAGCGCTGTCTGGCATCGTGGTGGGAGAATGTTGTTCCACACGTCTACCGGGAGGATGTTTTGGAAGAAGCCCAACGACAATTATCTTGGCAATGGCCCAACTACGTCGTCAGTACGACGGCATTGACAGCGGAGGAATTGTTCAAGCAGACACGGCCGCCGTATGAGCCCGAAACTGATCCTGAATTAATCAATTTCTGGGTTGCATGGCTCCTCGGCTGGTGCCTGGCTCTCACGTCGGATTGGCGGCGCGTATCTACCCTATTGGTACGGAGTTACGGATTGGCCGAAAAAGAAGAGTTGCCCCGAAGGGGGAAGGAAGCGCAAAATAGGGTAGATATATCTCAGGAAGGTTACGCATGGAAACTTCCATTCTCGATGTTTTTATTAACTCATTGCTCGAGCGAGGAATAGAAACCCCCTATGATCTCAACCGTCAGGGTGGCATCTCTTTGGGCGCTAGTACTCCCGCATTAAAACGCCTGATTGACAACAAGCTGATCCGTAGGATTACGGAACCGGCGGCCACGAAGCGGCGGACTCATCGTTACACCTTGACGGAAGCCGGCCGCGAGCTGGCACACCGGGGGTGGCGGCCGTATTTCAAAGAGTTGCGGGTCCCGGCGGACATTGATTCGGTGTTGCGTTTGGTGGATCTGGCCGTGCACTACAAACTGAAACAGACGCAAATCACGGAGTTCTTGAAACGGGCAGCACGCGATCGGTCAGATCTGGCACGGCAGGCTGAGGCGCGCATGGTCACTTGGCAGCAGAACCCTCTGAGTTACGCTGCCACCCGCTCGATCTGGGACTCTATGCGCCTGGAGGCTGAGGCCAAGGCAATGTCCAGCCTGGCTAAAATCTCAGTTGGCCACGGCGCCCTGCCTGCGCAGGCAGATAAAAGAAACTAAGTCCGCTGGCCGTCATTATCTCCCCGGCACAGTGGCCATAGAGGGTGGGCGGGCCTTTTGAACGCAGGAATAGGGCTGACCATCAGAAACTCGTAAGCTTGGCCGCAAACGCCAACCTTGGTGCGCGAAGGTTGTCCGCCCTGCCCGTGACCGGCCAGAACCAAGCGGTGGGTGGCCCGCTTGCTTACGCTTAACGGGTGTTCGCTATGTCTGCAATATCCAAAGGTACGATGCACCTTCGGTAGTTTGGTACGACTCACTCTCATGCAATTATGGAAATGTAAGGAGCCCTAATAAATGTCAGAACGTCCCTGCCGTACTTATCCGGAGAAAATTCTGTACGATCGCAAGTCAGCGGCCTATGTCCTGTCGATCTGCGTTCGGTCACTCGACTACCTGCTGGCCAACAAGAAAATACGTTTTCGCCGCATCGGCCGCAAGGTCCTGATCCCGGCTACCGAGCTTCGCCGCTATGCCGCCGGTGATCACTTCGAGAGCATTACTTGACACTGGTCCGAATCCGGGCTATTCGTGATTCAGAGGAGAAATATGCCACGCGAGTCAGGGGTCAAGCCCCGCGGAGTTTTCGAACGCCCCAAGGGTTCCGGCATCTGGTGGGTGCAGCATTTTTCAGACGGCGTTCGACACCGGGAAAAAGTAGGGCGCAAGGGCGACACCATCGCGCTGTACGCGCTGCCTAAGTCGGAGGCCCGAGTGTTCCCCATCATAGATTCGCGGGCCTGGTTCAACCGGGCCAAAAAAAAGGCCGGGATAGAGGACTTTACTTGGCACGACTGCCGCACACGTTTTGTTCCCGGCTGGCCATGGCGGGGGTCAACCTGAAAACGATTCAGACCCTGGCAGGCCACAGGACAATCGCCATGACCGCACGCTATGCCCATCTGGCTCCCAGCAGTTTGCATGCGGCGGTGGAGACCATTACCGGGTGGCAGCAGCCGGTACGGAGTTCGGTACCAAGTGCCACCTGTACTGCCACCAGCAGTTCAGCCAGTCTGTAAGTTATTGAAGGGCCTGTAGCTCAATGGTGGAGCAGGGGACTCATAATCCCTTGGTTGGGGGTTCGAATCCCTCCGGGCCCACCACTTCCTGAAATCCACGTTTCACGCGGAACCTCCTCCCTGCTGACGTAGCAATCTCAGCCTCGGACGCTATAATCATCGCGCATCATCTGAAAATTGGTTCCTTCCGGAGCGCCGCTTGAACTGGCTGGAAGCCATGTTCGATTTCGATGGCCATGGCACCTCGTTGGGGCGCGAGGTGATTGCCGGCCTGACGACGTTCACTACCATGTCTTACATTGTGGTAGTCAATCCAGCCATTCTCTCGACCGCCGGAATTCCCGCAGGTCCATCGTTCGTGGCGACGGTGCTGGTGGCTGCATTCGGCTGCTACCTGATGGCGTTCTACGCCAATCGTCCTTTCGCCATCGCGCCTTACATGGGCGAAAACGCGTTCATTGCTTTCACGGTTTGCAAGCTGCTGGGTTTTCGCTGGCAGACCGCACTGGCCGCCATCTTCATCGCCGGCGTTCTGTTTATCGTGATGACCGTCTTGCGGCTGCGGCAGTGGATCGTCGATGGTGTGCCGACATCGCTGCGCTACAGCTTTGCGGTGGGCATCGGACTGTTTCTCACCTTCATCGGACTCAACCAGACTGGCTTGGTCACGGTCGGCGTTCCAGGTGCGCCGGTTCAGGCGGGACATCTGACATGCGGCTCCCGATCTGGTAGCCATGTTTGGCTTCATCGTGATTACCATCCTCGTGATCCGAAAAGTTCCCGGCGCGATTTTGCTGGGCATTGTCATCACGGCGATTGTGGCGTTCGCTGCCAGAGTGGCGCCGCCGCCGCATGGCCTGATCAGCGTACCGCCAAGCATCGCGCCCATCGTGTGGCAACTGGATTTTCGCGGCGCGCTCACCTGGCGCGCATTTCCCGTCGTGCTCACCATCTTCATCATGGCGTTTGTGGATACCATGGGGACCCTGATCGGACTTTCGGCGCGTGCCGGTTTCCTTGATGAGAACGGACAGCTTCCGCAAATCGAGCGTCCGATGCTGGTGGATGCAATCACGACTTGCGTCGCTCCTGTCCTGGGCACCACGACTGCCGGCGCCTACGTCGAGTCGGCCACCGGAATCGAGGCGGGCGGGCGCACCGGCTTCACCGTCTTGGTTACCGGATCCTGTTTTCTGCTGGCGCTGTTTTTCTCGCCGTTTGTCGCAGCGATTCCTCCGCAAGCCTACGGGCCTGCGCTCATCATCGTTGGCTTGTTCATGCTTGCGCCAATTACGCGGGTGGACTTTAGCGACTATACCGAATCCATCCCGGCGTTTGCGGTGGTTTCGCTGATGGCATTTACGTTCAACATCGCCATTGGCATCTGCGCGGGATTCGTGCTGTATCCCATCTGCAAGCTGGTTGCGGGAAGGGCGAACCACCTGAAGCCCGGGCTGTGGGTATTGACTGCCCTGTCGCTGCTGTTTTTCGTTTTTTATCCGTATAGCTAAAGCGGTGTTTGGTGGGATTGTGAAATCAGTTCGGGTAGTGGCCTTCAAGGACTGTGTCAAGCCGCTACGGTGGAAGCGCCGAAATCTGCTTGGGTAGTGCGGGCCTTCAGGCCCGCGTTAAGCCGCTATCCATGAGCCCGGCTTTAGGTACTTCTTCTTGAAAGGGGCGTATTAGCGATATCGAACGTACCATGGGCCTGAAGGCCGATCTCTGGTCAGTTGCCTGACGCGGCGCTAAAGCGCCGCACTACCCAAACGTCGCTTTTTCCGCAGAGCACCAGGTCTTATCATGGTGCCTCACACCGCCGTGGCTGATCCTACCCAAACCGATTTTGCTGTTGTTCCCGTGAACGTACAGTTTCGCGATGCGGAGGCGGCCCGGCGAAACCTCACGCACATTCGCGAGCTAGTACCCGAAGGAGTTCAGCAGGCACTTACCGCTTTGCTTTCGGGCTCGCCCGATCCCGATGCAGCACTCAACCAGTTTGAACGCCTTGCCGAATCCGCTTCGCCCGATCTGTTGCGCCTGCTGGAGAAGCATCCGTTCCTGATTCACTATGCCGTCGTGGTGTTCGCGGTCAGCTCCTGGCTAGGCGAGACGCTGATCCACAACAGCGACCTCTTTGTGAGCTTTTTCCGCGACAAGAGCTTGGATCGCACCCATTCGCGCGAGGAATTCCACGAGAGTTTGTCCCGGATGCGATCGCGGTCGCTTGAAGATGACACGGCGGCATTGCTGGCACGTTTCAAGAAGCGCGAGTACATACGCATCCTGCTGCGTGATGCGCTGGGTGTGGCGACTCTGGCGGAGACGACCTCTGAAATTTCCGCGCTTTCGGATGTGTTGATCGAAGAAGCTCTGCGCGACGCTCACTGCCAACTGCAGCACCGTTTTGGCCCGCCGCAACGGCTCGACCCCGAAGGCCGCGCGATCGATTCGCGTTTCGCGGTGCTGTCTCTGGGCAAATTGGGCGGCAACGAATTGAATTACAGTTCCGACATTGATCTGCTGTATCTCTACGACGGTGGGGTCGAGCCTCCGGGAGCGGAGATTCCCAACCGCGAATACTTCATACGTCTGGCCCAGCAAACCACAGAGTTGCTGTCACGCCACACTCGCGAAGGACCAGTCTTTCGCATCGATTTGCGACTGCGCCCGCAGGGCAATGAAGGCGAACCCGCGGTCCCGCTTTCCCATGCGATCCATTACTACTCTCATGTCGCCCACGACTGGGAACTGCAGGCCATGATCAAGGTGCGCCATTCCGCCGGCGATGTCGGACTGGCGCGGGAGTTTGTACGCCGGGTGCAGCCGTTCGTTTATCGGCCCGAGCTTAACTTCCTGGCCATCAAAACAGCGCTCGCGTCGCGGGAGAAGATGGGCAGTCACCGCCGCCGTCGGGCTCTGAAGCAGACGGGACAAGGCGGTATCGATGTGAAGCTCGACCGTGGTGGCATTCGCGATATCGAGTTTCTGGTGCAGTGCCTGCAGCGTGTCTATGGCGGCAGCGAATCGTGGCTCCGTTCGCGGGGCACAATGTTCGCCCTGCAGAAGCTATCCGACAAGGAACACATTGGCAGCAAGGACTTCCACAACCTCACCAACGCTTACGAGTTCCTGCGCAACCTGGAGCATCGCCTGCAATTGCGGCAGGGCCAGCAAACGCATCGGTTGCCCGAAGCGCGCTGGGAACTGACATCGCTGGCGCGGAGTCTGGCGCCGGAAGGTACCTCGGCGCCAACTCCCGAAGAGTTCCTGTCTCATGTGCAAAGGCGCATGGCGGCGGTGGCGGAGATTTATCAGCGAGTGATTTATCAGGAGCAGAGCCAGGACCACGACCCGCCCGAATTTCAGTTGCGTCCAGAGATTCCAGCGACACCGGAAAGTTCCTACAACCAGATGATGCATCGGCTGGCGGCCGATTCTCCTCGTCTGCGGGAAATCGCTGGCACGGCCGAGTTGTCGCAACATGCACGGCGAAACCTCGATCGCTTTCTGAGCTCAGCGGGAACTACGTCGGAGCGTTATGGCGCGGTGTTGCGCGCGCCCGAAGCGGTGGGCCGGGCGCTCACCATCTTTGAGTCCAGCGAGTACCTCACTGACATCCTGGTTCGTCACCCGGCGGAGGTCTCGCTGCTGCCGAAGATTGAAGAGCTGTCGACTTTGGGAGGCGAGGAGGCGCTGTTCGACCAAGGTTCGCGCAGCGAAAGCGTCGGCCTCGACCCGGTATTTGCATACCTGGCTCAGGAAAAAGTCGATCGCTCCGAAGCCACCGCAATCTTGCGGCGGCATTATCGCCGTCGCGTATTCCTGTCGGGCTGCCGCGATCTGTTCCAGCTGTGCGAAGTCTTCCACTCGCTGTATGAGTACACTGCCGCCGCTGACGCTGCGATCCAGGCTGCCTTGGCGATTACTGGCCGCCCGGCCGGCTTTGCGGTCATGGGACTCGGGAGGCTGGGCGCTCGCGAATTCGATCTTCTGTCGGATGCAGATGTCTTGTTCGTCTGCGACCAAGCCTGCTCTCAGGAAGAGGTTCGGCGAGCGGCGGCGCAGATGATGGATGCCTTGACGGCGTACACCGTCGACGGCACCGTGTTCCCGGTTGACGCTCGTTTGCGCCCGCATGGCCGCGAGGGCGAATTGATTGTCACTCCCAAGCAGCTGGCCGCATACTTTCAAGACGAAGCCAAACCCTGGGAGGCGCTAACCTATCTTAAGTTGCGCCATGTCGCAGGTGATCCTGAAGTCGGCAACCGCGCCTTGGAGGCAGTTCGTAAGGGCATCGCGGAAATCGCAAACCGGCCTGATTTCGATTCAGAGTTGCATGACGTTCGTACCCGCCTGGAACGGAGTGAGACGAGCTCGAACTTTAAGACCGGCGCCGGGGGAACCTATGATCTTGATTACCTGGCCGGGTCGATCCAGGCGCGGCATCAGCTGTGGCTTGCGGGAAATCTACGAGAGCGGCTGAACCTGCTGCGGGCGCACGGACTGCTGGATGCCAACCAACATGACCAGCTCACGCAGAGCGCTCTGTTTCTGCGTACCCTCGAGCATCTGGTGCGCCTGATAACCGGGCGAGCGCGCAAATGGCTGCCGGTTGCCGAACATCCCCATCGGGCCCTCCAGAAGCTGTTGTGGCGGGTATTACGGTCAGAGGACAGTTTCGATGTCGAGATGAGGCTGTCTGAAGTCCTGCATCAAACCCGCTTCATCTACCGCCAATGTGGTATGCCGTAATCCGGGATTCCATTGAAGCGGCCCTTCGGCGGTGGTAACGTAGAGAGTTCGGGGAGAGCCCGGCAAGCCTTTCTGGTCCGGGCGCGGTAGATGGCAAGAGTGGGGCCGCAAACGGTTTTCGTGCCCATGACTCAGTCTTGGGCGTGCTGCCGATTCTGCTAAGACTTCCTGTTCCCGACGCACAGCTGTTCGCAGCTTAGGGTCAACGATATCCAAACTCCTCGAGGTGCTTTTGTGGCGGCTTCTTATAATGAAATACCTTTGCCCTCCTGCGGGACCAAGATCACTTACGAAAACGGTAAGCTGGTCATCCCAGACAATCCCATCATTCCTTTCATCGAAGGCGACGGCACCGGCCGCGACATCTGGAAAGCGTCGGTCCGGGTGTTCGATGCGGCAGTTGAAATTGCCTATAACGGTAAGCGCAAGGTCGCGTGGTACGAAGTGTTCGCGGGCGAAAAGGCCATGGACCGCTTCCAGACCTGGTTGCCGGATGACACGGTCGCAGCGTTCCGCGAGTTGCGGATCGGCATCAAGGGCCCGCTGACCACTCCGATCGGCGGGGGCATCCGTTCACTGAACGTGGCTCTGCGCCAGCTTCTCGATCTCTATGCTTGCGTTCGTCCGGTGAAGTATTACCAGGGCATCCCGTCGCCGGTGAAGCATCCGGAGCGCATGAACATCGTCATCTACCGTGAGAACACCGAAGACGTTTACGCCGGCATCGAGTGGAAGCAAGGAACGCCGCTGGCCAAGGAGTTGATTGAGTTCATCAATACCAAGATGCTGGCGGGCACCAAGAAGCACGTGCGCGAAGATTCCGGCATTGGCATCAAGCCGATCTCCATCACCGGCACCAAGCGCCTGGTACGCATGGCCATTCAGTACGCGCTGGCCAACAAACTCAAGTCGGTCACCATCGTCCACAAGGGCAACATCCAGAAGTACACCGAAGGCGCGTTCCGCGAGTGGGGCTACGAACTGGCCACCCAGGAATTCCGCGATAAGGTCATTACCGAGCGCGAGAGCTGGATCATCGACAACCTCGACAAGAATCCCGGATTGTCGGTGGAAGAGAATGCCAAGATGGTCGAGCCTGGTCTGGAATTTGCGCAGCAGGACTTCCGTGAGGCGCTGTACGAAGAAGTAAAGGGCGTCATACACAACATCTATTCCACGCACGGTAAGGGCGCGTGGAAAACGAAACTGATGATTAACGATCGCATCGCCGACAGCATCTTCCAGCAGATCGTGACCCGCCCCGACGAGTATGCGGTACTGGCAACTCCCAACCTGAACGGCGACTACATTTCCGATGCCGCCGCCGCCCAGGTCGGTGGACTCGGCATTGCGCCGGGCGCCAACGTCGGAGACCAGCACGCCATCTTCGAAGCCACCCATGGCACAGCTCCCAAGTATGCCGACCGCGATGTCATCAATCCCGGCTCAGTTATGTTGTCGGGCGTGATGATGTTCGACTTCATGGGCTGGCACGAGGCGGCTCGCCTGATCGAAGACTCACTGGAGCGCACCATCCTGCAGAAGAAGGTCACTTATGACTTCGAGCGCATGCTGGAAGGCGCGACCAAAGTCAGGACCAGCGAGTTCGCGACCCACATGATCCATAACATGGCGCCCGTGGCTGAACTGGTAGCGGAGTAGCGCGGACTTTTGAGCGGTAGCGCCCCTACTGAGGTGAATAGCGCAGTGGCCGAAGTGAAGGTTTTTCACGATCCGAAGGGGCAAACGCTCACGATCTGGTTCGCAGATCCCTCCCAGGAATACGTCTGTGAGGAGACTGGCGAGGAGGTCATGTTGATGAAGGACCGCGAGGGGCGAGTGATCGGGTTCGAGAAGCTTAACTTCTCGGTATCGGATGCAGACGGTCTCCGGGTGGCCCTCGAAACTGCAGCGGCATAACGCTAGGTATTGTAATCCAGAACATGGCGCCCGTGGCTGAACTGGTAGCGGAGTAGCGCTCGTCTCTGGGAATTGTCATCGCGGACACCCCGGTGCAATTGTCATTACGAGCGAAGCGAGGAATCTGCTTTTTATTAAGATTGCAAGAAACGCCGAGGAAACAGCAGATCCCTCACGGCAGGAATGCCGTTCGTGATGACAATTCAATGTTCAGCAACCTGTTCAGCGATCGCAACTCGGATTCATTGCTGTGAATTTATTTCTAACTAATCCACTGTGAGGCATCATGCGTAAAAAGGTAACCGTAGTTGGTTCTGGCAATGTGGGCGCCACCGCGGCGCACTGGTTGGCGTCGAAGGAACTGGCCGACGTCGTACTGATTGACATCATCGAGGGCGTACCGCAGGGCAAGGCCCTCGATCTGCTCCAGGCGATGCCGATCGAGAAGCGCGATTCCTACATCCTCGGCACCAACGATTACGCCGACACCGCAAACTCTGACATCGTCGTCATCACCGCCGGCATTCCGCGCAAGCCCGGCATGAGCCGCGACGACCTGCTCAACACCAATTTCAAGATCATGAGCGACGTGGTGGGCAAGGTGGTGCAATATTCGCCTAACTGCATCCTGATCGTCGTCTCCAATCCGCTTGACGCCATGGCGCAGGCTGCCTACAAGCTCAGCGGCTTTTCGCGCAATCGCGTGATCGGCATGGCCGGCATTCTGGACTCGGCCCGCTTCCGCACTTTTATTGCCCGCGAACTGGATGTCTCCATCGAGAACGTTACCGCTTTCGTCCTCGGCGGTCACGGCGACACCATGGTCCCGCTGCCGCGCTATTCGACGGTAGCCGGCATTCCCATCACCGAATTGATGGATGGACCAACCCTCGCGCGCTTAGTACAGCGCACGCGTGACGGCGGCGCCGAGATCGTCAAGTACCTCAAGACCGGCAGCGCCTACTACGCGCCGTCTTCCGCAGTCACCGAAATGGTTGAAGCCATCCTCAAGGACAAGAAGAAGATCGTACCTTGCGCCGCTTATCTGGAAGGCGAATACGGCATCAAGGGACTGTTTGTTGGAGTGCCGTGCAAGCTGGGCTCGAACGGCATCGAGAAGATCTTCGAGATCAAACTGACTCCGGAAGAGCAGGCGGCCCTTCAGAAGAGCGCCGATTCCGTGAAGGAATTGGTAGGCGTCATCGGAGTGTAGTTCGGGAGTGTAGTTTCTGGAGTGTAGTAGTTCCTAGCGTGCCACCCTGTCGCCTGCAAATGACGACAGGGCGGGCACCAGATTAGATGTCCCGCCCTGCCTGATCATCTTAGCCAAATGACTACGACTGTTACTCGGTGGTGGTTTCCGCCGCCTTGCTGATGGCGATCGTCTCGCCGACATCACCCACTTTGAAGCGAGCAAACCGCCGCACCGAGATGTTCTCGCCCAGCTTGCCCACGACCGACGCGATAAGCTGGTGCACGGTCATGGTCTGGTCCTTGATGAAGGGCTGCTCGTACAGGCAAACCTCCTCATAGAACTTGCCCATCTTGCCTTCGACAATCTTCTCGATTACCGGCGCGGGCTTGCCCGTCTGGGCCGCCTGAGCACGGAAAATGTCTTTCTCTTTCTCGAAGGCATCCGGCGTCACATCCTCCTTGCGGATGTAGCGCGGATCGGTGGCGGCGATGTGCATGGCGATGTCGTGCACCAGGGTCTTGAAGTCTTCGGTGCGCGCCACGAAATCGCTCTCGCAATTCACTTCCACCAGCACGCCGATCTTTCCTCCGGCGTGGATATAGCTGGTCACGGTACCCTCGCTGGTCGCGCGGGTCGCCTTCTTGGCGGCAGTGGCCACGCCCTTCTTGCGCAGAAGGACGATGGCGCCTTCCATATCGCCTTTGGACTCGGTCAGCGCCTGCTTGCAATCCATCATGGGCGCGTTGGTCTTCTCACGAAGCTCTTTTACTTGTGCGGCAGTAATATTCACGGTTGTAGTGCTCATCTTTCCCCTTCGCTATTCGCTCTTCGCTCTTCGCCCTTCGCCACTCGCTATTCGCCTTTCGCTCTTCGCTTAAGAGGGCCGGTCCGAAGCCACGAACTTGATATCGATTTCATAGAACCAGGGTCCGGCTCTTCTGGCGAAAAGCGAATGGCGAACGGCGAAAAGCGGCCTCTAAAAACCAGCCCGCGCTGCAATGACGCGCGGGCCACGGAACCACTCGTCGTCTCGAACTGTTATTAGGCGCTTGTATTTTCAGCGGCGGCGCGCCGGCCACCTTTGCCCAGCACCTCTTCCATGCTGACTTCTTCAGCATCGCCGGCCTCTTCAGGAACGGCAACCGCCTCGCCCTCCTCCGGAGTGGCGGCGGCCGCCTCAGCATCCTGGCTATATTGCACGCCCGCAGCAACGTCTGCCATCTGCTTGTCGTTGGCAGCCTGCGAACCCTCGACCACCGAATCGGCAATCTTGGAGGCGAACAGCCGGATGGCGCGCAACGCGTCATCATTGCCGGGAATAACGTAATCCACTTCCGTGGGATCACAATTGGTGTCTACCACCGCAACCACCGGAATCCCCAGCTTGCGCGCTTCCTTCACCGCAATCTGCTCCTTGTTCGAGTCGATCACGAACAGGGTGTCAGGCAGGCGGTTCAGGTTCTTGATGCCGGCGAGGTTGGCCTGGAGGTGCTTGCGCTCGCGCTCCAGTTTCACCACTTCCTTCTTGGGCAGCAACTCGTAACGGCCGTCGGTGGCCATCTCATCGAGCTCTTTCAGCCGCTTCACCGATTTCTGCACGGTCACCCAGTTGGTGAGCAGTCCGCCCAGCCAGCGCTGGTTGACGAAAAACATGCCGCAGCGCGTCGCTTCTTCGGCGATCGCATCCTGCGCCTGGCGCTTGGTGCCCACAAACAGCACCAGCTTGCCTTCGGCCGCCATGTCCTGCACGAACTTGGACGCTTCCTTGAACATCTTCAGCGTCTTCTGCAGGTCGATGATGTAAATTCCGTTGCGCTCGCCGAAAATATATTCCTTCATCTTCGGGTTCCAACGCTTCGTCTGATGCCCGAAGTGAACGCCAGCTTCGAGCAACTCCTTCATCGTGATATTTGCCAAGCTACCTCCTAGGTTGGCTTGCATCCTTTGCGGCGGCTTCGGCTTTCGCCCCTGGCCGGATCACTCTGGATTGCTTTCCCGTAACCCGCCCTTTGTAACGAGTGCGGGAAGAATGAAATTCAGTTGTGAGTTGCCAGTTATCAGTTGTCAGGAAAATCAGCTGTCGCTCTTCTGACAACTGACAACCGGCTACTGACAACTGCTTCTGACTACCGCTTGCTGAACTGGAACCGCTTACGAGCGCCCTTCTGCCCGTACTTCTTGCGCTCCTTGCCGCGAGCGTCGCGACGCAGAAAGCCTTCGGCCTTCAACTTGGGCCGCAACTCAGGATTAAACTCCTGCAACGCGCGCGCAGTTCCCATACGCACCGCGCCTGCCTGGCCATTCACGCCCCCGCCGTCAACCGTGCACACCACGTTGAAGCTGGCGATGGTCTCGGTGAGCACCAGCGCGGACTTGGCCATAATGCGCTGGGCCGCGGTCACGAAATACGCCTCAAACGGTTTCCCGTTGACCGTAAAATCTCCGCTACCGGGACGCATGAACACGCGGGCCACGCTCGACTTGCGGCGTCCCGTTCCGTAATACTGAACCTGATCTGCCATCGTTTGTCCGTCGGGAGACGCGCTCCCTTTGATCCTTCCCTGAAGGGGCGTGCTTTCAGGCACGCCGTCAAAATTCGTTTCCAAAACTCGAACGGGCCTTCGCCAGCCTGGTATCCAGCTCTGGCGCTACGCGCGCTTGGCGGCTGCGGCAGCCATCACTTCGGGCTTCTGCGCCGCATGCGGGTGCTTGTCGCCCCGATAAACCTTTAACTTGCCAGCCATCGCACGTCCCAGCTTGGTATGCGGCAACATGCCGGTGATGGCCTCTTCCACAATCTGCTCGGGCTTGCGCTGAAAACGCTTCTTATATTCCTCGGCCTTCATGCCGCCGGGGAACCCCGAGTAGTGGTAATAAACCTTGTTGTCAGCCTTGAGGCCGGTAATGCGGACCTTCTCGGCATTGATCACGATGACATGGTCCCCGCAGTCCATAAACGGCGTGTACTTGGGGCTGTCCTTGCCAGAGAGGATGCGCGCGATACGGCTGGCCAGCCGGCCCAGAGTTTGGCCGTCGGCATCAATGACAAACCACTTGCGCGCAATTTCCCCCTTGGGGAAATAGGTTGACATCTGTGAATCTCCCAAAATAATTGAAAAACCGCGAAAGAGCCGCTGAGTTCTGGCGCTGGACGCGCTAGGAAACTTGCTGGCGGGCAAACGCAGGACTGCGAAAGATTTAAGAATAGACTACGAAGGCGGCCATTGTCAACGAAACGACGGCAGCCAAAGCACCAGAATCGTTGAGGGACGGCACAACTAGCCACCATATCTTCTGGCGATAAGGGCTCCAAAGACAATGTGCGCCAGCCCAAAACCTGCTGCGAGCATGGTGTTTGCCCACAGCCACGGCATGGGCAGCGCAATGGCGCCGAGCACCACCAACACAATGCCCAGCGCAGGCACCGGGCGCACTGACAACGCGCCCGCCTGCACCACTCCAATTCCGTAGAGCAACAACCACACGCCGGGGATCAGTCGCGTGGATCCGTCCCACACAATGGCTGCCGTCAGCACCGCACCGGCGGCCAAAGCCGGCAGCAGTCCCATTAAAAGCCGACGTCCCGCAGTGGCCAGCAGCTCAGTTCCCTGCCGGGAGGCTTTTCGCTGCATGCCGAACAGCGCGATGGTGAACGCGAGTAGAGCTTCGGCAAGCCAGACTGCCAGCCAGCCATCTATCGTTCGCTGACGCATCGCGAGACCGGCCGCGACAAGCGCGGTCACTCCCGCGGCGCACAAGCCCCAGCCGGAAACAGCGGTTGATGTCGGGGTGCTCGTCATGTTTCTTAATGCTCAGCTACCCACACTTTGACCTTACGTACAGACATACTGTACGCTTTATTAGAGACCAAATTGTATGCCTGTGGAAACCACATATACGAGTTTACGGGAGCGGCTGGCTTCGGTCCTTGACCAGGTCGCCAATGATCACGATGTTGTCATCGTTCGCCGCCGCAACGCCAAGGATGTCGCTCTGGTTCCAGCCGAGGAACTGACCAGTCTTTTAGAGACTGCACACCTGCTACGCTCCCCTAAGAATGCACGACGTCTGCTAACGGCCTTGCAGCGCGCCACTCGCGGAAAACTTAAGCCGGAATCAGTTGATAAGCTGCGGCGGGAGATGGGACTTGGTCCGGCCCGCTGAGCGCCAAGCGGTATTCCAACCTGAGTTTCGCGAGGACCTAAGGCATTGGGTCAAAACCGACCGGAAAGCAGCGCTTCGAATTCTTGAACTGGTGGAAGCGGTGATGAACGATCCGTTCACAGGTATTGGCAAGCCGGAGCCGTTGAAGTATGTCCTGGCAGGTTGCTGGTCGAGGCGCATCACCCAAGAGCACCGGCTCGTCTACCGAGTCAGCGAGGCCCGCATCGATTTTCTGCAGGTACGGTACCATTACTGAGGGCGAAAATAGCCTGAGCGGCGCCGTGTTCAGCGCCTCCCCGCCCGCTCACTTCTTTGCCGCTGGTTCCGGCTCCCCAACCCGCTTCGCCACTTTGAACGTCAGCTTATGCTCCTTCTTGTCCACGTCCACGATGACGTGATCGCCATGCAGCACTTCGCCATCCAGGATCTTCAGCGCCAGCGGGTCCTGCACCAGGCGTTGGATGGCCCGCTTCAGTGGACGCGCGCCGTAGTTCGGATCGTAGCCTTCGGTGAAGATCAGTTCCTTCGCCTTCGGGGTCAACTCCACACTGATCTTGCGATCGGCCAGCAACCTGCGCAGGTCTTCCAGTCGCAGGTCTACGATCTTGGTCAATTGCTCCTTGCCGAGCGGGTTGAAGATGACAATGTCGTCCACGCGGTTGAGGAACTCGGGCTTGAAATGTGCCCGCAGCGCTTCCATCACCCTCTTGTGCGCCTCGGCAATCTGCTCCGGTGAGCGATCTCCCAGGTCTTGCAGATAGCTGGAGCCGATGTTCGAGGTCATGATGATGATGGTGTTCTTGAAATCGACGATGCGGCCCTTGCCGTCGGTCAGACGGCCGTCGTCCATAATCTGCAGGAAGATGTTGAACACGTCGGGATGCGCCTTTTCGATTTCGTCGAACAGCACCACCGCATAGGGCCGGCGGCGCACTGCTTCGGTCAACTGTCCACCTTCGTCGTAACCAACGTAGCCCGGCGGCGCGCCGATGAGCCGTGACACCGAATGCTTCTCCATGTACTCCGACATGTCGATGCGGATCATGGCATGCTCGTCGTCGAACAGGAACTCGGCCAGCGCCCGCGCCAGTTCGGTCTTTCCGACGCCTGTGGGTCCCAGGAAAATGAATGAACCAATCGGACGGCGGGGATCGCTCAGCCCGGCGCGCGAACGCCGGATCGCGTTGGCCACACTCTGGATGGCCTCATCCTGTCCCACAACGCGCTGACGCAGACGGTCTTCCATCGTGACCAACTTCTTTACTTCGCCTTCCAGCATCTTCGACACCGGAATGCCCGTCCACTTACTGACAATCTTGGCGACGTCTTCCTCGTCCACCTCTTCTTTCAACATGCGCGACTGCTTCTTGTCCATCGCGGCGCTCAGCTTCTTTACTTCCGCCTCAAGCTGCGGCAATTCGCCGTACTGGATCTGGGCGGCGCGATCGAAGTCGCCCTTGCGCGTGGCTTCCTGCTCCTCCAGCTTCAGCTTCTCGATGCGCTCCTTCAGCTCTCGCACTTTCGCGATGGCTTCCTTCTCCTGCTTCCAGCGCGCCTTCAGAGCGTTGGCTTGTTCCCTGATGTGTGCCAGCTCTTTTTCGACAGCGGCCAGCCGTTCGCGCGAGTTGGGATCGTCTTCGCGCTTCAGCGCCTGGCGCTCGATTTCAAGCTGGGTCGCGCGGCGCTCGAGCTGGTCGATCTCTGTCGGCATGGAGTCGATCTGGATGCGGAGCGAGGCCGCGGCCTCGTCAATCAGATCGATCGCCTTGTCTGGCAGGAAACGATCGGTAATATAGCGATGCGACAAGGTCGCCGCCGCCACAATCGCCGAGTCCTTGATGCGAACGCCGTGATGAAGTTCGTATTTCTCGCGTAGTCCGCGCAGAATCGCAATCGTGTCTTCCACCGTCGGCTCGCCGACGTATACAGGCTGGAAACGGCGCTCCAGCGCGGCATCCTTCTCGATGTACTTGCGATACTCATTCAGCGTGGTCGCGCCAATGGCGCGCAACTCACCGCGGGCCAGCGCGGGCTTCAACATGTTGGAAGCGTCAATCGCGCCTTCGGCAGCACCAGCCCCCACCAGGGTGTGCAGTTCGTCAATGAACAGGATGATCTGGCCGTTGGACTGCTCAATCTCTTTCAGCACCGCTTTCAGCCGGTCTTCGAACTCGCCACGGTATTTCGCGCCCGCCAGCATCGCGCCCAGGTCAAGCGAGACCACGCGCTTGTTCTTCAATTGCTCGGGAACGTCGCCGGAAACAATACGCTGCGCCAGACCTTCGACGATTGCGGTCTTGCCGACGCCAGGTTCGCCAATCAGCACGGGGTTGTTCTTGGTACGACGCGAGAGCACCTGCACTACGCGGCGCACTTCCTCGTTGCGGCCGATTACGGGGTCTAGTTTGCCCTGGCGGGCGAGCTCGTTCAGGTCCTTAGCGTATTTCTCCAGTGCCTGGTACTTGGCTTCGGGGTTCTGGTCAGTTACCTTCTGATTGCCGCGCACCACGGTCAGCGCCCGCAGAATGTTGTCGTAGGTTGCGCCTGCATCCGCCAAGATCTTTTGGGCCGGATCGCGCTTCAGCTTGGTGAGGGCCAGCAGCATGTGCTCGGTGGAGACGTACTCGTCCTTGAAGTTGGCCGCCTCTTTGAAGGCGTTTTCCAGCAGTTGCGACGCGGCATCGGAGAGATGCGCCTGGGTGGCGCCGCTGCCGGAAACCTTGGGCAGCTTCTCAATCTGGCGCATGACTTCGGTCTGAACCGCCGGCACGTGCAGGCCCACGCGCTCCAATAGAGGCGCGACGATGCCCTCGCGGTCTTCCAGCAAAGCGGCCAGAATATGCACCGGCTGCAACTCAGGATTGCCGTTCTCGCTGGCGATATCGTTCGCCCGCTGCATGGCTTCCTGCGCTTTCACGGTCAATTTGTCCCAACGAATTGCCATGGGTAACTCCAGTTGTCAGTGGCCAGTTGTCAGATGTCAGTGGTTTGTTGCCGGTAGCCCGAGCACCGCCTAATCCGATAGTTCCAGGCTACTCATCTGCTCTCGCGAAAATTTCTAAAGTCTTCCAAGATTAAAGATGGATGCCAGCTGCCCGGTTGTCGGAGATGCGCCGACAAGACAATGCTAGTCGCTTTAGCTATGGAAATCTCTAATGCTGAAGAATTACTGGCGGATACTTCCTAGGCCATAACTGACAACTGACAACCAGCAACTGACAACTGCTGCTATGCTTCCGCCCCTCCGGGTGAGTCCTTTCGGTAAACTAAAGGGAGGCGAGATTCCCGCCTCCCTCGAACTCCCCAGTTCGTCTCCCTCCAGAAACCCACCGGAAGGGCGAAACTTGAATTAGGCAACCTGCCCCTTGCTGGCGGCATGGGCCTGGCTCTCGGGCTTCTTGCCTTCGATACCCTTCTGGCTGCCTACGTTAACCTTGATCTGCTTCGGCTTGGCTTCGGCACGCTTGGCCAACCGGATGTTCAACACGCCATTGCTGTAGTCGGCCTGGATGTCCTCGGTGCTGACCGTGTTCGGCAAGGTGAACGAACGGCTGAAGCTGCCATAACGGCGCTCCACCCGGCGAAAGTTCTCTTCCTTCTCTTCCTTTTCGAACTTGCGCTCGCCAGTGACGGTCAAAACGTTGTTCTCTACGCGGATGTCCAGGTCTTTCTCGTCGACGCCGGGAACTTCCAGCTTCAACTGAATGCTGTGCTCGTCTTCGTAGATGTCAACCGGAGGAGCAAATGCGCCAGCGGTCAGCGACTCTTCGCGCCCGCCGCCATACTGCTCTTCAAACAGACGGTTCATGCGTTGCTGCAAGGAATTTAGCTCGCGGAACGGTTCCCAACGGGTCAATACAGTCATGGTTCGAAAGCCTCCAAACAAGAAAATTGGGTCTTTAGTGACCTACACCAAGTTTGATGCATAACTTAGCGTTAACGAAGCATAAAATATGAGCGTTATATTGTCAAATATTTTCACGATAATTACGCTCCAGAGTAAATTACAGATAAATAGATACTTACGCGGCTTCTTCTGATGGAGAGTTGAGGCCAGAATAGAAGCCAGCTCGCTGGCATGCCGGGGGGGTGCGACCTTCGTCACGAAACCAGATAGAGCGCGGCCAGCGGCACTAAGTTGAGCAGAAGTATCCCGATCTTGTAGGCGGAAAGACCGGCGTAATGCTTTGCATCAAAGGTCTCAACCGAGAGCTTGAACCAACGGGTATGCAACCGGTACATCCAGTCATGGGCGAAGACAAGGACGCCGAACCAGATGATTAGCACTGCGTAGTTCAAAAAAACACACCACAGAAGAAAGTGCTTGATTTCATTCATCGTCACAAGACCCCCAATTACCAAGCGCAAGAATGCAGCGGCTTGGTCTTCGCAATTCTATCCCCGTAATTCGCAGAGCAAGAACGCCGATCGACAGCAGTTTCAGGTTCAGGATTGTGCAATCTGCTGAGAATCCGTTACCCCAGCACCTGGCAAATGACGCACTTCAGGTAAGCGCTCTCCGGCACATTGAGCAGGACAGGATGGTCGAGCGACTGGCCGCGCACCTCCATTATGCGCACCCAACGGCCTGCATCCGCAGCGGCCGAGCCCAGCATTGCAAGGAACTCCTCTTCGCTGACATGGAACGAACAGGAGCAGGTGACGAGAGTGCCGCCAGGACGAAGCATCTTCAGGGCCCGGAGATTCAGCTCCTTATAGCCGCGCAAGGCGGTGGGCACGGCACGCTTGGTCTTGGCGAAGGCCGGCGGGTCGAGAATGATGGTGTCATACTCCCGGCCCGCGGTAGCGTAATCCTTGAGCAGGTCGAAGGCGTTGGCCTCGATCCACTCGATCTCGCCACGGTTAGCAGCGCGATTGAGTTGCTCGTTCATCTCGGCTACTTCCAACGCCGGGCGCGATGAGTCCACTGCGGAAACGCTGGTGCAGGTTCGCGCCAGGTGCAGCGCAAATCCTCCTTGATAAGTGAAGCAATCGAGCGCGTCTCCCTGCGCGTAGCGTGCAGCCGCTGCGTAATTCTCGCGCTGGTCGAGAAAGGCGCCGGTCTTTTGTCCGCCAAGTCCGTCGAAGTGGAAGCGGACTCCGTTCATGGTGAAGATCGTGCTGGACCGGTCGCCGCACACCAGTTGCGACTCGCGCGGTGGCAGTTGCTCAAGTTCGCGAATGTGCGCATCGACGCGCTCGACAACGCTGGCGTGGGGAAAGTGCTCGCCGACGGCATCGAGTACCGTCTGCCGCAGGTCCCGGCGATCGAAAGCCTGAGTCAGCGCCTGCATGGAAAGCACGTCGTTGTACTTGTCGAGAATGAGCCCCGGCAGCAGGTCCGCCTCACTGAAGACCACGCGGTAGCAATCGGTGTCGCGCGCGACTTGCTCGCGAAAATGGACCGCTGCGGCAATGCGCTCACGCAGCAAAGTTGAGAGTTGCGCTTCGCTGATTTCGTCGCCAGCGAGCAGGCGGATCGCGATCTGCGACGCGCTGCTGTAGAGCGCTGACCCGAGCTTGCGCCCGCGCTGGTCGCGCACATGGACCAGCGCTCCGGGTGGAACCTCGGTGGACGGCACAAGGTCGGACCGATAGACCCACAAGTGGCCGCTTCGCAGGCGCGCTGCGCCGCGATGGTTCACGGTTATCTCCGGAGTGGAACCAAAATCGGCCAAAGCCATCCTTCCTGAAATCAAGCACTTATCTTACTCGGAGTCGACTTGCTGGTAGTCTTATGTAAAATATAATTGACATAATGTATGTTGTATATTACTTTATGTCTGGAAAAGGTTACTTTTGGAGGAGGGAAGATCATGGATCTGTCCTATCAAGAAAAGAGCATTTTGGGATCACTGTTAGCCGTCGCGGTGGTCTTTGGGTATTACTTCGCGAGTGTCTTGCGCGACATAGGCCGGCCAGAGTTCGATGGCAACAGCCTTCCAATTGGCCGGCTTGTGTTAGCAGTGGTTGCTATCGTCGTAATCGAGATCGTGTATCACATCGTCCTGGCGCTGGAGTCGAAACCCGAGCCCAAGGATGAGCGTGACACGCTCATCGCATCCAAAGCGTACCGAAACGCCTACTTTGTGCTATCAACGGGGATTTTCATGGTGATGTGTGCGGTCATGCTGGCGTTCAAGCCTTTCCTCACCGTCAACCTGGTGCTGTTCGTCTGGGTCCTGGCCGAACTGGCGCAGTTTGCCACCCAGTTGTTCTATTACCGGCGAGGCTTGCGATGAATAAGGGGCGGATCCGGAACAACGTCCGCAAGCTGCGATTCCTTGGCTCGGAAATGACCCAGCAGGAACTGGCGGAGAAGATCGGGGTCACCCGGCAGACCGTCATCGCGATCGAACAGGACAAATACTCGCCGTCACTGGACGTAGCCTTTCGCATCGCGCGCGTGTTTGGCGTGCCGCTGGAAGAAGTGTTTCAGTACGAGGCGACGGATGCGCGAGGGGGGTAAGCCGACTAGATTACTGCGTGGCCGCGTCGTCTGCCTCCACCGACTCTTCTTTGGCGGATTTGGCGGCATGGCCGGCTTTGGCGCTTTTCGCGGCCGGCTCTTCGGGTTTGGGCGGGGGAGGAACGTAGTACAGAATCCGGTTGCAGTAAAAGCAGGTGACAATCTGCTCGTTGCTCATCACTTCCTGAAATACTTGCGGGCGCAGGCGCACCCGGCAAGCCGAGCAACTTTCGTCTTCATGAACCGCCGCCATAACCGAGCCGCGTAGCTTCAGCACGCGATCGTAGTGAGTAAGCGTCTCCTCGACGACCCCGGAGCGCAGTTCCTTGCGGGTCTCGTTCAACTCAGCGAGCTGCTTTTCGTCTTCCGCCGTCTGCGCCCGGGCGTGGTCTTTCTCTTTTTCGTTCGCAGCGGTGTCGGCTTTCAGCGCCGCCTCCGCCCGCTTCATGGCCTCTTTGCGGGCGTCGGTGGCGACCATGATTTCCAGGATCTTGTCCTCCAGCTTGCGGATCTCGGCCTCGGCAAACTGGATCTCGTGGTTCAACGCGCGGTACTCGTCGTTGGTTTTGACTTTCAGCGACTGGTCGCGGTACTTGCTGATTTTCTCCTGCTGGTCCTTTATGTCGGACTCATGCTTGCGGCGGGCGGCCTCGTCGGCCTTCATTGCGGCCTGAGCTTCGTCGAGCTTGGTCCGCGAGCTGGCGAGTTTGGCCTCAATCTCTGCCACCTGCTTGGGCAGGGCGGCAATCTCGGCCTTAAGCACGCCAATCCGGGCATCGACCTCTTGCAGGTCGATCAGCTTTTGCAAATCGGAATTCATCTGCACCCCAGGGGACACTGCTGGGATTCTAGCACGCAGAAACCAAGCCCCCGGCAGCAGCGGCCTTCGCGTACTAAGGTCTTCGGCCTATTGAGGGAATGGGGTAGACGCGCCTAGCATTTGAACATGGCCATTGAAATTGCGCGGCTTTGTTTGGGATTGCTGATCGCAGCTTTCCACAAATGGATTGCCGACTTCGTCATCGAGCGCGAGCGTTCCCTGGTGATTATCTTGCGGAGTCGAGGCATGCCTTTGCCGGCAGCCCTCGGCACCGAGACAGCACGCAATCTTTACTTCGGCATCGGCATGTTCATCGTGATTGTCGAATGGTTGCGGATCTATCAGATCGGGCGCTGAGAGCTATCAGGCACATGACGCCACTCTGCGGCTTCTGACGGCCGGCGAGCATCTCGCAGGTCATGCAGGTGAAACTGTCTCGTCCTACGGGACTCGGATATGTCGCTCCTTGCGCGGCGTGGCCACTCATCACCGCATGAACGCACCATCCTGATATAAACTTTCCCGCTACAGACCTTCGTCGTCGGAGCTAACGTGAAATCATGGTTTGCTGCGTTCGTCTGCTGTGTGCTGGCCAATTCATTCCTAATTGCGCAAGCGGTCCCCTCTCCGGACTCGCAGCAGAGTCAGACAAAAAAAGCGCTGACGATTGAAGAGATGTTGCAGCCTGGCGGCATTCTCGGCCGCAGTCCGGAGGATCTCAAGTGGAGTCCTGACGGCTCCAAGGTTTCGTTCGTGCAGCGGGACGACAGCGGCGAGCACGGAGCTTTGTATTACGTGGATGTCACCGCGCCCGGCAAGCCGGCGGTGTTGGTGGCGAGCGAAAAGCTGGCGTCGCTGGCTCCGCCGACCAGCGCCGTGAAGGACGAACGCAAGAAGGAAGCGGCGCAGCGTTATTCCATTGGCGCCTATCACTGGTCGCCCGATTCCAGGAAGTTGCTGTTCGACTCCATGGGGCAACTTTGGCTCTACACCCTGGAAAGCGGTACTGCCGTGCAGATCACCGGCAGCGCCGATGCCGCCGTCGACCCAAAGTTTTCGCCGGACGGGAGCCGCATTTCCTATGTCCGCAAGCACAACCTCTATGCGCGGTCATTGGACGGCGGAAACGAACGAACTCTGACGAAAGATGGCGACGACAACCTGCTGAATGGCGAGGTTGACTGGCTTTACGAGGAGGAGCTTTATAGCCGCAGTAACTACTTCTGGTCTCCGGACGGCAGGCAGATCGCATTTCTGCAGATGAACGAGAAGGACGTGCCGACCTATCCCATCACCGACTGGATGCCCACGCATGCCACCGTGGACCAGGAGAAGTATCCGCAACCCGGCGATCCGAACCCCACGGTGCGTTTAGGCGTTGTAGGCTCGGATGGTGGCAAGGTCAAATGGATTAACGCGGGAACCGGTGGCGACGTGCTGCTGTCAGATAGTCCGGATTCACTGGTTCCCCGCTTCGGATGGGTGCATGACGGGCTGCTGTGGGCACTGGCTCTTAACCGCCTGCAGAACCGGCTGGACCTGTATTTTGTGGATGTGAAGAACAGCCGGTGGGCCCTGATGATGACCGAGACGACTGACGCCTGGATCGACATGCATCCCGAAGTGGATTTCCAGACTTTAGCTTCTGGCGATCGCTACTTGTGGACGAGTTGGCGTGACGGACACAATCACATCTACCTGTACCAGTTCGACAAAGAGAAGCCGCTGAGCGGGCCAGCGAAGATAGTCGCGCAGCTCACGCATGGAGATTGGGAAGTCGAGAGCATCAATGGCGTGGACGAAAAGCAGGGAGTTGTTTATTTTTCGGCCAATGAGGGCGACTGGCGGCAGACAAACCTCTATGCCGTGGGACTGGATGGGAAGAATTTCCATCGCGTCTCCAGGGAAAATGGAACCCACTCGGCCGATTTCGATCCCCGAAATTCCAGGTACTATGTGGACCGCTATTCAGCGCTGAACACGCCGCCGATGATTTCGTTGTGCAGCGTCGACGGTGTTTGCAACGCGTTCTGGAAAGCACACAGCGTAGAGGCTTACAACCTGTTGACGCCGAAGTTCGTGGACTTCAAGGCCGCCGACGGCACAACCACTTTGCAGGGCGTGATCTTGCTGCCAGCAAGGCGGGCCGATGATGGCGAATGGCAAAGCCCCGCTTATCCTCAATCCCTACGGCGGCCCCGCCGCCCAGACGGTGCGCGATGCCTGGGGCACGATGGACCTGTTCTCACAGATTCTGGCCCAGCAGGGGTTCGCGATTCTGAAGGTTGACAACCGCGGCATGGCCGGCCGAGGAAAAGCTTTCGCCATGGCGGTTAGGCATAATCTCGGTGAAATCGAGCTTAGCGACCAGATCGCCGCCGTGAACCAGGCGATAGAGCAGTTTCCGCAACTCGACGGAAGCCGCCTGGGATTCTGGGGCTGGAGCTATGGTGGATATTTCACGCTGTACACCCTGGAGCACACGGACAGGTTCAAAGGTGGAGTTGCGGTGGCGCCGGTGACTGATTGGCGCAATTACGATTCGGTCTATACCGAACGCTATATGGGCCTGCCGAACAAGAACCCCGAGGGATACAGAAAGAGCTCGGCGGTGAACTTCGCGGCGGATTTGCACGGCAAATTGCTGGAGGTGCACGGCACCAGCGATGACAACGTCCACATGCAGAACACCATTCAGATGATTAACGCGTTCATCGACTCAGGAAAACAGTTCGAACTGATGCTGTATCCAGGCAAAACGCATGGCATCGCGGGTTTCAAGGCACGTACGCATCTGTTTCATATGATCGAAAACCACTTCATGACGATACTGGCGGCAGAGAAGTAAGGAGGGTTGGAATGTGGCGAAACTGGTCCCAGAAGGGGAACCTAAGCCCTTAGGTTATAATGGAAGATGCCAACAATCTTGCGCTTCGCCGGATCGCGGATTGTGATTTATCTGAACGATCATCGTCCAGCCCACGTGCATGTCATTGGCAACGACTGCGAAGCTGTGTTTGAGATGGGCCCGCGAGGGTCTGTCGTTCTTCGCGAGAACTACGGTTTCAGACGTCTCGCGCTGTCGCGGATCGAGCGAAAGCTGAAGGTGCATCAGAACAGACTTTGCCACGAGTGGGAGAAGATCCATGGTAACAGCTAAAGTCTTCCGAGCCGCGAACGAGCGCGGTCGAAGACTGCGCAGAAAAACGCCGCCGGCGGTCGCTGCTCGTCACGATCGCAAGACCGGGCGAATCGTCGTTAGCTTGAGCTCTGGTGTGGACATTAGTTTCTCACCAAACAATGCCGAAGGTCTGGAGAACGCTACGCCTTCCCAGTTAGACGCGATCGAGATCACCCCGTCTGGATTGGGAATTTACTTCCCTAAGCTGGATGCGAACCTGTACCTACCTGCGCTGCTGGAGGGTATGCTCGGTTCACGAAAGTGGATGGCAGCGAAGCTGGGCGCTATGGGTGGTAAGAGCACAAGTGCAGCAAAGCGCCGCGCCTCCCGGACCAATGGACTGCTCGGAGGTCGTCCTAAGAAAGCGGCGGCTGTTTAGAGTTTTCAGCTCCGCAATCGGGGACCAAATCGTGTTCTCGAAACGTACTTGGCTGGATCAAGATTCTCCGTGTCTCCGCGGTGAATCGCCTTTGACTTGCTCTTACCCTGCACTTTCTGTTTGAATTCGAAGGCATTAATTCCAGCACTCCGGGGAGCGTCACCTGGCGAACCAAGTCTTCGCGTGCAAGTCCATCGACAAACTCATCTCCGATTCGGAGGAGCCGGAACATCGGCTTAAGAAGACGTTGGGCCCGTGGTCGCTGATCGGGCTTGGCATTGGCGCCGTGATCGGCTCCGGCATCTTCACTGTGGTGGGGACCGCGATTGCCGGGCAGAAATTTGATACCTCGTCCATCCTGAACGCCCCGGTAGCCGACTACCTCGTGCATCACGCAGCCACGCTGGGCAGGCCCGGAGCGGGTCCGGCATTGGCCATCTCTCTGGTGCTGGTGGCCATCGTCTGCGCCTTTACCGGGCTTTGCTACGCCGAGCTGGCGTCCATGATTCCAATTGCCGGCAGCGCCTACACCTATACCTACGCCACCATGGGCGAACTGATCGCGTGGATCATTGGCTGGGACCTCATCCTGGAGTACGCAGTCAGCAACATGGCGGTGAGCGTAGGTTTCGCCGCGCACATGGTCGCCACATTCAGCTGGTTTGGTTGGCATCCCGCGCTGCGCTGGATCACGCCCGCATACTTGCCCGGCGGTCTCACCGACCTGCAGAACAACGTGCTCTACACTCCAGGCTGGCACTTCGGCTTCAACCTTCCGGCGTTTCTGATCGTCATGCTGCTGACGGTGGTGCTGGTGCGCGGCATTCGCGAATCGGCCGAAACCAACAATGTCATGGTGCTGTTGAAGATCGCCGCGATTCTGGCTTTCGTGTTTGTGGGGATGCGATTCATCCAACCCGCCAACTATCACCCCTTCGCGCCGAACGGCTGGCCGGGCGTGCTGACCGGCGGCTCCATCATCTTCTTCACCTATATCGGATTCGACTCAGTCTCGACCGCGGCGGAGGAGGCGCGCAATCCGCAGCGCGATCTGCCGATCGGAATTATCGCCACCCTCATCGTTTGTACTCTGCTTTACATTGCGGTTGCCGTCGTGTTGACCGGAATCGTTCCCTGGCAGACCTTGATTGACGATGCTGCGCCGGTGGTCAACAGCATGAGCAAGCTGGCGGGAACGACGAAGTCCGCACTGCTGCGCTGGACGGAGCTGGCCGTCCTGTTCGGCGCGATGATGGGCATGATTTCATCGCTGCTGGTGTTCCAGTTGGGACAAGCGCGGGTGTGGTTCTCGATGTCGCGCGACGGTTTGCTGCCCAGAATGTTCAGCCATGTGCATCCGCGATTTCGCACGCCAGCTACCGCGACTTGGATTGCCGGATTTCTGGTGGGCATCCCGGGAGGGATTCTGGACATCGGCACGCTCTCGGACTTGTCGAACATCGGTACCCTGTTCGCCTTTGTTCTGGTGTCGATCGGAGTCATTATCCTGCGGCGCAAACAGCCGGAGCGACACCGCGGATTCCGCGCGCCCGGCGGTCTGGCGGCGCCCATCCTCAGCGTCGTATTTTGTGTGCTGCTAATGGCCGGCCTGCCGATTCTGACGTGGCTGCGCTTTTTCGTGTGGCTGATTATTGGATTGATGGTGTACATGTTCTACAGCCGGCACCGCAGCGAGTTCAGTCCACGGCAGAGCGCAGGGAAGTAACGAGTGGCTGCTTTATCCGACTCCTCCGACTTTATTCTTTCGCTGCCCAAGGCCGAACTGCACCTGCATCTCGAGGGAACTGTCGATCCCCCGACGCTGGCAGAGTTGAGCCACCGCCACCCCACGCAGCTCTCCAGTACCAATAATCGCTACAAGAACCTTGAGGACAGCGGACGCGTCTTCAGCGAAGAAGAAGCGCGTGCACTGTACGAATATAAAAACTTCACCGGCTTCCTGTGGGCGTTCAAAGCAGTCACCGAGCGGTTACGCACCGCCGAGGACTACGAGCTTATTACTTACCGCATGATGCAGAAGCTGCACTCGCAGAATGTTCTGCACGCCGAGGTATATATCTCTGCCGGAGTAGTGCAGTGGCGCGGGCAGGAATTTGCTTCTCTGTTTAAAGGAGCAGAGCGGGGACGACAGCGCGGCGAGCGCGACTTTGGCCTGTCACTGTACTGGATCTTCGACGCGGTCCGGCACTTTGGCGTTGACGAAGCACGCCGGGTGGTCGAAGAAGCAATACACTTTAAGGGAAAAAATGTCGTGGGCATTGGAATTGGCGGAGACGAGCGCCGCGCCCCGCCAGAGCAGTTTCGCGATGTCTATGAGTACGCGGCGCAACACGGATTGCGACTGACCGTCCATGCCGGCGAAACGGTGGGAGCAGAGTCCATCTGGGGCGCGCTAAGAGAGCTGAAGGCCGACCGCATCGGGCATGGCCTGCGCGCCATCGACGATCCGGACCTGGTGCGCTATCTCGCCGAAAATAAGATACCGGTGGAAGTGTGCATCACCAGCAACGTGATGACCGGCTGCTGCAGTGCTCTGCAGCAACATCCGGTCCGGAAATTGTTTGACGCTGGAGTACAGGTCACACTAAATACGGACGATCCAGATATGTTCCATACGAACCTGTTCCGTGAATATCAAATTGCGCAGGCGGTCTTCGACTTCAGCCACGATGAACTTCGCGAGCTGGCGAAGAACTCATTCCGCGCGTCGTTTTTGCCGGAAGAGAAAAAGCGTCAATATCTGGCGCGGTTCTGAGCCCCGGCGTTTCTTGCCATCGGTGACGCTGCATACCAAGGTGTAGGACATCGCGTCCACCTCTGTGGTCTGGACAGGCACGAGCAGCGCACGTAGGCTCCATTCAAGCGCCACTTCGTAAACTTGGAAACGGGGGCTGTGATGAACTCCTTGACCGGCGCTGGTGCTGCGTTCGTACTGCTAGGCATAGTCGTGATGGTCGTAATCTGCACCATCATTGCCCTCATATCCGTAGCACGGAAAGGGTGGCCCACTCGACGAACCGTGGACACCACCCAACACTACAAACTTCAACAAAGGTTGGAGCAAATCACCGGCAGGGTCCAGCAAAGTAGTAAACAAACCTAACTACTCTTACGGCACCACACTGCGGTGGTTCTGCAGCCGTCTGCCGTGCTCGGTTGATTACTGCAGCCGAATGTGGGTGGGGTAACGGGGTGCGGCCGACAGATGCAGGTCGATTTCGCGCGCTTCCTTTGCGCCGACGGTAAGCTGCTGTTTTCCGAACTCCATTCGCGGGCCTTCCATCTCGACCTTGTAAGTCCCCGGGGCCAGTGACATCACCAGCGGCGTTTCGCCAACCGGTTTGCCGTCAATTCGCACCACGGCCTTCGCGGGCGCAGATTTAAGACTAAGCTTGGCTGCATTTTCGCCGGCATTCCGCTGAAACACTCGCAGGTTTGCGGCCGCAATGCTCTTGTCACTAGGAAGTTCCACTGCTGGGTGGGTGTCGGGTACAACGATCATGTTGGGGGCGGAGGTCTTGGGTGGGGCCAGCGTAGGATCCAGTTTCTTGCTCAGTGTGTTTAATGCAGTGCTGCTGCCAGTGGCGAGATGACCGTATTCTACCGCTGCTTGCGCTGCGGCAGGGCGTGCACTCCAAGAAACCAGAAGCACGATGGCGATTGCCCACGTTGCAACCATGAGTCTGGGCGGAACCGAAACGGCACAAGCCACAAAAATCGATCCTGGTAGTCGATTCCGCAACATTGACACGGACCTCTGAGCGCAACTGTAGCGCACAAGTGGTCAACCTGGAAGCGAAATCAAAGGAAGGGCAGTGAAAGGCGAGTAACGCAGGGGTTTTGCTACTGACGGATTCTGCCTAAGCCCTTCCGCAACGTTCGCGCCTGGTATTCCATTTCACGAATGCGTTTTCGGCCCCGAATCCAGCTAATCCCCATGGCCACTCCGACGAACAAGACTACGCCCGCGGCTGCGCGGTCACGTACACCGTGACCTGGCCCCAGGGCCGAAATGTACAACAGGCACCCGCTGCCGAAAACCAGCAAAGCGACCCAACCCATAATGGAAGTAACAAGTCCAGACTTCACGACCAATTTCTCCTGAGACTGGCTAGCGCCGCATTCGCCGAAACGTCCGCACAGGGGCGTGCTGCAACTCTAGGTAAATCGACGCCATTTTAGCAGCGTCAGGGTCGAACTCTGCAAGCAGGTTCTTTTGAAAGCTTAGGGCTGTTCGAAAGCAGAAAGCAGTGCCCGAAGCTGAACAGCCAGACGCAGAGTTGCTGGTATTATCTTCGCGTATGGACAAACAGCATTACTACTTCAAACTTGTTCCGCCTCGGGCGACCTTTCCCCACGACATGACCGGCGAAGAGAGGGCACTGATGGAGAAGCACAGTGCTTATTTCCGACAGAACTTTGACCTGGGCAACCTGCTTCTCTATGGGCCAGTGATGGCGCCTAATGGAGCGTTCGGTGTGGGAATCCTTGAAGTCGCCGGCGAGGCAGAAGCTCGCCGATTCGGCGAAAATGACCCCTCGGTCCTCGGCGGTTTAAACCGGTTTGAGATTTATCCCATGCAGGTCTCCGCTGCGCGCGCCAAGACTTAAAGCATTAAATGCAGCTGAAATTTAGTTCACCGGCCCTAGATACTGGTCCAACCAATCCAGCGTTTGCTTGATAAGTTCGTTACGTGGAATGTTGTGACCGGTGTCGAAGAGCAGATGTTTCTTCTGGTCTTTCTTCGAGCCGAGCAACTTGTAGAACGGATCCTGGGTCGATTCCACCGGGAAGAAGAAGTCGTAGCGTCCATTCAGCATGAGGACCGGCTGTTTCACATGGGAGACGAAGTTAATGGTGTCGACTTCAGGCAGGGAGCGATGAAAGTCCAACCCACCGAGAGCGAAGACACACACCTTGATGCGCGGTTCCACCGCGGGCACGATGCCGCCCATTTCCGCGCCCCAGCTATAGCCGTAATAGGCCAGCTTGCTATGATCCAGGTCAGAGCGCGTCTCAGCGTAGTCGATGGCTCGCGAGGCATCCTTCGTCCACATGATGACGTGGTCTCTCCAGTCGCTGCTCATATTTCCTACATCGGATTCCATGCCGTCACCCCTTTCATACGTCCCCTTATATACGGGATACAACACGGCGCGGCCGCTCTTGAGAATGGCGTCCAGGGACGATGTCGCGTAAAGAGAGAACGTTCGCACCAAGAGCGCACCCGATCCGGGAAAGAAGAGCACGGTCTGGTAGGGCGGCTTGCCTTTTTTGGGTAGGAAAAGGTAAGCGATGGCGCGTTCGTTGCCATAAGCTGCGGCGTAGCTAATCTTCTGCGCCGTCCAATCCTCTTCGTCCTTGCCATAAGGCTCTACGGTCGCGTTCAGCGGCGTCTTGTCGTAGGAATACAAACTGCGGTAGGCCTGAAATAACTCGGCAGACGCCGGCTTCTCGTTGGTTAGATCGCGCCTGGGTGAAGGCATCGGTGCGGACGCGACCTTGGGAATCGATTCCGGCTCAATGTACTTCACGCAACGGAACCCAGTATTCGAGGCGCGGAGAAACGGCGACTGCGCGTCCGGATCGACGAACATATAGTTGGGTTCGTCCCAAGCTCCGCCCAGCACATAACGCTTGCCGGACTCGGCTTCGGTCCAGATCCACTCTTTCACATTGCCCGCCATGTCATAGTTGCCCCATGGACTCATACCCTGCTTGCTGCCCACGGGCAAAATACCCGAGGTGCCAAAGTTGCTTGCCGGTACGATGTACGCCGCCGAAGACGGCCCTGCCGCACGGTTCCAGTGATAGATTGTCGGCAAACTCTTGGCGGCAAATTCCGCATACGCCGCGGCTTCGTACCAACTGATGCCGGTAACCGGATAGTCGTCCTGTCCCTTTGGATATTCGCCTTGCGACCAGTCCTTCGGGCCCGGTCGACCGGTCCCGTCGCGGAACACCGCCATCGCTTCGTCCCACGACAGATGCTTTCCATCCTTCTGAAAATCCACCTTCCAGTACTCGTGCTTTTGATATCCTCCCTGGTCGACGAAGGCCTTGAACTGCCGGTTCGTCACCTCGTACTGATCGATCCAATAATCCTTCAGCTCCAACTCCGGCATTCCTTCGTAGCCGGGAATGAATAGCGTCTTGGAGTAATGTGCGGGTGAGACCCGCACCATGCCGGCCGGAATTTTCCCGGCCTCGTCGAGAGTTACGGTAGCCGCAACAGGACGACCGGGAGGAACCGGATACCAGCCGAACAAGGCAGCTGTCGTCCGCAACACCGTTCCGAAGCCCGGCTTCTCGAACTTCCAGACGAACATGCCGCGCGGCTGGCGCACATTCTTCAGCGGAGTAGTTCCCACCAATTCCCACGGGGCGTTTGCGTCTGCGTAGTCCCGGCGGTAGATGGCCACGCCCGGCGGTGTCGTCTCCAGCGAAGTTTGGTAGGAAATCAGCGGCCATAGTTTCGCCAGCGCAGCATCGCCTGCGATGGATTTTTCCGCCTTGCTAGCCAGGGCATAGGCAGGGCCGAATTTTCCCTGATCGGCCAGTTGCGAGATCTCGGGCACAGCCACCTCGCGCGCCCAACGCGCGTCGCGGGAGCGCCTCACCAGCCATGCAGCCGCAAAGCCAAGCAGGATGACCACCAGCAAGAGTGGTATCAACACGCGGGGACGTTTGGCCTCACGCGCAATGCGGGCCGGACTTAGCCTTGCGCCTGACTCCGGAAATAGCAGGTCGCGACATCGCTTAAGTTCCTCCGTCAGTTCGGCGCCAGAGGCATAGCGCGCAGCCGGGTCCTTTTTTAAGCACCGGGTGACAATGCGGCGCATCTCGGGCGGAACATCTCTCTTCAGTTCGTTCACCGGTTTCGGGTCATCGCGCATGACCGCGGCCAGCAGCGCGGCGCTGGATTGGCCATCGAAAGCCCGGTTGCCGGTCAGCATCTCGTACAGCACCGATCCAAAGGAGAAGACATCGCTACGGGCATCGATAGCTTTCCCTTCGGCCTGCTCGGGCGACATATAAGCCAGCGTGCCGACGATCATCCCGGGCGTCGAAGCCATTCCGGATGTCCCTGAACCCATTGCCATCGTTGCCCCGTCGGCAGCCATGGCGGAGGCTGGAGCGGCAAGTTTCGCCAACCCAAAATCCAGTACTTTGACCAGCCCGCTCTGGTCCACCATAATGTTCGCCGGTTTCAGGTCGCGGTGTACGATGCCCGCCGCATGTGCGCGCGCCAGGGCCTCGGCAATCTGCACCGCGTACTTGACCGCCAGAGCGGTTGGCAAACCACCGGGAGCAATCAGCTTGTCCAGGGTTTTCCCGGCAACGTACTCCATAACCATGAAGTCAACGCCACCCTGCGAGCCGATGTCGTGAATGACGCAGATGTTGGGGTGTTGCAGGGCGGAGATGGATTTCGCTTCCTGCTCGAAACGCATTTGCAGATTTGGGTTCGAAGAAAGATGGGCCGGAAGGATCTTAATCGCGACTGTGCGTTGCAACCTGGTGTCGCGGGCCAGATACACTTCGCCCATGCCGCCGGCGCCGAGCAGCGATTGGATTTCGTATGGCCCCAGTTTGGTGCCCGAGGTCAATGACATGCGCGCATTATAGTCGGTACGATTCTGGCGTCCTAGAAGTGCGGCAGTGAACCCGCGATCGGAGCACGATGGCCAGAGCGCCGCAACCGGCCTCAGGGGTCAGAAGGTTACAAAAACCTCGCTCCGGCTTTGGGGGATTTTAAGATCAATTCCGCGCTCGCGATTCACCGCGAGAGTTGTCTTGATATCCAGCGTGTTGATTGCGATTGTCCGCTGCTGCCCGCGCACCACTACATGCAGGAGGTTCCTATCAAGGGTGTAGTGGTCCGCTTCTAGCCGCTCACCATTGGCGAAAACGAAAATCGTCTTGGGGGCGGGCCTCGATGGCGGAGTGCTAGCTCCTCCTGGCACCTCTATTAATGTCGATCTGCCAATGACCGTAGCGGAGGCCGAGGCCTGGTGGCGGGGTTCAGCTCCACCCGATCGCAGGCCGGCGCGGCTCACCAAGTATTGGAGTGAGGCTTCTCCTCCGCCGCCACTTTGTGTACCGGCGATGTTGCCGTCTCCGTCGATCAGAACGTAGTGAGGATAACCATGTACTCCAAACCGTGCGGCAAGACTGCGGCCATCATTGACCACGACCCGGCATGATCTCGGATTTCCCTGCAGGTATGCCCGGACCGTCGCCTCCGACTCGCCCACATCAACCGCCAGAACAATCAACCCTTGGTCCGCAAACCTACGTTCGATATCGTCCACGGCGGCCTGGTCGCTTCGGCAGACCGGGCACCAAGTCGCCCAAAAATCCAGTAAGGTTACCCTTCCCCTGATGGATGCATTGGTGAAGGTTTCGCCATCCAGGGTCTGGACGGTAAATTGTGGCGCCGGTCCTCGGGTGTCAGCACTGACCAACACGCAGAGAACGATCAAGCTCAGCAAACCCAGGAGGATTCGAGCGATGCTGGTCTTTTTCACAATTGCTCCAGCGCGCTCGGGGTCAGGCACACGAGTCGCGTCACACAGCAACGGTGTCGCCAACGCGCGGACGGCACGCATCTGAATTTCACGCCCAGGCTGAGGATTTGTCCGTGAGCCTGGTCACAGTAACGAGTGAGAGCAGTGCCTGACTTGATTCCAGAGGTGCAGTGTCTTGAGTGTCACGTGGTCGTGAATACCCAGCGGTCGGCAATGAAAAAATTGATTAACGAGCAGATGACAATCGCCCCCATGGCCGAAGGCAGCACCGGAAGGCTGAGCCGTTCTACGAGACAGTAAGCAAGTACCGTATTTCCGGCCAGTGATGTGAGCCCGTTGCTAGCGTGGAATCGCCAGAGCCTGGTGATCCTCTGCCGGATGCCCTTGCACTGCCGGTCGCGCCATGTGAACCGCTCATGCCATGCCCAGTTGTGGAGCACTACAATCTCCACCGCCGCCGGTGTAGCGGCAACCGCAGACATGTGAAAACCTTTTGTCAGCAGGTAAAGCAGAAGCAACTGCAATGCCGCGCCCAGCATGCCAACCAGGTTGAATTTGCCGAGCCGCGCCAGCAGTCGCTCGGCGCTGGTCATGGCAGCGTTTCCTCGCGGTAAAGTACGACAGTGTGGCGAATAGCGGCTGCCATGGCCATGGATGCCATCCCCGCGATGGCGACAGCCCCTCCGATGTCGAACAGCAGGAAGCGCCGGCCCGCGAAGTGCGCGTAGGGATGTACAAGGAGCACAACGTTCCCTACGGCCAACAGAATACGAATCTCGGTAGGACCAAAGATGCCGTGCGAAAGATGGAAGTGCCCCATGGTATAGGTCGCAAGGTAGCTCTCGATCGAGAGCACGTAGAAGCAGACCAGCAGCCCGGCCGCTATCTGCCAGTGAATGTAGCCGGAGCAGGCGAGTCCTGCCATCAACGCCAGTGCGCCGAAAGTGTCCGCCATGTGGTCCACGTAAAAACCGTAGCGTGGCCGCTGCTGATCGCGGACCCGGGCGAGCGTGCCATCCAGACTGTCGCCAAGCCAATTGAAAAGTAGAAAGAAGTTCACCATCCACAAGGCCAGCGGGTACTCCGCTGCGAACGCATAGGCCGCACCTGCCAATAGCTGCGAAGCAAAACCTAACGCGGTCAAATGGTCTGAATTGACAGCCGGCGGTGTGTGCCCGGCCAACCATACTAATAGCCGCTTTTCAGCGTCCGCCGTCAGTGACTTGTGGACTCGCCGGGCATTTACAAATCCACCCTGTCTTCCCATGGCAAGCATTGCTTCGCTCACAGTAATCTCGCATTCTTCATTCATTCGCGTGCCTCCTTGGGAGGGGTTGATCCGAGTGGCTTTCGTGTACATGACCAGCCGCTCATTTGCATTGCCGGTCCTTCTCGAGACGCTGAACAATGCGCTCTCCCGCCTTGGCTGGTGATCCGAACCAGACATCCGACCGATCTGTTATCCAGAGAACCTCCCCCGTCTTCCGATCAAAGAGCGTGGCGCTCGTATAGATTTTTTGGCCTGTAAAGGGAATATGCGTAAAGATGGACGAAGCGCCCTGCTTCTCGCTGCTGATGCTCAATATCGCGTCGGCTTGGTCCTCGAGTGCAGTAATGGTGTAGCATTTGGAGCTCACTAATAGATTCCTTGCCCTGGCTGCCGCCAAGGTTTGCGCTCCCTCGGGTTTCACGTAAATCGTGCGGATTGCAGCATGGGATTCAGGCGATGCGGCTTGCAGGGATTTCCCCATGGCCAGGTCATGTGCCACTATGTACGCGGGAAATAGGCAGGCTAGCAAGACAATGAACAGTGAAGCTCTGTCGGCAAGTGTTGCTTCTCTCATGTGGACCTCGCATGCCTCATTCATTGGTGTGCCCTTTCAGTGAAAGGGCCTGATATGAGCGCGTTTCTGGTGGCGCTCAACGTGAACTCCAGGGACTCTCGTGCCATGTCCTTGGTGAGTGGCACAATCAGCCACGCCAGGGCTCTGGGGACATCGCGCGTCAGCGAAATTGCCTCGCACTCGATCAGCAGTCCGTCCGGCAACTCGAGGAAACTCCAATAAGAGTTAAGGCGCCACAGGAAGCCGTCGTCGTCTCCCTCGGGCAGCCTGCGCTCGTGCGCGGTGTCCGCACCAGCGATCTGCCAAATGTGCATACTGCGAGAGAAGCCGTAACCGGCGGCGCCGGTCAGTCCAGTCTGCACGCCGTACTCTGTATCGAGCACGACCGTGACCACCTTCTGTTTCCTCATTCGCATGGCGACGGTCGCAACCCCAGCGAGATCCGACAAGACACGGGAGGACTCGACTTCTGGCGCGTAGTATTTGGCCAGATGGTTGCAATCTCGCAACAGCGCCAGCATGTCCTTTGCTTTTCCGCCCGAGACGAAGGCCGTGCCACGCCAGTGGTGCAACAGTCCGCCGCTGACTACACGTGTACCGCCATTCACGGGTTCTACTCGCATGGCACCCGATTTCAGTTGGCGCTCCGCGTCAGTTCTGTCTGTCTCACTAAGATTGAGCACCGCCAAATAGGTGCCAGGGCTGGTGTGCTGCTGCGCCAAGCGCTTCTCTAAGGCGGCTGCATAAGTTTCAAATGCCTGTCGGGCCGACAGGCCCAGCTGGGCGGCTGGGCAGTGAGTTGCCAGTAAGAGCACGATCGCTTGCATTCCGAGTCGCATCGTTCCCCTCGCGAGCGAAAGGTTGCACGACGTCAGCAGGGTGGCGCAATGCACGGCGGCTCAAACATTACTCACTTGCAAATCATCGTGTAATCGTTTGCATAGTCAATGGTTACGAGAGAAAGTCTTTCGGTGTGGAGACCCGTTTTCTGGCCGAGCGAGGCGTCCGTTTGTCGAGACTGGCTCCAAGCACACAAAGGCAGCTAGACTGGAACCGTCGCAATGACGCAACAGACAACAGATCGCGTGTTTCGTTTCGGCGCGTTTGAGGTAAGCGAGGCTACTGGAGAGCTGCGTAAACAGGGCATTCGGATCAGGCTGCACTCGCAACCATTTCAGATTCTGGTGATGCTGCTGGAAAGACCGTCGGAACTAGTGACGCGCGAGGAGATGCGGCTGCGGCTTTGGGGCGAAGATACGTTCGTGGACTTCGATCACGGCCTGAACACCGCCGTCAATAAGCTTCGCGAAGCACTCGGCGATCTGGCCTCCCAACCCCGGCATGTGGAGACGGTGCCGGGCCGAGGCTATCGTTTCATCGCGCCAGTCACGCTCGCGTGCCCGGTCTTAAAGGTGTCCACAGTTGCAACCGCCGGGGCGGGCGATCTGGTTGCGTCGGTTGGGTCTTCATCGCCGATTAGGCCATCGGGCCATGGGCTGGAGAGATTTAGCGGAAAACTTCTCACCGCCCCTCACGAACTACCTCAGGCGCCGCGAATCTTGGTGCGGACTTTGCTGCTGCTTATCCAGGCGATGTATTTGGCGTTTTATCTGGGAGCCTTGGCAAACCTTTCGGAGATTTTCGATATCTTTTCCGACGCACGCTTGCTGTCGCCATCTTCGCTCACCGCGCTGCTGGTGACGACCGCCGTGGTACTCATCCCAGTCCGCCTGTTCCTCTTCGCGGCGGTTGCGTTCGATTTTCAGCAGCTCCCCTCCAAGTTCAGAAAACTCTTCCCCGTCTTGCTAGGGATGGACCTTTTGTGGGCGTTGTCACCATTCCTTCTGGTTCATCACATCAGCTTGGGACTGGCTTTGGGAATGACCGCCGCTCTCGTATACATGCCATTTGCCCAACGTTCGCTGGTTCTGATGTATGCCCGCGACCGATGACCTCGATCTAATCCATCGTCTCTAGCGCAGCCATGGTTTCAATACCGTCCCACAGATTCTGCAGGCGGATATTCTCGTTCGCTGAGTGCTGATTGTTGTCGTAGTTCGCGATAGGCACGGTGATGGTGTGCGTGTCCAGTATCTGTTCGATCACCTCAAGCGGGACGCTTCCGCCCATAGTGGGCAGCTTCACCACCGGGCCGCGCGCACTCTCGACAGCGGCGATGACCTCTTGCGCGATCGGCAGGTCCATGGGAGTGCGCACTGCGTTGTAACTGGCGGCGTCGCGCTTCACATAGGCTACCTTCGGATGCGCCAGCAGCGTCGTCTTGTCTGGCGGAGCGTCGGTTACGAAGTAGCCTTGTGAAGTGATGTAGTCCACCACCCGCTGCTGCTGCGTTTTCCAGTCGAGGCCTTTGACCAGGCGCAGGTCGATATCGACGGTCGCAGTGGAAGGAATCACGTTGTTCGCTTTCGCCCCAACGCGCGCCGATGCGAAGCCGTTAATGTTCAGCGAGGGCTCATTCAGCAGAGCGAGCAGGCTCTTGCCATCGCCGTCCGTATGACCCAGGCCGAACTCCTGGCGCAGCTTTTCTTCGTTGCGCGGCGCTTCGGCGATGGCCTGCTGTTCCAGTGCGCTGAGGGGCGCCACGCCTTCATAGAAGTGCGGGACCAATACATGACCGTTCGCGTCCTTCATGCCGGCGAGCAGTTGTGCCAGCATCATCGCCGGATTGGGCGCCCAGTTGCCGTAGTGGCCGCTGTGCAGCTCGCGGTTCGGCCCGTAAACTGTGATTTCCACGTGGGTGTCTCCGCGCGCGCCGAAGACCACACTCTGGCGCCCGCTCTGGTCAACCGGGCCATCGCAGATGAGCCAGACATCTCCGCCGAGTTCGTCGCGATACTTTTCGAGCACCGCGCCGAGGTGCGTAGAGCCAGCTTCCTCTTCGCCCTCCCAGACGAAACGCAGGTTGGCCTTGAGCGGAACGTGCGCTGCCTGCAACGCGTCGAGCGCGGTAAGCTGCGCCAGAATGGCGGCTTTGTCGTCGGACGCAGAACGCGCGTAGATGCGCGGCTCGCCATTGACCATGCGCGTCACTGGCGTGAAGGGCGCTTTCGTTTCCCAGTCGTCGGGATTCACCGGCTGACCGTCATAGTGCGCATAGAAGACGATGGTGTGCTTTGCGCCAGGTGTCTTGATCTCGCCATAGACCACCGGATTGGCCCCCGGCGCGAGCAGCAGCTTCGCCGCGACGTGACGCCGCTCCAGCATGGTGACTAGCGTGTCGGCGTTGCGACGGATGTTGCTGGTGTCGCTGGCAACGTTTGGAATGGAAAGCAAATCGGTGAACTCCCGCAGAATTTGCTGCTCGTACGCTACGCGCCATTGCTGAGCGGCGTCTTTAGCAGTTTGCGCGCAGAGCGCGGCAGAAGAAGAGAGGATTGCGGCGACCACAACAAATTTCAACAATTGCCGGGACATTCGAAGAGTATACGAAAGATCTTCTTAGGAACTGAGCTCCCGCCCTTACCACCTTGACGAAACCGAGGATGGAAATTTCTTTTGAGGATAAAGTCGATTGAAAATGACAAACATCAAGAAGATCACCACAAATGCCATCCGGCTAGCTTCCGGGCCCAGCAAGCCACCGGTTAGCCAGTCCGGCCCTGGCCAGCGGGTTTCAAGAAGGTGACCGACAGCATACTCGCCGGCGTTTTGCCCCGACCATAGAAAGAGGTTAGCGAAATCAAAAGCAGCATGGAACCCGATGGCGAACGCCAGCGAGCCGGTACGGCGCAGCGTCAGGCACACAAACAATCCAAGCAGGCCGGTGGAGGCAAAGTCTTCCCAGCGCTCGTGTGGTTTCAAGAAATAGTGCAACGCGCCGAAACCAATGGAGAGCAGAGTGGCCGCCGCCCAAAAGCCGATGCCATCCGTGAGCGTGGCCAGAAGATAGCCGCGGAACTGAACCTCCTCCGCGAATCCAATGAGCAGATTGGCAATAATCCAAAGGACCAGTAAGTACCAGAGCGTGCCACCATGGATTGCCAGCCCGAGAATGCGATAACCGCCGAACGCTGCAATCAAGCCGACGAGCAACGAAGTGGCGCCGATCCCCCAGGCCAGTCCAACCCAAAAGTCGCGTCCAAAGGCGTTGCGCACTGGAATGCCGTAGTCCGCGAAGCGGCGGCGCTCGATGCGGGCCATAGTCCAAGTTGCGATCAGGGCAAGGATAAGCGCCTGCAGGTCATCGAGGATGAACTCTATCGGATCAAGGAACGGCCGCGGTTTGACATGGAATATCTTTGGGAGGACCCAGTCCACCAGAAGTCCCAAACCCACGAAGATGCCGACGAAAATGAGCAGGCGCCAACCGGCGCGCAGCCCCGTGGAGTTAAAGAAGACTTTCTTCACGTTGGTAGGGTACGCTTGCGTGACGTACTTCGTTCCACAATTTCACTCGTCCGAAAAGCCTGCTGAGAATACCCGGTACTATGCCGATCGCTGGCAGAAGATTTGCGCAGAAGCTGGGGGGATGGTGGCGTAGTTGGGGCAGCAGCTTCGTTCCCGTCATGCTGACATCCGCACGACGATGAACATTTTATGATGACGTGGTAACAGCGGATGTGGCAGACGCGCACGGCAAGATAGTGGACCTTGCTTTCAACGGCACGGAAACGGCACGGAAGCCGGTCTAAGTCATTGAATAATGGTGAGCGCGGAAGGAATCGAACCTTCAACCTACTGATTAAGAGTAGTCGGATTAGGGACCGATCTTTCCCCGCTTGCAGCTATAAAAATCAATGACTTACCCAAAACTAAGCCCGCACGGAAGCATTCGCGAAAGTATCAAAAAAGCCCACTTTGGCGCATACCGGATCGGAGCGCACGGCACACTTATGGCACACCTTACCAAGCGCACCCGACCCTTTTGGCCAACTGATTCTCGGTTAGTTGGGCTTTCCCAAGGATGGCGTCGCTGTGAATGAAGGACGCTATGTCGGGCCATCCGTACCTTGTTATCGCCGCCGGTCAGGGTGTGTGTCTTCTAGCCCATGAGCGCACGCAATTCGTCTGAGTTCTCCGTCCCATCGAGGAATGCCAGCATCTCGCAAACTTTGTCGCCCTGAGGATGACGATGTGACACTCGCATCGCGAGTCCGGTCTGCTGCCTAATTCAAGCTGTTGATTTGTTCGTCAAGCGGCGGCAGTGCCTCCAGAATCGCCGAAAAGTTCGGCGGTTCTCGAAAAAACATGTCCTGCATTTCGTTGTAGTCACGAGCGAGCCCTGGAACCTGATCCGCCGGTGGACTCAACCGGAACGATCCAGGTTTGGCAAGGTCGTAGCGTGCCCAAGAAGAGGAGTAGAAAAAGCTCCTTGAACTCGACAACGGCCTTGAGCAATCCAAGATCAGACGTCGAAGCGGACATCATCTGCCGTCGCAAGCCTCCCCGTCACTTGACTGTGGCAGCGACTGAAAGAATCTGTTTCTCGATTAAAGCTCGCATGTCTTTGGGGAGCAGGTCCGCCTGTTCGAGACCTTTCCATTCTGCGACCGTCCTCTCCGCCGTCTCCACCGCCATCGGCCACAGAGGGCTTAGCGGAATGCGCGCGGCGTCGGCAAAACGACGCATCTGTGCGGCCGTGATTCCGGCAAGAGAGCGGCTGCCGCCGAAACTTAAGGCCAGCTCGTCTCCGGGAATGTAGGGGAGCGTTGCTACAAAATCATAGGCCGGCGAGAGAACGGGCGTCCGCCGGTCGGGGTAGAGGAGGGACCAATTCTTGAGATGCATGTCGGCGTTGCCGATCAGCACCGAGAATACGAGCCTGCGGACAAACTCGTAGGTGGCTTCCTCGCCGGATTCCGCCCAGAGAACGGAAGCGATATTGGCATAACTGCGGTGCCTGTACTTTTCATCGGGAAAGAGCCCGAACACTTGCGCGAAATCCTCCATGTGAACGGCCTCGCCGCCGGCGACGCGGTCGAACCGCTGCACGGCGAGGGCAGTACCTCCCGGCGCGCGCGCCTCCTCGGGCAGCCCTTTGATCTCTGCCATTGCGACGAGGCGGTTCTCCGGCACGGCGATGCCCACGCGCCGCGCCAGCTCAAGCATGGCGAATTCATTTTCAGGGACGGCCGAGAAGCGGGCGTGAAGGGAGCTTGACGATCCAGGACCCGCCCATGCCTCCGGCGGGAACAGTCAGGCCGCCCGAAGATTCCATGATGGCGGAAAACTTCAACTGCACACCGGCAAGTGAAAACCGCAGCGCGGTCTCAGGAACACGATCATCATCATCACCACCAGCATGATCGCGCTCAGCATGACCTTCCTGCGCATCGGTCTCAAGAGGGGAGACGACAAGCGCGCCGGGAAGGTCGGCGCCAAGAACGGCGAGCAGGAAAAATTCGCGCTCGGGGTTCACGTCGGCAAGCTTTGCCAGGTAGGTGCGCAGATGTCCTTCGGGGAGCAGGTTCGAAAAGAACGGCGGCACACGGCGGCCGACCGGGCGCACGGCCGTGACGAGCCCTCCGGTGCTGCCCTTGAAGGACAGGCTTAAGGTCGGGCGCTGCGGATCGTCGATATAGTCCTGCTCGAACGCAAAGATCTGGCGGTCTGCGATACGGTTGATAACGCCGATCTGCCGCCCGTGCAGCCGCACGGCGAGGGCGTTGAGCTTGTTCTTATCAATCTTCATCTTTGCGCCGCTCCTGCGTGTTCCCCTCATCGCCGTCGGCGTAGAGGGAGCGTTCCTCGCCTTCGCCCTGCTGATCCTGCCGCAGATGATCGCGGATCAGCGACTGCACGACCGGGACGAGGGCGCGAGGGACCATGAGCAGATCGCGGTCGAGGATGCGGACGAGTTCGAGCAGGGTGTCGTAGCGCGGCACGATCTTGCCGGACTCGATGCCCGAGATGTGCATCTGGGGCAGGCCCAGACGGCTGCCCAGCTCCCTCTGGCTCCAGCCGCGCTTGCCCCGCGCCTCCTTCAGCTCCCGGCGCATGTCCTCGGGAAGGCCCTCCAGGCGCAGCGGTTTGATATGTTTTATTATATTTTTACTCATGTTTGATATAATATAGCACATCAAATCAAAGTGCAAATATATATGTAAAATTATATCACTTTCAACATCTGATATAATATTACATATCTAGAGAGCAACAGCTAACGACATTTGAGGAACAGGTCTCGCCGGTCGGCGGCTGCCCCATGGCGAGCTTATCCATGTTGTTGCTCCTGTGCGACTTGCTGAATCGCGGCGTACACCCATCCCGTGGCGGTTTTGTATCCTGCAAGATTTTCGAACGCAGAGAAGCCGGCAGCCACGCTCTGATCTTTGAAATGACTTCGGGCGTGATGCGCTCCTGTCCGAGGGACTTGAGTGCCTGAACGATCAGGCCGCTCTCCCTAAGATTGAAGCCCGCCTCCTTCAGGGCAGTGTATTCGAATACAAGGCTGGTACGGCCGATCGTAGTTTCGGTCAGGACCGGCGGATAAATAGACGGCACGTGATGGAATTGAGTTGATATCCAAGCAGATGAGTGCTGTTGCGCCACGCGGATGAATTCTCCAGCGGAACTTGTCGCGCCAAGTGCGCGGGCAACCTGATCAATTTCTGGGCTCAATTGCTGTTTCAGAAGCCCACTGAAACGTGGGTAGTCGTAGAGCCCTTCGGGAGCAATTTTGCCCACTCCGCCTTAATTCAGGTGGACGCTCAATCGACTCGATCAAACGAGCGAAGTTGGCGAGGTCGGTTCCGGAATTAGTCACTGTCCACCCTTAATCAGTGGCCTTAGAATTCTTTTCCGAATCTCATCGGCTTGTGCCTTTCCCCGCGCTGGAAAGTTAGAGACATCGAGCCACACCTGGAGAATGTCGGCGACTGGAAGACCGTCTCGCTCTACTGCCCCTCGGAAAAGAGATGCGTCGTACTGGGGAATGCGAAGGTAAACATCCGCACGGTGCTCTGCGTCCTGAAGAGATAACCCGAGCTCTCGGAGGACCTCATCGTCCACCCGTTCCACGTAAAGGTGAGGAGGGATACCGTGAACAAAACCCACTCCAAGTAAATCGGCTGCCGCAAACAGTCCTATACAAAGCCTCCCCGCAGACCTGGACGCCTGAGATTGGCGGGATTTTGGCTTCACGGCCACGTTTACCTTCGATGCGTAGGCGCGGACGGCGAAGTGGAGTTGATTTTCACCCGATGGCAAAATCCAGCGCGCTGGATATTCAGCCACAACTCTTTGGTTCGCCGCAACCCAGCGCTCCAACAAGGGTTCGATTCGAACCACTCGCAGCAATCCATTCTGCTCTTCGATGAAACCCTCACGCGACATCTCTCGCAGGAAACGAAACGCGCTCATTACGGAAACACTCGCCGCTTGCGCGAGTTGAGAAGCGTTTCGGTAAGGGCCACGCGGTGCCGAGAGAAGCGACTCTGGAATGTGTTCCGACAGCAATACCTTTAACATCCACTGATTGAGGTCTGAAAACAAGTGAGCCGATGGGCGTGAAGAAGAAGCTCGGCTAACGGAATTTTTCCTGGGCGAATTCAACTGCTCAAGACCGTGCCCCCAGAAGGCACGGAACCCTTCGGCGTCCATGACTCCCACGACTACATCCGGCGCATGTTCGACAGCAAATCGCTTGATTTCATCAGCAACCGAAGCCGCAACTCGTGGTGCGGCAACGATTGCCACCGGGACCACTCGGCCAGGACGGTTTTTGGCAGACGCTTGCGCCTGGAGTATCGCTTGCGAGATGAGTGGTACCAGCCGATCCCGGCGACCTTCCGACGATCGCTTGAGTTCGGCAATAAATACCTGATCCCCTCGGGCAAACACGAGGTCGGGTTGCACATCGCCGAGTCTCGGCTCCCGGATAATGCGCCAGCCTCCCCGGCGCAGAGCGTCTGCCAGAAGATGCTCAAATTCGGCACCCTTCGCCCCAGCACGGCTCTCAGCTTGAAATTGCATATATATCCTGGCCACGCTAATTATCATGGCCGTGTTAATTAACATGGCCATGTTATACTGCCCTTTGCCTTTTGTCGAGGGCCAAAAAACAGCACCTGGATCGCTTTCCCCTTTTCGGTTAAGGCTCTCCACACCTTTCCAATTAAATCTGCAACGCCGTCTGGGTCACCATTTCTCCCCACCGTTCGCAGACGCCTCGTTTCTCAATGCACCCAAAAGGAGCCCTTCGGGAGCTTTTTCCCACTCCGCCTTGGTTCAGGTGGACGCCGCTCAGCCGCGGCTCGGGCGGGCGCTTCGGACTGCGCCGGTTTCGCGCCAAACAAAACCCAACCCCGTTTGTCACTCACCGCGCTTTCACTCGCACCCTGCCACCTTCACAAGCCTCCGTTCAGTTCCTTTCACCGTTCCGTCTGTTTTTGTCCGCTGGCGCTCAAGTGAAGAACAAAAACAGGCCGGCAACGGCAGAAAGGAAAAAACAATGAAATTAGAAGAAATCAACAACCGCACCAAAGATGCAGTCAGCTATCTCGTCGAGGCTCTGGAGTCAGGGCAGAGTGAAGTCTTGACGCAGTATCTCTCGGCGATGGGCCGCTTTCACAACTACAGCTTCGGCAATATCATGCTGATTGCTCGCCAGAAACCCGATGCCACCAACGTCGCTGGATTGAGGACGTGGAACTCGCTTGGCCGCTTCGTGAAACGCGGGGAAAAAGGCATCCTGATTCTTGCTCCGATGATCGGCCACAAAAAAGCCGACAGCGTAGCAGAGGCAACCGAAGACGCGAAGCAGTCACAGGCGCAACTCTACGGATTCCGCGCAGTCTATGTATTCGACATCAGCCAGACCGAAGGGAAAGACCTTCCAACCTTGACCGAAGTGCAAGGCGATGTCAGCGGTTACCGTGAACGGCTGGTCAAGTTCGTGGAGTCACGAGGCATTGCGCTGGATTATTCCGAAAAGATTGCGCCTGCCAAGGGCCTATCCCACGGCGGGAAGATCACACTGCTTTCCGGGATGCAGCCCGCCGAGGAATTCTCGACTCTGGCGCACGAGATCGGCCACGAGATGTTGCACCGGGGAGAGCGCCGCACCCTGACCACCAAGCAAGTCCGTGAGACCGAGGCCGAAGCCGTAGCTTTCGTGGTCTGCCAAGCCATCGGGCTTGAGACCGGCAGTGCCGCCGCCGATTACATCCAGCTTTGGCACGGAGACGCCAACCTTCTGCGCGAGAGTCTGGAAGCTGTTCAGCAGACCGCAGCCATGATCCTCGGGGGCATTGCCCCCGAGGTCGCGGAGGCCGCAGCCGCCGCCTAAAATACGCCTCGCAAGAAATCGCGGCGGAGTGCTCTGCACTCCGCCGTTTGTGTGAGTTGGGCAAGGATTGTCAAGTATTCTTGCTAAAAAACATGACGAGGCCGAACAGAACTGAGAATCTAAAGACTCTCCAGAACCGGCCATCTCCGAGTGTGACTGGGACTCGGCGAGACTATTGATGCTCAATTGTTGGCTGCTTGGGAACGACTTGCCACAGCTCTTGCACTGAAATCTGTGCGAGTCGAGTCGTAGGAGATCGGCGGCCGTATGGACGAACCCGCAGGCGGACTATTCCAAGTGACCTCGAGTGCTTCCGCGATGCTACGGATGGTTTTGGAAAGCCACACTCTATGCGAGAGTTCCCGCCCAGTCAAAGCAGATGTTCCGTTGACGCGGAATTCTACGGCTTGCCCAATTGCCCTGCTGAATCACTTGCCGGAAGTACCTGATCTTGCAACGCCGGCCGGAGCCTTACTCGGCTGTCCAGAAACACTTGTTTATTGGAACGCTCTCGATTTGATTCCTAATCTAGGGCAGTAAATGGGGAGTTTGTCAAAGCCTGAGGATGCGCCGGCCGGACCGCTGGCCCGACCACACATCCAGAATCAGCGATAGGTCTTCAGGAAGTCCTGTGTTCCTGCAGTCATTGAAGACATCAGGGCCTCGCTAGCTGGGACCCGCTGTTGTATTTCTTTCTCGATTACAAAGACTTAGAGAACGCGTAAAGCAGCTGCGTTATCCTCCCACTCGCTCCGCTATACCTTTATGACGAGATCGCCGACAGGTTTTTCCTTCTTCATCCACAGCGGCACACCGGCACCCACGGCGGCAACGGCGACGACTATCCAATCCCCGACAGCAGCGGTTGTGGTATCACCGCGAGTCTTCCAAGCTGCGTATGCGAAACCGATAAAATAGGATCACTTGTATCAAGCCTACGGCCCAAAGGAAAATGCGTCTGGTTCGAGACTTCACGTTCTCACTTCGGGGCAAGAAAATAAGGGCGACGAGCGGAGCAGCAAATCCTGCGAATATCTTTGAAGTGTATGTCACAAGAACGTTTGGAAAGGCGTGGCCGGAACTCGATATCGAAGCATTATGATCGCGGGTTTTCCATCAGGACCGGTAGGAGAGAAGAAAGTAGCAAACGAATTGTGGTCTACCGGATCGGGCTGCTCCGTTTTCCCTGTACCAGGCTTCACTTCCAAACCGTCATAATGTAAAGGACGTGCCACGGCTATCTCGTCTGGGAACTGGTTGAATATATTCCTGGCTTCCTGAAATATATCAGCGCGGTCTGTGGAGCCACGGTACACGAAACGCCTCTCTACGCCGCTCACGACAAAGCTGAGCGGTGAGTCTGACAAACGATCGTTGTCGGAATCCGGGCTTAGGTCGAAGTCTGGCTGCAGGTTGACCACTGACACACCAAGGGAGCTCGAATAGAAAGATATCAGCGTCCCGCCTTCAGCCGTGCCAACTGTGGACAGGATCGATGCGTCAGTGGTGCTTTTCAGGGTCTTGAACGCAGAAGCATTCGCGTTTCGGCATTGTCTTTCGTGGCTATCACAACCACCAGACCAGCCATCGGACGACTATCATCCCTTAAGTCGAAGCAAAGGGTCACCCTTTTACCGTCGCGATGGCAATGTGACAGGTCTTGCTTTTCAAGCGCGGCGGCTCCTGCCCCCGGAGACTGAAGCAGCACGGCGAAGAACCACCCTATGACAATACAGCGCGCAAGACGCAAAGCGTTCACCCCTGAATCCTGAATCCTCCGCCAAGACTGAGTACAAGCTCTGTCGCGGACATTAAGAAGCGGAAAATGACAGCGAAAATCAGGAACATGAAGCTGCGCCCCAAGAGCCGGGCGGCACTTATCTGTTGGTTTAAGTTGCCTTCGTCTCCGCCAAAAAAGATTGGCAAAATAAATCCCTGCAAGAATCGAGCTAAGGTCAGCAGGGATACAGCGACACAGACACCGCCAACCAATTGCAGTGCAACCAGCCCCACTCCAAGCAGCCCCCAACGCTCAGATCGGTAAGAGATGAATGAAAAAGCAACAGTGGTCGTCGTGCCGAGGAGAACGGACCACAACCACACGTAGACATACTTGATTAGGAGACGATCCCATTCCGAAGCACCCCGCATGTTGTGTTCCATTTTTCTCTCCCGCTTCAATGTGCTTTCGTTTGCCGAGCTTCATTCGGTCCCCGGTCTGCCCGTGGCCTTGCTGACGACCAGCCCTTTCAAAGGCGGAATCGGGCG
>CAWCSJ010000038.1:0-14913 GCA_963798185.1 uncultured Acidobacteriaceae bacterium
AAGGTCATGCCCTGACGCGGTGAACCAAGGTGTGCCTAACACCAGACACGTAATCTCTAACTCCTCTGCCTTGCCTACAAATAGCTCAGGGCATCAGCGTCGATGTCTTAGTTGCCGCACTTGGGTGGACCGCCAGCGGATTGTAGTCAAACAGATTGTGCGGCACCATGTCGAAACCGCTCCAGTGCATCAGAGTGATTCCGGTGCGGCCGCCGTTGCCCATCTGATTGTCCGCATCGGTGGGCTCATGGTGCACCGACCCTGTGTACCACAGCACCACCCCGTCGCCCGTCCCGCCGATCGGTTCGCCGTTGAGGTAGGTCAGCAGATAATTGTCAGGCGAGTACCACGTGTAAAGCCAGTTGTTATGGCCGGAACCGGTACCGTCTTCGCCCGGGTCATCGTTGGTCAGATACTCGTCGTGCTGCGTCCACATCTCCATGTCCTGGGAGCGCGTCGAGAACCTGCCCGTGCCGGTGCGATCGCCGGGGAAAAACTCGTAGCCCATCAGATGACCATAGTCGTTGGTTTGGGTTGAACTCTGGACGATGATGCTGCTGAATTTCGGCGGATCCCAGTCGTAGTTGTCTTCGTTGGGAATCGGCAACTCGGAATCGGTGGCGATATAACCATTCGCATCCTCGACGTGGACCCAGTCCACCGCCTGGTTATCAAGCCGATCGAAGAGCTTGGTGCTCACCCGCCACAGTCCGTTGTGGACGTGGGCCTTGGAGGTGCCGCCGGGAAGATTGTAGCCGGTCGCGCCCACCCGAAAGTTGATGCCACCGTCTTCGCGGAAAGTGTACTGGATGATGTAGTCGTAGTTGAAGGCATCGTAAACCGCCCAGACCACCACCTCGTGAATGCGCCTGCGCATGTGATTGCCCGGCTCCTTGCACAACCATCCCATCCCGGCTTCGCGGCATTCGACCGCGATTTTGGGCACAGTGTCGCGAATGTAGTAAGTGCCCTGCTGGTTCCGAAAGTAAACCAGCGCTCCCAGTTGCGCCGGCAAATCCGCGGGATCGATCTGGTCCATCCGGTTATTGCCGAACGACATGTCGTAGTAGGTATGGCTGCGATCGTCGTAGGGAACAAACATGTCGGTCAGGCCGGCGCGCTTGACGATGTACTGCTTGCTGGTGAACTGCGCCCCCTGCAGCGCAACATCAACTATATTGAGGCCCTTCATCCCCAGGTTACGCAGCCCGAACCGCCAATGCGTGTCGGGATAGTCAACCCGCAGATACAGATCGCTCTGCAGTTGAATGCCGATGGCATCCTCTTCCGTCACCTGGCAGCCGGAGCCGTTAATGATTATCCGGTCGGCGGCCTGCGCGGTCGCAAGCGCAGGAAAACCGAGCACCAGCGCGAGGCTGCCGGACACGGCGAACCACACCTGCCGTGTCCACAGCTTTTGAACGGCCAGCACCATCGCGGTCAGCGACAGCCCGGAAATGGTCAAGAAGAAGAGAATGGATAGCGTGGGAGAGATCGCTGAAAAGGTCATATTCTTATCGCCTCATAAGAAATTGAGAAGTGGGGGCAAGCGGCCACGGGTGCGCCGTGACCAGAATTCTGGTGAAGGGATAGTAATACGGTTTTGTAATTTGGCAAGCTAAATCGCAGCAAGAAAAAAGGTTTTCGCGCGGAAGGATGGGGCGCCCACCGCACGCGAATCTGCACCGTGGCATGTGACGCCAATCACATGGAATCACCAGAAACTGCTGGTAGAGCCGGCAGCCATACGGTATCGTAGGGATATTCTCCGCGACCTTTTCAGCAGGCTGTGAAATCGTTGAACCCCACGTTGAACGAGCGTACCAGAACGACCATTTTCGAAACCACAATGTTTCACCACGAAGTTGAATCGACCATGTTGAAACCATCATGATGAAACCACTGAGTCTTCTCCGGCTAGTCTGTCTGCCGCTTTTCTTTTTTTCGCTACTGGCAAATCTAAGTGCCTCACCCGAAGCTGGGGACAAGAAGTCTCCGGCGCTGCTGAACATCATGCAGCGTGAGTTGCAACGAGCGAAGGCCGACCTTGGCAAGCTCGATCCTGCGCCCTACTTCATCAGCTACTCGGCCAAGGACCAGGTTGTAGCGGTAGCGGTTGCCAGTGAAGGCAGCCTGGTGAATTCGACGCAGGCGCACACCCGCACGGCGGACGTCATCATTCGAGTGGGCAGTCCGGCCCTCGACAACACTCATGGCGCCAGCCGCCACACCGCGCTGCGCAGCAATCTGCTTCCTCTGGATGACGATCCCGATGCCATCGCGCACGTTCTGTGGCAGCTGACCTATTCCGGATATCGCACTGCGGCGAGCGCCTACCTGAACGTCAAGACCAAGAACCAGGTTGACGCGAAAGAGGAAGACGTGTCGGCCGACTTTTCGCTGGAGAAGCCGACTACCTCGATCGAGGCCAGCCGCGAATTCGCTCCGGCCGATGACAAGAAGTTGCAAGAGGCGGCGCGGCTGTACTCTGCGGCGTTTCGCAAGTACCCATACGTTTATCACTCGATGGTGATGGCGACCAGCCAGAACGTTCTTTCCTATTTTGTAACCACCGAAGGAAGCCGGATCGTTTCCAGCGGGGCGCTGGTGAGAATTGTGATCGAGGCGCAAACCCGCGCGGCCGATGGTATGGAACTGATGCGCGTGGAAACCTTCCAGGCCGACACCATAGGCGGCCTGCCGAATGCAGCCGAGGTGGCGCGCCGCACAGAAAAGATGGCGTCCGATCTGGACCAGTTGCGCAACGCGCCGGTTGCCGAACCCTACGAGGGCCCGGCACTTCTGTCGGCTCGGGCGTCCGCCGTATTCTTCCATGAAGTGCTCGGCCATCGGCTTGAGGGCCAGCGGCAGCGCGGCGAGCAGGAAGGCCAGACCTTTACCAAACGCATCAACCAGCAAGTATTGCCGCCGTTTCTCAGCGTAGTGGACGATCCCACGCAACGCAGCTTGAACGGAATTGAACTGAGCGGGTCTTATCAGTATGACGATGAGGGCATGCCGGCGCAGCGCGTGGAAGTAGTGCAAGATGGTGTGCTGAAAAACTTCCTGATGTCGCGCATGCCGATCAAAGGCTTCGACCAATCCAATGGGCACGGCCGCGCGCAGTCTGGAGCAATGCCGGTGGGCCGTCAGGGAAATCTCATCATCACCTCAACCTCGACCATCCCCGACGCCGAACTGCGCGGGCGATTGCTGGATGAAGTAAAGAAGCAGGGAAAAACCTACGGTCTGTATTTCGAAGATATCGAGGGCGGATTCACCATGACGCAGCGCGGCGCGCCGCAAGTATTTCAGGTGCTGCCGGTGCTTGTATGGCGCGTCTATGCCGACGGGCGTCCCGATGAACTGGTGCGCGGAGTCGATATTGTGGGAACGCCCCTGACCGCCATGACCCGCATCATGGTCACCGGCGACCACCCCGCAGTTTTCAACGGCGTCTGTGTTGCCGAATCCGGAGGCGTACCGGTCTCGGCGGCGTCGCCGGCGATGCTGCTGTCGGAAATCGAAGTGCAAAAGCGCAAACACAACTTGATGCGGCCACCGATTCTGCCGCCGCCCGGCTTCGATACACCCGCGCTGAAGGCCGCCGGCGCCGGAGGCCAGCAATGAAGAACAGACTCAATGCACTTCTTCTGCTGGCGGTCCTCGGCCTCTTGGTTACGTCGGCCGCCGCCGAGTCGCCCAAACCGGCGGCATCGCAAGATCCGGTCTTGAGCGCGATGCAAACGGAGATGGACCGTTCCAAGTCGCAATTGAAGTTGGAGGATGTGCCGGCTCCGTATTATCTCGACTACCGCATCACCGACATTGACACGGTCGATGCCCAGGCCACGTTTGGAGCAGTCCGCGGCGAGGTCCGCACCCGGATTCGCGTGGTGCGAGTGGTGGTCCGCATCGGCGACTACAAGCAGGACAGCTTCTTCAACCAGGGCGAGGGCGCCGTCGATTTTGTCCCGCAGGGAGATGACGTGCTGGCGCTGCGGCATGGGCTTTGGCTGGCGACCGATCAGGCCTACAAGCAGGCCGCCCAGGCCCTGACGGCGAAGCAAGCGCAACTGAAGCAATATAGCCTGGCGCAAACGGTTGACGACTTTGCTCACGTCGAGCCGGTGCAATCTGTGGGTGAGTTGGTCAAGCTGGACTACGACTCGGCGCGATGGCTGGCGGAGTTGCGCAATGCCACCAGGCTGTACACCTCGGATCCACTGTTGCAATCCAGCGAGGCCCACCTTAATTTCCAGGCGATCAATCGTTACTTCATCAGCTCGGAAGGCACTGCCATTCGCAGCGGGCAGAGTACTTACCAGTTGCACATGCAAGCTAACACGCAAGCCGCCGATGGTATGGACTTGGTCCGCTCAAAGGTATATACCGTCAGCACCGTGCAGCAATTGCCTTCGGCCCAGGAGTTCCAGCGCGATACTGCCGAACTGTTGGGCACGCTGAAGAAGCTGCGCGACGCGCCGGTTGTCGCCGACGAATATCGCGGGCCGGTGCTGTTTTCAGCCGACGCCGCGGCGACCGTCTTCGCCAATCTGATTGGCGAGAACGTGCTCGGCGTCAAGCCTGGTCCGGGCGAGCCCGGCCGGACCACGGGTGCCTTTGCCACCAGCTATAAAGCGCGCGTGTTGCCCGAACTTTTCTCGGTCATCGACGATCCCACGCTGGCCTCGTTCGACGGCCAGCCGGTGATTGGTCATTATGAATACGACGATGAAGGCGTGAAGGCCAGCCGGGTTGAGGTCATCGAGAAGGGAAAGCTCACCAACTATCTGGTAGGGCGCAAACCGATTCGCGATTTTCCTGCGTCGAACGGGCACGGGCGCGCACGTGTTCCCGCCTCTCCGCCCGGGCCCAGCCTTGGCAATCTGATTGTCACGTCGTCGGAAACGCTTTCCGTTGCGGAGTTGAAGAAGAAGCTGATTCAACTTTGCCAGGAGCGCGGCCTCGAATATGGCTACTATGTCGAGACCACCGATCCGGAATCGTCGCCGCGCCTGCTTTATCGAGTTTGGGTGAAAGATGGGCGCGAGGAATTGGTGCGCGGCGCAACCTTCGATGGCCTCGACGAAAAAACCTTGCGCAACAACGTGATTGCCGCGGGCAATGACGTGTTCGTCGACAACCGCACGCTCAACATTCCCCATAGCATCGTGAGCCCGTCGATTTTGTTCGACGAGCTGGAAGTGAAGCCCGCAGAGAAGACGCGGAACAAGTCGCCGGAATATCCCGCGCCGACGGTGGCGGGGAACAAGTAAACCGCGTGGTGGCGCCCCAGCTTCGCCCTTAGGATCGCGCTAAGAAGTAGCTTGCTTTTCCCACTAAGGCGAGCACATAATCAGCCGTTTAACGAGCGGGAGGTCCTGCGGGTGAAGCCAGCCGGCACGGGCGCACCGCGGCTGCCGCACCCACGATTCTCCGCTTCCCAGGAGACCTATGGCCGGTCCGATAAATCCCACTGAGTGGGCCCAGTTCTTCGTGGATATTGGGTCGTTGTGGGGCACCGCGCTGCATGATCCAAAGTCGCTTCTTAGTTTTTCCCCCGGTAACAAGCAACTGGTGGATGCGGCCGCGTTTTACCTCGAGATGCTTGCCATCCAGTTGATACTGACCGCACCGCTGATTCTGCAGCACAAGGGCGAATTCGGCGACAAGGCGCGAATGGTCACCACCGCCGTGCTCTCGATGGTCACCCTGGCGGTCAGTTGCCTGGCATGCAATTTAGCTTTTCGGCTGGTGGGTGGTAGCGGCACCTTCATCAGCACCTTTCTGGCCATGGCTTACGGCTTCAGCCCTTATGGGCCATTTCATGACCCTGATTTCCCTGCTTATGTTTGCCGCCCTCCCACAGCGTCTGAGGCCCTACGCCCTCAGCCCAGCGACCAGTAAGAAGGCCGGTGAGGTGGCCATGGGAGATCCGCGTACCAACAAAGGTCTCTTCATCCTGGCCAGCGTTCTTTTGTTCGCGATGCTCATCTTTGCCTTCGTAGTATTTCTGCGCTGCATGATCTTCGTGCACAGGTTACATGGCGTGCGGGCGGCCGTCGCGGTTGTGGTCGCTTTCATCGTGCTTGCCATTGTTGGCAAGTTGATTACGCCGATTCAGGGCCTTATCATGCCGCCGCCCACTGAGGACATTCCCGACCTGGCCAGTTTGCCTGCCGATCCGGCTGGCTAGCGTCAGGGTTTTTGACGCAGAGAAAAGTCGGGCTGCCGAATCCCGGTCACTGCCGAACGTGACCTCGCGCACTGCGAAAATCGATCCAGGCGACTATCGTTCCCTTGTCTTGAAAACGGGTGACACTCCTGAGGAGCACGCCCGTATGAGGGGACAAATCATGACGAAAACCAGGCTCGTAGTTGTGGTCTTGATGTTGGTGGCGCTTGCGCTGCCGGCGTTCGCCAAGACCTACAAGAGCACCTATCCCGATACTTGCACCCAGGTGTGGGGCGCGGTCAAAGACACGCTTAGCGTTGTGGAGAACTACAACGTTCAAGACCGTGACGACGCCAAGATGACGGCTTCCTACGACGTAAAGCACGCCGCGCATGTCAACATCAGTGGAGCCGCCCTGCAGCGGACCAATCACGTCACCCTGGTCCCGAAGGGTACAGGGTGCGAGATGCAGGTGGTGTCGAACTACAGCGGATGGGAGCACAACGACAAAGGTGACTTTAAGACGCGCGTGGATGAATCTTTGACGAAGCTGAAAGCCGCGCCCGTTTCCCAGCCGGCGAAACCCGACGCTCCCGCCAAGTGATTTCGCGGCGACCGGCGTGCGCAGCCGATGGCGGAGGTTGAAGGCCCAGGGCTAAAGCCCGCGACACAAATGACGAGTGGCGGCACGACCAAGGTCGTGCCCTGACGCCGTGAACGATGCTGCGAGAGGTTTTGTGTCGTGTCTATCGAGAGCCGTCGCCTACGGGCACGAACTTCACCAGCTGCTGAGCCGTGCCGAATTCGAAATCAATGGGTCAGGGCACGACTTCAGTCGTGCCGAATTTGCGGTATGGACAGGGGGCTTTAGCCCCTGTCCATGACGAAACGCTGTGGCGCGAGATTTCCCTTACCCAGGTTAGCGTCCAAAAGACGGACGCGAACCTGGGGCACGAAAGCGAATCGCTTCCGCCTAAGCCCAAAACGGACCAGCCAATCTCAAGCGCAGAAGAATCCTCTTGACGTGATTTGCCTTCCAGAGCACTATCGCGTTGCCGGGCCTTCCCGACAAAACTTTGCTCTCAGTGGCGGCATTTCGCGACGGTTTTCGCTACCTATAATAGCGGGCCGATTCGGCTTTTCTTAGGCCTGCGCGTTAGGACCTGAAATGCTTCTCTCCATCCTCAGCGGAAATAAGCATCGAGCTTCGGCGCGGAAATGGAATTTCTTTCTGCTGAAGTCGGCCGCGTTGCTGCTCTGCCTGATGGGGCCAACCTGGCTACTGGCTGAAACCATCTCCGGCACCATCCTGGACCCTTCCGGCGCGGTCGTTGCCGGGGCGCGCATCGAGATCGCAGGGGAAAACCTCGCGCAACCCATCGTGCTCACGTCGGACGGACTGGGCAAGTTTGCCTCCCCTGATCTGAAGCCGGGAACGTATTCGTTGCGAGTGGTGCAGCAGGGGTTTGAGCCGCTTGCGCAAACGGTGAATCTACAGGCAGCCGTCCAATTGAAACTTACGCTCGCTATCGCACAGCAGCACGTGAACATCTCAGTTCCGGGAAAAAGTCTGGCCTTCGCCAATTCCGATCCGGTTTATCGGCAACTCCGCAACGTCGGGCTGGGGCAAACCTATCGCCTCGACAATTTCACCTTGAATGAGGATGTCGCAGCCTTTCGCTTCGAGAAAGGCACACTCACGCTGTTGAGTCCGGTCAGCGGAATTGTGACCGGCGCCGTTTTCGTAGGCGAAGGACGCTTCAATCTGAAACCCGTGACCCGGCTGGATGCTCGCGAAATCGAACGGCGTATCGGGGCCGCGGAGGTCAGCGAAGAGTTTACCGAGGTGGTTTTCCGATTCACGGCAGACGGCCAGCAGAAATTTCTTTCCGGCTTGGGCGATAAAGCGGAAACGCCGGCGGACACCGTGGCCGTGTTCGCGCATTGGAAAGAAAAGATGCGACAGCGCCACGAGCAGGCCATGAGTTTCACGCAGTATGTGTTGCAAGGTGAAACTATCGACAACGTCGATGCCGACGTTTTGGCCGCGGTTTACAATCCCACGCATCCGGAATTCTTCAACGCGTACCTCCGCGGCAAGAAGCACAAGGACCTGCGTTTTTTCGTGAGGACCCGGGTGGGAGCCCTGCCGCAGCTGGATTCGCCGGAAGAAGTCGCGCTCATTAACGTGGATGCCGAGGGTCTGGACGACGGAATCTGGTATCTGGCCCACTTGAAGCCGGAGTACTTGAACCATACGGCAAGCTCGCTGGAAGAGCGCCGCCTGTTTGCCACGCACGGTTACAAAATCGAGACGGTAATTGCCAAGAACGAGCATTTGTTCAGCACCGCAACCATAAAGTTCGAGCCACTGGTTGCCGGGGAGCGGGTGCTTAAGTTTTTCAATGAGTGGGTCTATGGCACTCTGGTACCGCGGTACCACTTTGACTACCAACTCGCTCCCGGTGACGGTGGCCAGGTGAAGCTGCATATGACGGTTACGCAGAGCGATGTTAACGAGCGCTTTGCCATGCAGGTTCCGGTGTTCGCCGACTTCGGCAATGGTCTGCTCCGTATCGGCCAAATCGGGATCGTCGGCAACAGCAGCCGCAGCGTGGACGCCGTGCTGCCCAGCCAACCCAAGAAGGTCGTGCTGAACGCCCAGAAAGACATTTTGGAGCGATGAAGTTCAGGCGCCGCCTGGCTCATTGATTCCAATGCAAATTCCCACCCGCTAACGCGAAATCATTCCGGCCATTCTGTGCATCGTAATAAAGCAGCCAAATAATGCAGGAGGTGCTATGAGGCGCATCGTATTTTGCCTGGTTTTATTATTGGCCGGCTTCGCTTTCGCGCAGCAGCCACGGCCATCCACTCCTCCGTATCAAACTCCGCCAACTCTCCCTGATGGCAGCCAGACGCCGCGGGACCAGATGCCTCCGGACATGCAAGCTCCGCCGAGCGAGCGTGACTCTGCCGCGGAAGTTGAGCAGCAAATCGTGCAGCATCTGAAATCGGAACCGACGCTCGCCAAGACCAACGTCGATGCCAAAGTAGAGAACGACTCGGTGACGCTGACCGGAACGGTGGACACGCCCACCGAGCATGACGTCGCGCTGCGCATTGCGCAGTCCTATGCCGGCAGCCGAAGGATCGTTGACAAGATCAACATTCGGCAACAGACCTAGCGGGCCGGAAATTAAATCCCGACCGCTTCGTCCTTTTGCGATGTACGATGGTCCGCGTCTGCCGGCCATTCGCCAGCCGCGCGAATGCATGGATTAGTCCCGCCTATCGTGTGGATGAGGAGCAAAGTGAAAGATTCAAGCATGGATGTTGGCCCTAGTTCGAACGTGGACGCAAATCAGGATTCATCTTCCGAGCATTCATCTTCCGGGCGGGCACCTTCGCCGGTGGATGAGAAGCTGCAGAAGTTGCTCGATAAAGCTCTGTACGGCGGAGGACAGCCGGCGGCGCAAAAGCTCAGGGACTTTCTGAATGGCACGTGGCTGGGCCAGCCTTTGCACGCGGTGCTGACGGACGTGCCGGTCGGGGCGTGGAGCGCCGCGATGGTGTTCGACGCGCTGGACCTGGCGCTGGAGCGCCGAGAGTTCGCGCTGGCGGCCGACACCGCAATCGTCATCGGGCTGGCCGGGGCAGCCGGCGCGGCTGCAACCGGGCTCACCGATTGGTCCGATGTTGATCCACCGGCGCGCCGCGTTGGATTCCTCCATGGGCTGCTCAACCTGAGCGGCACCGCGTTGTTTGCTACCTCGTTGCTGCTGCGAAAACAGAAGTCCCGCTCGGCCGGGCGCATGGTTGGCACTCTCGGTTATGCGGTGATGGCCTATGCCGCCCATCTCGGCGGCAAAATGGTGTACGAGCAAAGAGTGGGCGTCGACAGGACGAGCGGCCAGGTATTTCCAGAAGAGTTTGTTGCGGTCCTGCCCGACGCGAGCCTGGCCGATGGCAAACCCACGCGAGCGATGTATCAGGGCACGCCTATTCTGCTGGTTCGTCGCGGAGATCGTCTTTATGCGATGGCGGAGACGTGCTCGCACTTCAGCGGCCCGCTGGCGGAAGGCAAAGTGGAGGGAGACACCATCGTGTGTCCCTTACACTTTTCGCGATTTGCGTTAGAGGATGGCAGTGTAGTGAATGGGCCAGCCGTGCATCCGCAGCCCTGCCTTGAGGTGCGCTTGCGCGACGGACAGATCGAAGTGCGCAGAAAATAAGTCCGCGGCTTTCCTCTCACCCTTTCGCCAAAGCCGGGCGAAAGGATGGGGCACCCAGAGCGGGGTCACTCCAGCGAAGCCGCAACCTGGGGAATGATCTCTTGCGACATCATCTCCGGTGGATTTCCACCATAATCTGCGGCGGGCTGACCACACTTCCGTCAATGTTGCACGGGACCTGGGAGATGATGCGCAGAGTTCCGTTCTTGTCCTCAAACACCAGACCACTCCCCGCGGACACTCCCTTGTATTTGCCCCAATCCGAGGGAATCACAACCGTACAAGGCTTGGGATATTGTTGTTGTGCGTGGGCCTTGACCTGATAACCACCCACGGCAGCTGCCAGCGCCAGCATTACGATGGCTATGATTCGATTCCTATTCATGGTGAGTCCTTCCTTAGCAGGCTGCTGACAAAGTCTGGAGTCTGCTCGGGTAGTGCGGGCCTTTAGGCCCGCGTTGCAGTGATCTGTGAGGGCCTAAAGGCCGAGATTTCGTCGGCTCCTTCACGCGGCGCTGAAGCGCCGCAGGATATTATCCCTTCGGCATCGCCATCGACCCAGTGACCAATAAGATCTATGTCGCCGATATCGCATGCTGGGGAAATCCCCCGTGCGCCTATCCGGGCAAGATGACGGTGATCGATGGGGCCACCAACCACACCGTGTCGTTCGACATCGGAGTCTTTCCCGAAGGCGTGTCGGTCAACCCCGTGACCAACAAAATCTACGTGGTAAATAAGTGCGGCAACGATCTCACCTGCAACAGCCTGGGGACGGTGTCGGTGATCGACGGTGTTACCAATGCGATCACCACCGTGAACGTCGGCGCGCATCCTTATTTCGCCGGCGTCAACACCGTCACTAATAAGATTTACGTGCCCGATAACTGCGGCAATGATCCCACTTGCAAAAGCGTGGGGACGGTGACGGTGATCGACGGGGCCAGCAATACCACCGCCTCGGTCAACGTCGGCGTTTTCCCCTATGGCGTGGCCGTTGACGCCGTGACCAATAAGATCTACGTGGCCAACAACTGCGGCACCGATCTCAACTGCACCAGTCCGGGCACGGTGTCGGTCATCGACGGAGCCACCAATAGCGTCACCCCGATCAACGTGGGTGACTTCCCCTATGAAGTCACGGCCGACGTCGTGACCAACAAGATTTACGCCGTGAACACCTGCGGCAACGATCTCACCTGTCAAACTACTGGGTCCCTCAGTGTGATCGACGGGGCCAGCGATTCCGTGGTTCCCGTCACGGTCGGCAAAAGTCCGGCCTCGATCAGGACTAACGCAGCGACGAATAAAGTTTACGTAAACAACGAAGGTGACAACACTGTCTCGGTGATTGCGGGAGCGAATGCGATCCCGCTGCAATTCGTCGCCGTTCCACCTTGCCGGCTGATTGACACGCGTAAGACCGGCGGGGCGATTCCGGCCGGTACCTTCCCGACGTTTAATCTTCCCCAGTTGGCGCAATCGGCTTCTCCTCCGTGCACCAGTCTTTCCCCGGCAGCAGCCTTTTCGTTGAACGTCACCGTAGTGCCAGGCGGCCAAATGGGATATCTCAGCATCTGGCCCACCGGCGAAGACCAGCCTGTCGTCTCAACCATGAACTCGCTCGACGGTCGAGCCAAGGCCGATGCCGCCATTCTGCCTGCCGGTTATCAAGGCGACATCAACGTGTATGTGACCGACACGACCAACGTGGTTCTTGACATCAACGGTTACTTCGCGCCGGTGACGAGTTCTACCCTGGCCTTCTATCCTCTGGCGCCCTGTCGCATAGCCGACACCCGCAACAACACCTATCCCGCGGGCCTGGGTACGCCGCACTTGTACGCCTCAGACGAGCGCGACTTCCCGGTGCTATCGAGCTCGTGCATTCCTGCCGGTGTCACCCCGATGGCTTACTCGCTCAACTTCACGGCGGTGCCTTACCCGTCCATGGGGTACAAGATGGGTTATCTGGAAGTGTGGCCGATGGGCCAGATGCCGCAGCACCCAGTCTCCACGCTCAATAACGCTACGGGAACCATCGTGGCCAATGCCGCCATCGTGCCGGCGGGGACGGAGGGGGAGATTGCCGCTTTGGGCAGCAGCGATACCGACTTAATCATTGATATCAACGGGTACTTCGCGCCTGCGGGATCGGGCGGCCTCTCGCTGTATCCAGTCGCGCCTTGCCGGGTCCTCGACACGCGTCATATAGGCAATGGTCAGCCTTTCACTCAAACCCTGAATCCTCCAGTGGATTCGGCGAACAGCCCGTGTCAGCCGCCGGCCGCAGCGCAGGCATATGTCTTCAACGCGACGGTCATTCCCGTTGCCAGCCTGGGCTACCTGACGCTGTGGCCGGACGGCACCACTCGACCCGTGGTCTCTACGATGAACGCGGCCGATGGATGGATCACCAACAACATGGCGATTGTGCCGGCGGGTACTGCGGGCAAGGTTGACGCCTATGCCAACGGACTCACCCAACTGATCCTCGACATCTCCAGCTACTTCGCGTCGTCTGACTAATGAAGACAGGTGGAAGCCTGAACGCTCCACCTGCTTTTTCACACTACGCCGCACAGATATCGGGACCACGGTCGACGTCGGGTTAGAATTCTGTGCCGCCCTGATGGACACGCAAGTTAGAATCATTCCGCAAGAACTGACGCAAATACCAGGAAAACGAAACTGGCAATCGCCGGCACGCCGCACCGGCGCGTTCCAACCAGGGAACACAACGAATTCCAGAGTTAAACACTCATGTCATGCGCAGCAAAGATCCGGCGAGGGAAAACCGATATGCGTTCCAGTTGGCGCGTGCAAATCTGCATTATTATTTTGCTGCCGCTGGTGCACGTGTGCGCTGCTGTCGCTCAACCGGCCCGCAAAAGCGCTGCTGGCAGGCTACTCATAGCGTCGGACATTCACTTCAATCCCATGGCCGATCCTTCGCTGGTTGCCGATCTCGCAGCGGCCGACGCTGCGCAATGGGAAGCCATCTTGCAACGTTCGAAGCCAACGGCGTTCAGTCCGTACGGTCAAGACACAAATTGGTGGCTGCTGCGTTCTGCGCTGCAGGCGATGGTAAGGGCCGAGCCTCATCCCGCGCTGATGATGTTCACCGGCGATCTGCTGGCGCACGACTTCCCCAAGACTTACAAGAGCATCACCCATGACGATGACGCCGGGCACTATCGCGCGTTTGTGCTGAAGACGGTTGACTTCGTTGCGCTGGAAGTCCGGCAGCGATTCCCGGCGGTGAAGATCTTGCTGACGCCCGGCAACAACGACGACTATTGCGGCGATTACACCATCGAGGCGGATGGGCCGTTCCTGCGCGACACTGCGGAACGGGCGCGCGCGCTGGCGATGGAGGGTGAGCAATTCAGCACAACCTGGAAGTCGCTGGGGAGCTACAGCGTGGAACCTCCCACGCTGCACGGTGTGCGCATCCTTTCGCTGAACACCATCTTCTGGTCCGACAAGTATCGTGCCGCCAGTTTTAGCCGTGGCTGTGCGACGGTCAACTCCACGGCAGCCGGCGATCTGTTCACCTGGTTGCAATCGCAACTGGCCGACGCGCAACAGTCGCACGAAAAAGTCTGGCTCATGTTTCACATTCCCCCGGGCATCGACGGCTGGGCGACAACTCATCCCTGGGGAGAAACGCCGGCATCGTGCGCCAGTTCGATCGTGCAGATGTGGGTCCCGGAGTGGACCGGGCGGTTCGACAGTCTGCTGGAGCAATATCAGGGCACATTCCTGGCGAGCTTCGCCGGTCACACCCACGTAGATGATTTCCGCATAATCGGCGCGGGCGCCAACCCGCAGTTCGTCCTGATCGATCCTGCGATTTCTCCGGTCTATGACCAGAATCCCGGCTTTCGCATCGTAGATTTCAACGGTGACGGAACGCTGGCCGACCAGACCATCTATTTTCTGACGAACCTGGAACAGGCGGGCGGTAAGATTCGCGGACGTTGGAAGCGGGAGTACACATTCTCGCAGCGATGGAAGCAGCGGCAACTGGATGGCGCCGGTCTGGCCAGGATTTACGACGAGATCGTCAGCCGCAATGCGGCGCGCGACCTGTGGTTGAAGTTATACATGGTGTCGAGTTCTGACACGCCGATTCCTGCTAAGGATGTGAGAGGGCTGTACTGCGCGATCGGCGCGCTCACCCAGCAGAGCTATGAGTCTTGCTATTGCGCGGCGGCGGGTAAGGACTCTCCATAGCTTGGGTAGTGCGGCGCTTCAGAGGCTGTTACGAAACAACGCTAGCACGGAGGGAACGAAGGCATCTTTAACCTCCGGGGAAGCTTTCCGAGATTGCTTTAAGGCGGCGGGGTTGCGGCTTGCAGATACGCCAGTTTAGTTAGGAGGCCAGCGCTGTCCGGAAGGCAACTCCACCCAGCACCTTCAGCATGCGTTTCAGGTTGTAGGCCAAGGTGGCCAGGCTCATTTCGGTCTGCGCTCCCATCCGTCCGCGAAGCAGGA
>CAWCSJ010000039.1:0-36764 GCA_963798185.1 uncultured Acidobacteriaceae bacterium
GGGACTTACGGCGTGTCGTCCGCTCTCAGCCGGCGGTTTGCCGACTATACCGCCGAGTGGATTCCGGTCACCCGCTTGTGGTTCTGGTTCGTGCGAGAGGAATCCTAATTTCCGAGGGGCTCGTTATACTTCCGCAATGGCCAACGGCAAGCACGGAAAGGCAAGAAGCGCTGACAGGAAGCCGCACGATTACTCGGGACCCATTTTTTCGAGAATGGCTTTGTAGGGCGGGTCTGAGCGGTAGTCAGCGTATCCTGGAGCCACTGTACATCTGTAACTGCTTGCCTTTAACAGTGTAATTATTTCATCAGCTTGCCTTCTCATTCTGAGCCGCAAGCCCACATCGTATTGCCGCTTCAAGCGTATCGATGTTTATATCTTTTAGAGCTTTGAACCGAATGCAATATCCGGTCACGCTCGCCTTGCCTAGTTTTTTCCCATACGTTTTGGCTAAGTGCTTCTTATCTTTGAGACCAAGGATATAGACAGAGATTCCCGTTTTGTTTGCGCTCACACCAATTTGAAAAAACTCTCTACTTTTCCCACTGGCATATTTTATTGTGTGAAATCCATATCCTATCGTAGGGTTAGAAACAGTCTGGGTTTTGCTGTTTTTACCATCGAAGAACCATAATTTGCATCCTGGTGACACTTGAAGTGTGATCCGGTGCAGCTCTTGGATGTCACTGCGTTTTGGTTCAGGTTGGCTGGTAATATACTTCTTGATTTCTTCTTGTACGCTCATATGTTTCGCTCCCTAGAACCGCGCACGGGATTATACGACGTTTAATCCTTCTCTCACCTCTCCCGATTCAGCTGAAACTGCCGCATCCGGTGCTTCTTCTTAACATCCGGCCAGATGGTAATGCCGGAGCACGTCCATCTGCTCATCAGTCACGGTCATTGTGGACTTCAGTGAGTCGAGCGGAAAGACGAAGGTTACTGTTACGGAGGTAGGGCTTCCACTGATCGTGAAGATCCTGTCCAGGGTTGCCTGGGATCAACAGTTCGACAAGATTGAGGGTTTACTTTGAGGGACGCCGGGCTCTTATCAGTGGCAGAACTTCGAGTAGCCGACTTCTCGTCCAAGTGATTTTGCCCCCGACAGGACGTCGCCAAACCGCTGCAAGGTTTCAGGCGGTGAGCCCTACCAATCGTCTTGCCGTTGGAACGCAGAGCTGTGCACCTGGTTCGGGACCAGGGGTCGGAGGTTCAAATCCTCTCTCCCCGACCAGCAACTTACGGCAGTGGCGAACACCTAGAAGCCGACCCATCTGGCTTTTGCCCAGGTGCTCTAGCGCTCGAACGCGCATAAACACTGCAGTGAGTGCTTGTCGAGCAGTGCAAGACCGTCTACAAAGTCGACCACAATGCTGTGATGGAAAAACCAAATGCTCAGCAAACTCCTAAGCTGTTGAATCGAGGATTCTGCAACTCGCGAAGATTGGTGATTGCATCGCTGTAGGCAAAGTGGTATAAATTCGTCCGCCAGGCTGGCGATTTCCCAAGAATTAACCGTCTTTACTACCTTCCTTCCGAAGGAACACCTGCGGGCAACTTCGCAACATCCAGGGAGAAGTTCATGAGTCGCTGTGTCAGAGTTCTGTTAGCTGGCTGGGCCGCATTGTGCATAGTTGGTGTTGCGCAAGCCGCAAGCGGGAAAGCAGCCGCGTCCCCGAGCACGACAACGCCCGCTCGCAACCCCGGCGTGGCCCACCCCAACATTCTCTTCGTCATCATGGACGACGTCGGCATCGATCAGATGTCCAGCTTCGGCTATGGCGGGCCGGTGCCTCCCAAGATGCCGGTGATTGACACCATCGCATTTCAGGGCATCCGGTTTCGTAACACCTGGTCGATGCCGGAGTGCTCGCCTGCACGCGCTGCCTTTTTCACCGGGCGCTGGCCGCTGCGCAGCAACATCTTTCAGGCGATAGGAGCGAACGACCTGAACAACTCGCAGGTTGCGACCTGGGAGATTACTCCGCCGAAGCTGTTAGCTGTTGCGCATTATGACAGCGCCCTGGTTGGCAAGTTCCACCTCGGTGGGCCGGAGAACAACGAGGCGGGCGACGGCGCGCCTGCTTCCGTCGGTTTCAGCGACTTTTACGGGTGGACCGGCGGTCTGCCGGCGTCCATCGATCGTAATGCCGGATTGGTCGGGCCCGGGCTGCCAACGGACAAGTACGCATGCGGATTCGTTCCCGACGCTACACATCAAGGCTCCGATTCCGGGGCATGCTACATCGCGAAGCCGGCAGGCTGCATGGAGTTCTCGGGAAATAATCCGGTGGGCGACTCTGTCGGATTGCAGTGTCTGACCCGTGGCGGGGTGTTAGTACCGAGCGAAACCTGCCAGGCCTCCCCACCGCCTTTCATCAATTTCTACAAGCAGAACGCCCACTACGTATCGCCGCTGGTTATCAACCGCGACGGACAGGTGGATCCAGTTGATCTAACGGACCCGCGCACCCGCGGGTTCCGCGCGACCATTGAAGTGAACGCCGCCATTGACTGGATCAACCGCCACACGGGGGGCCCGAATCCGTGGATGGCAACGGTCTCCTTCAGTATCGACCACACTCCGCTCCAGCCTCCGCCCGGTGTGCTGGTATCGCCGGAAACCCGGGCACTGTTGCAGGGTATCGGTGCGGGAACCGACTGTACCAGCGTGCCGGCCCTCCACGTCCTTTCGGACGCGATGATCGAAGCGATGGACACCGAATTCGGGCGACTGCTGGTCGAGACCGGCCTGGCGACCCGAGATGGCAAGGGCAACCTGGTTTACGACCCTGGCGCAACCAACACCGTCATCGTGATTGTCGGCGACAACGGCTCACTGGCACAAACCGTGAAGCCGCCGTTTGACCCTACTCGCGCCAAAGCCACCGCATATCAAACCGGTGTCTGGGTTCCCCTGATTGTGGCCGGCCCCATGGTCGTCCAGCCCGGGCGCCAGGTGGACGCGATGGTCAACGAGGTGGACATGTTCCAGCTTTTCGGCGAAATCGCCGGCATCGACGTCCACCGTGCCGTACCCCGGCCGATCGATTCGTACCCGATGATGCCGTATCTCATCAATCCCAATCAGCCCGCTCTGCGGCCATATAACTTCACTCAGGGTGGCCTCAATCTTCAGAAAAATGGCGCCCACAATCCCCCATGCGTGTTTCAGGGCTCACCGTCACAGTGCTCACAAACGCCGGTGTCCCATAGCGTGTGCAATGACAATGGAGGCACTTGGTGGGGCCCTGGCGGGGATCCCGGCACATACGGTGGCGGCCTTGCCGAGTGCTGGCAGGTGAACCAGGTCATCTGGAAAAACGAGGCTGCCAACTATTCCATCGAGAAGGTCACCCAGAACCCACAGATGGCCAAAGCCGTGCGTAACCAGCACTACAAGCTGGTGCGCGATCAGTGGCTCGACTATGACATCCAGACCGACGGACCCGTCCAGGTAGTCTCCACAGAGTTTTATCGGGTGAATGAGGACGAGCCTCTTCCGCTAATCGACAGAGTTGAATTGAATCTGCTTCTCCGCGGCCTTAACCATGAGGAGCAAATGAACTTCGACATGTTGCAGAGCCAGATGCAGGCGGTGCTCGCCTCTGCGCCGCCGTGTCCAGGCGACGGCAATGGCGACGGCGTGGTGGACGACGTGGACGTAGCCGACTACAACCAGATTGCCGATGGCTGGGGAATGTCGAGCCATTACGATTTCAATCTCGACGGCATCACCAACAACGATGACCTGACGATCATCTTGAGTCACTTCGGCAGCTGTCCGCTCCAGTCGCCGACAGCGCCACACTAGCGCCTTGTGCCGGGTGGGTGGCCACAAGGTGTCTCCACAGCGCGACTCACAACGCTAATGAGACTATGCGAACTGGTTGTACCGATGAGCGGTCGCTATTTGTTCGCGTCCCGAACTGTAGACGATTTTGTGATGGTCGCGCCTCCAAACTTCACCACGTTTCAATAGAATTCAACAAGCTGGGATGGGACTAAACTCTTGAGTTCTCCCAACGGCCATGTCCATGTCGATTTTGCACAAGCCTGCACGGTTGGCTGCGCTACTCGCGCTATTGGTGTTCAGTGGCGCTGGTCTTCTTCTGTGGCGGGTAGGCAGGGCGCGAGCAACGCCGCGGCTAACACTCTGGGCGTGGGAGCGTGCGGAAGACCTGAGGTTCCTTAACTCTGACAATGTGGGAGTAGCATTTTTGGCCGGCTCGGTGTACTTGGCCCAGGAGCCGGTTGTGCGACCACGGTTACAGCCTCTGCGTGTGGGCGAGCGTACGCCAATCACAGCCGTCGTCCGGCTGGAACCTACGAAGAATACACCCGCGGTTTTCTCCGACGAATATCGCACGAAATTGGCTGCGCAGATCGTGCGACTGTCGGCCGCGCCCCAGGTTTCCTCGCTACAGATCGACCTCGACGCCACGCGTTCCCAACACGACTTTTATCGCGCCCTCATCAGCGACGTGCGGCAGCGTTTGCCCGCTTCCATGCCGCTCTCCATCACGGCGCTCGGCTCGTGGTGCATGGGCGATGACTGGATGAGCGGTCTGCCCATCACTGAGGCTGTGCCGATGCTGTTCCGCATGGGGGCGGACCGCGCCGACATCATGCAGTCGCTAGCTTTGGGCGAGGATTTTCGAGAGCCGCTCTGCCGCAGCAGCGTGGGCGTCTCCACCGACGAGCCGTGGCCTGCGCCGATGCTGCGCCGGCACGTATATGTCTTTCATCTGCGGGCCTGGACTGCAGAGAGCTTTGCTGCGGTCCAGCGGAGGTTAGATCCATGAAACCGAGGTCGCGTCTTGCGCTGGGGCTCCTGCTGCTCGGCCTGTTGTCGGTTCCCCCCAACATCTTTTCGTCCGGCGGTTGGATCGAGGCGACATTCATTCTGCAGCACCAGCCTGACGATCCTTTGAAAGCATTCGATGGGGGCAAGCTCGGCATTCTGCGGCCGAAGTTCGACCGGCGCTATCTGGTGATTGCCTATCGCTACCTGGAGCAAAGGCCGCTGACGGCGCAGGAGCGGCACAGCCTGGGAGATGACGCAGTACCGCAAGTCACTCCACCCGGCACGCCCTACGACCCAGATCCTCCCGTAACCGCCTGGCTGAAGACGCGCAGCCACGTACTGGGACTGAAAGAGGTGCAGAAAATCGACATCCAACGCTACCGTAGAAACGGATTCGCGGAGTATCCCAATTGCGGGGGCGATGCGTTTACCAATGCCTCCGCCACGGCGATGAGCCGGGCGCAGACGTTCGGCATTGCCTCGGGACTTATGCGCGACTGGGTTGCGGGTCAGGACGCGGTCTTCCAGAACTGCGGCAGCCCTGCGGACCTTCAGTATTACGGTCCGAACGAGAAGCGGCCGGTCGCGACCCTAAACTTGCCGCCTCCTGCAACATTGGACGATGTGCTACTGAAGCTTGACCGGCAGTACCAGGTGGCTGCAGCCAACTTCTACACCGGCAATCTGGACACGGCAGCCAGCGACTTTGAGGAAATCGCGCGTGAAGCGGACTCGCCATGGCGCAAGCTGGCCCCTTATCTGGTGGCGCGATGCTATATTCGCAAGGCGACGCTCGGGCTCAAAGACGAAAGCGCTTTTTTGCCCGAGCCGATGCAGACCGCCGAACAGCGTCTGCAGGCCATTCTGGCCGACAAGTCGCTGGCCAGCATGCATCCGGCGGCGAAGAAACTGCTCGACTACGTTGAGGCCCGGCTGCACCCCGAGCAGAGGCTACACGCCATTGCCGCGCAGCTTGCATCCGGCGCTGGAGAGAACTTCGGCAACGACCTTTTCGATTACACCTTCCTGCTTGACCACATATTGGATCCAGTATGGGACGCACAAGTGCAGCAAGCAGTGCAAGCCCATCCGGGGCAGCCGGTCGAAGTGTCCAAGCTTAGAGAAGACTTACCGGCGAACCAATGGCGAGCCGATGCCAACAACTCCCGCAGCTTCGATGACCTGACCGACTGGGTGCTCACGTTTCAGCTCGACGACACGCAGACCAGGCAGTACCGCCTCGATCGTTGGCAGGCCACAAAGTCCACGCCGTGGCTGCTGAGCGCGCTGGTGACAATGCGCGCCGGAGATACTCATACGGACGAGCTGATGAGCGCGGCAGCGACCATCGCCGCAGACTCTCCCGCCTATGAGACGGCGCTGTATCAGCGGGTTCGCCTGCTGGAGGAGGAAAGCAAGAGTGAGCAGGCGCGCACGCTGCTGGATACGAACTGGGCGCACATCGAGAAGGCCTCGCCCTCGAACCGGAATGCCTTCACGGCGCAGCGCTTCGCCGTGGCCACCAGCTTCCAGGAGTTTCTGCGCTTTGCCCCGCGCACGCTGGTGGAAGCTGATTATGGCAATTACTACTGCACAAACGGAACGTGTCGTGCACAGAACTCTTCGGTCATCGAGCCGCCGCCAGAGCTGGACCTGGATTCGGTGGAAATCTTCAACCTGCGCCTGCCGCTGTCCTTGCTGGTGCAGGCCGCCAATGGAAACACGCTGCCCGCGAACTTGCGCGACCAACTGGCGGCGCGGACATGGTTGCGGGCGGCAATTCTCGACGATACAGCCGCAGTGCACGAGCTGGAGCCACACGTGATAGGGAAGTTCCCCCAGATGCGCAGCTACATCGAGCAATATGACCGCGCCGATTCGGTGCAGGCTCGGCGCTTCGCCCTGGTGTTCATGGTGATGCAATTCCCCGAGATGGAGCCCTTCGTTAACGCCTTGGGAATGAGCCCCCTGGTTAGCCCGGGAATTTCGTCCGGGAGCTGGTGGTGCTATGACGTCGGCGCGGACCAGGAGCACAGGTCGTATCAGAGCGCATTCTGGTCCAACGCATCGGGAACGCAATCGAAACCGAAGGTCGCTGTTCCGCCCGCGCCATCATGGTTGACGCCCGCGGAAAGAGAAGCCGGCGAGCGGGAGTGGCGCAAGCTGTCGGCGATTGGCGCCGCTCCGCTGTATTTCGCTCCCGCAGTGCTGGACTGGGCCAAGGCGCATCCCGACGATCCCCGCGTTCCGGAAGCGCTGCATTATTTCGTCCGTGCAACCCGATTCGGGTGCGTCGACAATTCGATCGGCTTATACAGCCGGAAGGCATTCGATCTGCTTCATCGGAAGTATCCCAAGTCGGAGTGGACGAAGAAGACGCCGTATTGGTTTGGCTCAGTCAGTTAAGGGGAAAGGGCCATTGCGTGTGTCGGGGCGGCTGCAAGGACAGGCTCGAACCGTCGCGAACCATCTGTTTCTTCCGATTACTTCGAGCAGGTCGGCCAGTGTTTACGAATGCTTTCCTTTCATTTGGCCGTATACGCCCTATGCGTGGATGTGGCAGTTGGGTTCCGAGCGGATCGTCGGCAATGCGCAAGTAATACAGGAACTATCCAGAACTTCATCCTTGCTGTCCAGAACCCTCATGTGGGAGATTACTCCCGAGAAGCCGGCCAAGTGTCTATGAGTGTGTCCTCTCCTGCCGGTATAGGGTCTCTTCGGAATGTCACTTGATAAAAAACAGGGCTTTGCTTGAACTGAGTCCGTCGATGGACGCGAAGGCGATTTTTCAACAACCGAACTCGGCGACAGAGGTCAGTTTCGGACTCAGTCACGTTCCGGATAACTGCGCGGAAACCCACAGAGAGCCATGATGGCAGAGCAGAGCCGAACCGAACCCTAGAGTGCAAACGTTTTTATCCCGTCTTCGGATTGCCCTCGGGTTCGAAGTACGCTAGGCGCGGGCTTATGGTTCTTTGCATTGAGGGTCGCGTCCAACACCCTGCTGGTGCTGCCCACTTAGCGTTTCGAAATGCTGGCCTTCTTTTCCTCAGACTTTATTTCCTCGAAGCTGAACTGCTTATCGAGCTTTTCGTAGGGCTTGCCGTCGACCTCGACATACGGATAGACGAAGTAGTTTAGTGGGGGACCATCCTGTTTAGGAGAGAGCGTGATGTCGCGACCAGTGGAGAACTGCACGCGATTAGCGTCAACGCTGCCAAAAAAATAATCTTCCTTCTGTTTTGCTTTCCACGCCTCCGAGATGTCGACGGGGACCCAGCCGATTTTGGGCGTATAGAATTCGGCCCAGCAGTGATAACCAGCAATATCTCCCTTGTCTTTGTTCTCGGGCAGAGGAAAGCCGATGTCGAAGCGCGCCGGAATGCTGTCGGCCCGCAGGATGCCGATAAACGGAGAATGGAAGTCCGTGCAGTTCCCGTGTTTGGCGTCGCAGGCCCACACCGCGTCACCACGCCCCCACCCGGAGCCCGTCTTGTCGTACCGCATATTTGTGAAGAGATAGTCATAGGCAGCTTTGGCTTTCGCGACCGCACCGGTCTGCGATCCGGTCACTTCGACTGCCAGCGCCTTGATCTTGCCATCCGTAGGAACCAGGTTGTCAGGCGCGACTAACCGGTTCATGGACGCAGGCACGACGCCTGGCCTCTGGTCTTCGCGCTCAAGCTGGGCATAATCGCCGCGCGAGTATTCCCGGCGTGTGATCTCGTACTCAAGAGTGAACTCTACATTTCCCTGCGCTGGATTCCGGATCACGGCATACATCATCCGATCACCGTACTGGGGCTCCTGCGTCATCTGCGTTTTGGTGGGAGCCTTGATGTTGACCACGCGCACAGTCTGATGGTGGTCCGTCTGCGGCACAGGAACCCACAGGCGCACTTGTTTCGGTCCGGCGGGAATGTCTTTCACGGTGAAGTTGTACGTGAAGCGAAACGTGCGCGATGGCTCGCTGAACTTCTCGGCTTTCGAAGTGTCCTGGGCGGTCAACAGGCACGTCGAGAGCGAGAGCAGCAATAACGGCGAGAAAACTCGAGGCATCACAGAGTTACTCCTTTGCGATTGCGTCACCAATCCACAGAGGTGAAATCGGCTCGCTATCAGGCTGAGTCAAACAAAATCGATGAGGCGGCAAGGGACTCCATCAGGTACATAGCTCCGGATTTTAGCAGGAGCCGGTCCAGCCGTGAAGCAGCGAAGAACTGGGATGTGCCCACACGTTTCTGAAGGTGGAGTGGGCGCCTATTCTCGACCTGAGCAAATCCTCATTCTGATTTATGCTTTAGTTCTGGACTAGTGATTGGATTGGCTATCGAGTTTGCTTGAGTATCGCATGAACCTGTCTCCCAAGATCGGCACGGGCTTTCAGGAAGAGGCAGATAAGTATGCCGCTTACCTTGAGACCGCCGAGGGTAGATTGCGACTCGACCTGACGGTTGCCGCCGTAGAAGAATTCTTGCCTCCCCTGCCCTCAACGAGGCCATTGCGGGCGCTGGATCTCGGGGGCGGTACCGGTGCAGCCGCAGTGAACCTCGCGCGTCGCGGCGTTGAGGTCACCCTGTTGGATTCCTCGCTCGCTATGCTGAAGCTGGCAGAGCACACCGCCCTGAAAGCAGGGATTGGCGATACATTTGTACTGCGCCATGGCGATGTAGCCCAGGCAGGAAAATTATTCGCTGCGGAGTTCTTCGACATTGTTCTCTGCCACAATGTGCTCGAATACGTCGAACGCCCAAGTGCGGTGATCAGCGACTCCGCCCGACTTATGCGGCACGATCCACCTGGGCTGCTGTCCATCGTGGTGCGCAATCGAGCAGGCGAGCTATTAAAAGCTGCTATCCGGGCAGGCGATTTGGAGGCGGCGGAAAAGGACCTCACCGCTAATTGGGGATATGAATCTCTCTATGGTGGCCGTGTGCGGCTTTTCGCTCCCGATGAGCTGCTCGCCATAGCGAAGGAAGCAGGGCTTAAATTGATTGCCGAGCGCGGCGTGCGGGTGGTTGCAGATTACCTGCCGCCGCAAATCGACCGGCAGGCCGAGTATAAGCGAATTTTCGAATTGGAGCGCAAGCTGGGACGGCGCCCTGAATTTGCTGCTATCGCGCGCTACACCCATCACATCCTCCGCCCTGCGGCCGGTGCCAAAGAGGACTGCGTATGAGTGCCCCCTCAAGTCGGCGATTGGCGAATGGGTTCAACAAAACATCGCCGGACGCCGGGGTATCGCTCGGCCTGGGACTCACTAACGAGTGCAATCTTTCATGTGCCTTCTGCTACCGTGATCCAACTCGCGCGGATCGTCTTTCACTGGACCAAGTGAAGTCAGTGATGGAACGCCTATCCGTCCATACGGTGAATCTGGGTACGGGCGAGAACGGGATGCATCCGGATTTTAGGGCAATACTCGCGTACCTGCGAACACGACGCATCAAGCTCACCATCACTTCGAATGGCCACAGCGTAGCGGTGTTGCAGGATGATGAATTAGCCGCCTTTCACGACATCGAGTTTTCTCTCGACTACCCGACGCAAGCAGAGCAGGATGCACAACGTGGAGACGGCAATTGGGAACTGATCCATCAGCAAGCAAAACGTTGCCTGAGGCTGGGTGTGCCCGTGACCATCATCGCCGTCATGATGAAGCCAAACTATTTGCGTCTGACGGAGGTGGCACAAGTAGCCAAGAAGTTTGGCGCTCCGCTGCGTGTGAACGTGTACCAGGCCGTGCGATCGGACGTCTATGCGTTGTCCTACGAAGAATACTGGGAGGGATTCCGGCGCCTCTTTGCGGAGACTGATGTGATCGCCATTGGTGAGCCGCTGGTTCGAGCGATGGCAGGCCTGCCGCCGCTTCCGGGGGGATGTGGCGTAAGTACCGTGAGGGTGACTCCGCGGGCCACCACGCAGCCCTGCGTTTACTGGCCAGGATCGGGTGAGCCGCTGGCAGATTTGGTCTCGATGGGGTTCGACATTCTGGACTCCGCGCCCTTCGAGCAGGCCCGCACTCTTCCAGACGCGTGCCAGCCCTGCGAGTTCCGCGATTCATGCCACGGCGGCTGTGCCGGTCGGCGACGGCTTCAGGGCGCACTGCTGGAGCCTGACTACTACTGTCCGATCGTTCGCGGGGAACGCCGCAGCTTGCCGATCCGCATGACAGCAGCCCGCGATCTGCCCAAGATGAGCAGTTCCTGCACGACGGTGGTGATGGGCAGATAGCCTGGTTCGTGAGCACGGTATCAGCTGTTCGAACTCATCCTCGGTTATTGCGCAACGATCCATTTATCGGAGCCCGCCAGTTTGACGGCGACATTCGTGAACCAAAGATGCAACGGCTTGCCGTCGGCGGTGCCGCGGTGTTCCGTTGAGACAAGCAGAGGTCCCGCCATTTTGTAGCCTGTCCATGTCGCGATCACAACACTGGGTTTCTTGTCGCCCCCGTGGTCAAAACGGAATTCTTCTACCCGCCCGTCCTTGCCAACGTAAAGCATCCAGGTATCACCCGGCGTGTAACCACCGGCGGCAGAAGGATACTTCACCACGACTTTGTCGGCGGAACCCTTCCCCAGCGGGAGTTTCTGCATGCCTTCATCGGTCACAGTGGCGCTAGTGTCCCAGTACGCATGGAAGGGAAAGATCAGCCAATAATTGTCGTTCACGAAGGCCGGATCGATCTGGTTCTTCACGTTGTCAGGCTGGCTGCTGAGCTGCGAGCGCAGATAGGTAACCTTCACCGGCTTGCCGTCTTTATCTTTGCCGTCGTAGGTGACCTTACCGGTCTTGGGTTCCCATTCCCAACTATGAGAAAGATTGAGGTTGAGCGCGGCGAGTTGAAGATTGAAGGTGTAGCGGATCGCCTCAATCTGTCCGAACGAATCGAGGCCATAGGTCTTGGCGAGCTTTTCGACAATTGGCGGACGCGTTTGCGCCCAGGAAGTTGCGGCAAGGACCAGCACCCCAAACGACACAAGAGCCCGGATCGCGGTAAGACGGCTCGAATTTGTCATGGAAGTCCTCCTCGGTGAATTGAACAAACGCCTCAGTAGATGTCAGGCGAAGGCTTCAAGATACAACCAGATGTTAGTACCGCACACTGGTTGCGTATTTGGACAATTCCTAAGGATGGTCGCTTGGGCGTGCGGGCGTGGGCGCTCGTCTGAGTCGGCGCAACCAGACAATCACACCCGCCGCTGCCACAGATCCGTATTCCAGCAGCATGATCCAGCCAGGAACCAACCACGGACGACCAAGCGTGCGCAAATGCCAAACGTAGTAAGTGGGAATTATGCTCACGGTCCAGATGATAATCGGCAGCGTCGAGGCCGACCGCAGGAAGGGCAGCAGCCACAGCAGGTACCATGGATATACGACCGGGGCAAATAAGAGCGATGCTGCCATCGGCCAAGCGAATGCGTCCGAAGACCATACCGGGGCCTTGGTTCTCAGCCAGATTGCGGTGAGGGTGCCGACGAGCACCGCTAGCCCAACTACAAGCTGCGGAGCCGCTACGCGCTCGAGCGTTGCAAACACCGGATCATTAAAGCGGAAACTCTGCACGTACGTGCCGAGGGAACCGATCGGAATCCGTCCGTGGTTAAGAAATGGTACGTAGAGGAGTCCGAGCACGACTGCCGCCAGCAAGCCGTCGCGCATACGAACACGCCTCCAATAAAGTGGCAGCAGTATGATGGGGAGCAACTTCACGGCAACAGCCAGCCCAAACGTCACCGCTGCCACCGTACGCCAGCGGCGCCACAGCGCCGCGAAGGACACCAACAGCAGCAGTGCGCCGACAATATCAACGTGACCGCTGCCCGCCACATCCGTCGCCAGCAGCGGGTGCCAAGCATAAGCCAGCACCCAATGCGCCCCTTGCTGACTACAGCGCAGGATGTAGAGCAAAACGAAAACAATCGCTAAATCACAAACCACGAAAGCTACCTTCAGCGCAAAGACCGACTCATGAATCGCTGTAACGGCGCGGAAGAAAAGCTGAGCGCCGGCTGGATACGGGCTCGGCACGTCCGGGTTGTTCAACGTGCGGGTGTCAGACGTGTGCAACCCGGCGAGCGCAGGATCGCTGGGAACGACAATATAAGGGTTGTAGCCGAGTCGCTGCACGCGCCCGTCCCAAACATATCGATGGATGTCATCATCTGGACCCGGCGGCCTCAATAGAAATAGAACATGCCACACAGCAGCTAACACGAGCCCGACGACGATGACGTGTCGCGGAAATTTCTTGGTGGCGAAGAACTCACGAATTGCCAGTAGGTACGCGACTCCAGCAACGGCCAGCGGAATGACAAAGGACGGTGCACCCATGTTGCCGAAATTACGTGAGCAGATCGCCAGAACCACAAGTATGACAACACCGAGAACGTACAGCCTGTGGGATGGCGAGAGTTTCACCGGTCTCCCTTTTCCATCCCCAACTGTGCCACCGCCGGTCCCCACTGTCTGAGCCAAAACGCCGTTTGCGGTGCCCTGGATGGAGCGATCTGCAGTTCCGCGGCAAGCCGAGTTAAGTCGTCCCCGACATCGATGTCGTAGAAGGGATCCGTGAAGCCAATGGAAAGTTGCAGTAGGCGGGCACGTGCCAGCAGAACCTCGAGCGCAGTCTTGGTGCCCATGCCGTCACCTTCGAAAAGCGTTGAATGGGCAGCCTTGGCCCCCACGAGGTAATAGCCGCCATCGTGTGTCGGTCCGACGACCACGTCGTGCTTGATAAGCGCTTCGAACGCGCTTCCAAGAACCGAAGCCGGCAGATGCGGGCTGTCGCTGTTGAACGCAACCACGCGTTGCCGGCCGGGCGCTGCAAAGTGTGCAAATACCGAGGTCAGCCCTGCGGCAAGGCCTTCTCCCTTCTGCGCAACAACACCCACCCCATTCGGAGTCAGCCGCGCTAGTTCCTCGACATCCGAAGCAGGGCACATAATGGCAATCTCTACGGTGCCCAACGAGCGCGCTAGCGACATGGTGTCGTCCAAAAGGCAGCGATAGAGCTCGGTGACCGCTTCAACCGGAAGGCTCCGAGCTAAACGGGTCTTGACCATGCCCGGTCTGGGTGCTTTTGCCATGACAACCAGCGTGCGGTTTCCGTTGTCCAAATGTCCGGAGTTTTCGCTGGAGAAATGCATACAAGATCACTGGGCAAGACTCACGCGGGCCGCGGCATAGCGGTCCTTGGGCGCCGAAAATAATAGCGCATTATCAGGAAGAGGATGAACCATGCCGCACCGACTGTGCCCCTCAGAGTGCCGCTGATCTTCGATTTTCCGATGCGCGGATAATAGCTGACCGGAACTTCAACGATGCGGAATCCCCCTAACGCGCCCTTTAGGATCATCTCAACCGCCCAGCCGTACGTGGTCTCTTCCAAATCGAGCCGGCGAAGGACATCTACGCGCCCGGCGCGGAACGGTCCGAGGTCTGTGATCCGTACACCATACAAACGCGTGATCAGGGCGGCCGCCAGGCGGTTGCCAAACGCAGCGTGCCAAGGCAGCGCCCCAGGGAGGCTCTGTTTCCCGAGGCGTGCCCCCAACGTGATATCGGCGCGGCCGTCAATGATCGGAGCCAGCAGAACCGGCAGCTCCGCAGGTCGATCGCTGTAATCGCCGTCTAAGAACACTACAATGTCAGGGCTGCTTGCACCAGCCAGTCCGGTCAAACAGGCGCGGCCGTATCCGCGACGAGGTTCGTGGACAATGCGGGCTCCCATCCTTGAGGCGATCTCGGGTGTCCCATCAGTTGAATTGCTATCAACAACGAGAATCTCGGTGACGAGATCGGATGGGAGGTCGGTGAGGACGCGGCCGATGGACTGCGCCTCGTTGTGCGTCGGAATGATGACCGATACTCGCAATTGATTTGGTTCAATCACCACCACGGGGAAGACGGCCACCGCTGCGCCAGCCGTGCGTCAACGCCCCACTTTCGTCCAGCCCGTCCTACCGCAAGCGCAAGGGATGCGAGCACGGGAACCAATAGTTCCCAAATCCAAGCTGTGCCCCACTCTGAGACCCACAGGCTGCTCAGGTACAAAAACGCTACAAAGGCGACCGGGCGGGTCAGCAGACCAATGACGAGCAGGATCCCAAGAGAGAGCTCGGTGGTTGCCTGTAGCGGAGCTGTCATGGCGGCGTGGTTTGCGGCCAAACCCATCACTGCCTTCCAAGCGCCCGGCGAGTGACTCGACTTAATGTAATAGTTGATCAGGCCTGCGTATCCCGCTGGAGTGTAGAGACCCTTTCCCAGATTTTCGAAGAAGACCCACACAAACATTGCACCGATCGTGAGACGGACTATTGCCAGCCCGTTTGCGGCATTAAGTTGTTCAACCTCGTTTTGTAATGGGGGTGGCTTCGTCGTCATCGTGAACCTCCTGTCCCACAGATGCTGTACCAGCTGTCGACCGAAGATGAGCGAGGGGACATCTTAAGCTGTTCTGTCTGTTCTGGCTAGTGGACGCGCAAAGAGCAGGTAAGTTACAGAACTCCACTGGCGAACCTCACTTGAGTAAGACGGGGGCAGAAATCGTAAAAGCCAAACGCCTTTTCCAGGGTCGCAGAGGACTTCATTTGGCCTGCAATAGGGATACGATTTGCTGCTCAAGCGTAGACATCTGCACCTCGCCAACATACTTTGCTGCCACGCGGCCGTCGCGACCGACCAGGAACGTAATTGGTAGTCCCAGGACGCCGCCGTATGCCTCCGCAACCTTTTCGTTTCCTAGACCGACCGGGTAATTCATCTTAAATTGCCGGTAAAACTCCCGTACGGGCTTTACACCGTCGTCCATGGAAATGCCGATCACTTGCAATCCCTGATCGCGATATTTGTCCTGCAAGTCCACAAAGTGCGGGATTTCACCGCGGCATGGTGTACACCACGTCGCCCAGAAGTCCAGCAGCACGACCTTCCCCCGGTAGCCAGCAAGGTTAAGTGGCCTTCCATCCAAATCCTGCAGCGAAAAGTCAGGCGCGGCCGAGTAAACCACGTACGACGGGCCGCGGGGCTTATACGGGCCAGAGCCATTCCTGGTCACTTCGTAGATACCGAGCACCAATGCAATCGCAACAATTATCAGGCCGGCTTTTCTCATCGAGGTTACTGGCCTTTGATGGTGGGGTACCCCTTGTACACCCAGTCAGTCCCAAAGTTGTCGGCGATGTAGAGAACTTTCACATTCGTGAAGCCCGCTTTGTGCAGCTCATTGTATGCCGGCCGCACGTTCGGACAGTGGCTCCATGGACAACATCCACAATAAAGAACAATGAACGTTTTGTGGGGCAATGCTTTTACCCGTCTTCGCAGAGATTCAATTCTTTGCGAATCTGAACCCGCTCCGATGTACTCGGAGCCGGGAATGTGCGCCTGCATGTAAAGAAGATGGGGACCGATGTTCAGGATCAGAGGCTTCTCGTCTTTGATTGACTGAAGGATCTTGACCAGATCCTCGGCACTGATCAGTTGCGAGCTGCCCGGCTCCAAGTCAGTTGCGGACCGCGCTTCCGCTTGTGGGATTGCGCTTGGCTTAGAATTGGGAATGGCCAGTGGGGGGGCTGAAGCGACGGTTAGAGCGAAGATTCCCACTAGCACAATGAAAACAAAAAGGAAGCCATACCTTACCAGTCTCGCCACAGGAATGCCTTTCACTCGACAAAAACCGCCGTTGCTGGACTTCAGGGCAATAGAGAAGCATAAACCATGGGAGAATTCGTGCAGGCGGTCAGCCAAACAAAGGCATCCAGAAGTTTGTGGCTGGCTATGTGAGCACAACTTCTTCGTCGATATTAGCAACCTAACTCCGCGATTCGGTTTTCAGCACGGTGTACCCGCGCGATGGATTCTTGGTGCCTGGGCGAGACGGGTGTACTATGGTGCGCAAAAACAAGTGCAAGAACAATTCAAATTGACAAGACAGGAAGTCCTTGATTTCCAACCTGCCGGCGTGCGCCTGCGGTCCGGGCGAGGGAGCCGGAGGACATCGATGAAAGCATTACGTGGTTGTCAGTCTTTCGCAGCAGCGGCCTATGCTTGCTGTTGCTCGCTATCTGCACGTCCTGCATAAAACATGTGAGCAGCCTGCCCAGCGGGCCGATCACCATTTCCGGCGAAGTGAACGACGCCACGGCCTCCCGCTGCCGAATGACAATGTGCGGCTCCTCCGCGGGCATGACTATGTGGAGACCAAGACCGACGCCAGCGGAGCGTACTCCTTCCCGAACCTTGCGGCAGCCTCTTATCTGCTGCTCCCCAAGTTGAAGGATTGCCGCTTCCTGCCGCGCGATGCGGATCTGGACAACCTCGCCAGCAGTGCGACCCAGGATTTTGGGGGGTTTGGACCGGACTGCGGAGGCGAGCCGATGGTCAACATGGGCGCGACCTCCGGGCCGCTCACCATCATCGGACATATCAAGGACGCCTCCGGCCAGCCGATCCTGGGCGCTCGCGTTGACCTCACTCAGCATGAGCGCGCAATACGATTCACGGACATGACTGGTAGTTATACCTTTCACGTCAAGCCGGGGAGCTACAGCCTTCGCGCCTCCGGGACTTGCAGCTTCACGCCCGCGAAGGCGGACTTAGACAATGTCAAGGCAAACGTGGTGCAGGACTTCACCGCCGGCCCAGGCTGCGTGACCGTGACCGCCACTCAGTCCAACCTGAACCCCACCGGCTCGGTCATCACCGTGAGCATGGGTGGCGTCGCGCTGGGTACGACCTATGTGCGCATCGAGCAGCGGTCGTCCGCCAGCGATGCCCTGGCTCGACTGAATGAAATAGCCGCGGAGCAACCGGCCCCGACGCGCTCGCTGACCATCGCCGGTTATCCCGCCATCGAGCGGCAAGTGCTGGTGACCCTGCCGGGGCCTGACCCGGACATAGCCGGCAACGTCGGCCCGGCCGGGCCGTTCCTTGCGCTCACGACTGCCATCGCAGTGGGTAACACCGTGGTGCGGTTTGAGAGCCAGTTGTCCGCCACAGCGGACGCTGCCACCATCGTTCTGTTCTTTCAGGCTGGCCGGAATTTTACGCCCGATGCCCTGCCCGGTTTGCATGGTCCCGCGCGGACGCCTGTGCCCATGACGCACAACACGCCGTCTTCCAGCCCCACCGCACCGGGGATTTCCGCTTCAGGCGTGTTCGCGCCCGGGGCCTTTGGCGAACTGGAGGTCACCGCCTCCGACACTGCCAACGCCGTGGTGTATGGCACCCAGAATGGCCCATTCCTCTCGATCGACGGAGGCCAGACCGTGAAGGCCGCCACTTACAACACGGCCGCCGCACCTCCCAGCGCCGCCTTCAGCTCGCTGGGAGACCCGACGGTTGCGGCCGGAGCCCCGGATACCACCTTCCACCAGACCATCTACTTTGCGCAATTGGAGCAGGCTGCTCCCAAGCCGGCTACGCCGCCCAATAACTTCCCCGTCGTGGCGGTCAGCCTGTACCAGAGCACTGATAATGGCGCGACGTTCAACTCGGCCTCGTTCCCCGTCAACTGCTCCAACGCGACCGCGGGCTGCGTGGTCCCGGACCAGGAGCATCTGGTCGGCGACCGCATCAACCGCGCGGTCAACGCCGGCGGATCGGCCGACCAGCTCTACCTGGCGTGGCGCAACTTCACCTCGCAGGCCAACAACGCCCACACCATTGGCGTGGCGTGCTCCCTCGACGGCGGTCAAAACTGGACGACGGACCTGACTACGCTCAACACGACTGGCGGGGATTTCCCCAGACTCAGCGTCGGTCCCGATGGCTCGTTGCTGGTGGCTTATGGTGTGTACTCGGGCGCCACCTACTCGCTGAACGTGCAGAAATGGTCATCGTGCGCCAACGGCTTTAACCCGGGCAAACAGGCGCAGGTGGTGAAAACCGTCACCGAGGTGACGGACATGCCGGGACTCGACCGCCCGCCCGGAGGAAACTACTCCCCTGCCTTCGACGACAGCGACGGTTCGGCGCAGAGAATTTTTGCGGTGTACTCCAATGAGGCAACTGCCGGCAACGACGATGTCCATGCGGCCGAGTCCACGGACGGCGGAGTCACGTGGCCCCGCGACTCGATCGTGAGCACGGTCAGCACCGGTCGCCGGTATTTTCCCTGGATCTGCTCCACGGTCGGCAAGAAATTCGTGACCTGGTACGACCGGCGCAACAGCACGGCCGCCAGCCCCGACCTTACCGCCTACTACCGATCCACCGTCTTCGACAACGGCACACCTACCACCGTCGGCATCGGAACGGAAACCAACGTGTCCGGGGTTGACGATGCGCAATGTTTGCCGGGTTTCTTCTCCGGCGTTCGCGGCATCATCGAGGAGGCCGGCTGCAAGAACCTGCCGGCCGGATTTATCCAGGGCGGGACCTGCCAGACGGCGACGTGCGCTGCGGGAAAAACTCCACCCTGCGGGACGCTGGCCGCCTGTGACCTCCGCGCTGCCAATCCCTGTGCCACGCCCGGCGAGGCCTGCACGCCGGCGGGCGGCGGGGTACCGAAATACGGCGACTACAATGGCTCGGCGTGCGCGCTGGGGACGCTGTTCACGGCGTGGGCGTCGGCCACCCCGCCCAAGGGTGTGGGCTGTCTGGTGGACGGCATGCCCTCCGCCAGCGCCGCCAAGTGTTGCTCGGGAAACATCTCCAGCGGAGCGTGCGCCCCGACTGCGGCGGCATGTACGCCCAATGGCAGCGCTTGTGGAGGCGCCGCGCCCGCATGCTGCAGTGCCGGCCTCAATGGACAATGCCAGGCGGGAACGTGCCTGCCGGCCATCGCCATGTACACCGGGTCCTCCAACGTCAGCCCCACGAGCCTGCCGGTAACCATCACCTATCACCAAACCGGAGCCTGCAACGGCTACGTCATAGGCTCCGGGTGGAGCGCTGGATCCAACGCGGCCATGGTGTTCTTCGGAATTGAGGAGATCGACAACTCGGGCGGAAGCACAAGCTTCGCCTTCGATCCTACGAAGCTTTACGTCCAGCAGGCGTCGCAGGACTTCGTCGATCCTTTCCTGTCCGTCTATGCCGACATCTTCGGTCCCTTCGCGGCGGTGGCGACCACGCTGACGCCGGGCCAGGACCTGAAATTTTCTGTGGTCGCGCAAAACGCGCTGGTCGTCACGACCATCAACCCTGACGGTTCGACCGAGGCAAACCAGACGGCGTATTTCCTGCGCTACAACCGGGGGGCCACGGACCCGCTGATCACGCTGGTGAAATCGGACGCCACGCGGACTTCGTGGCCGAACACTCAGGACTGTACAACGATTGTCTTGAAGTAGGTGGGTGCCAGGGTGGGGCGTAATCCATGATCGCGATGCGATTTTCTCAGCCAGCCTGGACAAGGAACCCAAGAGCTCCTTCGGCCTCAGCTTGCCGGGCTGCGGGTGCCGTTTGTTTGCACTGAGACGCACGAAATGGGGGAAGAGATTCTCGCCTCATATCTATATCAGGTGCACCTCTATTAGTGGCTGGAAAAGAACGGATTTGGCTCTGCTCTGAACTGGATTCGAGCCGGCAGCCCAATTCTGAGTGCCGGCCCGCCAGAAATCGCATTACACCAGGCACTAAGAACTCACGTCTTTGATGTGGGTCCCGATGTACCACTGATTGCCGAATGCATCCTTCACTCCGCCGCTGCGGTCCCCATAAGGGTGGTCGGTGGGTTCGGAGATCGAAGTGGCCCCGGCCGCCAACGCCCGCCGATACACCGCGTCACAGTCAGGCACGTAGAGATAGAACATCGTCGGCATCGCCGGATACTCACCGTGCGCCTCGCCCATCTCGACCACCGAACTGCCCACTTGAACCTCGGCATGGAGCACAACCCCGTCGGGCGTTGTATACTTGCCGATTTCCCGCGCCCCAAAAGCGCGCTTCAGGAAGTGAATGACCGGCTCGGCCCGCCGGGGATGCATGTACACATTGACGTCGTTCAAGCCCTCGGGACGGTAGCTCTCACCCTTGGCGGTTGCGATATACCAGTAGTTACCTGCTGGGTCCTTCACACTGGCAGAACGCTCACCGTATTCGTGGTCCTGGGGCCCGTTCACCGACGATGCACCAGCCGCCAGCGCCTTTGCATACACCGCGTCGGCATCTTTCACGTAAACGTGCAGTGCATGCGTATTCGGCGTGGAGCGGAACTCGCGGCCGGGAATACCGCCCCCCATCATCAGCATGGAATCACCGATGCGCACCTCCGCGTGCAGTCCGCCCGCCCCGCCCACCGCGCGGAAGGTCTCTTCGGCATCGAAGGCCCGCTTGGCAAACTCCAGCAATGCCGGTCCGTCTTGCGCTACCAGGTACGGGGTGACTGTGTGGAAGCCCTTAGGCACCGGATCCACAGCGGGCTTTGCGGTTGCTCCTTCGGGTTGCGTGGCTTTCATGCGGCGGTGCATCTCTGCAACCGACAGTGCCTCGGTCACCGTAAACACGCGCCAGGTGTAGCCGAATGGATCTAACAGTATGCTGTCGCGACGGCCATAGAACTGGTCCCGTGGCGGGACGGTCATCGTCAGGCCGCCGGCCACGGCGCGCTCGGCGAAGGCATCCACGTCTTCGACCTCGAGCGCCATGCTCACCGGAGATTGTCCCAGCGTCTCGGCACTGTACCGGCCGCCCTCGGGCCACTCGTCGGTCAACACAATGGTTGAGTTCCCGATCACGATCTCGGCGTGCGGAATGTTGTCGTCGATCTGGAAACGCATGGTTTCTCTTGCGCCAAACGCTTTCTTGTAAAGCTCAATGGCTTTGGCGGGGTCCTTGAAAGCGAGCGTGGGCAAGGCTGTCGTGCGGACAGCGGTTGCGGGTTCAGCTACAGTTGTCATAGATTTTCTCCTTCTCAATTCTGCTTTCAGACTTGCCTGGAATTCTGGTCGCGGCAGATAACGCAAGTCGGCGGCGATGCGGGCCAGGGCGGAAACCTCCGGATCTGCCTTGGGTAACACCGTGCGAGGATTCTCCAGAATCCCCTGCACGGCCGCATCGAGTTGTTCGACCAGGCTGCGTTTAGCCATTGCTTTCACCAGTTGTCTTGCTTCTCTTTCTGCGCTTTTCCTTCGTGTTCCCCGGCGCGGTTGGCGATGTAGCGCTTTTAGCTTCGAGCCGCGTTCTCAGGTTTTCCAGCCCGCGAAACTGCAACTGCTTTACCGCTCCCTCGCTCCTTCCTAATTGCTGGGCAGCTTCACGAATGCTTTTCTCCTCCGCAAAACGCATCACCATTACTCTTCTTTGATCGTCAGGCAGCTCACTCACCAGCCGGAAGAGCCGTGCCAGGTCTTGCGCCTGTTCCATTCGCGGCCGGGCACTGATTTCCGGTGGGTCGTCGAAGCTCAATTCCCGTTGGCTGCGTTTCGCCTGATCGGCGATGGCATTGGCCGCAATCTTCAGCAACCACGCCCCGAACGGAACTCCTCGCCATTCGAAGCGGTGCAAATTGGCCAAGGCCTTGTGAAATACCTCTGACGTCAGGTCTTCGGCAACTTCGCGGTTTCCGACCCGCCGCGCGACGAAGGCGTAGACAAGTTCAAAGTGAAGTTCATAGAGCTCGCCGAAACGTTCCGTATCCTTCTGGGCAGCCTCCACCAGCAGACGCTCGTCCGCTTCTCCATCGCGCCACGTCGATGCCGGCACTCTGACGCCCATTGTTCCTCTAACTTAATAAACTGGCAGGCGGGAAAAAGGTTACGGGAAAGAATAAAAGATCGCTAGCCGGAATTCTGGGTTTTCCGTTTCGGCCGAGTTTTTACTGCGCTCATGACCGCCGCCAGGTCCGTGCGGGTATGTGCGGCGCACGTGGGACTGGTGCGGGGTGAGACCGTGGCCATCGATGGTTCAAAGTTTAGCGCCGTGAGCAGTGCACACCGGGTGCGAGAGCGAGATGGGGTGAAGCGCTATCTGGAGCAATAGGATCGGGCAGACGAGCAGGAAGAATGGGTGATTGACCCCAGCGCGGTGGCTGCGGCGCTGGAGAAACTGAAGCAGGATCAAGAGCTGGAAGCGCGCTTCATGCGTACCACGGACGGAGAACGGCCAGCCTACAACGTGCAGTTAGCGGTGGATGCGGAACACGGGCTGATCGTGGCCCAGAAGGTCACGACGGAAAGCAACGATGAGCGCAGACTGCTGCCTATGGCGGAAGCCGCCAAACACGCCGTGGGCGATCTGGCGTAGCTGAACGTGCTGGCCGATGCTGGTTATTCCAACGGTGAGCAGGCCCAAGCCTGCGAAGCACAAGGCATCGTGCCCCATGTGCCGGCTCAGCGCAGCGTGAACAATCGGGGAGATGGCAGCCTATTCGACCGCAGCCAGTTTACGTATGACGAAAACAGCGACACCCTTCGCTGTCCGGCTCAGCAAATCCTGCGCCGCAAACAAGTACAACCCCACAAAAAGCGGGTGGTCTATATGGCTTCGCCGCAAATCTGTGGGAGCTGTCCGCTGAAGTCGCAATGCACCAACGCGCCACAACGTTCCGTGCAGCGTCACCTTTACGAAGAGGCCTTGCAGCGCATGCAGCAGCGCGCGAAGGCAGAGATAATGCGATGGCGCCGTTGTCAGCGGAACATCCCTTCGCTGCGCTCAAGTACCACATCTTCGGCCATCCACGATTCCTGCTTCGCGGACGGATGGGAGCGCAGACCGAAATGAGCCTGGCCACCCTGGCCTACAACCTGAAACGCATGCTGAAGGTGCTGGGTGGAGTTGCCTTCCGGACAGCGCTGGCCTCCTAACTAAACTGGCGTATCTGCAAGCCGCAACCCCGCCGCCTTAAAGCAATCTCGGAAAGCTTCCCCGGAGGTTAAAGATGCCTTCGTTCCCTCCGTGCTAGCGTTGTTTCGTAACAGCCTTCAGCGCCGCGTCCAGCGGCACACAAGAAATAGGCCTTTGGGCCCGGGATTAATCCGACCTTTTTTGGGGCAGCGTTCGGCCCAGCTGATCACCCCTCCTACTCGTTCCGCAGCGCGACCATCGGATCTACCTGGGTGGCTCTACGGGCCGGCACATACGACGCGGCAATCGCGATCGCCGCCAGAAAAATGGCAACCCCGGCGAAGATGACCCAGTCACCGCGGTTCACGCCGTAGAGCAGACTGGCGATCACTTTCATCGATACCAATCCCGCGATCAGGCCGATCCCCACCCCGATAAGCGTGGTGATCACCCCTTGACGAAGAACCAGCCGCAGAATGTCTTTCCGTTCTGCGCCCAGCGCCAGGCGGATTCCAATCTCCCGTGTGCGTCCCACCACCGAGTACGAAATCAAGCCATACAAGCCGATCATCGAGAGAATCAGGGCGAGGGTGGCGAAGCTGCCGATCAGGTAAAGCGGATAGCGTCGCAGGAACACGGCCGGAGATTCATTGACGATCTGCTCCATCGGCCGCGGATCCACGAGGGCGAGTTGCGGGTCCATGCCGCGCAGTATGGTCCGTGCGGAACTCACTAAGGCCGAGGGGTCCTGTTGGCTTCGAACCACATAGCCGAGGAAGATCGCAAATCCGGAATCCTGGTCGAGCGGCAGATACATGGCCGGCGCCGGCGGCGTGATCAGGCTATCTTCGGCCACATCGCCAACGACTCCCACGATCTGCCGGAAGGGTTCGCTGGGAGCAAAAGTAAGCTGCAAACGTTGCCCAAGCGGGTCCTGCCCGCCGCCGTAACGCTTCACCCAGGTTTGGTTGACGATGACGACCGGGGGCGCGTCGATCCCGTCCGCCTCGCTGAAAACCTGGCCAGCGAGCAGAGGAATCTTCATCACTGCGAAGTAGTCGATCCCCACCCGCCGGCTGATGCAGGCATCTTCTTGACCTTCCGGGGTGGGCCGCCCTTCGACCACGAACCGGTTGCGGAGGCGATTCCCAATTGCAGGGAGCCCGCTTACCGCTGACGCCCCCTGCACTCCCGGCACATTGCGCAGCCGATCCACAAACTCATGCTCGAAGCGGAGTGCACTTCGATTGGCAAACGGCCACACCGTCATCTTCGGGTACGACACACCGGGAAGACTGACGGCGAACGTCAAGACATTTTGTGCGCTAAACCCCGGGTCTTGCTGAAGGACCTTGTGCAGACTTTGCAGCATCAATCCGCCACCAATCAGCAACACCATGGAAATGGCGAGTTCGCCAATCACGACCGCATTGCGCAGCCGCGCATGAGCCCCGCTGGTTCCACCTCGCGACTCATCCTTCAACACCTCACTCACCGAGGTCTGCGAAACCGCGAAGCCGGGCCCCAATCCGAACACCAGTGCCGTAAGGACCGTCATGCCGCAGACGAAGCCGAGCACCGGGAAATTAATGCCGGCGTCGGCCAGAAATGGCATCGCTTGCAGCTGCGTTTCGGGGATTACGCCGATCAGCAACCGCACACCCACAACCGCTCCCAGCACGCCGAGAATTGCTCCCAGCGTCGACAGCATCAGACTTTCCGTGAGCAGTTGGGCCAGCAAATGGAAGCGGCTGGCGCCCAGGGCCGTCCGCACCGCAAATTCCCGCCGCCGATCGATGGAGCGCGTCATCAATAGATTGGCGACGTTGGCGCAGGCGATCAGCAGCACAAAGCTGACCGCGCCAAACAAAATAAAAAGCAATGGCTGAACGTTGCCGACAACTTCATCCCGCAGGCTTCCCACCGTTACGGAGATGAAACCATCTTCGCGGGCATATTCCCGCGCCAGTTGGCCCGTCAGGGCATCCATCTCGGAGCGCGCCCTGTCCACGCTCACCCCCGGCGCAAGCCGGCCAATCACGTCAAGCCAGCGCAGGTTTCGAGCATGGTTGGTGAACGCGCTGGTATAGATGGGGACCCAAAGCTGTGCCGTGCCGGCGGGCCCAAATTCGAAATTGCGCGGCAGAATGCCGACCACCGTGACCGGTCTGCTGTCCAGATGGATGGTCCGCCCGATCACATGCGGGTCGCCGCCAAAATCGCTTTGCCAGAAGTCGTACCGCAGAATCACAACCGGCGGGCTCGCACCTTCATGCAAGTCCTCCGCCACCAGGTCGCGGCCCAGCAGCAGATTGACACCCAGCGTCGAGAAGAAGTTCGGCGTCACCATGGCGGCGTAAATGGTCTTGGGATCGCCGTTTCCGGTCAGAATAAAACTGTCATTGGCAAAGCCGGCCAGCGCCACAAAACTTTTCGCGCTCTGCTTCCAATCCTGATAATCGGGATACGACGACGTGTAGCTGCAGCAGGGCGACTGCGCGCGGCCCTCGCCCAGCGTTACTAATCGGTCGGGTTGTCGGTACGGCAAAGGACGCAAAACCGCCGGATAGAGGACCGAAAAAATCGCCGTATTGGCGCCGATCGCCAGGGCCAAGGTAATGACCGCGACTGCGGTGAAGCCGCGACTCTTGCGCAGCATACGCAGTCCATAACGGAAATCCTGCTTCAGTGTTCCCATGAATGAAGCTCGAAGGGGCGGGGCCTTCCGACCAAAGGCCGAATCGCAATTAGCGTCTTCTGGTGGTGGGCTCATCGTAGCAGAACCGATGATTCGAGCGATGTGACCTCGCGCACTCTTTGCCCCCAATTGGTTGCGGCGCGTACAATTTGCGGTTCTCATACATTGGAGGAAAGTTAATGCACTGGATGCGAAACGCCATCATCGCTCTTCTACTCACGTTCACGACTCTTGCTGCTGCACAAGGAATGCCCGAAGGCCGGCTGATGCGTTTTCCAGACGTCCACCAGGACAAAATCGCCTTTAGTTACGGCGGCGACATCTGGCTGATTGCCAGGGAGGGTGGAGTCGCACGCCGTGTCACCAGCCATCCCGGGCAGGAACTATTTGCCAAGTTCTCTCCCGACGGAAAGTGGATGGCTTTCACCGCTCAGTACGACGGCAACTACAACGTCTACGTCATGCCCTCCGACGGCGGCGAACCAAAGCAATTGACGTTTAATCCCGGAGGCGGCCACCTCAACGAACGCATGGGCATTCACAACCAGGTCATTACCTGGACGCCCGACAGCCAGCACATCGTCTTTCTCACTCGCCGCGAAACCTTTAACGACTGGTTCGGCCGGCTCTACAGCGTCAGCATTCAGGGCGGACTCCCCGAGCCGTTGCCGCTCGACAAAGGCGGCCTGACTTCGTACTCACCCGACGGTAATCGCATCGCCTACAACCGCATCTTCCGGAATTTCCGCACCTGGAAGCGTTACCAGGGCGGCATGGCGCAAGACATCACCATTTACGACCTCAAGACCCATGCCATCGACACGGTGCCGCACGAGGATTGGACCGACACCTTCCCCATGTGGCACGGCGACACCATCTACTTCGATTCCGACCGCGGCCCCGAACATCGCCTCAACCTGTACAGCTATAGCGTGAGCACGCGCGCCATCAAGCAACTGACGCACTTCGCGGAATTCGACGTGAACTGGCCCAGCCTGGGGCCCGACGAGATCGTTTTCGAGAACGGCGGATACCTGTATCTTTTCGATCTCAACACCCAACAGCCTCGCAAGTTGACGATTTATCTGCCGGGAGATCGCGAACTGGCCCGGCCCCATTGGACGAACGTCAGCAAGCTGATTACCGCGTTCGACATCTCGCCTGACGGCAAGCGGGCCGTGTTCACCGCGCGCGGCGATGTGTTCACCGTCCCCGCCAAAGAAGGCAGCATCCGCAATCTGACTCGCACGTCCGGCATTCGCGAGAAGTACGCCGTCTGGTCACCGGACGGACGTTGGGTGGCCTACGTCTCCGACCGCACTGGCGAAGACGAGTTGTACATGACGCCGCAGGACGGCCTGGGGCAGGAAGTCAGGATCACGTCTGACGGCAAGATGTTTCGCTTGCCGCCGGTCTGGTCGTCCGACAGCCGGAAGCTGGCGTTCGCCGACAAAGAAGCACGCCTCTTCTACGTTGACGTTCAGGAGAAAACACCAGTCCTGGTTGATAAGGGGCTTCACGACGACATCACCGATTACAACTGGTCTCCCGACAGCCGCTGGGTCACGTACGCCAAGACATCGGACAACCGCAATCATGTGATCTATCTCTACAACGTGGAGGACCGCAAGAGTACGCCGGTGACCACCAACGCCAGCGACAGCACCGGGCCTTACTTCGATCCGGAAGGCAAGTATCTCTACTTCTTGTCGAACCGCGACTTCAACGAAGTGCTCGGGGTGTACGATCAGGAGTTTGCTAATCCCAAGGCGGGCCGCGTTTATATCGCCACGCTGCGCGCCGATGAGCCTTCGCCACTCCCGGTGTTGAGCGACGAAACCATAGGCACGCAGGCGCCTGATGTTTTGATGCCATCGGGGCCGGGCGGCCAGAAGCCATCGGGACCGCCGCCGGATAACCCCAAGCCAAAGACGAAGACGCCAACGGCCCCTCAACCCCAGACTGAAACCAGCGAAGAGAAAACCAGGCCTGAGCTGGCCGCGGCCGAGCAGAAACCTGGAACGCGCCCGCCGCTGAAGAGCTTCCGTGTGGATCTGGAGGGAATTCAGAATCGCATCGTGGCTCTGCCCATTCCTCCGGGCAATTTGCAGAACCTTGCGGCCGCCAAGAACCTCATCTTTTACGTGGTGTCCCCTATCCAGGGGCTTTCAGGCCCATTGCCCGGAGAACCACCAGCGCTCCACGCCTACGACTTGAAAGAGCGCAAAGACCACGTGCTGGTGGAAGGCGCTGATGAGTTCGCCTTGTCGTTTGACGGGAAGAAGATTCTCTATGGCGCTCCCAAGTCGGATTCGCAAGATGGGGCGGAAGACGGGGGCGGTGGCGGTCCGCATATGTTCGGCATCATCGACGCCAAGGTGCCGTCCGGTGAGGGCGACGGTCACGCCGACAAGAACTCGCTGGCCAAGGTCGGCGATGGCGCTCTGAAACTCGACAACCTGAGTATGCAGGTGGATCCCCCGGCCGAATGGAAGGAAATCTTTAACGAAGTGTGGCGCCAAGAGCGAGACTATTTCTTCGAGCCCTCCATGAATGGCGTCAACTGGGAGCAGCAGCGCGAGAAATATGCGCAGCTCCTGCCTTACGTCGCTGATCGGCTGAGCCTGACCTACGTCCTCGGCGAATTGATTGGCGAGCTTTCCAACTCTCACACCTACGTCGGCGGAGGGGACTATCCCGACATCGACGGCGTCAACGTGGGATTGCTGGGCGCCGACCTGGCTCCCGACCCGGGTAGTGGAATGTACCGCATCGCCAAGATATATCCGGGCGAGAACTGGAACGGAAATCTGCGTTCGCCGCTGACCGAGCCTGGAGTGGTGGTCAAAGAGGGCGACTACCTGTTGGCGGTCAATGGCCGTCAACTGCGGATTCCCCAGAACCCTGACGAACTGTTTATCAACACTGTCAATCAAGCGGTCACTCTCACCGTCAACCGCAAACCCACGGCGGAGGGCTCCCACAATGTGGTAGTCAGGCCTATTCCCAACGAGCTGGGTCTGCACGAACTGAACTGGATCGAGACCAACCGGCGCAAAGTGGAGCAGGCCAGCGGCGGGCGCATTGGGTACGTTTATCTGCCCGACATGGGCGCGGCCGGGCTGAACGCCTTCGTCAAGCAATATTTCCCGCAGATTCGCAAAGAAGGAATGATCTTCGACGTGCGTTACAACGGCGGCGGCTTCGTCGATCAGATTATCTTCGAGCGCCTGCGCCGCGTGCTCGCCGGCATGGATTCAGCGCGCAACTGGCAAGCCGATACCATTCCGCCCAACGTCTTCTACGGGCACATGGCTTGCATCACCAACCAGTACGCGGCGTCGGATGGCGATTTCTTCAGTTACTACTTCAAGTATTACAAGCTGGGCCCGCTAATCGGCGAGCGGACCTGGGGCGGCGTGCGCGGAATTCGCGGCGAGATTGACCTGATGGACGGCGGCTACATCACCCGCCCGGAATTTTCCTTGTACGGACTCGACAGCCAGTGGCTCATCGAGAACCGCGGCGTCGAACCCGACGTGGTCATCGACAATCGGCCCGATCTGGTGATGGCCGGACATGATCCTCAGTTGGAGAAGGCGATCGATATGGTGATGCAGGAAATGAATGCGCACCCGATGAAGCTGCCGCCACGGCCGCCGGATCTGCCCGCCTATCCGGCCGGGCCTGGGTTATAGAGCGTCTCAGAACGCATCAGAAGCCGTCAAACCGCTGGCGGGCAAGTCTGCCTGTTGGCGCCTCCTCGCACGCGGAGTGAGCTACCTCACGTCCCCATGTGACCCGGAGCACAGCCGCTCGGGTACCTCCTCGGGTCATATTACAACTCAGCCCCTGAAGTGACTGTCGAGTCTTAGGCACGGGTCATGAAGATGTTTGAAATGCGGCGAGTTGCGAATACCACCACCAACCATTGCCAGAATGGGCGGTTAAGAATCCGGTCATGAAAGCTTTCAAGGATACAGGTCACCTGTTTCGTTTGGCATCGGTCTTCCTGGTGGGGGCCATTTTGTTCCTGGTGTTGCGAGGCGTTCTCGTCCCTCACAGCTTTGGGCAATACGGACACTATCGCGGCAATGCCATCAAGGAAGCCGCAGCGCTGCCCATTTCCTATGCCGGCCATCAAGTCTGCGAAAGCTGCCATGCCGACGTTCTCGAAGTGAAGAGCAAGGGCGTACATAAGCACGTTGCCTGCGAGTCGTGTCACGGACCTCTGGCCACACACGCCGACGATCCGGCCTCGGTACAGCCGGCGAAATTGGAAACCGCAGTGCTTTGTGTTCGTTGTCACGAAGCCAACGCGGCCAAGCCCAAGACCTTTCCCCAGGTGGTTTCCGCCGAACACTCGGGCGGGGCGCCATGCGATACCTGCCACCAGCCTCACACTCCCGCCATTGCTGCGGTCGCCGGAGGCAGCCAATGAGCATGACTCGCCGACAACTGCTCATCTTGTTGCCTGCTGCCGCCGTCGCCTGGAAGAGCATCCTGGCGGGGACCCCCGAGACTTCCCCCAACTACCACATGACCGAGCATTGGTGGGGCATGCTGGTGGACATCACCAAGTGCATCGGCTGCGGCAGTTGCGTTCGCGCTTGCCAGATGGAGAACCAGGTGCCCGACGGGTATTTCCGCACCTGGGTCGAGCGCTATCACGTCTCCGACTACGACATCGAGAATCCCAAGGTGGATTCGCCCGATGGCGGCAAAAACGGATTTCCGCCGGCCCTGGTAAGCGGCGGCAAGAACTTCTTCGTCCCCAAGATGTGCAATCACTGTGCCGACTCACCTTGCACCCAGGTGTGTCCTGTCGGCGCAACCTTTGTCAGTCCTGATGGCGTGGTGCTGGTGGACCAGAAGTACTGCCTGGGCTGTCGCTATTGCGTGCAAGCCTGTCCCTACGGATGCCGCTTCGTTGATCCGAAGAAACTAACCGCCCAGAAATGCTCGCTCTGCTATCACCGGATCACCAAGGGCCTCACCACCGCCTGCTGCGAAAACTGTCCGACCGGCGCTCGCCAGCTCGCTGACCTGAAGAATCCTAACGATCCGATTCATGAGTTCCTGAAGACCCACAGCGTGCAAGTTTTGAAACCTTACCTGGCCACCAGCCCCAAGCTGTTTTACAACGGCTTGGATGGCTCCGTGCGATAAGGAGTTCCTGTTGCAGATTCCCATTGATGGCTTCATGTACCCGAACGAAGTGGAACTCCAGTGGAGCGTGCTGATCGTGCTATACCCGTTCCTCACCGGACTGGTGGCGGGCGCGTTCATTCTGGCATCGCTGGAACGCGTGTTCATGGTGAAGGCGGTCAAGCCCACTTATCGACTGGCACTCCTGACGGCCCTGGCGTTCCTGATTGTCGCTCCTTTGCCTTTGCAGCTTCATTTGGGCCATCCGGAACGTTCGTTCGAGATGTATCTGACGCCGCACCGCTCTTCCGCGATGGCGATGTTTGGCTTCGTGTACCTGTGGTATCTGCTGGCGGTGCTGGTGGTGGAAATCTGGCTCGATTACCGGCGCGACATCGTGGTGATGTCGCAAAACACAATCGGCTGGAAGCGATTGCTGTACCGGGCGCTGACCCTGGGCTCAAGCAACATCAGCGAGCGTTCGCTGCATATCGACGAGCGCGTCGGCTGGGTCGTCACCGTCATCGGTATTCCGTCGGCGTTTCTGCTGCACGGCTATGTCGGCTTTATTTTTGGTTCGATCAAGGCGAACCCCTGGTGGTCATCGCCGCTGATGCCGGTGGTGTTCCTTTTTTCCGCCATGGTTTCAGGCATCGCGGTCGTGATGTTGCTTTATATGCTGATGTGCCGGCTCCGCCACGAACCGATTGACATGGACTGCGTGGACACGGTGGCGAAGTACCTCTTCTACACCTTCATCATCGACTTTGGTCTCGAGATGCTGGACTTGATCCACCGCATTTATGAAGCCGACGAATCTTTTCGCAGCCTCGATTTCATGGTCCACACGCGTTTGTTCCTGTCGCAGGTGGTGATCCAAATCCTCTTGGGTACCCTGCTGCCAATTTCACTGATTGGCGTGACCCAGGTGCTGAAGCTGGCCGAGAGGCAGCGCAAACAAATTTACGTCCTGGCCGGCTGCCTGACCATGATTGGCATCTTCGCCATGCGCTGGAATGTCGTCATCGGCGGACAGTTGTTCTCCAAGAGCTTCCTCGGCTATACCACGTACAAGATGAGTTTCGCCACTCGTGAAGGATTGTTGACGGCCATTGTGCTGACTGTTCTTCCGTTCGTCATCCTCGCGGTGTTGGTAAAACTCCTGCCACCTTGGGCTGACAAAGAAGAAGAGCCGTTATTGGTTGCGCTTGCCCGCGTTGCTGAGTAGTAAGTTCACATCTGGGGCGCCGCTTCAAAAATCGCAAAGTGATGCGTGCGCCTGACCGGCCGCAGCCACTCTTGCTCGGTGAACGCATTTTCGTGCACCAGATTGTGATAAATCACATACACCTGCCGCGGAAAGACCGTGACCGAGCGCCGCAGATTGCCCAGCACCTCGCGCAACACATATTCGGGAAAAGGATTGAACAGGTAAAGCACCAGCGCTTCGCGAGGAAACTCGAACCAACGGGCATCGCCACAATGTGATTCGATGCTGACGCACTTCTGCCGCTCGCTGCGATAGCTCGCAAGGTTCTGCTGTGCGACCTGGTGTAATTCCGCAAGCAGTTCCACACCGATGATTCGCCGGAAGGGATACTCCGATGCCATCAACAGCGTTCGTCCCTTGCCCGAGCCGAGGTCGATGAACGTGAACCCGTCCACAGTGACCGGCATGGAACCAAGAATCTCGTGAAACAATGCGGGCTCCGACGGCTGATACTGGCCGCCGGAAAGTAACTCGCGAAGACGAGTGCGCAGGCTTACCGCCGCCCACGTCGTATCCACGCCGTGCTCGAAGTCGTAGTCGATGTCGCCATAGCGCGATTTGCGGCGTGCCGGCGCCAGGTCCCGCAACAACTCAACTGTGCTCAAGGCATACCATCGCACCGCCCCCAATAAGCCACGGCGGCGAAAGGTGTCGCCGATCCAATCCAGCGCGCCGGTTTTGCTGTGAGGTGGATTTCGCTCGGCCACCAGGAGATAGTAATTCCGAGTGGCGTCCGGCGACAGCTTCGTCGTGTCACGCCGCTGCCCTGCAATTACGCCCCGGGCGATTGTCAGGCTATAGCGTACGCCAGACCAAGCCGCAAAAGAGCGCCGCACCAAAGTCGTGGAATCATTTCCAGCAACCAATAATTTCACACGCCAAACAAAATGCCGGATGGCCGGCGGAGGACCGGCCATCCGACTGGTTGCTTACGGCAGGTAATAGCGGAAGGAAGTGAAGACCATGTTGTCGATTGCTGTCGGATTAGCTCCCGGCGGTGGAGGTGCCTTGGTACCGTAGCCGGTCCAGGCCACCCTGGTCAGGTACGAATACTGCAGACCGAACTGGATCCTGCCCTTGGGGCCGTTGTACGGCTTGTACCAGAAACCCAGCGTGCCTTCCAGGATGTCCTTGGTATCGGCGTTGCAATTGGACAGGCCGCCCGGATCGAAGCCGGCAGTCAGCCCCGGACTGGGCAGAGTCTCAATGCCGCAGCCGGTGTTGTTAAACAGCGGCGAGCCATATCCCACCGGCGCGCCCTTGGCGTTCAGGAAGGCGGTGCGGTCGTCGTATTCGATGCCGCCGTTGCCATACCAATCCCACTTCGGAGAGTGGTACTCCAACGTCAACAGGCCCTGGTAGCTGGTGATGGGAGCGATCGTGCCGTTCGGCCGAATCGTCGCGTCCGCCAGTCCCGCCGTCCCGTAGCGGCCTACGCCACGTCCCGCCAGGGCGTGGATACCCAGGTCAACATGCTTCTGGAACATCGACCAGCGAGCGTTGCCGCCGCCACCGCCGCCCCAGGTCGAGCTGTTGTAGGCCCCGGCCACCGATGGGGTGGTCAGTCCCGCGTTGGGGAAGACGCGATCGCGGAACTCGCTGGCGACGCCGAAGATTTCATAGTGTCCGAAACCTGGCTCGAAAGCGACTTTTCCAACAAAGTCTGGCGCCGGGTTGAAGGAGTAATTCGCCAGATTGGTGCAGCTCGTCGTGACCGAAGTAAAGGTCGAGTTGAGCGAACTGGAACAGCCGTTGATGGCGGCATTGTATAAGCCACCGGAGTTGCCCTGCGAACCAATGAGGAACGAGTTGGCTGTGTTGCCGTGCGTGGTCACCGTCTCTTGCGAATTCTCGATCGAGAAGCCGAACCAGGCCTTATTACCCATGTTCTTGGTGATGCGGAAGCCGTACAACGGTCCCAACTGAAGCCCACGGTATATTGCGGGTCGATGGTCATGGGCAAAGCTTCGCTGCGGTTATCCAGACCTTTCTTTGTTTCGGTGACGAGCTGCACATTCTGGCCACCAGTAAAGGTCCAGCCGCTGTGCAGCGCGGCCTGTCCCCATACCTGGCGCTGACGGAGAACATAAGAATTGCTTTGGTTGTTGTTGGAGGTAGTGCCGGCACCCAGGAAGTCGGCCTCGTAGTAGCCGCTCATGCTGAAGTTTTCGAGCTTGCCCTGGGCTAGCATCGAAATACGTGACTGACGGCCCGATCCGTAGAACTCAGACAGGCGAGCCGTGGAAGAACCAGTGTACGGAATCCCGTTCAGGTTGGTGTTGATGTCGGCGCCTTCCGCGCGCTGCCGCCACACGGTTTCTGCCGCCAGGAAGCCGCCCGGCGTAATGGTGATTCCTTTGTAATGAATCGCCAGCGGACTCTCCAGTGAGGAAAGGCGCTTCTGCGTCTCCTGCAGTTCGTTCACGGTGTTGGCCGAAACCGTAGTCAGGTCAGCAACCTGATGGGTCAGCGGGTCGATGTACTGTTTGTCCAGATCTTCAGCCTTGGGGACCGCAGCGTTGGCGGTCTCTTGCGCCGCCTGGGCCGCCGACTGCGCCTGACCCACTTGCTGCTGTAATTGCTGGATGGCCGCGTCGCGGCTCTGAATCTGCTGCTGCAACTGCTGGATCTGCTGTTGTTGGGCCGAAATGGCGTCCTTCATATCTTCGAGTTCCTTCAAAGCCGGAGTGGACGTACGGTGGCGCGAAGTCTTCGGTGTCGGACTCGGAGAATCGGTTTGTGCGACAACGCCCGTCGCAACCAGAAGCGCGAGCGCTAGAGTGAGTGGTCGTTTTTGCGTTTTTTTCTTCTCTCTCCTGAGAACTCAGTGGGCAGAATGAATTCTGATCAATTCGCAACCTGGGGAATGCAAAATCTGTCAATTTAGGCTCCCCCGAATCGTAAGTTCCAGAAGTTACAAATTTGTGAAAACCTGATGAATGTTCCACGAATAAGCCCTCGGAGAATCGGGAAGGGAATCAAGGCTGGAATCCGCATTTTTTCGCGGCGCATTCAATCGCAGCGGCAGGATTCATCTTCCTGTAACGTTGGTTCAATATGCTGGCGGGGAAACTTGCGGTTGCAATGATCGTGATCCAGAGAGAACGGGCTAGCGCATTGAAGTTCTTTGGCCCGCATGCAAAAAGGAGGAAGTCATGAGAAACGTTTTGACTATGCCCTATCGGTGGAGTTCCCTCGCAGCAGTTCTGCTGGCCGTAGCCTTCTTCATGCCGGCGAAACAACTGGTGGCGCAAATGCCCGCCGCGTCTTCGAAAGCGCCTGAGTTCACCCAGAATGTGAAGGAAGTTTACTTCCCGTTCAACATTTACAACCGGGTCATCGACACGGCTGTGTTGGACTCTGACGCAGCCTGGCTGAAGCAGCATCCCGATGCGCATTTTTGGATTGAAAGCTACGCCGACATTCGTGGCGACATCTTTTACAACCTCGTGCTCTCGTACCGGCGATCGCAGTTCATTAAGGACCGGCTTATCCGGAGCGGAGTGAACGAGTCGCAGATCGGCTTCGCCACTGGTTGGGGAAAGCTTTATCCGGTTTGCCAGACCGACGACGAAAGCTGCTATCAGAAGCAGCGCCGCGGCGACATTGTTCCGCCCGATTTGCTGTAGTGCTGCCGAGCCCGACTATTGCTACACAATAGTTCTGTCATCCCGACGAGCGAAGCGAGTCGAAGGATCTGCGGTTGTCTACTGAGAACTGAGAACTGAGAACTGTTCTTTGTCATCCTGAAGCTAGGACGCGCCGTCGTTGCGCGACCGAGTCGAAGGACCCCTATGGTTGCAGCAAATTACGTTGCAGATTGATTTGCGGTAGTAACGCAAGCAATAGCAGCTTCCTTGCTGCGCCCGTAATGACACTTCCGACCAGTCCTTCTCTGACACGACTCGAGCTGACTGACTGACAGCTGGCGATTGAACCCTGGCAACTGAAGCTGGCGACTGAAGCTGGCGACTGACGTCTTCCGCGTTTGTCGCTGCCGTTGCTGCGTTGTTATAATTCAGCCTGCCGCAGTTTATTTGCTTCGCGCACTCCGCGCCCCGTGGCCAGGTAGCTCAGCTGGTAGAGCGCAGCCCTGAAAAGGC
>CAWCSJ010000040.1:0-204142 GCA_963798185.1 uncultured Acidobacteriaceae bacterium
CGAGTCACTCGCCGGGCGCTTGGAAGGCAGTGATGGGTTTGGCCGCAAACCACGCCGCCATGACAGCTCCGCTACAGGCAACCACCGAGCTCTCTCTTGGGATCCTGCTCGTCATTGGTCTGCTGACCCGCCCGGTCGCCTTTGTAGCGTTTTTGTACCTGAGCAGCCTGTGGGTCTCAGAGTGGGGCACAGCTTGGATTTGGGAACTATTGGTTCCCGTGCTCGCATCCCTTGCGCTTGCGGTAGGACGGGCTGGACGAAAGTGGGGCGTTGACGCACGGCTGGCGCAGCGGTGGCCGTCTTCCCCGTGGTGGTGATTGAACCAAATCAATTGCGAGTATCGGTCATCATTCCGACGCACAACGAGGCGCAGTCCATCGGCCGCGTCCTCACCGACCTCCCATCCGATCTCGTCACCGAGATTCTCGTTGTTGATAGCAATTCAACTGATGGGACACCCGAGATCGCCTCAAGGATGGGAGCCCGCATTGTCCACGAACCTCGTCGCGGATACGGCCGCGCCTGTTTGACCGGACTGGCTGGTGCAAGCAGCCCTGACATTGTAGTGTTCTTAGACGGCGATTACAGCGATCGACCTGCGGAGCTGCCGGTTCTGCTGGCTCCGATCATTGACGGCCGCGCCGATATCACGTTGGGGGCACGCCTCGGGAAACAGAGCCTCCCTGGGGCGCTGCCTTGGCACGCTGCGTTTGGCAACCGCCTGGCGGCCGCCCTGATCACGCGTTTGTATGGTGTACGGATCACAGACCTCGGACCGTTCCGCGCCGGGCGCGTAGATGTCCTTCGCCGGCTCGATTTGGAAGAGACCACGTACGGCTGGGCGGTTGAGATGATCCTAAAGGGCGCGTTAGGGGGATTCCGCATCGTTGAAGTTCCGGTCAGCTATTATCCGCGCATCGGAAAATCGAAGATCAGCGGCACTCTGAGGGGCACAGTCGGTGCGGCATGGTTCATCCTCTTCCTGATAATGCGCTATTATTTTCGGCGCCCAAGGACCGCTATGCCGCGGCCCGCGTGAGTCTTGCCCAGTGATCTTGTATGCATTTCTCCAGCGAAAACTCCGGACATTTGGACAACGGAAACCGCACGCTGGTTGTCATGGCAAAAGCACCCAGACCGGGCATGGTCAAGACCCGTTTAGCTCGGAGCCTTCCGGTTGAAGCGGTCACCGAGCTCTATCGCTGCCTTTTGGACGACACCATGTCGCTAGCGCGCTCGTTGGGCACCGTAGAGATTGCCATTATGTGCCCTGCTTCGGATGTCGAGGAACTAGCGCGGCTGACTCCGAATGGGGTGGGTGTTGTTGCGCAGAAGGGAGAAGGCCTTGCCGCAGGGCTGACCTCGGTATTTGCACACTTTGCAGCGCCCGGCCGGCAACGCGTGGTTGCGTTCAACAGCGACAGCCCGCATCTGCCGGCTTCGGTTCTTGGAAGCGCGTTCGAAGCGCTTATCAAGCACGACGTGGTCGTCGGACCGACACATGATGGCGGCTATTACCTCGTGGGGGCCAAGGCTGCCCATTCAACGCTTTTCGAAGGTGACGGCATGGGCACCAAGACTGCGCTCGAGGTTCTGCTGGCACGTGCCCGCCTACTGCAACTTTCCATTGGCTTCACGGATCCCTTCTACGACATCGATGTCGGGGACGACTTAACTCGGCTTGCCGCGGAACTGCAGATCGCTCCATCCAGGGCACCGCAAACGGCGTTTTGGCTCAGACAGTGGGGACCGGCGGTGGCACAGTTGGGGATGGAAAAGGGAGACCGGTGAAACTCTCGCCATCCCACAGGCTGTACGTTCTCGGTGTTGTCATACTTGTGGTTCTGGCGATCTGCTCACGTAATTTCGGCAACATGGGTGCACCGTCCTTTGTCATTCCGCTGGCCGTTGCTGGAGTCGCGTACCTACTGGCAATTCGTGAGTTCTTCGCCACCAAGAAATTTCCGCGACACGTCATCGTCGTCGGGCTCGTGTTAGCTGCTGTGTGGCATGTTCTATTTCTATTGAGGCCGCCGGGTCCAGATGATGACATCCATCGATATGTTTGGGACGGGCGCGTGCAGCGACTCGGCTACAACCCTTATATTGTCGTTCCCAGCGATCCTGCGCTCGCCGGGTTGCACACGTCTGACACCCGCACGTTGAACAACCCGGACGTGCCGAGCCCGTATCCAGCCGGCGCTCAGCTTTTCTTCCGCGCCGTTACAGCGATTCATGAGTCGGTCTTTGCGCTGAAGGTAGCTTTCGTGGTTTGTGATTTAGCGATTGTTTTCGTTTTGCTCTACATCCTGCGCTGTAGTCAGCAAGGGGCGCATTGGGTGCTGGCTTATGCTTGGCACCCGCTGCTGGCGACGGATGTGGCGGGCAGCGGTCACGTTGATATTGTCGGCGCACTGCTGCTGTTGGTGTCCTTCGCGGCGCTGTGGCGCCGCTGGCGTACGGTGGCAGCGGTGACGTTTGGGCTGGCTGTTGCCGTGAAGTTGCTCCCCATCATACTGCTGCCACTTTATTGGAGGCGTGTTCGTATGCGCGACGGCTTGCTGGCGGCAGTCGTGCTCGGACTCCTCTACGTACCATTTCTTAACCACGGACGGATTCCGATCGGTTCCCTCGGCACGTACGTGCAGAGTTTCCGCTTTAATGATCCGGTGTTTGCAACGCTCGAGCGCGTAGCGGCTCCGCAGCTTGTAGTTGGGCTAGCGGTGCTCGTCGGCACCCTCACCGCAATCTGGCTGAGAACCAAGGCCCCGGTATGGTCTTCGGACGCATTCGCTTGGCCGATGGCAGCATCGCTCTTATTTGCCCCGGTCGTATATCCATGGTACCTGCTGTGGCTGCTGCCCTTCCTGCGGTCGGCCTCGACGCTGCCGATTATCATCTGGACCGTGAGCATAATTCCCACTTACTACGTTTGGCATTTGCGCACGCTTGGTCGTCCGTGGTTGGTTCCTGGCTGGATCATGCTGCTGGAATACGGATCTGTGGCAGCGGCGGGTGTGATTGTCTGGTTGCGCCGACTCAGACGAGCGCCCACGCCCGCACGCCCAACCGACCATCCTTAGGAATTGTCCAAATACGCAACCAGTGTGCGGTACTAACATCTGGTTGTATCTTGAAGCCTTCGCCTGACATCTACTGAGGCGTTTGTTCAATTCACCGAGGAGGACTTCCATGACAAATTCGAGCCGTCTTACCGCGATCCGGGCTCTGGTGTCGTTTGGGGTGCTGGTCCTTGCCGCAACTTCCTGGGCGCAAACGCGTCCGCCAATTGTCGAAAAGCTCGCCAAGACCTATGGCCTCGATTCGTTCGGACAGATTGAGGCGATCCGCTACACCTTCAATCTTCAACTCGCCGCGCTCAACCTCAATCTTTCTCATAGTTGGGAATGGGAACCCAAGACCGGTAAGGTCACCTACGACGGCAAAGATAAAGACGGCAAGCCGGTGAAGGTTACCTATCTGCGCTCGCAGCTCAGCAGCCAGCCTGACAACGTGAAGAACCAGATCGATCCGGCCTTCGTGAACGACAATTATTGGCTGATCTTTCCCTTCCATGCGTACTGGGACACTAGCGCCACTGTGACCGATGAAGGCATGCAGAAACTCCCGCTGGGGAAGGGTTCCGCCGACAAAGTCGTGGTGAAGTATCCTTCTGCCGCCGGTGGTTACACGCCGGGTGATACCTGGACGCTTTACGTTGGCAAGGACGGGCGGGTAGAAGAATTCCGTTTTGACCACGGGGGCGACAAGAAACCCAGTGTTGTGATCGCGACATGGACAGGCTACAAAATGGCGGGACCTCTGCTTGTCTCAACGGAACACCGCGGCACCGCCGACGGCAAGCCGTTGCATCTTTGGTTCACGAATGTCGCCGTCAAACTGGCGGGCTCCGATAAATGGATCGTTGCGCAATAACCGAGGATGAGTTCGAACAGCTGATACCGTGCTCACGAACCAGGCTATCTGCCCATCACCACCGTCGTGCAGGAACTGCTCATCTTGGGCAGATCGCGGGCTGCTGTCATGCGGATCGGCAAGCTGCGGCGTTCCCCGCGAACGATCGGACAGTAGTAGTCAGGCTCCAGCAGTGCGCCCTGAAGCCGTCGCCGACCGGCACAGCCGCCGTGGCATGAATCGCGGAACTCGCAGGGCTGGCACGCGTCTGGAAGAGTGCGGGCCTGCTCGAAGGGCGCGGAGTCCAGAATGTCGAGCCCCATCGAGACCAAATCTGCCAGCGGCTCACCCGATCCTGGCCAGTAAACGCAGGGCTGCGTGGTGGCCCGCGGAGTCACCCTCACGGTACTTACGCCACATCCCCCCGGAAGCGGCGGCAGGCCTGCCATCGCTCGAACCAGCGGCTCACCAATGGCGATCACATCAGTCTCCGCAAAGAGGCGCCGGAATCCCTCCCAGTATTCTTCGTAGGACAACGCATAGACGTCCGATCGCACGGCCTGGTACACGTTCACACGCAGCGGAGCGCCAAACTTCTTGGCTACTTGTGCCACCTCCGTCAGACGCAAATAGTTTGGCTTCATCATGACGGCGATGATGGTCACGGGCACACCCAGCCTCAGGCAACGTTTTGCTTGCTGATGGATCAGTTCCCAATTGCCGTCTCCACGTTGTGCATCCTGCTCTGCTTGCGTCGGGTAGTCGAGAGAAAACTCGATGTCGTGAAAGGCGGCTAATTCATCATCCTGCAACACCGCTACGCTGTGGCCATTCGAAGTGATGGTGAGCTTGATGGGTCGTGTTCGCAGGTACGCGAGTATTGCCCTAAAATCCGGATGCATCCCGTTCTCGCCCGTACCCAGATTCACCGTATGGACGGATAGGCGTTCCATCACTGACTTCACTTGGTCCAGTGAAAGACGATCCGCGCGAGTTGGATCACGGTAGCAGAAGGCACATGAAAGATTGCACTCGTTAGTGAGTCCCAGGCCGAGCGATACCCCGGCGTCCGGCGATGTTTTGTTGAACCCATTCGCCAATCGCCGACTTGAGGGGGCACTCATACGCAGTCCTCTTTGGCACCGGCCGCAGGGCGGAGGATGTGATGGGTGTAGCGCGCGATAGCAGCAAATTCAGGGCGCCGTCCCAGCTTGCGCTCCAATTCGAAAATTCGCTTATACTCGGCCTGCCGGTCGATTTGCGGCGGCAGGTAATCTGCAACCACCCGCACGCCGCGCTCGGCAATCAATTTAAGCCCTGCTTCCTTCGCCATGGCGAGCAGCTCATCGGGAGCGAAAAGCCGCACACGGCCACCATAGAGAGATTCATATCCCCAATTAGCGGTGAGGTCCTTTTCCGCCGCCTCCAAATCGCCTGCCCGGATAGCAGCTTTTAATAGCTCGCCTGCTCGATTGCGCACCACGATGGACAGCAGCCCAGGTGGATCGTGCCGCATAAGTCGGGCGGAGTCGCTGATCACCGCACTTGGGCGTTCGACGTATTCGAGCACATTGTGGCAGAGAACAATGTCGAAGAACTCCGCAGCGAATAATTTTCCTGCCTGGGCTACATCGCCATGGCGCAGTACAACTGTATCGCCAATCCCTGCTTTCAGGGCGGTGTGCTCTGCCAGCTTCAGCATAGCGAGCGAGGAATCCAACAGGGTGACCTCAACGCCGCGACGCGCGAGGTTCACTGCGGCTGCACCGGTACCGCCCCCGAGATCCAGCGCCCGCAATGGCCTCGTTGAGGGCAGGGGAGGCAAGAATTCTTCTACGGCGGCAACCGTCAGGTCGAGTCGCAATCTACCCTCGGCGGTCTCAAGGTAAGCGGCATACTTATCTGCCTCTTCCTGAAAGCCCGTGCCGATCTTGGGAGACAGGTTCATGCGATACTCAAGCAAACTCGATAGCCAATCCAATCACTAGTCCAGAACTAAAGCATAAATCAGAATGAGGATTTGCTCAGGTCGAGAATAGGCGCCCACTCCACCTTCAGAAACGTGTGGGCACATCCCAGTTCTTCGCTGCTTCACGGCTGGACCGGCTCCTGCTAAAATCCGGAGCTATGTACCTGATGGAGTCCCTTGCCGCCTCATCGATTTTGTTTGACTCAGCCTGATAGCGAGCCGATTTCACCTCTGTGGATTGGTGACGCAATCGCAAAGGAGTAACTCTGTGATGCCTCGAGTTTTCTCGCCGTTATTGCTGCTCTCGCTCTCGACGTGCCTGTTGACCGCCCAGGACACTTCGAAAGCCGAGAAGTTCAGCGAGCCATCGCGCACGTTTCGCTTCACGTACAACTTCACCGTGAAAGACATTCCCGCCGGACCGAAACAAGTGCGCCTGTGGGTTCCTGTGCCGCAGACGGACCACCATCAGACTGTGCGCGTGGTCAACATCAAGGCTCCCACCAAAACGCAGATGACGCAGGAGCCCCAGTACGGTGATCGGATGATGTATGCCGTGATCCGGAATCCAGCGCAGGGAAATGTAGAGTTCACTCTTGAGTACGAGATCACACGCCGGGAATACTCGCGCGGCGATTATGCCCAGCTTGAGCGCGAAGACCAGAGGCCAGGCGTCGTGCCTGCGTCCATGAACCGGTTAGTCGCGCCTGACAACCTGGTTCCTACGGATGGCAAGATCAAGGCGCTGGCAGTCGAAGTGACCGGATCGCAGACCGGTGCGGTCGCGAAAGCCAAAGCTGCCTATGACTATCTCTTCACAAATATGCGGTACGACAAGACGGGCTCCGGGTGGGGGCGTGGTGACGCGGTGTGGGCCTGCGACGCCAAACACGGGAACTGCACGGACTTCCATTCTCCGTTTATCGGCATCCTGCGGGCCGACAGCATTCCGGCGCGCTTCGACATCGGCTTTCCTCTGCCCGAGAACAAAGACAAGGGAGATATTGCTGGTTATCACTGCTGGGCCGAATTCTATACGCCCAAAATCGGCTGGGTCCCCGTCGACATCTCGGAGGCGTGGAAAGCAAAACAGAAGGAAGATTATTTTTTTGGCAGCGTTGACGCTAATCGCGTGCAGTTCTCCACTGGTCGCGACATCACGCTCTCTCCTAAACAGGATGGTCCCCCACTAAACTACTTCGTCTATCCGTATGTCGAGGTCGACGGCAAGCCCTACGAAAAGCTCGATAAGCAGTTCAGCTTCGAGGAAATAAAGTCTGAGGAAAAGAAGGCCAGCATTTCGAAACGCTAAGTGGGCAGCACCAGCAGGGTGTTGGACACGACCCTCAATGCAAAGAACCATAAGCCCGCGCCTAGCGTACTTCGAACCCGAGGGCAATCCGAAGACGGGATAAAAACGTTTGCACTCTAGGGTTCGGTTCGGCTCTGCTCTGCCATCATGGCTCTCTGTGGGTTTCCGCGCAGTTATCCGGAACGTGACTGAGTCCGAAACTGACCTCTGTCGCCGAGTTCGGTTGTTGAAAAATCGCCTTCGCGTCCATCGACGGACTCAGTTCAAGCAAAGCCCTGTTTTTTATCAAGTGACATTCCGAAGAGACCCTATACCGGCAGGAGAGGACACACTCATAGACACTTGGCCGGCTTCTCGGGAGTAATCTCCCACATGAGGGTTCTGGACAGCAAGGATGAAGTTCTGGATAGTTCCTGTATTACTTGCGCATTGCCGACGATCCGCTCGGAACCCAACTGCCACATCCACGCATAGGGCGTATACGGCCAAATGAAAGGAAAGCATTCGTAAACACTGGCCGACCTGCTCGAAGTAATCGGAAGAAACAGATGGTTCGCGACGGTTCGAGCCTGTCCTTGCAGCCGCCCCGACACACGCAATGGCCCTTTCCCCTTAACTGACTGAGCCAAACCAATACGGCGTCTTCTTCGTCCACTCCGACTTGGGATACTTCCGATGAAGCAGATCGAATGCCTTCCGGCTGTATAAGCCGATCGAATTGTCGACGCACCCGAATCGGGTTGCACGGACGAAATAATGCAGCGCTTCCGGAACGCGGGGATCGTCGGGATGCGCCTTGGCCCAGTCCAGCACTGCGGGAGCGAAATACAGCGGAGCGGCGCCAATCGCCGACAGCTTGCGCCACTCCCGCTCGCCGGCTTCTCTTTCCGCGGGCGTCAACCATGATGGCGCGGGCGGAACAGCGACCTTCGGTTTCGATTGCGTTCCCGATGCGTTGGACCAGAATGCGCTCTGATACGACCTGTGCTCCTGGTCCGCGCCGACGTCATAGCACCACCAGCTCCCGGACGAAATTCCCGGGCTAACCAGGGGGCTCATTCCCAAGGCGTTAACGAAGGGCTCCATCTCGGGGAATTGCATCACCATGAACACCAGGGCGAAGCGCCGAGCCTGCGCCGAATCGGCGCGGTCATATTGCTCGATGTAGCTGCGCATCTGGGGGAACTTCCCTATCACGTGTGGCTCCAGCTCGTGCACTGCGGCTGTATCGTCGAGAATTGCCGCCCGCAACCATGTCCGCGCCGCCAGTTGGTCGCGCAAGTTCGCGGGCAGCGTGTTTCCATTGGCGGCCTGCACCAGCAAGGACAGCGGCAGGCGCAGGTTGAAGATTTCCACCGAATCCAGGTCCAGCTCTGGCGGCGGCTCGATGACCGAAGAGTTCTGTGCACGACACGTTCCGTTTGTGCAGTAGTAATTGCCATAATCAGCTTCCACCAGCGTGCGCGGGGCAAAGCGCAGAAACTCCTGGAAGCTGGTGGCCACGGCGAAGCGCTGCGCCGTGAAGGCATTCCGGTTCGAGGGCGAGGCCTTCTCGATGTGCGCCCAGTTCGTATCCAGCAGCGTGCGCGCCTGCTCACTCTTGCTTTCCTCCTCCAGCAGGCGAACCCGCTGATACAGCGCCGTCTCATAGGCGGGAGAGTCTGCGGCGATGGTCGCTGCCGCGCTCATCAGCTCGTCCGTATGAGTATCTCCGGCGCGCATTGTCACCAGCGCGCTCAGCAGCCACGGCGTGGACTTTGTGGCCTGCCAACGATCGAGGCGGTACTGCCTGGTCTGCGTGTCGTCGAGCTGAAACGTGAGCACCCAGTCGGTCAGGTCATCGAAGCTGCGGGAGTTGTTGGCATCGGCTCGCCATTGGTTCGCCGGTAAGTCTTCTCTAAGCTTGGACACTTCGACCGGCTGCCCCGGATGGGCTTGCACTGCTTGCTGCACTTGTGCGTCCCATACTGGATCCAATATGTGGTCAAGCAGGAAGGTGTAATCGAAAAGGTCGTTGCCGAAGTTCTCTCCAGCGCCGGATGCAAGCTGCGCGGCAATGGCGTGTAGCCTCTGCTCGGGGTGCAGCCGGGCCTCAACGTAGTCGAGCAGTTTCTTCGCCGCCGGATGCATGCTGGCCAGCGACTTGTCGGCCAGAATGGCCTGCAGACGCTGTTCGGCGGTCTGCATCGGCTCGGGCAAAAAAGCGCTTTCGTCTTTGAGCCCGAGCGTCGCCTTGCGAATATAGCATCGCGCCACCAGATAAGGGGCCAGCTTGCGCCATGGCGAGTCCGCTTCACGCGCGATTTCCTCAAAGTCGCTGGCTGCCGTGTCCAGATTGCCGGTGTAGAAGTTGGCTGCAGCCACCTGGTACTGCCGGTCAAGCTTCAGTAGCACATCGTCCAATGTTGCAGGAGGCGGCAAGTTTAGGGTCGCGACCGGCCGCTTCTCGTTCGGACCGTAATACTGAAGGTCCGCAGGGCTGCCGCAGTTCTGGAAGACCGCGTCCTGACCCGCAACCCAGTCGCGCATAAGTCCCGAGGCAATGCCGAACGTCTGCGCCCGGCTCATCGCCGTGGCGGAGGCATTGGTAAACGCATCGCCCCCGCAATTGGGATACTCCGCGAATCCGTTTCTACGGTAGCGTTGGATGTCGATTTTCTGCACCTCTTTCAGTCCCAGTACGTGGCTGCGCGTCTTCAGCCAGGCGGTTACGGGAGGATCTGGGTCGTAGGGCGTGCCGGGTGGAGTGACTTGCGGTACTGCGTCATCTCCCAGGCTGTGCCGCTCCTGCGCCGTCAGCGGCCTTTGCTCCAGGTAGCGATAGGCAATCACCAGATAGCGCCGGTCGAACTTCGGCCGCAGAATGCCGAGCTTGCCCCCATCGAATGCTTTCAAAGGATCGTCAGGCTGGTGCTGCAGAATGAATGTCGCCTCGATCCAACCGCCGGACGAAAAGATGTTGGGGGGAACCAACAACAGGCCGAGCAGCAGGAGCCCCAGCGCAAGACGCGACCTCGGTTTCATGGATCTAACCTCCGCTGGACCGCAGCAAAGCTCTCTGCAGTCCAGGCCCGCGGATGAAAGACATATACGTGCCGGCGCAGCATCGGCGCAGGCCACGGCTCGTCGGTGGAGACGCCCACGCTGCTGCGGCAGAGCGGCTCTCGAAAATCCTCGCCCAAAGCTAGCGACTGCATGATGTCGGCGCGGTCCGCCCCCATGCGGAACAGCATGGGCACAGCCTCAGTGATGGGCAGACCGCTCATCCAGTCATCGCCCATGCACCACGAGCCGAGCGCCGTGATGGAGAGCGGCATGGAAGCGGGCAAACGCTGCCGCACGTCGCTGATGAGGGCGCGATAAAAGTCGTGTTGGGAACGCGTGGCGTCGAGGTCGATCTGTAGCGAGGAAACCTGGGGCGCGGCCGACAGTCGCACGATCTGCGCAGCCAATTTCGTGCGATATTCGTCGGAGAAAACCGCGGGTGTATTCTTCGTAGGTTCCAGCCGGACGACGGCTGTGATTGGCGTACGCTCGCCCACACGCAGAGGCTGTAACCGTGGTCGCACAACCGGCTCCTGGGCCAAGTACACCGAGCCGGCCAAAAATGCTACTCCCACATTGTCAGAGTTAAGGAACCTCAGGTCTTCCGCACGCTCCCACGCCCAGAGTGTTAGCCGCGGCGTTGCTCGCGCCCTGCCTACCCGCCACAGAAGAAGACCAGCGCCACTGAACACCAATAGCGCGAGTAGCGCAGCCAACCGTGCAGGCTTGTGCAAAATCGACATGGACATGGCCGTTGGGAGAACTCAAGAGTTTAGTCCCATCCCAGCTTGTTGAATTCTATTGAAACGTGGTGAAGTTTGGAGGCGCGACCATCACAAAATCGTCTACAGTTCGGGACGCGAACAAATAGCGACCGCTCATCGGTACAACCAGTTCGCATAGTCTCATTAGCGTTGTGAGTCGCGCTGTGGAGACACCTTGTGGCCACCCACCCGGCACAAGGCGCTAGTGTGGCGCTGTCGGCGACTGGAGCGGACAGCTGCCGAAGTGACTCAAGATGATCGTCAGGTCATCGTTGTTGGTGATGCCGTCGAGATTGAAATCGTAATGGCTCGACATTCCCCAGCCATCGGCAATCTGGTTGTAGTCGGCTACGTCCACGTCGTCCACCACGCCGTCGCCATTGCCGTCGCCTGGACACGGCGGCGCAGAGGCGAGCACCGCCTGCATCTGGCTCTGCAACATGTCGAAGTTCATTTGCTCCTCATGGTTAAGGCCGCGGAGAAGCAGATTCAATTCAACTCTGTCGATTAGCGGAAGAGGCTCGTCCTCATTCACCCGATAAAACTCTGTGGAGACTACCTGGACGGGTCCGTCGGTCTGGATGTCATAGTCGAGCCACTGATCGCGCACCAGCTTGTAGTGCTGGTTACGCACGGCTTTGGCCATCTGTGGGTTCTGGGTGACCTTCTCGATGGAATAGTTGGCAGCCTCGTTTTTCCAGATGACCTGGTTCACCTGCCAGCACTCGGCAAGGCCGCCACCGTATGTGCCGGGATCCCCGCCAGGGCCCCACCAAGTGCCTCCATTGTCATTGCACACGCTATGGGACACCGGCGTTTGTGAGCACTGTGACGGTGAGCCCTGAAACACGCATGGGGGATTGTGGGCGCCATTTTTCTGAAGATTGAGGCCACCCTGAGTGAAGTTATATGGCCGCAGAGCGGGCTGATTGGGATTGATGAGATACGGCATCATCGGGTACGAATCGATCGGCCGGGGTACGGCACGGTGGACGTCGATGCCGGCGATTTCGCCGAAAAGCTGGAACATGTCCACCTCGTTGACCATCGCGTCCACCTGGCGCCCGGGCTGGACGACCATGGGGCCGGCCACAATCAGGGGAACCCAGACACCGGTTTGATATGCGGTGGCTTTGGCGCGAGTAGGGTCAAACGGCGGCTTCACGGTTTGTGCCAGTGAGCCGTTGTCGCCGACAATCACGATGACGGTGTTGGTTGCGCCAGGGTCGTAAACCAGGTTGCCCTTGCCATCTCGGGTCGCCAGGCCGGTCTCGACCAGCAGTCGCCCGAATTCGGTGTCCATCGCTTCGATCATCGCGTCCGAAAGGACGTGGAGGGCCGGCACGCTGGTACAGTCGGTTCCCGCACCGATACCCTGCAACAGTGCCCGGGTTTCCGGCGATACCAGCACACCGGGCGGAGGCTGGAGCGGAGTGTGGTCGATACTGAAGGAGACCGTTGCCATCCACGGATTCGGGCCCCCCGTGTGGCGGTTGATCCAGTCAATGGCGGCGTTCACTTCAATGGTCGCGCGGAACCCGCGGGTGCGCGGGTCCGTTAGATCAACTGGATCCACCTGTCCGTCGCGGTTGATAACCAGCGGCGATACGTAGTGGGCGTTCTGCTTGTAGAAATTGATGAAAGGCGGTGGGGAGGCCTGGCAGGTTTCGCTCGGTACTAACACCCCGCCACGGGTCAGACACTGCAATCCGACAGAGTCGCCCACCGGATTATTTCCCGAGAACTCCATGCAGCCTGCCGGCTTCGCGATGTAGCATGCCCCGGAATCGGAGCCTTGATGTGTAGCGTCGGGAACGAATCCGCATGCGTACTTGTCCGTTGGCAGCCCGGGCCCGACCAATCCGGCATTACGATCGATGGACGCCGGCAGACCGCCGGTCCACCCGTAAAAGTCGCTGAAACCGACGGAAGCAGGCGCGCCGTCGCCCGCCTCGTTGTTCTCCGGCCCACCGAGGTGGAACTTGCCAACCAGGGCGCTGTCATAATGCGCAACAGCTAACAGCTTCGGCGGAGTAATCTCCCAGGTCGCAACCTGCGAGTTGTTCAGGTCGTTCGCTCCTATCGCCTGAAAGATGTTGCTGCGCAGCGGCCAGCGCCCGGTGAAAAAGGCAGCGCGTGCAGGCGAGCACTCCGGCATCGACCAGGTGTTACGAAACCGGATGCCCTGAAATGCGATGGTGTCAATCACCGGCATCTTGGGAGGCACCGGCCCGCCATAGCCGAAGCTGGACATCTGATCGATGCCGACGTCGTCCATGATGACGAAGAGAATGTTGGGGTGGGCCACGCCGGGGTTGCGAGCGGGCGTTGTCGTGCTCGGGGACGCGGCTGCTTTCCCGCTTGCGGCTTGCGCAACACCAACTATGCACAATGCGGCCCAGCCAGCTAACAGAACTCTGACACAGCGACTCATGAACTTCTCCCTGGATGTTGCGAAGTTGCCCGCAGGTGTTCCTTCGGAAGGAAGGTAGTAAAGACGGTTAATTCTTGGGAAATCGCCAGCCTGGCGGACGAATTTATACCACTTTGCCTACAGCGATGCAATCACCAATCTTCGCGAGTTGCAGAATCCTCGATTCAACAGCTTAGGAGTTTGCTGAGCATTTGGTTTTTCCATCACAGCATTGTGGTCGACTTTGTAGACGGTCTTGCACTGCTCGACAAGCACTCACTGCAGTGTTTATGCGCGTTCGAGCGCTAGAGCACCTGGGCAAAAGCCAGATGGGTCGGCTTCTAGGTGTTCGCCACTGCCGTAAGTTGCTGGTCGGGGAGAGAGGATTTGAACCTCCGACCCCTGGTCCCGAACCAGGTGCACAGCTCTGCGTTCCAACGGCAAGACGATTGGTAGGGCTCACCGCCTGAAACCTTGCAGCGGTTTGGCGACGTCCTGTCGGGGGCAAAATCACTTGGACGAGAAGTCGGCTACTCGAAGTTCTGCCACTGATAAGAGCCCGGCGTCCCTCAAAGTAAACCCTCAATCTTGTCGAACTGTTGATCCCAGGCAACCCTGGACAGGATCTTCACGATCAGTGGAAGCCCTACCTCCGTAACAGTAACCTTCGTCTTTCCGCTCGACTCACTGAAGTCCACAATGACCGTGACTGATGAGCAGATGGACGTGCTCCGGCATTACCATCTGGCCGGATGTTAAGAAGAAGCACCGGATGCGGCAGTTTCAGCTGAATCGGGAGAGGTGAGAGAAGGATTAAACGTCGTATAATCCCGTGCGCGGTTCTAGGGAGCGAAACATATGAGCGTACAAGAAGAAATCAAGAAGTATATTACCAGCCAACCTGAACCAAAACGCAGTGACATCCAAAAGCTGCACCGGATCACACTTCAAGTGTCACCAGGATGCAAATTATGGTTCTTCGATGGTAAAAACAGCAAAACCCAGACTGTTTCTAACCCTACGATAGGATATGGATTTCACACAATAAAATATGCCAGTGGGAAAAGTAGAGAGTTTTTTCAAATTGGTGTGAGCGCAAACAAAACGGGAATCTCTGTCTATATCCTTGGTCTCAAAGATAAGAAGCACTTAGCCAAAACGTATGGGAAAAAACTAGGCAAGGCGAGCGTGACCGGATATTGCATTCGGTTCAAAGCTCTAAAAGATATAAACATCGATACGCTTGAAGCGGCAATACGATGTGGGCTTGCGGCTCAGAATGAGAAGGCAAGCTGATGAAATAATTACACTGTTAAAGGCAAGCAGTTACAGATGTACAGTGGCTCCAGGATACGCTGACTACCGCTCAGACCCGCCCTACAAAGCCATTCTCGAAAAAATGGGTCCCGAGTAATCGTGCGGCTTCCTGTCAGCGCTTCTTGCCTTTCCGTGCTTGCCGTTGGCCATTGCGGAAGTATAACGAGCCCCTCGGAAATTAGGATTCCTCTCGCACGAACCAGAACCACAAGCGGGTGACCGGAATCCACTCGGCGGTATAGTCGGCAAACCGCCGGCTGAGAGCGGACGACACGCCCCAAGTCCCAAGAAAGCGGGGCCACCGTTGAACCGGATTGAATAATCTGTGACTTGCGGCAAGGTCAGCGGTATCGTTCAAGAGAGCGCGGCCGCAGCTACGACCCTAACTTCATTCGTGCATATGCCGCTAAGAAAGCATGGTTCCAGGAAGGCAATTGAACATTGGCGAGGCTTTCATGGCTCTCCCCTAGGTCAGAATCCACAAACGGCCAACCTGGGCGGACGTGCTCAGAAAGGGAGGAAAGATGCCAGGAAGAGAGGATAGTGAGACCGGTGAAAGCAGCCGAAGACAACTCCAGGGTTTGCCTGTCATTCGTCGCAACGTGGCGGGAATCGATCTGGGGAGTGAGCGGCACTGGGTGTGTGCTCCGACGCGGGATGGGAGCGGTCGAGAAATAGCCAGCTTCGGAGCGACGACGGCAGAATTGCTGCGCCTGGCGGGGTGGCTGAAGGCACGTCAGGTAGAGTCAGTGGCGATGGAAAGCACGGGAGTTTATTGGATTGCTCCCCACGAGGTGTTAGAAGCGCAAGCTTTGCAGGTGCTGCTGGTGGACACACGGCAACTGGCGCGGGTGCCGGGGCGGGACAAGAAAACGCGATCCCAGCGATTGCGAGTGGATTCAGCGGCTGCACAGTTGCGGACTGCTGCGGGGTTCCTTCCGACCCGAGGAAGCGGTATGCATGCTGCGAACCCTGGTGCGGGATAAAGCCAACCTGGTGGCGGAGAGTGGGGATTGGCTGCGGAGGATGCAGAAGAGCCTGGACCAGATGAACGTACGCGTGCACCGTGCGGTGTCCGACATCGATGGGGTGACGGGAATGGCCATGCTGCGCGCCATCGCCGCAGGAGAACGTGATGCCCAGAAGTTGGCCCAGCTGCGCGATCGACGCTGCAGCAAAACCCAGCAGGAAATCGCGGAGCAATTGACCGGACACTGGCGGGAGGATCACCTGTTCAGCCTGCAGCAAGCGCTCAAGATGTACGACGCGGTGCAGCAGCGGATCGCCGCCTATGAGCAGGAAATCCTGCGGCAACTAGGGGAGATGGAAGAGCCAGGGCAGCAGGGACAAGCGGCGCCGCCTCTGCACAACGCCAACAAGACTAAGGCAATCAAAAAACGCGGGCAGGAGTCGAAGCGGCAGGCGTTATACCGCATGAGCGGCGTCGATATCACGCAAATCGATGCCCTCGGGGTGGAAACGGTGGAAGTGGTGCTGAGCGAATACGGCCCCGATCTTAGCCGCTTCCCTACGGAGAAGGAGTTCGTGGCCCACGTCACCTTGGCGCCCCGTGTGCCAAGCAGCGGGGGCAAACCACTGAAAAAGAAAAAGCGGAATAGCGCGAGCACGCGGGTGGCGGCTGCCTTGCGCATGGCGGCGCTTTCGCTGCGTCACAGCCAGACAGCCCTGGGAGCGTACTATCGCAAGCTCGCCCAACGGCTGGGCGGAGATGTTGCGGTGTTCGCCACCGCGAGGAAGTTGGCCACCCTCATTTACCGGCTGCTGCGCTGGGGCCGGCCATATGTCGACGAAGGCGCAGCCGCCTACGAAAATCGCTATCTTCAGCAGCGCATCAAAAGCTTAACCGCCAAGGCCAAACAACTCGGCTATGAACTGACTGCAGTAAACGCTTGAGGCCGTCACGCTTGAGACAATCAAACCGGACAAGTCACAGGTCAGGGTAGGACGTTATCCGGGCACAAATCGCTAGCTTTGCGGGCACCAACCTATTTTCCGGAGCCGCCTATTCCCTCCGATTAAGCTGACGTCTTAAGCGCCGGGAGCCCAATGCTTGCCAAACCAGCTTCCGGATCAGCGATAGCCTAATGCTCGGGCTGCAGCATGTACCGCGCTCCGGCCGCCTTTGCCATCGATCGGCAGGTGTTGAGGAACGCTTGTCCCGCATGAGTGAGGACGGTTTCACTACGATGCACGATGCGTAACTTGCGTTCGAAAGCCAACTCCCGCACCGGAACATGGACCACATCGCCACGCCGGATTTCCTGCTCGACTGCGATTAGCGGCACCAGGGCCACGCCGTTCTCCATTCGCACGAAGTGCTTGATGTCCTCGATGGTCGGCAGTTCGATGTTCATGTGCAGCAGCGTACGGTGCTTCTTGAAAGCCTGGATCACGCGCTCGCGATAAGGCGATAGCACACTATGGGCAACGAACGACTCTGCGCCCAGGTCCTTGATGCCGACCGCCTTGGCCTGTGCCAGCGGATGGCCGGGGTAAACGATCAGCGCCAGTTCGTCGCGATAGAGCACCAGCGAAGTCAACTGCTCGTCCTCGGGGCGAAAGGATACGACCCCGAACTCGACATTGTGATTGAGGACGCTGGTAGGTATCTCGCGTGCGAGCCCACGCCGCACCTCTATGCGGATCATGGGATGCATGCGATGAAAACGATGCAGCACCGGCAGGAGATAGCGCGAGGTGAATTCGTTAGCCGCGATCGAAAGCTTTCCCTGGTGCAGCATCCGCAGTTCCTTCAGGGCGTCGCGGGCTTCCTCGCGCACGTTGAGCAACGCTTCCGCATAGGTAACCAGAGTGCGCCCAGCATCGGTGAGCGCCCCGTCGCGCGACGAGCGGTCAAAGAGTTTCTCCCCCAGGCTGTCCTCAAGTTTTGAGATGGTCTGGCTAACGGCCGACTGGGTGCGGTGAAGGCGCGCCGCCGCCCGCGAGAAGCTCTTCTCCCGCGCCACCGCCAGAAATGTCTCCAGTTGGAATAGCTCCATCAGTACTCTCTTTTCAGGGCGCGGCCTTGCATAGCTTATTTAATCACGGTTTCTAATGCAGACACAATTATTATTAATTGGACTAATTGCTCCATTAGCCCTTAGCTTCTAGGAATTGAGCTACGAGAGGGGTTGCATGGAGCGGGAGCGGGTATTGATCTTCGATACGTCACTGCGCGATGGCGAGCAGGCCCCCGGGTGCAGCATGAACACCGAGGAGAAGTTGGTGCTCGCGCGCAAACTCCAACGGCTCGGGGTGGACATTATTGAGGCTGGATTTCCGATTGCCTCCACGGGTGACGCCGACGCCGTCCGCCGGGTGGCGACCGAGGTGGAAGGGCCGATCATCGCTGGCCTGGCGCGGTGCGTCGAGAAGGACATCAAAGTGGCATGGGAAGCGGTGCGGTGCTCGTCGCGCCCTCGAATTCATACCTTCCTTGCGACGTCCGATATTCACCTCGCATTCAAGCTCAAGATCGGACGGGAGGAAGCCTTGCGGCAAGCGGCCCAGATGGTGGCTTACGCGCGCTCATTCTGTGCCGATGTCGAATTCTCTCCCGAAGACGCAACCCGCTCCGATGTGAACTTTTTGTGCGAAGTGCTGCAGGCTGCGGTCGAGGCGGGAGCGACAACGCTGAACATTCCGGACACCGTCGGCTACACCACTCCGGTAGAGTTCGCGGAACTCATCCGTACTCTCCGGCAGCGGCTGCAGAACGCCGAACATGTCACCATTTCAGTTCACTGCCACAACGATCTGGGCTTAGCGGTGGCCAACTCGCTGGCCGGCATCGAGGCTGGCGCGCGTCAGGTGGAATGCACGGTGAACGGCATCGGCGAGAGGGCTGGAAACGCCGCGCTCGAAGAGATCGCGATGGTCCTGCATGTTCGCAAGGACCGCTATGCGGTCGAAACCGGCATTCGCCATGACGAGATTCACTCCAGCAGCCGTCTGCTGTCGAAGATCCTGGGCTTCGAGACGCAGCCCAACAAGGCGATCGTCGGCCGTAATGCGTTCGCCCACGAGGCCGGGATTCATCAGCACGGTGTGCTTAACAACCCGTTGTGCTACGAAATCATGACGCCGGAAACGGTTGGCGTGCCGCCGGACCGCATTGTGCTGGGAAAGCACTCAGGCCGGCACGCGCTCGCTTACAAGTTCAAAGAGATGGGATACGAGCTTTCGGGTGAGGAGATCAATCGCGTTTACAGCGAATTTACCCGGCTGGCGGACCGAAAGAAGCACGTATATGAGCAGGACCTGCTGTCGATGCTGTTCGCGCAGCGCTCCAATGTGAGCCAGCCTCAAGTTGCCCAGGAAATGAGGACATAGTGAAAATGCGTATCGCCGTGTTGCCTGGTGATGGCATTGGCCCGGAGGTCACGAGCCACGCCATGGCGGTTCTGCAAACCGTATCAGATGTTTGCGGCTACGCCTTCCGCTTTGACTCATATCGCATCGGCGGTGCTGCCATCGAGCAGGACGGAACACCGCTGCCCGAGAGGACGCTCTCTGCGTGCATGGAATCGGACGCTGTACTGCTGGGCGCAGTGGGCGCTCGCAAGTACGACCACTGCACCGGCCAAATGCGTCCGGAAGCTGGCCTGCTTGCGTTACGGCAAGCGCTTGGTGGATACGCAAACCTGCGGCCAGTGAAGGCCTACGAGGTCATCGCCGATTGTTCTCCACTGCGCGAGGATGTAGTGCGTGGCGTTGACATACTGATCGTGCGGGAGTTGCTGGGTGGACTGTATTTTGGGCAGCCACGAGGGATTGAAACCGACGGTCTCTCCGCGTTCAATACCATGCGCTACGAGCTGTACGAAATCGAGCGGGTAGCGCGCGTTGCCTTTGAGGAGGCGCGCAAGCGCAACCAGCACGTCACATCGGTGGACAAGGCGAACGTGCTGGAAACTTCGCAATTGTGGCGGCGTATGGTCAGCGAGATCGGCAAGCAATATCCTGACGTTCAGCTCGACCATGCTTATGTTGACTCGTTCGCCATGCAACTGGTGACGACTCCGACACGCTACGATGTCGTCCTGACCGAGAACCTGTTTGGCGACATTCTCTCCGACGAAGCCGCGGTGATTTGTGGCTCGTTGGGCATGCTGGCGTCGGCAAGCATCGGAGGCCGCGTGGCTCTCTACGAACCGGTACACGGCTCGGCGCCCGACATCGCAGGTCGTGGGATGGCAAATCCGCTGGGAGCGATTCAGACAGCGGCCATGCTGTTGCAGTATTCCGCCGGGATGTGCGAAGAAGCTGAGCAAGTCACGGAGTCGGTTCAGCGGACGCTCGCTCGCGGATTGGTAACGCCGGACCTGGGCGGTCGCCGCAAACGCGCGTCTTTCAGCACCGACCAGGTTGGCAAGGCCGTCGTGGAAACCGTCGCTGACTTACTACAAGGGCAGATGGCCTATCACGCGGTATAAAGATTGCACATGCGCAAACCGAAGACGCTGTTCGAGAAGGTGTGGGACTCGCACGTAGTGCTGGAGCGAGAGCGAGAGCCCACGTTGCTGTACATCGACCTGCATCTCGTGCATGAAGTCACATCCCCGCAGGCGTTCGAGGGCTTACGCCTGGCGAATCGCAAAGTTCGCCGACCGGACCTCACGTTCGCGACCATAGACCACAATATCCCGACCACCTCCGATGAACGATTTCAGATTAAGGACCAGATCGCCGCGCAACAGATAACGACGCTTCGCCGCAACTGCCATAGTGCAGGTATTCCGCTGTTCGACGTCGGGTCGGGCCGGCAGGGAATCGTGCATGTGATCGGGCCGGAGTTGGGCCTCACCCAACCTGGCATGACCGTAGTCTGCGGCGACAGCCACACTAGCACCCATGGCGCCTTCGGAGCGCTGGCGTTCGGCGTAGGCACCTCGGAGGTCGAGCATGTGTTGGCCACACAATGCGTATCGCAGAAGAAGCCACGCAGCATGCGCATTTGGATTTCCGGCACACTGCCGGACGGGACTTCGTCGAAGGATCTGATCCTCGACATCATTCGGCGGCTTGGTACTGACGGCGGTACGGGATACGTAATCGAATACGCGGGCGAAGCAGTCCGTGGTCTGACAATGGAAGAGCGCATGACAATGTGCAACATGAGCATCGAATGCGGCGCTCGCGCCGGCATGGTGGCGCCCGACGAAACAACAGTTAACTATCTCTGTGACCGCCCTTATGCGCCAAACGGAGCAGCTTGGACGAAGGCTGTTGCTGAATGGCGAATGCTGGTCACAGATGACAACGCTCAGTTTGATCATGAGATTGGCATCGACGGCTCGCGGCTGGAGCCCACCGTTACTTGGGGTACCAACCCGGGGATGGCAGTTCCGATCACTGCCAAGGTGCCGGGGCCGAACGACGCTCGCAATGAATCGGAGCGCAAAGCGATCATTGCTGCTCTGGACTACATGGGATTGCAGCCGGGCACGCGCATAGAAGACATCCCGCTCGACCGTGTGTTTATCGGTTCCTGCACCAATGGTCGCCTGGAAGATCTTCGCTCTGCGGCCAAGGTCCTGCGCGGTCACAAGGTCCACGACGGCGTGACGGTCCTGGTCGTTCCCGGTTCGGAAGCAGTGAAGCGGGCTGCCGAGCGCGAAGGGCTCGATAGCATCTTCACCGATGCTGGAGCACAGTGGCGCGAGCCCGGCTGCTCGATGTGCCTTGGAATGAATCCTGACATTCTGGAGCCCAAGCAGCGTTGCGCGTCCACCAGCAACCGCAACTTTGAGGGCCGTCAGGGCCGCGAGGGCAGAACCCATCTGGTAAGTCCCGCAGTTGCCGCGGCCGCCGCCGTGGCTGGGCATTTCGTCGATGTGCGGGAATGGCAATATAAGGACTAGCGCATGGAACCGTTTCGCAAATACCGTGGCATTGTGGCTCCGCTGCATCGCGAGAACATCGATACAGACCAGATCATCCCCAAGCAGCACTTGAAGCGCATCGAGCGGACCGGCTTCGGTGAGTATCTTTTTTCTGATTGGCGCTTTCATCCAGATGGAACACCTCGCCACGACTTTGTGCTCAACCAGGAGCACTACCGTTGCGCGAGCATTCTGGTGACCGGCAAGAACTTCGGGTGCGGCTCATCGCGTGAGCACGCGGCCTGGGCGTTGTCCGAATTCGGCATCCGTGCCGTCATTGCCCCTTCTTTCGCTGACATCTTCCGCATTAACGCAGGCAACAACGGTCTGTTGCTCATCGATGCCGAGGAAGCGACGGTGCAGCAGATTGCCGAGCATGCTCAAACCAAACGCCCGTATGAACTGACCATCGACCTTGAAAACCAGACCATCGCCGCTGATTGCGGCTTCTCAGTAAGCTTCGAGATCGAACCGTTCCGCCGGCACCGCCTGCTGCGCGGCCTTGACGAGATTGCCATGACACTGACACAGGAGGCAGAGATTGCCCGCTTTGAACATCAGCATCAGACCTTCTTGCAAGATGTCGGGCCGTCAGGCCCTCCCGGCTGGTTCCAACTGCAATACGATAGGCCCTATTGACGAGTTTGGAGAATTTCCAGCTACCGGTTCTAGGAGCCACTGGCGAGGTTCGGGGCCACCGTTGAACCGGATTGAATAATCTGTGACTTGCGGCAAGGTCAGCGGTATCGTTCAAGAGAGCGCGGCCGCAGCTACGACCCTAACTCCATTCGTGCATATGCCGCTAAGAAAGCATGGTTCCAGGAAGGCAATTGAACATTGGCGAGGCTTTCATGGCTCTCCCCTAGGTCAGAATCCACAAACGGCCAACCTGGGCGGACGTGCTCAGAAAGGGAGGAAAGATGCCAGGAAGAGAGGATAGTGAGACCGGTGAAAGCAGCAGAAGACAACTCCAGGGTTTGCCTATCATTCGTCGCAACGTGGCGGGAATCGATCTGGGGAGTGAGCGGCACTGGGTGTGTGCTCCGACGCGGGATGGGAGCGGTCGAGAAATAGCCAGCTTCGGAGCGACGACGGCAGAATTGCTGCGCCTGGCGGGGTGGCTGAAGGCACGTCAGGTAGAGTCAGTGGCGATGGAAAGCACGGGAGTTTATTGGATTGCTCCCCACGAGGTGTTAGAAGCGCAAGCTTTGCAGGTGCTGCTGGTGGACACACGGCAACTGGCGCGGGTGCCGGGGCGGGACAAGAAAACCGATCCCAGCGATTGCGAGTGGATTCAGCGGCTGCACAGTTGCGGACTGCTGCGGGGTTCCTTCCGACCCGAGGAAGCGGTATGCATGCTGCGAACCCTGGTGCGGGATAAAGCCAACCTGGTGGCGGAGAGTGGGGATTGGCTGCGGAGGATGCAGAAGAGCCTGGACCAGATGAACGTACGCGTGCACCGTGCGGTGTCCGACATCGATGGGGTGACGGGAATGGCCATGCTGCGCGCCATCGCCGCAGGAGAACGTGATGCCCAGAAGTTGGCCCAGCTGCGCGATCGACGCTGCAGCAAAACCCAGCAGGAAATCGCGGAGCAATTGACCGGACACTGGCGGGAGGATCACCTGTTCAGCCTGCAGCAAGCGCTCAAGATGTACGACGCGGTGCAGCAGCGGATCGCCGCCTATGAGCAGGAAATCCTGCGGCAACTGGGGGAGATGGAAGAGCCAGGGCAGCAGGGACAAACGGCGCCGCCTCTGCACAACGCCAACAAGACTAAGGCAATCAAAAAACGCGGGCAGGAGTCGAAGCGGCAGGCGTTATACCGCATGAGCGGCGTCGATATCACGCAAATCGATGCCCTCGGGGTGGAAACGGTGGAAGTGGTGCTGAGCGAATACGGCCCCGATCTTAGCCGCTTCCCTACGGAGAAGGAGTTCGTGGCCCACGTCACCTTGGCGCCCCGTGTGCCAAGCAGCGGGGGCAAACCACTGAAAAAGAAAAAGCGGAACAGCGCGAGCACGCGGGTGGCGGCTGCCTTGCGCATGGCGGCGCTTTCGCTGCGTCACAGCCAGACAGCCCTGGGAGCGTACTATCGCAAGCTCGCCCAACGGCTGGGCGGAGATGTTGCGGTGTTCGCCACCGCGAGGAAGTTGGCCACCCTCATTTACCGGCTGCTGCGCTGGGGCCAGCCATATGTCGACGAAGGCGCAGCCGCCTACGAAAATCGCTATCTTCAGCAGCGCATCAAAAGCTTAACCGCCAAGGCCAAACAACTCGGCTATGAACTGACTGCAGTAAACGCTTGAGGCCGTCACGCTTGAGACAATCAAACCGGACAAGTCACAGGTCAGGGTAGGACGTTATCCGGGCACAAATCGCTAGCTTTGCGGGCACCAACCTATTTTCCGGAGCCGCCTATTCCCTCCGATTAAGCTGACGTCTTAAGCGCCGGGAGCCCAATGCTTGCCAAACCAGCTTCCGGATCAGCGATAGCCTAATGCTCGGGCTGCAGCATGTACCGCGCTCCGGCCGCCTTTGCCATCGATCGGCAGGTGTTGAGGAACGCTTGTCCCGCATGAGTGAGGACGGTTTCACTACGATGCACGATGCGTAACTTGCGTTCGAAAGCCAACTCCCGCACCGGAACATGGACCACATCGCCACGCCGGATTTCCTGCTCGACTGCGATTAGCGGCACCAGGGCCACGCCGTTCTCCATTCGCACGAAGTGCTTGATGTCCTCGATGGTCGGCAGTTCGATGTTCATGTGCAGCAGCGTACGGTGCTTCTTGAAAGCCTGGATCACGCGCTCGCGATAAGGCGATAGCACACTATGGGCAACGAACGACTCTGCGCCCAGGTCCTTGATGCCGACCGCCTTGGCCTGTGCCAGCGGATGGCCGGGGTAAACGATCAGCGCCAGTTCGTCGCGATAGAGCACCAGCGAAGTCAACTGCTCGTCCTCGGGGCGAAAGGATACGACCCCGAACTCGACATTGTGATTGAGGACGCTGGTAGGTATCTCGCGTGCGAGCCCACGCCGCACCTCTATGCGGATCATGGGATGCATGCGATGAAAACGATGCAGCACCGGCAGGAGATAGCGCGAGGTGAATTCGTTAGCCGCGATCGAAAGCTTTCCCTGGTGCAGCATCCGCAGTTCCTTCAGGGCGTCGCGGGCTTCCTCGCGCACGTTGAGCAACGCTTCCGCATAGGTAACCAGAGTGCGCCCAGCATCGGTGAGCGCCCCGTCGCGCGACGAGCGGTCAAAGAGTTTCTCCCCCAGGCTGTCCTCAAGTTTTGAGATGGTCTGGCTAACGGCCGACTGGGTGCGGTGAAGGCGCGCCGCCGCCCGCGAGAAGCTCTTCTCCCGCGCCACCGCCAGAAATGTCTCCAGTTGGAATAGCTCCATCAGTACTCTCTTTTCAGGGCGCGGCCTTGCATAGCTTATTTAATCACGGTTTCTAATGCAGACACAATTATTATTAATTGGACTAATTGCTCCATTAGCCCTTAGCTTCTAGGAATTGAGCTACGAGAGGGGTTGCATGGAGCGGGAGCGGGTATTGATCTTCGATACGTCACTGCGCGATGGCGAGCAGGCCCCCGGGTGCAGCATGAACACCGAGGAGAAGTTGGTGCTCGCGCGCAAACTCCAACGGCTCGGGGTGGACATTATTGAGGCTGGATTTCCGATTGCCTCCACGGGTGACGCCGACGCCGTCCGCCGGGTGGCGACCGAGGTGGAAGGGCCGATCATCGCTGGCCTGGCGCGGTGCGTCGAGAAGGACATCAAAGTGGCATGGGAAGCGGTGCGGTGCTCGTCGCGCCCTCGAATTCATACCTTCCTTGCGACGTCCGATATTCACCTCGCATTCAAGCTCAAGATCGGACGGGAGGAAGCCTTGCGGCAAGCGGCCCAGATGGTGGCTTACGCGCGCTCATTCTGTGCCGATGTCGAATTCTCTCCCGAAGACGCAACCCGCTCCGATGTGAACTTTTTGTGCGAAGTGCTGCAGGCTGCGGTCGAGGCGGGAGCGACAACGCTGAACATTCCGGACACCGTCGGCTACACCACTCCGGTAGAGTTCGCGGAACTCATCCGTACTCTCCGGCAGCGGCTGCAGAACGCCGAACATGTCACCATTTCAGTTCACTGCCACAACGATCTGGGCTTAGCGGTGGCCAACTCGCTGGCCGGCATCGAGGCTGGCGCGCGTCAGGTGGAATGCACGGTGAACGGCATCGGCGAGAGGGCTGGAAACGCCGCGCTCGAAGAGATCGCGATGGTCCTGCATGTTCGCAAGGACCGCTATGCGGTCGAAACCGGCATTCGCCATGACGAGATTCACTCCAGCAGCCGTCTGCTGTCGAAGATCCTGGGCTTCGAGACGCAGCCCAACAAGGCGATCGTCGGCCGTAATGCGTTCGCCCACGAGGCCGGGATTCATCAGCACGGTGTGCTTAACAACCCGTTGTGCTACGAAATCATGACGCCGGAAACGGTTGGCGTGCCGCCGGACCGCATTGTGCTGGGAAAGCACTCAGGCCGGCACGCGCTCGCTTACAAGTTCAAAGAGATGGGATACGAGCTTTCGGGTGAGGAGATCAATCGCGTTTACAGCGAATTTACCCGGCTGGCGGACCGAAAGAAGCACGTATATGAGCAGGACCTGCTGTCGATGCTGTTCGCGCAGCGCTCCAATGTGAGCCAGCCTCAAGTTGCCCAGGAAATGAGGACATAGTGAAAATGCGTATCGCCGTGTTGCCTGGTGATGGCATTGGCCCGGAGGTCACGAGCCACGCCATGGCGGTTCTGCAAACCGTATCAGATGTTTGCGGCTACGCCTTCCGCTTTGACTCATATCGCATCGGCGGTGCTGCCATCGAGCAGGACGGAACACCGCTGCCCGAGAGGACGCTCTCTGCGTGCATGGAATCGGACGCTGTACTGCTGGGCGCAGTGGGCGCTCGCAAGTACGACCACTGCACCGGCCAAATGCGTCCGGAAGCTGGCCTGCTTGCGTTACGGCAAGCGCTTGGTGGATACGCAAACCTGCGGCCAGTGAAGGCCTACGAGGTCATCGCCGATTGTTCTCCACTGCGCGAGGATGTAGTGCGTGGCGTTGACATACTGATCGTGCGGGAGTTGCTGGGTGGACTGTATTTTGGGCAGCCACGAGGGATTGAAACCGACGGTCTCTCCGCGTTCAATACCATGCGCTACGAGCTGTACGAAATCGAGCGGGTAGCGCGCGTTGCCTTTGAGGAGGCGCGCAAGCGCAACCAGCACGTCACATCGGTGGACAAGGCGAACGTGCTGGAAACTTCGCAATTGTGGCGGCGTATGGTCAGCGAGATCGGCAAGCAATATCCTGACGTTCAGCTCGACCATGCTTATGTTGACTCGTTCGCCATGCAACTGGTGACGACTCCGACACGCTACGATGTCGTCCTGACCGAGAACCTGTTTGGCGACATTCTCTCCGACGAAGCCGCGGTGATTTGTGGCTCGTTGGGCATGCTGGCGTCGGCAAGCATCGGAGGCCGCGTGGCTCTCTACGAACCGGTACACGGCTCGGCGCCCGACATCGCAGGTCGTGGGATGGCAAATCCGCTGGGAGCGATTCAGACAGCGGCCATGCTGTTGCAGTATTCCGCCGGGATGTGCGAAGAAGCTGAGCAAGTCACGGAGTCGGTTCAGCGGACGCTCGCTCGCGGATTGGTAACGCCGGACCTGGGCGGTCGCCGCAAACGCGCGTCTTTCAGCACCGACCAGGTTGGCAAGGCCGTCGTGGAAACCGTCGCTGACTTACTACAAGGGCAGATGGCCTATCACGCGGTATAAAGATTGCACATGCGCAAACCGAAGACGCTGTTCGAGAAGGTGTGGGACTCGCACGTAGTGCTGGAGCGAGAGCGAGAGCCCACGTTGCTGTACATCGACCTGCATCTCGTGCATGAAGTCACATCCCCGCAGGCGTTCGAGGGCTTACGCCTGGCGAATCGCAAAGTTCGCCGACCGGACCTCACGTTCGCGACCATAGACCACAATATCCCGACCACCTCCGATGAACGATTTCAGATTAAGGACCAGATCGCCGCGCAACAGATAACGACGCTTCGCCGCAACTGCCATAGTGCAGGTATTCCGCTGTTCGACGTCGGGTCGGGCCGGCAGGGAATCGTGCATGTGATCGGGCCGGAGTTGGGCCTCACCCAACCTGGCATGACCGTAGTCTGCGGCGACAGCCACACTAGCACCCATGGCGCCTTCGGAGCGCTGGCGTTCGGCGTAGGCACCTCGGAGGTCGAGCATGTGTTGGCCACACAATGCGTATCGCAGAAGAAGCCATGCAGCATGCGCATTTGGATTTCCGGCACACTGCCGGACGGGACTTCGTCGAAGGATCTGATCCTCGACATCATTCGGCGGCTTGGTACTGACGGCGGTACGGGATACGTAATCGAATACGCGGGCGAAGCAGTCCGTGGTCTGACAATGGAAGAGCGCATGACAATGTGCAACATGAGCATCGAATGCGGCGCTCGCGCCGGCATGGTGGCGCCCGACGAAACAACAGTTAACTATCTCTGTGACCGCCCTTATGCGCCAAACGGAGCAGCTTGGACGAAGGCTGTTGCTGAATGGCGAATGCTGGTCACAGATGACAACGCTCAGTTTGATCATGAGATTGGCATCGACGGCTCGCGGCTGGAGCCCACCGTTACTTGGGGTACCAACCCGGGGATGGCAGTTCCGATCACTGCCAAGGTGCCGGGGCCGAACGACGCTCGCAATGAATCGGAGCGCAAAGCGATCATTGCTGCTCTGGACTACATGGGATTGCAGCCGGGCACGCGCATAGAAGACATCCCGCTCGACCGTGTGTTTATCGGTTCCTGCACCAATGGTCGCCTGGAAGATCTTCGCTCTGCGGCCAAGGTCCTGCGCGGTCACAAGGTCCACGACGGCGTGACGGTCCTGGTCGTTCCCGGTTCGGAAGCAGTGAAGCGGGCTGCCGAGCGCGAAGGGCTCGATAGCATCTTCACCGATGCTGGAGCACAGTGGCGCGAGCCCGGCTGCTCGATGTGCCTTGGAATGAATCCTGACATTCTGGAGCCCAAGCAGCGTTGCGCGTCCACCAGCAACCGCAACTTTGAGGGCCGTCAGGGCCGCGAGGGCAGAACCCATCTGGTAAGTCCCGCAGTTGCCGCGGCCGCCGCCGTGGCTGGGCATTTCGTCGATGTGCGGGAATGGCAATATAAGGACTAGCGCATGGAACCGTTTCGCAAATACCGTGGCATTGTGGCTCCGCTGCATCGCGAGAACATCGATACAGACCAGATCATCCCCAAGCAGCACTTGAAGCGCATCGAGCGGACCGGCTTCGGTGAGTATCTTTTTTCTGATTGGCGCTTTCATCCAGATGGAACACCTCGCCACGACTTTGTGCTCAACCAGGAGCACTACCGTTGCGCGAGCATTCTGGTGACCGGCAAGAACTTCGGGTGCGGCTCATCGCGTGAGCACGCGGCCTGGGCGTTGTCCGAATTCGGCATCCGTGCCGTCATTGCCCCTTCTTTCGCTGACATCTTCCGCATTAACGCAGGCAACAACGGTCTGTTGCTCATCGATGCCGAGGAAGCGACGGTGCAGCAGATTGCCGAGCATGCTCAAACCAAACGCCCGTATGAACTGACCATCGACCTTGAAAACCAGACCATCGCCGCTGATTGCGGCTTCTCAGTAAGCTTCGAGATCGAACCGTTCCGCCGGCACCGCCTGCTGCGCGGCCTTGACGAGATTGCCATGACACTGACACAGGAGGCAGAGATTGCCCGCTTTGAACATCAGCATCAGACCTTCTTGCAAGATGTCGGGCCGTCAGGCCCTCCCGGCTGGTTCCAACTGCAATACGATAGGCCCTATTGACGAGTTTGGAGAATTTCCAGCTACCGGTTCTAGGAGCCACTGGCGAGGTTCTGGGCGGATTGTCGCTAGCCTTGATCGGAAACGCCTCGGGCAGGACAGGTGGGAAGGGCGGAAGACTGGGTCCGAGGCGTTTTCGATAAGGAGACTAGGAGGAACTCGGTTACCGGGTACTGCCAACGAGTGCGGCACTTGCGTCTATACGCGGAGAAGCAGGGCTGGGTGCCGGCCAACGCAGAGTTGATCCTGTCTTGGCAGCCGATTTTCGAGGCATTACAAAAGGTGCGAGACGCACGCACCAGCATCGTGCAGCACGCAATCATCAAGGGAAAATCGCCAGCCACATTCGCCGATGCCGATCTCCAATGCTGGGGCGAGACAATGATCCGGCGCGGTCGCCGGTACACCTCGGTTCGAGGGGCCAAGGCCTCTTTCCGAAGAGCTGTTGTTAACGCCGGCCTTGAGCACCTGTTACCGAACCTAAACCTGCATCCGCACCGGAGTGAGTACGGAATCAGGACCTGTGACATGCCCGAGCCGCTTAGAGGCGAGATGCTGGAACTCCTGAAATGGAAACAGCAGAAATTTGCCCCGGGTCGACCTAAAAGGGGTCGCCTTCGGCCTGGAAGTGCCGAGCTGTTGGAAAATTGCATTAGACGCTTATTCGGCTTTGCTAGAGACATCGCCGGCTACTCCAAGATTGCTACCCTGGTGGATCTTCTCAACGAAGAAGTGTTGCTGGCATTCGTGAACTGGTCATTGAATGAACGAAATGTCACCTCGAAATTCATACTCCATTTTTCGATGGTACATGCAGCTGTTCGACATCATCCCAAATACAAGCAACGCGACTGGGGGTGGCTCGGGAACTTCCTTAACGAGCTGCCCGAGGACAGTGCATCTGAGCGGCATCAACGGAAGGCACAGAAGTGTCTGCCATACGATGTGCTTTGTACAGTGCCGGACCGTATCAAGGCAATCCGGGAGCGCACGGCCGCCGACCAGACGCGAGCGTCATGGCTCGTGCATGACGAACTGCTCATCAGGTTCTTCTTGACCCTAGCGTGGCGTCAGCGAAATGTACGGGAATGCCGACTGGGTACACCTGAGGAAGACAACCTCTTTTTTGCTGGAGTGCCCCAAATGATTCACGTTGCACGTCCGGCTTGGATGGACGAGGCGCTGGCGCATGATCCACAGCAATGTTTCTGGCAATTTTTCTTCCGCGAAGACGAGACCAAGATAGGTCGCAGTGTCCGCGGCTTCCTCCCACGTACGTTAGTGCCGCTGCTGGGGGATTACATCCAGAACCATCGTCCGAAGCTCGTTGGACCGACGGGAACGAAAACTTTGTTTGTCAACCGCGACGGCGGTCCCCTTGACATCGGCGCTATGAGTCAGATGGTTTCTGAACTTGTATTGAAGCATGCCGGAAAGTGGGTTACACCTCATCGGTTCAGGGATAGCTTTGCATACGCATGGCTCGAGGTTCATCCACGAGACTACCTGACCCTCTCGAAAATATTGTGGCACCAGACCATTGAAACCACATTGCGAGACTACGGCGCCCAGTTCGACGAATCAAATGGAATATGCGCAGCCGACGAATGGCTGTCCCGCTTTCCGAGTAAGTCTTAGTGTTTGCGCGGCAGCCCCGCGCTGGAGCAATCATGATCTTCGCACCTGCCGAGTCACAGCCGCTGGAGCTGCGGAAACAATGATGTCGTCCACCAAGGTTATCGGCGTAACGATGAACGCCGTACCTCCAGTCCTTGAGCCATTCGTCGAGGCTGGTGAAGCGGCGCCGTTCTTGCGCATGTCAGAACGTCACTTAAAGAAACTTGCCCGCCAAGGAATAGTGCCCGCACACCCTCGCGGTGACGGCCAACGGCGGCGCTGGCTGTTTCTACTGAGCGAGCTTGATGCCTGGATGCGAGGCCGCGTAAACTCACCGTGCGACCCGTGCCGTGAATCACGGAGCATTCAATGAATTCACGGGCACGTTATCAGAAAGGAAGTCTGCTCAAAGTACGCCGCACGCATGGCCCCAGCGAATGGGTCCTGCGTTACCGCGTAACGCTCGACGATGGCCGCCGCGTTCAGCGACAGGCCGTAGTTGGGACCGCGGAGAAGTACAAAACCGAATCCCAGGCCCAAAAAGCCGCGGACCAGGTGCGGCTGACCATCAACAACATGAGCCCGGCGGCGCAAATACCCACCGTCAGACTCGTAGCCCAGCATTTCAAGGACGTGGAACTGAACGATGCCAATGAGCGCCGGGCATGGTCCACAAAACAGAACTACAAAGACATGCTGAATCTTTTCATCCTCCCCCGGTGGGAAACCACGCGCATGCTCGACGTCAAATCAGTAGCGATCGAGGCCTGGTTGAGTACGCTGACGAGCACGAAGAAGGCCCGGAAGCCCCTGGAGAACGGAACGAAACAACGTATCCGCAATATCTTCAGCACGCTTTTCGGCCATGCTCAGCGGTACGAGTTCGTGCCGATCGGCTACAACCCGGTCAAGCTGGTGAGGCAGACCGGTAAGCGGAGCCGTATTCCCGACATCCTGGAGCCTTGGGAAATCAAGGCGCTGTGGGTGTCGGCTGCGAAACGGGAGTGCGCGGCCATCTCTATCGAGTTCGGCAACGGCCTGCGCATCAGCGAGGGCTTTGCTCTGCAATGGCGCGACATTGACTTCGAACGCGGCACTGCTTTGGTCACCAAGGGAATCGTGAAAGGGCATCTCGGGAAGGTAAAAACCGAGATCTCGAAGAAGCTCGTTCCACTCCACCCATACCAGCTCGAGGACCTGGCGGCTTGGCGTGCGGCTTCGGCTTACGGTGCCGACAACGATTGGGTATTCGCTTCCCATCGCTCCCGGGGGAAGAAACCGTACTGGCCGCACATGGTCCTGAGGCGCCACGTCCAACCCCTGGCAAGGAAGCTCGGCATCACCAAGACGATCGGCTGGCACACGTTCCGGCGCAGCTTCGCCTCTCTGCTGAAGGCCAACGGCGAGGACATCAAGGTCGTGCAGGAGTTGTGTCGCCACGCGAATCCGGGCACCACCATGGGCCTCTACGCACAGGCGTTCACGGCAGACGCCCGCCGGGCGCAGGGCAAGGTAGTGGAGATGGTACGTCGGGCAGTACGTCCCGAGGCAGCCAAGGCGGCCAGCGCTTAATGTGCGTTAACGTGCATAAGCGCCAGCGGACTCTTGGCTGTAAGTGTAAGAAAAGAATGGTAGGCACGAGGAGACTCGAACTCCTGACCTCTACCGTGTCAAGGTAGCGCTCTAACCAACTGAGCTACGCGCCTACGTTGAGCCGTCTCAAGAGCTTAACAAACCTTCGTTGCCGGCCGGAGACGGATCACACCGGTAAGACGTGACCTGTGAAAGTCAGTTTACCGCGTTCGAACCGTTTCGCAAAATTGCTTGCAGCATTGATTCCGGCGACACATTCCTGTACGAATCGCGAAAGTCGGCAGAAGAACCTAGCTGGCGCCACTTAGAGATTTCTGGACTATTTGTGTAGTGTCGCAAGTTTCAAAATGCAGACAAGTCAGTCGCCGAGCGTCTGTCGTGCGTGGTTAGGCTGGCAAATTAAAAAGCGAGTCGATGAACTGAATCGGCATAGCATACTGAAACTGATCTCGATCCCAAAGCGATTATCTTCGCCGCCAGAAGCGTCGATCGCGGAAGTCCCGGCGCCAGTAGTTTCGCGGCTTGTCGGTATCCCACGTGAACGCTCCTTTGTGCACCGTGATCTCAGGCTTGCTGCCGCCCGCCTCCAGAATAATGCTGACGATGTCGAAGCGGCACTGCGGCCGCCGGCCTCCGGGCAACCGACGGACGTATCGGCGAGCGACCGATAAGATGTGCCGCCTCTTGCTGCGGTCAACTGCCGTCACCGGTGGCGCCAACCCGGCGTCGGTTCGGGTTTTCACCTCGATGAAGCAGAGGACGCCGTCGTCCCATCCAATCAGATCAATTTCGCCGCGGTCATAGGGCACACGGAAGTTGCTGGCGACGATGGTGTAACCCAGGCTCCGCAGGTGCAGGTACGCTTCCAGTTCGCCACGCTTGCCGGTCAGCAGATGACTTGGCTGGTGCGCCGGAAAAAGGCGATTGGCGAATTCCAGACTGCGCATGACGAACTTGGTCAGCAACACCACGAGGTGATACCTGCCCGATAAGCCTGACTCTACTGGTTTGCCGTCTCGAGTGTTGTGATGGGCATCACCGGAAGTCGTGCGGTGACGATTGCACAGCTCCATACTTCAGCAATTCCATTACCGGGTTGCCAGCCGGAGACAAAGCCGTCAGAATCAAGAGTCGTCCGGTTGAGGTTTGGTTGGTCTGCCGCTTTGCCAGTGTTAAAGCGGCTCTGATCCATAGCAAGGTGCGCGTGCAACATCGGGCAGAACATTTCGGGGCCGTCGCGTGAAGAGCCAATTCTGGACTGCGCCAAACCAGATCACACTCTTGCGCCTCATCTTCATCCCCTTCGTCATCATCACGGTGTTTGATGGGCAGTGGAGGTGGGCGCTCGGTCTTCTGGTAGCGGCGGCCTTGAGCGACGCCCTTGACGGGCTGCTGGCACGGCTCTTGCAACAGCAGACCATGCTCGGGCAATATCTGGATCCCATCGCCGACAAACTGCTGCTGAGTTCGCTGTTTCTGGTGCTTTCCTTCGTCAGGAAAATCCCGTGGAAGTACACCATCCTGGTCTTCAGCCGCGACCTGTGCATCGTCGCCACCGCTGTGGTGTTGTACGCCACGGTCGGGTTTCGCGATTTTCGCCCCAGCATTTATGGCAAGCTGAGCACCGCTTCTCAGATCGGAGCGGTTTTCTTCGTGGTACTGGCGCAAGTGCTGCACCAGCCCTGGGTGTTGTACCTGGAAACGTTTTTTCTCTACGCAACCTTCACCTTCGCCACCATTTCGGGCGTTCACTATGTCTTGATCACAGGACAGCGGTTACGCAAACAGGACCAGAAGGCGGCCGGCTAGGGCGGTTTCATGACCACCGACCGCACTCATCGCCTGCAAGTGATCGTCGCGTTTGCCTTGGTGTACGTGTTCTGGGGCTCAACCTACCTGGCCATTGGAATCGCCGACGACGAGCATCTTCCCTCTTACGTGATGTGCGCTTTGCGATTTCTGATCGCCGGCCCGCTGATGCTGGCCGCCTGTGCCGTCATGGGCCGCAAAATCCGCATCACCTGGAATGAAGCCGCGCGGCTGGCCGCCATCGGATGCCTGTTGCTGGTCGGCGGCAACGGCGGTCTGGCGTGGGCGGAGCAATGGGTGCCCACCGGACTGGCGGCACTGATCGTGGCCATCACGCCCATCTGGTTCATGGTGCTGGAAACCTTTGTCTTCCGCGGAGACCGGCTTTCGCGCCGCGGCATGATCGGCCTGGCGCTCGGCATTGCCGGCATTGTCATTCTCTTCTGGCCGAAGTTTGCCGAACGCAATACGCTCGGAACCAGGCAACTGGTGGCTTCTTTCGCGCTCTTGTTCTTTTCCATGAGTTGGGCCATCGGCTCGGTGCTGTCGCGCAAGTGGAGGATGAAAGTTGATCCCTTCGCGGCCACCGCGTGGGAAATGTGCTTTGCGGCGATCGGCAACGCGCTGGTAGCGTTGGCTCTCGGGCAGCAGCATCGCATTGTGCTGACTTCGCGCGCGCTGATGGCCGTGCTCTACCTCGTGATTTTTGGCTCGTGGGTTGGTTACACCGCGTACATCTGGTTGCTGAAGCACGTGCCCACGCAGAAGGTATCGACGTACGCCTATGTGAATCCCATCGTCGCGGTTTTTCTGGGATGGCTGGTGCTGCACGAGCGCTTCGATGGCTACATGTTTGCCGGCAGCGTGGTCATCATTGCCGCCGTAGCCTTGGTGACGACGGCAAAAGTTCACACCCGCGAGCCGGGTGAGCAAGAGCTGGGATTGCCAGAATTCGAATCGGAAGTGTAGGATGCACCCACGCTCCCTCGACCGTTGCCAGACAGCGTTTTTTCTCGTACTCTGAGGCCATGGAAGTGCACTTCAACCCCGAGACCGAAAAGAAACTCAAAGAGCTGTCCATGCAGAGCGGACGCAGGACTGACGACCTGGTTGAGGACGCAATGGCAGCGTATTTCGACGAAGTGCTTCAAGCGCGGGAGATGCTCGACAGCCGCTATGACGATCTGAAAAGCGGCAAGGTAAAGCCAATTTCCCGTGACGAGGTTATCGCCCACTTCCGCGAAAAGAGCGCGGGCCGCCGTCAGGCTTCTATTTTTGTCATCACGAACGGCCTTTAGGCCGTGAGGGATCTGCTTTTCCTCAACGGTCGTTCCAGAGCTAACAACAGCAGACTCCTCGCTTCGCTCGTAATGACAATTTCAGACAACAACGCATGAGCAATCCCTTACCCCTACTTCCTCTTCCACCGCACTCCATCTTTAGTGTTTTCCAGGATGACGCCATTCTCCGCCAACTCCGCGCGAATAGCATCGGAGCGTGCGAAGTCGCGGCTCTTGCGCGCCTGCGAGTGCTCGGCGACAAGCCGTTCAACCTCGGCGTCGGATAGCGCCGCCGCCTTGGCCAACTCTTCCGTTTGCGCGCTGATCTTGTCCGCCAGGCCTTCTGCCTTTGCCCATTCCACGGTGGCGCGCACCTTGGCGGCATCGTCGTCTTTCAGCACCGCGAAAATTTCGTCGAACTCTTCCAGCACCCTTAGCAGTTGAGCGATGTCGCCCTGCCGCACTTCTCCGGCATCGGCCGCGGCGTTCACGTCCCTCACCATGTCGAAAATGGCGCCCAGCGCGCGCGCCGTGTTCAAGTCATCGTCAAGCGCGGTGCGCATTTCGGCCGAAGTCCTCTCCGCGATTTCGGCAATAATCACGTTTCTGTCATCGGCGAACTGCGAACTCTGAAGCCGCAGCTTGAAGTTGCGCAGGCGCTCCACCGAATTGGCCGCCTGCGTCAGCCCATCGAAGGTGAAGTTGAGTTGCTTGCGGTAAGGCACCGACATCAGCAGAAACCGGATCGACGACGGCTTGTGTCCCATCAGAATAAGATCGCGGACGGTAAAGAAATTCCCCGCGCTCTTGGCCATCTTCTCGCCTTCCACCAGCAGGAAGCGCGCATGTACCCACACATGGACGAAGGGCTTGCCGGTCAGCGCCTCCGACTGCGCAATCTCGTTTTCGTGATGCGGAAAGATGAGGTCTTCGCCGCCGGCGTGGATGTCGAAGCTCTCGCCGAGGTACTTCATCGACATCTGCGAGCACTCGATGTGCCAGCCCGGACGCCCGGGGCCGATCTCGGTCTCCCATTTCGCCTCGCCCGGTTTTGGCGCCTTCCACAGCGCGAAGTCGCGGGCGTTGTCCTTGTCGTATTCGTCCACGTCCACGCGCGCGCCATCGTTCATGCCGGCGAAGTCCCGCTTCGAGAGCTTGCCGTACTCGGGAAATTTTGCGATGCGGAAATAGTACGAGCCGTCTTCGGTGCGGTAGGCAAAGCCCTTCTGCTCAAGGCCCTTGATGAAGTGTGCCATCTCTTGAATGTGGTCGGTGGCATTCACCAGGAATTCAGGATGCTCGATGTTCAGCGTGTCGGCATCTTCCAGAAACGCCCGCTTAAACTTTTTGGTGTACTCCTGCACGCTCACGCCGGCCGCGGCGGCGTTGCGAATGATTTTGTCATCCACGTCGGTAACGTTCATCACGTGCTTCACCTTGTAACCGCTCTGCTTCAGAAATCGGCGCAGCGTGTCCACCACGATGAAGGTGCGGAAATTGCCGATGTGGCCGTAGTCGTAAACCGTGGGCCCGCACGCGTACATGCGGACCAGGTTGTCTTCCAGCGGATGGAACTCCTCGACTTTTCCAGACAGAGTATTAAACAGCTGAAGCGGCATGGACCTTCCCTGTGCAGGTGGAGAATCTTTGATTGTAGGGGGCTGCGAGAAAGGGGGTCAAGGAAGCACGGGTTCCTCTGCCGCACCGCCGTCTGCGCGCGTTGCGGGATCTCTAGTGAATTCCGACCTGCCCGCGCACACTATCGATCAGCTTGCCTGAGTCGTAGCCAACTCCGTCCTTGAACACCGTCTCGACATTCTCGATGTCGTCGATTTTCTTGGACGGATCGCCCTTGATGAGAACAAAGTCCGCATCTTTGCCGGCTGCGAGCGTACCGATGCGGTCCTGCCTGCCGAGAAAGAGCGCGTCATTCGCGCTGGCAATCCGGATGGCTTCGACCGGAGTGAATCCCGCCTCGACCAGCAGTTCAATTTCTCGCTGATTGCCAAATCCAGGAAGCGTGGCGCCATTGCCGGTTGGGTCCGGACCTGCGAGCAGCAGGCCGCCCGCCTTCACGAACGCCAGTTCGAAATCCATCTCTTTCTTGAATAACGCGGCAAACGGCGAATCCATCGCAATCCGCGAGCGTGCGATGAGATAACTCTGCGCCGATTCCGACGACATGGCATCCAGCACCCGCTGTTCCACCTTCGGCCTTCCCGGCACGAAGGCCTCAAACACCGGCAGCGTCGATGTCACCGCGACATGATGGGCGACCAGATCATGGATCAGCGCTTGCACTTCGGGACCGTTGACATCGAGCTTCATCCAACTATCGCGAGTGCCGGCCCCTTGCGGGCAAGCGTCCGGTTTCTTGTCCGCGACAAAGTCCGTAGCGGTGAAGACCGGGCCATGCTCCAGATCGTCGATGCCCAGGGCGATGGCTTCATGCCAGGTCACCGAGCAGAGATGTCCAGTCAGCTTGAACTTGTGCTCATGCGCCTGCTGGATCGCCACCGACAATTCTTCGCGCGTGATATTCATGTACGCCTTGAACGACGTCATCCCCTCCGCGGCCCAGTAATCCACCAGCCGCTTCGCGTCGTCCGGGCCGGTCAGTTCATGCATCTGCGCGAACAGCGTGGGAGCGCCTTCCAGGTAAGGCGCGGTCGCATCGATCTTCGGGCCGGGCATCAGGTTCGCGTCAATGCGCTGCTTGACCTTGAGATCGGTGTACGGCTCCACGCTTCCGGTGGTGCGCAAGGTCGTCACCCCCGCCGCCAGATAAAGTCGCGGCGCGGTGTAAGGAATTTCTGCGACGTAGAGTCCGGGCTCGCCGATCTTGCCGTCAGTCCCGCGTTGTACCGAAATCGAATCGGTGTAGTAAAGATGATCGTGCATTCCCACCAGACCGGGAATGACGGTGTAGCCGGCGCGGTCGAACTGCTGCGCGCCCGCTGGCGCATGCGCCGTTGCCGCCGGTCCGACGGACTGGATTTTGCCGTTGGCAATCACGATCGCCTGGTCATCCTGCGGGGCAGCACCCGTTCCATCAATGACGCGGACGTGCGTCACCACAAAGACGGGTGCATTGACCGAAATGAACGGCGCGACGCCGCTGGAATTCTGGGCTTGTGTCACCGCGACGCAACTACACAGCAGCAGGAACAGTATCAACCGGCGCATCGGCACCCCTCCGGACGGAAGCCAGCCAGTTTACCGCAAACTGCGCTGCGCAAATTTTGCTGCCCTTAATGCTTGACCGGAGCCTTGGAAGTCTTCGCCGCCGGTTTGGGATGGGCATCCTCATTGATCTGCTGGTCCACCCGGTCAGACTCCATGACGAAGGTTGCCGTCACCGCGTCCACGGCGAATTGCGCGGCGTCGGCCGCCAGGACCACGTTCTTCAGTTCGGGAGTTGGCTTGCCAACTTTATACAAAGTCACATCCGTCAAGGCCTCGAACTTGGCCGGATCCAGAACGATCCCTTTGGGCAGCGATGCCGGTGGCACGCCCCCGCTGTTGGGCTCCTTCACCTGCGTCGGAACGGTGTAAAGGATGTAGTCACATTGCTTGGCGCGGGCTTCCGTTTCCACGTCGGCATGCGGCCCTTCGGCATCCAGCGGAATGGCTTCGTGCTGATGGCGTACGATCTCGCTGATCAGGTTCAGGCGCAAGTCGTCGGTGGGCAACGACTGGCCGCTCATGTCCTTAACCTTGACTACGCCGATGCGAACCACGCCCGCTCCCTTGGCGGCAACTGGGGGCGCAGCCGGGGCGCCCGCCGGAGTTGCTGCCGGCGCAGTCGGAGCCGGTGCCGGCGCGGTCTCCGCATGAGCGCTTGATGCCGCGCCGCCCGTCATGGCCGACATGTCCATCACCTTGCAGCCGGGCGGCATGTCGAACAGCGGCGCATCCAGACTGGTGTTCGTCAGCTCCACCACTTCGGTCGTGCTGGTAAAGTTGCCCTGTCCTGACGTCATGGTCATGGTCTGCTTCAGCGGGTAGCCCAGCGCGCCGCCACCACCACCTTTCATCACGACGCGGTCGGTGCAGCCGCGCTTGGCGCCCCCGCAGGCCAAGTTCTTGTACGACTCGTCTCCGCAAGAAAATCCCGCCGACAGATCGGCGTACCAGCCGTCCATCTCCATCTTCATGTTCGATTGATTGCAGGCGTCGGGGCTGGACTCCATCGTCATCGAGCTCTTGATGTGGCGCGCTTTGTAGCCGAACATGTCCTGGCGCTCGCCGGTGTCGGTGGAGGTGCGGGTAATGGTGACCACGCCGCCCTTGCGCGGAGTCTCAGGCTCGCCTTTCCCCATTCCCCGTGCCATCGCCCCCATGCTGGTGGCGGGACAAGACGATTCGCCGCCGCCCATCGACATGACCATACACTGGTCGCCGGCGATGGTGATCATGCGCTTCTGATCGCACTGGATGATGCTGACGGCGCCGCCGTGGCCGCCATAGCTCATCTCGTTGCGCTGGCGCGGGCCCTTGATGTACACCGTGCTCTCCGTGGAATGGCCCATCACCGTGGTGCGGGTCTTGATCTTGATGTCGGCTGAGGCGACGGTGGAAAGGCAAATTACGGCGACCGCGAGAGCAGAGCAGTAACGCGACAGGCGAGTCACAGAAAGCCTCCTCAAAGGAAACATGAATATTTTTATGATGAAACGAGTACGGCGCAATTCTAAACAAAGCGCGCGGAATAGGACAGGTGCGTGATTCAGCAACCCCTAAACCTGCATCATTCACGAGCAACAAAAACAATATTGTCACCCCGAGCGGAGCGCAGCGGAGTCGTGGGACCTGGGGTTGGCCGCTAGCTTCGCACGGTCGTGAACAACCGCAGATCCTTCGACTGCGCGCCCGCCGACCCGCAAAGGAAGCGGATCGGAAATTCCTTGCGGGCGCTCCGCTCAGGATGACATCTACATCTCAATGTTATGCTTTTAGATCAAGGCGTCAGCTATGACCAACGAAGAGTTGCTCCAGCGAATCACCATTGATCCGAAAGTTTGTTTCGGGCGGCCATGCGTTCGCGGTCATCGCATTTGGGTTTCTCTTGTGCTCGACTTTCTTGCACAGGGGCCACTAGTGCGGACATACTGAAAGACTATCCGCAACTTGAACAAGCCGACATCATGGCGTGCCTCGCGCAGGTGGAAGCGCCGGGCTTTAGGTGGAAGCCCCCGCATTTATGCGGGGGGTAAAAGTTCGTTTCTTATTACGCGCCTTAGCGCCGGGATGGAGGGGTGCCAAAACTAAAGCCCATGGGGTCCTCCGCAAGATGCGCCCGCACTGGATTCTTGCTGTCAGGCATTACCCTTATGTCACCGGGGCTAAAGCCCCAACTTCTTCGGCAGCCTGTTTCGCCGGGCTGAAGCCCGGCGCTTCCACCGGTGCAACGACCGCCTTCGACGATTTCCTTCGAACCGTCTTCTTCTTCGCGTGAGCGTTCTTCGCCAGCGGAATCTTTGCAGCTACCGGAATCTTCCCGTTCGGCCGCGGCCGCTTGCGCACCGGCGGCTCAACTTTGGTTTCGATGGCCACTGCCGATGCCGCCCCGGCTTGCAGCTCAGCAAAGCTCTCGTCCACGAACTTCTCCAGGCGCTCCAGGTCGGGTGCCGCGTGCACATCGCCGGTGAAGCCGAAAAACGCCGTGCCGTTATAGGTGAGGATGGCGCAATTAATTCCCATCAGGCCGCCGATTGGCACCCACGGATACCACGACAGCATCTGGTGGCCCATCAGGTAGAGCGGGACCTGCGGGCCGGGAACGTTGGTGCAAATGGTATTGCACAGGCTCAGCGGCAGTTGACTGGCCACCGGTCCAATGTTCTTCCAGAAAGGATTGGGCAGGGTCGCCAACAGACCGCCCAGCAAGCCAACAAATTCGGCGGCGCGAGCGCGCTTCAGAAACTCCACTCGCTGCGTTACGATCCGCAGCAACTTCACCGGATCGCGCAGGTCCAGCGGCAGCGGCACGGGCACGAACGAAATTTGATTGCCCAGTTCCGTGGCCTCGCCGTTGCCACGCACATTCACCGGAATCACAACTCTCAGCGATCGCCCGGCCACGTCAACCCCGCGTTGCGCCACGTAACGGCCGAAGGCGAGCGTCACCACGGTAAGGATCACGTCGTTGACCGTCCCCCCGCATTTGTTCTTGATCGCCTTGATATCGGCGAGCGGGACCTCGGTCCAGGCAAACTTCTGCGGGCCGTTGCACACCACATTGAACGGCAGGCGTTCCGCCGGCGTGGCCATCTCAGATAACAGGCCGAGCAACTCGGCAGACGCTGCCGTGGGATTGGCCACCGCCTGCTGCGCCATCGTCATCAGTCCTGATTGCAAAGTTACCGCGCCGTTGAACAGGGAGAGGTAGGACTTCGCCAATCCGTCCAGCAGCGCCGCCCCCGCATCTTTGGGATGCGCCGCCGGCGCCGTCTTCGCCACTTTGTGCGCGACCGGAGCCGGGTTCGGGGACGCGTCCATGATGACATTCATCGCGCCGACGCCGGCGATTCCGTCCGCCAGGCAGTGATGGATGCGAGTCACCATTCCAGTTTGGCCGCCTTGCAGACGCGCCAGAGTGAAGTCCCACAGCGGCCGCCGGCGGTCCAGACTTTCGCTCACGATCTTGCCGGCGAGCGCCTTCAGTTCGTTCTCGGTCCCATGCTTGAGCTTCACTTCGCGAACGTGGTTGCGAATGTCGAAGTTCGGGTCGAACTCCCAACTGGGAAGGCCGATATCGAAAGCCGAAGCCACCGCGCACTGGCGATAGCGCGGTATCAGCGGAAGCTTCGATGCGACAAAGGCGCGCAGGTCCTTCAGCTTTATCTCGCCCTCGAACACGCTGACGCCCGCGATATTCAGCGGCTGGCCCGGGCGTTCGATGTGCAGAAACAGCGCATCGCCCCAGGAAAATGAATTGTGTCCGTTCCCGTTGGTCATATAGGTACCTCTTGGAGTGCGGCGCAGGCCCCGCATTTATTCGCTTGCTTTCATGGTTGAAGCCCGCGCATTTATGCTTGCCTTCGCGGTGGAAGCCTCCGCATTTACCTGCTTGCTTTCGCGGCGGGAGCCTCCGCATTTACCCGCTTGCTTTCGGTGGAAGCCCCCGCATTTACCCGCTTGCTTTCGGTGGAAGCCCCCGCATTTATGCGGGGGAAAGAGTTCCACTTCAAGCAAGCGCTTTAGCGCTGGGATCAATCACGCGTCGGCCTCCTCAGGCCACAAATGAAAATCGCAACGTCAGCCTCATCAGCTTGAGCACTTTGTAAATTTCGACGTTGACGCCGCGCAGCACGACCTTAACGGCCTTCCCATCGGCAAAGCCAGCCAGTTTTTCCATCGCCCGCAGCGCATTCGGATCGATCCGGCGCACCGCAGAGAAATCCAGAACCACGTCGCTCTGGGCGGTGTCGAGCGTCTCCCGCGCCGCTTGCAAGCCCTGAAGTACACGCTCTCCATTAATTTCCAGCCACTCGGCATTCATAGTCATACGCACGACCATTCCTCAGCCATTTTTTGTTGCGAGGCCTCGGCCACCGTCGGCAGGCTCCGTCCTCGATATGCGCTCCAGAACAACTCGCCCAATTCACTCAACAGCGGCATACGCGGATTCGAGCGCCACGAAGGATCGTCAAAGGCGACCTCGACCAACTCCGGCATCGCCCGCTCGAATTCTTCCTTCGAAATTCCCAGGTCGGCGATGGAACGCGGGATCGCCAGCCGGTCCAGTAGCTGCTCGGTCGCAGCCACCAGGTTCTTCACCTTTTCGTCGATCGTCTGCCCGCCCAGACCCAGCAGGTCCGCGACCATCGCATACTTCTTGTGTGCGATGTATCCCCGCTGGTTCGGCGAGGGCATAAACTTGGTCGGCACTCCGGCATTGAAGGCGATGACATGCGGCAACATGAGCGCGTTGGCGCGGCCGTGCGCCACGCCGAAGCGCGCGCCGAAAGCGTGGGCCAGCGCGTGGTTCACGCCCACCGACGCGTTGGAAAATGCAATGGCCGCGATGCACGCGGCGTTGTGCATCATGGTGCGCGCCTCTTCGTCGCCGGGATGCTCATACGCGATCGGCAGGAACTTGAAGACCATGCGAATCGCCTGCATGGCATTGGAGTCGGTGTAGGGCGACGCGAAAATCGAAACCCCAGCTTCCAGAGCGTGGGTCAGGCAGTCCACGCCCGTATCGGCGGTCAAGCCCTTCGGCATGGACATGACGAACTGCGGATCGACGATGGCCACATCCGGACTGAGCGAGTAATCAGCCAGCGTCACCTTGCGCCGTTGTTCTTTATCAATCAAGACGGCAAACGGCGTGACTTCGCTGCCGGTGCCGCTGGTCGTCGAGATGGCAACCAAACGCGCCTGCACAACTTTTTCCGTTGGGTATTGCACCACGCGCTTGCGGAGATCCAGAAACGGCGCGGCCAACTCTTCCAGGTCGGCCTGCGGCGATTCATACTTCAGCTTCATGATCTTCGCCGCGTCGATTACCGACCCGCCGCCCAACGCAATAATCTGGTCGGCCTTGTAGAAATTCAGCGCCTCCACTCCCTGCATCACCACTTTGACTTCGGGCTCGGCGTCGGGAATGACCGAGACATGCACCAGAGTTTCCGGCGGGATGTGGCGGCGGACGGTGTCCACGTGGCCAAACTGTTCCATCGCCGGATTGGTAATAATCACGGTGGAACGCGACGCGAAGCCGCGCAGATTTTCCACCGCATTCATGTTGAAGTAAATCTGATTGGGAACTCGGAACCACATATGGGCTTGCGTCCTTCGCGCCACGCGTTTGATGTTGAGGTAGTTGTGCACATTCACGTTGTCGGTGGTGCTGTTGCCGCCGCCGGTGCCGCATCCGAAGGAGAAGGTGGGCACCATGTCGTTGTAAACCCCGCCCAGCGCTCCAATCGAGCCCGGCGAATTCACAATGATTCGGCCCGCATTCATCAGCTCGCTAAACTTCTGGATGATCTCGTCGTTGCGCGAGAAGATAACCGCCGTGTGCCCAATGCCGCCGGCATGATTCACGTCCACGCACACCGTGAGCGCCTCATTGACCGATTTCGCCCGGTACACGGCCAGCACGGGAAACAACTTTTCGACCGACAGCGGATATCCGCGGCCGACACCCAGAATCGGCGCAATCAGCAGCTTGGTCTTCGGCTTCACCTTCAGGCCGACCATGCGGGCAATGTCGGTGGCCTTCTGCCCGACTGCCATCGGCTGCATGTATCCGGTCTGGGGATCGATGACCGTGCGCCCCAGTAGTTCGGTTTCTTTCTCGTTACAGATGTGCGCGCCCAGTTCGGAAAATTTCTGCAGCACCAAGTCATAAATTTCGTCGTCGATCACCACCGTCTGCTCCGACGCGCAAATGGTGCCGTTGTCGAAGGTTTTTGAGGTGATGATGTCAACCACCGCCATGTCGAGATCGGCGGTTTTTTCCAGATAAACCGGAGTGTTGCCGGGACCAACACCCAGCGCCGGTTTGCCGGAACTGTAAGCGGCTTTCACCATGCCTGGGCCGCCCGTGGCATCGATCAGGCCGACGTCCTTGTGCCGCATCAGATAGGCGTTGTCTGGCAAGGTCTGCGATTCCAGGCAAGTAAAAACGCCTTCCGGCGCGCCATGCTTTACCGCCGCCTCGTACATGATCCGCACGGCCTCGTAGCAGCAGTGTCCCGCGCTAGGATGGGGGCTGAATATCACCGCGTTCCGCGTCTTGATGGCCATGATGCACTTGAACAGCACCGTCGAAGTGGGATTCGTAATGGGCGTGAGCGAAAAGATGACCCCGATCGGTTCCGCCACTTCCACCACACCGCGCTCCGGAAACTCGCGAATGGCGCCCACCGTCCGTTTGTCCTTGCAGTAGTTGTAAACGAACTCGGTGGCCACCATGTTCTTCAGGGCCTTGTCTTCCACCACGCCCAGCCGGGTTTCCTCAATCGCCAGGCGCGCCAGATATTGCGCTTGTTCCAGCCCGGCCAGCACCATCGGCTTCACAATCCGATCGACATCTTCTTGCGTAAATTGCGTGAAGACGGCAGCAGCGGCGCGGGCCTGGCTGACCAGTCCTTCCAGATAAGCAATCCGTTCTTCACTCAGGCTTGCCACAATCTCTGCCATGCTGCTACTTCCTTTCAAATTCCTTTGCGGTGCGACAGAGCGGTTTTCTTGGCGGTCGCCCCACACTCAAGCTCCCCAGTTGCGGCAGGAACTTATTCTTATTCATCATGGGGGAGGGGTGACCTAAGTTGCTGTGACGGGCGAACCTGATAGGTGTGATTCCCGTTACGGGAATCTGCTTGTCCAATTCGGCACCGCCGCGTCACGAATAGCCCGCGGTAACCGGACCAGCCATCACTAAGAATGAAATAATTGGTTGTAAATCGGAATTCCCTGACAAACGCGCATTGCTTTCAAACATTCGAGCAGTTTCACAGTTTCGGTAAAGGGACCGGTGCCTCTTGCTTGGGATTGTCATCTTGAGCAACGAGCGTAGCGAGGAGTCGAAGGACCCCTATAATCACCCGAACTCTATGGATCCAAAAGGGGTGCTTCGACTCGCGTTCCCTGAACCCGGCGAACGCTCGCTCAGCATGACAAAAAGTAAGATGCTACTGAGGACTTGCAGATGACCTCTCACTCCGGTGAATTTGATTTCGATTTCATCGTCATCGGCTCAGGTTTCGGAGGCAGCGTCGCCGCGCATCGGCTGGTGGAGAAGGGATACCGCGTCGCGGTCATGGAGATGGGCCGCCGCTGGACCCCTGAGAACCTGCCGCATACCAACTGGTCTCTTCATCGCTGGTTCTGGCGGCCCAATCTGGCGTTGCGCGGCTTCTTCAACATGCGCTTTTTTCGCCATGTCACCATTCTGCATGGCTGTGCCGTAGGCGGCGGATCCATAACTTACGCCTGCACTCTGCTGCGGCCGCCGGATAAAGTTTGGGACCACGGATCGTGGAAGGACCTGGCCGGGTGGAAAACGGAGATGCCGCAGCACTACGCTGAGGCCTCGCGCATGCTGGGCGTTACCGAGAACAAGATCCTCGGGCCTGCCGACCGCCTGCTGAAGAAGGTTGCGGACGCGACCGGCATCGGCGAAACCTATTACCGGACCAACGTGGCCATCTTTCAGCCTCCCGAAGGCCAGCCGGGCGGACAGACTTTTCCTGATCCCTATTTCGGCGGCGAAGGCCCGGAGCGCACCACCTGCACCGCCTGTGGCGGCTGCATGATGGGTTGCCGCCACGGCGCCAAAAACACGCTGGACCAGAACTATCTTTACCTGGCGGAGAAGCGCGGCGCCAAAGTTTTCGCCGAGACCAGAGTGGTGGACGTCAGGCCCCGCAACGGAAGCCACGGCAGCGACGGATATGAAGTTTCCACGGTAAAGTCCACCGCGCGGTTCAATCGGCATCCCCGGCAGTTTACCTGTCGTGGTGTGGTTTTCTCCGCGTCGTCGCTGGGAACCATGGAATTGCTTTTCTCGCTGAAGGCGAAGGGCTCGCTGCCGGCCATTAGCGATCAACTGGGCCGGCGCGTGCGCACCAATTCCGAATCGCTTATCGGCGTGCGCGTGCCGCGTTCGAGCGAAGATCTGTCCAAAGGTGTTGCCATCGGCTCGGGCGTTTACATCGACGAGCACACTCACATCGAGGCGGTTCGCTATCCTGCCGGCTCGGACGCAATGAGCCTGCTGGCCACGATTCTCACGGGTGGACGTCCCGGGCGGGGCCGGATCGGCCTGTGGCTCGGCAATCTTGCAGCTTCGTTTCTGCGGCATCCCTTCAAGACCTTTCGCATTCTTCAACCCGTGCGCTGGGCGCGCGAATGCGTAATTCTGCTTTGCATGCAGGCCGCCGACGGACATCTTGATATGCGATGGGAGCGCCACATTTATTGGCCGTTCAGAAAGTTTCTGGTCAGCCGCGGGCAACGCGTGTCCACGTTCATTCCCCAGGCCAACGAGTTTGCCCAGAAATTTGCGCAAATTGCCGGGGGCGCAGCCATGAGCATGTTGCCGGAGATCCTGTTCGACGTTCCCGGCACCGCTCACTGTCTTGGTGGGGCCGTCATCGGTGGCTCGCCGGAGAACGGCGTGGTGGATTATCGCCACCGCGTTTTTGGATATAAGAATATGTATGTCTGCGACGGTTCGGTGGTCGCAGCCAATCTGGGGGTCAATCCCAGCCTGACCATCGCCGCGCTGACCGAGCGGGCGATGAGTTTCATTCCGCCGTCAGCAGACACCGCATGGGACGACGCCGCGGAGCAAGTTGCCATGCAAAGTCAAGAACGCTCCGCCTGAGGCCGGCTCGCTACTTCTCCACCAGGCAATACTCGCCAAGCTTCTCGCCGGTAGCCGCCGGATCAGCCGGAGTGGTATAGATATCGACGTTGGCGCAGTCGTACACTCCCCAATTCTTCGGCAGCCGCACCATCACGTAGGTCCCAGCCTCCAGCAGCTTGCAGTCGCCCATGCCTTTATTGCAATGCAGGGTGAAAGACCCTGCTCCTGGCGACCCGGCCGCCTGATGCACGGTAAGTATCACGACCCCGTTGTTGAGCTCGCCACTTTTCACGGTGACGATCGACTTGTCTTGCGCCATGACTTGCGTGGCAACCAATAGCACAAAAAGAATAATGACTTTTCTCATAGGAGTGGCCTCCTCGTTTCCAGGTTACTTCGCGCAGACCCTCATCCAGTCGCGTGCGCAGGGAGGGTCTTATCATTCCGCACAGTCGGCCTCTGCCGGGCCTGCGTTCAAGTTCATCATCCCGCCGGGAGCGTGGGTTCGTCTGTGACGGGTGATGCATGGCAGTGTGTCGGTTCACGGGCGGGAGATGCGCCGTGGAAGTTGTCATCACGCCTTTGGAGTTGTCATTACGCCGTTGCAGTTGCGATTACATGAAGTTGTCATTACGAGCGCAGCGAGGAATCTGCTTTCATTTGCATTTGCACGACCGTTGGGGAAACAGCGGGTCCCTCGCGGCCGTAGGCCGTTCGTGATGACAACGCAACCCTATCGCGCCGCTTTTGGGCTTGTGGGGAAAATGAGGGATGGCGACTCCTAGAACGAAATAGGAGAGCCCGCTGCTTCCGAACGTCTCTCGCAACGCCGGAACAGCGAACAGCGCCCTGGGCGCGAAATAAGAAAGCCCGCCGCTTCAGCGGTGGGTAGGAGCGGAAATGAATCGAGTCCCCCGGGGACGGCACAATGTCCGGTGCCCCACGTCACGGTACCCCCTAATTTTTCGACTTACCATGGCGTCATGCCTCACGCGCTCACGTCAAATCTCGTACACTGCGTCTTCAGCACCAAGGAAAGAACAAACTCAATCGCCGATCCGCAATCCCTCTGGCGATACATGGCTGGAGTGGCGCGAGGAAAGAAAGTCCCGTTGATCATCGCGGGAGGAACGCGCAACCATGTTCATTTGCTGATTGCTTTGCCGGCGGCAATATGCCTTGCGAAGGCGGTCCAAGATCTGAAGGGTAATAGTTCACGCTGGATGAACCAGCACGGTCGGGGCTTCGCGTGGCAAGAAGGATACGGTGCATTCAGCGTGAGTGCTTCGAACAAGCAGACCGTAATGGACTACATTGCCGAGCAGCCTCGGCACCATGAGAAACGCAGCTTTGAGCAGGAATTCGTCGCAATGTTGCGTCATTCGGGCGTGGCTTACGATCCGAGATTTATTTTTGGTTAGCCGGTTATGCCGTGCCCGAGGCACTCGGCGTTATACGCGCAACCTTCCCACCGCTGAAGCGGTGGGCTTTCTTATTTCGTCCCGCAAAGCGGGACTGTTTTCCCCTCAAGGGAAACTGGGCTACTTGCCTAAGGCTCGGCGGCTGCTTTATGGCGTTTCCCGCAACAAGAAATCCGTCAGCGCAAGCAAGGCTTCCTGCACATCCGTAATCGAGTCCTGGATGGCATCCAAATGGCCCTTGATGGCCACGGTCAACTCTGCCATAGACCGCCGATGCTCCTTTTGCAACGACAAAAAAAGCGGCAGGGCCTGCTGATCCAGAGTGCGGCCCCGGGCCACGATCTCGGCCAAATGATGCGCTACTTCGCTGGCATGGGGCTCGTCCCTGAATCCCAACGTCCTCAGTTTTTCGCTAAGCCGCGTTTGCAATTCGACGACGTCTCTGGTTTCCGAGTCGCTCATGGGATTCTTCAAAAGCTAAACCACTTCACATGCGGTGTATAGGGGATGAGCGCATCACTATTCCTTTTGGGTGGAAGCCCCCGCATTTATGCGGGGGTAGGAGCGCTTCAGCGCTCCCTCGATGAGTGAGTTGTCATCACGAACGGCCTTGGCCGTGAGGGATCTGCTGTTTTCTCCGGCATTGTTACAGGTATAAGCAAGAGCAGATTCCTCGCTTCGCTCGTAATGACAATTTCAGAAAAGACGCCCACATCCCGCTTTCCCTTCCAATTTATTAACCTTGGTGTAACATAGACAACCTGTCGCTTGAGCCGCTGTTTCCCGTAAGAAAATCGTATGGTCCGTCGTTCGCTGGATGATCCATCCTTGGTGCTGAATCGCGAGGCGTCCTGGCTTGCCTTCAACCGCCGCGTGCTGGAGGAAGCCGAGAACCCGCGCAACCCTCTGCTCGAACGCGTCAAGTTTCTGGCCATCACCGCCCGCAATCTCGACGAGTTTTTCGAGATTCGCGTGGGCGGCCTCATGCAGCGCATTGAGGACGGCCAGACCGATCCTGGGCCCGACGGCCTCACCCCTCAGGAAGAGGCGCAACTGGTGGCGCGCCTGACCCACGAATTCATGCGCGATCAATATCGCTGCTGGAACCATGCTTTGCGGCCAGAACTGGCGCAAGAGGGCATTCGAGTTGTCGGCATGAAGGAGCTGACCGCCGAGCAGCGGGCGTTTGTTGCCGAATACTGCGAGCGCGAACTTGATCCGCTGCTGACGCCGGTGACCGTTGATCCGGCCCACCCGTTTCCGCGCGTCATTAATAAAGCCCTGTGCCAGGCGCTGCTGTTGCGCCGCCGGCGCCGCGCTTCCACCAATTACATGGGAGTGGTGACGGTGCCGCGCGTGTTGCCGCGGCTGATCAAGTTGCCGCCGCGCAATGGCAGTGAAGATTTCATCTTCCTGGCCGACCTGGTGGCGGCGCACACCGTGGACATGTATCGCGGCTACGAGATCATTTCCGAAGCGGCATTCCGGGTGACGCGCAACAGCAATCTCTATTTGCAGGAAGAAGAGTCGCGCAACCTGATGGACTCGGTCCGCACCGAGTTGCACAACCGCCGCAAGGGCGATGCCGTGCGTTTGGAGATCGAAGCCGACGCCAATCCCGAAATGGTGGACCGCCTGCGCGGCTACTTCGAGATGGAAGACTGGCAGGTCTATCGCACCGACGGGCCGGTCAACCTGTCGCGACTGTTTCACTTTTATGAATCGACCAATCGGCCCGACTTAAAGTTCCGGCCTTTCGTGGCGCGCGACCTGCAGTTGAACCGCAAGTCGCACGACATCTTTGAAGAAATCCGCCATCGCGACATTCTGTTGCACCATCCGTACGATTCGTACAACTCGGTGGTGAACTTCATTCGCGCCGCCGCCGACGATCCCGACGTGCTTTCCATCAAGCAGACCCTGTACCGCACCAGCGAAGATTCGCCCATCGTACGCGCCTTGCTTGAGGCCTCGACCAAAAAGGAGGTCACGGTGGTGGTCGAGGTGAAGGCGCGTTTCGACGAAGCCAGCAATATCCGCTGGGCGCGCTCGCTGGAAGACGCGGGAGTGCAGGTCTTCCACGGACTGGTCGGCCTCAAGACCCATTGCAAGCTGGCGCTCATGGTGCGCAAAGATCCAGACAACGAGACCCGTCTCTACGCTCACCTGGGAACGGGCAATTACAACTCGATTACCGCGCAGTATTACACCGACCTCAGTTTGCTGACCGCCGACCCGGAAATTACCTCCGCGGTCCATGGCGTTTTTAATTTTCTGACCGCCTATGCGGAGCGGCCCAATTACGACCCGCTGCTGGTAGCGCCCATCAATCTGGCGGAGCGCACCATCAATCTGATCGCGCGCGAGGCCGACCACGCGCGCCACCGGCGTCCCGCGCGCATCATTGCCAAGATGAATTCGCTGCTCGACCTTAACATCATTCGCGAGCTGTATCGCGCGTCGCAAGCCGGAGTTCAGATTGATCTCATCGTGCGTGGGATATGCGGGCTGAGGCCGGGAGTGCGCGGCGTCAGCGACCGCATTCGCGTGCGCAGCATTGTCGGGCGCTTTCTGGAACACAGCCGCATACTTTACTTCGCCAACGGCGGGGATGAGGAAGTTTATCTGGGCAGCGCCGATTGGATGCCGCGCAATCTGTATGAGCGCGTGGAAACCGTTTTTCCCGTCAAAGACCCAATGTTGAAACAACGCGTGCGCGGTGAAATTCTGGAGGCCTACCTGGCCGACAACACCCAAGCGCGTCTGCTGCAACCCGACGGGTCGTACGTGCGCGCCGATGCGGTAGCGCGCTCCGGGAAGCGCGGGGTTCGCTTTAGCGCTCAGGAATTTCTGATCGCCCTCTCCGAAGGCAAAGTCACCCTGGATACCGTTCCGGCGTTGCCGGCTTATCGTCCGCGCAGCACGCGCCGTCCGGTTAGGGCAAAATAGCTTATGGACATTTACTTCTTACGCCACGCCAATGCCGGAGAGTCAAAACTTAGTCCCGCCAAAGATGACAAACGCCCGATTGACAAGCTGGGAATTGAGCAGTCCCACGATGTGGGACGTGCCCTCGCGGCGCTGGATGTGGTTCCCGATGTCATCATCTCCAGTCCTTTGCGGCGCGCCACCCAGACGGCGGCGATTATGGCCAATGAGCTGGGATACGAAGACAAGCTGATTACCGATCCCGCGCTACGGCCGGAGGCGAGCTATGAGAAGTTTCAAGACCTGCTTCGCCGCCACAACCGCAGAGACGTGATTATGGTGGTCGGCCACAATCCCAGCATGACAACGTTCCTGAACAAAGTTCTTATGCCCAACGGCGCGAGCATCATCATCGAGCTGAAGAAGGGCGGTGTGGCCAGGGTGGAAAAAGACGGACGCAAGCCCGCGGTCCTGAAGTGGTGCATGCCGCCCAAAGTAGTGCGCGCGATTCAGCAGGCCTCGGCCAGCAGCTCGCGACCGAAGACCGTCCGGAAATAATCTTTCTCCTGCTCCACCGCCCACAATTCCAATTCAATTTCTTCCCCCGCTCGCGGTGTCAGCATCAGCCGCACCCGGCCGTCCTGGTGGACGCGCACGCTTAACTCGCGCACCGCGCCCCGGCGCCCCTGATCGAGAGCGCGCGCCAGCCGCAGCAGGGCCACGGCCTTTGCAGCGTGAATCTGCTCGACACCGGGCAGCAGGCCCATGACGCGATCGTTCGGCGAAGGCAGCGATTTGCCAACATAACGCGCGATGGCGCCGATGATGCGCCGCTGCGCGGGAGTGTATCCAAACAACTCCGAGTGTGCGATTACGTAATAGGTGTGACGGCGGCGTCCGGAGCGATTGATATAGGCGCCGACTTCATGCAGCATGGCCGCCGCCTCCAGCCAATCGGCGTATGGCGGCGGCAACTGGTGCACCGTCTGCAAGCGGCGGAACAACTGCATCGTCAGATCACGAATGCGTTGCGCAAACGGCAAATCGGCGCCATAGTGCTTGGCCGCCGAAAGCAAAGCTTCGTGGCGCTCCGTCTCCACGCGTTCGCGCATGACCGCGCTGCCGTTGTAGTCGGCCATCATCTGAGCCAGCATCCCATCGCGCAGGCCGAGCGGCAGATAGCGGAAGCTGCGCAAGTTGCACTGCTGCATCAGCTCCGCGAAGACCATAGTGCCGGCAATGATGATTTCCGCGCGCCGCGGCCCAATCCCGGGCAGCGCCCGCCGCTGCGCCAGGTTGCGGCGGCTCAAATTTTTCAGCAAGTTGGCCACCGCGGTCTTGGGGACGGTCTGCGGTTTGCTCTCGTTGTAGCCGCGGACTTTCGAGGCGTACAAACTGGAAAGCGCCGCCGGCGTGCCGGAGGTGGCCAGCGAGATCTGCACCTGCGCGGCCGTAATTCGCTTCTGGATGCGCGAGACCTCGCGTTGAATGAATCCGCGCATCTGCTCCAACTCGTTTTTCTTTGGCGGATCGTGGTGCAGAAAAGTCTGCGTCATTCGCACTGCGCCGATCGGCAGGCTGACCATGTCTTCAATGTGCCCGGCGAGCGAGAGGGTCAACTCGCAACTGCCGCCGCCCAAATCGATCAGCAGGACACGGCTGCCGGCGATGCGGGCATTGGAAAGCACGCCCAGGTGAATCAGGCGGCCTTCTTCTAATCCGGAGATGATTTCCGTTTTCCAGCCCGTCGCGCTGCGCACCCAATCCAAAAAGGCGCGGCTGTTGCGCGCATCACGCAAAGCGCTGGTCGCGACCACGCGCACCCGGTCCGCAGCGTAGGTTTGCACGGCGCGATGAAAGCGCCGCAGCACCTGCAAGGTGTGCGACATGGCCTGAGGATCGAGCGTGCCAGTGGCGAAGACGCTTTCCCCCAGGCGCGTCACCTCGCGATCGTCGTGCAGCGTCTGCAGACGGCCGCGCACCGCCTTGGCTATCTTCAGCCGCACCGAGTTCGAACCAATATCAACTGCAGCGAAGGTTGGCATGACCGTTACCCAGAGAGCATAACAGCCGGGTGAGTTGCCTCGGCAACCCTGTTATCTCGCGCTCCGCGAAGGCCCGCAGATGCCTGATTTCTTCTGCTAAACTCAAATGTTTATGCCGCCGGCCAGTGGGCGTTCTGCTGTCGCACCTAATCCATCCGTTGTCTGCACTCCTGAAGTCGTGCCTCGAAATGACGCACTGATTTTGGCTTTTCTCACCCTGGCGGGAGCGGGCCTGCGCCTGTTCCATCTCGGCGCCAAGAGCCTGTGGCAAGATGAACCCGCTACGGTCGCCATCGCCCGCATGAGTTGGCCGCAGTTCCGCGCAGTGTGGTGGCACGGCGAGGCCAGTTTCCAGAGTGTGTACTTCCTGCTGATGCATGGCTGGTTGCGCCTGGGAAACAGCGAGGCCTGGATTCGGCTTCCTTCCGCAATTTTTGGGATGGCCGCAATTCCAGTGACCTACTTCGTGGCGCGAAAGCTGATTGGCCGGGGGCCAGCCTTGGCGTCGGCGGCGCTACTGGCGTTCAGTACTACGCACGTGTACTACTCGCAGGACGCGCGCACTTATACCATGACGATTCTGCTGGTGCTGCTGTCGTCGTGGTTCTTTGTGCAAGCCGTGGAGCAGAATCGCGAAAGGGATTGGCTGCTCTGGACCATCTTCAGCCTGCTCGCGGTCTATGGACACTACTTCGCGTCGCTGGTGTTGGTCGCCCAGGCTGTCTCTCTGTTCTGCTACAAAAAGCCGGCGCCGTGGAAAAGGATGGTCCTCCACGCTCTCGTCATTCTGGCTATGGCGATGCCCGGCTTGACTTACGTGTTTCGCACTTCGCACGAATTTCTGGTTGGCGCATTGAACGTGAAACCTACTCCCAAGCAATTGCTGCACATGGCGCTTTTCTTGGGCGGAAGTGGAGAGAAGCTCGTTCTGGCCGCGATCTTGTGGATTGCCGGGGTGATGGCCATCTGGCGCGAGCGTGTCCGCCGCGACCAGGATGACATTTTCTGGCGAGGCATGCTGGTCATCTTCTGGACCGTCGTGCCAATTTTCCTGGTCGCTCTGGTCTCCCTGCACTATCCCGTTTTCGTGCAGCGATACATGATCTTCTCTCTGCCCGCGGCCCTTATGCTGGCGGGGCGCGGCATGAGTGCGCTGCCGAAGCGCAAACTTGGGCTGTGGCTGGTCGTCCTGTTGTGCGCGGCCTCCATCGTGAACATCGTCCGCGGATATCACAAGCCGCGCGAGGACTGGCGCAGCGCGACGAACGCAATTATCACCTCGGCAGCTCCGGGAGACGCGCTTCTCATCTACCCGTTTTATGCGCGTCCCGGTTTCGACTACTACTATGATCTTCGCCGGCAGAATGCGCCTGCCCTGCGGATATTCACTCCTCCTTTTTACGGATTTGGCGACGATGACAAGACCTTTCTGCGAGCCCTAAGCTCGCACCCGAACGAATTTCGGCACGTGTGGGTGATGCTGCGTCAAACAGGCCCCGACGGGGACAATCAGCCAGACGAACGGCGCGCGGTCGCGGCGCAATTACAGTCCGTTTTCGGGACACCTGTGACCCGGCAATTCCAGAGCATTACGCTGCTCGAATTTGGCCACTGATCGCAGCTGCAATTTGCAATTACGGTGGCTTGCGCAGCGTGAATAGAACGAAAAGTGGAGCGATGAAAATTGCCGGTGGCGGCTTCGGCAACGCGACTTGCAGTATGCTCATGGGTGGCCGTTGGGCCACGCGAATGCGTGAGAATCCGCATCCCGTTGCGCATCAAATATTCCATGGCCGAACAACCCCCGCAATCTGAGCCCGAAACCCTGCGCTCCATCGAGCAACAGGAGAAGCAGGAGTTTGCGCGGCCGGGATCGCGCAAATCCAGGCTGGGGCTGGCGGTGCGGGCGCTGCGCCACCGCAATTTCCAGCTCTTCTTCGCCGGGCAGGCCATCTCCCTGATCGGCACCTGGATGCAGACGGTTGCCCAGTCCTGGCTGGTGTATCGCATGACCGGCTCGGCCCTGCTGCTGGGAACGGTGGGATTCGCCAGCCAGATTCCGGTCTTCATCTTTGCGCCGATTGGCGGCATCGTCGCCGACCGCTTCAACCGGCGACGCGTGGTCATCTGCACGCAAATCGCCTCCATGCTTTTGGCGGCCATCCTCGCCCTGCTCACGCTGACCGGTCGCATCCAGGTCTGGCAAATCATGACCATCGCCGCCGGTCTCGGGGTGGTGAATGCGTTCGACATTCCAGCGCGACAGGCATTTCTGATCGACATGGTCGGCCGGGAAGACCTGCTGAACGCGATTGCCCTGAACTCATCCATGTTCAACGGCGCGCGCATTCTCGGTCCGGCCATTGCGGGCATACTGGTCGCGTCCATCGGCGAGGGCTGGTGCTTCGCTATCAACGCGGTCAGCTATATCGCCGTCATCGTGGGCCTGTTGCTCATGCGCATCGAGCATCCCCGGGGTCTCGCCCATGAAGGCTCGCCGCTGGAGAACATTCGCGAAGGCTTTGCTTTCGTGCGCCACACCGGTCCGGTGCTGGCGATCCTGCTGTTGCTCGGGGTCGTTAGTTTTGTGGGGATGCCGTATGCGGTGTTGATGCCGGTCTTTGCCGACAAAATCTTGCACGGCGGCGCGCGTGCGCTGGGCATTCTGATGGGCGCCACGGGCGTGGGAGCGCTGCTGGGCGCGGCCAGCCTGGCGGCGCGCGTCGGGCTCAAGGGCCTGGGAAAGTTGATCGCACTGGCCGCGGGTGGCTTTGGCGTCAGCCTGATTTTGTTCTCGTCTTCCAGGATTTTCTGGTTGTCCACCATCCTGCTGGTGCCGGTCGGCTTCAGCATGATGGTGCAGATGGCCTCCTCCAACACCCTGATTCAGGCGATGGTGCCCGACAAACTGCGGGGCCGGGTCATGTCGGTGTACTCCATGATGTTTATGGGCATGGCGCCCTTGGGAGCGCTCTCCGCCGGTGTGGTGGCGCATCATTTGGGCGCGCCGTTGACCGTCGCGTTCGGAGGAGGGATCTGTATCGCGGCGGCGATCTGGTTTGGCAGGCATCTGCCCAGCGTTCGCGCCGAAGCCCGCGAGTTAATTCTGGCGCAAGGCTTGTCAGCGGGCTCGCCCGCGCAGGAGATCACCAGCCGCGGATTGTCGTGAGCGGGCGCGTTAATGCTGCGCGGGTGGTGGTTTGTGGGCGGTGGTGGGGGCGCCGGCATTGCCGACGGGCACGCCCAACCGGCGCAGTCGATCGCGCGCCTGCGAGGCTTCGATGGAGCGCGGATAGCGGCTGATGAGGCTCTTCAACTCGCGCACTCCCGCATCACGCTGCCCCAGCTCAAGCAGAGAATAACCCTTCTTTAACTGTGCCGCCGCTGCCTTGTTCCCGCCGGGATACTGCTCCAGCACTTTGTCGTAATCGCGCGCCGCCGCCTCGAAATTTCCCTGACGATATTCGATGTCGGCAAGATAGAACTGAGCGTTCCCCGCCAGATCGGTGCTGGCATAGTACTTGACGTAGTCGCCGAATTCCTGCGACGCCAAATCGTATTTTCCTGAGTTGTAATCGCGCAGAGCATTGTTATACAGAACGTCGGCCGGAGGCGCTTGCGAAGCCGCCGCATTGGGATCGGGGCCGGGTCCTGCCGGCGGAGGGCCAGCGGAAGCGCCCATGGCGGGCTGCCCGGCGGCCAGGTTCTGGCCCGATTGCTGCATGGTGTCGAGCTGCTTGCTGACCTTGGCCAGCCGCGATTTCAGCTCATCCACGGTATCGTGCAGAGACTGGATTTGCCCCGAAATCTGGTCCATGCGGCCGCTGCTGTCGCTGAGCTGGCCCTGCATTTTTTGCTGCAGGTCATTGACCGCCGCATTCATCTTGTTGACGCTGTCGGCGCTCTGCTCGACCAGGTTTTTCACCGCGCCCATGTTCATGTCCATGGATTGCTGCAAGCGCGATACCTGGTCCTGCAGCGCCTGGACCTGGGTTTCCAGTTGGACGATCTCTTTGTTCGCGGCCGCCGCCGGTCTTACGGTTGCCAATATCGCTGCCGCGACTGCCAGCCAAGCCAACTTGTTCCGAAATCGCATAGTTAATCCTGTTCTGCCTGAGCTTTTTCTGTCGATGAGACTACGGTCGCTTCATGTTGTCATCACGAACGGCCCTGGCCGCCCATATATTGTCATCACGAACGGCCTTGGCCGTGAGGGATCTGCTTTTCTTTCAGCCCTCACAAAAGCAGATTCCTCGCTTCGCTCGTAATGACAATTCAGAAAAAACAGCGCCCTTCTGCGTTGACCTTCTACTTCTGATACACAAAGTGCGCGCGGCGGTTTTGCTGCCAGCACGCCTCGTTGCTTTCCGTGCAGAACGGTTTTTCCTTGCCGTAGCTGATGGTACGCATACGGGCGGCAGGGATACCGAGCTGCGCCAGAATCTGCCGGGCTGAGTTCGCACGGTTGTCGCCCAGCGCCAGGTTGTACTCGGTGGAACCGCGCTCGTCGCAGTGGCCCTCGATGGTGAACTTCATCCCCGGGTGCTGTTGCAGGAACCGCGCATCCGCCTGCAAAACCTGCTGATACTGGGCCGACACATCATAACTGTCATAGTCGAAGAACACATCTTTCATGTTCGCGGAAAACAACTGCTCATCGGTGCCGTTGTAAGCCTGCGGCGGCGGAGGCGGCGGACTCGAGATTACGGTAATGCGCGCCGTGGCCTCCTGGGTGCCGGTATCGTTCTTCGCCACCAGGTGATAGGTGGTCGACTCAGACGGGGTCACTGCCCGCGAACCGCTGGGATCGACCTTGCCCAACTGATCGATGGTGACATCGGTGGCGTAGTCGGTCCTCCAGGTCAAGGTGCTCGCCTGTCCGGCTTGAATGCTATTGGGATTGGCCGTCAACGAGGCTGTAGGCGCGGGTGCGGGCGGCGGCGGGGGCGGAGGCGGCGCCGCCGCCGTCTTCTTCTTGCCACAGGCACTGACGGCCAGCACAACCGCGAGGGCAACCATGATCCGAATCCATTGGCTTCTTGTTAGCTTCAACTTTTCTTCCTTCACTTTCCGGCGAGAGCACTCGCGTCAGTTCCTGCCAGGGCCGAAGTGTGCTCCTTCTGCGCCCATCAGCGTGCGAGGACCAAAAACTATTTAAAACTCCAGTTCGGCTGCGTGTTTTCTCCCTTGGTGGTCAATTGCCGCACCTCGCTGCCATCTGCCAGCATGGAATAAATCTGTGTCCGGCCGGTGCGGGTTGACTGAAACACGATGTGCCGTCCGTCGGGCGACCACGACGGAAAATCGTTGCGCCCTTCCTCGTGGGTCAGTTGCGCCCATTGTTTGCTGGCAATGTCCATCACATAGATGTCGCTGGCCCCGGGTGCGCCCGGACCATAATGGCGGATCCACGCGAACGCCAGAAACTGGCCATTCGGTGACCATGACGGCGATACCGCATACCCCTGATCGGTTACGCGAACCACGTTCGTTCCGTCAGATGCCATGGTGTAAATCTGAGGTAGCCCGCTGCGCCCGCCAACCCAGGCAATTTGCGCATTGGTCTTGGGGTTCCACGTGGGCGAAACGTCGGGCCCTTTGCTCTCGGTGAGACGGTGGGCACTGCCACCCGCGGAACCGACGGTATAGATTTCCGTGTTGCCGGGGCCAGACGACGAGAAAGCAACGTTCTGGCCATCGGAGGACCAGGCCGGAGAGTAATTGTCTCCGCCGAAGTGCTGAAAATTCACCAGGCGGCCGAGTTCGAGCGAGTACATCAGGATCTGCCAGCCTTCTTTGGTCACGCCTGAGAAGGCCACGCGCGTGCCGTCGGGTGAAATGTGCGGCGACAGCGCAATCGTTCCCAGGTGGGTTAATTGCTTCTGGTCGGCGCCGTCATAGTCCATCTGCCAGATTTCCTTTGAGCCGCTGCGGTTGCTGACAAAGTAAAGCTTGGTCTCGGCCACGCCGGCAACCCCGCCGCCCAGGCGAAGGATGATTTCATCGGCGAAGCGATGCGCGATCAGGCGGGCATTGGCATCGTTGGCCTCTTCACGATATTGCTTGCCCAGCACCTGCGGAGACTGCGGATTCTTGGTGTCGTACAGCCAGCCCTGGACATTCAGCGATCCACCCTGGATTCCCATATTGCCGAACGCCAACATGCTTGCATTCGGGGGCGGGATGTTCCAGTCATTGAGATGCACGTCTTGCGGGCCGCCGGGGACCGACACCGGATAAAAACTCTTCGACACCATGTCGAAGATGCCCGCCGTCTGCAAGTCGTTCCACAGCGTTACGTTGAAGATGGCCGACAGGTTCTGCGTGCCGGTATCGGTGGTGGCCAGTTTGAAGTCGGGCACGGCGAGACGCACCTTCTCCACCCCAAGTCCGGTGCCGGTACGAATCCAGTCCTGGGCCGACATGCCCGCAATGGCAGAGACAACAAACAACATTAGTAAAATTGCTCGGTATCGTTTCATGCTCCCCAATTTCTCAAAGGTTCCTACCGGTTTTGCTGTTGGTGGAAGCCCCCGCATTTATGCGGGGGATAAGTTCGGCCCTGATCTGGCGCTTTAGCGCTGGGCATCAAGCAATCCCCAGGGCTAAAGCCCATTTCAAAATCGACTCCGGTTCCCCCTGCTAAAGCAGGGGGCTTCCACCCAGCCCTACCGAAAAGTTTCGACGTTTCGACTCCAGTTCCCCCTGCTAAAGCAGGGGGCTTCCACCAAAAGGCTCCCCCAAATAAATCCACCCACCTCACCGCTTATAGTCGAACCAAAACTCAACCGCGACGTAGCGCCCGGCGTACTCCGGAGGCAGCGGGCCAAAGGTATCGATGCGTTGCAGCGCCCGTGCGGCCGATTGATCCAGCGACGGAATGCCGCTCGACTGTTCGACCCGAATGTTTTCCGGCTGCCCGTCGCGCGTGATCTCAAAATAAATGTAAACTCGGCGCGCGGTATCGATGTTGGGATCCACTTCATACTTCAGCCAGTTTTCCGACACCTTGCGCCGCACTCCATCCACATACCAGCCGAAGCGGCTGCCAAAATCTCCGTTGCCTCCGGTGAAGCTGAGACCGCCCTTCGCGCCGCCGGCCGAGAACATACCATAAGGGCCGCTGACCGGGCCTCCCTGGCCAAATGCAATCCGGTTGTCCTCCACCTTGGCAATCTCTTTTGGCGGCGGCTTCTTTTGCTCCGATTCCTTCGGCCCCTTCTTCTTGGCATCGCGCGCCGGAATTGGAATTGCCTTCGGCTCTTCCTTCGGAACTTCCTTCGGCGGCGTCTGCGTCAGTCCCTTGGATTCGTTGGCCAGCACGTTCTTGGTTTCCGCCGGCGGTGTCGGCAAGGGGATGCTGCTCACCAGAGTGGCGCTCATCGCGCCGCCGCTGCCACCGGTGCCGCCCCAATTCTCGCCCCGCGCGTGGGGGATCAAATAGCCGAACAACGCCAGTGCGAACAGCGCGACGTGCAGTGTCACCGAGCCGATCATCGGGACGCGAAGCTTGTCCCCCGCCGGAAAGATGTCAACGTCGGCTGCCATTTTTCTCCAGCGGTTGGGTGACGATGCTCACGTTGGTGATGCCCGACTGCTTCACCGCATCCATTACCGATGCGAAAGCGCCGAAGGGAACGTTCTCGTCGGCACGCACGAAGACCGACTGGCCCTCGGGGTCGCGTATCTTCTGCTGCAACTGAGCGCCGATCTGATTGATGTTGACCGGCTCGTTGTTGAGGAAAACCCGCTGCTGGCGATCGATGGTGATCACCAGGCGTTCCTCGGTGATTTCCTTCACCGTCTTGGTATGCGGGATCGCGACCTCAATGCCCGACTGCAGAATCGGCGCGGTCACCATGAAGATGATCAGCAACACCAGCACCACGTCGACCAGCGGCGTGACGTTGATGTCGGCCAGCGATGTCTGGGTGCGGCCGCGTGCATTGGTGAACGCCATTACCGCCGCTCCACCGTCTCGGCCGTCCGCGGACTGCCGGCCTGGGCCCGTTCGACTTCGTTGATCAGTTCCAGGCTGAAGTCGTCCATGCGCGCGCCGAACTCGCGAATGTGCTGGGTGAACATGTTGTAGGCGATCACCGCGGGAATGGCGGCGAACAAGCCGGCTGCGGTCGTGATCAGCGCTTCGGAAATGCCGGGCGCGACCGCACGCAAGGTGGCGCCGCCGGCGGTTCCGAGACCGTGGAAGGCATCAATGATGCCCCACACCGTTCCGAACAGCCCGATGAAGGGCGTAACCGCGCCGGTGGTTGCCAACCACGGCAAGCGGCTTTCCAGATGGCTCAATTCTTCCGAGGACGCAATCTGGGTTGCGCGTTGCAACGCCGCCATGCGAATCGGATAGGGCGCCTGCTTGCGCAGTTCGTCATAAGCGCCCTCGAAGACCGCGATAAGCGGGCTGGGTTTGAACTGTTCCGCCACGGCGGCAACATCCTGAAGGCGTTCCGACTTGCGAAACGCGCGCATGAAGCGATTGCTCTGCACCCGCGCCCGCCGGAACAGTCCCCACTTGGCGAAAATGATGGCCCACGAAGCCAGGCTGAACACCAGCAGAATCAAGAGGACGGCCTTGGCAACCAGGCCACTGGATTCGATCAGACCGGAAATTTCGCCGCCGATGACCGAGGCAAATAAGAAAAAATGCACATTCATTGGACGCAACAGGCTCGACTTTCGCTACTCCGCATTATAAGCATTTGCAGAGGCAGAAACCGATTTGCCGCGCGGGGTTCCTCGGTAGTTACGGAGCAATATTTGGAATTGTCATTACCAGGCGGAATTGTCATTACGAGCCTTTCGAGTTGTCATCACGAGTCTTTTTTGAATTGTCATTACGAGCGCAGCGAGGAATCTGCTCTTGCTAGCAGCGGCATCACCGCCGAGGAAAAGCAGGTCCCTCATCGACTGAAGTCGATTCGTGATGACAAAACCTACGGGAAATGCAATTGAGCCCCGCGGAATTTTTTCCTTTGCTCGGCAGCCGCGGGCCGCAATCGGCATCCAACCATCAGAGGACGGGAGGCTGCTCATGAAGGCGTACATCACCGGATTTGTGTTTGTGCTTTCACTGGCCGTATTCGCCGTGGCGCAAGTTCCCTCCGGCAGCACGGCAAACCAACCTGCAACTCCGCCGAGTGCGCAGGCACCGAGCGTTCCCAGCGACGCCGCTGCGAACCCCCCGGCGCCCACCAACCAGAACGACAGCTTGCTGCAATCGCAAATCGAGAATGCCCTCCGCAATGAGCCCTCGCTCAGTAACAGCCATGTCGTCGTCAACGTCTCGGCCGAAAGCATCGACCTGACCGGCACCGTGAGCTCCAGCAAAGACAAACAGAATGCCGAGCGCATTGCCCAGTCGTTCGACGGCAATCGCAAGCTGAACGACACTTTGATGATCATGGGGCAGAAACCGGCGCCCAGCCAAGCCAGCAGCGGGAATAGCAATCCGCCCAGCACCCCATCGCAGCGTTAAAGCTCTTCCGCTAAGAGCCAACGGCGTGCCCCATTTTGACAACCATCCCCAGAGGCGTTAGCCTCTTCTTGTAGCTGTACACACATTGTATGTACAAGCCGAAGAAGGGCAGGCATGGCATCCACTCTCAAAAAGAAATCGGCAACCAGGCGCCAGCGCATCAACTTTCGCGCCTCCGACAGCGAGGAACGCCTGATCCGCCTCGGGGCGCAGAAGCGAGGCGAGAAGGTGACTCGATTCATCGTGGAGAGTGCATGTCAGGCGGCTGAAATGGCTTTGGCTGACCAGAAACACTTTGAGCTGCCGCCTGCGCAGTTTGTCCGTTTTACGCAAGCACTCGACCGTCCAGCCAAGATCATCCCGGCGCTGCGAAAACTGTTTTCGGAGAAGTCCATACTTGAGCGACGTCAACCCCAGGCCGCCCCTGTCACCCGTCGAACTGCTGGCGTCGAACCATAACGTCGCGGAGTTTGACTGCGGCAAGCACCCTTCCCTCACAGAATGGTTGAAGCGGTTTGCCCGCATGAACCAGGCCAGCGGAGATACCCGGACCTACGTTGTCCACAGGGAATTAACGGTCGTCGGGTATTACTCCCTTGCTCCTGGGAACATATCGAGGAAGCAGGCCACTGTCCGGGCAAGCAAATCAGCGCCTGAACCGGTCTCACTGGTTCTGCTGGCTCGCCTGGCGGTCGACCAACGGGAGCAAGGGCAAGGCCTGGGTCGCGCTCTTCTGAAGGATGCCCTGCAACGAGCCTACGCCGGCGCGGAAATCATTGGAGGCCGTGCCATCCTGGTGCACGCCATAGACTCCGAGGCCGCGATGTTCTACCGAAAATATGGATTCGAGAGCTGTCCCGACCTGAAACTGCACCTGATGCTACTGATGAAGGATGTACGCGCCAGTTTAGGGCGGTGACGCTCGCGCCGTGAACCAGTGATACAATTTCGCCGAATTCTCATTTCATCGAAAACTGATTTCGGTCGCGCTCCAAGCCTCGGCCCCTACCTCGTCTGAAGCAAAGGAGACCTATGAGTTCTGCCGGCACCGTGCCTCCCGTGGAGCAACCGCCTCTCTCCGAAGTCGAGCGGGTGGTGGACACTTTCGTCGCCCCCAGCAAGACCTTCACCGACCTGCGCCGCAGCGCCAGTTGGTGGGTGCCTTGGATATTGCTGTCGATCGCCAGCGTGGCGTTGTTCGTAGTGGCGGACAAGAAACTCGGCATGGAAAAGGTCGTCGAGAACCAGATGGCCCTCTCGCCCAAGCAACAAGCCAATCTCGATCAGTTGTCTCCCGATCAGCGCGCCGAGCGGATTCAGGCCATCGCCAAGTTCAATCGCATAATCGGTTACGTGTATCCAGTGATCATGTTGATCATCCTGGCCATCATTGCCGCGGTGTTACTGGGGACGTTCAAACTCGGCTTCGGGGCATCGAACCTCACCTTTAATCAGGCCATGGCCATCAGCATGTACGCATCGCTGCCTGGGATTGTGAAAGTACTAGTTGCCATCCTGGCGCTCAGCGTGGGCGGCGGCGAAGGCTTCACCTTCCAGAACCCGGTCGCCAGCAACCTGGGCGCGCTGGTTGATCCCAGCAACCACTTCCTTTACGCGATTGCGACTTCGCTGGATGTATTCACCATCTGGACGATTTTCCTGACCGGCCTGGGATACTCCTGCGTGACCAGACTGAAGCGCGGCACCGCCATGGGGGTTGTCTTCGGCTGGTGGGCCGTCGTGGTGATTGTGGGAGCGGGATTTGCGGCGCTGTTCAGCTGAGAGCCGGAGCCCTCTACTAACCGTCTCGTGGTGGGAGCCCACTGCTTCAGCACGGGGAGCTTGGACTTGCTGAAATTGTCATTACGAGCGAAGCGAGGAATCTGCTCTTGCTTAGACCTGGTAATGACGGCGGGCAAACAGCAGATCCCTCACGGCCAAGGCCGTTCGTGATGACAACTCACACATCGAGGGGAGACTCCCGGAGCGCTGAAGCGCTCCTCCCCTCGCATGAATTCGAGGGCTCCCACCGAGAGGGCAATCGGCGGTGTTTTTCCGCGTCTGTGTTCCGTGCCTAAACGGCAATATCGCCTTGGCACGGATCCAGTCGTGCCGATCGCGATCTCTTAATTGTTGTGTCATCCCGAGCGGAGTGAGGCTGATCGCGCAGCGAGCAGACTCACGAAGTCGAGGGACCTGCGGTTTGTCGGAGCTTGCGCACTGCCTGCGAAAAACAGGTCCCTCGACTCGGACTAAAGTCCTCGCTCGGGATGACAATTTCACGAGGGAAGTTACGGCACGACTGACCGGGCTGCTGAAAAAGTCAGATGCACCGATATTTTGAAGGGGCGCACCTTTAGGTGCGCCATTGCAACCCCCTGATTTTTGTCATTCCGAGGGGCTTCAGCCCCGAGGAATCTGCGGTTTCTCCCATCGCGACGACTTTTTCCGCAGCCTCTGAAGTCATGCCCTGATTCAAATTATCCGCAAGCCAACTTTTTCCGCAGCCTGTGAACTCGTGCCGCAGGGCTCAATGACTGGGTTCTGCATCCTGCAGATAGCAGTTCTTTCGCCCGATTCGGAACTCGCCTCCATTGAAACTCAGATGGCATGGCGGCAGAAGTCCTGAACTGGTATATACTTCGGCTACTCAGTGATATTCCCGCCGCGGTTGGGCGGGTCGGGGCGCCATCATTTTCATATGCCCCGAGGCGGTAACTTAGCGGAGCGAGCGAGTCGAGGCCCTGCTTGGCCCTGGACTGAGAGTGCGTAACCGGCATAATCGTCTTCTTAAAATCCCCGGAGCACTTTCACCTCCTGCAGACGCCTGGACCGATCGGTGGAGGTGTCGCTTGGACCTGATACTCATACGTGTCTTATTCGTCCTCATAACGGCAGTTGCATGCTATGAACTGCGTCCTCTTGGATTGAGCCCGTGGCCCGCGGCGGGCATGGGTGTTCTGTGCGGAATCGCGGTGGTGCTATTTGAGCTTCGCCTGCGCCAGGCCAGCTTGAAGCGGCTCATCGGCGCGGTCATCGGAAGCATCCTCGGAATCATCGGCGCCTACCTCTTCAGCCTGGTCATTCGCAACAGCATTCATGAAGGCCCGACGCAAAGCTTTCTCCAGCTTTTTGTCATGTTGATCATGGCCTATGTCGGCCTGGTGGTGGGCGCGGGCAAGGGCGACCTGCTCAACCTAGCGGCGCTGGGCGGCATTTTTGGTGGCGAGAAACAGTCCAAGAAAAGCCACAAAATCCTCGACACCAGTGTCATCATCGATGGCCGGATCGCCGACATCGCCGAAACCGGATTCCTGGATGGAGTGATCGTCATCCCGCAGTTTGTTCTGCGCGAACTGCAGTTGGTGGCGGACTCGGCCGACTCCATGAAGCGCAATCGCGGCCGCCGCGGCCTCGACATTCTACAGCGCATTCAGAAGATCGCGACCTTGCAGGTGCAGATTGTGGAAGATGACTTTCCCGCGGTCCGCGAAGTGGACCTGAAGCTGATCGAACTGGCCAAGGTGTACGAGAGCAAGATCGTCACCAACGATTTCAACCTGAACAAGGTGGCCCAGTTGCAAGGCGTCGCGGTGCTGAACATTAATGAGCTGGCGAACTCGCTCAAGCCCATTGTCCTGCCCGGCGAGATCATGAAGGTCTTCATCCTGAAAGAAGGCAAGGAGTACAACCAGGGCGTGGCGTATCTGGACGATGGAACCATGGTCGTGTGCGATAACGCCCGCAAGATGATCGGCAGAAACATAGACATCTCGGTGACGTCGGTGCTGCAGACCACCGCCGGCAAGATGATTTTCGGCAAGTTCGACGAGCGCACCGCCAGCATCGCGCCCCGTGCGGTCGAGCCCCGACCGGAGCTTCGCAAGGTGGCGCCTGCGCCTGGACCAGTGGCCGTGGCCACGGAGACTCCGAAGGTCGAGTAGCCTGGCGGCGAGAACGCGCGGAGTTACGGTTAAGTTTGGCTGGGTGATTCGAGGTTTCGGATCGCGGAGAGTCTGCGTGCGTTTCCACTAAAGTGGTGAAACGCACGCTATGGCCTCTGCGTGACCGCTGGCGAGGCTCGGCCTCGCGGGTGTCATTCCCTGCCATCCGGATGCCTTTCGTCATTCCTAGAGCTTCCTAGGGCACATAGCGTCACTTTTAGGCGTAATGTCAGCCTAACAGTGGCGTACTTAAGACGGATAATATAGCACTTACATGGTACTTTAGTCGCTAAGATATGCTAAGTCGCGCCAGGTACGCCACTTATTTATGCCGAAAGTGACGGGTGCCCTGTCACAGCGGGGTGAGAGCCAACAAGGTGCTAGCCTGGATTTCTGCGCACCGCGGCGGAATGCGATCTCAAAGGGAAGGCTCGCATGCGAACACTAGGGTTGATAACAGTACTGTTTAGCCTTCTGGTAGTGGCTGCCTGCGGAGGCACCAGTAGCAGCGAGATTATCGGAACGATTACTTCGGTCACGGTGACCTGTAATCCGACCACACTAAATTCAACCCAGACCAGTCAATGCAGCGCGACGGTCGGTTGCACGGGCAGGACTTGCAACCTCACAGGAGTAACCTGGTCGTCGAGCGCAGGATCCATCAACTATTCCGGGCTATTTACTCCACCTTCAACGGACATGACCGTGCAGGTTACGATCACGGCGACGTCGATAGCGCTCCCGAGCAAGTCAGGAATGGCGATCGTGACCGTCAACCCGTAGTTCAAGGGGTGTGGATGACGCGTTCGGCGTCAGTCAGCAGATTTGATTAGTATATTTATGCCCTTGCGCTGCCAGCGCCATCCAACGACCCATGACTGCTTCCACTCCGCCCTCGCAATCCGGCAAAGCGGCTGACCACCTCGCCAACGAGCGCACCTTTCTGGCATGGATTCGCACCAGCATCAGCATCATCGTCTTCGGTTTCGTGGTAGCACGGTTTGGAATTACCTTGCGCCAATTTCTGCGAATGCAGGGCAATGCCGAACGGCAGACCGGGATGTCGCTGGCGATCGGCGTCGGTTTCATCGTCATGGGGATCTTCATGTCGCTGGTATCGCTGGTCCGCTACCGCACCACCATGAACCAGTTGAACGCCGGTGAGTTTCAGCCGGCAACCACAATCATTACCGTGCTCGGCGTAGTGGCTGCGCTTTTCGGAATGATATTAGCGGGATATTTGATTTATACGGCGAGAACGCTTTAGCACGCCTGCCGCAAACTTCATGGGCTAGTAATGGCCAGCGGTTCGCCCCGTGCGCGTCGTATTTCCAGCCCCCGAACTGGTCTGCTCCCGTGATAAAATTTGACCCAGTGCTCGCGAGAGAAGCGTTGTCTTGATCGAAATAGCGCCGTCCATATTGTCGGCCGATTTCGCCCGTCTGGCTGAGGATGCCAACCAAGCGGTGCGAGGTGGCGCCACCCTGCTCCATGTGGATGTCATGGACGGCCACTTTGTGCCCAACATCACGATCGGGCCGCCGGTGGTTGCATCGCTGCGCAAAGCGGTGGATGTTCCGCTCGATTGTCATCTGATGATCGAGGATCCTGACCAGTACATTCCGGCGTTCGCCGACGCCGGCGCCAACTGGATTTCTGTGCATCAGGAAGTGTGCCGTCACCTGAACCGCACGCTGAACTTGATTCGCCGCCACGGCATGCAGGTCGGCGTGGTACTGAATCCGGCGACGCCGGTGCAGACGCTGGGCGAGGTGCTGGATCTGGTGGACTACATCCTGGTGATGTCGGTCAATCCTGGATTTGGCGGGCAAAAGTTCATTCCCGGGGCGCTGGAGAAAGTTCGTAAGCTGGCAACCATGCGCGCCGCCAAGGGTTTGAACTACCGCATTGAAATCGATGGCGGCATAGACCTGGCAACGATTGCGCCAGCCGTCCGTGCCGGCGTTGAAGTTTTCGTTTCCGGCAGTTATGTGTTTGGCCAGGGCGACCCCGCCCGCAAAGTGGAGTCGTTGCTGAGGGCGGCCCAGGAAGCCACGCTGGTGCGCGCATAGGATGTGGAAGGCAGTATTTCCCAGAGGTGTTTAGGATGTTTCGTCGGGTCATCATCGCGTTTTCGATAGTTGCCATGCTGCTGGGCCTCGGATGCAGCCATAAGAAAACCCAGAACAATCCGATCGCCAACGTCAACTCGAAACAGCCGGACAAGGTGCTGTTCGACCGCGCCATGGACGCGATGAAGCACGCCAAGTATGACGTCGCCCGGCTCAGCCTGCAGACCCTGATCAATACGTATCCCGATTCCGAATATGTGGCGCGTGCCAAGCTGGCCATCGGCGACTCCTGGTACGAAGAAGGCGGCTCGGCCGCCCTGACCCAGGCGGAAAGCGAGTACAAGGACTTCATCACTTTCTTCCCTAATATGCCCGAGGCGGCGGAAGCGCAGATGAAGATCGCCAACATCCATTACAAAGAGATGGAAAAGGCGGACCGCGATCCCACTCACGCCCGCCGTGCCGAAGAGGAATATCGCCAGCTCATCTTGCAGTTCCCCGACAGTTCGCTGGTGCCGCAGGCCAAGCAACGCCTGCTGGAAGTGCAGGAGGTCCTGGCCGAACGCGAGTTCCTGATTGGGCACTTCTACTTTCTGAAGGAAATTTACCCGGCGGCCATTGCGCGCCTGAAGTCGGTGTCGGATACCTACCCGCTGTTCAGCGGCGCCGACGAGGCCCTGTTCGAACTGGGCACCGCCTACGAACGGGAAGTTGACATCGTCCGCCGGACGAAACTGCCGGAAGTGGCGAAAGGGGTTTTGATCAAGCAGTACACCGAAGATGCCACCGCCGCGTACGACCGTATTCTTACCCGCTATCCGCTGGAAGACCGCGCCGACGATGCCAGGAAGAGGTTGCAGGCGATGAAGCAACCGGTCCCCAAGGCGACCGACGCCGCGATTGCGGAAGACAAAGCTGAAATTGCCAGCCGCGGTTCTACGGGACACTTTGGCAAGCTGATGGAAAACTTCCATCGCGGGCCCGACGTATCGGACGCAACCAAAGTCGGCGAACCGACGCTGGTTGATCCCAAACAAGCCAGCGCGCCTGATATGGTGCGCGGTGCCTCCGCCAGCGTCATCGGCAGCCTGATCGCCGCCGGCCCCAATGCGGTAGGAGCTAGTGCAGCGAGTGGCACGGGCGCGCCACCAGCGGCTAATGGTGCGGCGCCCCGCTCGGACGCGGCGACGGCGCCGGCCGGAGCTACTCCTGCGCCAGTGGTGACGGGCGGGGCCGAGAGTGGCCCACCGGCTTCCGACAACACCGCCGTTCCTGAAATGAAGAATGACCTGCAGCCCACGGCAACGGTTCCACCGCCCGGCGCGACGGCTCCTCCGCCGACAACGACGACTGCGCCGCCGCCCCAGGTGAACGATGCGGCAACGTCTTCGAGCTCTGAAAACAGTGCGTCGGCAACGCCCGCCGCCGGCGCTTCAGCAACCCAGGCGGCGCCACCAGCCAATACCAATCAGGAAAGCTCATCGAAGAAAAAGAAGAAGAAGAAACTTTGGCCGTTCTAACAAGTACTTAGTTCGATGTCGGTGGGTGCCCCTGCATTTATGCGAGGGAGCAGCGCTTCGGAAGCTTCCTCGATGTGTGAGTTGTCATCACGAACGGCCTTGGCCGTGAGGGATCTGCTGTTTCCCAGGTATTGTTACAGGTGTAAGCAAGAGCAAATTCCTCGCTTCGCTCGTAATGACAATTTCAGCAAGTCCATCCTTCTCTGCTGTCTACTGACTACTTGCCGCCCTTCCTTGTAATATCGAAGGGCGAAGCTCATTCGCAGAACGGACAGCAATGCCTCACGATCTTTCCAAGGCCTATGAACCGGGCGCCATCGAACCGCGCTGGGCCGAATACTGGGTCCACGAGAAGCTGTTTCACGTGGAGACGCCCAGCGATGCTGGCGAGCCCACCTTCACGGTGACCCTGCCGCCGCCCAATGTGACCGGCAACCTGCACATGGGCCACATGTTAGAGCACACCGAGATCGACATCATCGTCCGCTGGAAACGGATGCAGGGCCTGCGCACGCTGTGGTTGCCGGGCACCGACCACGCCGGCATCGCCACCCAGTTGATGGTGGAGCGCCAGCTCGCGGCCGAGGGCAAGAGCCGCCGCGACCTGGGCCGCGAAGCGTTCATCGCGCGCGTGTGGGACTGGAAGCAGCACTACGGCGGAGTCATTCTGCAGCAGATGAAGCGGCTCGGCGCTTCGGTGGACTGGTCGCGGGAATACTTCACCATGGACGAGCGCATGTCGCGCGCGGTGCGCGAGGCCTTTGTCCGCCTGCATGAAGAGGGACTGATCTATCGCGGCAAGTACATCGTGAACTGGTGTCCGCGCTGCGTCACCGCCGTCTCCGATCTGGAAGTGATGCACGAGGACACGCCGGGCAAAATTTACGAGCTCCGTTACCCTGTGGTCGGCACGAAAGACGAGTACATTATCGTCGCCACCACGCGTCCTGAAACCATGTTGGGCGACACCGCGGTCGCGGTGAATTCCGCCGACGAGCGTTACCTCCATCTGCACGGAAAAAAAGTTCTGCTGCCGCTGATGAATCGCGAAATCCCGATCATCACCGACGACATCCTGGCCAACCCCGAGTTTGGGACGGGCGCAGTGAAGGTCACGCCGTCGCACGATCCCAACGATTTCGAAGCCGGCCTGCGCAACCATCTGCCGCAGATTGACGTGATGAACGAAGTCGCGCAGATGAACGAGAATGCCGGCCCGTATAAGGGGCTGGACCGCTTTGAGGCGCGGCAGAAAGTGCTGGAAGACCTGGAACGCGGCGGTTTTCTGGTCGGCTCGAAGGATTACGTTGTCCCGCTGGGCAAATGCGATCGCTGCAAGACCATTGTCGAGCCGCGGCTTTCGACCCAGTGGTTCGTCAAGATCCAGCCGCTGGCCGAGCGCGCCATCGAAGTGGTGGAGAACGGCGACGTCAAGTTCGTGCCGGAGAATTACTCCAAAACCTATTTCGAGTGGATGCGCAATATTCACGACTGGTGCATCTCGCGCCAACTGTGGTGGGGACATCGCATTCCGGCGTGGCATTGCAAAAATTGCCGCGAGATCATCGTCGCGCGCGAAGCCCCGGCAACCTGCCCCAAGTGCGGCGGCCCGGTGGAGCAGGACAGCGACGTGCTCGACACCTGGTTCTCCTCAGGCCTGCTGCCATGCTCGGCGCTGGGTTGGCCCGACAGTACGCCCGACCTTGACGCGTTTTATCCGACGACGCTGCTGGTTACCGGCTTCGACATTCTGTTCTTCTGGGTGGCGCGCATGATCATGCTGAACTGCCACTTCATGCGCGGGCACAAGCAGGGCGACGTCCCCTTTCACAACGTTTACATCCACGCGCTGGTGCGCGATGCCGAACGCCAGAAGATGTCGAAGACCAAGGGCAACGTGATGGATCCCATCGAGATCATCGAGCGCTATGGTACCGATGCCGTGCGCTTCACGCTGGCCTCGATGGCCGCGCCCGGCACCGACATTGCATTTTCGGAAAGCCGCACCGAAAGCTATCGCGCCTTCGCCAACAAGATTTGGAATGCCGCGCGCTTCCTGTTCATGAACGTGGATCGCGCCCAGGAGGCGGGTCTGTGGTCACTGGCGGACTTCGCCGGGCGAGCGGGTGGGACGAAGGGTGTTCCTCGTTTCAAGGCCGAAACCCTCGACGACCGCTGGATTCTTTCGCGCTTTAATCGCGTGGCGCAGCAGATGAACGAAGCGCTGGAGACGTACCGCTTTCATGAGGCCGCGCACGTGGTCTATCAGTTTTTCTGGCGCGAATATTGCGACTGGTATCTGGAGCTGATTAAGCCGCGTCTGGCGGCCGCCGATCGCGAGCAGCCGGGGTCCCCGACGAGCGCCGGTTTTGCGCGCGCCGGGGTGGAAGTACGGACCGCATACTCAAATCTCATCAGCATCTTCGAGGGCGCGCTGCGCATGTTGTCGCCGTTCATGCCCTTCATCACCGAAGAACTTTGGCATGCGGTGTACGATGGCAAGCCGCCGCTGAAGTCGATTGCGCTGGCCGCGTATCCGACGGTTGACCCGTCGCAGGTGGACGCCGTCGCCGAAACCGAGATGGCGATCATGCAAGACTTGATCGAAGCGGTGCGCAACCTCAGGGCTGAACTGAAGATCGAACCCAAACAAAAGGTGGCGATCGAGATTTTCGCGGACGGCGACATTCGCTCCTTGATCGAGCGTAACCGTAACGCGGTCGAGCGGTTGGCCAATGTGGAAGGCATTACCTTCGTGGAGTCATCGCTGTCGAAGGCCGCGGGCGCGCGCAGCACCGCTCGCTTCGATGTGCGCGTGCTCTACGAGCGCAAGATCGATGCCGCGGCCGAGCGCGACCGGCTCAGCAAGGACCTGGCCCGCCTGACCCAGGAGTTGACGCGCGCCACTGCGCAGTTGAGCAACGACGCGTTTCTCGCCAAGGCTCCGGCACATGTCGTCGAGGGACTGAGAAAGCGCAAAGGCGAAGTTGAAATGCTGGTGCAAAAAGCAAACGAAGCGCTGGGAGAGTTAGGCGCTTAGCCTCACGTTTCGAGGGGGCACGGTTCGAGTTGTCATCACGAGCGGGCTTTAGCCCGCGAGGGATCTGTTGTTTTGTCCGGCGTCATTCGAGTGCAAACAACAGCAGATTCCTCGCTTCGCTCGTAATGACAAATCAGTTCTGAGGCGCTCAATAATGTAGGTCTCGGGAGGAGATCGATCGTGGATTGGACAAGCCGCAGGATCACCGCCATCCTGGAAAATGCTTTGCAGGAAGATCGCGCCACGCGCGATGCCACCACCTACGCCTGCATCGATGCCAACCAGCGCGCCTCGGGCACCATTCTGGCCAAGCAGGACTGTATGCTCAGCGGACTGGGCTGCATTTCGCGCATCCTCGCCGTCTTCGCCACGCTGGACGGCACCGTCACCTCGCATCCGGAAGTCACCAGCCATACCGAAATTTTCGATGGCGTGCGCCTGCGCAGAGGGCAGTCGATTGCCGTCATCGTCCACAATGCGCGGGTGCTGTTGTCGTGCGAGCGCGTGATGTTGAACATCCTGCAGCGCATGAGCGGCATTGCCACGCTGACGCGCCGCTATGTGGACGCGGTGGCGGGCACCGGCACCGTCATTCTCGATACGCGCAAGACCGCGCCCGGGCTGCGCGTGCTCGACAAGTACGCGGTAAGTTGCGGCGGCGGCATCAACCATCGTCTCGACCTCAGCGATGGCGTGCTCATCAAGAACAACCACATTGCGCTGGCCGGCGGGGCGGTGGCGGCGCTGCAACGGGCGCTGCATAATCGTCGCGGCTCGCAGGTCGTCGAAATTGAGGTGCGCTCGCTGCCCGAACTCGAGGCTGTGCTGGAGCACGGCGCCGAAGCGGTCTTGCTCGACAACATGTCGCCCGACCACGTTCGCCAGGCGGTCGAGCGGGTGCGGCAACTGGACCGGCATGTGCCGCTGGAAGCCTCCGGCGGAATCACTCTCGACAACGTGCGCAGCTACGCCGAAACCGGAGTGAACTTCATCTCGGTAGGAGCGTTGACCCATTCCGCCCCGGCGGTTGATCTCAGCATGAGAATCGCCCCGGCGTAAGAGCTGTCGGCTATCAGCTATCAGCTGTCAGCCGTCAGCTCTCAGCCGTCAGCTCTCAGCCGTCAGCTCTCAGCCGTCAGCTCTCAGCCGTCAGCTCTCAGCTATCAGTTATCAGCCAAAGCCGCCGGAAATATTTTTGGGTGTCATCCCGAGCGACGAGGTCGCCTTGGCGACCGAGGAGTCGAGGGACCTGCTTTTCGCATTTCCGCCACCATTGTTGCCGCAGCTCTGAGTAGACCCCTCCACGTTGTCATCCCGAGCGAGCCCGCGGGTACGGCTACAATTTCCCAATTAATACGCGACCATTACGATCCAGTACACTCCTCCAGGACGGCTCACGCTGGGAGCAAAGCAAACTCCCAGCGAATACCCGGAGCGTAGGGGCTGTGAGAGCGACCTCTTGGCGCCATCGGGAAGTCGTTCGAGATCGGTGGCCGTCCAGGCCAACACTCGACGCACGCCGGCAATGCCTTTCGGAGTAACCGTGTCCAAGGCATCCATGTGCGCCATGTTACAAGCCATCTGACGTATCGCAGCTTGAGGCTTGCGAGTAGGCACGGCAAGCCGCCGTGACATTAGGTGGTTGGTGATCGCTTTTTGCAGGACCGTGTCGGCCTCAAGCTGGGAATAATCCGGCAGGCGATGCGCGAAATCCTCGGTTGCGTACATTCGCTCACCGCTTAGGACCAGCGCGACTCCCACCGCGTTGTAGTTGGGACTGAGGATGTTTGCGCGATGGGGCGGTGAGTTCATAAGGGCGGTATGAATGCCGGCCACGTCCATCTCCAGCGCAACGTTTTCACCCAGCCGGTCAGAGCGCAGCTTCTGGTCCGCGATTCGCACCTGCAGGGACGGCTCACCGCCAAACTGGTGCGACAGACCTCGGTGTTTCACCAGCAGATCCGTGTGCCTGCGTGCGGCCTGATTCAGACGCTCATCCACTGCCAGCGGCGGCAATCCTTGGTGCGCCCGCTCCTGGTTGATCAGCTCGACCAATTGCTTCGCTCCCGTGGAATCGAACTGCTCTTGCGCGAATGCGACGCCGGCCAGCAGTGCGGGAAATAGCAGAGCCAGGATAAAGCAGCGAGAAATGGCAGGCGTTTGCTGGGAGTGCATTCTCAAGCATTAGACACCGCAGTCCGTGTTTCGTTTGTTACGCCACCGAAATACAATACAAGATCCCAACCCAGGCCCTTCACGATTGGTTGTGCTGTCGCTGTTCACAACAGTTATCTTCTAAGAAAGGCAGCCCGTCGGTATAGACTCCACGCATGAGAGAAACACTTCGTGCCGTTGTACTCGGCCTGCTCATCGTTCTACCGCTTTCTGCGCTCTCGGAAACGCTGCACGGCAAAGTGACCGATGCGAACGGCGCAGCCCTGCAAGACTCAATCATTCTCGTACAGCACTGGACTCTGAATGCCCTTCGCCACTTGGAAGCGGATTCCCAGGTCATTCTGCATCCAGCTCCCGATGGGCGTTACAACGTCACACTCGCACCGGGTATATACGACCTGTTTGTGTCGTGTGGCTTCTGCGCACCACAAGCGAAACAAGTCAAAGTGTCACCGCGAGAGACGAAGACCGTGGATTTTGCCCTGAAAGATAGTCGCTACACCAAGTCAACGGATTGAGCCGGATGAGATAGCTGTTGAAATATCGCCATTACACAAGCAATCAAATCCTACCCAATCTCTCCCCGTTCGCGCATAATCGTTCTATCGCCCGAACCACGCCAACCCGCACCGATGCGCCGTCCGACGGTTCGACCGACGCGCGCCTGGGCCGCATTGTGCGGCTGCTCAGCGACAACGCGACGGTCGTCATCAGCGGCACCCGCATGGCCGAAGAGCTGGGCACCACGCGTTCCGAGGTCTGGCGCGCGGTGCAGCATCTGCGTGAACTGGGCCTGCAAATTACGGGTCATCCCGCGACTGGATATCAATTGGAAACTGTCCCCGATCTTCTACTGCCCGATGTCTTGAGCCCCATGTTGAAGGGAACCATCTTCGCCTCGTGCATTCATCATTACTTCAGCACCGGCTCGACCAATGTGACGGCCATGCAAGCGGCGAGCGAGGGTGAGCCGGAGGGCGCTGTCTTTCTCGCCGAGCAGCAGACCGCCGGCCGCGGACGCGCCGGCCATAGCTGGGAGTCGGCGCAATCGGTGGGCATTTATTGCTCGGTGGTGCTGCGGCCGGAGTTGTCGCCAGCCGATGCGTTGATGCTCTCGCTGATTGCCGGCATCGCGGTGGCCGAAGCCGTGGAAAAAGCGACGAGCTTGCATTCCGACCTGCGATGGCCGAATGACGCGCTGCTCGGCGAGCGAAAGTTCTGCGGCATTCTCACCGAGATGAATTCCGAGCCGACCCGCGTGCACTACGTGGTGGTCGGCATCGGGATCAACGTAAACCACGCGTCGTTCGCGGGCGAGCTGGAGCCGATTGCGACCTCGTTGCGCATGGAGAGCGGGCGCTCATGGTCACGCGTGGAGCTGACCGCTGCTTTGCTAAAATCCCTCGACAGCGAGTACCGTAAACTCACGCAAGGCGGCGCAGCGGCGCGCGCTTCCATCGTGCGAAGGTTCGAAGAGCACTCCTCGTATGCCCGCGGGCGCCAGGTGCAGGTTGAGGCCGGCGGCGGTTACGAGGGAGTGGCGGAAGGGCTTGACGAGCGCGGCTTTCTGCTGGTGCGGACCTCGTCGGGCCTGCGCACCGTGCTTTCGGGAGATGTTCGAGCGCTCGGCGAAAAATAAATCATGCTGCTGGTCATTGACGTAGGCAATACCAATACGGTGCTGGGAGTTTTCGAGACCAAGCCTGCCAAACCGGGCGCGGGACGCCTGCTGGCGCACTGGCGGGTTTCCACCATCAAGACGCAGATGGTGGACGAGTACGGCGTCCTGTTCCGCAACTTGTTTGCCATGCACGGGCTCGAGGTCGGCGGGGTGCAGGGCATCATAATTTCTTCGGTCGTGCCGCCGCTCGACTCCACGCTGCGCGACATGTGCGAGCGCTACTTCCACTCGCGGCCGCTGTTTGTGGAGCCCGGCGTCAAGACCGGCATGCCGGTGCACTACGACAATCCCGCGGAAGTGGGCGCCGACCGCATCGTGAACAGTGTGGCGGCGTTCGAGAAGTACGGCGGCCCGTGCATCGTGGTGGATTTCGGAACGGCGACCACCTTTGACGTGGTCTCGCGCAAGGGCGAGTACATGGGCGGCGTCATCACCCCGGGGATTGGGATCTCGGCCGACGCGCTGTTTCAGCATACCGCGCGCTTGCCGCGAGTGGATGTTCGCAAGCCTCCCCGAGTGCTGGCAACCAACACCGTCAACAGCCTGCAGTCAGGTCTTTACTACGGCTATCTGGGGCTGATCGACGGAATTCTGGAGCGCCTGATTGCCGAACTGGAAGAGGACGTCGTCATTGTTGCCACGGGCGGGCTGGCGCGTCTGATGGGTGGAGGGTCGAAATACATTCGCGAGATTGATGATCTGCTCACGCTGGAGGGGCTGCGCATTATTTATGAGCGCAATCAGGCGCATGGCCGCCGCCGTAATGAGCACGGGGCCGCGGGCGATGGGCCTGAAGGCGCCCGCGCGAAAGAGCCGACAGCCACGTTTCCCAAATCCGATTGAAATGTGAAATTGTCACTGCGCGCGAAGCTGGAAATCTGCTATGTATTCCCTGTTGAGCCTCGCTCATCCTTGATGGAAACCTACTTTAATTACTTCAGCGAAATCGAGCAGCAATTCCAGCGCCGCCGCGGCACCTTGCTGCTGCTGTCGCCGCTCGACTGGGCCCTGATGGAGACCTGGAAGGATGCGGGCATTCCGCTGGAAGCGGTGCGGCGCGGCATTGATGCGACCTTCGAAAAGTGGGAACGGCGGCCCAGTCGCTTTCGCAAGGTGAATGGCCTGGCTTACTGCTCGCAGGAAGTGCTGGCTTCGGCCGAAGAGATGAAGGAAGCCGCCGTGGGCGCGGCCACCAGCGAAAAGAAGAACGCGGGTTTGGACCCGACGGCGGTGGTCGAATACCTGAATCGCAATGCTCAGCAGCTCGACCAGGTGCAATTGCCGCCGCTGGCGCAAACCCTGGCGCAAGAAACCGCCTCCACCTTGCGCACCCTGGCGGGTTCGTTGTCGCACGATGGATTGCTGTCGCTCGAAGACGTGGAGCGGCGACTGACGGTGGCGGAAGACAAACTCTTGGCCGCGCTGCTGGCGGGAACGCCGGATGATGTTCTGCTGGCGGTGCGCCGCGACGCTGACCGTGATCTGGCGCCGTATCGCCGCAAGATGAGCGCGCCGCAGATTGGGCAGCTTCACAAACAATACGTTCACAAGCGAGTATTAGAGCAGTACCACGTTCCCCGGTTAAGCTTGTTCTACATGTAGCCTGGTTTTCTGGAATCGAGGTCCGAGCCTTGCAAATCGAGATTGAAAAACTGATATACGGTGGCGATGGCCTGGCGCGCTTGCCCGCCGACGAACAGGGCCGCGGCAAGACCCTCTTCGTGCCGTTTGTACTGCCTGGCGAGAAGGTCGAAGTTTCGTTGACCGAGAGCCGCTCCGGCTTTGCGCGCGCCAAACTCGAGAAGGTGCTGACGCCTTCGCCCGACCGGGTCGAGCCGAGCTGCCGGTACTTTGGCGACTGCGGCGGATGCCACTACCAGCACATCAACTACGAAGCGCAACTGCGGCTGAAGTCAGAGATCCTGCGCGAAACGTTGCGCCGCACTGCCAAGCTGGAACTGGAGCACGAGATTCACCTTCATGCTTCGGCGGCGTGGAAATATCGCAACCGCACCCGCATGCAGGTGCGGCACACGCCCCAGTTCACGCTCGGCTATTACCGGCACAATTCGCATGATGTGCTCCCGGTGGAGTCGTGTCCCATCAGCTCGCCGCTCATCAATCAGGCGATTGCCGCGGTGTGGGCGCTGGGTCGCGAAGGCACGGTTCCGGAGTCCCTGCACGGAATGCAATTCTTCGCCAACCACGATGACACGCAGCTGCTGATCGACGCTTACGTCTGGCCTGAGGAGAATCCCGCCGACTTGCAGCCGCTGGCCGCGGCATTGCGAAACGCGCTGCCCGCGGTGACGGGAGTCGTGGTCTTTACGGGTTCTTCGATTGAAGACGAAAGCCGCCAGCATGCGCCGCTCACCTCCAACTATTCCGAAGTCGCCGCGGCCATCGGCAGTGATTTTCTCATGTACCACGCTGTGGGACAGCAGTATCGGGTCAGTGCCGGATCCTTCTTCCAGACCAACCGCGACCTGATTGACACGCTGGCGGAGGTGGCAACCCGCTGCGGAACAGGACGTGCAGTGCTCGAGCTGTACGCGGGCGTCGGCCTGTTCACCGCGCCGCTGGCGCGTAACTTCGATGAGGTGCTGGCGGTGGAGGCGTCGCCGTGCTCGTTTGCCGATCTTCGTCTTAACGTTCCCGCCAACGTGAAATGCATTCATTCCACCACCGAACTCTTTCTCGCTGAGCGCGCTCCCAAGCTCGCGCCCGACCTCGTATTGGTCGATCCACCGCGTGGCGGACTGGGCGAAAAGGCGGCCGCCGCCCTGGGCCGCATGTCCGTCTCCCGTGTGACGTACGTCTCATGTGATCCGGCAACTCTTTCTCGCGACTTGCGGCCGCTGCTAGAATCAGGTTTCCGGGTCGAGCAAACGCACCTGGTGGACATGTTTCCGCAGACCTTTCACCTGGAGACGGTTTTGCATCTGGTACGCTGACCCTCGACGACTCGCCCCGCTGGCATTTACCCAGGTCACTGAGGTAGCGCGACTGGACGTGCAGTGGCGACCACCTCGTCTTCGACGATCATCGTGCCGGCAGCCGCGCCTGCGAGGCCGCTACTCTACTGCGGCGGCCAAGAGCCGGTCTTCCTTGCGGCGCTCGCTTTTTCCGCCGGCATCATCGCCGCCAACTATCTCTGGCGCTCACCGCAGTCGTGGCTGATGGCTAGCCTGGTCGCGCTGGCGGGCGTTGCCTTCTTCCATCGCCGCTCGCCGCAGACGGCCTTCGCATTGGCGCTCGTGGCGTTGGTCCCGCTGGGCGGATTTTATCTTCAGGCGCGCGATGCTGCCGCGCCGACCATCGCCGAAAATCTGCAACCCTTTGCCAACGGCGACGAGCAGGTGGATGTGACCGCCTATGTCATCCGCGAGGGATTGCTGCGCGACAGTCCCTACGGCGGCAAGCAGGAGTCGGTGGATGTCAGGGCCCAGCAACTTCAGTTGGGCGACCGCGTCTTGCAGGCGGCCGTCGGCATTCGGCTTACCATCTTCAGCAAAGCGACGGAGGAAGACGAAGCTCGCGAGGAAGGAACCGACTCGCCCCTGCATGTGTACACCTATGGTCAGCGCCTGCATTGCATCGCCAAACTGCGGATGCCACGCAACTATCGCAATCCCGGCGCGATGGACACGACCGGCTATCTGGCCTCGCAAGGCATTCGGCTGACCGGTTCTGCCCACGCCAGCAGCGTAGAAATTCTGCCCGGCTTCGTGGGCAGCCGCATCGGATTGTGGAGGAGCGATGCCCGCCGCAGTGTACTGGCGCACATCATGCAACTCTGGCCGGGCGAACGCGGCGCGCTGATGCAGGCCATGCTCATCGGAGGGCGCGCATTTTTTGGCCGCGACATCAAAACAGAATTTCAGCGGACCGGCACCTATCACCTTCTCGTCATCTCGGGCATCAATGTCGGCATTCTCGGATTCGCGGTTTTCTGGGCGCTCCGCAAACTGCCTTTCGGCGAAACCTGCGCCACCGTCATCACCATTCTGCTGTCGTGGGGATACGCCTTCCTCGCCGACCTGGGTTCGCCGGTCCTGCGCGCCACCATCACGCTGACAATTTACATGCTGACGCGGCTGCTGTTTCGCGAGCGGGCGGCACTCAACGGACTGGGCATTGCGGCGCTGGGAATTCTGCTGGTCAATCCGCGCACGCTGTTCGAGGCCAGCTTCCAGCTCACCTTTCTTTCCGTGATCGCGGTCGCCGGAATCGCGGTGCCGGTGCTGCGGCGCACGGTGTACCCATTTCGCCGCGCGCTCAGCAACCTGGACTCGCCCGCGTACGATTTCGCGGCGCCGACCCGGGCAGCGCAATTTCGTTTTGACGTAAGGCTGGCCCGCGACTCAGTCGAGGGCCTCTCCAACCGGCGGGTCGCGAACCTGGTAGTTGTCGGGGTCACGCGATTTTTCATCGGCGCGGCGGAATTGCTTTTCACCTCGACGATTATCCAGATTGCGCTGGCGCTGCCGATGGCCTGGTACTTCCACCGCGCCACCACCATGGCGTTGCCCGCCAATGCGCTGGTCCTCCCCATCGCCGGAATTCTCCTGCCTGCCGCCGTGGTTGCGGTGGCAGTTTCCTACGCAGCTCACTGGCTGGCGTGGCTGCCGGCACTGATCACCCGCTACGCGCTCGACGCCTTGACGGGCACGATTCATACCATCGGTCATCTGCGAGTCTCCGAGGTTCGCGTACCGACGCCGACGCTACTGGTTTGCTGCGCGGCTGCGGGCGCATTCGGGCTGGCGCTGCTGCTGGTGCGTCGCCGAACGCTGCTGGCTGGCGTTGGAATTGCAGGACTGCTGGTCGCAGCGCTTTGGATTGTGCTGATTCCTCCTAAACCGCGATGGCAGCCCGGCGTGCTTGAGGTCACCGCGATTGATGTGGGCCAGGGCGACTCGCTGCTGCTGATTACTCCCGAGGGCAAGACCCTGCTGATGGATGCCGGTGGCATGCCCGGCAGTGCGCGCTCCGACTTCGATGTTGGCGAAGAGGTGGTGTCGCCCTATCTGTGGTCGCGCGGCATTCGCCGGCTCGACGTGGTGGCCATTTCGCACGCCCATTCCGACCACATCGGTGGCATGCGCAGCGTGATTTCGAACTTTCAGCCGCGCGAACTCTGGTACGGGGTGGAATCCCCGACCCCCGGCTTTCTGGCGGTCGAAGAGGCGGCGCGCTCCAATCATATGGAGCTGAAGCCGCATGTCGCGGGTGAATCGTTTGGGTTCGGAGGCGTTCAGGTGCGCGTGCTGAATCCGCAGCCCGGATGGGAGCCACGCGATCCGGCGCAGGATGACGAGTCGCTGGTGCTGCGCCTGCAGTATGGAGCGAACTCAGTGCTGTTGCTGGGCGACGCCCACAAGCGGATCGAGAAGTTGCTGGTGGACGAAGCTCCGCAATCGGATTTGCTCAAGGTGGGACATCATGGCAGCGCGACTTCCAGCACGCCCGAATTCCTGGCCGCGGTGAAGCCGCGCTATGCCGTGGTTTCCGTAGGATTCTACAATTCGTTCAAACTGCCGCGACGCGACGTGATGGAGCGCTACGCCGATGCCCACGTCGCAACCTATCGCACCGACCTGTCGGGTGTGGTCTCGTTCTATCTCGACGGCGCCAAGATCACGGCCCAGCCGGCTCCTCGGTGACGGCCTCATCTTCATCGGTCGTGGGATTCCGGCGGTATTCGTCGATGGTCTGAAGGGCTTCGACGGCTTGGTCGGGACGCACCATTACCACCACGCCGCCGACGCCGGGCAGGATATCTTGCGGGGCCTCACGGTTTTGGGTAATCGCCTCAATTCCCGCCGATTCCAGCAAACCGCGCACTATCATTGCTTCCGACTCCTCGTCGGTATCAAAAACTTTTACCAGCTCGTCATGATCGTTTGCTGCCTCTGCCATGGTGCCTCCAAGGGTAGGTTTCCCGGCTGAAATTGTGCCGTTTAGGTGTATGATGCCGCCCAACCAATGCAAGCGCAACAGTGGGGTCATGCCGGACATCCAAATTGTAGCGGAAAGTGAGCGCGCACGACTTCAGGCGGCCGCGGATGGCGGCTGTTTCTTCGAGGGGGCTATGGGGCTATCGGAACGCAGAGAAGCAGAGGTTCGACCACAACTCAGCAGCGAGCAGCAGGAGCAGGAAGAAGAACGCCGCAAGCTGCGCCGCTTGCAGGTCATGATGAACATGGTGATGTCGGTCATCAGCCAGGACCAGGACCTTACGGTGGAAGAGGCGGCTGAACTGGTGGCCAATACCAAGCGCGCCGCCCTGGCCATGTTCCCCGACAAGGAGTTTGCCTACGACATCCTCTACAAGCCGCGACTGCAGCGGCTGATGGCGGAACGCTTCCGCATGCAGTGAGGCCTATTTGCTGATGCTGGTCAGGTAAATGTTCAGCGAGCCCCAGGAGAGTTTGGCGCGCACTTGCACCGGCAGATGTTGGGCGTCGTCGGTGAACCAGACCCAGATTCGCCCATTGAGAATTCCCGAGTCGCCTTCCGGTCCCACCCGAACGGTTTGAAACGTGCCGGCGGGCGTTTTGATCTGCTCCCTGCCTTCGACGTGGGCTTGCGCGGTTACCGTCTTGCTTCCATTATTGATCGGGAAGCGGTAATTGGCGCCTGGTAGCAGCGGCAGGCTTCCAACATAAAAAACTCCCGACAGCACATCGGTCACGCAGCCGGGAATATCGTTCTCCACCTTTTTCTGCTGATTGTCTTTCAGATTGCGTTCTTCCAGCACAGCCTTGCCGCGCGCATAGTCGTAGGTGATGACCGTGTCTCGCCGGCGCGAACCTTCTTCCGAGTGCTTTACCATCCGGGACGAACACAGCGTACTGGCGTCGAAGTAGGAATTGAATTGGTCCTGCACGCGATAGAGAAGCGCCACCACGCCGGTGGAGTCGGCGGTTGCCGACACATGCTCCTGCGAGCCGGTGCGCTCAATGCGCAGGGTCGCCACTCCCGCCGGCAAGAAGCGCCATTCCGCCTGGTAATGCAGCGTCTGTCCATGGGGAAACTCGTAACCGGGACGCAAGGGCGCGAGGTGGACATCAGAACCAATTTTTGTATCCGCTGGAGTTGGCGCGCCGGAATGCGGCGCCTGCGCACCCGGAGCGCCCGGCGCACTGAGCGAAAGCGATAATGCGACGGCCAACCAGATTCCGAGTGTTGCCCTGCTATGGTTCGTCAGATTCACCTTCCCTTGTGCCACCACAGGATCTTTGCCACCAGTGCCGCCAGCATGGCCGCGGCGCCCAGCAGGGCATTGTACTCGCGATGTTGCCAATAGAGCTGGCGCGAGAAGCCGTTCATGATTTGACGGGACAGCAACGTGCGGGGAAGCAGCCGGGGCACGCGGCGGGCGTAGTCGTCGTACGTCGGAAAGTGACTGCGCAAGAATGTCTCTTCGCCGCGGATGACCGGCACATAGATGAGGGCAAACATCACCAGAATTGCGATCGCCACCCAGAGGTCACGCGCGGCGACGGCGAACCCGATCGCCATGATGATCGAGCCCAGGTAGAGCGGATTGCGCACATAGGCGTAAGGGCCGGTCATGGTCAGCTCCTGGTTTTTCTTGACTTGCCCGGAAGCGACCGTGCGAATGAAAATGCCGAGCGACGCTATGAGCGCGCCCACCACCAGAAACTTCCACGTCGGTTTGGCGCGCCAGAAATAAAAAATCGCAAACACAAATCCCATGGGCACGCGGATGCGGCGGGCCACGCGGTTCCAGGCGAGGTGCGACCCGGTCGCTGGCCGCTCAGCCATGCTGCTCTCCCAGCAACCGCTCCGCCGCCTGAATCACGGCTCGCGGCTCAATCGAAGCCAGTCCCTCATCGCGACGATCGGTGTGGGTCGTGTTATTCACGCTGGCGGGACTACGCAGAACCACGTTAGGAGTGCCGAACGGACCATTACGCTCTGGCCTCGTAGGCCCGAACAACGCCACCACCGGGACCCGTAACGCCGCCGCCAGTTGCATAGGGCCCGTATCTCCGCCGACGAAAAGCCTGGCGCGGCGCGTCAGCGCGATCAATTCTCCCACCGAACATTGCAACGGCACGGCCACTCCGCCGCTGGCGTTACGGACCGCTTCGGCCAGTGCTTCTTCTCCGGGACCATGATTGATCAGGACCGCAATGCCCCGCTCCGCCAGCGCACGTGCCACCTCGCCGTACGACTCCGCTGGCCAGCACTTGGCGCCCCATCCCGCACCTGGGTTGAGGATTGCCACCGGCTTGCCGTCCAACATTTCCGATTGCTGATCGGCCCAACCTTCATTGACCGGATCAACGGGAAATGGCGGCTGAACATATTCCAGCGGTTGGCCTGCGATTCGCGACGCCAGCGACAACGCGTGCTCAATCACGTGAGAGCCGCGCACGTCCACAGCATGGGTGTATAACATTCGCGCCTGCGGCTCGCGCGGCTGCGACGCCCCGATGCGCACGGCGGCGCCACTGAAACGCGCGGCCAGCGCCGAGCGTATCGCACCTTGGAGGTCGAGCGCGCCTTGGTATTTCCTCGCCCGCACCTCGCGGCGGCACGCTCGCATCTCGCGCCACGTCTCCGCGGAGACCAGTGCCCTTCGCCAACGGGTGAACCTGGCCACATGCACGGAGTCAACCAGCGGCTTGCGCTCCGAGCGGGGAGAGAACCGCTCCGCATCACGCGCGCACAGCAACTCTGTCCAGCGTTCTTCCACCAGCCAGCCGATTTCCAGATCAGGTTTGGCGCGGCGCAAGGCGGCAATCGCGGGCATGGCATGAATAATGTCGCCCATGGCGCTGAGTCGCACCACCAGTAGTCGCTCCGCCGAGGTGATGGCGGAACGGGACTCGGCCAGCCCGGGCGTCTGCTGTTCCGGCGATACAGGAGTGCTCACCGTGGGCCACGTCCTCCACTCCAGGATTGCAGTCGCGCCAGAAAGTCGCTGGTGGAATGGTCTTTGGGATCGCCAACAATTTCGATCCGCCCGCCACAGGTGAGCACTTCGTCACGCTCGGGGACATTCTGCGGGGTATAGTCGGTGCCCTTGGCCTGCACGTCGGGGCGAATTTCGCGAATCAGGGCACGCACGTCAGGCTCGTCGAAGACGACTACCGCGTCCACGTCAGTCAGTGCGGCGACGATCTCCGCGCGTTCCGCAGCCGGCATCAGCGGGCGGCCCGCTCCCTTGAGGCGGGAGACGCTTTCGTCTGAATTCATCGCGACCACCAACTTCCCGCCGAGCGCCTTGGCGCCGCGCAGATAGCGAATATGTCCAACGTGCAACAGGTCAAAGCAGCCATTGGCCAGCACAATCGGCTGGCCGCTGCGGCGCCACTCAGTCACGCGCTCGCGCAAAGCATCGCGCGAAAAGATTTTTTGTGTGTCGTTGCTCACGAAGATGTTGTCGCCGAATACTGGTCGATGGCCGCCAGCAGTTCCTGGTTCGACACCGTGGCCGTGCCGCGTTTCATCACCACGATGCCGCCGGCAAAATTGGCCAGGCGCGTTGCCGAAGCGGTATCGGCCCCGGCGGCCAGCGACGCGGTGAAGGTCGCGATCACGGTGTCTCCGGCTCCGGTCACGTCCACCACCTGGTCAGAGCCGTGAATGGGCAGGACCAGCGGCGGCGCATCTTTTTCGAAGGCGACCATGCCATGGCGGCCGCGCGTGATCACCAGCGACTCTAACGCCATCTCTTTCATCAGCCGCTCGCCGGCAGCGAAAAGTTTTCCCTCGTCATGGCCAATCTTGATGCCCAGCGCCTCTTCCACCTCCGGCTCGTTGGGCGTGGCCGCGGTAACGCCCTCGAAGTCGAGCAGGCGATAGCGTGAATCAAGAGTGACCGGCTTGTCGGTCAAGCAGCGGTTCGACTTGATGAAGTTAAGCAGCCGGGGTGAGGCCGCGCCGTATCCGTAGTCAGAAATTAGAAATGCGTCCGACGCGCTGGCATATTCGCGCGCGGCATTCACCAGCTTCACCAGCACGGGATGCAATTCGTCCAGCGGTTCCGGCTCGCGGTCCACGCGCACCACCTGCTGGCGGCTGGTGTGTGGCATGCCCGCGAGGATGCGGCTCTTGGTGGTGGTGGTGTGGTGCTTCAACCGCTCGATGCCGCTGGTGGGAATTTTCTTCTCATGAAATCGTTCCAGCAGCAGGCTACCGGTCTCGTCGTCCCCTACCACTCCGACGGGAAGAACGTTGACGCCGAGGGAAGCCAGGTTCATCACGGCATTGGCGCCGCCGCCGGGAACCACGGTGCGCTCGCGATGCTTCAAGATCAGCACCGGGGCCTCGCGTGACACCCTGCGCGATCTCGCCAAAGATGAATTCATCGGCGACCAGGTCGGCCAGCACGGTGACCGAAACGTCGCCGAATGACTGGACAATCTTCTTCCAGCGCTCCGTATCTTTTAGGTGTCGGGTCATGAATGCAAACGAACAGCCGCTTCATTCGAGCAACTGGGCGCTGGGACAACCGTCGATTGTCTCACGTGGCCCGCCGCTTTCGCTCGCTGACCGTGGCCAGCATGAACTCCAGAATGGCTGCCGCGTTGTGCAGCCGCATTCTCACCGGGACCACATGAATGGGTTGCAGCTCCTCCAGAAACCCGCCCAGATTGATCGCATCTTTTTCCGTGGTGACGAATGCCCGGGCGCCGCTTTCCTTACGCAGTCGCAGCAATTTGCGGATGTCTTCCGGCCCATAGCGATGATGATCGCGAAAGGTAAAAGTGTCGGCCAGCATAACGCCCGCCGCGCGCAATTGCGCCACAAAGTTTTCCGGGCGGGCGATGCCGCAGAAAACCACGCAGGATTCGTCGGTCAGGGGAGGGACGATGTCGCGAGTCACTCGCCACACCTGCTGTCGCCCCAACCGCAGGCCGTCTCCCGCTACGTCATTGGTCAGCACGATGGCGTCGGCGCGGGTCAACGAAGAAAGCGGCTCGCGCAGCCGGCCGAGGGGCAGCAAGGTATCGCGCGCGTCGTGGGGAGAGGCCAGCACGATGTCGAAGTCGCGCGCCAGCCGGCGATGCTGGAAGCCATCGTCCAGCAAGTGCAACCGCGCACCGAATCTTTCCTCGGCCAATTGTCCCGCGGAGTAGCGATCTTCGCCGATCACGACTGGCACTTTCAACTTCCGCGCGATCAGCAGAGGTTCGTCGCCATATTCTCGCGGCGATCCCAGGGGATTGACCGCCATGGTTCCCGAACTCAGGCGCCGGTAGCCTCGCGACAGAACATCGCACGGAATGCCATGCTGCTTCAGCAATTCGGCCAGCAAAATGAGGAACGGCGTCTTGCCCGAGCCTCCGACCGTGAGATTGCCGATACTCACGACCGGGCCTTGCAGGCGCCGGAGGGTCAACACGCCGCGGTCGTAGAGTTGATTGCGCGCGTACACCGCCGCGCCATAAAGTGAGGCAAGCGGATTCACACCCGGCGCTCCGAAATCATTGTGGCGCGATCCAGGGCGCCCCGCTCCGCCAGCAACTCCAGCAGCGCGCCGACCGTCCGCTGGGTTGCACCACGCTGCGAGCGCATGACTTCGAAAGCGCGCCGCCCGAGCGCAGTGCGTTCGTCGCGATTCGCCAGCAGTTGCAGCACGGTCGTGGTCAACGAAGCGGCAGTGACCACGCGCAAGGCATCCAGCTTGCGAAAGACATCGACGATGTCGCGAAAATTTTCGGTGTGCGGTCCCACCAGAATCGGCGTTCCGAACTGCGCCGCCTCGAGGACGTTGTGTCCGCCTCGCGGTACCAGGCTGCCGCCAACGAACGCCACATCGGCAAACTCGTACAGGCTGGCCAACTCGCCAATGCTGTCGAGCAGAAAAATGCTGCCCGCGGTCGGCGCCCCTGCCTTCCATTGCGAGCGCTTCTGGTAACGCAGGCCGGATGATTGCAACAGCGATGCCACCACCTCGAACCGCTCGGGATGTCGCGGCGCCAGCACCATCACCGCCTGGGGATAGCGCGACAACACTTGCCTGAACATTTCCAGCAGCATGGACTCTTCGCCATCGAGCGTGCTGCCCGCGACCAGCAATGTTGCGCTCTCCTCACGCTTCATGGTGGCGAATACCGCTGCGATCGGCGGCCGAGACGGCGGCTTCACTTCGAACTTCAGATTTCCGCTGACCTGTACCCGCTCGGCGGGGGCTCCCATGCGGATCAATCGGCGCGCGTCTTCGTCACTTTGTGCCAGGAAGAGCTGCACGTTTCGCATGAGCGGCTGTAGCAACTTCCGGAATCGCAAATAACGGGGGAGCGAGCGGTCAGACACGCGCGCGTTCACGACGGCGACCGCCGCGCCCGAGAGCCGCGCGCCATGCAGCAGGTTGGGCCAGAATTCGCTTTCCGCCAGCACCAGCAGTTTCGGACGCAGCGCCCGCATGTAGGCCCGCACCGCAAAAGACAGATCGACGGGAAAATAGAATACGTTGGCTTCACCGAAGCGCTGGCGCGCCAGCTTCTGTCCGGTGTCGGTGGTGGTGGAGACGACCATGCGCCAGGCCGGCAACTGTGCCTTCAGCTCGTCGATCACTCGCGATATCGCCAGCACCTCGCCGACGGAAACGGCGTGGATCCAAATGGTGTTGGCCGCCGCCTCCCTTAAGAGCCGACTGGGAACCTTGCCCAGTCGCTCGCCGAGGCCGGTGCGATACTTGCCGTGGCGCAGCATCTGCAACAGCCACCAGGGCGCGCTCACCACCAGCGCCAATAGCAGCAGAATGCTGTACAGGGAGTACACGCTGCGATTGTAATTGCGCGCTTACGATGCGCCAAACCGCAGGCCAGTTGAGCGCAGCCTGCCGATAGCGGATAATTCCGCTATGCTCTCCCGACATCGCATTTTCCTGGGCGTTGCCCTGACCCTGGTGTTTTCGGCCGCGGCGCTTTGGGCTTTCAAAGACTTCGTTGCTCCGAAGGCGAACAGCGCCAACACCTATGCGTGCAAGGACGCGCACGCCAACGAGCACATCACCGCTGCGGTGGATGTGTACAACAGTTCTCCCAAGGCCGACATCTTTATCACGCACTTCAGCGCCGAGGGAATACTGCCGGTGTTCCTGGTCATCACCAACGACGGCGACGAGCCGATCACGGTGAATGGCATGCAAGCGGAACTGGTAACGGCCAGCCGTAACAAGCGCGAAGCGCTGGAGGAGGACGACGTCTTGCGCCGCGTGGCCCACATTAATGGGAACAGCACCAATCCCAATCCGCACGCCGGGCCCATTCCGCTTCCCGGCGGCGTCAAAAACAAGAAGGCGCAGCAGCAGTATGAGGAAATCGAGCGCGCGAAATTTGCGGCTGTGGCCGTCGAGCCGCACACCACGCACTCGGGCTTTGTCTTCTTCGATGTGCAGGGTATAAGCCAACCGGTGGACGGCGCGCAGATCTATCTGACCGGACTGCGCAACAGCCGCGGCCAGGAGCTAATGTACTTCGAAATTCCGCTGACGCCGACGAGCGCGGCGCCTTCTGGTGCAAAGTAGGCCGAGAAGGCGGCTCCGCGGCTGCCCGCTATAATCACCTATCATGTCTCCAACGCCGGCACCCCCGGTCGCAGCCCAGTCCAGATACGAGCCGGTCATCGGGTTGGAAGTCCATGTCCAGCTTCTGACCCGCACCAAGATTTTCTGCGGCTGCTCGACCCACTTCGGCGATCCGCCGAACACCAATGTTTGCCCGGTATGTCTGGGCTTGCCCGGTCCCTTGCCGGTGTTGAACCAGCGGGCGGTTGAGTTCGCCGTGCTGGCGGCCGCGGCGCTCAACTGCAGAATCAATGAGACCTCGATCTTCGCGCGCAAAAACTATTTCTATCCCGACCTTCCCAAGGGCTACCAGATTTCGCAGTACGACAAGCCCCTGGCCGAACATGGCCACATCGAAATCAAGAGCGCGGCCGGTCCCAAGCGGATCGGCATCACGCGTGTGCACATGGAAGAAGACGCCGGCAAGAGCATCCACGACGGTCTTCCCGACAGCGGCGAGTGGACCTCGATTGACCTGAACCGCTCCGGGGTGCCGCTGATTGAAATTGTCAGCGAGCCCGACATCGCTTCTCCCGACGAGGCCCACGAATACCTCACGCGCTTGAAGGAGATCATCCTCTACACCGGTGTCAGCGACTGCAATATGGAAGAAGGCTCGCTGCGTTGCGACGCCAATGTCAGCATCCGGCCGCGCGGCGAAACCAGGTTCGGCACCAAGGCCGAGGTTAAGAACGTCAACTCCTTCCGCTTTATCCGCCACGCGCTGGAATACGAGATCGAGCGGCACGAGCAGGTGCTGGAGTCCGGCGGCCAGATTGTGCAGGAGACGCGCCTCTACAACTCCGCTGAGGGCAAGACCTACAGCATGCGGTCGAAAGAGCAGGCGCACGACTACCGCTATTTTCCCGAGCCTGACCTGTTGCCGCTGGTGGTGGACGAGAAGTGGCGCAAGCAGATCACCGACCAGATGCCCGAGCTGCCGGCAGCCCGACGCGCCCGCATGGTGGCGCAATATGGCATCACCGAGTACGACGCCACCACGCTGACCGTCACCCGCGCGCTGGCCGATCAGTTTGAAGAAGCCGCGAAGGCCGCCAAGGAATCCCAAGCGTGTCTCCAACCTGGTGCAGAGCGAACTGCTCGGCCGGCTGAAGGCCGCGGGACTGGAGATTGAGCAATCACCGATTTCGATGAAAGGTGTCGCCATGTCGGCTGATCTGGTGGAGAGCGGCGCCATCAGCGGCAAGATGCTGAAGGAGCTCTACGATCTGGCGTTCGAGCGGCGCGAAGATTTCCCTGCCGTTTACGAGCAGGAAAAGCCCCAGCAGCTTACCGACACCGCCGCCATCGAGAAGATTATCGACGAGGTGATGGCCGCTAATCCAAAACAGTTGGAGCAGTATCGCGCGGGCAAGAAGACGGTCATCGGATTCTTCGTCGGACAGGTGATGAAGGCGTCGAAAGGGCAGGCCAATCCAGCGCTGGTAAACGAACTGCTGGCGAAGAAGCTGGAATAGGGCATGGGGTCAAGCCGGAGATTTGTTACCCTGTACCTTCGATGAGATTGCGCCTCTACTGGCTGGCCGGAAGTTTGCTTGCGTTGGCGACGCTCACCGGCTGCGGAACTCCGGGCGCGCCGCAACCGCCGTCGTTGCAACTGGCGCGACCCGTGGATGACTTGACCGCCTCCCGCAAGGGCAGCCACGTCACCCTCGATTGGACCCTGCAGCGCAAGAACACCGATCGCACCCTGGTCAAACATCCTCCTGCCAGCCGCGTCTGCCGCCGCCTGGGCACGGTTTTGATGAGCACCTGCACGGTGGTCGCCGAAGTCCCTCCGCCCAAGCCGCAACCGCAGCCCAAGAACAAAAAGGAAAAGGAACCTGCAATTCGGATGCACTACGTGGACACGCTTCCGGTGGAGTTGGAGCGGGAGAATCCCACGGAGTTTGTCACTTACGCGGTGGAAGAGATTAATGTTCATGGGCGCAGCGCCGGACTCTCCAATCAGGTCCCGATTCCGCTGGCCCCGACCATTCCTCCTCCCGAGGAGGTGTCGGCCAAGCTCAGCGCCGAGGGCGTGCATATCTCCTGGACGGGCGCTGAGCCGCCGGCAGCCCCCACTGGACTCACTTACCGCTTCCGCATTATGCGGAGGCCGGTTGGCGCTCCCGCCTACACCGCAATCGACGAAGTGGAACCCGCGGCCACCGGATCGTATCTCGACAAGACGTTCGCGTGGGAGCAGAAGTACGAATATCGCATCACCAGCGCGACCCAAGTTGATTCGCACGGCATGCACACCGCGGTCGAGGGAGATGATTCGCCGCCGGTCGAGGTCTTTACGCACGACATTTATCCGCCAGCCCAGCCCGCCGGACTGCAGGCAGTTTTCTCCAGCGTAGGCCAGAAGCCATTCATTGACCTTACCTGGGCGCCCAACCTGGAGAGTGATCTCGCCGGGTACAACGTCTTTCGGCGCGTTGAGGGCGGACGGTTCGAAAAGCTGAACCAGCACTTGGTGACGACCTCGTCGTTCCGTGACGAGAACGTCGAGCCCGGCAAGAAATATATTTATTCTGTTTCTGCCGTGGATGTGCCGGGCAATGAGAGCCAGCGCTCCGCCGAGGCCACGGAATCTGTTCCCAAGTAATTCATCGAGGTGTTATGCCCTACTGCCGATTTCTATACCAGAATGCCGCCCGCTACGGACTCATCGAGAAAGCTGGCGGCATCGAGACCATCACTCGCACCATGATGACTGCGCCGCGCTCCTGGTCTGATTTTGAGGACGGCGAACCGAGCGACCTGCCCCTCAGCGATGCGCGCCTGCTGTCTCCGGTGGAACCGTCGAAGGTGGTTTGCATCGGCCGCAACTATCGCGAGCACGCCCTCGAGCTGAACCATCCGATCCCCACAGAGCCGCTGTTTTTTCTGAAGCCGCCTTCTTCGGTCATCGCGACGGGCGACGACATTCGCCGGCCCAACACGCTCTCGCAGCGCGTGGACCACGAAGGCGAGCTGGGAGTGGTGATCGGCAAACGCTGTTACCGCCTGCGCCACGGCGATGACGTACGGCCCTATCTACTCGGCTACACCTGCGTCAACGACGTGACCGCGCGCGACCTGCAGGAAAAAGATGGCCAGTGGACTCGCGCCAAAGGGTTCGACACCTTTTGTCCCGTCGGCCCGGTGGTGGTGCCGGACCTGGATCCGTGGAAGGGCGTGAGGGTGCAAAGCCGCGTGAATGGCCAGATACGGCAGGATGGGACGACCGTGGACTTCCTCTTCCCGCTCGACGTGCTCATCCATTTCATTTCGCAGGTGATGACGCTGGAACCGGGAGATCTGATAGCCACCGGCACTCCCGCCGGCGTGGGACCGTTGCAACCGGGCGACACCGTCGAGATCACCGTGGAAGGCGTTGGCACGCTGAAAAATCCCGTGGTCAACCGCGATTAAAACCGCCGAGTATCATGGCGATTTCTCGATTTCCCTCGGCTCCCCATGCGATTATGTTGGGAGGAAGGACCAGCGCACGTCTCGCGGGCCAGCCATGAATGCAATCCGCATGTATCCGCTCCTAGCCTTGGGCGCCGCTGCCGCCATCGTCATCTACGGCCTGTTCTCACGCCGGAACAAGAAGTCGGCTGAGCAACTGGAACGCGAGCGCCGGACCCAGCTCACACTGGCTGGCCGCATCATCGACGGCAACGTGATTGATGTGCTGGAGCTGGAGGACACTGAATTCGGGCAGCAGATGCTTCTATTGGTTTACAAGTACGATGTCGCGGGTGTGACTTACGAGGCATCGCAGGATGTGACCCATCTGCGGCAGTTTATCGATTTGTATTCCTGCCGCCTGGGATTGCCGGCTTCGGTCAAATATGATCCCCACAATCCCGGCGATTCGGTGGTCATTTCCGAAACCTGGTCAGGCCTGCGTAGATCGCCGCTTGCCGTGCGGGTCAGCGCCATCACGAATCCCAGCACTTTGGGATAACCTTAGGCAGCCATCTACGTCTGTTTGTAGAGAGCCGGCTGGTAGCACTTTCGTTACAAGGCCGGGGTGGCCGAGTTGCTACAATAGGATTTTATGCACAGCCTTCCCTTGCCGATTGCCGCCTTCGTGGCGGGATTGCTGTCGTTCCTTTCGCCGTGCGTGCTTCCACTGGTGCCGGGTTATGTGTCACTGATCTCGGGAGCTACGGTCGAGGACCTGCAATCGTCTGACCGGCGGATGCTGCGGACCGTGATGCTGCACTCCATTACCTTCGTCCTGGGGTTCAGCGTGGTCTTCATCGCCCTGGGCGCGGTTGCGACCAGCGTGGGCCAATTCGCCAACCAGTACCACACGCTACTGACCAGAATCGCCGGCGTCGTGGTAATAATTTTTGGGCTGCACTTGACCGGCCTGCTGAAAATCAAAGCACTTTATGCCGATAAGCGACTGCACAATGTGAAGGGCAGTTCCAGCGTGGCGGGCTCCTTCCTGGTAGGCTTCGCCTTTGCCTTCGGATGGACCCCGTGCATTGGTCCAATTCTCGCTGCCATCCTGCTGCTGGCCGAAACTCAGGACACGGTAATAAAGGGAATTCTGCTGCTGGCAATCTATTCGCTCGGCTTGGCCGTACCGTTTCTGTTAACGTCATTGGGAGTAGACCGATTTTTGTCGTTCTACGGTCGCTTCCGCCACCACCTGCACACGGTTGAGGTCATTAGCGGCGTGCTCCTGATTGTGGTAGGAGTGCTTATCTTTGTGAATCACTTGAAAATCCTTTCCGGCTATCTTTCGTTCCTGAACCGGTTTGCGTTGTAAAGAGGCTCCCTGTGAAACGTAATGCGCTGGTCTTTGTGATTCTCGTAGGTGCGATTATCGGGATGCTGGCTGCCGGTAAGTATCTGGATCGCACCCGCAAACATGGGCCTCTCAAGTTGGTGGGCGAGGTTAAAGGGGTGCAGGCCCCCGATTTCGACCTGCCTTCCCTGGATGGAAGTCGGCTGAAGCTTTCCGACTTCCGTGGCAAAGCCGTGCTGCTGAATTTCTGGGCTACCTGGTGCGCTCCCTGCAAGATAGAGATGCCCTGGTTTGTGGACCTGCAGAAGCAATACGGCAAGGATGGGCTGGTGGTGGTAGGCATCGCCATGGATGACACCGCGCCTGCCAAGATCGCAGACTTTGCGCATGAGATGGGCGTGAACTATCCGGTCTTGCTGGGGACTGATCAAATTTCAGACGATTACGGCAACGTGCAATATCTTCCGACCACGTTTTACATTGATCGCAATGGAGTCATCGTGGACAAGGCGGCTGGGCTGTTCAGCCGCGCCGACATCGAAAACGACATCAAGAAAATTCTGGCAAGCACCCGCCACACCTCGAGTGCTCCCCCGACCAGCCGGGCATCTGTGGGGAAGACAGCGGCGTCGTCTGCCAAGCGCGCGTCCGCGGCGAAGACAGCGGCGGCCTCTGTGGGCAACGAGGGCCCGGCTCCAACCCATTCATCTGTGGCGAAGAATACCCCGCCTCCAACCAAGGGCACCCCGTGATGAAGCAAGCCGGGACCGTAGCGCTGGCGGTGTTGCTCCTTGCTTCTCTTGTTGCGGCGCAAGTTCCGGGTGAAAAGCAGTCGTATGTCATGGTGGCGCCCATTGGCAATGTGCAGCTTCGGGCGGGCGCCAGTACCAGCGTGGACATGGTCTTTCGAGTGGGTTCGGAGTTTCACATCAACTCCCACCACCCGAAGGCCGACTACTTGATTCCGACGGTCCTCAAGTTGAATGCGCCGGAGCAGCTTACGGTGGCGGATTTGAAATATCCCGCGGGAGAGGAAATGGCGTTCGCTTTCTCGCCCGATGACAAGCTGAGCGTCTACAGCGGAGACTTCACCATTAATGCCGTGTTGAAAGCGCCAGCCAATACCGCCCCCGGCAGCTATCCGGTGAAGGGCGAACTGCGGTTCCAGGCATGCGACCACAGCGCCTGCTATCCGCCGCGCTCGATTCCCGTGCAGTTCCAGGTGACGGTGGTGAAGTAGGCCGCTTTTCGCTTTTCGCTTTTCGCTCTTCGCTTCTTGCACTTCGCTGTTGCCTTTCACGCTCCGACAGTAGGATGAGATAACCGCGGAGAGCATGCAGGACATGGAGAAAAACTTTTACAAAACTCTGTGTCCTCTGTGTCTCTGTGGTGAATGGTTTTCGATGGAAAGCGGCTATAACTCTATTGCATTTTTCAGACGCGCCACCGTCCGCTCCGCTCCCAGGTTCGCCATCACTGCAAACAGGCTGGGAGCGACACCCTGTCCGGTGAGCGCGACTCGCGCTGCGTTGATCAGCACGCCGGCCTTCACCTGCTTCGCGTCTGCAAATTCCCGCAATACCCTCTCGGTGCTGGCCTCGGAAAATTCCGGCTCCTGCTCGTAACGCGATGCCAACTCCACCAGCATCTGGCGCACCGCATGGTCTTGCAGGAACTTCTTCACCGCCGCTGGATCGGCCTCGAAGCTATCGCTGAAATAAGCACGGAACAGGGTCGCGAAGTCCTTCAGGTTGCGCGCCCGCGACTTGACCAGGTCCACGGTGGCGGCCATGGCGTCGCGACCAGTCTGGAACGGGATGAGATCAACCTTCTTCCATTCAGCTTCGATCAGCGGCAGCAACTGCACTGCCGGGCAGGCGCGAATATATTCCGTGTTGAACCAGTCGAGCTTGCCGCGATCGAAAACCGCGTTCGACTTGGCGATGCCGCTCAGGTCGAACCGGTCAATCATCGCGCGGTCGTCCATGATCTCCTGCGACGAGTCGGGCGGCGTCCATCCCAGCAGCGCCAGAAAATTGCGGAACGCCTCCGGCACAATCCCTTCTTCTTTGTAAGCCATCACGCTGGTGGCGCCGTGGCGCTTGCTGAGTCGCGTCCTGTCGGGGCCGAGAATGAGCGGCACATGCGCAAACACAGGCAGCGGAGCACCTAGCGCCTGGTAGAGCATCACCTGCTTGGGCGTGTTGGAAAGATGGTCGGCGCCGCGCACAATGTGGGTCATGCGCATGTCGATGTCGTCCACTACCACGCTGAGGTGATAGGTGGGAACGCCGTCGGAGCGCAGCAGGACGAAGTCCTCCAACTCGCTGTTGGCAAATTCCACCCGGCCGAAGACGGCGTCATCGAAGACGGTGCTGCCGCTTTCCGGCACGGCAAAACGAATGGCGGCCGCCTCGCCTGCCTCACGCCGCGCCGCCGCTTGTTCTGACGCGATAGTGCGGCACTTGCGATCATATTGCGGGTCTCCCCCCTTGGCCTGCGCCTCGGCTCGCCGCTGCTCCAGTTCTTCTCTGGTGCAAAAACAGAAGTAGGCGTGGCCGCTCTCGACCAGGCGCTGCGCGGCGGTGCGATACAAATCCATTCGCTGCGACTGGAAGTAGGGGCCTTCGTCCCAATCGATACCGAGCCAGCGCAAGCCGACGAGGATGCCTTCGACCATCTCGGTAGTGGAGCGCTCGAAGTCGGTGTCTTCGATGCGAAGGACAAGCGTGCCCTGGTGGTGCCGCGCGAACAGCCAGTTGAAGAGCGCGGTGCGCGCCCCGCCGACATGAAGATAGCCGGTGGGCGAGGGCGCAAAGCGAAGGCGAACAGGAGAACGAGCCGGGGGTTGCACTTACCGGGACTCCTCGCGTTCGTCGAGGACGGCTTTTATCGCTTCTTCTTGGCCGAGATTAGGTGCGGGCATTGCAAAGAAGTTGTCCCAAAACTTCTTTCGGTTCTTGATCTTCTTCGCGGGCAATTTCAATATACCAGCCGCAACAAGCTGGCGTTCTTCTTCTGAGATCGATGTGGGAATCCGCAAAATCCGCGCGACTGGGACGCCGCGACTGACAACGACGATCTCTTCTCCCGAGCGGACGAAGCGAAGATGATCGGGAAGGTGCCTACGTAGGTCGGTCAAGCTAACCGTCTTCATGCTTACATTCTAATGTGTTCGACCGTTCGGACAGGACGGCTGTCATCCCGAGCGAGCCCAGCGAGTCGAGGGACCTGCTTTTTCTTGAACTATCACGCGTTGTCGGGCGAACAGCAGGTCCCTCCACTCGCGGCTGAAGCCGCTCGGTCGGGATGACAGCATTTTATTGGTACGCTTCTGTGCCGATACCTGCTGAGCGCCCCGCTACTTTCCCTTCTCCCGCTTCTCGATCTTCGCCCAGGTGTCGCGCAACTGCACCGTTCGGTTGAAGACCAGTTTTTCCGAGCTTGAGTCCGGATCAACGCAGAAATATCCCAGCCGCTCGAACTGATAGCGCTCGCCCGGCCTGGCGCTGGCGAGCGACGGCTCAACCTTCGCGGCGGTCAACGTCTCCAGCGAATTGGGATTGAGATTGGCGGTGAACTCCTGGCCCTCGGGTGCGTCGTTCGGGTCTTCGTTGACGAACAGGGTCTCGTACAGCCGGACCTCGGCGTCGATGGCGTGCTGCGCCGAAACCCAGTGGATGGTCGCCTTCACCTTGCGGCCATCGGGCGCATTTCCGCTGCGCGTTTCGGGATCGTAGGTGCAATGGACCTCGACCACCTCGCCACTCTTTTCGTCCTTCACCACGCTGGTGCACTTGATGAAATACCCGGCACGCAGCCGGACTTCCTGTCCGGGAAATAGCCGGTAGAACTTTTTCGGCGGCGTCTCGCGAAAATCATCCTGCTCGATGTACAGCTCACGCGAGAACGGCACTTTCCTGGTTCCGGCGCTGGGATCCTCAGGATTGTTTACCGCCTCAAGCTCCTCGACTTGTCCTTCCGGATAGTTGTCGATCACGACGCGCAACGGGCGCAGGACCGCCATCACCCGCGGCGCGCGTTGGTTCAGGTCCTCGCGCAGGAAGTGCTCCAGCATGGCCAGCTCGATGGTGCCGTTGGTCTTGGACGCGCCGATGGCGGCGCAGAAGTTGCGAATCGCCTCGGGGGTGTAGCCGCGCCGCCGCAGCCCAGAGAGCGTCGGCATGCGCGGATCGTCCCAGCCGCGCACCTGGCCATCCTGCACCAGTTGCAGCAGCTTGCGTTTACTCAGCAGGGTGTAGGTTATGTTGAGCCGGTCAAACTCAATTTGCTGCGACGGAAAAATTCCCAGTTGCTGAATGAACCAGTTGTACAGCGGCCGGTGGTCTTCAAATTCCAGCGTGCAAACGGAATGCGTGACCTGCTCGATGGAGTCCGACTGCCCATGCGCGAAGTCGTACATCGGGTAGATGCACCACTTGTCGCCGGTGCGATGATGCTCGGCGTGCAGAATTCGGTACATCACCGGATCGCGCATGTTCAAGTTCGGCGAAGCCATGTCGATCTTGGCGCGCAAGGTGCGCGAGCCATCGGGAAACTCGCCCGCGCGCATCCTGGCGAACAGCTCCAGGTTCTCCTCGACAGAACGGTTGCGATAAGGGCTGTCTTTGCCCGGTTCGTTGAGCGTCCCGCGATACTTACGAATTTCTTCGGCGCTCAAATCGCAGACATAGGCCTTGCCGGCGTTGATCAGTTGCACCGCCCAGGCGTGCAGCTGATCGAAATAATCCGAGGCATAGAACAGCCGGTCTTCCCAATCGAAGCCCAGCCAGCGCACGTCGGTGAGGATGGAATCAACGTACTCCTGCTCTTCTTTTTCGGGATTGGTGTCGTCGAAGCGCAGGTTGGTCTTGCCGCCGAACTCCGCCGCCAGTCCGAAGTTGAGGCAGATGGATTTGGCATGGCCAATGTGCAGGTATCCGTTGGGCTCGGGCGGAAAGCGGGTTTGCACCCGTCCGCCGAATTTGTTGGTCTTCAGGTCTTCGAGGATGATCTCGCGCACGAAGTTCGACGGACGCTCGGCGGGTTCGGTCCGAGCTGCGGCGGCTGCTTCGTCATCGCGGGTTGGGATTGACATGATTTCGTTGCCTCAAATGTAAGTGACGAAGACCGCAGGAAAAGCGGGCCGCCAGAAACTCTTATTTTACGCGGTGAGAGGAGGTGTGGGAGACGTGGCCAGAAATTGAAGATTTGCCTTTTGCAATTGTCATTACGAGCGCAGCGAGGAATCTGCTTTCGTGAGCGCTGGAACAATCGTGGAATAAACAGCAGATCCCTCACGGCCTGAAGGCCGTTCGTGATGACAACTCAGCAATTGGAACGAAGGCACTAGCAGCCTACGGCCAGCAAATCTCATTCAGCAGCACGGCCACATGCGCGATGGCAGCGTTGTCGGTGCCCATGCCTTCAGGAGTCTTAGCTTTGATTCCAACGCACGAGGGATCGATGCCGAGCAGTTCGGCGACGTGTTGCTGGATTGCCTTGGCATGCGGCCCGATCTTGGGCGCGGCGAGGATCAGGGTGCTGTCCACGTTTCCGATCACGTAGCCAGCTTCTCGAATCTGTTTCATCGCCTCTTCCACGAAGACCGCCGAGTCGGCGCCCTTCCATTTCGGATCCGTCGGCGGAAAGTAGGTCCCGATGTCGCCGGCGGCGATGGCGCCCAGCAGCGCGTCGGTCAGGGCGTGCAGCAGCACGTCGCCATCGGAGTGTCCGGCCAACCCTGAGTCATGCGGAATCAAAACCCCGCCGATCTTCAGCGGGATGCCGGGCCGGAACTCATGCGAGTCCCAACCAAAGCCGATGCGCGGTGTGCATAGTGGATTGGACAAAGTTCACCCGCCCAGGCTGGCCTTGCGGCGGTTCTCCTGCGAGAGAAAAAATTCCGCCAACTCCAGATCGGCGGGCGTAGTGATTTTCATGTTCCGCGGCGAACCCATCACCACATGGACCGTGCCTCCGCTGCGCTCGATCAGCGAAGCTTCATCCGTGCCCATAAATCCATCGGCGGTGGCTTCGTCGAACGCTTTCTTGAGCAGGCCGAAGCGAAACCCCTGCGGGGTCTGCGCCAGCACCATGCGCTCGCGCGGGACGGTCGCAATCACGACCGCGCCATCGGCCGTTCGCTCTACCTGCTTCACCGTATCAACCGCGGGCACACCGGCGATCGCCGCCTCGTATTTTTTCACCGCTTCGATGACGCCCACGATGGTGTCTTGATCAACAAAGGGGCGCACCGCGTCATGCACCAGAACGATGTCGTCCTCGGCCGCGTCGATCGCCGCCAGCGCATTGGCAACCGAATTTTGCCGGTGCTCGCCGCCCTCCACCAGGCGGACGGGTTTCTTCGATCTCTCTTTTTCGATCTGCTTTTGAAAACTCGCGGCCTCGTTATTTCGCAGTGCCACCACAATCTCGCTGACCGCCGGGCATTGCGCGAACTTGCGCAAGGTATGGAGGAGAATCGGTGTCCCGTCCAGCTCAAAAAACTGCTTGCTCTTGTTCTTTGCAGCGCCCGCGCTGGACATGCGCGTGCCTAATCCGGCTGCGGGGATGATGACAATGACCTTCATGTTGGGGAGCAGAGTATAAACGCCGGAGCCAGCCAAATACAAATCGCGGGAAACGTTAGCGCTTTTCTTTTACAGGAGGCCCGCCCACAGGCGGGTTGTCGTCAGGCTTGATTTCGCACCGGGACCCGGTGCTCCCTGACTTTCGTCAAGTGGAGACGCCGAGCTTGGGCAGAAGCCATTGCGTCGCTACGACGTAAACGACCACAAACGCGACCAGCAAAACCCACGCAGGCATCACTCTATTTAACTCCAGTCACGGGCTTAATGCCAAGCTTGCGCAGGAAGGCATTCTTGGGGCGCCGTTCTTAAAGCACATTTACAGCAGCAAATCAAAGATTTGGAACGCCCGGTTCCACTGCTCTGTTGCCAGATGCTTAATCCCAGGATCGATGACCTTGAAGGTGCGCGCGAATGCCAGGCTTAATCCGCCCGCGAGGGCCGGCATTCGAGCCTCGGTTTCGTCACTGTAAGGAAGATCGAATGGCGGCTCTGGAACCGCCTTCTCCAATATCCGCTCGAGGCCGATATCCAGGTCCAGCTTCTCGAATGCGTGAATGCTCTCCTGAAGCCCCTTGGTAATGGGAAGGTCCTGCGGTTCTACCCTGACCCTGTCGTTGGCCTTGGCCGTGTGCTGCGCTGCTAGGAGCAAATCGACCACCTTCTGGTCGATGAAATCGTAGTAACGCTTAATGTCCTCTTTGTCGACGTCCAAGCCGGCTGCGGCCCGGAAAAAATGTTCTATCTGGTGCGTGCCTTGAACGCGCTTGTAGGGCTTTATGTTGTGAACGGGCTGAAGGACGCTTGAATCTCTATCCGGCATTTTGTACCTCGTCCTGGAACTGGGGATACCCTTTTGATGCCAGCGGTGAAGCGCCGGAAGTCATCGTGAGGTATTACGAAACTGTAAGCGGTTCGTGCTAACTCGTAGGGAGAAGGGTGTCGCGGACGATTTAGGCATCGCAGGCGCACATGCCGACATCTGGAGTGAGCGTAGGAGCGCTGAATATGCTCGGGATCAGGCTGGTTGCGGCGTGGCTGTTGTTGGCGGCGTCGGGCATGGCGGTACAGGAAATTCCCCCCGGCACCGTCATCCCAGTAATGCTCCAGACCACGCTGGACGCCAGAAAAGCCAAAGTCGGCCAGAAAATCGAAGCGCGTGTCATGCAAGACATTGCCCTGTCGTCCGCACGAATTCGCGCGGGCGCCAAACTGGTTGGGCATGTCGTGGAAGTGACGCCGCCGAACGGAGCTTCGGGATCGCGCATCGCCGTGTCGTTCGATCGCTTGCTGGGCAGGAGCGCCGAAATCCCGGTAACTACCAGTCTGCGTTCGCTGGCTTCCATGATGGAAGTATTCGAGGCGCAACTGCCCACCAACGCGATTGATGATTATGGAACCTCGCCAAGCGATTGGGTCACCGTGCAGATTGGAGGGGCTGCGGTCTATCGCGGAAACGGGACCGTGATGAGTGACGGTAAGGTAGTCGGGCAGTCAACAGATGCCGGCGACGTGACCGCCAAACTAATCGCCTCGCGCGACGGGACTTGCGGCGGGGAGAAGGCAGCGAGCGATCGCGAGCAAGCGCTGTGGTTGTTCTCGCCGTCGGCGTGTGGAGTGTACGGTTTTGTCGGCCTGAAGATCATTCATGCCGGCAGAAAGGATCCGGTCGGCCAGATTATTCTCGCGTCCGACAAGAACGTGCATGTGCCCGCAGGCAGCGGCTTGCTGCTCAGGGCAACCGGGGTGGGTAGAGCGGCGCTCTAGCTTTTCGGCCGAGACCCTGGCATGAAAATCGGGGCGGAGGCTTCGTTCTGCCGCACAAACGGATATGCCAACCGCAGAATCTGCTCTAGAATGGGACACCAAGTCCTGTAGCCGGTGTCCCCCAGCGGCTTTGTGCGCTTGTTGGATGGCGGCAGGGATGGCACGACTTCGACGCGATGATGGCTGAAAAGAAAAAACGCAGCAAGGCCCGCGGCGCTTCCGACCCGATTATCCCTGACAAACTGTATTTCCGCATCGGCGAGGTAGCCAGCCTTTGCCGGCTGCCGGCTTACGTGTTGCGCTTCTGGGAGACCGAGTTCCCGCAACTCAAACCGGTCAAGAGTGGCACCGGGCAGCGAATGTATCGCCAGCGTGACGTGGAGAATGTCCTGCGCATTAAAAAGCTGCTGTACGACGAGGGCTTCACTATCGCCGGGGCGCGCGCGCATCTCAAGGCCGAGTTGAAACCCTCGCAGCGGCAGGACGGCTTGCCCTTTCCCAAGGCGCGTTCCGCCGACCACCTCAAGAAGGTCCGCCAGGGCTTGCAGGAAATTTTGGGAATCCTCAACAAGAAGCGAAGATAGCTGGTGCAATCCGTCATAATTTGATGACGAGTATGCATAATCAACGTCCCTACGGGAGGGCGAGATCATGCGTGCAGCGCCCACGATCGATGCCGGCCAAGGCCAGGAGGAATTATGTCGGGCAAAAGAAGTGCAACAGGATCACGAGTAACCTTGCACGTGGTTTCAAGCCTTGATGGGTTCATCGCGAGGAACGACAACAGTATTTCCTGGCTGGATGGCAATGGAAGCGTTTACGAAGCCGGGGTTTCCATTTCGGAGGAAGAAGTCGCGACCTTCGTCAAAGCCATAGACTGTTATGTACTCGGTTCTCGCACGTATGAACACGCACTTGAACTGGGCTGGCCCTATGGCGATACTCCGACGGTAGTGGTGACCGGCAGAGAATGGCCACGAGTGCGGGAGAGCGTCGAGTTCTACTCGGGTGATCTCAGAACACTGGTTGACGTGAAACTCGCGCCGCGATTTCGAAACATCTGGCTGGTGGGTGGGGCCATGTTGTGTCAGCGTTTTCTCGAACTCAGCCTGGTGGACGAAATCAGGTTGACCATAGCCCCTGTCCTGTTGGGGGACGGACTGCGGCTATTCGGTGGTTTGCTGACGGAGCAGAGGTGGGATTTGAAGAACGTGGTTGCTTACAAGAATGGTTTTGTTGAGTTGTCATACGCCGCCTCCACCGTATGAGAGCATCACAGGTGGAAGCCCCCGCATTCATGCGGGGGAAAACCCGAGTCCCGATCAATCGCTTTAGCGCTGGTATGACGGAATCCAAGGCTAAAGCCCTTTATAAAATCGCACTTCCCCCCTGCTGAAGCAGGGGGCTTCCACCCTGAACCGCTTTTCAAACTCTGCGTGCACTCGCCCATAGCACTAGAACGTGAACTTGGCGGCGAACTGAATGCCGCGCGGCCCTCCTCCTCCGAGGAATGGGTTGCCGATGCCGACATCGCCGGTCGCGGTCAGAGCGTAATAGCCAGTGCTGCGCCCGTTGCTGCCAATTCCGTTCACGCCGGGGTCAGCGATGAAGTTGGGCAACTCGGGATTGGCGAAGTTGGGGTGATTGAACAGATTGAAGAACTCGGCACGCAGCTGCAGATTGACCCGCTCGGTGATGGCAGTGTCTTTGAAGACGGAGAAGTTAAACTCCGTAAAGTTGGGGCCGGTCAGGGAGTTGCGTCCCAGGTTGCCAAAGTGACGGCTACCCGCGAGGCAATTGCTGTCGCCGATGCCGGGGATCGCCGTAGTATTTCCAAAGGTGCACGGCACCTGGAAGCTGGTCAGGTTGAGGAAGTTGTTAGGCGCGTTGCCGTACTGGATGGGCCCTACAACGTCGGGGCGGTCGAATCCTTCCCCCGAGCCGGAATAGTCGCCTTCGAAACTGTAGTTCAGCGAGAAAGGCTGGCCGGTCTGCGCGGTAGCGACTCCATCGAAACCCCACCCGCTCTTCAGCTTGGTGTAAGAGCCAGTTGACTTGGGAAACAGGTAGGTGAAGTTCCAGCTGAAGCGCTGGCGAATGTCGAAGTTGGAATTGCCGCGCTCCAGTTGCGGCGCCAGACTGTTGTTGGGCTGCGAAGCGTTAGGAATGAAGTCTTCCAGGTCGCTGGCATTGTCGATGGAATGCGACCAAACGTAGTTGGCCTGAGACGAGAGTCCGTGCCACGAGGCAATGTGAAGGCTGGCTTGCAAGGCGTGGTAAATCGAGTTGGCGGTGGACTCTTCCTGGTTGACGTAGAAGAAATTCGGAAACGCGGTCCGAGGCACGTTGAAATTCACGCCATCGGGGCCGTCGAAGCCCGCGATCGGACAGTTCGGAAAGGTGTACCCGACGCACTGTGGGCCGCTGTCGAAAGCCGTGATTTGCGCCTGACTGGGCTGGTTGATATCGCGGAAGCGGAACAGCCTGGTTCCCTTCGAGCCGACATAGGCGACTTGCAGCATTAGCTTGTTGGTGATCGCCTGCTGGATGTTGAGGTTCCAGTTCTGAACGTACGGCGTGCGAATGTTGGGGTCAATGCCGAAGAAACTGTCAAGTGCTGAAGGACTCCCATACACCGGCGCGCCGCTCGTGATCGGCCCTCCGGCAAGGCCGGAGAAGGTGATCGGATCGGCCCCGATGCCGACGTAGGCCGGTCCGGGACAGAAGGTGCAGTTGTAGGGCAGGTGTCCCAGGAACATGTCTTGCGAGAAGGCGTCGAAGAAGATGCCGTATCCGCCGCGCAAGATCGTCGTACTCTTGCCAAACAGATCGTAGGCGAAGCCGAAGCGTGGCGCGAAGTTCTTGTAGTCGGGGTTGTAGAGACTGGAGGGGCCACCCGTCGCTCCCACTTGCTGCAACGTTCCTCCGTCGGCGGGAGTGATCCGGTAGAACAGGTCATTTTTCTCGGCAGGAACGCCAAAGTAGTCCCAACGTATGCCAAAGTTCAGCGTGAGACGGGAGGTCCAGCGGAAGCTGTCTTGCAAGTACAGCCCGTGATTGTTTTCATACTCGTGCCGATCGGTATTGCCGGCTGCCTGGCTCCCATCGGTAGGCACGCCTTCGAGGAACGACGTGAGATCAGGGAAGGTCAGCTTGCCGCGGAAATTGGTGTCCTGAACAATCTGAATCGAGGTGCGGCGAAATTCGTAGCCGAACTTTACATCGTGACGGCCGGCCTTCCACGAATAGTTGTCGATGAAGTGCCAGTTGGTATCCACCCGTTGCCTGGGCACACCGGAAGAAGCGCCGAGTTTGGAAAAGTTTCCGACGGAAATCAGCGGCAACCCGCCGTTAAAGGAAGATGCGCCGGTATCCAATCCAATCGAGGCCGGATCGAAGTTCTGGTCCTGAGGGAAAAATCCCTCGGCAAAGCGGTTCCAACCTACACGCGCTTCATTCACTTGGGATGAATTAACCACCTTCACCCAGGACAGCGCCACCAACTGCACCCGCGTGGGCGTCACGGTGTTGAATCCGGGCAGCAGGCCGCCCGCCAACTGCGCGAACGGGAAGCTCTGGTTGCTGTTGCCGTAGTAGTAGCGGCCGGAAATGTTGTTGTTGAGGTTGGGATTGTAATCCACTTTGGCGATCAGGCTGTCCACGTTATTCAGGAATCGTGTCGAGGTCGCCAGGTTACCGCCGTTCGGACATCCGGTCAGGTCACTGGTTACACCGGAAATGTTGGGCGACGGCCAGGGATTGCGCGCCAGCAAGTTCAGCATGGGCTGGCTGACGGCGGGACCCAGGTTAGCTATGGTTTGCGCCACCAACGCCGGGTCGGGAACACAGCTCACGCCGGATTGGGCGCCGCTCTCCCGCTGACCTTCGTAGTCGAAGAAGAAGAACGCCTTGTCTTTGGCGATGGGACCGCCCAGCGATCCCCCGAATTGGTTATTGGTAAACGGGTTCTTGGGCTGGCTGTCGATGTTGAAATAATTGCGGGCGCCAAACGCGCCGCTGCGATAATACTCCAGCGCCGAGCCGTGCAACTGGTTGGTGCCGCTCTTGGTGACGATGTTGACGATGGCGCCGCTATTTCTGCCGTACTCAGCCTCATAGTTCGACAGCACGTGCAACTCGCCGACGGCATCGATGGGCAGAATGGTCGCCGGATCGCCAAACACGCCGGCTTCATTGATGGCCGGATCGTTGCGGTAGCCGTCGTTCATGTCGGTGCCGTCGAGCAGGTAGTTGTTCGAACGTCCCCGGGAACCGTTCATGGAGAACTCGCCGAAGGAACCGGGCGAATCGCTGATCTGGTCGGGCGAGCCCGCGACGCCGGGATTGAGGTAGATGAGCTTGGTGTAATCGCGGCCGTTGACCGGAATGTTCTCGATCGTCTGGGCCGTCAAGATGCCGCCCAACTCGGCGCTGGTGGTATCCACCTGCGGCACTTCGCCGGTCACCTCGACATGCTCGGCCACCTGGCCAGGCTTCAGCTGGGCATCCACCCGGCGTTCGCTGGCAACATTCACCTCCACGCCGGTGGTCACCGAGGTCTGAAAGCCGCTCAGCGAAACCGTGACCGTGTAGCGGCCGAACGGCAATTCGGGAGCACTGTAGGTGCCATCGGCGCTCGTTTGAGTCGTGCGCTCTAATCCGGTGTCAACGTTGTGGACCTTGACGGTCGCGCCAGAAACTGTGGCGCCCGAGCTGTCTGTAACCGTTCCAAGGACCGTTCCGCGAAAGGTCTGCGCGAGAACACAGGTGGCTGCCAGGAGCAGCATCAGGACGACAAACACGAAGCGCTTGCAGTTCATGATTCGCCTCAGATGTGGAGAGTAGCCATTGGGCGACGATTATAAACAACGGAGCGCGGCGAGCAAAATTCGGAGAGGGGCGTAGCTGGTAAATCAATGCGCGCGGCGACAGATTATTGCGGCTGACGGGAATGACGGTTCAGCGACCACTGCCTTCCCATTTTGGGAACTAAAAACACATTCCCGTAATGAAATTGCTCGCCACCCCGCCTGCGCCAGAGCCACAATGATGCTGGTAGGCACCTCCCACGACAATTGACCCAATGGGTCGGTAACTTCTAGCGGCTCTTGTCTGCAATTAGGCCCCGAGAGAAACCCGCCCGGCACAAGAGTGCAACTGCCAGCAACCGAATCGGGGTCGCATCGCGACAAACGAATTTACGACCCGCACTCAGAGTCTTTCGAATAGCTTCGGCCGTCACGTCGGGAACGGACCCGACGAGGCTGCGCTGTGCAGCAGACGTCTTGATGAAAATCTTCATTCGCCATTCTTAGGAGAAATTTCATGCACCCCACGCGTCACGTCTTCTTGTCGGTTGTTGTATTGGCCTGCTTAGCGGTTTCTCAGTTCGCGCTCGCCCAGGTCCCGTTGCAGTTTGTTACCGTGCCTCCCTGCCGGGTGGTGGACACACGCCTGGCCGTCGGTCCGTTTGGCGGTCCCTCACTGACGGGCCAGACTCCCCGCGACTTTGCCATTCCCAACGGGGCTTGCAGCATTCCTTCTACGGCGGCAGCCTATTCGCTGAACGTGACCGTGGTCCCGCGTCCCACCCTGGGATACCTGACGGTATGGCCGACCGGACAGAGGCAGCCGACGATATCGACCCTGAATTCTCCCGATGGGCGGGTCAAGGCCAATGCCGCCATCGTGCCGGCGGGCAGCCCCAATCAGTCCATCAGCGTCTTCGCCACCGATAACACCGACGTCATTCTGGACATCGACGGCTATTTTGTTCCGGCCAACAACACTACGCTGGCGTTCTTTCCGCTGACCCCTTGCCGGGTGGCCGACACCCGCTGGCCCACGGGGACCTTTGGTGGACCTTCGCTGAAGACTGGCCAGGAGCGCATCTTTCCGCTGCTCTCCTCCAGCGCCTGCGTGATACCCAACAGCGCACAAGGCTATTCGCTGAATTTCACCGTCGTTCCCCGGCCCACGCTGGGGTTCCTGACGGTATGGCCGACGGGGCAATCGCAGCCCACGGTCTCGACCCTGAACGATACGACCGGAGTGGTCACCGCCAACGCCGCCATCGTGCCCGGGGGAACCAACCAGGCCATCAGCGTGTATCCCAACGGCAACACCGACTTGATTATTGATATCGACGGGTACTTCGCGCCGTCCAATTCCGGCCAGGACCCGTTGTCTCTGTATACCTTGCCGCCGTGTCGCGTACTCGACACCCGGCACGGCGGTAACGGCACCTTCAGCGGCATGATTCCGGTGGCCGTACTGGCTAGCCCGTGCAACGTTCCCAGCGCGCAGGCCTACGTGTTGAACGCGACCGTGATCCCGTATCAGGGCCATCCCATGGGCTATCTGTCGCTGTGGCCCGACGCCGAAGGCCAGCCCCTGGTTTCCACTTTGAATGCCGCCGATGGGGCGCTCACCTCCAACATGGCGATTGTGCCCACGCTGAATGGCTCCATCGATAGCTTCGCGCAGAATCCCACCGACATGATCCTGGACATCTTCAGCTACTTTGCGCCTATCACCTCGCTGGGGATCACCACCACCTCGCTGCCTGCGGGCGCCTTGAACTTTCCTTACGACGTGACCTTGGGCGCCAGCGGCGGCGTGCCGCCCTACACCTGGAGCATAACTTCAGGCAGCTTGCCTCCGGGGTTGAATCCGCCCGTGTCTCCGGCCTGGGCGATCACGGGCACGCCTACCGCGATCGGTACGTATCCGTTCACCGTGCAGGTGGCTGATTCGCAATCGCCGCCGGTCACGGCGACCGCGCCGCTCAGCATTACGGTGAACGCGACCCTGGCGCCGTTGACCGTCGTCACCACGTCGCTGCCGGTCGGCACGCAGAACACCGGCTACAGTGCCATGCTGGCCGCTAACGGCGGAGTCACGCCTTATACCTGGAGCCTCACCGCCGGCAACTTGCCGCGTGGTTTGTCGTTGAACACGATTACCGGAGCGATCCTCGGCACGCCCAGCGGCGGAGGCACATCGAACTTCACCGTGCAGGTGACAGACTCGAACTCGCCGGCTGCAAACGCCAGTGCGCCCCTCAGCATTACCGTCACAGCGGCGGTGCCGTTGAGCATTACCACGACCTCGCTACCGGCCGGCCTGACGGGCACCGCCTATAGCGCCCCGCTGACCGCCATCGGTGGAGTCAGCCCTTACACCTGGAGCCTGGCCAGCGGCAGCCTGCCGCCTGGTTTGCAGTTGAACCAGACCACCGGTGCGATCTTCGGCACGCCGACCACGGCGGGGACGTCGAACTTCACCGTGCAGGTGGCCGACTCGGAAACGCCGCCCGCGACCGTCGTCAGTGTGCCGCTCAGCATCACCATCACCCCGAGTGGCGGCGGCAATCCCGGCCTGCTCAGCGGACACTATGCCTTCTACCTGAACGGCTTTAACTCCAGCGGCGCCTGGACGCTGGCCGGCAGCTTCATCTCCGATGGCAATGGCAACATTACCAGCGGCTTTGTCGATGGCAACTCAGTGACCGGCCAGCCCTTCAACACTACCGTCAGCGGAACGTATTTTATTGCCGCCGACGGTTTAAACACACTCACCATTCAGGGAACGTCGTTCGGACCGGCGACCTACGCATTTGGTCTTGACTCGACGGGCAACGGACGAATCATCGAGTACGACGACACCACCGGCCAGGGCAGCCGCGGCTCGGGTGCGTTGCGCAAGCAGGATCCCACGGCCTTCTCGCTCAGCAAACTGAACGGCGGGTACGTTTTCGGCATGGCGGGAGTCGACAACTCAGCGGGTCGTTTTACGGACGTGGGCGTCTTGACCCTGAGTAATGGGAACATCACCAACGGCGCCTGTGACATCAACGATGGCGGAATTTTCCAAACTTGCACCTTTACCGGCAGTCTGCCCGCTATCGGTACACAGACCGGACGCGCTGTAAGCACTATCCAAAGCAATAACGGCACCAGTCATCAGGCGATTTATGTGGTCTCCGCAAGCGAGATGGTGATGGAACAAATCGACTCGGTCCCCGGCACCCACACGCCATTGGTGGTGGGCTCGGTGCTGCAGCAAAGCGGGACGTTCAACAGCGGCACGTTGAACGGCTATAGTGTTCTTTATTATCAGGACATCCATGCCTCGGATGGGGCCGACCAATCCGGCGCGTTGCTCTTCAACTTCAACGGCAGCGGCGGCGGTAACATGATCTCTGGCGACGAAGACTTGGCGGGCACGATCACACAGGACCAGCCGGGACCAGCGGGTTACACAGTGACCGCCAATGGGGCCGTGATCTTCAACGGCGGAAATGGAGCTCCGGCGGGCTTCCTGGTGGGCCCGAACCACGGATTCGTTGTGGGGACCGGTTCCAATTCCATCTTGGGGACCATAGAACCGCAAACCGGTGCGCCTTTCACCAACGCGTCCATGAACGGAAGCTACGTTGGGGGCACACTGGCCCCGATGGACTACAACCACGCACATGGTGAGCTGAACGTAGGACCGGCGGACGGCCAGGGCACATTTACTTTGAACGGAGATTCCAGCGGGCCGGGTGGCCTTAGTCAACAGTTGGGTGAACCCATTACCTACTCAATCGCTGCCAATGGCAGGGGCACAGCAGTGACGCAAGTCGGCGAGGCTCCCTCCATTATTTACCTCATTTCGCCCACCCGGTGGGTCATTATGTTGACGAACGCTGACGCGAGAATGGATGTGTTTAACCACTGAAGTTTGATGGATTGATCTCTGTGAACTCTTGGCCGGAAAGGATTCTGCTGGCGGTAGAGAGCTTCCCCAGAGAATGTACACGCCTTGCGTGCAGGTCATAGATCGCCGAGCGACGATTTGTCGGTGACTGTCCTGTGCTTACTGGTGGATCCCACCGCTTGTTCGCGACAGGTGCTTTTCAGATGTGTGTTTCGCCATGAGGCAGCAAGGCGAGGCATGGTGCAAAGTTTGCGTCGGGCTTCCCAGCAAACTTGGCTAAGGCAGCCATCTCAGTTTTATCCGCTATATTCCGGTTAAGCCCGGAATCTGTCGTGATTATTTTTCCTCAGTCGCTTCTGTCACCGTCCGCGCAGCGGCCTGGTTCATGTCCTCGGTCGTTTGGCCGGGCTCGTGGGCCTTATCGAGATGATTCGCAAACGCTACGCTTATTGGGTCTACGTCCCCAGCGAACGGGAATCCGCAAACTGAGCAACGTTTCAGGTTGCCATCGGGAACCAAGTACGGCGCACCGGTTTCGAGAACCGCCCGTTTTCGTTTGGAATGGGATACCGGCGTCACTTTACCTGTGAGTGTGTGGCACCTTTCTCCCGGTTTAGCGCCACAAGTCGGACACTCGAAGTCTATTGCGTTCATGCCCCAAGTTTACGCCGCCCGTGCACTTCCTTAGGAGGGGACGGCGTGGGCCGTCCCTCCTTTCGTCAGCCAGAATGGTTTAGTGCTTCATCAAGACAAAGCTGTAAATCACCATTGACCCGACTGGCATAGCATGTCCAGCGTTGACTTCCGGGATGAACACCAACTGAGTCACGTCGTTCCAGGCGTGGGGGAAGGTGTAAGTGTGCGCCGTGATTGTGAGTTTCCAAGTCAGCCGGCCCACGAACTTCGAATGGCTGTAACCGATTACAGTAACGTTGTTCGGCATCCATCCGGCGCTCAGTGACATGCTGATGGGGGTGAAGGTCGCCGTAGCGTTGGGAACCATCTGCAATTTGATTGAGCCATGGCAGGTGTACGCCAAGCTGCACTGCGTGCCGCCGATAAACGCCACGCTGTTATGGCGGGTCATGGGGTCAACCAGGAAGCCTCGACCTTCTCCCTTCCACATCCCCGGAGTCACATAGTAGAAGTTGTCCCAGTACAGCCCGGCCTCCACAGGATAATTGTCCGGCATCGGCGACGGCGTACTTGCTAGGGGCATTTCATGAAAATCAATGTAGGTTTGTGCGTTCGCACACAAAGCTACTGCGGCCACAAAGCTGATTATCAGCACAATCCTTTTCATAGGGGGACCTCTTCCCGTTTGGATTGTGGAGTACCGCCCGCTCCGGATTTCCGCATTTATTTAATATCGTCAGTGCATATGGCCCGCCGAACCTCAGTGACCTGGATCCACTATGATTAGGAATAATGCGCTTCTGACGATGTTCCAGGTGCTTGCGTCGGTACGATGGCGAGGGATCAGGACTTGGGAGATATTTGATCGGTCGGGATGTACCGCGTTCCGCTGTACGCTTCCATCACAATTAGGGATGAGGAGCGGGTCCAGTTACCCACGAAGTTGGTCACTTCTGGGGGTCGGCTGAGTAGCTTCCCTTTTATCACGATTCGGAATACCGGTCTGTGACTGGCGTCACGCAGGTTTGGGTTGCTCCGTTTTTCCTTTGGCCTGGCTGCCCCGCCTTTTTCTTCTTCCGTCTGGAAACACTACTACAAGAAACGATTCCGCAAATAATGCCCGCCTCAATCTACGGCGCGAAGTAGCTGGAGATGTCGAGTAGTAATTGCGTGAGCCCGTTGGCAAAGGCATCAACCTGTCCGTTGTTGGTGGGCACGATTGCCATGTTGTTGGTGATCGATCCATCCGCTGCGTTCAGCGTTGAAACCACCGGCTGGTTCTCGCCGTCCGGCCACAACGTGAGATAACCCAGACTGCCCGAAGGCACGACAGTGGCGTTGAAGACATATGCCTGCGCGAGGCTCGAGGCACCGCAGCCGGTATCCACTACATCCACTGGAGGACTTAAGACTCCCGTGAAGGGCTGACCGTTGCCGACGTGGCGCGTGTCGAAGGTCCTGCAGGGCTGCACCCCATACAGCGACAGACCGCCCGGTCCGGCCGGCGCGAAGTAGCCGTTGATGTCGATGATTAAGTCGGTGTTGCTGGTCGCGTAAGCCGAGACTTCACTGCCCGTGCCGGCCACCACAATCGCAGCATTGGCGATGACATTGCCGAGTACATCGTTCAAGGTCGAAACCGTGGGCCGGGTTTGACCCGTCGGCCACACCGTCAGATAACCGAGCGTGCCGCTCGGCACGACGGTGAAGTTCAATGAATAAGCGGCTGAGCTGGAGGGAATGTTGCAGTTGGTGGCATTCAGTATGGGGAACGGCCGTTCCACGCCGGCCGACAGCGACGGCGGCCCCAGCCCTGGTGGAAAATTGCTCTTACGCGTGTCGGCGACGCGACACGGCGCCAGCGGATAAAACGCCAGCGTCGAGCCCGTTATCGGCGTGAAGTATCCGTTGACATCGACAATTACATTGGTCGTGTCAGTGACGTAAATACTGACTGCTCCGCCCGTGCCCGCCGGCACGATGGCAGCGTCAGCTTTCACGCGGCCATCCACCGAGTTCAACGTCGAAACCACCGGCTGCGACTGACCCGCGGGCCAGATCGTCAGGTAGCCGAGTGTCGGGCCCGGAACCACGGTGACATTCATGGAATAAACCGCCGCGTTCGGCAGCGCCGGGCAGCCGTTCTCGCCGGAAATAGGGAAATTCTGCGACGTGCCACCTTGAATCGGACCCATGCCACCCTGGCTCGGTCGCGTATCCACCGCACGACACGGCTGGCTCAGCGGAACAAACTGTGTTGCCGTGGGAGGCGTGCCATCAATTACCGAGACGGTGTTGTCGATATTGTTAGGGACATAGACCCGGTTGGTCGTCGAGTTGACGGCTAATCCATAGGGGAGCGTACCCACGTTAAGGTTGGTGATGGCAAGACTCGCGCCGTCGATTACCGTCACAGTTCCGATGCCGGCGCAGTTGGGATCATCGCCGCATTCGTTGCCGACGTAGACTTTGTTGGTAGTCGAGTTGAGATCCACGGAGAAGGGATAGAACCCCGCATTGACAGAGGTGGGGTTGTTGGTGACACCGTCGATGACAGTCACCGTCCCCTGCACATAGGGAAAGCCACACACAGGATCGTTGCCACAAGAGTTTGGAACATAGATTTTGTTGGTCGTTGCGTTGACCACAGGGAGGGCAGCGCCAGCGCCGACGGTAACCGCGGTGGTGGCAAGAGTGGCGCCGTCAATCACCGTCACCGTACCGCTGAGGGTTTCGCAAGAGGTGTCGCTGCCGCAGTAGTTGGTGACATAAATTTTATTGGTCGCCGAGTTCACCGCTACGCCGTAGGGATCAACCTCAGTAGGGACGGTGGCGATGACCCCGTTGCTCGCGCCGTCAATCACAGATACCGTCCCGTCGCCCGCGCAGTTAGGATCGCTTCCGCACTGGTTGGCAACGTAGATCTTGTTGGTAATCTGGTTTACCGCCAGGGTCGTGGGATCGAATCCTACATTGACCGTGCTTGGATTGTTGGTCGCTCCGTCGATCACGGTCACGGTACCGGCGGCGTAGGGAAATGCGCAGGTAACATCATTGCCGCACTCGTTGGCGACATAGATCTTGTTGGTCGCCGAGTTGACCGATATGCCGAAAGGATCGTTCCCTACCGAAACCGTAGTGATGACATTATTGGTCGCTCCGTCAATCACGGTTACAGTCCCAGCGCCGGCGCAGTTCTGATAGTTGTAGCAATTGTTGTTCAACACATAGATCTTGTTGGTCGCCGTGTTCACCGCTGCAGCCACGGGATAAAATCCCACGTTGACAAAGAGTGCGTTGTTGGTCGCGCCGTCGATGACCGCCAGTGTTCCAACGCTCGCGCAGTTGGGATCGCCACCGCAGTAATCCGGCGCATAAATCTTGTTGGTCACCGGGTTGACCGCTGAGATATTTGGCGCTATGCCAACGGGCACCGTTGCAATCACTTGCTGCGCGATAACAGGCATGGCCATCACTACCAAGCTGAAGGCAAGAAACAACAGACGAAGTCGGCGGTCGGTTTGCATGGCGAATTCTCCAACAAGATTTTCCCAAGACTGGGCCAGAGCTCGGTTGACATCTTCTTCCCTGCAACCTCGATCGGCGCATCGGTGTTCCGAGCAACCAGGCAGGTTGCCGAAGGGAAGCAGGTCAATCAGACCGATTGGGGTAGCTGATGGCGGATAGTAGCACGGTAAGCGCGCCGACCCTAAGTTTTTTTCAGTTGGCCTCCAGCGCCCGCGCTTGCCAATTGATGTCCCGACCTCATCAGTTTCGGCCTGAACAGGAAGGATCTGCCGAAAGAAATGATTTGGTTCGTTGCGATCGGCCGGGTTTGTGACGAAAGTCCTTGAGGCAGTCGGCGCGATGGCAAACTCTGGATTGATGGGACCATCATGCCACGACTAAGATCAGCAGCACTTAACCTCGATGAACAGGAACGCAGGCTGATCAAGATCGGACTCGAGTTCGTACTCGACGTTCTAATACTCCAACGAGCAATCGTGCCCACCAGGCCTTGGGAGCTGGAGGCGACGGCTCCTTCTTTGCGCCGTTTGAGCGCCGCTCGGCTAGCCATGCTGCGGTCAACCTCAAACGGAAGCGGGAAACACTGCGCATTCCTGAAAAGTGTGGCCGTACGGGTACACATCCGGCTTCACAAGCGGGCATAAGGGGTGTTACCATTCAATACTGGAACGGGGAAACGGCGGCATAATTCCTTATCCATCTTCCACGGTAGGAAGTTAGAATTTTTGTATCGCGACCCCTAAACATATTGGCTTTTTGGCGATTTTGCACACGAGATTTCGTACCGGGTTATGTAGGGCTTTTGTGGCTATGGGTGACGGATTGCAAATCTACAAATGGCTTAGATTTAGCTATTTATGGTGATGCAAGCTCCCTTCGGCACCATGCCTCACCCAAGTTGTAAGCGACGTAAAGAGTTACGAATTGTCGATACTGGCGCGGTTCCGCTTAAACCTGCGGCTGCCAGATGCGAGGATTGAGAAATACATGGTTGTCCTGGTTACTGTCATTCACGTAATTATCTGTCTGTTCCTGATCATCGTTGTGCTGCTGCAAAGCGGGCAAAGTGCCGACATTGCCGCCGCCTTCGGAGGCATGGGCAGCCAGACTGCTTTCGGAACTCGCACGGCCGCAACGGTGCTGTCAAAGGCCACTACCTGGGCAGCCGTCATGTTCATGGTCACGTCCATCACGCTTTCGGTGTTCGCCACTCGCCACGCCAACCGTTCTGGCTCAGTATTGGAAGGCACCAGGCCCGCGCCGGCGAAATCGGCTCCGTTGCAACCGAAACCCTCTGCGCCGGCGCCGAACCACTAAAGAGCACCCCTCACTTGTGTTCAACGCCCGCAGAACGCGAGTCTGCGGGCTAGATTCTTCCATGGGATAACTACTCCCTCGTCTTCTTTTCTGCCATACCGCCGGCCTTTGTGTATGTGATGGTCATCGCCTTCTGCAGCTTGCTGGCATCCGGGCCCGATTCCATGGTCATGACGAACGAGTCGGGCTTGAAGTCGGAATAGGTGAAACGGGTCATCATTTTCTGACCGTTCATTTCGCCCTCCATGGTGCCGACCAATTTGTCGCCTTCCCACTTGGTAGTGCCGCTGGCATCGCAGCCGTTCGGCGTCATACTGTCGCACCAGACGCCCCGGTATACTTGCGCCTTGGCATCCCACCAGAACGTTCCGAGGCCGTTGAAGCTGCCCATCGCTCCGTTGGAGTGATACTTCTCCGTCAATGACAAACCGCCCGGTCCCGGCGTCAGTACGGCGGTGCCCTTGCCGACGCCGCCTTTGGGCATCATGGGACTGGGGTCCGCCTTCTCGGCCACCGTCCAGCTCCCCGCCATCATCTTGATCATCTTCGCCATCTCTGGCGCAGGCTTGGGCATGGGCATGGCCGCCGGTTCTGGGGATTTAGCCGCTGGTTTGGCCGCCTTGGGCTTTGGCGACATTGCCGAGTCTTGCGCCGCAAGCGGCATCACGCAGAGTCCGGCCAGTACTACCAACATTGTTACCCGTAGAATGGTCTTCATAGCTTCTCCTGATAAGAAGTTCCGTGCGGCAGAATCTTATACGATAGCGAGATTTTCGCAACAGGCTTTTCGCGCCAGACCCTCTATCCCCAATGAAAAGTAATCCTCATTCCTTGACATCAAGTATAGTGTCGCTATACGCTATACAGGGTGATCAGGAACTATCGGCATAAGGGATTAAGACGATTTGCCGAGACTGGCTCGAAGGCTGGCATTAACCCAAAACATGCTCAGCGGCTGCGACGCCGGCTGACCGCATTGGACGTAGCGGGCCGTCCCGAAGATATGAACGCGCCGGGTAACAACCTGCATTCATTAAAAGGGGATCTTGAAGGGCACTGGTCGGTCAATGTCAGCGGCAATTGGCGGCTGACATTTGTCTTTGAGGGCGAAGACGCGGCGCTTGTTGACTACCAGGATTATCACTAGGAGGTACGTCATGATTTTCAATCCAGCGCACCCGGGAGAGGTATTGAGGGACTACTTGGGCGAGATAAGCGTCGCGGAGGCGGCTGCGCGCCTGGGCGTTACCCGAGCACACCTGTCCCGAATTCTGAACGGGCATGCGGGAGTATCGGCCTTGATGTCGCTGAGGCTGTCAGCGGCGCTTAACACCTCGCCTGAGTTCTGGCTTAAGATGCAGATGCAGTATGACCTGTGGCAAGCGCAGAAAGCGAAACGACCGCGCATAAGGCCGTTTCCGCGGGCGCTAAAAGCAAAAGAGCTGGCGCACGCATAACCGTCCGATCGTCCTTCGAGGGGCCAGTTCAGAGGGCACCGAAAGTCGCAGCTACCTTGGAACTGTCCAGACCTTGCGTTCACCGGAGTAACGACTTTGACCGAGCGCCTTTACTATACTGACTCCTTTCTCACCGAGTTCGAAGCTCGCGTGGGGGCTGTCAAGCGCGAGACTGGGGAGGTCGCGGTCACTCTCGACCGCTCGGCGTTCTATCCCACCAGTGGCGGACAGGTTTTCGACACCGGTTGGCTCGAATTACGTGGCACTAGCGATCTGGGGCGGATGCGCGTAAAGGATGTTGCCGAAAACGAGCAGACCGGAGAAGTACTCCACATCGTTGAAAGTGGCGCAGACATTTTGCAACCAGGAGCAGTTGTACGCGGCGTGATTGACGCCGACCGCCGGCGCGACCACATGCAGCAGCACTCCGGCCAGCATGTGCTCTCCGCGGCATTCGAGAGACTGTACGGATTTCCTACCGTTTCGTTCCACATGGGCGACGAGAGCTGCACCATCGATGTCGCCAGCGACGCGGTCAGCCCAAGGCAGTTGGAATCGGTCGAGAAGCTGGCCAATGAAGTGATCGCCGAAGATCGTCCAGTCTCGATCCGCTTCGTCACCCCTGACGAGGCACGCGCCATGGGCGTCCGCAAAATACCCGCAACCCAGCGCGACCAACTCCGCCTGATCGAGGTGCGCGACTTCGACTTGAACGCCTGCGGTGGAACTCACGTTCGCAGCACCGGACAGATTGGCGCGATCCTGCTGCGCAAAACTGAGAAGGTGAAGCAGGGAGTTCGGGTGGAGTTTGTTTGCGGCTTGAGGGCGGTCCGCACCGCCCGTCGTGATTTCGAGACTCTCACTGAGGCCGCTGCATTGTTTTCGACGCATCTGTGGGAGCTTCCCCAGCAGGTGCGCAAGTCTCTTGACGAGATCAAGTCGGCGCAAAAGGCGCAGCATCATCTGCTGGAAGAGGTCGCGGATCTTCAGGCTGAAAGCCTTTTGCAGGCGGCCGAAAGCCGGGGTGAGTACAAGCTGGTCGTGCAGTTCTTTCCCAATCGCGATCTCGCTTACATCAAGATGCTGGCGCAGAAACTCACCCGGGACCGTACTGCGGTCGCGTTACTGGGTTGTGGAGGCCCGCAACCGTCGCTGGTCTTTGGACAGACAGCGGGGTTCGGCAATGATATGGGTACCTTGATGAAACAAACGGTGCAGCAACTGGGTACACGCGGTGGCGGCAATCGCGACATGGCGCAAGGCGGCGCACCCGACCCCGCAAGCGCTGAACAGGCGCTTTCTCAGGCCGCCAGCGCGTTAGGATTCCCTGAGAACAGGCAACTGACTACTGGCAACTGACCATGGACCATCGCCTCATTCTCGTTACGGTGCTGATCCGTCTCGGCGTTGCCGCGGCCATCAGCAGTGTGCTGGTGCGGGCGCGCCGCTTTCGCGTCCTGCTGTTTCGCGAAGAACGCACGCTGGGCGAGAAGATTGAGATTGTCTTCATCGTAGGCACGCCGATTGCCCTCGGCGTGCTGGTGCGCCTCTGGGTGCACAATTTCTACGCAGCCGACATTTCCTTCGAGGGCGCAATCCTCATGGGCGTGATCGGCGGCCGCCTGGTAGGAATCGCGGGCGGCGCTCTGGTTGCCCTACCGGCGGTGGTTTTCGGTGAGTGGCTTACGCTGCCCATGTATGTTCTGGCCGGGGCGTTGGCCGGGGTGCTGCGCCATCTGGGACCCGATCGCGAAGCCATCTGGTCATTCTCGCCACTGTTCGATCTCAGCATTTATCATTGGATTCGACGCAGCATCCGCAAGTCCTTCATTGACTGGCAGACCTCGTTCTTCTTCCTCATTCTCGGCCTGGAGTTCATCCGCATACAACTGCATCGTTTCCTCCCGCGGCGCATCTTCGCCCTCGACGCGGATACCTGGCCCATCAACCTGGCCATCTACGCCGGCACGGTCATGGCAGTCGCCATCGCCTTAAAAGTCCTGAACAACGTACGCATTGAGATGAAGCTGGAACAGCAGGAGAGACTGCTCTTGCAGGCGCGCATGGAAGCGCTGCAAAGCCAGATTAATCCGCACTTCCTGTTCAACACGCTGAATTCGGTGGCGTCGTTGGTGCGCCGCGACCCGGATTCGGCGCGCGAGATGATTGTGAAGTTGGGCAATATTCTGCGCCGGTTGCTGCGCAAAGGGGATTCATTCGTTCCGCTGCGCGAGGAGCTGGAATTTCTGGATGATTATCTCGACATTGAAGTGGCCCGCTTCGGACGCGACAAACTGAAGGTGGTCAAGGAACTGGAGCCGGCGTCGCTGGAGCATCTGGTGCCCAGCATGATCCTGCAACCGCTGGCGGAAAATGCAGTCAAGCATGGCTTTTCCTCGAGGGTTGACGGGGGAAGCATCTACATTCGCAGCCGCTGTGCCGAACAGCGCGTGATCATTGAGGTGGAAGACGACGGGGTCGGAATGTCCGTATCGAGTGCCAACCCGGGGACCGGCATCGGCATGGTCAATGTCACCGAGCGCCTGCAGGTGGTGTACGGCGACGCGGCCGAGATCACGGTTGAGAGCCAGCCCGGTCGCGGGACGTTAGTACGGCTGGTGCTTCCGATGCTGCAGGCGGAAGAGATGGGCGGCTCGGTGGCGGGCGCGATCTACGAAGAGCGATCCAGCACCCCGCGGTAGAACCTCTCATACATGGGAATGATTTTGCTGGCGCAAAAGCGCGCCTGTGCGCTGGCGCGCGCTGCCTCACCCATTTGCCTTAGCTTGTTTTCGTCCGACAAAAGTTCGATTGCGTAATTTGCCATCGTGTCCACATCGCCAACCGGCGCGAGGAATCCGGTTTTTCCGTGATCGACGACCTCTGGAAGTCCGCCTTCGTCGGTTGTGATGGGCACAACTTCGCAAGCCATCGCCTCAAGCGCCGCCAGTCCGAACGATTCCAACTCGCTCGGCAGCAACATCACATCGGTCACCGCCAGCTTCTCGTTAATGCGGTCCTGTTTGCCGAGGAAGTCCACTTTCTTGTGGATTCCCTTTTTCACCGCCAGCCATTCGGCGTTCGAACGCTCGGGACCATCGCCGATCATTAACAAGCGCGCTGGCATCTTTTGCTGCACCCGATCGAAGATCTCGATCACGTCGCCCAGCCGCTTTACGGGACGAAAGTTGGACAGGTGTACCAGAATTTTCTCATCAGCGCTGGCGTACTCGGAGCGATGCTCCAGCAATTCCGGAGTGCGATGGTACAGATCGCAATTTACAAAGTTAGGAATCACATGGATTGGTGTCTGCACTTCAAATACTTCCAAGGTTCGCCGCTTCAGATACTCGGAGATCGAGGTGACCCCGTCGCTCTGATCGATGGAAAAGCGAGTGATGGGTAGATACGACGGATCAGAACCAACCAGCGTGATGTCGGTGCCGTGCAAAGTGGTCGCATAGGGCAGTCTGCGACTAGGGCGAGCGTGATCGCAGCTCAGCATCTGTCGCGCCAGCATCGCGCTAACGGAATGGGGAATCGCGTAGTGAACATGCAGCAAGTCGAGGTCGTAAATCTCGGCGACCTCCGCCATGCGCGTGGCCAGCGCCAGATCATACGGCGGATACTCGAACAGCGGATACCGCGAAACCTCAACTTCGTGATAGTGGATGTTGGGATACGTCTTCGGAAGCCGGATGGGCTGCGAATACGAGATGAAGTGCACCTCGTGGCCGCGATCTGCCAGTTCCAATCCCAACTCCGTGGCCACCACACCGCTGCCACCGTAAGTTGGGTAACACGTGATTCCGATTTTCATGATGGAGGAATTTCGCCCGTACGAAAGTTGCTGAAAAACGCGCACCTTTAGGTGCGCCGTCATAAGCCCCTTTATTTTGTCATCCCGAATCGACTTTAGTCGGTGAGGGATCTGCTTTTCTCCGTTCCTAAGCAGCTGACTTACTGTATTGGATGGATTTCGGAAGGTTGGGATTCAGCCTTGGCCTGCACGGCCGACTGGCGATCACGGGAAAGCTAGTGCACTCGCAACTGAACGTTCTCGTCAGTGGCTGACGGCTGGCCCGGTGTCATTGGCTTAAAGATCAGGATCTTCGACTTGCTCTCTCGACCGCCCGGCAGCAATACGAGCTTCTTGTCGGCATCGTAAGCCACCGTGTGGCCCTTCACGTCGGCTGGAATTTCCTCCGCGGCCGAAAGGCGTCCATTGGCCTGCATCATCAGCAAAGATCCGCCACCGGCGGCATAGACAGTCCGCGACTCCGGATCAAGCCACAATCGATCCACGCCACCTGGGGCGGGAACGCGATTGATCTCGGTTCCCGTCTGAGCGTTGACGGCCAACACCGCGAAGCGCACGGCCACGTATAACTCTCCGACGCGCGGGTCGTAAACCAATCCCGTGGGCTGCGAGGCATTCAAATTGAACCGGGCCGTGATCTTAAGCTGTGGGTCGATGGCAATGATCTGGTGACGGTCCTGGACCGTGGCGAAGAAAACTTGACGGTCGGGATCGCTCGCCAGATAACGCGGCGCGCCACCAACCTGCACCGTACTCATGGTCTGTTTTGTTCTAAGGTCAACCAGCGAGATGGTTCCCGCTACCGCATCGCTCCATAGCATCTGCTCGCCGCCAGCGTACAGCAGCAGTTGGTCCGGAGAACCTTGCAGTGGGATGGTATCGCTGATCTTCCAGGTGTCTGTCGAAATCACTGCGATGGAGTTATTGCCCGCGTCGGCTATATAGACTTTTCCGTTTTGCTCATCGACCGCGATACCTCGCGGTGACTGCAGGCCTGAAATTTGAGCGACGATGCGTCGCCTCGTAGGGTTGAACACATCGACTGCAGAGGCCGCCGGGTGGGTCATCACCAGCATTCCCTTGGCAAACGCAACCTCACCGAAGCCAGGCGACCCAGGCAAATTCACCATTCCAATTTGACGCAGCTGTGATGCCGACCAAGCCGGTGTAATGCTCAGCACGAGCGCAGTGATGACACCAATGATTCGGGGAACGCGCATGGTGTTCGGCAACCCGTAAAGAGCGGTTGCTTTCGCCAGCTAAGATGCAGATTGGAACTGATTTGCTGCCTGGGCTTCGAGGATTAAGCAGGCTCCAGGTTCAACGCCCGACGGAACGAGCCACGCTCATTCTTGATTTTCTCCTGTAGCAGCATGATTGCGTAAATCAACTGCTCGGGACGGGGCGGGCATCCGGGCACGTAAACATCGACGGGAATCCACTGATTAACACCTTGCACCAGTGCGTAATTGTTGAAGACGCCTCCCGAGGTCGCGCACGCTCCCATCGATATGACCCATTTGGGCTCGGGCATCTGCATGTAAAGTTCGCGGATCACCGGCGCCATCTTCTGCGAGACGCGGCCGGCAATAATCATCAGGTCCGACTGCCGGGGCGACGGGCGAAATACTTCCGCCCCAAAGCGCGCGATGTCGAAGCGCGATGCCCCCATGGACATCATCTCGATGGCGCAGCAAGCCAGGCCAAACGTCATCGGCCAGATCGAATTCTTCCGCACCCAGTTGACCACCGCATCCATCGACGCCATGAGGACGCCTTCGTGCTGCTGCTGGCCAAACGTGGCGCGGAGAATCTGGCCGCGACTCTGTTCCGATCCGACAAGATTGTCGAATCGCTCGGTGCCAGGCTCGGGATTCTCGAAGTGTGGAGGCCGGTACTCGGTGGTCATTTGTTTTAATTATACCTACCTCTTTCGATGCCACGCCGCCCAATGAGGACGCAACTCAGCCGCGATCAGCTACGGAATGACCACCACCTTGCCAAACTGTTCGCTCTTGGCCAGATATTCGTGCGCCGCCCGAATTTCCTTGAGCGGGAAGGTGCGGTCAACAACTGGTTTCAGCTTGCCGGCGAAAACGTGCTTGAGCACCTCGTCCAACTCACCCATGGCGCCCATGTACGACCCCAGTAGCGAGAGCTGCCGCGAGAACAGGAACCGCAGATCGAGGTCGCCCTGAAAACCGGTTGTGGCGCCGCAGGTCACAAGCGTGCCGCCTGGCTTAAGCGATTTCAGGCTCTCCTTCCAGGTGGCTTGGCCAACGTGCTCGAAGACGACATCCACACCGCGGCGATTGGTGATGCGCTTCACTTCGTCGGAAATTTTCTGCTTGTAATGATCGATGGTGTGGTCGGCGCCAAGCTCACGAGCCTTTGGCCAGCTTCTGCTCATCGCCGGCGGTGGTGATGACCTCGGCCGACAGCATCTTGCATATCTGGATTGCGGCAGAGCCCACTCCGGAACCCGCGCCCAAGACCAGCACGGTTTGTCCTGCCCGCAAATCGGGCTCGCCCGACCAGCATGTGCCACGCTGTAAGGAAGACCAGCGGCACACTCGCGGCCTCGACAAAGCCAAGCGAATCGGGAATCGGAATGACATTCACACGCGGAACGGCGATCAGTTCGCAGTTTCCTCCGTCCACGCCATTGCCTAGAACCGCAAACTGTTGACAGAAATTGTGGCGTCCGCTGTTGCACTGCTCGCAGTGATTGCAGAACACCATCGGCGCCAGCAGTACGTGGGTGCCAGGCTTGAGGTCGCCGATGTACTCGCCGCACTCCGCCACCTCACCCGCTATGTCGCTGCCCAGGATGTGCGGCAGTTTCACGCCTGGCAGTCCCGCGCGGACGAAGAGATCCAGGTGGTTCAACGCGCAAGCGCGCACTCGAACCAGCACTTGGTCCTTGCGCAACTCCGGATCGGGAACGTCTTCGTACTTCAGGACTTCCGGACCGCCGAACTCATGAATGCGGACTGCTTTCATCGTGTTCTTCCTCGCAGAGCCAAACGTCCATTGTAACCATCGTTTTGACTTTGTCGCCCGGCATCTAAATAATTGAACTCGCACGCCATGGACATCTACGAGCAGATCGTCGAACTTCGCCGCCAGGGCCGTCGTGGCGCTGTCGCCACCATCACTAACGTTCGCGGCTCCATCCCGTCTTTCCAGACCGCGAAGATGCTGGTGCGCGACGATGGTTCCATCGTGGGTACCATCGGCGGCGGCTGCGTTGAAGCCGAAGTCTGGCAGGTGGCGCGCGAAGTGATGGAGCAGGAGAAGCCGCGCACGCTCAGCTTCAACCTCAACAATAATCCCAAGTACGATACCGGTCTGGTCTGCGGCGGCACACTGGAAATCTTCATCGAGCCGGTACTTCCATCTGCGTTGCTATATATTTTCGGCGCTGGCCACGTGGCCTACAACTTGTATAAAGTCGCGACTATTGCCGGTTTCGACGTAGTGGTTGTGGATGACCGCGAGGCCTACGCCAACCGTGAGCGCTTTCCTGATGCGCGCGAGGTGATTGCTCGCGATTTCGAACTGGCAACGGCGGAACTGAACCCACCCGAATCGTCGTACATTGTCATCGTTACTCGTGGACACCGCGACGACATGCGAGTGTTGCGTTGGGCGCTCAATATGCGCGCGCGCTATCTCGGCATGATCGGCTCCCGACGCAAGACCATCTCAATTTACAAGGAGCTGGAGAAAGAAGGAATTCCGGCGGAGAAATTCAGAGATGTGCACGCTCCCGTGGGCCTTGAGATTGGCGCGGTCACGCCTGAAGAGATCGCCGTCGCCATTGTGGCCGAGATGATTGCCGTCAGGCGCCACGCGCTGACGGACCTTCCCAGCAAGAAGTATTCCTACCCTCCCAGTAACACGGCGGCGCACGATGAGCAGGATGCCGCCATCGAAGCAGACCCTAAATCCAGTCAGTAATAACTTATCGGCGATTGTCCGTCTGTGGCTCAGGATGGATGAGTACGCGAAACAACTCAGGCACTTCCTGGCGAAAGCGGCTTTCCATCGTAGTTTGTATATCGTGCACGCGCGACAGTGGCAGATCGTCATTCATGGTGCAGTGCAGCGAAAGGTAGAGCCGCCCGCCGACCCGTTTGAACATGAGATCGTGCATATCCATAACCTCAGGAAATGCTTCCCTCAGCTGCAACAGGCGTTGCTCAAATCCCGGTGCGCGGACCAATCCATCGCTGGTTTCGATGGTGGCCGGCTCGCTTTCGATGTGGGTCAGGATACTCGAGATTTCGCTTACCTCCTGTCTCATTTCGCTTTCCAGACGAGTGACCCGGTCATGCGCTTCTTTCAGGCTTAGTTTCTCGTCGAGTTCAACATGCTGCTCCACATGCAAACTGCCGCGAATGTCTTGTACGCTGATGTCGTGGACGTTGAGATTGTTGCGCGTGGCCACCGCGCGAATCCGGTCGAAGAGGCTCTCCTGCCGGCTGGCGCGCGACACCGTGTTCACCACGACGTCGGCATCGGGGAGTACGGCGCGAATGCGGGCGGCAACCTCGTTGGAGACCTGCTCGGACTTCTGAAATGTCACCGTGCGCGACATGGCAATAGAGACGTCGGCAAAATAGTGGCTGCCGCTTCGCCGGATCCGTACCCGGTCCACCTCCAGGACGCCGTTCACCCGGTACACCTCCTGAATAATGCGACCGCGTACGCCGGTGGGCGCTGCGTCAAGCAGTGCGTCAATGGTTTGCCGCGCCAGGCGCCAACTGACATACACCACAATGCAAGCCACGCATAGCGCAGCGATGGAATCGGCCTTTGCCAGCCAAGGTTGCGAGTAGCGGCGTCCCGCGACCACCAGGGCCAACCCCAAAATGACAACTGCACTGGACCAGATGTCGGTGCTGAAGTGGAGGGCATCCGCGTGCAGCGCCTGACTGTCATATCTGTCGGCGATGCGTTGCAGCCGGCGCGAACGCCAGTAATCCACCACCATCGACGTCCCCATCACGGCGAATGCCCAGATGCTGGGTTCGATATGGACAGAACGAAAAAACAGTCGCTTCACTGCCTCGTACACGATCCATACGCAGGTCAGCAGCAGCAATCCAGTTTCGAGAAAGGCGGAGAAGCTTTCGATTTTTCCGTGGCCATACTGGTGATCGGCGTCCGGCGGTTTGTCGGATACGCGCACCGAAAGGTAGGTAATAGCAGCGGCTACCAGATCGAGGCCGGAGTGGGCCGCCTCGGAGAGGATGCCCAGACTGCCAGTTGCCACGCCGACCATTGCCTTCAGCAGCGTGATGGCGACAGCGGCATAGATGGAATTGAGCGCGACCGCCTTCTTCTCCCGCCTCATGCCCGCAGTGGTGACGGATTCCGCCATGGTTCGATTATTCACCTTCCGCTTAAATCCGCAAACCGTGAGCTGCCTGCCCGAAGCGAGCGGCTGACGAGCGCCGGCCTGAATGTGGTACATTTTTTATATCCATCTACCTGCTTTGCCATAAGGCGATATTTATTCCTGGAGGAACACCACTAAATGTCACGCTTCACTTTCCTGGTTGTTGCGCTTTCGTGCGCGATTAGCTATGCCGCGTACGGCCAGCAGCCAAGTCCGAATCAACCCCCCGCGGCTACTGCGAACCCCCAAGCTTCACCGCCGCCTTCCGCTACCGCAGATATTGGTCTCGCAACCAGCACCACCAAGGTTCCCATGGCGGAGCCGGTCATCACTCTGAAAAATGTCTGCCAGCCCAAGGCCGGCTCCACAACGCCGCCTGCCGGTTGCGTAAGCGGGTTGACTCGGGAGCAGTTTGAGAAGTTGGTCAAAGCGCTACAGCAGCCCGACAAGCCTCCGATGCCTCCGGACGTGGTGCGCAATTTTGCCTCGCAATACGCGAAGATGTTGATCTTTGCCGACGCCGCCCGCGATCTCGGCCTGGAGAACGATCCCCGATTCGTGCAGATTTTCCAGTTCGTCAGCAATCAGATCCTGACCGACGCCTTGAACCAGCACATCGTGCAGGAGTACTCGCACATCTCCGATCAGCAGATCGAAGACTATTACAAGCAGAATCCCAAGAAGTACGTGGAAGTCACACTGCAGCGAATTCTGGTATCGCGAACCCCTGCAAGCAAAGATAAGCCCAAGTCCAAAGATGACGAAGAGCAGGCTTATGCTGACAAAATCAGAGAGCGCTGGGTTGCAGGCGAGGACCCGGTTAAGTTGCAAAAAGAAGCGACGGACAAGTCAGGCCTCCCCAATGCCGCACCGGATGTCAATCTCGGCGCGCGCCGCCCCGGCACCGTACCGGAGGCCCATGAGGTCGTCTTCGAGTTGAAGCCTGGCGAGGTTTCCCAGGTACTTTCAGACCTTGGATCGTTTTACATTTACAAGGTGCTTTCGGTTCGCCAGGTTCCGCTCAGCGACGTCAAAGCCATCATCTCGTCCACTTTGCAGCGGCAGATGATCACCGACCGGATTGAACAAATCCAGAAGTCGGCGACCGTTGTGCTTAACGACGCTTACTTTGGACCGGAGGTCCCGCGCACCGTTCGGCAAAGTATCATCATGCCCAAGGGAGCCGCCGGTGGGAACCCTGCGCCGCCCAATGCGCCACCGGCTACGCCACCGAGTCCAATGGCGCCTCCAAAATAGTCATGCCGCCGGAACGAACTGTCTTGGTCACGGGAATCTCGGGGAACTTGGGCGCCCGCCTGCTGCCAATGCTCTCCGATTTTCACGTGGTGGGAGTGGACACACGCCCCCCAGACAGTTCCGCCCTGGCGAGGTTCGAGCAAGCTGATCTGGGCCGTGAGCCATCTTGTTGGCAGCTGATTGAGTTGCTGCGAGCAACTGGCGCGCAGTCCGTAATCCATCTCGCTTTCGTTTTAGATCCCCAACGCTCGGGTGTTCTCGACACCGAACGGATGTGGCAGATCAATGTCGCAGGCACGGCCCGGGTCATGGAAGCGGTAAGTGTCGTTAATCGCACCGGTGGCCAAGTAAGGCAGTTCATTTTTCCCAGCAGCGTCTCGGCGTACGGCCCCGAAACCGCAGGGCCGGTAAACGAAGACGCTCCACTCCGCGCCCACACGCTGCCCTACGCCATTCACAAACGTGAGTGCGACGAAGTGGTTCGCTATCGGGCTGAAAGCCTCGGCGACTGCCACACCTACATGTTGCGTCCTCACATCTTCGCGGGCGCCAGCGTACAAAACTACATGATTGGAGCGTTGCGGGGGACTCCCCTGGGCAGCAGCCAACGTGCCGCCCGCATGCGGGCCTCAGGCAAGCGCTTGCCATGGTTGCTTCCTCGCGGACACAAGTATCTGGAGAAGCGCTTTCAGTTTGTACACGTGGACGACATGGCACGGTTGCTGGTGCATCTTTTGAATCGCACCAACAGCGAGCCGTCACTCACCATTTTGAACGTCGCGGGTCGCGGAGAGCCTATTACCGTCCAACGCTGCGCGGAGATAGCGCAAGCGAAGATGAAACGTATTCCCACGCGAGCTGCGTGCACTGCCGTCCTCCGCCTATTGTGGAAGTTGCGGATTTCCTCGATCCCGCCGGCGGCACTCCCCTACATGATCGGCTCGTACACCATGGATACAAGCCGGCTGCGGCAATTTTTAGGCGGAGAGTATGAGCAGGTAATCCGATACAGCATTGAAGATGCGCTGCGCGACAGTTTTTGAAACAGGGGATTAGTGGCTAGTGGCTAGACTCTAGCGCCTCGGGCGCGGAATATGAAAGCCCACCGCTTCAGTGGTGGTGGCGTTGGGGAGCAGACCTCGTGCCCCGGGCACGGCATAGGACGTATGTATTTCTGTTACCGGTCAAGTTGTCCAAACAACTAACCCCTAAGCCCCAATCCCTAGCCCCTATTTCTTTCCTCGATACAGTCCCGCAATTCCAAACGTGTACGGAGTCCAGGACACTTCGCGGAAACCGGCGACCCGCATTCGTTCCAACATCTGGTCGGGACTCGGAAAGCGCAGCACGGATGCCGGCAGATAGGCGTAAGGACCGCGTACGCCAGAAATCATCGTGCCGATAGCCGGCAGCACCCGTCGAAAGTACACTCGATACACCTTGCCAATCAGGCCCTTGGGTTCGCCGAAATCGAGAATACCCACCTCGCCATCGCTCGCAAGCACGCGGTAAATCTCGGCCAAACCACGATCATAGTTGGCAAGATTGCGAAAACCGAAAGCGGCGGTCACCAACTGAAACTGGCTCGAAGGAAACGGAAGATTCAGCGCATCTGCCTCGACCCAGCGGATGTTCCTGCCGGCGGACTTCTGCCCGGCACGCACCAGCATGGCGTGTGAAAAATCGGCCCCGAAGATATGTGTGGGGGCGCCATTCATCGGGGCACCAACGAGTGCCGCCGTTGCGCCGGTAGGGGTGGTCAGGCGACGATACAGAGCAAATGTCATGTCGCCAGTTCCGCAGCAAAGGTCGAGCACCCGGGCTCCAGGCCGTCGCAGCACTTCGCCGAAAACGCGCGCCGTGCGGTTCCACCAGACGCGATCGATGTTCATCGAGAGCACATGATTCAGCAGGTCATAGCGTGGTGCAATCGACGTGAACATATCGCGCACTGCGGCGGCAGCCGAGGCTTCGTCTTGCGCTCCGGCGGGCGCGGCGCCGACGACGCGCTGCTCCGCCGGCACACCCGAAAGTCCGATCGACGATTTGTCGTCCTGCGCCAACTCTATGCCTTCGATAACTTCTTGATTTCTTCGACTGCGTGGAGGACCGCTCGTTCGGGCACATTATTAACCATTTCGACCTTGCCGATCGCCGTTGGCAGAACGAAATGCGGTACACCGCCAACCGTCTTCTTGTCGGAGAGAAGTCGTTTCGCGATACGTTTGCTGTTCACGCTCACTTTTGGCAAGGGCCCATAGGCGCGCACCAGCCCGACGATCCGCCGTGCGGTCTTCGCGTCGGTAACGCTCGTTCGGACCCCGATCACGGTGGCGGCAATCATGCCCCAGCCGACCGCTTCGCCATGGAGGAACTGCTGGTAATTCGTTTCCGCTTCCAGCGCATGCCCAATCGTGTGTCCAAAGTTCAAGATGCGGCGCTCACCACCCTCGCGCTCGTCGGCGCTCACCACGCCCGCTTTGACGCGAATGCATTCCGTGATCAGCCTCTCCAACAGCGCGCCGTCACGGCGCAGCAAGGCGTCGCGGTTCGATTCCATCAGCTCGAAGATTGCGGGATTGCGAATCACCCCATACTTCATGGCCTCGAACAAACCGGAACGGTATTCGCGCTCGGGCAGAGTCGCCAGCACATCCGGATCGGCGAGCACGGCGAGCGGCTGATAAAACGTGCCGAGCAGATTCTTGCCCGACTTCAGGTTCACGCCGGTCTTGCCGCCAATCGCCGAATCAACCTGCGCCAGCAGGGTCGTCGGTATCTGCACGACGGGAATTCCGCGCATGAAGACCGAGGCGAGAAAGCCTCCGACATCCCCCACTACGCCACCGCCCAGAGCCAGAATCACCGACCGCCGGTCGGCGCCGCGACTCATCAGTTCCCGAGCGAGCTTCTCCAGTTGAGCGAGAGTCTTAAAACGTTCTCCATCCGGCATCTCGATAATATCGACGCTGCGTCCGGCTTTGCTGAAACTCTTGCGCAGCATCTTGCCCCAGGGTTTGCGAATCGGTGGTTGCGTAATCACAAAGACCCGCGATTCGGGAGGCACAAAATCGCGTAGCGCGACGGCCGCCGAGCCTAGTGAGCCTCGCTCGACCTGTACTTCATAGGATCGTGATGGGGTGTGAACCGGGATGCGCGTCAAACTCTTAGTGTAATGGATGAGAGTTGCTGTCCGCACTCCCCAGTCTTTTCCAATACAAGATGAGCCTGAAGGAGGGATCAGTTTCTAACACAAGATGAGCCTGGAGCGGGTGACATGCTGAGGATTGACAACCAGCGTGCACGAAGCAGAGAACTTGAGTCTGGAGCGGATCGCGGCCTTTCTCCAGGCCAGCGAAGAAATCCACTTCCTCGGCGAAAACCGGCAGCAGGTCTATGCCTGGATCGAGCAGGTCCTGCGTCAACAACAGTACGTACAGCAAGGCCGCAAGGCGCGGGGCTTAGTGCGCCGCTATGTGGAGAAGATGACGGGCCTGAGCCGGGCGCAGGTGACGCGGCTGATTGCCCGCTATCAGGCCAGCAGCACGGTGCAGGTGGCGAGCTATCGGCGGCATCGCTTTGCGCAGCGTTACACGCGGGCCGATATCGAGCTGCTGGCCGCCGTCGACGAGGCGCACGGCACCCTCAGCGGGCCGGCCACGCGGCGCATTCTCGAGCGCGAGTATCAGCACTACGGCAAGCCGGAGTACCAGCAGCTGGCGACCATTTCGGTGGCCCACCTGTACAATCTGCGCCACCAGCCGCGCTATCGCGAGCGTCGTCTGACCTATCACAAGACGAGGCCCACCACCGTGAGCATTGCAGAGCGGCGGCGGCCCGATCCCCAAGGTCAGCCTGGTTATCTGCGCGTGGACACGGTGCACCAGGGCGATCAAAACTCGGCCAAAGGCGTCTACCACATCAATGCCGTCGATGAAGTCACGCAGTGGCAAATCGTAGCCGCCAGCGAACGCATCAGCGAGGCCTGGCTGGAGCCGGTACTGGCCGCGCTGCTACGCCAGTTTCCCTTCCGCATTCGCGGCTTTCACTCCGACAACGGCAGCGAGTTTATCAACCAGACCGTGGCCCGCCTGCTCAACAAGCTGCTGATCGAGCAGACTAAAAGCCGCCCCCGGCACAGCAACGACAACGGGCTGGTGGAAAGCAAGAATGGCGCCATCCTTCGCAAGCACATGGGCTACGGCTACATCGCCGGCGAACACGCCCAGGCTATCCATCGCTTCTACGCCGAACACCTCAATCCCTACCTGAACTACCATCGCCCCTGCGCCCAAGCTGACGTCGAGGTCGACGCAAAAGGCCGTCAACGGCGTTTCTACCGGCGCTATCAGACTCCCATCGAGACCTTGTTGAAGCTACCCCATCCGGCCCAGTACCTGCGCGAAGGACTTACGATCGCGACCCTGCAACGCATTGCCGCCGTACGCAGCGACACCGAGGCGGCGCAGCAGATGCAGCACGCCAAGCGCCAGCTCTTCGAACAGTTCCGGCCGGCAGCCTTAGGACGGTGGAAGTGACGTCAGGCGGAAAAATCGCGGTGGAAATGACGGTTGGTGGAAAGCCCAAAAGCGGGGCTTCCCACCAACCTTGGAAATCGCTGTGCGATTCCCACATTCCCACCGCCCGACTACTGCTATATATTTTTCTAAAATCTTTTTCCCGAAAGGAGCCTTCCTCACCGCCTGCACCTTCTCGCTTCAGGCTCATTCTTCGATTAGAAAAGACTTCCCCTCTGCGCAATTTCGCTTTTGGTTTGGCCGCCATAGCACGGAATCCTAAGCTGTGCCTGCGTGCTACCATGAAGCCGTTAAGTCCACAGTTAGCGGCCATGAAAGCTCTTCCTTCTGAAACTGATTTCATCGTTGTAGGTGCGGGCATCGCAGGTCTGCGGGCCTCGGTAGAACTCGCTTCTGCGGGACGCGTCTTGTGTCTGGCGAAGCGCGAAGTCACCGAGTCCAACACGCAGTATGCGCAAGGCGGCATTGCGGCGGCCCTCAGCGATGACGATGAAGTCAGTCTCCACCTGGAGGACACGCTGAAGGCTGGTGACGGCCTGTGCAACGAAGAGGCTGCGCGAATCCTGGTCGAAGAAGGCCCGCCCCGTATCGAGGAACTCATCGAGTGGGGCACGGAGTTCGATCGCGCCGGCGCCAAGATCGCATTCACTCGCGAAGGAGCGCATAGCCGCAACCGCGTGCTGCATGCTCATGGTGACTCCACCGGCCGTGAAATTGGCCGGGCACTTTATCTAAAAGCGGCGGCTATGAAGCCCATTACATTCCGGGAATTCGAGTTCACCACCGACTTGCTGGTGCGCGATGGCAACGTGGTTGGCGTCCGTGTGCTCGACCAGTCAGGCCAAACCCATGAGATCTTTGCCGGTGCGACATTGCTTGCCACCGGTGGCTTGGGCCACGTTTATAGCGATACCACCAATCCCTCTGTCGCCACCGGCGACGGCGTAGCCATGGCACATCGCGCCGGCGCCGAGATTAGCGATATGGAGTTCGTGCAATTCCATCCCACCGCGTTGTACCTGAAGAATGCGCCGCGATTTCTCTTGTCGGAGGCGCTGCGCGGCGAAGGCGCATATCTGCGAAACATCGAACTGAAGCGCTTCATGCCCAAGTACCACGAGCTCGCTGAGTTGGCTCCGCGCGACGTTGTGGCCCGCGCCATCGCCCATGAGCTGGAGCTGGTGAAGCGTCCCGATGCCGCCGTGTATCTTGACCTCACCCACCTTTATGCTGACCGCGTGCGCGAGCGTTTTCCCACTATCTACGCCACCTGCATGCAGTACAACATCGACATTGCTACCGAACTGGTCCCTATTCGTCCTGCGGCGCACTACGCCATGGGCGGAGTGCGTACCGATCTCCGCGGACAGACATCTCTGGCCGGACTTTATGCCGCCGGGGAGGTGGCCTGCACGGGCGTGCATGGCGCCAACCGGTTGGCCAGTAATTCGCTTCTGGAAGGGCTGGTGTATGGGGCACGCGCTGCCCAGGCTATGCGTGAGCAGCTTCAGTCACGGCCTGATCACGCCGATGTTGCTGGCGCTGAAAATAACGCCGCTACGAATGGAGTGCCGGCGCAGATTGAGGCGTTCATTAAGAAGGTGCAAGCGCTCATGTGGCAATACGTCGGTGTCGTGCGCGACGGGAGAGGGCTGCGGCAGGTTGTCGCGGAATTAAGCGAGTTGCAGAAGAATCAGCCTGCCTTGGGCGATCGTCGTTCGCACGAGGCAGCGAACATTCTCCGGGCCGGACTGTTGATCGCCCGCTCGGCACTGGCCCGGGAAGAAAGCCGCGGCGCCCACTATCGCCTCGATTTTCCCCTGAAGAATGACGCGAAATTCCGTAAGCATTCCGTGGTGAGCGGCGACAAGATCGGTTTTAATTAAACTACTACGCGGCTTTCTGGTTTCTCCTGGGAAACAACAGCGACAGGAGAATCGAAATCAGCAAAATACCGCCGACCACGCCGAGTGCGACCCCGATCGGAATCTGCACGTAGCCCGAGGCCAGCATCTTTGCGCCGATGAAGATCAGAATCAGCGAGAGGCCATAGTGCAGGAAGTGAAAAGTTTCGATCATTCCGGCCAGCGCAAAATATAAGGAGCGCAAACCAAGAATCGCAAACACATTGGACGTGTAGACGATGAACGGTTCGCGCGTTACCGCCAATACTGCGGGGATGGAGTCGGTCGCAAACAGCAAGTCCGTCGTCTCCACCACGATCAACACCACCGCCAGCAGCGTCGCATATCGCACCTGCCTGCGGCGCACAAAAAACTTGCTGCCTTCAAAATCTTCAGTCAGCGGGAACAGCTTGCGGAAGCCCCGCAGCACCAGGTTGGTCTCGGGCTTGATCTCCTTGGTCTTTTGGCGCAGCAGTTTGATGCCGCTGTAAATGAGGATTGCGCCGAAAATGTAGATGAACCAGTGGAAGCGGTTCAGCAGAGTGATGCCAGTGACGATGAAGATGGCGCGCATGATCAGCGCACCCAGGATGCCCCAGAACAATACGTCATACTGCAAATGCCGCGGGACCTGAAAGTAGCGGAAAATAAGCAGAAAAACGAACAGGTTATCGACGCTGAGAGACTGTTCGATCAGGTATCCCGCAATGAACTCCAGGGATAACTGGGAATTGGGCCGGACGTGGCTGCCCACCATGGTATGTCCGAAAAAATAGATGAGGACGGCAAAGCCCCCGGCCAGCGAAATCCAGATCAGCGTCCAGCCAATGGCCTCACGAAATCCCACCACGTGCTTTCGCCGATGGAAGACACCCAAGTCGAGCGCAAGCAGCGCCAACACGGCCAGGTTGAATACGACCCAGAACAGCCAGTTCGAAGGCATGGGCAGAGTCTCGGAACAGCCATTCTATCTGGGGGGCGTCATCAGGCAGTAGATTTGCTCAGCTGACCTCTAGACCCGCCATGGCCCACACGCTCTTCAGATCATTCTTGGCCATCAGATCTCTGGCGGCCTGAGGTGGACAGCCGACAGGAAACGATCCAATCAGCTGAAAGTGCGGATCGTCAGTAATCGACTCAAAGTCCGAACCGGAATAAAGTCCGAGCGACTTTCCTACCTGAGCCATGCGAGCGTAGTCGGGAGTCAACTGGTCACGCACGCGGTCCGTCCAGTTCGGTTGCCACGGACTCGACCCTCTCACTCCGGGGATGCAATCCACGGCCAAGCCAGCGTTGTGGTAGCTGAATCAGGGTTTGGCGTCGGTGACGATCGACCCGGGGGCCGTACGGCCTTGTGCATACAAGGCAGCTTGTTCGTCGTGGGTGCGCAAGCCCTGCACCACGCGAATCTCAATCCCTTCTTGCAGCAAGGTTGCAGCCATCTGGCGGACCTTGTCTGCCAGAACCGGATGCACTGCCTGCAGCCTGGTTTCGGAATGCGGATCCATAGCTCTCTCCTCCAGTGTCTCGAACAATACCACCTTGCCTGGGAACTGAGATAGAGCACTCCCGGGCCACCTCGCCGATAGCTATCCATTTACAATGGAACCAGCAGTCTCGCCTGAGCAGAGCCGGCTCAACAACAGGAGCCGTCATTACTTCAGCCATTAACACTTCAGCCATTAACGAAAGGAATCATCATGGCCCGGCAACCCGGCGTTTACGCAACCCTCGACACCAGCGAAGGAACCATTGTCTGCCGCCTCTTTGAACAGGAAGCGCCTATCACCGTGAAGAACTTCATCGAACTGGCCGAAGGCTCGCGCGAATGGACCCATCCGCACACCAAGAACAAGAGCAAGGCACGCCTGTACGATGGCACCATCTTCCACCGGGTGATTCCCGACTTCATGGTCCAGGGCGGAGACCCGGCCGGAACCGGCATGGGTGGCCCCGGCTACCAGTTCCAGGACGAAACCAAGGGCTCGCCGCACAAGTTTGACAAGCCCGGCAAGCTGGCCATGGCCAACTCCGGGCCGGGCACCAACGGTTCGCAATTCTTCATCACCGTCGCCGCTACGCAGTGGCTGACCGGCAATCACACCATCTTCGGCGAAGTCGTCGAGGGCCAGGACGTCGTGGACAAAATCACCAAGCTCCCGCGCAATCGTCAAGACAAGCCCAACAAAGATGTGGTGCTGAACTCGGTAAAGATTGAGCGGGAGTAAAGGCAGTTTCGAGCTTCAAGTTTCCAGTTTCGAGCTTCGAGAATCGGATTTGGCCGCCATCTGAATGACGAGATAAATTTCGCTTGGCTGAAGGCTGAGTGCTGAGGGCTATTGCACGAGCTCTTCAAACAGCATCTCGTATTTCTTCGCGATCGCATCCCAGCGATACAACGCATCCGCGCGCTGCTTGGCGCGTGCGGCTAACTGTTCGCGTGCGGAAGGATCGTCGAGCACCGACTGTAACTTCGCGGCGAGGTCCGCTTCCGACTTCTCGTACTTCACCCCAGCATCGCCCGCGGTCTCAGCGTTCTCCGGAGTATCGAGATAGAGCACCGCATTGTTCGCGGCCATGGCTTCAATCAGCGCCGGATGAACTCCGCCAATCTCGCATGCGAATACAAAAACTCCCGCGTGCTTCTGCAGCGCCCAATATCCATCGCCGTAGATGGCGCCGGTGAACTGCACGCGCTCATCGCCCAGAGACTTCATCCGCTCGATGTAGCCCGGATCGTAGGGATTGTCGCCCACCACGACCAGAGGCCAATCGCTGCGAACGTTGCGCCAACTGCGCAATACGAGATCGGGATTGTTCTCGGGCTCCAGCCGGCTGACGTAAAGAACGTAGCGGCCTGACTCCAGATTAAATCCATTCAGGCTATTGTCGCCCGCGGGCATCTCGGAGCCGTAACCGATGACCGTTGATTCACTGCCATATTTCGCGAGGTAGTAGTCGTGAATCGCCCGCGCGTCGGTCACCAGGCGAGTCGAGCTGAACGACGACATCCATTCGCAAAAGTGCAGCACCTGCGCGCCCAGACCCTTCCACTTCTCGCGCTTGCGGTCGAGGCCATCCACGTTGAGTACCACCGGCTTGCCGAAGAGCCGCGGAATGTAGGCGAACGGGCTGTTGGCCACGTTGCACAGCAACACGACATCGGCGTCGCTGAAGGCGACGCGCACGGCAGCGAAAAAGGTGCTGACCCAGGTGTCGAGGTGCTTTTGATGCAGGCTGGGAACAATCACCCGGCGCACGCGCCGGTCGTACACATCATCTGGCCGAACGAAGGCTTTGCGGCAGTACACCGTGACTTCGTGGCCGAGGTCCGTCAACCGCGAGCTGATCTGCTCGGCAAAGCGCTCGAAACCGCCATAACGGTTAGGAATGCCGCGAGTGCCGACGATGGCGATTTTCATGAAGGCCGCTCCGCGGCTATTGCCCGGGGAGTATTGCTAAACCACCATAGCAAATCGCGGTCAGAAACTTTGCGGCGTGACTGAATGATGGCGCGCTTGCGGCGGATGCTGTCGCGCACCTTCCACCAGTAAATCACCGCCGACCACAACCGCCGGTCCCAAACAATGGCATAGCCGAAGGTCATCAGATCGCGCCACGCAACTGGGAAGAACAGCCGCCAGCAGAGCCATCCCGAAGCGTTCTTGCCGCGCATCAGAAACCGATTCTTGGCCGAGTGCCAGTTGATGACGAGCGGCAGGTCCTTGCGCCGCTCGGGCGTGACCCGGCGCACATGCCAAGCCACCGCGGCCGGCGTGTACAGGCACTTCCAGCCCATCACCTGGGCACGCCAGGCTAGATCGCCATCTTCCCGGAAGGCGAAGAAGTCCTCGTCGAAGAATTCACCCTCTACCGAGACATCGGCGATGAAGTCTCGCCGGAAGAATGCTGCGGCGCCGCTGGCGCCGAACACACATTGGGTAACATCGTATTGACCACGGTCAATCTCCTCTGCCCCGCGGTCGAGGTGCCGCATGGTCCGCGTGAAGTAAATTCCAGTCGAATCTATGATGTTGGTTTTGTGCGGCTCCCTGACGGGATCCCAGCGCAGCAATTTACCGCAGATGGCCCCGGCATACGAATAGTTCTCGGCCGCCGCCACCAGTTGCGTCACAAAGCCGGGGCTCAGCACGACATCCGGGTTAAGGCAGAGCACCCAGTCACCGTTGGCCGCACGGATGGCCTGGTTCTGTCCGGCGGCGAACCCCACATTCTGCTCGTTGTAGATCACTCGCCAACGCGACTCGACGCGACGCAAAAGCTCTCGCGTGCCATCGGTCGAGGCGTTGTCCACAATGATGACCTCGAGGTCGCGGTAATCCTGCTGTTCGATTGAGGCAAAGCAAACGTCGAGATATTGCGCCGAGTTCCAGGTGACGATAGTGACGGAGACCATCGGCCTCTAGTATGCACCGCGTCCGGAAAGGACGATGGGAATAGTGCGCACGAAAATCTTGAAGTCGAGCCAAAGCGACCAGTTGTCGATGTAGGTGAGGTCCAGCTGCATCCAGCGGTTGAAATCGACGTGGTTGCGGCCTTCCAACACCCAGGTGCAAGTGAGGCCGGGGCGCATGCGCAAACGCCGCCGTTGCCAGTCTTCGTACTGTTCCACTTCCTCTGGGACCGCGGGGCGTGGTCCGACGAACGACATGTCGCCCCGCAGGATGTTCCAAAGCTGTGGCAGTTCATCAAGGCTGAAGCGGCGCAGCCAGCGTCCCACTGTGGTGATGCGGGGATCGTCGCTGATCTTGAATACCGGGCCGTCGAGCTCATTCAACTGGTGCAGCTCCGCGCGCATCTGTTCAGCGTTATTGATCATGGAACGGAACTTGTACAACATAAAACGACGGCCGCCCAACCCGCAGCGGGTTTGGCGAAACAGCACCGGCCCCGGGGATGTCAATCTGATCATGGCGGCGATGCACAGCAGCACCGGCGCGAACACAATCAATACTGCAAAGCTGAGGACCGCATCAAAGATGCGCTTGAAAAACAACCGCAACTCGCTGTCGGGCGCGCTGGAAAGGCTGAGCAGTTGCACATCACGAAACTTCTCGAGGTAGATTCGCGAATAGGCGGCCGGCAAAAATTCCAGTTGCACCCGCGTCCTCATTCCGACATCGGCGCAGTGCTGCATCACCGGCTCCAGCCGGGCCAGCTCCTGCATGTTTACGGCGAAGACAATTTCGTCCACCACCTCCTGTTGCAGGATGCCACTCAGTTCCTCAATCCCGTGAACTTTGTAACCGCCCAGGTTCGGCAGCGAAGCATCGCTTAAGTTGGGATCGACAAAGCCGATCAGTCGCAACCCCATCCCCCGGCTCTCCTCAATGAGGGCGGCCATTTCGCGGGCGCGGGGGCCACAACCCACAATCAGCAAGTAGTGGTAACGTCGGAGCCGATCACGCATCCACGACACGCCCGAGTACGTCACCGCACGGCCGATCACGAGCAGGACGAAATCCACTGCGCCGATCAGCAGGACATAGGTCCGGCTCACGTCCACGCGACGGAACAGGTATAAGCCTGCATAAATCACCACCAGCACAACGCCGAGTTGGCTCACGATATTCAGAATGAGCTGGATGGGATTGCTGAGTTCGAGATCGCGGTAGAAGGTGGAAAAATATCCGACCACCGCCCAGGTAATCAGAAAGGCGGCCAGCAGCGGAAGATAGTGGCTGAAGGGATAAATGCCGGGCAAGCGACGGCTGAAAAAGTCGAAGTGCACCAGCAAAGTGCGCAGCAGATACGCGACCACGAAGGAGACGCAAGTCACCCCCAGGTCATGCATCAATGTGACCGAACTTAAAAGCTTGGAACGACGATCAAACACAGTAACTGCCGTTGAACAGTTGGCGTTATCACCTGGGAATCCGGCGCATACGGCACCCTGACGTCAGCGAAATTGGCACAGAAACCAAACAGAACTCTGACGCGACGACAACTCCCTTCCTACTCTAGCAGCATTTCTAAGCTTTATACCATCTGGTGTAGGCTACAAGATCACCTTGGAAAGTTTCCTTCGATGGTGCCTGGACAGCAGACCTTTAAACCCGAAGTCGCAAGCCGGTCGAATGGTCCGGTTCGATACTTGGACGCGGCGCGTTGGGTACGGTGGCTGGATGGCCTCATCTTTTTCTTCCTGATTCTCTTTGCCACCCTTCTGCCGCACTCGATCAAGGGAGCGCGGCACGCCTGGATGGCCGCAGGCTTCCTGTGGCTCGCAAAGCTGGCGATCGAGCGCAAGCGTCCGTTTCCGCAACCGTTGTCTGCGCCGCTGCTGGCCTACATCGTCTTGAGCGGAATTTCGGCCGCGCTTTCGCCCGATCCTTACCTTAGCTGGCCGCGCATGAAAGTCGTATGTCTCGTATTGGCCGGAACTGTGGTCGCACAGAACCTGCAACGGCTGTCGCAGGTGCGCATCCTGGTGTTGCTATTGCTGCTTTCAGGCCTCGCGGCAGCAGGGTTTACAGCTTGGCAATATACCTACGGTGTTGGAGTGCGGGTGCAGTACGTTGTGCCGACGGCAGACTTGTATCGCGCACGTGTTCATGCCGGCGACATCATTACCCATATCAACGGCCACTCTGTGCATAGTCCGGAACAAGTGAGCCAAGCGGTCGAGCAGAGTCCACCCGGAAGCATGCTCCGCATCCAGTATCTGCAAGGAGAACCGTTCCACAAGCGAGCAACGTTTCTCACTCGCGAACAGTTTGTGAACAGCGGATTGGAGACTCCGTACCTGCAATTGGTGCGTGGCAAGCCGAGCCGGGCACAAGGCACTTTGGGGCACTACATCGTTTTCGCCGAAATGCTCATGCAACTCGGCTGCCTCGCATGGGCGATGTTGCTGAGTACGCAACCGCAGAAATGGGGACTTCGGACGTTCCTTGCGATCGCGTTCCTGGCGCTAACCGCGACGCTGATGGCTACGCAAACGCGGGCCGACATCGCAGGATTGGCAGCCGGTTGCGTCATTGCCCTGTGGCTGCTGGGAACCAAGCGGACGCGAATCTGGGCATTCGCCGGCCTGACTTTATTGCTGGTTGTTGCGACGTTGTGGATCCAACACACCCGGGGGTTGAACTGGGTCAGCACCGGCGATTCGGGGACAAATTTCCGGGTGTTGATGTGGCAGGACGGACTGCGCCTCGTCCGCCAGCATCCATGGTTCGGAGTTGGCATGGATACGATCTTCAATCACTGGCAGGAGTGGGGCATCCGGGGCTTCTCGGTATATCACGTCATCTATCACTTCCACTCCGACTACATTCAGATCGCCGTCGAACGCGGCCTGCTCACCCTGGCAGCGTGGCTATGGTTCGTTGTGGCTTACCTTGTCTTCCTATTTCGCCTGCTGCGTCGCACCCGTGACCACAGCCGCTTTGCGGCGGGCATAGTCGCAGGCGTGCTCGCGGCTTTCGTCGGCTATCTGGTTCCCTCAATGGTGCAATATTGTCTCGGAGACGATCCACTGGTGATGATCATGTTCTTCTACTTCGGGCTGGCAGTCGCAATCGATCGCATGCTCAAAACGCCGGGCGCGGTGGATGTCCCGTAGTCAATCGGGTCGCTCGGCCGGAAACGGCTACTTTTTCGCTCCGATGGTTTTCCATTGCCATTCCATCACGTCGCCGAAGTGACGAACGATGAACTGAGGGTCGTGCCTGCCGGGATAGATGTGGAACTCGTGCGGAATACCTCGCGACTTCAGCAGTTGGTCCAACTGCTGCGCCCCTTGTTCGAAACCATAGTCGTCGTTGTTGCCGACGTCGAAGTAGATCTTCATCCGCTTCAGACTGGCAACGCTGTCGGCTCGAGCGAAGTAGAAGACGTTGTTGCGCTCGAAGTAGGCGCGACTGAATGGCGAACCGAAGACATCGCCCATCAATGACCCCGGAGAGCCCGGGCCGCCCGAGGTGAAGTCCTTTGGCAGATCAGCGATGAGCGCCGGCATCTGCGCGCTGACTGCGGCAAACTCGTCAGGATACTTGAAGGCCAGGCGCAACGCGCCATACCCACCCATGGAAACTCCGGTAATGCCACGTGTAGCGCGCGTGCCCTCGGCGCGATACTTCTTTCTCCATCTGGGGCATGAACTCCTTTATCAAGAAGTCTTCATACCTGATCTTGCCGTCTTCGGAGTTCAGGTAGAACGTGTGGCCGCCGCTGGGGGCGAGCACGATGAAGTCGCCAATCTTGCCCTGGCGGCGCAACTCAGAAATCACGTCCCAACCGCCAAAGTTCAGCAATGACTGCTCGTTGTCGCCGAGCCCATGCAGGTAATAGAGCACGGGATACTGACGCGTCTTGTCCTGATCGAAGCTGTCTGGCAGGAAAGCGCAGTAGCGCACCGGCCGGCTGAGGATGCTGGACTTGACGACCGAGCACTCGGCCCGACCCTGCGCATGTAGCAGCGGCGCAAGGCAAAGAGCGAGCAGGAGAATCGCTAGCCGAGTCAAGAAATCGGATTGTTTCCATCTCAGAGCAGGGCCGGAGGGTAATAACAGCTTCATTTCTTAATTCTCGGGTCGAAGGGATACTTAACGACAGACTTGATACGAAGCCGCTGGGCATCGGCGTGAAGAGGGTTGAGCATGACGTTGAAAGTGTCAGGAACAAGAGCACTGGGAATGCGCAACAAGCAGCAGCGCTGGTCGCGAAGCCACGCGCTACCGATACCACGAGTGAGCTCGAGCCGCTTGATCCAGTCCGCTGGAAGGGTGCTCACGTCCAGACGTTCCAGCGAAACCCGAGCGTCTGCTTCCACACCCAGCAAAGTGTAGTTTGGAGGAACATCGTTGGCGCTGGTGTGGACACAAGCCTCCAGTAAAGCGCCCGCCGGGCTTTCTGCCAGATAGACGACTGGCACGCCGCGTTCGTGCCAGCGACCGGGGGCGCGCAATCCACCCGCGCCGCGCAACTCGCGATGCTGGCTAACTCGCCAGAGCCTCATCAGACGAACATACCTTCATCGATCTGAACGAGCAGTTCTTCCACGAGGCGGCTGCCGGTGTCGGTCTTTAACATTTCCAGAGGCGTCCGGCCGCCGAGGCGAGGGTGAGGGCGGCGGAGCCAGGCCAGCGCCCGGTCTCGGGATCCGTAGAGCGATTCCGCTTGGGACAGCAGACGGGCAAGACGCAGCACGCGGTCAGACTCTTCAACCGTAAGCTTCTCACGACGCGACCGGCGGTGTTGTAGCGTCCGCAGCGGAATCACCAGAGTGTCGATCTCCGTTCGGGTGATACCCAGCGCGACCAGGCGATTGATGGCGGAGGTTGATAGCTGACGCTCGACCATCTCCAGCATCTGCTGGTCTGTCTTAGGAACCGGTACGCCCAGCCACTCGCCAATGTGCTGATGAAGAACTGACACCGATCACCTCACCTACATTATGCCATAAATTGACTGGCAAATTGTAGCACTCCTTTTATTCATATTTCAGGGTCTGCACCGGGTCGAGCTTGGCGGCGCGGCTGGCCGGGTACAAACCTGCCAGCAGGCTCACAATGATCGAGAACGCAATCGCGGCGCCGATCAACCACGGCGGCAGAATCCACACGGCTTCCGCCGGCAGTTGATGCCGGTGCAGGTAGATTCCCGTGCCCACGTTAATGGCCTTTCCGATCGCGAATCCCAGTGCGATGCCGAGCAGGCCGCCGAAGAAGCCCATCGCCCCAGCTTCAGCGAAGAACAAGCGCTTCACGTCGCCATCGCTGGCTCCGATTGCCTTCATCACCCCAATCTCGCGCCGCCGTTCTAGCACCGCCATCACCAGCGTATTGATAATCGCCAGCGTGGCCACAGCCAGCGCCAGTGAACCAAATATCCCGAGGAAGAGATCGAGCACCGTGAAGAAGCGGCGCAAGCTCTTGGTCGCATCCAGCACCGAGAACGTGCGAAAGCCCATCTTGTTAATGGCGTCCTGTACCTGCGCAACTTTGCCGGGGTCCTTCACCCGCACGGTCAGCGTCATGTAGGTCTTGCCACCACCGCCGCGCAACGAGCTGCGCATGTCGGTGAACTGCGCCATATTCAGCTTCTCGGTGAGATCGACGGGCAGGAAAATACGTCCGCGGGAAACTGTCCTCATGCCGCCGTAGGGCTCTTCTTCGATGATGCCTACCACTTTCAACTTCTGGCTCTTGCGCACTACGGAGAAGCCAAAGTCATCGCCTGGCGTTGCACTGCCTGCGCCTCCCGCTGCGCCAGAAAGCTGCGGCCGACCTGCCGATTCCGCATCCTGCGCCAGTGCCTGGCGTTCCCCATACCGTAGGGTTACCTCTTGGCCGATCAGACCCGCCGGATTCTTCGGGTCAATCTCCTTGGCAAAATCGTTCAGCAGAATGACTTCCTCTGCCGCAGGCCCGGAGAAAAACTTTCCCTGAAGATTGTCGAATGCTTCGTTTTCGCGCGCCGACATTGGCAAACCTGTCACGAATCCAAAGTGTGTCTGGCCGCCATAGCCAACCTCTCCCATCACGCGAATCTCGGGCTCGACTTCGGTGACGTACGGCAAATGCGACATCTTGTCGCGCGCCGGTTCGTCCAGCATGGGCGCATTTTCCGGATGCTCAGTCTTCTGATCGTCTTCCCGGTCGAAGCCGCGGAAATCTTGCTTGGAAGTCACGAACACGGTGTCAAACATTCCCGAGCCGGCCAGACGACGGGTCGCCAACTGCTGCAGGCCGACGCCCAGCGACAACATGGCCACCAGCGAGGCCACTCCGACAGAAATTCCAACCGTCGTCAACCCATTGCGCAATTTGGATTGCCGCAGATTACGCACGGCAAGTTCGAACAGGTCATAGCCCTTCACGCCAGCGCCTCCTGCGACAGCAGCCTGCCATCACCGAGAAACACCAGCCGCTGCGCAAAACGCTCGGCCAGCGCGCGTTCATGCGTCACCATGACCACCGTCATTTCCAGCGAAAGGCTCAGATCACGAATCAGCTTCAGAATGTCTTCGCCTGTGCGGCTATCGAGATTTCCAGTAGGCTCGTCAGCCAGCAGCAGCGATGGACGGTTGGCCAGCGCTCGCGCCAGCGAAACCCGTTGCTGCTCGCCGCCGGATAGCTCCGAAGGCCGATGCTCCAGACGATTACCTAATCCAACTTGCTCCAGCGAATCTCGCACCCGTTGTCCTCGTTCCGCCCGTTCTACTTCCGCGAAACGCATGGGCAACTCAACGTTTTCGGTAATGGTCATGAACGGGATAAGGTGGAACGCCTGAAAGACCATGCCCACGTCATTGCGGCGATATGCGGCCAGCTCTTCTGACGACATCTTTGCCAAGTCACGGCCTTGCACCAGCACTGAGCCGGAGGTGGGGCGGTCAAGCCCGGCCAGCAGGTTCAGCAAGGTAGACTTTCCCGAGCCTGACTGGCCAAGCAACGCCACAAACTCGCCGCGTTCAATGGTGAGTGAAATGCCGTCCACAGCGCGAATGAGGCCGCTGCCCATCGGGTAATAACGACAGACGTCGGAGGTGTGCACCGCTGGCGCTGTCTGCAAGACTGATGAATTCATCTGTACTCGATTCGATGCTACTACGGCACGGTCCGGCGCAAGCGTGCGCCTTCGCGCTCACTTACTGAATACGAAAAAGGGAGCCCACGAGCTCCCTGGTTTTGGTTACGTTTTGTAAACCGCGGACCGGTTATCGTTCCACCGCCAGCCCCACAGCGTTTCCTCCGCCCAGACAGAGCGCGGCGATTCCCCTGTGCACATCGCGGCGAACCATCTCGTACAGCAACGTCGTCAGGATGCGTGCGCCAGTAGCGCCAATCGGATGACCCAAGGCCACAGCGCCACCGTTGACATTGACCTTGTTTAGGTCGAGCCCCAGCTCACGCGTTACCGCGATCGCCGCCACCGCGAACGCCTCGTTGATTTCGTAGAGATCTACATCTTCGTTCTTCCAGCCCGTTTTCTTCCACAACTGGCGCACGGCGTCCACTGGGGCCATCATCACCCACGCAGGCTCAATGCCGCTGGTGGCTTGTGCCACAATTCGGGCCATCGGTTTAAGTCCCCGTTCCTTGGCTTTTGCCGCCGACATAACCACTAACGCCCCCGCTCCGTCGTTCACCCCCGGAGCATTTCCGGCGGTCACGGTGCCGTCTTTCTTGAACGCAGCTTTCAACCCGCGCAACACCTCGACGGTCGTGTCCTCTCGCGGGCCTTCGTCTTTGGTGAACCACACCGGCTCGGCGCCTCTCTTCTTCGTGGGAAGTTCCACCGGCACAATCTGATCTTTGAAGCGGCATTCCCGGATTGCGGCAAGGGCCTTGCGATGTGAATCGAGCGCGTACTGGTCCTGCTCCTCGCGTGTGATGTGATACTTCTCCGCGACGTTCTCACCGGTGTTGCCCATGTGGTAGTCGTTGTAAACGTCCCAAAGGCCATCGTGCACCATCGCATCAATGACCTTCTGATCGCCGAGTCGAAATCCCTTGCGCGCCTGCGGGAGAAGGTACGGGGCGTTGGTCATGCTCTCCATGCCTCCGGCAACGACAATTTCTGAGTTGCCCGTCTGGATCGCCTGTTGGGCCAGTGCGACTGCCTTCAGGCCCGATCCGCAGACCTTGTTGATGGTCATTGCGCTGACGCTGTCCGACAGTCCGCCTTTGAGCGCGGCCTGGCGAGCTGGGTTCTGACCCAGTCCGGCGGACACTACGTTTCCCATGATGCATTCATCCACGTCGTTGCGATCGATGCCGGCACGTTTCACTGCTTCCCTGACGACGATCCCTCCCAACTGTGGCGCGCTCAAATCGGACAGCGAGCCTTGAAATTTTCCGATTGGCGTTCGCACCGCAGACACAATCACTACGTCTTCCATAAATCCGAACCTCACTGACGGCTGTAGAAAATCCGATGCCTAGTTTATAAAGATGGGTTTGCCCGGCCCGGCGACGCACAAATCGCTGCGGTGATCGCGACCGTGGGCCCTCCTGCTTGCCGCCATCCTTCTACGCGCCGCACCGCCAAAAACGTGTTTCAGCACCCTGCTGATGGATTTTTTTTGATTTATCTTTGAGTTTCTCTTCGCACCGCGAAAAAGCTCTTCGTCTACCGGTAATGATGCATGCAAGGCATGACGAAGGCAGCGACGGCATTTTCTAAATGCAGAAATAGCCAGTATTCATGCATCTTTCACGCATGCATGCAAAGGACGATGCGAGTGAGAGTGGGCCGATCTGAGAATGCTTCGCCATCTGGAGCCGATGAGTGCTGTCGGTTGCGGCCGAGTTCTGCACATTGCCATGCTTTTTTTGCTTGACTATTTTTTTCAATGACTCTATACAACTAACAAATTGCGATGAAATGTTTTGTCGCAATGATTCCATGAAAAATGGAAGGGAGAATAGAAACCATGGCAACAAAAAAGGCTGCAAAGAAGAAAGCTGCAAAAAAGAAGAAGCACTAACTCTTCTTGGCTAACCGGGGGACGCGCAAGCGTCCCCTTCGTTTTTATTCATCCCTCCGAGTCGTCCCTCTTTTCATACTTCCACAGACAGGTCATCGCGTAGCCGGCCGAAGGCGGCAATTTAGAGATTCGGCCGACGGGACCTACTCAACCGCAACCTTCGTGCCCTTCTGCTCCCGGCTTGAGAGGTGCTCAATACGCTCATTGAGGACCTCGCGGATCGCCTTGAGAAACTCCACGCGTGAGTTGGCCAGGTGCTGTTTGACCGCAGGCGAAACCCCCAGGAATTGCTGCACCGTGTCTACGATCTCGCGGCATGGGCAGTTCTGATAAACGGTTGAGTCATCTGTTGCTGTCCGACTCGTCTGCGACTGGACCTTCTGGGTTTGTTTCATGACGTCTCCTTCATTTCGACCGTGAGGACTTTGCTTTCCAGTTTAGCCCGGGCGGGAAACAAGGCTGCCATCGAACGCGGCAGCCCAATGTGGCGGCGAAAAGTGCCGATTTGCACGATTAATTCGTCGCCCTTCTTAAATAGTTCGACCTCGCCTTTGGTGGCGAAAGGCAGAAGAACCCGGATCTCGTACTGACCGTTCTGTTTCGCGAAGGTGTAGGGTTTCTCGGTCCGGGTCACGGCCGACGGGTCTTCGTCCTCAGCATATAACACGCGTGCCAGCTCCTCCAGCCGCTGTTTGCCCAGGACCTCGTGCGCGAACAGCGGGACCTTTTTGACCGGCACAGGCGCAAAGTAGTCCTCGATTTCATGCACCATCGTATTCTGCGAGGTGTGCCACTCATTGAACCAGGCATCCATCACCTCAGTCGGAAGCACGCGATTCACAATCACTCCGTCCACCGTAAGCCCATGCAGTGAGAAGTACACAAATGCCCGTTGTGTCTCCCGCAACACCATCTTCTCCGGATTGGTGACCAGCCGCACGCTGGTGATCTGCGGATCTTCCATGATCTCGTCCACGCCCTCGAGCTTTCCGAACAGATCACGGATGTTGCCAAAATAAGCGTCGGGCGGCAGCTCGAATGGCGCCACTCGATTGGCGATGGGCCGCACCGCTTTGAGCAGATTACGCTGGAACGGGAAGATGTGCTTCATGTACCAGTCGAGCGTGGTCGGCATGCTGATGAAACGCATGGACTCAGCAGTAGGCGCGGCGTCGAGCACGATGACCTCGTAACGTTTCTCGCGCCGGTACTGATTGATGTACATCATCGCGCTCAGCTCTTCCATACCCGGCAGGATCGCCAACTCTTCCGCTTCCACCCCGCTGATGCCCGTGGTGCGCAGCACCGAACTTACATAAGAGGAGATTTCCTGCCAGTGGCGCTTGATCTCCCTCTGAATGTTCAGCTCCTGGATCGAAAGCCGATTGTTGATGGGCATCGGGTCCGCGGTCTGAACATGGAAGAGGTCGGTGTCGAGATCGAAAGCATCGGCCAGGCTGTGTGCCGGATCGATGCTCATCACCAGGGTGCGGTACTTCATTTGCGCCAGTTTCAGGCCGGTGGCGGCAGCCAGGCTGGTCTTGCCCACGCCGCCCTTTCCGCTGAACAGCAAGATCCTCATGTCTACATTCTAAAACCTGGGCAGCGCCAACACGTCTACGGCGACAGTCATCACGGTCGAAATCCGATTTTCAAGATGAAATTAACCACGGAAACACTGAGATCACGGAGGAAAATGCGATAGAAGCCAAAAACCCCAGTACCTCAGTGGTGGATGGGATTCATTCGCGAGACATCGTTGCTTAATCCATATAGCCGCGCAGGGTTTTCGCTCAAAATGCGCCGCCGCACCTCGGCATCGGGTGCCCACGCGGCGAGCAGGTCCAGCACTTCGGCATCCTTCGGAATGGGCACGCTCACGGCCGGATGCGGCCAATCACTTCCCCAGACCATGTGGGCAGCATCCGCTTCAATCAACGCGCGCGCAAAGGGCACGACATCAGGATAGGGGTACGGTTCTGCTGAAATTCTGTAAGCTCCCGAAAGCTTGACCCAACAGCGGCCGTCGCGCACCAATTGCAGCAGTGTTTGAAATCCCGCATGCGCAATGCCAACTGACGCGGGCATGTGGCCCATGTGGTCAACCACAATCGGCACCGGCAGTCGCCGAAGGCGCGGCGCAAGTTCGACCAGATCGCGGCCATCGAGCAGCAACTGCACATGCCAGCCTAGCGGCGCGACCCTTAGCGCCAGCCGTTCGAGCTCCTCGAACGTGAGGCCCCCACCCATGAAAAGCACATTGACGCGCACTCCGCGAAAGCCGGCAGCGTGCAGACGCTCCAGTTCGTGCTCGTTCACACCGGGACTGACAACGGCGACGCCCCGCCAAGCGCCAGCCGCTGCAACCACCGTGTCATACGTGCAGCAGTTGTCGGTTCCATACACACTCGGTTGGACAATTACCGCGTGCGCGATACCCAGCGCAGCCAGCATTCGGCGATACGCGGCGAGGTTGGCCTCAGGCGGCGTGTAACTCCGCTTCGGAGTAAAAGGATATTGTTCTACCGAACCGAAGATGTGCGCGTGGCAGTCCCAGGCCCCGGCTGGCGTCACATGGATCGGCGTTCCCGGATCAGGGTTCGGTCCCTGGCAGTTTGGAATCGAGTTTCCGTCCACCGGGTCACTCATACACCTGCAGCTCTTTTCCTCTCGTCTCGGGCAGCAGGAGTACTGCCAGAATCATGACCAGATAGGCGACTACGGCAAACGAAGAGATGGCGTGTCCCAGGGTAATGCGCGCGCTGAGATAGCCAACCAACGTTGGGAACAGTGCACCCACGGCACGCCCAAAGTTATATGAAAACCCCTGGCCCGAGCCGCGCAATCGGCTGGGAAACAGCTCGGTGAAGAATGCGCCCACCGGACTAAACGATCCCGAGGCGAAGAAACCGAGCGGGAATCCCAGTACCAGCATCAACCCGTTACTGATAGGCAGAAAGGTGTACGCCGCCACCGTGACAAATGAGCAGACGGCAAACAGTATCAGCGTCCGCTTGCGGCCAAGGCGATCAGCCAGCCACGCGCTAATCATGTAGCCGACAAACGAGCCCACGATCACGACGAACAGATAGCCGCCGGTGTTGAGCACCGAGAGGTGCCGGCTGGTCTTAAGAAAGGTCGGCAGCCAGGTCGTGATGGCGTAATACCCGCCTTGTACGCCGGTTGCCAGCAACGCGGTGAGAAGCGTGATCTTCAGAATTGCCGGGCTGAAGATCTCCAGAAAATGGCTGCCTTCGCCGGATTTGACTTCGCGCGCACGAGTCTGGCTGAAGACTTCGGGCTCAGGAACGTTGCGCCGGATATAGAAGACCAACAGCGCGGGAAGAATGCCGATCCAGAACATGGCGCGCCACGCGGTCGCGGCCGGCAGTACAGAGAACAAGACGGTATAGCAGATGGCCGCGATGCCCCATCCTATCGCCCATCCGCCCTGCACTGTGCCCACCGCTTTGCCGCGATGCTGTGCGCGGATGGCTTCGCCCATCAGCACCGAGCCTACCGCCCACTCCCCACCGAAGCCCAGGCCTTGCAGTCCGCGCGTCAGCAACAATTGCCAGAAGGAGTTGGTGAATCCGCTCAAGAAGGTGAACAGCGCGAACCACAAGATCGTGATCTGCAGAACGCGGGTGCGGCCGAAGCGGTCGGCCAGCAGTCCGGCTAACCAGCCGCCAACGGCTGAAATCAGCAGTGCCACCGTGCCCAGCAGTCCCGCTTGTCCCTTGCTGATGTGCCAGAGCGCGATCAGGGTGGGAATGACGAAGCTATAGACCATCACGTCCATGCCGTCGAGCGCCCAGCCGCCGAAGGTTGCGACTAGAGTGCTGCGCTCTTGCGGGGTGAGATCTAGAAACCACCACCGCTGCGGAGCTGCAAGAACAGATCGGCTGGTACTCATGCGGACTCCTTTGCTGATATGCGGAGCCACCATGGCTAAAGCCATATCAGATGGCAATCTATTTCGCCCGGGCTGAAGCCCGGCGCTTCCACCGGCGAAGAGGCGCTCTATTTGCTCTCCGCCGTGGCCGCTGGCGGAGTTTCAACTCTGGCTTCGCGCAGGTACTTGGCAGCCTCTTCTGGAGGCGTGGGATTCTGGTAGAAGCCAGTTCCCCGCTCGAAGCCCGCAGTCTTGGTGAGCCTCGGCATGAACTCGACATGCCAATGATAATGGTCCATGGCCGCCTCCTGAATCGGAGCGGTGTGAATCACCAGGTTATAAGCTGGATTGTCGAGCACCTTGTCGGCGCGCACCAGAAGGTTCTTCAAAGCTTTGGCCAGTCCCTCATAAACCTGGGACGATGAATTTTCAAAAGCGGATTCGTGCCGTTTGGGCACGATCCAGCTTTCGAATGGGAAACGCGGCGCGTAGGGCGCGACGGTCAGGAAGCTGTCGCTGTCGGCAATCACGCGCACTCCCGACTCGGTCTCCTGCCGGAGAATGTCGCAAAAAACGCAGCGTTCTTTGTAAATGTAATATTGCTTCGAGCCTTCCAGTTCCTCGATGACATGCTTGGGAACGATGGGCAGTGCGATCAACTGCCCATGGGAATGCTCCAGCGTTGCCCCGGCCGCCGTCCCATGGTTCTTGAAGATGAGGATGTACTTGAAGCGGCGGTCCTTCTTCAAATCGACGATGCGGTCGCGGTAGGCCCACAAAACGTCTTCAATGCGCTTCTCCGAAAGGGTGGCCAGGGTGGCGTTGTGGTCTGGTGTTTCGATGATGACCTCGTGCGCGCCCACGCCGCTCATTTTGTCGAACATGCCTTCGGCCTGCCGGTTCAGGCTTCCTTCGATTCCCAGCGCCGGAAACTTGTTGGGCACCACGCGCACCGTCCAGTCCGACGTGTCGCGCGCCGCCCCGTTTGGGCGATACGCCAGCACTTCGGGCGGCGTCTTGCTTTCATTGCCGTAGCAGAACGGGCAAAAGCCGCCCTTCAATTTCACCGGCTCGCGGCTGAAGTCGTTGGGACGCTTGGCGCGATCGGTCGAAATGATTACCCATCTTCCAATGATTGGATCTTTGCGTAACTCAGGCACAGCTATCCTCGGTTTGCGCGGCAGTGGGCGGCGCGCACGCAGTGTAGTTCTTCGGCGGAGAGAATCGCAAGCGGGGTAAGAAATCAGCGGGGGGTAAGAAATCAGCGGGTGGGGCCTGCGAAAAGCGTGGGCGATGGGTTGTCATCACGAACGGCCTTTAGAGACTGTGTCGTAACCGGTGCCGCCGCTGCGCGGCTGATCTTGCCCCATCGGTTCCACTTGCAAACAGCCAACTGGGTTGCGACACAGTCTTTTTAGGCCGGGAGGGATTTGCTTTTTTTCGGCAACGCATCAAAATCACTCACGGAGACCACTGAGATCACGGAGAAAACTTAATACCAACAAAGCTCCGTGCCCTCCGTGTCTCCGTGGTGAATGATTTCGCCTGGAGTCCGCCTAGCTATGCCGCTCTTTGCCGGCAATCGTGATGCACTCTTCCAGCACATCCATCGCGATGTCGGCTTGCTCGCTGGTCACAATCAGCGGAGGAGCGATGCGGATGCTGTTCGGCCCGCAGCCCAGAAAAAGCACGCCACGCTCGAAGGCAAGTTCGACGATGCGATCGCGTTCGGCGGCGCCTTGCGTCTTGGCTTTCTTGTCGGTGACGATCTCGACGCCGATCATCAACCCGCGTCCGCGGACGTCGCCCACCAGATCAAGCCGCTGCGGCCAATCGGCAATGCGTTGCATGATGTGTTTCCCCACCACTTCGGCGTTTTTGATGCCTTCACGCTCGAGCACATCCATGGTGGCCAGCGCCGCCGCAATGCAGACCGGGTTCCCGCCAAACGTTGAAGCGTGCGACCCTGGTACCCAGTCCATGATTTCAGCCTTCGCCATCATGATGCCGAGCGGCATTCCGCTGGCAATCCCTTTGGCGCTACAGAAAATGTCGGGCTCAACCCCAGTGTGTTGGATGGCCCACCACTTCCCAGTGCGCCCTGCGCCCGACTGAACTTCGTCGGCGACCAGCAGAATGCCATGGCGGTCGCAGATGCGACGAAGTTCCTGCATGAACACTGTCGGCGCGACCACGTAGCCGCCCTCGCCCTGGATTGGCTCGACAAAAATCGCCGCAACTTCCTCGGGGGCCAGCGTCGTCTTGAACAGCTTTTCTTCGATGAAACGGGCGCAACCCAGCGCGAACGCCTCGGCCTCCTGGCTTCCACCCACGCAGCCGCGATATACATCGGGATAGCGCACGTGAGTCACGCCGGGAACCAGCGGAGAGAACCGGCGCTTCTGTTGCGGTTTGGAAGCCGTCAACGACAGGGCGCCCATGGTGCGTCCATGGAACGCGCCATAGAACGCGATGACGTTCTGCCGCTTAGTGTGATAGCGCGCCAGCTTCAGCGCGGCCTCGATCGCCTCCGCGCCCGAGTTGCCGTAATAGATCTTGTGCGGCCCCTTCATGGGAGCGACCTTCGACAGGCGCTCGCCCAGGGTCACCATGCTCTCGTAGTAGAAGTCGGTGCCCGACATGTGAATCAGTTCGGCGGCCTGCTTCTGGATGGCGGCCACGACTTCCGGATGGCAATGGCCCGTTGAGGTCACGGCGATGCCCGCAGAAAAATCGAGGAACTCGTTGCCGTCCACGTCTTCGACGATGACGCCGCGTCCCCGCTTGGCGACCATGGGATACGAACGAGTGTAGGACGGCGAAATGTAGCGCTGATCGCCTTCCAGAATGCGGCGCGCATTGGGGCCGGGCAAAGCGGTCTTGATGTTCGGGCCGGCAACATGGGTCAGTGTATCGGTGGTCATGATGTTTCTCCTTGGAAAGGCTTGCGGCGCCAGTTGTGCGCCGGAGCTTCTGTCAGTCCGCGAGTTCGCAATCTGGTTGGATTGGTAAGGCGCGGGAGGCCACGGACAAGCGAAGCTGGCTAGTCGCCGGAGAAGAGGTTGGGACGAACCATACAGGGCGCGAGTTTGGAGTCTGCGCGTGCCGGAACCCGGGCTCCCCAACTGATTTCGTTGGGGTGGGGGATTGCACATGACCTGTTAGCAGACACACCAGCACCGCACCTCGGATTCGAGGCAGCGGCAAAGGCGTTCAACTGGGTCAGGCGGCTGATCAAGGCGGTACTCCTACCTTGATTATAGTCGCCTGGGAAGCGCCGCGTAACCCCCAAAAACCGATTTACGGGCCGTAAAATCAGCGCAATTCTTCGATGACCTTCTTAATCCGCTCGAATGCCCAGAAGATCTCCTCGCGCGAAATCACCAGTGGAGGCGAGACCCGAATAACATATTCATGGGTTTCTTTGCACAGGATTCCCCGCGCCTTCAGTGCCTCGCAATAGGGACGCGCTGGAACATCGAGCTCAATGCCAATCCATAAGCCTTTGCCACGGACCTCGCGAATGTGCGGGCTCTTCAGGGTTTTCAGCTTAGTGAGGAAGTAATCGCCGAGTTCGGCGGAACGCTGCACCAGGTTCTCCGCCACCAGCACCCGCAGCGCGGCGCGAGCCACTGCGCAGGCCAGTGGATTGCCGCCGAAAGTGCTGCCATGGTCGCCCGGAGCAAACACGCCGAGCACCTCCTCCGACGCCAGCACTGCCGATACCGGATAGAAGCCGCCCGAAAGCGCCTTGCCCACGATCACAACGTCTGGAGTGATGTCGTCGTGCATGTAGGCAAAGAGCTTGCCCGTGCGGCCCAGGCCTGACTGAATTTCGTCCGCTATCAGCAGCACCCGGTTCTCTCGGCAGATGGCAGCGGCCTCTTTCAGGAATCCCGCAGGCGGGATGATGATGCCGGCCTCTCCTTGGATCGGTTCCACCAAAAAGGCGCAGGTGTTAGGCGTAATTGCCTCGCGCAAAGCTTCGGCGTCGCCGAAAGGGATGACCTTGAATCCAGGGGTAAACGGTCCGAACCCGTCGCGATACTGCTCGTCAGTCGAGAAGCTGACGATGGTCACCGTGCGGCCGTGAAAGTTGTTGGCGCAAACGATAATTTCGGCTTTCCCCTCGGGAATGCCTTTGCGTTTGTAACCCCACTTGCGGGCCGCTTTCAGGGCGGTCTCCACCGCCTCAGCGCCCGAGTTCATGGGCAGCGCCATGTCGAAACCGGTCAAGTCGTTGAGGTCCCGGAGGAGCAGCGGCAACTGCTCGTTCCGAAACGCGCGCGACGTCAAAGTGACCTTGCGCGCCTGGTCGATCATGGCCTTCAGAATTTTGGGATGGCAGTGTCCCTGGTTGAGAGCGGAATACGACGCGAGGCAATCGAGATAGCGAATGCCGTCCAGGTCATAAACCCAGATCCCTTCCGCGTGATCGATCACCACGTCGAGAGGATTGTAATTGTGCGCGCCGTATTGGTCTTCGAGTGCAATCAATTCGCTGGTTTGCGATTGTTGGATAGTTTCCATAAGGCCTCAAGTCTTTTCGGTGATGTTTCAAGTATTTGCAAAATTCATGAAAGCAGTGCCGTCCCTGAAGGGACTCGAATCCATTTGTCGCTAGACCCAGCACTCCGCCTGCGGCTCCGTGCTGGGCTAAACTGTTTCGCACCTACGGCGCTTTGCTGTTCGCCAGCAAATTGCACGGTTGCAGCACAGTCTTGTAAGTGCAAAAGGCTAAATGCTAGCTGCTAATTGCTAGTCAAGCAGCATGGTCAGCAGGGCCATGCGCACGTAAAGGCCGTTCGCCGCCTGCCGAAAATAAAATGCGCGAGGATCATCGTCCACCCGCTTGTCCAGTTCCACGGTCCGCGGCAGAGGATGAAGGATCATGGCGTCAGACCTTATGCGCTGCAGCACCGTGGAGTCGATGGCATAGCGCAGCGGTCCCTTGAGCCGGTCCGGACGAATGCGCGTCTGGTAAATGACATCCACCTCACCGATCACCCGGTTGATGTCCGATTCCAATTCATAGCGCACGCCATGGCGGTCGAGGTACTGCAGAATGTCAGGTTTCATCTGCAGCTCGGGCGGGCTCACGAAGAAGACCTTCACCCGCTCGAACTTCGCCAGCAGATAAGCCAGAGAACGTACGGTGCGGCCGCGATCGAGTTCTCCGATGAAGGCCACGCTCAGTCCGTCGAGCGGACGCTCGCGGTAAATCGTGTATAGGTCAAGTAAAGCTTGGGTGGGATGTTGCCCGCCCGCGCCGTCACCCGCGTTGATGACCGGCACCGGCGAAACCTTGGCCGCGCGGTGCGCTCCGTCCCGCTCATGATGACGAATCACGATGACGTCGCAGTAGCTTCCAATGATGCGGATGGAGTCCTCAACCTGTTCGGCCTCGATCTCGGAGGAAAAAGCACCAGCATGTTCGGTGGAGATCACACGTCCGCCCAGCCGGTGCATGGCCGCTTCAAAGCAAAGACGCGTTCGGGTGGAAGGGTGATAGAACAAGCTGGCCAGAATCCGGTTCTGATAGTCCAGCGTGCCGCCGCGCGCCACAATTCGCTCCATCAGCCGCGATCGGTCGAACAGCTCCATCAATAATGGGACGGTGAACTGTTGCGACTCGACAACGTGCTTCAAACTCATGTGGGAACGCCCGGGCTTTGCTTCCTGCAGTCTAGTGGTTCGGTCGCTAATTAGCATGGCTCACCGGATAGCCGGCACCTCAACTTCCTGTTCTTGGCAGGTATTTTTGCGGAGCAGTTCTGCGTCCGCCAAGATGTGCGTTCCCGCAGTACCACGCACGGCCTCGCACAAACACTCATACGACGTAATCACGGCTTCCCTGCCTCCGCTATGCAGGAAGCGCAATACCGATTCCACCTTCGGCCCCATGTTACCTGGCGGAAAATGGCCATCGAGCAGATGCGCTTCCATCTGTGACGCAGTGACGTAAGTCAGCGGAGTCTGGTTAGGCTTCTTATAGTTCAGGTAAACATATTCGGTGTCGGTGGAGATTGCGAACAGGTCCACTCCCAACTGACAAGCGAGCAATGCGGACGCACGGTCCTTGTCGATGACAGCTTCCACGCCCTGCAAATGTCCCTTCACGCGCATCACGGGGATGCCTCCGCCTCCGGTTGAGACCACCAGCACTCCGCCAGCGACCAGTTCGCGAATGACATCCAACTCCACGATCTCAATTGGCTCAGGCGAGGGAACCACGCGCCGGTACCCGCGCGCGGCATCTTCGACAATCTGCCATCCGAGCAGCCGCTTTTTCTCTTCGGCATCAGCCCGCGAATAAAATGGCCCGATCGGCTTGGAGGGATGTTGCATGGCAGGATCATCGGGTGAGACTACGGTTTGGGTCACCAGGCTAGCGACGGGAACGTCCATGCCGGCTGCCGCAAGCTCGTTCTGTAGCGACTGCGCAAGCAAGTAACCGATCTCGCCTTGACTGGCGGCGCCGCAAACATCCAGCGTTTGTCCATACACCACGTCGGACGCCCGCTCCGAACGCAGCAGTTGTGCGCCCACTTGCGGCCCATTTCCATGCGTGATCACCAGGTTGTACCCCAGGCGGATGATTCCGACAATTGCCTGGGCGGTGCGGCGGGTGTTGGCCAACTGCTCGGCAATGGTGCCCTTTTCTCCGGCACGAATCAGAGAATTGCCGCCCACCGCGACTAGCGCAGTCTTTGTCATAAATCCTACAAACGCAATTCGCCTTTCGCTCTTCGCTATTCGCTATTCGCTCTTCGCTATTCGCTTTTCGCCAGAGGACTAAGCCGTCGGGTGCTCGTCGCTGGTATCAAAAGCTACTGGCCATTCGCTTTTCGCCCGAGAACTAAGCCGCCGGGTGCTCATAGCTGGAATCAAGAGCTACTGGCGATAAGCTGCCGTTCGTCCTTCAATCTTTAGGCGAAAGGCGAATAGCGAAAAGCGAATTGCGAACCGGCGGCTCCTCTACCTCACCAACTCCAACCGTGATTCGCGAACCATCTCGCGATCTGCCACATGGCTATCCTTCATCAGTTCCACCATGATCGCCTTCTGGGCGTGCAGGCGGTTCTCTGCCTGCTGAAAGACGAACGACCGCGGCGAGTCGATTACCTCGTCGGTAACCTCATCGCCTCGATGCGCCGGCAAACAATGCATGAAGATGGCATCGGGCTTGGCTTTGGCGAACAACTCGGCGTTCACCTGATACGGCTGGAAGATGTTGCGCCGCGCTGCCACCTCGGCTTCCTGCCCCATGCTTGCCCACACGTCGGTGTAAACCACATCCGCGCCGCGGATCGCCAGGTCGGGATCGTTGGTGATGGTGCAGGTTGCGTCGGTCGCGGAGCATCGTTCAGCCGCCCAGGCAACGGCTTTACTGTCGGGCTCGTAGCCCGGCGGTGTCGCGATCCACACCTCCGCGCCTAATTGCGCGCCCGCAAAAAGCAACGAGTGCGCTACATTGTTGCCGTCGCCGATGTAGGCCACCTTCAGTCCTGCTATGCGGCCCTTGACCTCAAGCATGGTCAGGTAGTCCGCAAGTGCCTGGCAGGGGTGACTGTAATCGGTAAGGCCGTTGATGACCGGGATGCTGGCGTACCGCGCCATGTCCACGACAATTTGGTGCGCGAAGGTCCGGATCATGATCCCCTGTACCATGCGCTCCAAATTTTTAGCGACGTCGTAGACCGACTCGCGCTTGCCCAGACTGATCTCGGCCGGCGAAAGATACAGCGGATGCCCGCCCAACTCTTCAATGCCGACATCGAAGGTCACGCGGGTGCGCAGCGATGGTTTTTCGAAGATCATGGCCAACGTTTTGCCCTTCAGGGCGCCGCTATAGGCGCCCGGAAGAGCTTTGAGCTGGCAGGCAACGTGAAGAAATTGCCTGATCTCCTGCGGCGAGAAGTCGCGAATCGAGAGGAAGTCTTTCTGCAACATGCTATCTCCCAACTTCCGCCAACGCCGGCTTGTAGGTTTGGGTGAAGTGCTCCAGCATCGTAGTGATCGCAGGCTTGCCAATCTCCTCGATCTCGTAGCTGACGCGCACGCTGGGCTTATCCAGCTTGATCGTGCGTGCCAAATCGATTGGCGTCGCCACCAACACTAGATCGCACGGTACGCGCTTGATCGTTTCTTCAAGCTCGTGCCGTTGCATATCGCTGTATCCCATGGCAGGCAAGACCCTCCAGAGGTGGGGAAATTTCTCGAAGGTTTTCTGGATGGAGCCCACGGCATACGGCCGCGGATCGACCAAGGCAGCCGCACCGTAGCGATTGGCTGCGACCACGCCGGCCCCATAAGGCATTTCCCCGTGGGTAAGCGTCGGGCCATCTTCGATCACCAGTACCCGCTTGCCCCTGACGGCTTCGGGATCGGTCACTGTGACCTTGCAGGCAGTTTCGATGACTTGCGCCTTGGGATTGTGCCACGCGATGTTCTGGCGCACCGTCTTGATTCCGTCGGGATCGGCGGTGTCCACCTTGTTGATGATGAGCACGTGCGCGCTGCGGAAGTTAACCTCGCCGGGGTAGTAGGACAGCTCGTGTCCGGCGCGATGCGGATCGAGGACCACGATGTCGAGGTCGGGACGATAGAACGACGTATCGTTGTTGCCGCCATCCCACAAGACAACGTCGCCCTCCTTCTCCGCCTGGCGCAGGATTTCCTCGTAATCGACTCCGGCATACACCGTGGTGCCCTCAATGATGTGAGGCTCGTATTCCTCGCGCTCTTCGATGGTGCACAGGTGTTTGTCGAGGTCGGCCAGCGAACCGAAACGTTGCGCATGCTGCACCGCCAGGTCGCCATACGGCATAGGATGACGCACCACGACCGGATTCCAGCCGAGCTTGCGAAGCTCGGTGGCAATGCGGCGCGAGACCGGGCTCTTGCCGCATCCAGTGCGGACGGCGCAGATCGAGATGACCGGCACCTTGGCAACCAGTTGCGTGCGTTCGGCGCCGAGCAACCAGAAATCGGCCCCGGCGGCGACCGCGCGCGATGCCAGGTGCATCAGCGTCGGATATGCGATATCGCTGTAGGAGAAAACCACCACATCGACGACTTCGTCGTGGATGATCTCTTCCATTTTGTTTTCTTCGAGGATGGGAATGCCATCCGGATAGAAATCGCCCGCCAATTGCACGGGATAACGACGGCCGGCGATGTCGGGAATTTGGGTTGCGGTGAAGGCTACTACGTGAAATTCAGGGTTGTTTCGGAAAACTACGTTGAAGTTGTGGAAGTCTCGTCCAGCAGCTCCCAGGATAAGCACTCTTTGCATAGTGCGTAAAAAGCGTCATTAGACCCATGAAGTGGGGACACTTTTCTCCTGCGACCATGGTGAACCGAACTCAGAAGAACTGCTGTGAGGGCGGTCACGTAGGTCTGAGACAACGAAGTTGATGAATCACCGCCCTCCGCCCGCTAAGTGCGCTGGCTGTAACAATTACCTATCGCCTCCCGTTCCTACTCAACTTTGATCGCTGGTCAGAGAATAACCGAGTACACCTTTGTCGCTGAAAACAAAAGACTTATCGCCCGTGCTCAGGGGATAGAGCGTTTGGCAACCAACCTGTAACAGATAGAGTGCTGGCTCGCGGCTCCGTTGTGTCCTAGCAATGCCGCAAGACGGCAGAACTACCGCGGCCAGCATATGGCACTTGTGGCCAAGGATTCGTGGAGGAACTTCGAATGAAATCTCGCATTCTATTTACCCTGCCGTTAGCGGCCAGCCTGATGTTGCCGGCGATGGCCCAGCAAGCGCCTGCCGACAATCAACAGCCCTCCGCCACGTCGCAGAGCAGCTCGCAACCGTCGTCATCTTCCTCAACGTCTTCGAGCCAGACTGCCAGCTCAGACCAAAACATGACCGCCCGTCAGCCGCTTGAACCAGACATGCGCCAGGGATTCTGGGGCAAGATCAATCCCTTTGCCCGCAAGAAATACGTGCAGCGGCAGCTTAGCCCGATCCGTAATCGGGTGAATGAACTCGACGACCTCACCGCCGCCAATGCCCGTGACATCAAAGACGTTGACGCTCGCGCCCAGGAAGGCATCCGTCAGGCGTCCGCTAAAGCCAACGAAGCCGACCAGCATGCCACCGAGGCCGGGAATCGCGCGCAGCAGGCCAACCAGACCGCCATGCAGGCCAGCAATCGTTTGAACACCGTGGAGCAGGTTGTGGGCAACATTGATCAGTATCAGCCCACGTCGCAGACGGAAATCCGCTTCAAGCCCGGACAGACCGTATTGAGCGCCAGGGCAAAAGAGGCCCTCGACGGCATGACCACCAACCTGAAAGACCAGAAGGGTTACATCATCGAGGTCCAGGGTTTCTCGGCGACGCGCGGTCAAACTGGTATCCAGAGCTCACAGGCCCTGGCCAATTCTGTCGTGCGCTATCTGGTGGAGAAGAATGAGATTCCCGTGTACCGCGTCTTCGTCATGGGGATGGGAAATGCGAAGCTGCCGGCGACGGAAGAAGCCAACTCCAGGCCCGCACACGGCAATCGCGTGGAGATCAGCCTGTTGAAGAACAGCGTCGATCAGCTCGCTTCGTCCGACCAGCCTGGCGAGATGAGCTCCAATACGCAGGCGCCGAACAGCCACTATTCATCTCAATCCCAACCGCAATCGAACAACAACACGAATTCGGCTCCGGCCAGCACCAATCCTCCGCAGCAATAGCAGTAACAGGTGCAACCGCCAAAACCCCTCGCGCAACCGAGGGGTTTTGTTTTGGGGCGCTCCCACCGAGTCGTCCAGCCTGGTGTTTCCTCATCCTTAAAATCTGTGTAACTTTGTTCGATCAGCAGCGTACTGCTTTATGGACGCCGAGAAAAACAATGCGAAAGGATCGCAGCCCCGCGAGGGAAAAGCCACGCAAATGGAGGGGCCGGACCTGGAGAGCGTAATCGCGCGCGCACAAGGCCACGATACCGAGGCGCTGGGGGAGATCTATCGCCTGTATGCGCGGCGGGTATTCGGCTTGTGCCGTTACATGCTCGACTCACGGGAGACCGCAGAAGACGCGACCAGCGAAGTTTTCCTCAAGTTGCAGCGCTCCATCGAGAGCTACAACGGGTCAATACCGTTCGTCAGGTGGCTGCTGCGCGTCGCTGGCAACCAATGCATTGATGTTTTGCGGCGCCGGAAGCGCGGCCAGCAGGTGATTGTGGAAACTGCAGAGGAAGTCGGGGTGAGCGGGGTAGCCAGCCCGGAGCCGTCGCCACTGGGTGCCGTCCTCAGCAAGGAAGAGCGGGCGCAAGTGCGGGAGGCCATTGCAGGTCTGCCGGAGAACTATCGCCTGCCGCTGGTCATGCGCTATTACGGCGAATTGAGCTATGACGAAATCGCCCAGCAGTTGGGTCTGCAGAGAAACTACGTGGCGGCGTTGCTATTTCGGGCCAAGCAGGAACTGCGCCGGAAACTGGCGCCCGGGAGCAAGTGATCATGGAATGTTATTCGGAACAGACCATCTCCATTTTCGTGGACGGCGAACTGCCGGTGACAGAGGCGCAGCGCCTGCGAGACCACCTGTCCACTTGCCGCCGATGCCGGCAACTGTTGGACACTTTGCGGGTTGAGAGCTCGGTCCTGAGCGAAAGCCTGCAAGAGCTTCCGGAAGAAGAAGCCGGCCTGGTGGGCTTCTCGTCTTCGCCGCGGTCTTTGGGGTGGGGTGACGTGGTGATTGTGGCCGCGGTGCTGGCGGTTGGTTCCATCTTTGTCGGCTGGATCGATAAGGTGAGCATTCCGGACGCGCTACAGTGGCTAAATCCCTTCAGCCTGAGTGGCCGCACGAACCTGCTCTTCAACCTTTCTTATTACGTTGCCAACGGGGGTACTGCCATGTTGAGTGAATATGCTGCGGTGGTTGGGAAATTCTTCCTGCTTTTGCTGTTGGGCGGCAGCGCACTGCTGCTGGCACGCCGCTGGCGGCCACAGCAATCTGGCCTGCGGTTGCTGATCGTGATGCTTGCCTTGTCGTTGCCAGGATTTTCCCTGGAGCGGCGCCACAGTGAGTTCGTTACGGTAAAGGCGGACCAGACTGTGGATGACACCCTTTTGGCCACCGGTAACATCGTGCGCGTCGAAGGAGTGGTCAATGGGGACTTGCTGGCTTTTGCCGAATCGGTGGAAGTACGCGGTACCGTCAAGGGAGATGTAATAAGTTTTGCCAAGAGAACCGTGGTGAGCGGGACCGTCGAAGGCAACATCTATAATTTTTCCAATTCCTTCGACCTGGACGGGCAATTGGCCCACAATCTCTACGGGTTCGTGCAATCTTTGCGCGTGAATGAACGGGGTCGCGTGGGTGGCGGCGTGCTAGCCGGCGCCGGCGACGTCACCCTCGAGGGTGAGGTGAATCGCAGCGTGACCATGTATGCGGGCAATGCCGATGTGAGCGGCAGCGTCGGCCGTGAACTGGCCATGACGGGAGACAGCCTTACCCTGACGAACAGCGCGCGGATCGGCGGTAACCTTAGCGTTCGGGTGCGGGATCTTAAGAAAGTGCACATCGCCGACGGTGCGACGACTACGGGCACGCGCGACATTCAGGTGCGCGTGAGGCAGAGTCGTTTCGCGCGCCCCAAATTCTACTTCTATCAGGCGGTCTGGCTCGCTTCCGCCATGCTGGTGGGATGGTTGGGCTTCGTTCTCTTTCCCGGTTTCTTCCGCGCCAGCACGCAAGCCGTGGGCGCAGGTTGGCGCAGCCTCGGGTTTGGGTTTGCGGTTCTGGCGGGCGTGCCTGTGGCCATAATCTTGATAGCCATCACGCTGGTTGGCCTTCCCCTCTCGCTAATGTTGCTGCCGCTGTACCTGATTGCGATCTACCTGGCAAAGATTTGGGTTGGAGCCTTTCTGGGACAGATGCTTTTGAAGCCAACCGCGGCGACTACCAGCGAATGGCTGCTGGGACTACTCGTGGGGCTGTTGATCCTCACCGTCGTCGGGTACATCCCGTATCTCGGCGGGTTGGTCCGCCTGGCTGTGGTATGCCTGGGTTTGGGAGCGTTTGCCTGGCAGCTTTACCATCTTCCCCGACCCGCAGTGACGACCTGAAAAAGCGGTAGTGTCCTAAACTTGCACTTAGGACACTACCGAGGTCCTTGGCATTCGTGGCCGACACTGGCTTGTCGGCCTTTGCCGCCGTCTGCGCTCCTTCAGTATCATCGGGAAACCAACTTTCTCGGGGAGACACGACCGTTGCACCGAACCACCCTTGGCGACTTTGAACTCACCATCCTTTCCGACGGCATCTGCCGCATCGACGGCGGCGCCATGTTCGGCATCATTCCCAAAGTGATGTGGGAAAAGCGCATCCAGCCCGACGAGCGCAACACCATTCCAATGGCGCTCAATTCGCTGCTGATTCGCACCGGCAAGCAGAACGTCCTTATCGAGACCGGCATAGGCAACAAACTCAACGACAAAGCCCGGGCTATCTACCAGAATCAGGAGCTGCTGCTGAACAGTTTCGAGGAGGCCCGAGTTTCGCCCGATGAGATTGACATCGTCATCAATACGCACCTGCACTTCGATCACTGCGGCTGGAACACCTATTACAAAGACGGTAAGCCCGTACCCACGTTCCCGCGGGCCAGGTATTACGCGCAGGAAGGCGAATGGCGCCACGCACGGGAACAGCACGAGCGCGACCGCGTCAGCTATATGACCGACAACTACGATCCCCTGGTGGCGAGCGGACAGATGCAGTTACTCAAGGGCGATGCCGAGATCGTCCCTGGCATCGAGGTGAAGGTCTATCCCGGCCACACCCGCGATCTACAGGCTGTGGTGGTGCGTAGCGGCGGCCGCTTGGCTTGCTATCCCAGCGATCTGGTGCCGGACGCCAAGCACCTCGATCCGGTTTGGATATTGGGTTATGACCTCTACCCGCTGGAGAGTATTGCCAATAAACATCGGCTCTATAACGCGGCCATTCCAGAGCAGTGGCTGGTGGTTTTTACCCACGACCACGAAACGCCGTGGGCCCGGCTCGAACTCGGTGACAGGGGACGTCCGGTGGCCAAGCCGGTCAGCGACAAGGCTACGCTGGGCTGGTGCGGCCCTTTAGGTGGCGTCGCGGATTAATACATCCGAGCTATCTATATCGTCTCAGGACTTAATACATCAGAGCTATTTACAGCGCCGCCAAAATCTTACATTGTCAGAGCACCGCATTGCGCCACTCAAAAGGGAGAGCGATGAGCAAGAAGAGCAAGAAGAAAGAAAAGAAGAACAAGCACAAGAAAGCGGCATCTTCTGAAAAAACTTCATTCAGCTTCGACCTGCGCTCGGTGGAGATCCCACCTCGCCTCAAACCCCTGAAGGCGGCCGAGATCCGCGCGATGCGTGCGGACATGAATGCCAGCCAGGCGCTGTTCGCGCGTCTGCTCAACGTCAGTTCCAATGCCGTCGAAAGCTGGGAGCAAGGTACCCGGCAGCCGCGGCAAGCCACGCTCAAGTTGCTGCACATCGCCCGCAAAAACCCTGGCGTGCTGCTTGGCTAAGACAGGTCAGCGGTCATTTACGGGCACCAAACCCCCGAACCCGCGTAAAAAAGCCGGAGCTGGTTAGCTCCGGCTGTCAACGCGTACTGCGAAGTGGTTAGCGATTCAACTTGCGCCGAATGACGCCGAAGGCTCCAACCAATCCCGTGCCTAGCAACAATAGAGAGCTGGGCTCGGGGGTGGTGCCGCCACCGCCGCTGATGATGTCGAACGCACCCTGATTGGTGACGCCACCATCGTTCCAGGTTTGACCAAGGTCGTTGGAGAAATCCAGCTGCCCAACGCCGCTATTGCTGAAGTTCCATGCGCCCCAAAGCGTGGAATCCAGAGAGGTAGGTTCGGCGATCAACCAGTAATTCGTGCCTGTGGTGAGGCTGATTCCGCTGATGCCGCTGATCGTGATCAAGCCGCAGCAGCCACCGAAATTTTGGGGGCTAGCCAGATTGTCCCACTGGCCGAGCACCGTTCCGGTCGGATCGTTACCTTGCACAAGCAAGATGTTGAACGCATTGAGGCCTGTTACATAGCCAATACCGGCGTCAATCTGAAAAACGTTGCCGCTAGCGCCGACCTGGAACTCCTCTGCGATCGACTGGCTGGAGCCAAGGGTACCCGTGCCAGAGATTGTCCAGCCATTGCCCTCATTGTAAAGGTCGCCTGGGGGGCCTAGGTTGCTGAACAACGTGCCTGCCACGGCCGGCAAACTGCTGGCGCAGACTGCGATGGCCAGCAAACATAACATCCATCCAAATCTCTTGTTCAAAATTGTATCCTCCGCGGTTGAGAGTCTTTGTTCGCGAAACTGACTTTTGAGCACCTTGCGGCGCTCAGGGTGTTGCGCAAGGGAAGTCGCAAACTGATGGATTACCCGTTGACAGGACTTCTTGGAGACGCCAGCTGAGGTACCCACGTGACACCCACAGAGAGAGACCTGTGAAGTCAGTTACTGCAATTGTGTCGCCGCTGTAACTCGTTGCAAGATATGGAGACGAAAGTGTTGCGGGTGCAACGACTTGCACTTTGTGTCAGGTATGTTTCCTACGCCTCTAGCGGGATGGACGGCCGGTTCTTCGCTCGTAGCAAGTCCTGTAGAGAGTCCGCTGGCGACCAAGTCGCGACGACGAAACGAAGCCTGGGATGCATCAGCCGAGGCCGGATGCCGCCGCTTGCTGGCGCGCCTGGATCTCGATGTAAACGTTGATCAGTGAGACGGCCGCTGGGGTAACGCCGGGGATCCGGCTGGCTTGTCCCAGAGTGCGCGGCCGCACCCGCGTCAGCTTCTCGTTCATCTCGCGCGACAGGCCGCTAACCCGGGCGTAATCAAACCAGTCGGGAATCAGCCGCTGCTCCGACCGCTTCAGGCGCTCGATGGCTTTGCTTTGCTGGTCGAGGTAGCCGGAGTACTTGATCTCGGTCTCCACCGATTTCAGCTCGTTGCGGATTTCCACCGGCAGGCGGAAGTCAGTTTCGAGTTTCGAGTTTCGAGTTTCGAGTCCTAACTTTGCGGTATTAGTGCTCTGGCTCGAGTTTGAGGCGGCTGTGGGTCCAAGGGATTGCGGAATGACCGCGGAGGGATTTCTTGAAACTTGAAACTCGAAACTTGAAACCTCCGTCTCCCTGCCACGCCGGAAGAAGCCCGGCATCAGCGTCGCCAGCAGCGGTGCAAGAGCTTCAATCCCCCATTCGGGACGCTTGAGAAGTTGCGCCAGTGTCAACCCCAGTGCGCCGTCGAGCTTATTAATATTCAGCGTTCCATTTTCAGCATCGAGTCGGCCTTTCTCATGGCCTTCACTCGAAACTTGAAACTTGAAACTCGAAACTTTCTTCAGCGCATTCAGGATTTCCGCGCTCACCCTGGTGCGCTCCAGCAGATCGCGCATGGCCCGCATGCGTTCCTGCTTGGCAAGATGACCGGCCCAGGCAGCATCGTTAATCAGGCCGACCCGGCGTCCATGCGGAGTCAGCCGGCGGTCAGCGTTGTCAATGCGCAGATGCAGCCGAAACTCGGCGCGCGAGGTGAACATGCGGTAAGGCTCGTTCGTTCCCTTGCTGATGAGGTCGTCGATGAGGATGGCGGTGTAGGCCTCGGTGCGATCGAGGATGAGCGGCGGCTCGCCCTTCACCTTGAGCGCCGCGTTGATGCCCGCCATGATGCCCTGGCACGCTGCTTCTTCGTAGCCGCTGGTACAGTTGATCTGCCCGGCCAGAAACAGGCGCGCAATCTTCTTGGTCTCCAGTGTGCGCTCCAGTTCGGTCGGGTCGATGGAGTCATACTCGATGGCATAACCCGGGCGCAGCATCTCGGCGGTTTCCAAGCCCGGAATGGACTTGATGATTGCCAACTGCACATCAATGGGCAGCGATGTGCTCATGCCGTTCACGTAAATCTCATGCGTGTTCAGCCCCTCGGGCTCTAGAAAGAGCTGGTGGGTTTCCTTGTCAGGAAACTTCACGATTTTGTCCTCGATCGAAGGACAATAGCGCGGCCCAATACTTTGGATCTGCCCGCTGTACATGGGCGAGCGGTGCACGTTTTCGCGGATGATGCGGTGCGTCTCCGGCGTGGTGAAGGCGATGTAGCAGGGCACCTGCTGGTCGTGGTGCGCCACCCGCCGGGTGCGGAAGCTGAAGGGCGTGGGATCATCGTCGCCGGGCTGCACTTTGAACTTCGACCAGTCGATACTGCGCCCGTCGAGACGCGGTGGAGTGCCAGTCTTCAGGCGGCAGCCGCGCAGGCCGAGCCCCTTCAGCGATTCGCCCAGCAACACCGCGTTGGGTTCGCCGCTGCGACCGGCAGGGTACTGCTGCTCGCCGCAGTGGATGAGCCCGTTCAAGAATGTTCCGGTGGTGATGATGACGGCCTGCGCAGAGACGGTGCGGCCGTCGCGCAGCTTGATGCCGCGGACGATGCGTTCTACGCGCTCTTCGCTGTTCGCTATTCGCTCTCCGCCGGAAGGGCGCTGTTCGCTATGCGCTCTTGGCTTTTCGCCAGAATCCGACCCGCCAAAATTGTCATCCTGAGCGAGGACTTCAGTCCGAGTCGAAGGATCCCTATCCACACTGTCATCCTGAGCGAGGATTTTAGTCCGAGTCGGAGGATCCCTATCCACACTGTCATCCTGAGCGGAGCATTCGCGTACTTTTCGCGAATGCGGAGTCGAAGGATCTGCGGTTGCCTCCTCCACAATCAACTCAGCCACTTCCGCCTGCTTGATATGGAGATTGGGCTCCGACTCCAGCAGTTCGCGCATCTTCAACCGGTACTGTTGCTTGTCGCATTGCGCCCGCGGAGACCAAACTGCCGGTCCGCGCGAAGTATTCAACAGACGGAACTGGATGCCAACCGCGTCCGTCACCTCACCCATGATGCCGCCCAGGGCATCCACCTCGCGCACCAGATGTCCCTTGGCAATGCCGCCGATAGCGGGGTTGCACGACATCTGCGCGATCAGGTCGAGATTCAGCGTGTACAGCGCCGTCTTCAGGCCCATGCGCGCCGCGGCCATGGCGGCTTCGCAACCGGCGTGACCGGCGCCCACCACAACCACATCGTAAGTTTCGGTGAATGACAACGGCTGCAAACTACCCCACCTGGCCGCCGACGCGGCCGAATGAATCTATTCTAGCGGAGATCGTAGAGTTGCTTCGCGGGCCGCCGTATTAAGATGTGTCGATGCCTGACGCGGACCGTTACATCACCCATCAAGAGCGCTTGCGCGCCGAAATCCGCCAGGCGGACCGGCAAATCAAGCAAGGCCACTACATTAAGCACGAGGATATGAGAGCTTGGCTCCTGTCGTGGGGTACCGATAAGGAGCTACCGCCACCGTGCGTATGCGGACGAATCCGCGGTTGAGAACTGTATCCAAGCGTGAAGTTCATTCCCTACGCCCGCTCAAACGCGTGTTTGGCGTGCAGCTCTTCCAGGGCGTGGTCTTTGGTTGAATGAAACGCCTGCGCCTGCGCCAGCAATCCATCGGTCGCGCGAGCGTAATCGTCCGCCAGTTCCACCATTCCGCGCGCCGCCAGGTCATTCGCCGCGCCCAGCAGCTTGTCCAGCATATTCGGATCGGAGGCGCCCAGATACTGCGCGTCGCAGGGATCGGCGATCATGACCGGCGCACGCTGGCTGCCGCTCAACCAGAAAACTTTGCGCGCCACAAACTCTTCCACTTGTTGCGGCCTGGCCTGCCAGAAGCGGAAGTGCTGGTCGCGAATGTTGTAGCAGCGGCTCGACACCGGCACCGGTTGGCGCTTGCTCGATTTCAGTAACTCCAATTGCTTGTCGTCGAGCGCCTTGCGCGCCGTATTGATCGCAAGCCAGAACGCTAAGTCGCTATCGAGTGACGGCAGCACCTCGCGAATGGTCTGAGCCAGGTTGACCGCAATGTCGGCGTACAGGGGACCGCCGTCGGCCAGGCGCAGCGTGCCCTGCAGCACATACCAGTCGCTGCCCCCGCCGGAGGAGTGAAACGGCCATTGCAGTTCGATGTGCACGGGCATGCCGTGCAGCGTAACTCCGTCGAAGGTTTTCATTTGGCCCTTAGCATTTAGTACTTAGTACTTAGTTCCTGGCAACAGCAGGGTTTTAGACCATGTTATGGCAATTATGCCGTACCGATGGGGCGCAGTGAAGATCGCGATTACCCTTGATCCAGGAGCTGACGCAGCCGTCGTTTTACCTGTGGCCACTCTGCCACCACGATCGAATAGCGCGCCGAGTCGCGAGCGGTGTAATCGGCGGCCATCCGGTGGGATCGCAGAATGCCTTCGCATTTGCCGCCGATGCGCTCGATTGCGGCGCGTGAACGCTGGTTGCGCACGTCGGTGTGCAAGCACACTCGGAGCAACTGCCAGGTTTCAAACGCGTGCGTCAGCATGAGCAACTTGGCTTCGGTGTTGGCTGCGGTGCGGATGGCCGAGCGAGCCAGCCATGTATAGCCGATCTCGCAGGCATCGACGGCGCAGCCGTGTCGCGGATGGCCCTGCGGCCATGCCCAACGCTCAATGTCAAAGAAGCGGGTAGAGCCGATGACAAAACCGTCGTCCACGCGAACGATCGCGTAGGGCACCGCGGTGCCTGTGTCCCGCCAAGCCAGGGCGGTATCGACGTAGCTGACAACCTCGGCCTTGCCTTGGGGAACGGCGCTCCATTGGTAAAGGAACGAATCCGCAGCCGAGGCGGCAACCAAACCATCAACATGGCGGTGTTCAAGCGGTTCGAGACGAACGTGTCTTCCGGCCAGCGCAACGTTTTCGACAGGCACTTTGGCAGTATGCAACGGCTGCGCACACGGCCGCAACGGATGTATGTGTTTTCACCACGGGGGAGACGGAGCGCACTGAAAACCCAAGAAAACTTAACCACAGAGACACAGAGGCACAGAGAAATACGGGCAAAAAAGAAGAAAAAAAAGAAAAAAAAAGAATTGGTTTTCTCCGTGCGCTCCGTGTTCTCCGTGGTGAAAAATACTCGCTACAATCGTTGCGATGTCATTCCGCTTCCAGGTCGAAGCTCGCGATGGCGCCGCCCGCGCGGGACGCTTCTTTACGCCGCATGGTGAAGTTCAGACCCCAGTCTTTATGCCTGTGGGTACTTTGGCGACGGTCAAAGGCGTGCCTCAGGACACGCTGGAAGAACTCGGCGTCGAGATCCTGTTGAATAACACCTACCATCTTTACCTGCGGCCCGGCGTGGAGACCGTCCGCCGGCTCGGCGGAGTGCAGAAGTTCATGGCGTGGGACCGCCCCATCCTCACCGACTCCGGTGGCTTCCAGGTATTCAGCCTCAGCGACTTGCGGAAGGTGACAGAAGAGGGTGTGGCGTTCCGCTCGCACCTTGACGGCTCGTCGCATTTCTTCAGTCCGGAGAGCGCCATCGCCGCCGAGATCGGACTGGGCGCCGACATCATCATGGCCTTCGACGAGTGCACCGAGCATCCGGCCGAGTACGCGCGCACCCAGGCGTCCATGGAGATGACGTTGCGCTGGGCCAAGCGCAGCAAGCAGTATTTCGAAGACCACAAACACGAAGTGCCATGGTTTGACGAAGGCCCCGCCCTAGCCAAAGACGTGGAAAAAAGCAGGTCCCTCGACTCGCGGCCTGAGAGCCTCTCGCTCGGGATGACAGAACGGGGCACCCGTGCTGAAGCCGTGCCCCTTCAAGGTGAAGGTCAGACGCAGGCGTTGTTCGGAATCGTGCAGGGTGGAATGTTTCCTGATTTGCGTCGCCAGTCGGCACAGCGCACCGTGGAGCTTGATTTCCCCGGCTACGCGATTGGCGGCTTAAGCGTGGGTGAACCGCGCTCCATGACTCACGAGATGGTGAACACGGCCATGCGGTTCCTGCCCGACGACAAGCCGCGCTATCTGATGGGCGTGGGCACGCCGGAAGAGATAGTGCATTACGTGGCGATGGGCGTGGACATGATGGACTGCGTTCTGCCCACGCGGGCGGCGCGCCATGGGCTGCTCTTCACCTCGGAGGGGCGACTCACCATCAAGAACGCGCGCTATGCCACTGACGATGGTCCGCTTGACCCCAACTGCGCTTGCCGGGTCTGCGCGCGCTACTCGCGGGCTTACCTGCGGCACCTGTATGCGTCCAATGAAGTACTGGCGCAGGTGCTGAACACCGTCCACAATCTGGCATATTACCTTGACACCATGCGTAAGGTGCGGCAAGCTATAATACTTGGGGAATTCGCTAGTTTTCTTTCTGGCGTCCGGCCACCGCATTTGAGTGTTCCTTAGCAGCCTTCGCTGTTCAGGTCCCCGCCAAAAGCGCGATAATGTAAAAAATCAGGGCTGCGTCCCTGACGTCGCGTTGGTACGCTGGCAGGCAATTCCCTGAGTGCCGTTGGAACTCCCACACAGGCTCTTTAGTCCCTGGGTTTTTGGAAAGTCGAAAGCAAAATGGCCACACTGGCAGTTATGTTCGCGCAAGGTATCGGCGGCTCGGCCCCGATCCTGATGATGGTCGCCATCTTCGCCATCTTCTATGTTCTTTTGATCATGCCGCAGCAGCGCAAGCAGAAGAAATGGCAGGCGATGCTGCAGGAAATCAAGTCCGGCGACCGGGTGGTCACCAGTGGCGGCCTGACTGGCGTTATCATGTCCGTAAAGGACGATGCGGTTGTCCTCCGGGTTCCTCCCGACAACATTAAGATTGAAGTTGCGCGCTCCTCCATCGTCACATTGACGACCGCGGAGGACCGCGCCAAGTCCTAAGGGTTGCAGTCTCTCATGAACAAGAATCTCCTCCTCAAAACAGTTTTGATCGTTGCGGTGCTGATCTTCTTTCTCTTCGGCATCATCGGCATTCCCAGCAGTTTCACGGTGCAAGGCCTGAAGGAGTCGGTGCAGAAGCGCATCCACCTGGGCCTTGACCTGAAGGGCGGGACCCACCTGATCCTGCAGGTGCAGGTGAACGACGCGGTCAACGCCGACAGTGACCGTGCGGTCGAGCGCCTGAAGGACGCCCTCAAGAGCGCCAACATTGCCTTCGGAGAAATTTCCAAACCCGATCCGCAGAACCACCCCGAGGTGATCCAGATTAAGGGCGTACCGCCGGAGTCGTCGTCCGAGCTGCGGCGCATCGTCAACGAGAAGCTGGGCGACTACGATCTCGCCTCCGGCGCCGAGAATACCTACACCCTGACCATGAAGAACTCGGTGGCCACTGACACCCGTAAGAAAGCGGTGCAGCAGGCCATCGAAACCATCCGCAACCGAATCGACCAGCTCGGCGTCTCCGAACCGGTGATCCAGGAGCATGGGCTGGGCGACTATCAGATCCTGGTGCAGTTGCCGGGCGTGGATGATCCGGCGCGCGTGAAAGAGATCATGCAGTCCACCGCCATGCTGGAGATCCGGCAGGCGGTCAAAGGGCCATATCCTAGCGAGCAGGCGGCCATGCAGGACAACGGCGGCGTGCTTCCGCCCGACACAGTCCTGATGAAGGGCACCAGTCCACACGCAACCAATCCCGAAGAAGCCAGCGAGGTGTACTGGCTGATAAGCCGCTCGTCGGCGGTCAGTGGCGCCGACCTGCGTTCTGCCGATGCCGGCCGCGATGAGAATGGCCGTCCTGATGTCAATTTCACTCTCACGGGCGACGGTGGACGGCGATTCGCTGCCTTCACTGGGTCGCACGTCGGCGACAAGCTGGCGGTGGTGCTCGATAACAAAGTGAAGTCGGTGGCCACCATCCAGGAGCAAATCCACGACACCGGACGCATTACCGGCTCTTTCAGTCCCGAGGAGACCCAGGACCTGGCACTGACCTTGCGCTCCGGCGCGTTGCCGGCGGGAATCAAGTATCTGCAAGAGGTCACGGTAGGGCCGTCGCTGGGCGCCGATTCTATCCGCGAGGGAGTTAGGGCCGCGGTCATCGGCATGGTCGCCGTTTTGATCTTCATGCTGTTCTACTACCATGCGGCCGGCATTAACGCTGACTTGGGCTTGATTCTGAACCTGGTGATCCTGTTGGGATTCCTTGGTTACAGCGGAGCAACTTTAACTTTGCCGGGAATTGCGGGTGTGATTCTCACCGTCGGTATGGGCGTGGATTCCAACGTGCTCATCTTCGAGCGTATTCGCGAGGAGTTGCGGCATGGCAAGACTCCCTCCTCGGCGGTGGAACAGGGGTTCGCTCACGCCTGGACGACCATCATCGATACCCACGTAACCACGATCGTCTCCGCGGTCATCCTGTTCCTGTTCGGGACCGGTCCGGTAAAAGGATTTGCTGTGACCCTCAGCTTCGGTCTGGCAGCCAACCTGTTCACCGCGGTGTTCGTATCGCGCGTAATTTTCGAGTTCATTCTCAGTCGCCATCAACGCGGCGAGCCATTGAGCATTTAAGGGCGGAAATATCTACCACAGAGACACAGAGACACAGAGAAGAATAGAAAAAAAGATGAAGAAATACATAACCTCGATGACTACATGGACTCTGTGCAAAACTTTGTGGCGGTTTGGAAAAACTCCGTGACTCTGTGTCTCTGTGGTGAAAAAGATTCTTTAAGGGGCTAGCGGTGGAGTTATTTCGCAACACCAATATCGACTTCCTCGGCAAGAAATGGTACTTCCTTGCCTTCTCGCTGGTATTCAGCGTCGCCGGAATCTGTTCCATGTTGTTCTGGCACCATATCCCACTGGGAGTGGAGTTCCGCGGCGGCACGCTGGTTTATGTGAAGTTCGCGCAGACGCCCGATCTCGACCAGATTCGTAACGACATGAACCGCGCCGGGCTGCACGATCCTCGCATCCAGCGCTTCGGCCCGACCTCCGACAATGAAGTGCTGATCGATCTTGGCATCCAGGAAACCAGCGAGTCCGCGCTGGACCAGGGCAAGAACACCATCATCCGTGCCTTGCAGGCGCGCAATCCGGTCGCCGAGGGCAAGCAGGACCTGAATAACACCGGCGCCGCCAGCTTGCAGCAGTACTTGATGCAAAAAGATCCCCTGCACCTGGGCTTGGACGCTGCTCCCAAGTATGAGGAGATCGGCAAAAAGATCGAGGATTTTCGCAACCAGGAGCGTGGCGGAATTCTGACTTCCCTCGATGAGCTGAACGGAGTCGTTCAACCCGACGTAATCAGCGCGCTGAAGGAGGACTTCTACACCTCCAACTTTGTAGTGCGCAACGTAGAGATTGTCGGTCCGCAAGTAGGCTCGCAGCTTCGCAAACAGGCCGTCATGGCCACTTTGTACTCGCTGGCCGGCATGCTGGTTTACCTGTGGTTCCGTTTCGAGATGATTTACGGCGTGGGCGCGGTTGTGGCCTGCCTCCACGACAGCATTATCACTGTGGGCTTCTTCTCGCTGCTGAACAAGGAGATCAGTCTGACGGTGATTGCGGCCATCCTGACGCTGATCGGCTATTCGATGAACGACACCATCGTCGTCTTCGACCGCATTCGCGAAAATATCAAGCTGCTGCGCCGCGAACCCCTGGCCGACATTGTGAACAAGAGCATCAATCAGACCCTGAGCCGGACCATTCTTACCTCCGGCCTCACGTTTCTGACCGTGCTTTCGTTGTACATTTTCGGCGGCGAGGTACTGCGCGGATTCTCTCTGGCCCTGGTGATTGGAATTCTGATTGGGACATACTCATCAATCGCGGTGGCAGCGCCGATGCTTGTCGCCTATCAGGAATGGCGGGCCAAGCGGGCCGGCCAGTCGGCCGCCCAGCGCTTGGCGTCGTCGGCCCGGGACAAGTCACGCGAAAAGGTCAAAGTAAAGGCCTAGGCGGACAGAGAATCCCTAATTGGCTGAGTTTGCCGGCAGTCAGTTTGGGCTGGAGCAACCTCTTCTGCTTAAGGGACCTCTGTTCATGAATCGGCGGTCCGGCTCGCCGAAGCCTACTGGAACCGGGTGCCGACGCCGGCTCGGCTGGCGGTAAACGCCGACCCGTCGCGCGGGTGTATACTTCGGTTCGCTCTGGCAGCCGTCCCGAAATGGCACTCTAATTTCGCTGGCGACGAACAGGGAACCGCTGCTGGTCACCTGGGAGCAAAAACGTGATACCCGGTGTCTAAGTAATCAAAGCGTTCGATGGAGAGCGGGCTATGTTTGAAGACAGCCTTATGGAGTCGGGCGGCAGGTTTAGAAGCAAGCGTGGCACAACTACGATGATCTCGTTTGTGCTGCAAATCCTGCTGATCGGTGTTCTAGTTTTGTTGCCCTTGATTTTCACCGAGGCGTTGCCCCGGCAGCAACTGATGACCTTCCTGGTTGCGCCTCCACCTCCACCCCCGCCGCCCCCGCCTCCGGCCGCTGAAGTACACATTGTGAAGAAGATCCAAACCGAGTTGGACAACGGCCAGTTGCGGACGCCCACGGCCATTCCAAAGAAGATTCAGATGATTAAAGAGGACGAGCCTCCACCGAACACCGGGGTTGCTGGCGTAGTGGGCGGCGTACCCGGCGGCGTACCGGGTGGCAGCATGGGCGGCGTTCTAGGCGGAATGCTGAGCTCAACGCCGGTGGCCATTCCCAAGGCAGCGACCCCGCAGCGGGTGCGCGTATCGCAAGGCGTATCCCAGGGATTGTTGATTCATAAAGTGACGCCGACCTATCCGGCGCTTGCGCGCCAGGCCCGTATTCAGGGTACAGTCGTACTGCAGGCCCTGATCGGCAAGGATGGCGCGATCCAGAACCTGCACGTGGTCAGCGGTCATCCCATGCTCACCGGCGCAGCGCTGGATGCGGTCAAGCAATGGAAGTACAAGCCGTACTACCTTAACGGCGAGCCGGTGGAGGTGGAAACCACGGTCAACGTTAATTTCACCCTTGCGGGCGGTTAGATATAGACGCCTGAGCATTGGGTGCATCTAACTCGATGGCAATTGCACGGTGCATTGCCGCCCCGGTGTGGTTTTAGTTTTTGTGGTTTTGTGAGCGGGTTAACGCTCGCAAATCGTTTCGCAAAGTAAGCGGCCCCGGATATTCGAATTAATCGCACGGCCAATAGCAAATACGTTGGTCTGCTGTAAAGAAAGCTCTGAGGAGGAGAATTCCACCCATGTTTCTAGCTAACCTTGCCACCTACGCTCTCAGCCACGTGCCGACGGCTGCCACCTGGATTTTCCAGGAAGCCACCGTGGGCTGGGATCCCATCTCCCTCTGGAAACAGATGGGAATTTTGGCCAAGATCGTGGTCTTCATTCTGTTCGTCATGTCGGGTTGGTCGATCGGCGTCATGATCGATCGCGCCATGGCATACAGTGCAGCCCGTAAGCAGTCGCGCTCGTTCGCTCCCGCCGTTGCCGGCGCTCTGCGCGAGGGCAAAATTGAGGAAGCCATCAGGGTTGCCGAGCGCAACAAGAAAAGCCATTTGGCGAAGGTCGTCGTCGCTGGCCTGCAGGAATTCAAGGCCCACGGCGATTCCAGCGACATCCCCGGCGAGCAGATTGAAGCTTCCCAGCGCGCCTTGGAGCGTGCCGAAGCCATCGTTCACGCCGAGTTGAAGCGCGGCCTGGGTGGCCTGGCCACCATCGGTTCCACCGCCCCCTTCATTGGCTTGCTGGGTACGGTGGTCGGTATTCTCAACGCTTTCAAAGAGATTTCCACCCAGAAAGCGACCGGCCTGGGCGCCGTCGCGGGCGGTATCTCGGAAGCCTTGGTGACCACCGCTATCGGACTGTTCGTCGCGATTCCGGCCGTCATGATGTTCAACTACTTCACCAACAAGGTGGAAGCCTTCGACGTGGAAATGGACAACAGCTCCAGCGAGCTGATTGACTACTTCCTCAAGCGTCGCACGGTTCGCCGGTAACTGGGGTTCAGCGCGATTTGTTTGCGCTGACGCCAGTCTGAAGGAGGTTGAAGATTATGGCACTAGCAGTGCGCGCCGAAGGCAAGAAGGTCAATTCCAACATCAACGTCACTCCTATGGTGGACGTGATGCTGGTCTTACTTATCATTTTCATGGTCATCACGCCCATGTTGCAGAAGGGCGTGAGCGTGGACATGGCCAGGGTCAACAGCCCTACGCCCATGCCGGATGCGGACAAGGAAGATTCCTTGCTCGTGGCCATCATGCGCGACGGGCAAATTTTCTTTGGCACCGACAAGGTCACTGCCGACCAGCTCACCAACAAAGTGAAGGACCGCCTGGCCAATAAAGCCGACAAACGGGTCTTCATCAAGGCCGACGCTCGAGCCAAATATGGCGCTGTGGTGGACGTGGTGGACAACGTGCGCTCCGCTGGCGTAGACGATGTGGGTCTGTTGACCGAACAGGTCCAAGCGAACCCCGCCAACAAGAAGCCGCCGACAACGGGTTCCAGCACGGGCGCTGGCGCTGAATAACCGGAGTTCTTTATGAGCATGGCACTAGGAGGGTCGGGTGGGCCCTCAGCCGATATTAACGTCACCCCATTGATTGATGTCTTGCTGGTGTTGCTCATCATCTTCATGGTGATCACGCCGCTGACTCCTAAGGGTCTGGATGCGCTGGTTCCCCAGCCGCCGAAGGACCAGAAACAGCCGCAGAGCAACGACCGTACCATCGTGGTCCAGTTACTGCGGGGCGGCGGCGACAAGCCCGCGCTGAAGATCAACCAGGACGACGTCACGTGGGAAAATCTGGAAGGCCGTCTCAACGACATCTTCAAGACCCGCGCCGAAAAAGTTATGTTCGTCAAGGCTGATCCGGAACTGACGTTCAATGACGTGGCACAGGTCATCGACATCGCCCACGCAGCAGGTGTGGATAAAGTTGGGCTGATCACGGCCAAGATTGAGGCTGGCGGTTAGTCATTTGCGAGCCGGTACCCTCCTGCGCGTCATCGGGGAGGGAGCCGGCGGCCCTTGGTGCGCCCCGGCAACGGCGGCCGCCTGAGGGTAAAGAATGAAGAACGTGATCCGGGCTGCCATCTTCTTTTTCGGCAAGCGGGCTGTCGTTGAGCCATAGTCCCGTGCATCGTCGAAGCCCGAATTACGGCAACGGAGAGTGATACCGAACATGAACAAAAGCGGACGGGTACTGACGGTACTTATGGTTCTGCTTGCGTTGTTCTCAACCATTGGCTGCAACAAGCTGAGAGCACGCGATCAGCTCAACAAAGGCGTTCAGGCCTACAAGAACGCGAAATACGAAGACGCGATCGAGCATTTCAAGAACGCGGTGGAGATGGACAACCATCTAGTTACGGCCCGCCTTTATTTAGCCACCGCATACGCCCAGCAATATATTCCCGGCGCCGACTCCCCCGACAACAATCGCTACGCCGAGCAGGCCATCGAGGTTTTCAAGCAGGTCCTGGCGCAGAATCCTCCCAAAGAACAGCAGATTCATAGCCTGAAAGGCATCGCTTCTCTTTACTTTGGCATGAAGAAGTTCGATCTGGCCAAGGAGTATTACCAGAAGGTGGCTGACCTGGATCCTAACGATCCGGAGAGCTATTACTCGCTTGCGGTCATCGACTGGATGCAGGCGTACCAGCCAGACCAGACGGTGCGCGCCAGCCTTGGTATGAAGCCGACCGATGAGCTCAAGGACAAGAAGGCTTGCAGCGATCTCAAGGCGAAGAACGAGCAGAAGGTCGAAGACGGTATTCAGAACCTGCAGAAAGCGCTGCAGATTCGGCCCGATTACGACGACGCCATGGCTTATCTGAACCTGCTGTACCGTCAGCGCGCCGAGTACGAGTGCGAGGATCTTGAGGCCCGCAAGACCGATCTCAAGACCGCTGACGATTGGGTTGACAAGACCATGGCCACCAAGAAGGCCAAGGCCGAGAAAGCCGGGCCTTCCGGCATCATCACCACCGACACCACTCAGTAGGTTCAACCTGGTTCCAAAGCTCAAACGCCCCTCTCGGGAGGGGCGTTTCTGCTTTTTAATCCTGCGTCCAAGCCACTTATAATAATTACGGGCCTCTTAGGCCCCTCAGATATATGGAAATGACTTTCCCGATAAATACTGCATCCGCCCTCATCGAAATCTATACTCCTGAACGCCGGGCTGAGTTCTTGCTCTCGAACGCGGTCGATGCAAAAGACTACGCCGCCGCGGTCGAGGAAGTGCGCAAACTGGGGATCGACCCGGCGAGCATCCCACACCACAAGCCTGCCGCGTCCTGACCTCGGCCCTTCCTCATTGTCAACCGAAATTTCCGCCCCATCACACCCCCTGTGACGTCGCCCCTCGCGACCGCCGCCTCCGCTTGCAGTACAATCCATTCTTCTGTGGAATGTGCGGTGCTGCCCTCTTTACGCCTCAGTTCCCGCAGAAAATTCAGTTGAAGTCGCGTCCCAGCGCCAGTCATGTTCAAACGAGTCCTGATCGCCAATCGCGGTGAAATTGCGGTGCGAATCATTCGCGCCTGCCGCGAAATGGGCATTGAGTCGGTCGCCGTCTTCTCCGACGTGGACCGCAAGGCGCTGCACGTTCGCAAGGCCGACTACGCCTACCCAATCGGTCCTGCCACGGCCAGCGAATCCTACCTGAATGTGGACAAAATCCTCGACGTGGCGCGCCGCAGCCAGGCGCAGGCGATCCACCCAGGCTACGGTTTTCTCTCTGAGAATGCCCGCTTTGCGCGGGCCTGCGCCGACCATGGCTTCAAGTTCATCGGCCCCAGTCCCGAGTCGATGGAGATGATGGGCTCCAAGACCCGCGCCCGCCAGAATATGAAGCGGGCTGGCGTGCCTTTCGTTCCTGGCTCGGAGCACGGCCTCGACATTGAGGCCGCGGAGAGACTCGCCGAGCAGATCGGCTATCCCGTGATGCTGAAGGCGGCCGCGGGCGGCGGCGGCAAAGGCATGCGACTGGTGCAGTCGGCCGGCGAACTGCATTCCGCCTACGAAAACGCGCGCAGCGAGGCCCAGCGCTCGTTCGGCGACAACGAAGTGTATCTGGAGAAATACATCATCAACCCGCGCCACGTTGAGATGCAGATCTTCGGCGACGAGCAGGGCACCGTCGTGTACCTGGGCGAGCGCGAATGTTCTGTGCAGCGCCGCCATCAGAAGGTGATGGAAGAATCTCCGTGCCCCATCGTGGACGAAGACATGCGCCGTCGCATGGGCGAGATCGCCGTGCGCGTGGCCAAGGCCGCCAATTATTACAATGCCGGCACCATTGAGTTTCTGGTCGATCAGCAGCGCAACTTCTATTTTCTCGAAATGAACACCCGCTTGCAGGTGGAGCACCCGGTCACCGAGTTTGTGACCGGTTGCGATCTGGTGCACCTGCAGATGCGTGTAGCCGCGGGCGAGAAGCTGCCGTTCCGCCAGCAAGACATCCACTTGCGGGGGCACGCGATCGAGTGCCGCGTCTATGCCGAAGATCCCGACAACAATTTCTTCCCCTCGCCGGGGCAGATTACGCGGCTGATTTCGCCTTCGGGTCCCGGTATCCGCCGTGACAGTGGCATGTATGAAGGCTGGAATGTGCCCATCGAATACGATCCGCTGTTGGCCAAGCTGGTCGGTTACGGCGAGACTCGCGACGACGCCATCAACCGCCTGCTGCGCGCGCTCCACGAATATTTCGTCGGCGGCATCAAGACCAATATCTCGCTGTTTCGCCGCATCCTGCACGACCCGGATTTCCGCGCGGGCAAACTGGACACCGGCTTCCTCGACCGGCTGCTGGCCAAGCCCAGCAATGAGACCGACCCGCGGCGTCCTATTGTAGCGGCCATTGGCGCCGCGATTTTTGCCAGCATGGAGCCGAAAGCAACATTGCCGGCGGCCAACGGCGGCGCTTCGCCGAATGGCAACTGTGCCAGGCCGCCAGCCTCGAATTGGCTGCGCGCTGCCCGCGCCGAAGCGGTGCGCGAGCGGTAAGGCGAGTCGCTAATCGCTAATTGCTGATTGCTGATTGCTGATTGCTAAATCATGACCTACGACATTCTCGTTGACGGCAAAACCCACCAGCTCAAACTGACGCGCGGCGAGAAGACCTGGCTGTGTCAGGTTGATGGCCAGGAAATCGAGGTGGACGCCGTGCTCACCGCGCGCGACGTCCTTTCCGTGCTGGTCGGCGGCAAAGCCTACGAGATCAAACGCGAGCGCTCCCTGCAAGGGGAGCTGCACATGGTGATCGGCAGCGCACGCTATGCCGTGGATGTGCAGGACCCGCGCTCGTTGCGTACCCGCCGCGCCATTGGCGGCGCCGAGGCTGGTCCGCAGAAACTCAAGGCTCCCATGCCGGGCAAGATTGTCCGCATCCTGGTGAATGAAAAAGATGAAGTGAAGGCTGGCCAGGGCATCATTGTGATGGAAGCCATGAAGATGCAGAACGAGATGAAATCGCCCAAGGATGGCCGGGTGCAGAAGATCCTGACTGCGGAGGGCTCAATCGTGAACCCCGGCGACACCCTCGCAATCATCGAATAGTGAAGCGTTATATCACTTCACAACTGGTATATGCGGGCGACGGTGAAGCAGGCGCGAACAACCGCAGATCCTTCGACTACGCGCCCGCCCGACCCGCAGCGGGTCGGAAAGTCCTGCGGGCGCTCCGCTCAGGATGACAATTCATGTATGGATGAGGGATTGCGGCCCTACTACTTCGTCGTTCCTGCCTTCTTCAGAATCTCATCGGCAAAATAGTTTTCTACCGACGCCTTATCGCGGATGGATTCGTAGTACGCCGCTTTCAGCAACTGCTCACGGCGGTCACGCAGCTGTTGCCGTATCGCCTGTTGCACGCGCGGGTCTTTCAGCTCGCGTTGGCCGGCGGTCTCCTTGCTGATGAGCTTAACCACGCGGTATCCGTAAATCTGATGGCTGTTGGGATCGGCCACCGGCAGCACGGCCGTGTATTGGCCGGGCTTCAGCTTGTTGACCGCGTCATAGGCGATCTTGTCCGACTTCAGCGATGACTCGGGAACGAAACCCAGGTCGCCGCCGTTTTGCGAGGTCTCTGGCTGCTCCGAGTAGTTCATGGCCGCGGTGGCAAAGTCCTCGCCACTGTCGAGACGGTTAGTTATCATCTGGATCTTCTTGCGCGCGTCGCCCTCGTTTTGCGCCTTCATGGTTTTCACTTGCGGGTTGGGCTGTGTCGTCACCAGGATCTGCGCCAGGTGATACTGCGGCTCGATCAGGTTGAACTCCGCCTTGTGCTCGTTGTAGTAGGTGGTGATGTCGTCGTCAGTGATGTTGATCTTCGAGGTGACTTCCTTGTTGAGCACTTTATCCACGGTAATGGATCGGCGAAGGTCACGCTTGAAATCGTCGAGCGAGAGGTTGCGCTCTTTCAGGCGTTTGTCGAATTCTTCCTGGGTATAGGGCGCTTTGATTTCCGCCAGCTTGCTGTTGATTTCCTCGTCGGTCGCCAGCAGGCCCAGCTTTTCCGCGCGCTGCATCAGGATTTCGTTGTCGATGAGTTCGCGCAGAATGTTCAGCCGCAAATTGTCCGCCTGCTCCTGGCTCGGCTTTTGCGGCGACTCGGCGGTCTGGTTGTTGAAATACTTCTCCACTTCGGTGCGGGTAATCTTGCGCCCGTTCACCCGCGCCATTACGTCTTCGCCTTCCTGTTTTCCGGAACAGCCCACGCTCGACAGCAGCGCAATAACAGCCATCGACAGGGTGGCTAGCAGCGCCACACTCTTGCGTTTCAATTTCAAACTCTGCTCCTTCTGAAAATCGGGAATGCCACATCAGGGCCCGGTACGTGTACTGTGCGTCCTACGAAACACGCTATTTGCTGGGGCCTGGCGGCGGCGCTGCAGCTGGGGCCGGCGCTGGTGGCGGCGGTGGTTTTACTCCAGCCGCCAGCAACTGCTGGTCCAAAGCCGCTCTTACCTGGTCACTGTCCAATGCGCCTTCCAGCCGCTCTCCGTTGACAAACATGGTTGGGGTAGCATTCACTCCCACCGAATCGCCCTCGGCCATCGATGACTTCACCGCGCCGTCGGCTTGGGCCTTCACGCACGCCTGGAGCCGGTTGGCATCGGCGCCATTCTTCTGGCCGATGTCGAATGTGATGCGGTCCAATTCGCCGAACGCCTGTTGCAGGTTGTTTTGCCCGCCGCCGATGGCCCGCTGATTACCGTGTACATAATCGGCGAAATCCCAGTAGCTCTTGCTGCTCTCTTTGGCCAGACAGTTCGCGTCGTTAGCGGCATGAATTGCCCAGGGATGCATCGACAACGGATAGTCTTTGTAGATGATTTTTATTTTGTCGCCATATTGGGGCAAAATCTCGCTCATCAGCGTGCTGTGCATGCGCGAGCAGAACGGACACTCGAAGTCGTCGTAATTCACGATGGTGACCTTGGCGTCCGGATTTCCTCGCACCGGCCGCCCGGCCACGTCGATTTTCTTCATGGTGTCGGCGTAGGGATCTTTGGTCAGGTCCATCTTGGTCAGGCGAATCAGGCTTTTGCCGTCTTTCGAAAGGATGAAGTCGACGGGTTGCGATTTCCCTCCCTGAGTCAGGGTGATGGTGATGTTGTCGTAGTTGGGAAACTCGCTAGGCGTCAGCGGCCCCAGCTTGATCTGCACGTCGGGAGGAATATTGAAGTAGGACCGGACCTGGCGCTCCACCTTTTGCGCCACGTCCGCAGGAGCGGGAGATTTCGACTGCGCCGAACACCCGGCACAGCACAATAGCAATAGGACAGCCAGTCGTCGCAGCGGCAAAATAAAAACCACCTTCGAAGTAGGACGTAAGACTTGATTATCTCATGGCGGGCGCATTTTTAGCAGTTGCGGCAATACCCGCGGCTCAATCCTACTCGCCGATTTTCAGCAGCTTCCCCGCAGGTAGTAATGCATTCATCGAGCCCGACCGAAAGCCTTCGAGATCGAGCGTGACGTAGGTGAATCCCAGGGCCTTGAAAATCCGCGTGAACTCGGCGGCCATCTCCACGGTCATGGCCCGCGGCAATTCCTCGCGTGCAATCTCGATTCTCGCTATTTCGCCGTGAAGCCGCACGCGCACCTGGCGGAATCCAAGTTGCCGCAGCGCATCCTCGCCTTGCTCGACCGCCGACAGCGCTTCTCTAGTGACCGCGCGACCGTATTCAATCCGCGATGACAGGCAGGCCGAGGCAGGTTTGTCCCAGATACGCAAGCCCGCCTCAGACGCCAGTTGCCGGATATCTGCCTTGGTCAGTCCAGCCACAAGCAAAGGGGCGGCCACATGGTGCTCGCGGGCCGCTTGCTGGCCCGGACGAAAGTCGCCCTGATCGTCAACGTTGACCCCGTAGGCGATGGCATCGAACCCCAGGCGTTGCCGGTGCTCTTCCATAACGGTGAACAGTTCGTCTTTGCAGTGATAGCAACGCGCGCCGTCGTTACGCAGGTATTCGGGGCGCTCCATCTCTGCGGTCGCAACCACCGTCAGCGGTATGCCCTGTTCGTCAGCGAAGCCAACGGCATCGCGCATTTGCGAGCGCGCCAGGCTGGGAGAGTCGGCCAGTACAGCCAGCATGTCGCCGCCCAGTTCACGATGCGCCGCCGCAGCCAGGAATCCGGAATCCACCCCGCCGGAATAAGCCACCAGCAATCGCCCCAGGGAGTGTAAATGCTCCGCCAGAGCCCGGGACTTGGCCGCAAGATCTGCGGCTTGGGATGGAAGCTTGGAATTCACCTCAGACATCGTTCAATTGTAAGGCACTCTTCCGCCGGGGTTGCTGTCGCCTCTCCCCGCCCAAATTTTCGACTGGAAGGATCTACTCATCCACTTTGCGGCTGGCCTCTTGAATTGAGCCGCTGAACGAGGCGCTTATGTAGCCCAATCCCACCGTGTTCTTTCCGATCTCGATCCGGCTCACTGGCGATGGGAATATTGGACCGCTATAACTCAGCGCCGGCGCTCCGTCGATCTGCGCATCGGCTTTACCGCCTTCAAAATCAATGTCCACGGCGAGCGAATGGTGCTGCCCTTTCTCCGTGTGCAGCGTGATTCCGGCGGTATCGCCTACCCCGTAATGGTTCCAATACACGCGCACCGTTTGGGGATCAATCCTCAAAACATAAAGGAAGTCGCCGGCAGCGGGCTCACCGGTCACGATTAGCGGTTCACGGGCGCCCTCGGCTACGCCATCAAAGCTCACCTCGCCAGTCCAATGGAAATGCTTCACTCTCAGGTTGGGCAAGATATTGATCCGCACTTTGTTGGGAGTCAAGCACACGATGCGATCATCGCCCGCCCAGCCGGTGTAGTAATCCAGGTTCACTTCGCGGGGCCCGAACACGGCTACGAAACTACGCAGTCGATTGGTTTGCCATTCGAATTCGTACGGCACCACGGACTCGGAATAGTACGACGCATAAACCTGGTACGGCTGGTCGAATTTCGTATCGTTCTGGGCGACTAGATTTGCTCCCCAGAATTGCTGCGCTTTCAATTCGCGCTGAAGTTTCGGGGAGATAAGAAACGTCCAGTTGGGATGCGCTTGCGTATATCGCTCAAAGGCATGCAAGAACCCCAACAGATCCCGACGGTGAGCTACACTCTCGGCAGCTCGTACCTGGTCAACCGCGTTTACCGCGATTATCAATGCGATCGCCACCGCAAAGGCAACGCGGGCTTTCCGCCAGGGTAATTTGCTGCCTGTCCAAACCACGCCGCGCGCCATCAGTAGGAACAAAAATGGCGTAACGACAAGATAATTGCGAACGATCATTAATGTCTGAGTCGAAAAGTAGAGAAGATAGGCGACTGGAAACAGCAGCACGATCAGAGCACTTCGCCAAGATTCTTTGATTAGCGCCCAGCTCCCCGCAAAGCAGAAGACCATCAGCAACATTGCAACCGGTTTATACGTTGAACCTAGTTGCGCGGCGAAATAGATAAGCATCCTGTACAAATGTCGAATGCCCGGCTGCACTGAATAGCCGGCCCGGCCAATCGCATATATGTGCATCTGCCACGTGACGGAGTCATAAAACAAGAAGGGTTGCAGGACAGTTCCTGGCGTTGTGACCAAGTAACTGCCGCCGAAAATTGCCAGAGCGAGAACGGAATCCTTGAAAGCGCGCCGCCAGGAATGCGGGGCCAGCCAAATCACCGCCAGGATCGGCAACAACAGAAGCGCTCCGGGATATTTCGAGCCGCACCCGAATCCGGCGGCCACCGCGGCGAAGTAAACCGCCTTCCGAGAACCTGTTCGCCATGCGATCGAGAGCAGCAAGAAAGTAAGCGCGCCGAACTGCATGAGAATGCTGTCGGGCGCAATCCATCGAGCGTGATAAACCATTTCCCAGGAGAAGGCGAAGAATAGCGCCGCCAACATGGCTTCTAACCAGGAGCGACCCCAAATCAAGACGGCAAAATAAATCCAGACTGCCGTGAGCGCGGTAATAAAACCAAATATTCTACGCAGTCGTAATTTGAAGCGCTGCGCCCTCAGAACCGGCAATAAGGTGTTCTTCAAGGCTTCGGGATTACGCTTGCCATCAACCATCGCACGTGCCAACTCGGGCGTTAATGCGCCAAAGGTCAACCAATAGTTCACTCCCGGATAGCTATACAACTCCGGCAGTAAAGTGAAATTGTTTTGTAGGGAATACGCGACCGAATCGATTTTGTTGTAGTATTCGTCCCAATGAACGCCGAAGTCGATGCCCCCATACACGAGCAGCAGGAATGCGAGAAACGGCAGCAAGGCCCCAAGCCAAACTATGCGACGGCCATACTTTATGGTCTGCTGATGTTCAGCCACGGTACAAGCCTCCGAAGACCACTTTGTCACCGGACCACAACCTCTGCAAGCTAATACAGCCTGGTTAGCCGCCGGATGGTGCCGAAGGTCCCAACATTGGAAAGGCTGAACGAGAAGCGATAACTGTTCTCATAGCTGATGGTGGGAATATAGGACGAGCGCGAGTACTCAAATGTGATACCGCAGCAGTCCCAGTTGTAGTTGGTCTGTACGGTTGCCGCCTCAACATAACTGAGGCGTGCATCCGCCGCAACCCCCACGCCGGTGCTCAGGCCCTTGGTCGCCAGGTTGCCGTACTGCACCAGAACGCGGTACTGGTTATAAATACTGAGGCCAAGCGTCGGCTGGCCATTGATGGGCGTGGTTTCCGCGGGCTCACGCATGTAAGATTGGCCGCCCGCGAGGTACCACTTGCCACTAGCGCCGATCCTGCGGCCCAGTAACAGCGTGCTGGCATCCAGTTGATGCAGCACCGGATCGTAATCGAGGGCCCAGGTGAAATCGGTCCTTCCATTCTCCATCCGGAACCGGGAGACGACGGGTGAAAAGCGGCGCGGCTCCGTGAGAAATGCTATGCCGGTTAAATCTACCGTGCTGTCGAACACGTTACGTTGACCGGGCACCAAGGCCCCGCCAAAAGTAGGATCGAAGAAGTATTTCTGCGCGAACTCCCAAGTGACCAGCTCACGGGCAGGGCCTTGCTTATCGTCGCAAATATTGGGCTGCGTTTGCTCGGCCGTCTTGGTGGAAACAACTTCATTCTCCGGCGACAGAAAAGCATATTTTGGATGCTGAAAACATTCGGCGGTTGATTTGGTTTTCTTGGCGAACAGCCGGGTGATAAAGCCGTACTGCACCTCGTTGGTATCGGCCAGAATATCGCGCTGGTCGAACCGAATGATCTGACTGAAGTTGTCGATGCCCGTCTGGTAGCGATAGACCACCTCCGGCTCGATCGTGTGCTTTATGACATAACCAAACAGTTTGCGATCGAAGATCTTCGACAAGGTTGGAGGCCTGACCTCCATGGATGCAGCCAGAACATTCCGGTTGATGGGGTCGCTGATTGCCTTCGCCACGGCTACAATCCCTCCTTCCCCCAGCCTCTGGGAGTAATACGTCTCTCGTACCCCGGCCTCAGGCCGGAAAGTCCATCCCTTAAAAAATGTCGGCAGGGCAAGGTAGGGATGGGCATCGATGCGGCCAACCACCGCTGCGGTTGAAAATCCCATCTCGTTCCGGGAAAGGCCCTCCGTCGCCACGTCGTAGGCGTACATCAAGCTGGAGCGGTAAAAAGGACGTTCCACGGAAGAAAACTCGATGGAGGGAGTGTGGGCGATATCGATCACTTCTCCCGCATTCGTGCTCTGGTACGACTGGTAGAGCCCCGCTTGAAAGTCTAAGGCGTATCCGTTCCAATTCTTGCTGAGAAATCCGTAGGAGCGGACTTCCGAGCTGATGGACTGCAAGGCGTAACCTTCAGCGAACACTGCGCGAAACAAATAAGAGCTGAGATAGTCGACCGACAGTACGCCGCGAAATCCTTCCGGCAGCATGATTGTCCCGTTTGCCCTCAGCTCCTGCCCGCCCTGGTTTTGCCCGGGGTTCGGTTGCGACTTAGGCGCGCCTTTCTCGTCGATCACTCCGAAGTATTCGGCCTTGAACACGTAGTTATAACCGATCGAGCGAAAGATGCCGTGTTCCGCCCAACCCCGTGCGCTGTACAAGGAAGCTCCAATCGTGGCGTCATTGCTGCGATTGATGGCCCAGTAGAATGCGTCCCCCAGGATGGTGCCACGGGTGTTCGACTGGCCAAACAGCGGCATAAGAAATCCACTCTGGCGCCCCAGGTTATCGACGGGGTGTTCCACCCACGGAAAATAGAAGACCGGAATATTCTCGACGCGCAAAGTCGCATGATGCATGGTGGCTTCGGCGCCGGTTTCCACGAATGCCGTCTGCGAGTTGAACCGCCACTTGGGCTTCGGTAGCTGGCACGACGTAATGTATCCGTGGTTGACCTTGTAATGATCGGGACCAAGCTTTTCCACGACTTTCCCCGTGAAGAAGAAAGGCGTCGAGGAAGTCAGGAACATGTCTTTGGTCTTGAGCCTGGCCCCAGTCGATCCCACTACGTCATAAAACGTTCCGCTGTCGCGGCTGACATCGTAGGTGGCGTGGCTGCCCACCAGGTGTTCGTTGTGGGCGCCCCCATCGAAGACTACGTGTCCGTCGGCCTTGACCAGCCCGGTGGTGGAATCGTAGGTGACCTGGTCGGCGTGCAGGATGTAGTTGCGGAACCGCATCACTACGTGGCCGGTCGCGGTATAGATGTCCTGGTCCTTTTTCTGGTGGTCGCCGACAATCAGAACTTCATCCCGGCCCAAGGGCACGTTCATGGCGGGCCGCGCAGGACCCAGTTCCTGGTCGTTGCCTTCCGCCTCCATCTCCTGCTGGATGATCTCTTCGGTTTTCTTGTCTTCCTCTCCGGTATCGGTTTTCACCGTAATCCCGGGCTTGCCCGGCGGACTTTTCTGTGCGGGCCCGGCATCTGAGGTCGAGTTGTTGGGCAGTTGCGGTTCGGCGGGGCTTTCGGGGGCATCCGGTGTACCGGATTGCGACGCAGTTTGCGTCGAACTATTCGCCGGCTCCGACGGACGCAACTGGCTGGTTAACAGGCCGGGTTGTAGAAACAGATGACAGGCCACCAGCGCCGTGATAATCATTCGAATGCGGGCAATCATCGCGAAGCGGGCGTCCCCTCAGTTGGGTTTAGTTGAATTGAGCAGAACCTTGCAACTTAGCACGTTGCCTACGGAGAGGTAAAACGCTATCGGTTTGCGCTGGTTCCACGCAGCTCTGGATTTTCTCCTAAACCCGCTCGATGTCCACTGGTTGCGCGATTTTGGCGACCGGGTGCACAGCTTGCCACGCCTGACGGACGCGAGCCGGCGACCTCCTTTTCTCAATTTTATTCATGATTCATCCGCGCTCTTGAGGGCAAAGCACTGTAACGTGCGTTACCAGAGACGCGGGTAGAGAGAATTGCCGCGCCACGACATGACCGACCAGCGAACCTTACACTCTGAGTCTTCTGCAGATTTATCGCCGGGCACCGACGACATCTGGAGAAATGAAATCCAGGCGCGGGTGGCCGGATATCGCACCCGCCGCGGACGCCGCGTCGAGGGAGCGTTCAGCATGCGCTTTCCGTTCCCGCCTGCTGAGCACGACGGTAGCGGCCCAATAACCGTAGCGCGGGCGGACTCGTCGAATCCGGAACAACTCGCTGGCGCCACCAGGGGGAGCGCTGCGGAAGATATCCCTGTCGAGGTAGTTACTTCAAGCATCTGCGATCTCCCCATAGCCGTCGCCACACAGGAGCCGGAAGTTTCAGCGCCAGGGCCGGAAGTCTCGCCCGCTGAGGCGCCCGCGCCTGAAGAATTGTGCAGTCAGCCACCGACTCCTCCTGAGGCGTTGGTTGAAATTGATCGGGAACCCTCGCCGCCACCCTTGCCGCGGCCCAGGCCCAAACGCAAGGTCATCGCGTTCCCCCGTCAGGCGGCAGGGGCACATGAACTGTATCGTTTGGCCGATCCGGTCTTGCTGGAGCAGCCGCGTATCCTGGATGTGCCTGAGGAACTGGAAGCGTTGCCCACCACGCCGTTTCTCGACGGCTTGCAGTTCGGGCCAGGTGCGCAGCCCGTGGCCGCCGCCCACGCCGACAGCGTGGAGCTTCCTTTTCGGGCGGCCGCGAGGGCGCGCCGCCTGTACGCGGGCGTTCTGGATTGTCTGCTGGTCGCTCTAGCCACCGTGGTCTTCGCCGCTGTGGGCTACAAGATGCTGCCTAAACTGACCTTCTCTAAACCTTTGCTCATGACGGCAGCCACACTGCCGATCCTGCTGTGGGCCGTCTATCAGTACGTGCTGATGGTTTATGGCGGAGCCACCGCAGGAACGCGCATGGCGAAAATTCGCCTCACCACCTTCAAAGGAAACTCACCGAGTCGGCGGCAGCGTCGCCATCGCGTGCTGGCCCTCTATTTCTCCACGGCTTCGTTCGCTATGGGCTTACTCTGGGCCTTCGTGGATGTCGATTCCCTCTGCTGGCACGATCGCATCAGCCGGACTTACTTGACCGATCGGGAGTAGCTGGCTCTTACGCTTGCAGCGCCGGTTCGCTCACCGTTAAGACCCGCGCCAACTCTGCCGGCGTATCCACCAGAATGTCGGGAGCAACCTGCTGCAACGTTTGCGGCGCAAATCCGTAGTTCACACCGACACTCCACAACCCCGCATTGCAGGCCGTGAGCACGTCCACCCCGGAATCACCCACCATCACGGTTTCGCCCGGGGCCGCGTCCGTCTCGCGCATGATCGTATTGGCGCCGAGCGGATCGGGCTTCTTGGTCTCGAAGCTGTTGCCGCCGTAAACCTGAACGAAGAAATCCGCCAGCCCCAGCCCGGCCAGGATGTCGCGCGACACGCGCACCGGTTTATTTGTCAGCACAGCCAACTTGCGCGGCACACCGTCGCACAGGAGGACCTGCTGCAGCATCTGGCTGATGCCTTCGTAGGTGCGCGTGTTGTCGAGCTTGTGTTCGCGATAATAGAGCAGAAAATAGTTAAGCGCTTCCTGCAGAAACCCGCTGTTGGCGGGATCGCCGAGAGCGCGGCGAATAAGCATGGGTGCGCCGTCGCCGATGTAGGTGCCGATCACCTCAAGCGGCAATTCCTTGCGGCCAAAATGACGCAACATGGCATTGACCGCGGCCGCCAGGTCGAATTCGGAATCGATCAGAGTGCCGTCGAGGTCAAAAATGATGAGCTTGATACTGTTGACCGGAAGCGGGCGCAGCGTGCGAATCATTGCCTTCCAGTATAACTAGTTCGAATTCAATCATCCGTTAGTTATCATTGGCTGAGAACCTTCTGTGGGGAGCGTCGTACCATGACAACGCTAAGGGTGGGAATAGCCACGTACCAGCAGATGAAACAGCGAACCTTGGCCATCGCTCAGGGAAAATTGAAGCCCGGATCGCATGATCCCAAAGTATGGTTTACCTCGACGGAGAGCATGGCGCGGATTCTTTCCGCGAAGAACCGCGAACTGCTGGAAATCATTCGCAAGACTTCGCCACAATCGCTCGCCGAACTGGCGGAACAGACTGGCCGCAAGAAGCCGAACCTGTCTCGTACCCTGAAGACGATGGAACACTACGGCTTGGTGAAGGTGTCGCGACGAAACCGGCGACTCATCCCCACAGTGGACTACCAGCGCGTCGCGGTCGTCATGGAGCTCAGCGCGTAAAGAACCCTACCGCACCAACCCCCTCAGCACATACTGCAATATCCCGCCGTGCTGGTAGTACTGCACCTCTTGCGGAGTATCGATGCGCACTGTCGCGTCGAATTCCGTCGTGGTGCCATCGTCCCTGGTGGCGCGCACCTTCACGGTTTTGCCTGGCGCGAAACTCTTCAGCACTTCGGTCAACCCAACGATGTCGAACGACTCCTCGCCGGTTAGGCCGTTGGTTTCTGCGTTTTCATCGTCGAGATACTGCAAGGGCAGAATTCCCATGCCCACCAAGTTCGACCGGTGGATGCGTTCGAAGCTTTCGGCCAGCACCGCACGCACGCCGAGCAGTCTTGGCCCCTTCGCCGCCCAGTCGCGCGACGAACCTGAACCGTACTCCTTGCCCGCCAGTATCACCAGGGGAACGCCCTCGGCACGGTATTTCTCCGACGCCTCAAAGATGAACATCACTTTGCCATCCGGCAAGTGCCGGGTGTACGCGCCTTCGCGCTCCGGTGTGAGCTTGTTGCGCAGCCGCACGTTGGCGAAGGTACCGCGCATCATGACTTCGTGATTACCGCGGCGCGATCCGTAGGAGTTGAAGTCGCCCACGCTGACGCCATGCGCGATCAGGTACTGTCCGGCCGGGCTATTCGGCTTGATGGAGCCGGCGGGTGAGATGTGGTCGGTGGTAACGCTGTTCCCCAGATAGCAGAGCACGCGAGCGCCAGAGATGTCGTTCACCGGCGCCGGCGTCTTCGGCATGTTGTCGAAGTAGGGAGGATTCTTCACATAGGTCGAGCTCTCCTGCCACGCAAAGGTCTCTCCCTCAGGCACCTGGAGGCTGCGCCAGCGCTCATCGCCCTCGAAGACTTTGCTGTAGGCGTTCTGGAACATGTCGCCGGTAACGTACTGCGCCAGCACGTCGTTCACTTCTTTCGAGGTGGGCCAAATGTCTTTCAGATAAACCGCCGTGCGCTTGCCGTTGCGGCTGTAGCCGAGCGGTTCGTTGTACATGTCGATATCAGCGCGGCCGGCCAGCGCGAAGGCCACCACCAGCGGCGGCGACATCAAATAGTTGGCGCGAACTTCAGAGTTGATGCGGCCCTCGAAGTTGCGATTCCCGCTCAGCACCGACGCCACCACCAGGTCTTTCTCGGTAATGACATTCGACACTTCCTGCGGCAACGGGCCTGAGTTGCCGATGCATGTCGTGCAACCGTAGCCGACGAGGTTGAACTTCAGCTTCTCCAGGTAGGGCATCAATCCTGAGCGCGTAAGGTAGTCGGTAACCACCATCGAACCCGGCGCCAGCGAGGTCTTCACCCACGACGGCACGGTCAACCCTTTCTCGACTGCTTTCTTGGCCAACAATCCCGCCGCGATCAGCACCGATGGATTTGACGTATTGGTGCAACTGGTGATGGCTGCGATGACGACGCTGCCGTGCGTGAGCGCCTGGGTCAGTACCACGTGCTCTTCGATGATGTCGTGCTGGGTATCCACTCCCTCCGGATTTCCGCCCTCACCCTCCCAGCGGGCTGCCTGCTTGGGAGGAACCTGCTGGCCGGGCTTCAGCAGACCCGGCAAAGCCTGCTCGAATGATTTCGCGGCAGCCGACAGGGCCACGCGGTCCTGCGGACGCTTCGGTCCAGCAATGCTGGGCTCAACCGTCGCGAGATCGAAATCCAGCACGTCGGTGTATTCCGCCTCGGGCGAGTCGGCAGTGTGGAACAGTCCCTGCTCCTTGAAGTAGGCCTCGACGATGCTGATGTGTTCTTCGGTGCGGCCACTGAGGCGGAGATAACGCAGCGTCTCTTCGTCCACCGGGAAGATGCCGCAGGTCGCGCCATATTCGGGCGCCATGTTGGCGATGGTGGCGCGATCGGCGAGCGGCAGGTTGTGCAGGCCGGGGCCAAAGAACTCGACGAACTTGCCGACCACGCCCTTCTTGCGCAGCATCTCGGTCACGGTTAGGACCAGATCAGTTGCGGTCGAGCCTTCGCGCAACTGGTTCTTCAGGCGCACGCCGATGACCTGCGGGATCAGCATGGAGACCGACTGTCCCAGCATCGCGGCCTCGGCCTCGATTCCTCCCACGCCCCAGCCCAGCACGCCCAAGCCGTTAATCATGGTGGTGTGCGAATCGGTCCCGACCAGCGTATCGGGGTAAGCCATCGGCTTGCCGGATTTGCCGTTCGCCCCGACGAACACGACGCGCGCCAGGTATTCGAGGTTGATCTGGTGAACAATGCCGGTGTCGGGCGGCACAATGGCGAAGTTCTTGAACGCGGTCTGCCCCCAGCGCAGGAAGGCGTAGCGCTCCTTATTGCGCTGGAATTCCAGTTCGGCGTTGAGCTGAAACGCCTGGGGCGTGCCGAACTCATCCACCTGCACCGAGTGGTCGATCACCAGTTCCGCTGGTTGCAGCGGGTTGATGAGCGTGGGATCGCCGCCCAGTGCCTTCATGGCATCGCGCATTGCGGCCAGGTCCACCACTGCGGGCACGCCGGTGAAATCCTGCAACAGCACGCGGCTGGGCATGAACGCAATCTCCTGCACCGGGACGGTCTTGCCCGTCCACGACGTGAGAGCGCGAATATCGTCGGCCTTCACCGCCTTGCCGTCTTCGCGGCGCAGCAGGTTCTCCAGCAGGATGCGGAGTGAATACGGCAGGTGCGCGACCGCGCAGCCCTGCTTTTCCAGCGCGTCAAGGCGGTAGATTTCAAATTCCCGCTTGCCCACGCGGAGAGCGGAACGACTGCCAAAACTGTTCATGGATGAGTCCCTTCTATTATGTAGAGGAGCTAAAGCTGGCTGCAGCTTTATAAAAAGCGGAACTAATCATCTTAAACTGCCGAGGTGGGAAGTGGATAGGGGCGTCAGTGCAGTTTGACTTTGCGCGGCAGCAGGTAAGTGAATCCGGCAAACGCTTCCCAACGCGTGGACGTACTGGTCAAACCACGATTGAAACCACCATCCAGCACTAGATTCTTCCGCACATTGCAGTTCAGCGCCCACAAGTTGCCGACGGTATTGCTGCGCAGGAAAGGCTGAGTGAAATGCCAGATTTCGCCCGAGATTCCGAATCTCTTCCCCAGCGAATGTGACACCGAAAGCGTCTGCCCAAACTGGGCCCGGCGAACTGCGCCGTTGACGACTTCATTGAAGAGATAGTTGGTGTCGTAGTGGAAGCCTTTCACGTTGGCACTGACCAGCAGGATCGCTGAGTTTCGGAAGCTGCCGATGTCAAGGTCAGGCGCATCTCCGCTGTAAACCCGGCCGAAGTAACTCAGTGCAACTGTCGGTTGCGCGCCTTCCCCGTGATGGATAACTGCTTGGGCTCCGAGAACGACATCCCCTGAGCCATTGACAGGTTGACCTGGCGCGCTGGAATGCGCATATGGCGTTGAGCTGGCCAACAACTCGAGCCAGTGTGAAAGCGAAAACTTTATTACTTCGTCGAGACTCTGCTGCGACGACACTCCGGGCGAGTTCCATGCCGCCAGAACTCCGGTCTCAAATTGAAAATAGCCAACCGGGGTGAGGGTGGCGGGGGTGGAGACGGTGGGTCTGGCAGGATTGGCTACGGCATCGTCCGGGGCTGCGCTTGGCGGCGGATTGCTGGACGGGTCCTGCTGCTGTGCCGCAGCCACCAGCGCCGCGGCCAGAAACAACGCCAGTAGCAGGAACGAGAAGCCCCGAATCATTGCTCTCGTGTCCAACGGTTATTTCGCCCTGAGCAGGAGGACAGGCACGCTGACGCTGTGCTGAACTTGCGTTGCTGTGGTGCCCAGAAACAGGTCGGCCAGGAAGCGGTGTCCGTGGGTGCTCATCGCCACCAGATCGCAGCCCTTGCGCTGCACCCAGTTGATGATTTCCTTGACCGGCTCGCCGTACGCCAATTCAGCCTCCGCGGGAATACCGATGGATTGAAACTCCGCGCGAACTTTCTCCAGGTACGCGGTGTCTTCCGCGATTTCCGCGCTGATCGCGTCCCGGCCATAGGTGCGGGCCGCCCATCCGTCGGCGACATGCAACAATACCAGGCGGCTGTGCGCCAGCTTCGCCAGCTCTTTGATGTGCTCGATGATCGCGCGGTCGGTCGGCGTACCGTCCAACGTCACGAGAATGGTGTCATACATTGTGGTACATCCCAAGTTTCGCCTGCCGAACCTGCTATCCTCCGGCAATCACTTGCCACGCTGCTTTCAGCGATTCGGGCAAGCTGTAAGCGTCCATAGCGGTGATCAGGATAGCACTGCCCCAACCCGCGAGCAGCAGGAACCAACCATTCTTCCAACTCCCCATCCGTTTGCCGGAACTGGTGAACTGCAACAGCGGGAACATCGCAAACGGAAGCTGCAAGGCCAGGATTACCTGGCTGAGGACCAGCAGATCGGTAACGCTGCTGTCGCCGCGCAAGCCGATAATGAAGACCGCCGGCAGAATGGCGAGCGTGCGCGTGATCAGCCGCCGCACCCACGGTTTGATTCGCCAATGCATGAAGCCTTCCATCACGACCTGCCCGGCGAGCGTACCTGTGATGGTGCTGCTCTGGCCGCTGGCCAGCAGGGCCACAGCAAACAATGTGCTCGCAACCGCCGTCCCCAACAACGGCGCCAGCGTCAAATAGGCGACGCGAATCCAATCGCTGTTCGCTCCGAACATGACTACGTGCCCGCCGGCCAACGTGACGCTTTCTTTGCCGAAGAACACCATGGCCGCCAGCACCAGGATGGCCGCGTTCACGAAGAAGGCGATGGTCAGGGCCACGGTTGAGTCGATGGTGTTGAAGCGCACGGCGCGCCGCATCGACAGTTCGTCCTTTTGCAGTTTGCGGCTCTGCACCAGGGCCGAGTGCAAGTACAGGTTGTGCGGCATCACGGTCGCGCCGATCATGCCGACGGCGACATACAACATTCCCGCCTGGCGAAGCTGCGGCGAAATCAGTGCCCGTCCCATTTCCAGAAAGCTGGGCTGGGTCTGCGGAAGGACGAAAATCTCGATGAAGTAGCACACGCTGATGGTCGCGATCAGCAGGACGACAATGGCCTCGATGGTGCGCATTCCAAAGCGCTGCAACGCCAGCAACAGCAGTACGTCCAGGCCGGTGATGATGACCGCCCAAAGCAGCGGGATATGGAACATCAGGTTCAGGGCGACCGCGCTGCCCAGCACCTCCGCCAGATCGCATGCGCCGATGGCGACTTCGCTCATCAGCCAATTGGGCCAGCGCGTCCACTTGGGATACCAGTCGCGGCAGCATTGCGCCAGGTCCTTGCCGGTCACCACGCCCAGCCGCGCGGAGATGACCTGCATAAAGATGGCCATCAGGCTGGCCAGAGCCACCACCCACAACAATCCGTACTTATATTGCGCGCCGCCTTGCAGGTCGGTGCCCCAGTTGCCGGGGTCCATGTAGCCGACGCTGACCAGAATTGCCGGCCCCACGAATGCCCGCCACTGCTGCCAGAAGCCGGCATCATGGTGCGGCACCGCGACGGTGCTGTGCATTCCCTCCAAAGACACATGTCCGAGGTCGGCGCTTCGGAGTTCATCCGGTCGCACATCCAGCGAGTCGGGCGGTGCCTGGGGTTTCGGGTTCAAGATTCACCGAGCAGCAAAGCCGCGGCAAAGGGGTCGCCGTGGATTCACATCCTCACCTAAAGTATAACGGGCGTTTTCCCCAATCCCGCCGGCAAGTTTGACATTGGGCGCACCGCACACCTACTCTTTCTTTTCGCTCCGCAAATCGTTTTTTTCCAATGCCACGGTGGCGGCGGAGCATCGTCCTCATGAAGGTCCTCGTCCTCGGTAGCGGTGGTCGCGAACACGCGCTCGTATGGAAGCTGCGGCAGTCACCGCGGGTCACCAAGATTTACTGCGCTCCCGGCAATGGCGGTATTGCAGCCGACGCCGAATGCGTCGCCGTGGACATCAAAAGCCTGGATTCCATGGTGCAGCTTGCCAGCCGGCTCAGTCCCGACGTCACTGTGGTGGGTCCCGAACTGCCGCTGACGCTCGGTGTGGTGGACGAGTTCCAGAGGCGCGGCTGGCCGGTCTTCGGCCCCACTCGCGCCGCCGCGCAACTGGAGTCGAGCAAGAGCTTCGCCAAGGAATTCATGCAGCGCCACCGCATCCCGACGGCGAAATACTCGGTCTGCACCAGCAAGGAAGAAGTTCGCGAGGCGCTCAAGTTATTTCATACTCCGGTCGTGGTAAAGGCCGATGGCCTGGCCGCCGGCAAGGGTGTCGTCATCGCCCCGAGCAAAGACGACGCGCAACGCACCGCCGAAGAGATGCTCAGCGGCAAAATGGTGGGCGAGGCCGGATCGCGCGTCGTGCTGGAGGAATGCCTGGAGGGCGAAGAGCTGTCGTTCCTGTTGATGAGCGACGGCGAGCGGGTGGTCCCGCTGGTGGCGGCGCAAGACCACAAGCGCATCGCCGACGACGATCAGGGTGCCAACACCGGCGGCATGGGCGCCTATTCCACCGACCAGATGGTCGATGCTCAGATGCGCGACTGGCTGGTGACCCACATTGCGCGCCCGGTCATCGCCGGCATGAAGGCCGAGGGCGCCGAGTACAAAGGCATACTTTATTGCGGCATCATGATGACGGCACGCGGGCCGATGGTGCTGGAGTTCAACTGCCGCTTCGGCGACCCCGAGACCCAGCCCATCATGATGCGCATGGAAAGCGACCTGCTCGAAGCCATTGAGGCGTCGATCGAGGGCCGCATCAGCGAGGGCGATTTTCGCTGGACACCAGATCCCGCCGTCTGCGTTGTGATGGCCTCGGGCGGATATCCGGGCGGGTTCGAGGCGGGCAAGCGCATCAGCGGCCTTGACGAGGCGGAGCGGATTTACGGCGTAAAAGTTTTTCATGCCGGGACCACGCGGCGCGATGGCGCATATTACACCTCCGGCGGGCGCGTGCTGGGCGTGACCGCGCGCGGCAAAGATTTGCCGGATGCGGTAGAGCGCGCCTACGACGCAGTCATGAAGATCCGCTTCGACGGCATGCACTACCGCAAAGACATTGCAGCGCGTGGACTGAAACA